>NZ_BOOO01000037.1 GCF_016863275.1 Planotetraspora mira
CCGGTTCAGATTTGTTCCGGTGAGCGTCGACCGACCGGCGTTGCCGAACCTGAGCGTCCCAGTCTTGCCGGAATGAATCGGCACATGCCCTATGAGGCAGACGCGACCCGTACCTTCGCCTCCTCGAAGCGGCCATCGCGACCTTCCATCAACGCTAGAGATCACGGCTGTTACGTGAAAACGAAGCCCCCCGAAGCGTTTCGCCGGGGTCTGTTCTCCTAGTCGGCTAGGTCAACCGGTTCACGCCGCCTGCGATTACCGCCTCGCCGAGGCCAATGCCGTTCGGATGGCCTCCTCCCCTGCCGACCGGCCCTGCTCATCGGACACCGGACCGTACGGAGTCCCCCACACCGGCGTGCCCGTCGCCTGCCGCCAACTGTCGGCCAGCGGTCCCGAGTCCACCACGCCGTACCCGACGGACTCGATGAAGCCGGTCACCACCGCCTTCGCCGGCGCGGAGTCTCCGGCGATCGGCAGATACGAACGGCCGGCCTCCCCTGCCGGACGGGCAAGCGACAGCAGGTGCTTGTAATAGATGTTGTTGAACGCTTTCACGATCATGGCGCTGGGGATGTACCGCAGCAGCAGCTCACTCGAGGTCAGGGACGTGCCGTCGAGCTCCGGGATATGCCCGTCACGCTCGGCGCCGTAGTTGCAAGTGTCGATCACCGCTTTCCCGGCCAGCGGCGCGGCCGGAAGGTGAGCGAAGGCCTTGACCGGTACCGTGACCA
Source organism: Planotetraspora mira (assembly GCF_016863275.1). Lineage (GTDB taxonomy): Bacteria > Actinomycetota > Actinomycetes > Streptosporangiales > Streptosporangiaceae > Planotetraspora > Planotetraspora mira. Next base: position 732 of record NZ_BOOO01000037.1, read on the forward strand.
CCACGATCTCACCGGCCGCCGCAGCCTCCGCGCTGGTTGCCGCGGACGCCAGCGGCCCCAGTGCGGCGACCATGTCAGCAAGCGTCTCCGGGCCGCGCGAATTGCTGAGCACGACCTTGTGCCCAGCTTCGAGGGCGAGCCGCGCGAGGGCGCCGCCGATGGCACCGCTTCCCAGGAATCCCACAGTGGTCACGATCTCAGCCTCTTTCGATCCGAGACCCTGCCGTCAGCCGGCGGGGAAGTAATGGCCGTTGTCCAGGTCGTCAAGCAGTCGCGGCTGAACCGGTTCCCACCCGAGGACCTGACGGGTGATGGCGTTGGACGCCGGGTAGCTGCGCGTGACGATGTTGGCGAGGAACCCGAAGTATCCCGGCAACACCAGTTCGTCCATGGGAATACTCAGGGCAGGCAGGCCCAGGCGGCTGCCGATCGCCTCGGAGATTTCCCGGAACGCGACGCCCTCATCCGCTACCGCGTGCCAATACCGGCCCGCCGGCCCCTTCTCCAGTGCCAACCGGAACAAGGAGGCGGCATCACGGATGTGCACGGCGTTCCACAGGTTCGCGCCGTCCCCGGGGTAGCCGGCGAAACCTCTCTCCTTCGCCAGAGCGATCAGCTGTACGAGGAACCCGCGACTGTCTGTGGTGCTGTGCGCGATGTTCGCGATCCGCACGACCGACGACCGCACTCCTCGTTCAGCGAGCCCGATCACGGCCGACTCCACGACATTACGAGCATGCAGAGTGCCTTTGTGCTCGTCGCGGACGGGCAGGGCCGGGTCCTCCTCGGTGGCCGGCCGGCCCAGGCCCTGCTGCCCGGGCGAGCCGATGCTGCCGGCCACGACCAGCGGTTTTCCGGTTCCCTCCAGCGCCTCGCCGTAGGCGAGCATGATGGGGACCTCCGCGGCGGCCACGGCATCGATTCCACCGGAGAAGAGCAGGTCCTGTCGATGCGCGACATGGATGACGCCGTCGAACTCCGCGGCCGTCTCCCGGAGCCCGGTGAGATCCTCGAGGTCGCCTCGACGCACCTTGGCGCCGAGCGCGGACAGCGCCGCTGCCGCCCCGTCCGACCGGGCCAGGCCGGTGACCTCGTGACCGGCGGCGACGAGCTCGGGGACGATGTGGGAACCGGAGTGGCCGGTTCCACCAGTAACAAGAACGCGCATGATATGGCTCTCCGTGGGTGAAGAAGTGTGGGTGTGATCGGTTCAGCGGAGAGTGCTGATGCCGAGGGTGAAGTCGAAGGTCCCGACACCGTTTCGGGCGAGGCTGATCATCAGCAGGCCCAGCCCTTCCAGCCAGTGCGCCATCTCCAGGCCTCCGGCATCCAGCGGGCGCAACCCCAGGCTTTCGATGAACGCCGAGACGGTTGCCTTGGCTTGAGCGTCGTCGCCGGCGAACAACACGTCCAGCGAGCGGCCCGGAACCAGCGTGTGCCCGAAGACGGTGTTGAACGCCTTCACGACGTGTGCGCTCGCCGGGGCGGCGTCGGCGATCGCCTGTGCGGCGGACGCGCCGTCAGCGGTGACCAGCCCGGTGGCGTCGGCGTTGACCGGGTTCGTGAGGTCGATGATGACCTTGCCGGCCAGCGCGTCACCGTACTGGGTGACCACGGGCACGGCACTGGCGTTCGGGACCGCGAGGATGACGATGTCGCCGGCTGGGGCGGTGCCGAACGTTCCGGCCGTAGCGCCGCCGCCGAGCGCCGCGGCCATCTCCTTGGCCTTGGAGATGTCGCGGCCGATGATTTCGACGTCGTTGCCGCCCGCGACCACGCGGGCGCCCAGGGCGTGGGCCATGCCCCCCACGCCGACAATGCTGATGCCGCTCATGAGTCATGCCTTTCTGAAGCTGCGAAGGTCGTCGACGAACAAATCATCGGCGCCTCGGGAAGCGCGCTGTTCGGCGCTCGACCCGAACGTGCCACCGGCCGATCTCGGTGTCCAAGACCTCTTGTGGTGGTGGCGATAACCTGAAGGCATCACCAGACGGGGAGGCCTGATGGATCTGGATTTACGCAAGCTGCGCTACTTCGTCGCGGTCGCTGAGAGGTTGCACTTCGGCCGCGCCTCCGACGACCTGCACATCGCGCAGCCGGCCCTCAGCCGCCAGATCCGCGCGCTCGAGCATGACCTCGGCGCCCCTCTGTTCGTCAGGGACAGCCACGGCGTGACGCTGACCGACGCGGGCCAGCAGTTGCTGGACGACGCCGGCCCGCTACTGGCCGCCGCGCAGGGGGTCCGCCGCCGGGTTAGCGTTGCTGCGCGCGGCACCCGGCGGCTGACGGTTGGTTTCCGGGCCGGTGTCGCCGTCACACCAGCGGTACGGGCGTTCGAGACCCGGCATCCGGATGTGATCGTCGACGTACAGCGCATCGAGGGGGATGAACAGGCCGCGATGCTGCTCGACGGCCGCATCGACGTGGGCTACGTACGGCTGCCGATCGACGAGGCCGGCCTGCGCGTCACCCCGCTGTACACCGAACCGCGGGTGGCGGTGCTGCCCGCCGACCACCGGTTGGCCGGCAAGGAACAGATCACCGAGGCCGACCTGGCCGGCGAACCGCTGGTCTGGAACGCCGACCCGAGCACGCAGCCCACGAGGCGCCCGCACCCGAACGCCGGATACCAGGTGCGCGGGGTGGACGAGACGCTCGAGCACGTCGCAGCCGGCCGCGGTATCTCGTTTCTGGCCCGTTCAGCGACCGTGTTCTACTCCCATCCGGACGTCAGCTACGTGCCCATCCCAGACCTGTCCGCCGAACAGGTGTGCCTCGCCGTGCCGGCGGCACGCACCTCGCCTCTGGTCGACGACTTCGTCGCCGCGGCTCGGGCGACCGCCGAGATCACAGAGGAATGCGGCAACTACGAAATGTGGCAGCTCGGAGGCGAATCCGCCGCCACGAACGGTTGATTGATCCGGCCGGCCACAACAGCGCCAACCGAGGGCGCGCTCACCGCGATGCCGAACACCACGCGTTCGATCGTTGCAGCGCCCGATCGGTGAACCGCAACACCGCACGACGGCGCGACCCGCCCGGCCAACATGCAGCCGTCCACTAGTCGCATTCGCGGTCCTCGTGCTCGTGACCTCCTGTTCGGAAACCGGGGTTGCTTCTCCCTCGGTCCCGCCTACCCCAAGCGGCCCACCAGTCGATGTCGGGTCCTACTCATCGCCGCAGGACATCGTCGCCAAACTCCAGAGCGTCGGCATCACCTGCCCCGACTATGAGCCCATCGCGAACGCCACCGGCGCGCGCGACAGAGGCACCTGCAAGGACGGCAACCTTGTGGTGCCCATCTACGACCGTGAAGGCGACGTCCAGACGCAGATCGAGATGGAAATGGGATTCGCTGACATCGTAGGGATCAGCCTCCTCACCGGGCGGAACTGGACCGTCAACTACGACAACCGGCCCACGCTGGAGAAGGCCAAGTCCGTGCTCGGCGGAACCCTCGTCGTACAGCATCCCGCAAGCTGACACCTCATCCCTGAACCTGGGAGCCACTGGCTGGATAGGCGCCTTACACGGGGCTGCGGCACGTTGGCGTCACCCTGGACTTGATCATGCCGATGGGGTCCCGCTTTTGCCGCGCGAGCTACTGGGCGCCAATTCCTCTACTTGTTGACGCGCCCACGGGTAAACCACGCCGTCCACGCAGCCGTCGATATATGGGCAGCTTCTTATTGAACTTGACGCCATGATCTCGATTGTCACTAGCGATGTAGACCATCTCAGCAGAAGCATTAATTGTTTTTGGTAGCATGAGCATCACCGATTAGCGTCCCGGGCTGGCATGCATATCTTTAACTGCCTGTGAAGACCTGTTCGGGCTATGTGCTCATGGCGTATCGAGCTATAGCAATACCAGGAAACCTGTCACATTTAGCCATTCGTGCTGACCAGCAGGAAAAGCGCAGCGCATCACCGCAGAATTACTGAACGGTCGTTACCGCCCTGTGACGGCCGTCGGCGCGCCGCGATCTGCTCCGCGGCCTTTCTTCCCCCCGAAAGCGCGTGATGCCCCATGCCCCCTGCGCATCCTCGTACGCCGACCCGCCTGGTCACCCTGCACCGTCTGCCGGACGTGCGCCCCGATGCCCTGCTTGATGCGGTCGACCTGGAGTTCGCCGACATAATGGGCGCTGATCTCCGCATCCCCACCGCCTTGGAGGTGCCCGCTCTATGGGTGGACGGCTGCCTGGCCCCCGACGAACCCGTCGAATGGTGTGCCGATGCTTCGCTGACCACCGGGTTGCCGGTCGCCCACTACGAACGCCGGTCCGGCGGGTTGCTCGTCCTCGCAGTCGATGATGTCGTCTATGCCGTCGGGTTCGGCACTCATGGCCGTCATCTCCTGGCGGATGAGCACAAGGACCCTCGTTTCGGCCTGCAGTTCGCCGTGCGCGCCGTCGACCCCTACAACATCCATGACCTGGTCCGGCGGTTCCCCGCCGCTCGTGGCAGGTCCGACTTCACGCACGTCCCGGCCGGCCTGCCAGTCTTCAGCTTCGGTCTCGAACCCGCAGAGATCGTCCGCCGCCTCGGCGGCGGGCTGGATCAGGCGGATCTGACCTTCCGCCGGCAGACAGGGCGGACCGCCCGCGTCGAAGGATCATCCGGGCTTCGCCTGCGACTGGCTCTGAGCCCTGCTGATCTGATCGCGGACATTAGGGCAATCGCCGAGACCTGCGCCCGCCGGCCTCCTCACGTACTGCTCGAGTTCGTCGACCAGGTGCAGCCCGTCAGTGACAGACGAACCCGGGAGCGACTCGACGCCGCTCTGGAAAAGATGCTCAGCCGCGATTCCAGCAGCGAGAGCCTCCTGGCACTTGCTGCTCCAACCACCGTCCTGACTCATCTCGCCCATACGCAGTCGTACCTGGTCAGGATCCCGGGTGCGCGTGCCACCGCTCACGACCATCTCCAACTGGAGACGATCACGGCTCCGCTCCAGAAGCAACCTGCCGGTAACCGGGTCCAGGCGCTGAAGAAGAGCAGAATCCAGGTGTGCGCCTCCGGCGACGGCAAAGATCCCATCGCCGGCTCTGCGGCGATCAAGTGGCTCGAGGCCACTTGCTCCATCGACTCCCGTCGGTTCCACCTGCTGGATGGGCACTGGTACGAGATTAGCCAGACCTATCTCGACGGCATCCGCGGACATATCGTCCGCATCCTGTCTGCGCCACCGTCGTTGGACCTGCCCGGTTGGGCGGCGAACTGGACCGAAGGCGAATACAACAAGAAAGTTCCTGGGCTCCGCGACGGCTACGTGTGCCTGGACCGCAAGGGCGTCCGTAATCCGCTGAACAAGAGAAACTGGATCGAGATCTGCGACCTGCTCGGGCCCAACGACGAACTCATCCACGTGAAAAAGGCCGAAGGCTCGTCACCGCTGAGCCATCTGTTCTACCAGGCGCTCGTATCCGCGCAGGTCCTGGCCCACTCGACACAAGCGCTCGCACAGTTCGCCGAACTTGTCGCGCGACAGGACCGGGGCCGTACCATCCCGGACGACTTCCAGCCCAAAAAGATCGTACTTGCGATCCTGTTGAAGGGCGGCGAGGCCTTGACCGCCGACACGCTCTTCCCGTTCTCGCAGATCACGTTGGCCCATACCGCGATCGCGCTGCAGGAGCAGTATCACGTGGACCTCGAAGTGATCGCCATCCCTGCACGCCAGCCCTGACGGAGTTCCAGAGTGAAGGTTCTGGAGGTTAATCCCGGCCCGGCATCGTCTGGCGCGGATTCGCCAGATCCGTCGTGGCGTCGAAAAGATTGATCCCCGGCGTTGCGGTGGAGGGATCTGCGTCAGGAACTGAACTGACCCTCTGCTCCGTAGCGCCGTCCGGCGAATCATCAGCCTGCGGTTTGCGCGGCCACACCGCCTCTTCCGGCGTTGGAAGACCGATCGTGGACGCAGCCGCGCCCTGCAGATCGTGAACCGGGTCGCCGCGTGTAGAAGATGACAATTTTCGCGACGCTTCTACTGCCGGCACCACGCTTTGGCGATAGCCGCCCTGGAATGTCAGTGATGCGACATACCATTGCCGCGCTATGGACTACGAGGAGATCAACTCGCTACGGAAGCACAGTCCGGCGTGGAGGTTGCTACGCGCCGACAATGCGCCACTGGTGTTGACCTTTCTCGAACGAATTTTCGTTGCAGAGAACGTGCGGTCCATCTCAGCGACCGATCTCGCCGGCCGCTTGGATGACGAACTGTACGCGCTCAACGAGCGTGGCATCACGTTCCCCAAAACGGCCAAAGCGTACTTGGACGACTGGGCAGCACCTGAAGCCGGATGGTTGCGCAAATACTATCCGCACGGCTCGGACGAGCCTTTCTATGATGCCACTCCGGCGGTGGAGAAGGCGCTCAGCTGGGTGCGTGCCCTGACCAGTCGATCCTTTGTCGGGACCGAGTCGCGGTTGAATACGATCTTCATCTTGCTGCGGCAGATGGTGTTCGGGGCGGAGACCAGCCCGCACGCCCGCCTGCAAGAGTTGCACCGGCGCAGGACGGAGATCGACAACCAGATCCAGCAGGTCGAAACTGGCCAATTCGAGATCCTTGACCCGTCATCGCAACGTGACCGCTACCAGCAGCTCACGACGACAGCCCGGGAGTTGTTGTCGGATTTCCGGGAAGTCGAGGCGAACTTCCGGCTGCTCGACCGGCGCCTGCGGGAGAAGATCTCCACCTGGGACGGCTCAAAAGGGGCACTGCTCGACGACATTCTCGGCAACCGGGAAAGCATCGCCGACTCCGACCAAGGAAAAAGTTTCCAGGCGTTCCACGACTTTCTGCTGTCCAGTTCACGGCAGGAGGAACTTTCCACGTTGCTCGAGCATGTTCAGGGCCTCGACGAAATCACCGATCCGGATCCCCGGATGCGGTACGTGCACTACGACTGGCTGGATGCGAGCGAACGCACTCAGGCGACAGTGCGGCAGTTGTCGGAGCAGCTGAGACGGTTCCTCGATGATCAGGTATGGGCCGAGAACCGCAGGGTGGCGGACATCATCCGCAACATCGAGAAGCTCGCGTTGACCGTCCGAGAGGATCGTGCGGTATCAGTTACCACCGAGCTCGCCGGCACCGCGCCCGAACTTGGCCTGCCAATGGAACGCCCGCTCTACCTGCCCCGTCCCAAGCCACTGATCAACAGCGAATCCATCCGGGACGACCAGGAGGAGTTCCCTGCCGACCTGCTGTTCGACCAGTTCTACGTGGACCCCGAACGTCTGTCGGCAGGCGTGCGGCGCGCACTGCAGAGCCGGTCCCAAGTCGATCTGGTCGAGCTGATCCGCGATCAGCCGCTGACTCAAGGGCTGGCCGAACTCGTCACCTACCTGTCGATCTCCGATGACGCCTTCCAGCTTGTTTACGACGAGTCGCAGACCGATGAAGTGACCTGGAACGACTCCGGGGGAGCGGAACGGACTGTGACCCTGCCGAGAGTCACCTACAACCGCACGAGCGGAGGCCAGAAATGAGCGCGGAGCTGTCGCTGGCCGTCACACAGGTGATGAAAGGCGTCGTCTACCGGGACACCCACGAAAAGGCGTGGAAGCACCTGATTGACCTCCACGCACAGGTCCGCGATCACGTCGCGGTGATCGGCCTGACCCTGATCATCGACGAGGCCGAGGGCTACGCCTTCCTGCGTTCCCGCGACGACGATGACGATCCCGATGCCCCGCCACGCCTGATCCCAAGACGATCCCTGTCGTTCCATGTCAGCCTCTTGCTGGCTCTGTTACGCAAACGGCTCGCCGAGTCCGACGCCCGCGGTGCCGACACCCGGCTGATGCTGACCCGCGACCAGATCGCGGACATGCTCACCATGTTCCTGCCCGACAGCAGCAACGAGGCCCGGCTCGTCGATCAGGTCGACATGCACGTCAACAAGGTGATCGAGCTGGGGTTCCTGCGCAGAGTCAAAGGCCAGGACGGCCTGTTCGAGGTACGCCGGATCCTCAAGGCATTCGTCGACGGTCAATGGCTGGCTGGTTTCGAGGAAGGCCTCACGCGATACACCGAACAGGTGGAGGAGGCGCAGTGACCGATGCTCTGTTCAGCGCGGTCGAGCTTGGAGACGCGGACAACCTCGTCGGCCACCGGCTGACGCGGCTCGAACTCTACAACTGGGGCACCTTCACCGACCGCGTGTGGACCTTCCACATCGATGGCCGTAACGGGCTGCTTACCGGCGACATCGGTTCAGGAAAGTCCACGATCGTCGATGCCGTCACCACGCTCCTGCTGCCCGCCAACCGCATCGCCTACAACAAGGCCGCCGGTGGCGAGGCTAAAGAGCGCAATCTCCGCTCATACGTCCTGGGCTACTACAAGTCGCAACGCAACGAGGAGACCGGCGTCTCCCAGCCGGTGCCGCTGCGCGACCCCAACTCCTTCTCGGTGATCCTCGGAGTGTTCACCAACGAGGGCTACAACACGACCGTCACCCTCGCCCAGGTCTTCTGGATGAAGGACGCCAACCAACCCACCCGGTTTTACGCCACGGCCAACCGCGACATGTCCATCGCCGGCGACTTCTCCGACTTCGGTACCGACATGGCAGCACTCAGACGGCGGCTTCGTACAGCAGACGCCAAGACGTTCGACGCGTTCCCCGACTACGGCCGGGACTTCCGGCGCAGGCTAGGGATCGAATCCGAACAGGCCATGGAACTGTTCCACCAGACCGTGTCCATGAAGTCTGTCAGCGACCTCAATGAATTCGTCCGGCATCACATGCTTGAGCCGTTCGACGCAGCAGCCTGGACGAATCGGCTGATTTCACACTTCGACGACCTGACCCGTGCACACGACGCGGTGAAAAGCGCGGAGGAGCAACTCACAGCTCTCGCGCCGCTTCTGGAGGACTGCGACAAGCATGATGCGCTGCGCGACGAGCTCAACAGTCTGACCGGACAGCGAGACGCGCTCCGCTACTTCTTCGCCGACCGCAAGTCGACGCTCCTGCAAGAGCGGATAGGCAAGCTCAGCGAACAGTTGGCTACGCAGCAATCGGTGCTCGCCGACCACAAGGAAGAAATCGATCGGCTGCGCAGGCGCCACAACACGCTGAACCTCGAGCGTGACGGCAAGGGAGGAGCCCGCCTCAGCGACATCGAGAAACTGATCAACGAGGCCGGCGTCGTCAAAAGCCAACGCTTGGCCAAAGCACAGGATTTCGCCGAGGGGCTGACCACGGTCGGCCTCCGTCCGATCGAGACCGCTGACCAGTTCGCCACCCGGATGCGGCAGATCAGCGAGGCCGCCGATGCCGCAAGAGCGAGACTCGGCGCGGCGCAATCCCAACTCGACACTCTCGGAGTGGACACCAAACAGCTCGACCAACATCTCAAAGAGGTCGGCAACGAGATCCGCAGCCTGCGCGCACGCAAGAACAACATTCCCAGCCGCATCCTGGACCTCCGCAGCCGACTCTGCGATGAACTCGACCTCAAACAGGAAGACCTGCCCTTCGCCGGTGAGCTGATCCAGGTCCGGCCGGAGGAAAGCCGCTGGGAAGGCGCGGCCGAACGTCTGTTGCACGGTTTCGCACTGTCCATGCTGGTGCCCCACGACGTGTACACCGATGTCTCAGACTGGATCAACGACCATCATCTGGACACCCGGCTCGTCTATTACCGGGTGCCAGACTCTGTCCCTGCCAGGACACCCAGCCAAGGCGTCACAGGCCCATTACTGGCAGACAAGCTCGAGATCAAGGACTGCGAGTTCTACCCATGGTTGGAACGAGAGCTCACCATCCGAGCCGGATACACCTGTGTCGAGACCATGGCCGAGTTCCGCCGCCTTCCCAAGGCGATCACCACGGCAGGCCAGTTCAAAGGCGCCGGAGGCCGACACGAGAAGGATGACCGCTACCGCATCGACGACCACAGCAACTACGTCCTCGGCTGGACCAACGAGCAAAAGATCAACGCCCTCCTTCGACAGGCCGTCGAGCTGGAGCACAAGATGAACCGGCTGGCCCAAGCACGTGAAGAATTGCACACCACCCGGAACACCGCCATTGAGCATGGGCAGATCTTCAGGGTCCTCACCCAGACCACCGACTTCACCGAACTCGACTGGCAGCAGCAGGTCAGGTTGATCTCTGACCTGGAGGAGGAGCAGCGCAAACTACAGGAAGACTCCCACGAACTCGGACGGCTGACACGCGAGATCACCGCGACTGGCAAGGCCATCCAGGATGCTGAAGGAGCCCAGGAAACGTGCACCCTCGGAATCGGCGAGCTGAAAGGACAGCTCAAAGACTCCGAAACCGACGGACGTAAAGCCGGCGCGATCTCGGCAGAGCCGGCAGCCGCCGCGGCCGGGCAGTATTTCCCTGACCTTGCCCGACGCTTCCCCGGCATGGCTGACCTCACTCCAGCCGATTGCGACGGAGCGGAGAACCGGGCTGCGGCCACGCTGAGCGGGCAGATCGACCGGCAGACGAGAGCGCAAAGCCATCTCGGCACCCGCATCGTGACCCGGATGACCGAGTTCCGCAGGCGCTACCCCGTGGAAACCGTCGAATTCGACGACTCGGTGCTGTCCGCGCCCGCCTACCGGGACTTGCACACTCGCCTGGTCGCAGACGATCTGCCGAGATTCCGCGAGCAGTTCAAGACCTACCTCAATACCAACACCATCCGTGACATCGCGACCTTCAGCTCAAAGCTCGCCGAGCAGGAAGCGCTGATCAGCCAGCGGGTCTCCACCATCAACGACTCACTCCTCGCCGTCGAGTACAACCCTGGCCGCTTCATCCGGCTCCAGGCAGAGCGCAGCCCCAACACCGATATCAGGGACTTCCGAACGGAGTTGCGGGAATGCACGGCAGGCGCCTTGTCCTCACACGCCTCAGACCAATACTCAGAGGAGAGGTTCCTCCAGGTCAGCCATCTTATTGAACGGTTCAAAGGCCGCGAAGGACGCACCGAGACCGACAAGGCATGGACCAAGCGCGTCACCGACGTCCGCAACTGGTTCGTCTTCTCCGCCTCCGAACGCTGGCGTCAGGACGACACCGAACATGAGACCTACTCCGACAGCGGCGGCAAGTCGGGCGGCCAGAAAGAGAAGCTCGCCTACACCATCCTCGCCGCCTCGCTCGCCTACCAGTTCAAACTCGAGTGGGGCGTCACACGATCCAAGACCTTCCGATTCGCCGTCATCGACGAGGCGTTCGGCCGCGGCTCGGACGAATCCACCAGATTCGCCCTCAAACTGTTCCGCAATCTCGGGCTTCAATTGATGATCGTCACTCCCCTGCAGAAGATCCACGTGATCGAGCCCTACGTCTCCGCTGTCGGTTACGTCGACAACGTCAACGGTCAATACTCAAGGCTCCAGACACTCACGATCTCCGAATACAAGGCCCGACAGCTCGCACACACACTCCAGCAGGCGAACCCATGAGCTGGACAACCCCACAAGACATCCACAGCATCCTGCGCAAACGCTGGACGGCCGGCACATACCTCCGCATGCTCGCGAGCGGTACCACGTGGGAGCCCCTCTCACTTCCGATCCACGGGCCGAAGGCAGGCGAACTCGCAGCACGCTTCGACCAGGTCCGCCGCTGGGTCAGCCAATGGGAAGCCACGCGCTCCGTCCGAGTGGAATTCAAACAGGCCGGCGGCCGCACACTCGGCACCAACAACCTCCCCGCCCGAGCCTGGATCGACGACTACGACCAGCTGTGGACCTTGCTCAACGTGCACGGCGACGTCAAACGCTTCCAAGAGCACCTAGCCGCGACCGAGTTACCCGGTGTCGCCGCCTGGATGGCCATCAACCCCATGAAAGTCCTTGAGATCGCCGACCGATGGCCCGAGATGAACGCGACCGTCGCGTGGATCCACGAACGGGCCACACCAGGCGAACTGTACCTACGACAGATCGATGTGCCCGGTGTCGACACCAAGTTCGTCGAACGCCACAAGGCGGTACTGTCTGCTCTGCTCGACGCCCAACTCGAACCAGAGCGAATCGATCACGATCGCCCCAGGTCAGACTTCGAAGGCCGCTACGGGTTCAAAAAGAAACCCGACTACATTCGCCTCCGTTTCCTCGATGGCGCCGCCATCGCGGGCTTCACCGAGCTGACAGTCCGCGCCAGCGACTTCACTACCAGACCTGCCAGCGTCACGACCGTGTTCATTGTCGAGAACGAGATCACCTACCTGGCTTTCCCGCCAGTCCCGAACGCGATCGCCATCTTCGGCAGCGGCTACTCCGTCGCGCTGCTCCAATCCCTGGCATGGCTCAACCACACCGACCTCATCTACTGGGGCGACATCGACACCCACGGCTTCGCTATCCTGGACCGGCTTCGGGCACGATTCCCCCACACAACCTCGATGCTCATGGACGAGACCACCCTCCTCGCCCACCGCCCGCACTGGACACGTGAACCCGCCCAGAGCGGCCACCGCCTTGAGCATCTGACACCCGCGGAAGCCGCGCTCTACCAAGCCCTCACCACCCAGACCCACGGCCCGGCCGTTCGGCTGGAGCAGGAGCGAATCAGATTCTCCGCCGTCGAACAATGTGTAGGGGCCGGCAGCCCACCACGACCCCCGACCGCACCGCGGATAAGCGGCCCACTCTGATCGGCTGCCGCTGAACCCCGCGGTCGACACCCGCTGCGGCGGCGACATCAATGCGGCCTGTGTGAGGCGTTGCCATGGTGGTTTGTCCGTGTGGGCGATCAGACTGGCGTGCATGAGCGCCACCGGTGGCCAGTACGCCTTCGTCATCCAGACCCGGGACAACGCCGACCGGTCATGGTCGTGGATCTTGACCCACGGGGCTGCAGCGAACACGGCACCGGGCCGTGGGGTCGACGACAACGCCGCGTGAACGCCACGAACGTTTGGCCGGGCAAGGTTCGATGCCTTCCTGGACCACCTGGTCACCGACTGCCCAGGGATGGTCGACTACTTCCTGTTCGAGGATCATGACGACACCGAGTGGCGCATCCTGGTGCGGGATGTTCCCGCCACAAGGCCTTCCACCCGAGGGCGGTGCCACGCCTCCAGGCTGAGTCCATCGTCGAGATCACCCATCGACGCGAAGCGATCCCACCCCTCGTTGCGGAGATGGTCAACGATAGTGACGCTGCCAGGGGCATCCGCGCAGAATTCGGCAGGCTGCCAACCGTTCTTCGTCAAACGAAGGTCCAGCGGAAACTTGTGAGTCACGAAAGCTCCGTATGGCCGGGATGACATGTGAACACGACCGTACGCGATCGGTGCGCCTGCGCCCTGGCGAAGCCAAAAAGTCCATCGCCTCAATGGATCGCTATGTCCTAATCGCCTGATCTGCTGTCCTCTTGGTCGGCCGTCATACCCGCTGTCGCGGACGAGGGAACACGCCTGCACGATTGAGCCGTCGAATGTTCCCTAACCGACATGACTATTCACCCTGACATGGTGCTGAATAACGGACCGATTGCACTATGCCGGTTTCTCCTCATCCTTTCTGTGCGCGCTGGAATCTTTTTCCGGGCTACACTGGGAGGGACCACAATGCTCAGGACGGACGACGCGCTCGGCTACGCGGTCATCGACGTGGAAACAACCGGCCTACGGCCATCCCGGCACGACCGGGTCATCGAGGTGGGAATCGTTCACCTCGATCCCGCCGGCGCGATCACCGGCGAGTGGACCACCCTGGTCAACCCCGAGCGGGATCTCGGCCCGCAGCACATTCACGGCATCACCGCGGCTGACGTCCGCCATGCGCCGGCGTTCGGCGAAATCGCCGGATCCGTCGCGAACCTGCTACGGGGCAGAATCGTCAGCGCTCACAACCTCCCGTTCGACCTGCGCTTCGTTACCCATGAATTCGGCCGCCTCGGCATGACGACACCGCTGAGTGACGACCACGGTGTCTGCACGATGTCGTGGGCAGCGCACTTTTTGCCGGACGCCCCTCGCACGCTCCCTGGATGCTGCGCCATGGCTGACATCCCGCTGAACGGTCACCACGATGCTCTGATCGACGCGCGGGCCGCCGCCGAGTTGCTCCGGCACTACATCACGCGCACCGGCACGGTCACCCCTTGGCACCACCTGTTCACGATCGCGTCCAAAGCGTCATGGGGGCAGATCTCCGACACAGGCGCGGCCTGGGTTCGCAGAGGCGTCTCCGCCGAGCGTGACTCCCACTTCCTCAGCCGGATCCTCGACCGGATGCCTCGGGTAACCCAACCGGCCGCTGACTCCTACCTGGCACTGCTTGATCAGGCACTGATCGATCACCACATCTCCGCCTCCGAGGCGGACGCACTGGTGGAACTCGCATCCGATCTTGGACTGCAACGGGCGGATGCCGAGCGATTGCACCTCGACTACCTCACCGCACTCGCCCAGGCCGCTCTCGCCGACGGCGTCGTCACCGACGCCGAACGGCAGGAACTTCACCTCGTCACAACGCTCCTAGGACTACCACCCGAACACGCGGACCAAGCCCTCGAACAGGCATCAAAGGAGACCCATCCAGCGATCGCGCGGTTCACACTCGAGCCAGGCGACCTGGTCGTCTTCACAGGCGAGATGGATGGCGACCGACAGACGTGGGAGGCACGCGCGCGCCAAGCGGGATACGTTCCGCACTCCAACATCACTAAGAAAGTTCGGCTACTCATCGCAGCGGACCCGGACAGCCTGTCCGGCAAAGCACGCAAAGCGCGGAGCTACGGCATCCCGATTGTCACCCCAGACTCGTTCGCACGCATGATCACCCAAGTAGGGCGAACTAGTCCCAGGTCGAAGTAACAGCTGGAGGCTCCCGCTCCGCACGCTGGACGGGACTCCCCTAGCGCGGACGCGCCTCGATCGCCGCAATCCGGGCCGAGGCCAAGAATGTCCTGATCGCTCCAAGGCGTCACCTATCCTGACCTACACCATCAGGAGGGAAATGGCTCATTGATTTCGTTCCCTGATAACGTTGGCCGCCGCTGCTCGATTCGAGTGCCGCCTGACTGGTGGGTAGGTCGGCGCGTCGAGAGCGTGGTCGGGCACGGCTTTCGCCGGAAACGGCACGAATTACTTTCACATCGTGGAGGCGTGAATGCCGGGTAGCCCGGCCGCGGCTTCGGCGCGGCAGTTTCATGGTCTTTTCGTAGGTATCAACCGGTACCGCTCCAAGTCGGTGCGGCGGCTGGCATCGGCGTCGCGTGATGCGAAGGCGCTGCACGCCCTCTTCTCCGACAACCTTGGCGACACCAACACCACGTTGCTGGTGGACCGGGACGCCACCTGCGACGCTGTCGTGGCCGCTCTCGTGGAGCTCCAGACCCGCACCACGTCCGAGGATGTCGTAGTCATCTCGTTCTCCGGGCATGGCAGCACGACCCATGAGTTGGTCACCTACGACGCCGACCCGAACAACCTGCCCTCGACGTCGTTGCCGCTTGACCAGTTCACGGACCTGGTGAGCGCGATTCCGGCCCGGCAACTAGTCGTGGTCTTGGACTGCTGCTTCGCCGGAGGTGCGGGAGCGAAGGTTCTGAACGCCCCGCTCGTACCCCGCGGCGGCCTGCACGGCTTGCCAGAGTCCACGGACGCACGGTTGGAGCGGATGGCTGGGACCGGACGGCTGATCCTGGCCGCGGCGACCGGCGAGCAGGAGGCGTGGGAGGACCCTCACCTGGGGCACGGGCTGCTTACCTATCACCTGGTGCGGGCCTTGCTGGGCGCGGCGCCCAGGGAAGGCGGGCAGGTTCGCCTCTACGACTTGCTGGCGTTCGTGACCCGCGAGGTCAAGGCGAAGGCATCCGGCACGGTGGCCGCCGAGCAGGATCCGAGCCTGCGGGGTCAGATGGACGGGGAGTTGCTGTGGCCGGCCTTTACCGATACCGGCCCGCTCTATTCGGCGCAATTCCCTTCGTCCGTACTCGCTCCGGTGACCGGTGACCTTACGAGCCTCCGTGGCCACGGCATCCCGCAGATCGTTCTGGACACCTGGGCGGCGCGCATCGAGAAGCTCAATGATCTTCAGGTCGACACGATTAACCAGGGGCGGCTGCTCGCCGGGGCGAACGTCCTGGTGACGGCTCCTACGTCATCCGGCAAGACCATGATCGGGGAACTCGCCGCTATCCGCGCTGCCCAGATGGGCGGGCGGTCGGTGTTCCTGCTGCCGACCCGCGCGCTGGTCAACGAGCAGTACGCGAGGTTCACGCGCACATACGGGCCGATCGGGTTGCAGACCATCCGGGCCACGGGGGAAACCGCCGACGACGTGCCGGCGCTGCTGCAGGGACAGTTCGACCTGGCTGTGCTGACCTACGAGAAGTTCGCTGGTCTGGCCTTGGGTAACCCGCACCTACTCAAGCTGCTCTCCGTCATCGTCATCGACGAGGTTCAGACGATCGTCGACTCTGGCCGTGGCGCCTACCTCGAGTTCCTCCTCACTGTGCTCAAGGCGCGCCGTCCTGAAGGTGTCGCACCGCAGGTCGTCGCGCTATCCGCGGTGCTCGGCGACCTCGGTGGTCTCGAGAGCTGGCTCGATGCGAACGTCATCGCCCGGACCGAGCGGCCGGTGCCGCTACTCGAAGGGGTACTCGGTCCTGATGGGACCTACCGGTACATCGATGCCGATGGCGAAGAAGCATCCGAGCAGCTCATCGCGCCGACCGGATGGACGCAGCGCAACCAGGAATTCATCATTCCGCTGGTGCGCAAACTGGTAGGCGAGGGTCAACAAGTCATCGTCTTTCGGAGCACTCGGGGAGCGGCCCGCGGCTGCGCTCGCTATCTTGCGCAAAGTCTGAGCCTGCCGGAAGCGAAGGCGGCGCTGGAAGGCCTGGCGGGCGGCGACCCCAGCGCCGTCTGGGCCGACCTGCGCCAGTGCCTGGCCGGTGGGGTCGCCTTCCACATCTCTGACCTGGCGCGCGATGAGAAGATCGCCATCGAGGACCAGTTCCGTGCCCCGGACAGCGGCATCCGAGTGCTTGTGTCCACCACAACGCTGGCTCAGGGCGTCAATCTTCCCGCCGAAACCGTGATCATCGTGGAGCTGGATCACCCGACCGGGCCGACTCAGACAGCTCCGTATTCGGTCGCCGAGTACAAGAACATCGCCGGGCGGGCTGGCCGGCTGGGGCTCACCGATGGAGGCCGCGCCGTATTGATCGTTGGCGGCGGCATCGACGGCGACCGCCGGTGGCGCGACTACGTGCTCGGTAAGCCGGAGGATCTGCGTTCTCAGCTGCTGGACCCCGAGCAGGATGTCGCAACGTTGTTGTTGCGCGTCGTAGCGGTCGCCTCGCGACGCGAGGGCGTGGCGGGCCTGAGCCAAGCCGACGTCATCGCGTTCCTGTCCAACAGCTTCGCCGCGCACCAGCAGCGGCTAGCGGGCGCACCGGATCCATTCCCCACGGCAACCGTCTCCGCTGTTCTGGACGAACTTGTCGATGCCGGACTGCTGTCATCCGGCCCGAACGGGCTCGAGTTGACCGAGCTCGGGACCTACGTGTCCCAGAGCGGTCTGCGTGTCGTGTCCGCCGCGCGGGTCTCTCGTGCCCTGCGTACTGTGCACCCGAGCGCACTGAATCGCGTCACTATCATCGCAGCGGCCCAGCTGACCGACGAGGTAACTACCGCTCGTCCTCCGGTCAATACAAGGGGATGGCAAAGGGAGCAGGCGACCTATCTCGGCGAGTTGCAGCGCCACGGTATCGCCGGACCCGTGCTCGCAGCCATGCCCGGCAGGGAGCGCAAGACGGCCGCCGAACGGGCCAAACGGGCTGTGGCCTGCATGATGTGGATGGGTGGCGTCCCGATCGGCCGCATTGAGCAGCAGCTCATGGTGCACATGCCGACGAAGGACGCCGCCGGCGTGACCCGGGCGTCTGCCGATCGCACCCAAAGTGTCGTCGGCACCGTCATCGAGATCGCCCGTTGCCTGCATCCCGACGCCCGCCTCGACGACCTCGCCCGCCTCCTGCCCGTCCAGCTCGAATTCGGCATTCCGGCCGAGTTAGTACCGCTGGCCCAGCGTGCAGGTGCCGCGCTCGACCGGACGGATTACCTACGGCTTGCGTCCAAGTTGCTCACCGACCCTGCCGCGATCGTCGATGCCGACGATGATGTCCTGCTGCCGTGCCTCAACGGCAACCACAGCAAGCTCCGCGTGCTGCAGGAGGCCGCGCGGACTGCCCGTGACGGCGACGACAGCACCGACTTCGTCGATCTGCTGCCCGCCTCCACCGACTAACTCCTCACCGAAAGCGAGCACCTCGCCATGACCGACGATTTTTCGACCGCGACTGCCGCAGCGGGCGAGGAAGATCATTGGCCGTCGTTCGACATCACGCCGAAGGCATACGAGGAAGCGGTCGCCGCGATCGCCACGTCGATGAACCTCGACCTGGTTGACTGGGAGGTCAAACACCTCGATCCGGTCGAAGGGCTGGACGGGACCTACATCATGGACGTCACGGCGCGCTTCCAGTTGGCGGGCATGGACTTCCTCATCCTGTTCGAGTGCAAGCGCCACAAAGACCCCGTCAAACGCTCTGACGTCCAGGTGCTGCACACCAAGCTCCAGTCCACGGGTGCCCAGAAGGGTGTCGTGGTGGCCGCCACCGGCTTCCAGAGCGGTGCTCTCGAATTCGCCAAGGCCCACGGCATCGCTTGCGTCCGCCTGGTCGACAACGCCTGGACGTACATCACGCGCCACACCACAGCGACCACCCTGCCCGTCCTCACCGGCGCGTACTCCGGCTACGCCATGACGCCCGACGGCGACGGGGACTACGACTTCACATTGCTCACCGGCAGCGCCCACAACTCGCGGTCGGCGTTGATCATCCCGACCTAGGCAGAGGCTTCAAAGGCTATGCCGTGCCTGACGTCGTCGTCGTCGACACGTCGCATAGCTGATCACCGTCAGCTGGTGCGGGATCCGAGGCAACAACTGAGGGTCGATTGATCAGGCCCAGATTTTTGCTTCCCTGGCAAAGCACGGCCATGGCCGGGTGCCGAAAGGGAACTCGCCACTGAGCGTCGCGGCGACCTGCCGACTCCAGGTGCGTAGATCGATCAGCTCTAGCATCAGCTCCGCGATCGCAGCGAAGTTCAGCGACGTCGACCAGAGCCGATTGCCAGACCGTGCGGCGACGCGCAACAACGGCTTCGAAGGGTTCTCCGTGCCGTCGAGGCGCTGCAACCAGGAAGCCTGGACACCGGCCTTGGCCAGCGCGTCGATAATCTTGTGCGGGTTCATACAGACGGCGAAGAACATGCCGTCGGCGATGAGGCTTGCGGCGACCTCGGCTGCGATCGGGTAAATCGCCCAGGGCGGGCGCACGAGGGTACGGCCGGCCTGGTCAATGCTCAGCAGAGTCAGCGTGTGCCCAGGGTCGTCGGCGCCGATGCGGCGGCGGACCCGGTCGAGTTCGGCGCTGAACCGGGCGCTGAACTGTTCGGCGGTGTACGTTCCGGCGGCGGTGAACTGACTGGCCGCCACGACCGCGCGTCCGGACGAGACAACGCCACCGGCGATCCCCGACCGCGCATGTGCCAAGCCGAGGACGACACGCAGACCCGCCAGGTCGGTGCGGTAGTCGATGGTGGTGCGTACCGGTACGTGACCGCTGGGCAACTCGCCCGCCTCGTCGGCGAGGACCTGCGACGTGTCGGCCAGCAGCCGCTCCTGGGCCGGCACCCGGTACCGCTGGTTGGTTTTGATCTCGCGGAGCCAGGCCCGGCCGTCACAGTGGAAGACGGTGACGTCGCCAACACGGATCACATTAGTCAGGTCGTGGTGCAGCACGAACTCACGGTTCTCGCGCCAGGCCGTCTCAATGACCTCCAGCTCTGCGGCTAGGCCTGCCTTGCCGTACATCGGGCCGGGGGCGTCGGCGCGCGACAGCGCCACGATGATGTTGCGCTGGTAACCGAAGACTTTCCAGGCAAGTGCGTCTGCGATCGACTTGAGCTGGCGCCAGATCCGCTCGTAGACGTCACTTTCAAATACCCAGGACTCTAGGTCGGTGCGGTCGTAGCCAGTGCCGAGCTCGGGCGCGTCGGCTGTGAGCGTGTGATGCTTACCCAGTCGTTTGATCTGCTGGCTGATCCTGGCACGGTGTTTCTCGGTGTCGAGGACCATGCTGCGGAGCCGGTCCTGGAAGTGGTACATATCCTCAGCCGAGCGGCAAGCGCGTAAGGCCCTGATCAGATCGATCAAGGCGCGCAGGGTCTGCTGGTGCGCCGGATGCGTCAGGATGGCGTCGATCTGTTCGCCGTCCGCACGATCCATCAACGTGGCGCGCACTGTATCTCCTGCACTGACGACCGGATGGGATTCCCATCCTCGATGTTGCTCACCGTATCGGCAAACGAGTCGCCGCTGCCGAGCCGCCGTCGACAGCGTGCTGTGCCGTCGAGCGTCCGGCGGCGCACTGCACCTCGGCGGCTACCTCGTCGACGGCTAGGAGAGCGTCCGTCGGCGACGGCCAGGCGGTTGGCGACCGTCGCGTTGCGGTATGCCCGATCCCTTCGCTGCTCTCGATTCCTGCACCCTTGGTCGGGGCGCCGCGACGGGCACACAACGGCATCCCGATCGTCACCCCAGACTCGTTCGCACGCATGATCACCCAACAAGGACGAACTAGTCCCAGGTCGAAGTAACAGCTGGAGGCTCCCCCCGTCCGCACGCTGGACGGGACTCCCCTGGCGCGGACGCGCATGATCGTGCTCGTATGCCTGTCGGGAGGGCAATGATGAAGTCCTGGTGGAACCTGCCCGACGACTTTTGGGTGATCCAGCGCAACGTCCGCTGGCAGCGCACGTTGCGCATGAGGATCGAAGGCGAGCCCGAACAGAAGGGACTGAGAGGGAGCAGGTCAGCCCTCGCGTTCCAGCAGCAAGTGGTTGAACAGATGATGGCCCTGAGCCGACGTCCCTTCACTGGGCCCGTCGCGCTGGATCTGCACTTCACCAGCAGGCGGAAGAACCCGCCCGCGATCCACAACGTCGCTAAGCACGTTCTCGATCTGCTGGATGACGCCGACCCGGCCGGCCGGCCACGCCGGCGGAGCGTCCTCTACAGGGACGACCGGCAGGTCAAGTTCTTGTACGTCGGCCTGGATCAGGCATGGAACCAAGAGGCGACCCGGGCCAAGCTCCCGTCATCCCTCCTTTCAGGCCCCTGGGACTCCATCGCCCCGCTCTCCGACGACGGAGAGCGCACCGACGTAGGGTCCCGCCCCATAACGGCCGATCTCCCTGCAGACCAGGATGGTTCGCGCCGCAGGGTCGCCGCTTCTGTGGTCCGCCACGGTCACACATATCTCATCGCCCGCCCGGGTCGGGACGTTGCCGCCGACCTCACCATCGCCAACAGGCTCAGGCGTGACGATGAGAACGAGGACGACGAGTCCAGCCCCTTCTGGTCTCCCAATCTGCCCGACGACGTCGAGGAAGAAGAATGGGGCAGCGTACCGGGAGGCTCCACGAACGCACCCCTATGGGGGTACATCGAACGGTCGAGCCGCTTCTATCGCCTCGCCGACCTCCAGAAGGCGGTGCTTCGCCAGATCGACGCGTCCCTCGCCCTCGGACTATGCATGTACCTGGACGGCGTCACCCGGGCACTGCCCACGAATGTGCCAGAGACGCACCGGAGCATCTCCGAAGAGCACCTCCGTGACGCGCGGACCATGAGCCGACGTCAACTGCTTGGACACCCTCTGACGCTTTCGCTGCCCGGGCTGCCTCGCAACAGCCGCGAAGGGAAGGAGTTCGAGAACGCGCTGCGCCGTCGGATGGAGGAGTTCAAGGAGCATCGCCCGCTGTTCGACCTCCTGCTTGTCCCGGTTAAGGTGACGTTCCTCGTCGTTCCTCCTGAGCAGGGCAAGGACCTGGACAACATCGCCTTGACGGTCCTGCCGATCGTGCATGAGGTACTCAAACCGCACGTCGAGCCTCACCTGCTGGCACCTACTCATCCCGACGGGCCTCCGCCATGGCGGGCGGAAGCGATGCGTCGACTGCGATCCCTCAACGTGAACAGCGTCACCGCGTACCAGGTGATTGAGCTGCCGCGGACCTCGCAGGACCCCCCGGAAGGCGTACTCCGTTTCGCGCTCGGCGCGGACTCGCGCCGCAGCTGGTGGGACCAGGTCGCCGACCACGTGGACAAGCGAATTGCCGACGCAGATGACCTGCATGACCGTGACCTCGGACACTGGTAGTCAGCGGGCTCAGGGAAGAGTCAACCAGCCATCGCCTATGGGGGGCACTGGGCGGGCCGGCCTCCCCGCAGCCGAGCAAGCGGCGGTACTCATCACTGTTCATGGCCACAACGTGCGGATCGTCAGGCGGCGACGGTGTCGTCCTGAAGGTTGTAGGTGAGCGTCTGGCGAGCCCTGTGTGCCGCCGTCGTCCGAGTTGCTGAACCGCCGTTTCCAGCGCTTGAAACTGGCCGACGAGAATCATGTGCGACTGGGCGCGATTGACAAGGGTGTAGAGAAGTCTGCGCCGAAGCATGATTCCGCCGAAGTCGACAACCAGCGGTGCCACGACGAAGGGGTACTCGCTGCCTTGGGAACGGTGCACGCTGATGGCGTACGCATGCGTGAGGTCGTCGAGTTCGTCGAAGTCGTAGGTCGCCGAGGCTCCGTCATCGATGATGATCTCCAGCCGCCGATCTTCCGAAAGGACTGCGGTGACCGTACCGGTTGGAGGACGAGGGCGATCGCCGAGTGCGTGCACGAACTCCCGGACGGGTCGTTCGCCTGCTGGCTATCGATTCATGGAAGATCGTGGTCAGCTCTTTCAGCCCGACGAGACGCGGCGCCACGGTCAGCAGGCGCCCGCCCGTCGGAGGTGAGCGGTTCGACCATCCCGTCGCTACGGAATGGCCAGCCAGTCCGCAGTGGTGCTAGCCACTACGGGGCGTTTACTGCGCGAGATCGCCATCGTGTGTGGCGACGAAGGAGACCAAGCGAGTCGCGGGGTGCCGGTCTAGGGAATACCGGGCTCGGTCGTAGGCGCGGGTGGTGCGGGGGTCGGCGTGGCCCATCGCGTCCTGAACGTCGCGCAGGGCAGCACCGGCGTCCAGCGACAGCGTGGCGAACGAGTGCCGCAGCGAGTGCGGGGTGAGCTCGGACCATGACGGAATGCCCGCCTGGCGGGCGATCCGGCGAATGAGCTTGGTGATCGCCCACCGGTCGAGGCGCCGGCCGCCGTGGTGCGGACCGGTCGGGCCCGTGACGAACAGCGGCCCGGCCAGTTGCTCGGTAGAAACGCCGGAGTTGGTGGCGCGGTCGGACAGGTAGCGGTCCAGCGCGTCCGCAATGGGCGGGGCGAGCGGGAGGGCCTGGCGCTTGCCGCCCTTGCGGGTCACGGTGAGGGTCCGCCAGCCGCGGTTGTGGCCCAGGTCGGCGGCATCGGCGTTGCAGACCTCGGAGACGCGGACGCCTTCGGTGAGCATGATGCCGAGCAGCGCGGCGGTGCGCAGCCGTACCGGCTGGTCGTCGGCCGCGGCCGCGGCGAGGAACCGGCCCGCCTCATCACGGGACAGGCTGACCGTGCGGGAGGCGTCGCGGTCCACTTTGGGCCGGTCGACCGCGGCGACCGGGTTGCGATCGCACGCCTCGTTGCTGATCAGGTAGCGGTACCAGGAGGACACTGCCGACAGCTTGCGGGCTGCGGTGCTGGCGGCGTACTCGGCGGCCAGGTCGGTCTTGTACAGGTCGACGTCGGCGCGGCGCACCGCCAGCGGGTTCAGCCGGCGCGCGGCACACCACGACAGCCAGCTGGTCAGGTCGGTGTGGTAGGCGGTGGCGGTGGCTGGGGACGGCCGGGACTCCAGCCAGATCGCGGTCAATCGGTGGACGCCGTAAGGGTCGGCGAGGTCCACCTCGCCCAGTGCGGGCAGGGCGGCGACCGCATCGGCGATCGATGCACGGCGCAGCTCGAGCAGCTGCTGCACGGGCGCGGCGTCTTTCCTGGCGGGCACGCCGCGGACAGTTGCGGGTAGCACCGCTCCCCCGGCGTCGGATGTCACCGGCTCGGGTGTCCCGCCCGCGGGTGTGTCCGTCATCGATCCTCCCCACGATCGCGCGATCTCGACCGTACACCATAACCGTGATTATGGGGCACGAAGACTGGAGCTTGATTTCGCGTTGAGCTCTCGCGAAAAGCTATTTCACAGAAGACTCGCGAAATCACTGCTACGGTCTGAGAGTGTCCGATGATCCGCCGAACGCCGAACTGCGCGGTCCATCAACCGCTCCCGCCGCGGCGGACCCCGAGCCCGAACCGGTCTGCGCGTTCTGCGGCGGCCCCATGCCGCAGCCGGCGCTCGATGAGCACGGTCAGCGCAAGGCCGGGCGGCCGGCGCGGTTCTGCCGCAAAGCATGTGCCGACGCCGCGTCCCGGGCGCGTCGCCAGCGACAGACCGCCACCATCTCCGCCCATCTCGCCGCGGTCACCCAGCTGAGCGACACTGCCCGCCCGGGCCTCAGCGAGCTCACCGCGGTGCTCGCCGAGCTGACCCAGCAGTTGGAGCAGGCGCAAAGCGGTGCGCTGGCGCAGATCGAGGCCGCCGAGGAGGAAGCCGCCGAAGCCCGCAACATCGCCGAGGCCGCCGAGCAGCGGGCCACACAGGCAGAGCGAGCCCGCCGCCAGGCGCTAGCGGCCGAGCGAGCCGCCCAACAAAAACGACTCGAGGCAGAGCGGCGGCTGGAGCATGCGCGCACCGATGCCGAACGGATCCGGACCGAAGCATGGCAGCAGGTGGCCGAGCACGAAGCGGCTCGCGGCCGCGCGGAGGCTGCCCGTGATGCCGCGCTTTCCGCGCGGGCTGAACTCACCGACCAGCGGGAAGCGGCCTACCAAACTCTTGAAGAGTTGCGTACGGCTCACGCGCTGCAGGCCGGCCAGCTCGAAACTCTGCGGCGCGCTTTTGAAGAGGCGCGCGCGGAGTACGCCACCCAAGCGAATCAACTGATGGTCGCCCAGCGTTCCCTTACCGAGGCTCGCGCCGAGAACTCGGTGCTACGTGAGCAAGCCGACGCCGCGCTGGTCCGAGCCCAAACTGCCGAGACCGCGCGGGACCAGGCGCGCGCCAGAACTGAGCGTGCCACCGCAGACAGCCGGAAAGAGATCCAGCGCCTGCGCGCCGACACCGAGCGTCAGCTGACCGTGCTCACCACAGCCCACCAGGCCGAAACAGCGGCGATCACGGCCAGAGCCGAAGACGCCCGCGAACGCGCCGAACGCGCCGAGGCGCAAGCCGACGCTGCCCAGCTGGAACGCCAGGGCCTGGCCCATCAACTCCACGACCTACGCGCCGGCCTTGGCATATCGTCGCGGCAGCCAGCGGGCCACCATAAGCCTGGGTGAGCTCACTTCCACTTGTTTGATCCAGCACGCAGGCACTTCCTCAGCTGACTACGCTGCCCAGCAAGCCAACCAGTCCGAGCATTCCCTGGCAGTAAAAGCGACACCGGAGGCATGTCGCCAGGCCGACTCCACGGAACTCGGTGAACATCAGTCCACCGTGCCCGCCGAAACTTCACCCGCCGATGTGGCCGCCCTGATTGCCCCCGCCGCCCACACCGACCACGGCCCACTGCACGCCCACACCGGCCACCAACGCCCGCGCCGCGCCACATGGCACACCTCCATAGGGCGACGGCTCCGACCATGGTCGCCCGACCGCCCGCGCTCGCAACGCGCACCGAGCCGGGGCTGGGTGGCTGCCAGCTTCTTGTTCGGTGCCGCAGTCCAGGCGGCCGAGGACGGCCGCAGGGCAGGAAGGCCAGCTCAAGGGGAGGGAGAGCATCCAACGGCGGGAACTAGCCGTGGTCGGCACCCTGACCAGTCTCAGCCTCACCGGCCTACTCTCCGCGGTGGCCATTGACGCCGTCCATCTCAGGGGCGTCACCGACGACAGCTCGTTCCTTCTGGACATGAGCTACAGCATCAACACCCAGGGCCTGCTGCTGGCCGGCATCATCATCGGCGCTCTTGGTGTGCTCGACGACGTCACCGTTACCCAGGCGGTCACCGTCGAGGAACTCGCCGTTGCCAACCCGGGCTACACCTTCAGACAGCTCTACCGTGCCGCCGGCCGAGTCGGCCGGGCCCACATCGCCTCGGTGATCAACACGATCATCCTCGCCTACTCCGGAGCCGCACTGCCGTTGCTGCTGCTGTTCAGCATCGGCGACCAAGATCTGGGTGACGTCCTGCGTAACCCAGTCCTCGCCCAAGAGATCGTGCGCGCTGTTGTCGGCACGCTGGGACTCATCGCGGCCGTCCCCATCACCACCGCCCTGGCCGCTCTGGCCGCCACCCGGCGAACCCCTCCAAGCGACCCGTCCGTCTCCGCACGCCATCGAAAGCACGTGAACTCCCTTCTCGACGCGGCCGCTCATTCTCATCCAGTGCCGTGACAACTGCCCGCTCGTCAGACCTTCGCCCTGTGGAGCCTTTCGTGAACATGCACGCGCTGCGCTCTCCCGCCGTACCGATGACGAACCCGATGATCGGCTCGGCTTCCTAGTGCTGCACCGCGTTAGTTCGTTGAGGGTGGGGTGAGTCTCCTGGACAGCAGCCCGAGGATCACAGTCTCGGACTGGTTGTACAGGGCTGGCGCGAAGTCGACCGTGGCGTGTCCCAGGTGCGGGTTGCTGCGGTACAGGGCGGCCACGGGCTCGGTCGGGTGGCTGACCTGCCACAGGGAGGACGCGAGCGCGCATACCGCCGTGACCAGGGCCCGCCCGTCCGCCTCGGTC
This sequence comes from Planotetraspora mira, assembly GCF_016863275.1. Classification (GTDB taxonomy): domain Bacteria; phylum Actinomycetota; class Actinomycetes; order Streptosporangiales; family Streptosporangiaceae; genus Planotetraspora; species Planotetraspora mira. Next base: position 27,527 of record NZ_BOOO01000037.1, read on the forward strand.
AGTGACGGCAGCGCGGCGGTGGCAGCCTGGACGAACCGGTCGACCTGATCAAGCACGATGACTTTGAACTGCTGCACGGCCTCGGCGGACACACCGCGTTCGAGGTTCATCGGCGCGTGCCCCAGCAGATCGCAGAACAGGGGCCGCTGGGTGAGCGTGTCGGCGATGGCCCGGGCCACTCGGGACGGGTCGCCGGCCGACGAGTGGATCGCCGGCACGCACGCGTCCATCCAGTCCACCCACCCCACGGTGGCGAGTTCCAGGAAGACGGCCTCGCGGGTCTCGAAGTAGCGCAGCACAGCCGACTTGTGGAATCCGATGTCGTCCGCGATGTCGCTCATTGTGACGGTGCGGACACCTTTGGCGAGCGCCAGTTTGCGTGCCGCTGCGAGCATCTCGTCCCTGCGCTGCTGCTTCTGCTCGACGCTGCGGGCGCGCTGAAAGTCGGATGTCGCCATGTTCGGCATTTTAGCAACGACGTTGCGTAATTAACACAACACGGTTGTGGTGTATTTGGGGTGCGTTCGCCCTGGAGGCGGGCCGCGAGGTCGTCGCGCCACCGCGACAGCGCCGCGACTGGACGGGTTTGCGGACCCCCTGGAGTGGCCCCTGCTGAGGAGTTGGGGCTCGATGTCGTTGTGCCGGAGGTCCTCGATGATGGTCCGCGGCGCGGCAGCCGAGGCCGCAATCGGCCGGGGTCTTCGCCTCCGGCTCGACGCGGAGCCGGGGGGTGAACATGAAGTGCGGGGTGTGGGCTTCGGGCGACCGGGCCCCCGCGGGGGCGTTGGAGGCCGCACTCATGATCCAAAAAATAACACACCCGGGTTGCACTAATTGCGAAACCATGTTTTGCTATTCATATGGCTACTCAAACATGGTTCATCACCGGTTCGTCCCGCGGCTTCGGTCGCGCCCTCGCAGTCGCGGCCTTGGAAGCCGGCGACAACGTCGTCGCCACGGCGCGCAAGGTGGATCAGCAGGACGATCTCGTACAGCAGTACGGCGACCGCGTTCTCCCCGTCGCGCTTGACGTCACCGACCGGTCGGCCGCGGTAGCCGGCCTTGAGGCGGCGGTCGGTCGTTTCGGCAGGATCGACGTGGTGGTCAACAACGCCGGGTACGCCAACCTGTCGCCGGTGGAGACCACATCCGAAGACGACTTCCGGCAGCAGGTCGACACGAACTTCTGGGGCGTCTACAACGTCTCGACGGCCGCGCTCCCGATCCTCAAGACGCAGGGAGGAGGCACGGTCGTGCAGTTCTCCTCCATCGGCGGCCGGGTCGGCGGGTCACCTGGCCTTGGGGCCTATCAGGCGGCCAAGTTCGCAGTCGACGGCTTCACCCGCGTCCTCGCGACTGAGACCGCACCATTCGGCATCAAGTACCTCATTGTGGAACCGAGCGGGTTCGCGACCGATTGGGCCGGCGCGTCGATGCAGATCCCGGATCTCGGGCCCGAGTACAACCAGACCGTCGGCGAGATAGCCCGCCTGCTCAGCGGCCCGGCAGCCACCGCCGGAGACCCGAAGCGCGCCGGGGAGATCCTGGTCCGGATGGTCAAGCGGCAGAACCTGCCCTCGCATCTGCTTCTGGGGGCCGGTGCCGTCCAGTTGGCGCAGAGCTATTCGCAGAGTCAACTTGAGGAGGCGGCCGCGTGGGAGGCAGTGAGTCGATCGGCCGACTTCGATCAGGACTATCCGGTCGAACTCTAGTGCTGCACCGCGTTAGTTCGTGGAGGGTGGGGTGAGCCAAGCGGTGGGATCGTCAAGGTAGAGGCCGCAGGCACAATCGAAGGCTTCCTCGGGACTGCCGATAGGCAGGCCACTGGGCAGGATGTTGTCCTGGTAGCCGTCGCGGCTGGCAAGGTAGATCGCGAAGCCCCAGGTGTGCAGGACTCCGCCGAAGCGCAGGCGGCACAGCGGCAGCACCTCACCGCCGGACAAGACCCCGTCGGCGTAGGCGAACCCGGCCCGGTAACGCACCTCGACCCTGTCCAACTGCGGCCAGCGAGCGCGGGCGTGATCGTTCAGGCGCTGGCGCAGGTGGTGCTGCATCGACTCGGGCGGGTTCTTCGGCATGGCTCCCGTCGTGCCCTCTGACGCCCCCGGTCCGCCATGATTCCCCCTCGTTGGGCAGGGCGGTCAGAGAAGCGGGGCGAGCTCGTGCGGGCACAAGCGGTGCGGGTGAGGGTGGATGAGGGCACGCGTCGGCGACTGGAGCGGACCGTCGGCTCGGTCAAGGCCGAGGTGCGCGCGGTGGTCCGCGCCAAGATCGTGCTGGCCGCGGCGGCCCGGGCGTCGAACGAGACGATTGCCCGAACGGTAGGGGTGAGTGTCAATACCGTGCGCAAGTGGCGCGGCCGGTTCGCTGCCCAGGGTCTGAAGGGATTGAAGGATGCCCAGCGCTCGGGTCGGCCCTGCCTGCACGGGGCCGGGGTTCGCCTGGCGGTGGTGGCGACCGCGACCAGTGCCCCGCCCTTCCCGGAGTCGACCTGGTCGCATCGAACAATCGCCGCGCGCCTGCCCCCCACCGGGATCTCCGCCTCTCAGGTGGGGCGGATCCTGGCCGACTGTGATCTCAAGCCCCACCGGGTGCGTGGCTGGCTCACCCGGCGCCAGACTCCCGACTTCTGGGAGCGCGCCACCGACATCTGCCACCTCTACCTCAACCCGCCCGAGGGCGCGGTAGTGCTGTCGATCGATGAGAAGACCGCGATCGCGGCCCGCTCCCGCAAGCACCCGGGCCGGGCCGTACAGCCCGGCAGACCCGCCCACCAGGAGTTTGAATATGTCCGCCACGGCACCGTCTCCATCATCGCTGCGCTGAACGTGACCACTGGTGAGATCCTCCCGAGCCGATCGCCCGCAACACCTCGGCCACGTTTGTCGGCTTCCTGTAGATGCTCGACCGGCTGATCGATCCGAACCGCCAGATCCACATCGTGCTGGACAACGGTCTCCCATACCGCCAAGAACACCAGGGCATGGCTGGCCGAGCACCCGCGCTGGCACGTGCACTGGACCCCGCCGTACGCCTCGTGGCTGAACCAAGCGGAGATGTATTTCTCCGCTTTGACCCGTTGCGTCCTACGACACGGTGACTTCGCCGACCGCCATGACCTCATCGACAAACTCGACGCCTTCGCCATCGCACACAACACCACCGCCAAGCCCTACCGGTGGACCTACGACGGCACTCCGCTCAAGGCCGCGTGACCCTCAACGAATCAATGCGGTGCAGCACTAGATGCCAGGCCGGCAGCGCCCGCTGCTGACCACCTCCGAGCCACCCTCCATCCACAGCAAGAGAAGAGGACACACACATGAACCAGCAGTTCGCAGGGAAGTCGGCGCTCGTCACCGGAGGCGGGAGCGGCATCGGGCGGGCGTCTGCCCTCGCACTGGCCGCCGACGGGGCGCTGGTGACGGTCGCGGGCCGCACGGCCGAAGCCCTGAAGGAGACCGTCCGGCTGATCGAGGCCTCCGGCGGCTCGGGCCGCTACGTGGTGGCAGATATGACCGACGAGTCCCACATCGAGCAGGCCGTCCAGGCCGCGACCGCGGACACCGGACGCCTCGACCTCGCCTTGAACAACGCGGGCTACGACGGAGAATACCAACGCACCACGGACTACTCGACCGAGTTGCTCGACCACATGATCGCCGTCAACGTGCGTGGTGTGTTCCTGTCGATGAAGTACGAACTCCGGCGCATGATGGAGCAGGGGTCCGGCGCGATAGTGAACATGTCCTCCGCCGCAGGCATGGTGGGCGTTGCCGGCTTCTCCGGCTACACCTCCACCAAGGCCGCCGAGATCTCCATGACCAAGAGCTCGGCACTGGAGGTCGCGCCGCACGGCATCCGCATCAACGCCGTCTGCCCCGGACTGGTGGACACCCCGATGATCGCTTCACTGGACGAGGAGCAGCGGAAGTCGCTCAGCGCCTCCCACCCCCTCGGGCGGATCGCCCGCCCCGAGGAAATCGCCGACGCCGTCGTCTGGCTGTGCTCCGACAAGTCCAGCTTCGTCACCGGCATCGCGCTCCCCGTCGACGGCGGCTACACGCTGCCCTGAAGCCTGTCGTCACATTCCCCGCCTGCCTTGGAACGCCCCCGGCCACCGCCGGGAGGCGCCCCAAGCACGCGCTCCCGTTCGCCTGACACGTCGCTGAGGCACGTCTCATCCCGCCACAACAGACCACGGGCCGGGTCTGTACAGAGAACGGCTCTGTCGCAGATTCGGCTCTGTCTCTCTTTCGGTGGTAGCGGAGAGTTAGGCCAAGAGAATGCGGTGGCGGAGTAACGCGAAGCTGGCTCGGCCGTGCATCTGGCGCATGATGCGTTTGGTCTTGGTGTTGACGCCTTCGGTGCCGCCGTTGTGGAAGGGCAAGGTGACGGCCGCGTAGACGGCGTCGTGGTCGTTTTCGAGGCCGCGGATGAAGGCGTGCAGGTGAGGCAGATCGCAGGTCCGGGCGGTAGTGGTCCACGCATCAAGACGGTCGGCGTTGTCCTCGTGCGGCCGCAGCAGATCGGCGAAGGCGCGGACGAGCTCGGACAGGTCGATCATCTGCGGGCAGGCGGTGGTGAGGTCATCGAGCAAGCGGCGGTGCTCGTCTTAGAGGTTGTCGGGCCGGGTGAGCAGGAGCCGGGCGAGGCGGCGGGGTGAGATGGGCAGGCGGTCGGCTTCGACCCGGGCTTGGGTGATGTAGCGGTAGAGGAGGTTGAAGCTGCCCTGGTAGTCGAGGGCTTTGATCTCGTTGAACAGATGCAGGATGGGGACGGCGGGGTCGTCGGATCGGCGGCGCCTGAGGTGGTCGCGGTAGGGGTCGACGAGGGTGGGCCGGTATTGCGGGGCGCGTTGCAGGCGTTCGGGTTCGCCCACGCGGGCGTAGCGTTTGACGGTGTTGAGGGACACGTTCAGGCGGCGGGCGCATTCCAGCAGGCCGACGCCCTTGCCGAGTAGGTCGTGGACCTGGTGCCAGCGCTCGCGGGTGGTCTGCGCGCGCTTGCCGTCCTGCGGGGGCGGTCCGGCCTTGGCCCAGCAGGAACTGTGTCCGGCTACTTCTTTCCCGACGGCCTCGCCGAGGTTGTGCCACAGGTGCCAGCGGTCGGTGACCTGGACGGCGTCCGGCAGCGCGCGGCGCGCTGCTTCGGCGTAGGCGCCCGAGCCGTCCCGGCACACGACCTGCACCCCGGGATGAGCACGAAGCCAGGCCTCCAGGACATCGGCGGTGCGGCAGGTAAAACGTCAATGCGCTCCCGCGTTTGGGCGTCGATCAGCACGGTGGCGTAGCGGCGACGCCGGCGCAGCGCGAAGTCATCCACTCCGAGCACACGCGGCACCCGGGGCTGGGGCGACGGCCCGCGCAGCAGAAGGCGCAGCGCCGTGTGCCGGGACAGGCCAACTGCCAACGCGGATAAGGCGCGCACGCCGGCTCGTCCAGCCAGTTCGCGGACCACCGCACCGATCTGCGAGGTCAGACGGGGGGTGCGCCGCTGGTAACGCTCCAGCACACCGGGCAGCTGTTCACGGAAGGTCTGACGGCAGCCGCGGGTCGGGCAGACCAGGCGGCGAACCTCCTCCACCACCACCAGCACACGGCGTGCATCGACCGGGACATCGGCAACGGTCCGGTCGTGATAGCCATGCACCCGCGCTGTCTCAGCCCCGCACCCAGGGCAAGCGACCGACCCGTCCGGAGTTCGCGCCCGCACGCGGATCCGCTCGCCCTCGTCCACTACGTCGTTCACCACCAGCGGCGACAACCCCGAAAACACCACGCTCACAAGCTCGTCAAGATCAATCATGACTCACTGTGACGCAGCCGGACCTTTCGTCACCACCGAATCTGCGGCTCTGGCACGAATCCGGTGGTGACGGTCGGTGATCTAGGTGAGCAGGATGCGCTGGCGGAGCAGAGCGAAGCCGGCTCGGCCGTACATCTGGCGTTTGATGAGTTTGACCTTGGTGTTGGCGCCTTCCATCGGGCCGTTGCTATAAGAAGTCCTAACACAATGATCAGCGGGCGAGGCGTCGTCAGCAGATGATGGCGGCCGCGAGCGTCATGAAGGCCTCGTGCATGTCGTCGCGGATTTCCCAGCGGATGCGTAGGCGGCGGAACCAGTGGAGCAGGGCGATCGTCTGCTCGATGACCCAGCGGTGGGTGCCGAGCCCGGAGCCGTGCGGGGTGCCCCGGCGCGCAATGACGGGTTTCACTCCCTTGGCCCAGACCAGGCGGCGGTACTTGTCGTGGTCGTAGCCGCGGTCGGCGTACAGCACCTTGGGACGCTGACGAGGCCGGCCGCGTCGGCCGCGGACGGGCGGGATCGCATGGAGCAGCGGCATGAGCTGGGTGACGTCGTTGCGGTTGCCGCCGGTCAGGCTGACGGCCAGCGGGATGCCGTTGCCATCGGCGATCACATGATGCTTGGAGCCCCTCTTGCCGCGGTCGACCGGGCTCGGACCCGTTTTGGGCCGCCTTTGAGCGCCCTGACGTGGGAGCTGTCGATCACCGCCTTGGACCAGTCGAGCTTGTCAGCGGCGTGAAGTTCGCCCAGCAGCAATTGGTGCAGCCGTTCCCACACACCGGCGTGATGCCAGTCCCGCAACCGCCGCCAGCAGGTCATACCTGAGCCGAAGCCCAACTCCTGCGGCAGGAACTCCCACGGGATCGCCGTGTAGAGCACGAACAAGATCCCGCACAGAGCCTTCCGGTCATCCAGCCGTTTGCGCCCGGGGTAACGCTGCCGCCGTTCCACCGTCGGCAGGAGCGGCTCGATCCGTTCCCACAAGCCGTCCGACACGATCCACGGCGGCTGCTCACCCTTCCTCACACGAAGATCAACGATCATCAGGCCCGGCGGGTTACGCGGAAGATCATTTTGTTAGGGGTTCTTAGGCCGAGCTGGTGGCCCCGGCGGCTTGATAGGGATCATGCCGAGCTGACACGGAGTCAGCACGTTGTCAAGTCATGTACGGCCGCCTGGCGAATTCCGCAGTTGGCGTAGACACGCCACGCAAAGCGAGACGCGACGGACTTCGACCCTCCCGCTGCCGTGCCGTACGGGGAAATCGGCAGGTCATCGGCCCCGCTTCCGGCGGCCAGCCTGCGAAGGCATTCGCCCGGAATGTCGAGCCGATTGTTAAATCTTCCGACACCGGCCAGTCGGACTCTTGAAAGGTTCACATGATCGATTCACCATTCTCCGCGTGGGCTGTAAAGATCACGTAAGGTCCACTTCGCTTTCCCCGGCGGGAGACCCCCGCCTGCGTGAAGGAGATCGTGTGTCCAGCACCTCGCGTCACTGGCGAGCGGCCCTGGTAGGGACCGTAGCCACCCTCGCACTCCTCATCCCCCAAGGCGCGGCGTACAGCGCGACCGCGGCAGCACCCGAGCCGACCAAGATCGACAAAACCGTCAAAGCAGACCTGGCCAAGGACGACAAGGCCACCTTCTGGGTGCGTCTGAAGGGCGCCGCCGACCTCAGCGCGGCCCGCACGGCGAAGACCAAGACCGAGAAGGCCGAGCAGGTCTTCAAGGCCAAGACCGAGAAGGCCACGTCGTCGCAGGCGAACCTGCGCAAGCTCCTCAACGCCCAGCACGCCGACTTCGCCTCGTTCTGGATCGTCAACGCCGTCAAGGTGACGGGCAACGCCAAGCTGGCAGCCGAGATCGCGAAGCTGCCCGAAGTCGAGCAGATCGCACCCGACCAGGTCGTCAGGCTGCCCACCCCGCTGCCGGGCAAGCCCGTCGCGACGGTCAACTCGGTCGAGTGGAACATCGACCGCATCAACGCCCCTCGCGTATGGGACGAACTCGGCGACCGCGGTGAAGGCGTCGTCGTCGCCAACATCGACACGGGCGTGCAGTTCGACCACCCCGCGCTGGCCGCCCAATATCGCGGCAAGAACGCCGACGGCAGCGTCGACCACAACTACAACTGGTTCGACCCGGCGGGAGTGTGCGCGAACGACGCGCCATGTGACAACGTCGGCCACGGCACCCACACCATGGGCACCATGGTCGGCGGCGACGGCGGCGCCAACAACATCGGCGTGGCTCCCGGCGCCAAGTGGATCGCCGCCAAGGGCTGCGAGAGCACCAGCTGCTCCACCGCCTCGCTGCTCGCCACCGGGCAGTGGGTCATCGCACCCACCGACCTGAACGGCCAGAACCCCCCCCCGACCTGGCCCCCGACATCGTCAACAACTCCTGGGGCGGAGCCCCGGGCATCGACCCCTGGTACAAGGAGACCGTCCAGGCGTGGGTCGACGCCGGAATCTTCCCCGCCTTCGCCAACGGCAACTGGGGCCCGGGCTGCGCCACCACCGCCTCCCCCGGCGGGTACGCCGACGCCTACAGCGCCGGAGCGTTCGACTCCAACAACACGATCGCGGACTTCTCCTCCCGCGGCGCCGGTGAGAACGGCGAGATCAAGCCCAACCTCGCCGCGCCCGGGGTCGACGTGCGCTCGTCCGTGCCCGGCAACGGATACGCCCCCAACTCCGGCACCTCGATGGCCACCCCCCACCTCGCCGCGACCGTGGCGCTGATGTGGTCGGCCTCTCCCGCGCTGAAGAACGACGTGGCCTCCACGCGGGAGCTCCTCGACCAGACCGCGATCGACGTCGACGACACCAGTTGCGGCGGCACCGCGGCCGACAACTACATCTGGGGCGAGGGCAGGCTCGACGCCTACGCCGCGGTCCAGGCGGCTCCCGTCGGAGCGCTCGGCGCCCTGACCGGCTCCGTCACCTCGGGCGGCTCGCCGCTCGCCGGCGCGAGCGTCAGCGTCACCGGCCCCCTGAAGCGTACGGTCACCACCGGCCAGGACGGGGCGTACTCGCTGCCCCGCCTGGAAGAGGGCGACTATGACGTCACCGTCAAGAAGTTCGGGTACGGCACCGTCACCGACACGGTCACCGTCGTGGCCGATGAAACGGTCACCAAGAACCTATCCCTGACGCAGCAGCCCTCCGGGACGGTCTCCGGAACGGTCACCGCCGCGGGCGTGCCCGAGGCGGGCGCCACGGTGACCGCGGCGGGCACCCCGGTCAGCGCCGTCACCGACGCCGCCGGCCGATACCAGCTCACGCTGCCGTATGAGACCTATGACCTGAAGGCCACGCCGTCCTCCCGATGCGCGGACGCCCTCACTGTCCCGATCACGGTGAAGGGCGACCTGACCAAGGACGTCGAGCTGCCGCGCCGCACCGACTCCTTCGGCTACACCTGCACCAGCGGCACCGAGGCGTACGTCGCCGGCACCACGAAGCAGCCTCTCACGAGCGACGACGCGGGCCAGGTGATCACGCTGCCGTTCTCCTTCCCGTTCTACGGCACGTCCTACACCAGCGGCACGATCAGCACCAACGGGTTCGTGACCTTCGGCTCCACCGACATCTCCCAGAACAACGGCTCGCTGCCCTCCGGCGCCACGCCCAACGGGGCGGTCTACGCGTACTGGGACGACCTGCTGCTGGACTCCCAGTCCGGTGTCTACACCGCCACAATCGGAACCGCGCCGAAGCGTACGTTCGTGGTCGAATGGCGTGACGCCCGCTTCTACGACGACGTGAACCAGCGGATCTCGTTCTCGGTGCTCCTCGGCGAGGACGGCACCATCAGCTACCGCTACAAGGGCATCACCAACGAGCACGCCGCAGGCAACAGCGCCACCATCGGCATCGAGAACGCCGACGGCACCGACGCCTTCGAGTACTCCCAGGACAGCGCCGCCCTCACCGAGGGTCAGAGCCTGACCTTCGCCGCGAGCCGGCACGGCCTGCTGGGCGGCACCGTCACCGACGCCAACGACGGCGAGCCGCTGGCGGGCGCGACGGTGAAGGTGGGCGACGTCGCCACCTTCACCACCGGTGACGACGGCACCTTCTCCGGGCAGGTCCTCGGCGGTGACTACCAGGTCGAGGTCTCCAAAGAGAACTACGGCACCTTCACCCAGGAGGTCACCGTCACCGCCGGAGAACCGACCCGGGTCGACACGGCCCTGATCACCGGCCGCGTCACCGCTTCGGTCGGCGAGCTGACCGTGGTGGAACCCGCCGACTCCACCAGGAAGCGCACGTTCGACCTGTCCAACCTCGGCACCGCCACCGACTACACCGTCGTGACGGATCCCGCCGACAGCTGGCTGAGCGTCACCCCGGCGAGCGGGCAGCTGGCAGCGGGCAAGTCGGTGACGTTGCAGGTCACGGCATCCAGCTCGGGGGTACAGCCGGGAACCGTTCGCACCGGCAAGCTGGTGGTGCGCTCGGCGAGCGGCCGCAACCCGCAACTGGAGATCGCCGTGTCGGTCGTGGTGCCCAAGCGTCAGATCGCCATCGAGGCGGGCGGCACCAAGAACGTCGTGGACGCCGCCGGTGACACCTGGGTCGCCGACCGGAAGTACACCACCGGCGGATACGGCTACGTGGGCACCGACAAGACGTACACGGCCAGTAAGACGGTCGCCGGCACCACCGAGCAGTCGCTGTTCAAGACCGCCCGCGAGGCGCTGCTGGAGTACCGGTACGACAACGTGCCCAACGGCACCTACACCATCGAACTCGGCTTCGCCGAGACCCGGAACAAGCGCCCGGGCCAGCGGGTCTTCGACGTCATCGCCGAAGGCGAGCTCGCCATCCCGGCGCTCGACCTCGCCCTGGAGGCCGGCGCGAACACGGCGGTCAACCGCCAGTACACGGTGAGGGTCACCGACGGCCAGCTCAACGTCCGGTTCGCCGAGCGGTCCGGCGACACCATCGTCAACGTCATCCGAATCTCCGAGCGCCCCGACAAGGCCACGCCGTAGGAGCGGCCTGAACCTTTCCCGCCGGCCCGTCCCGCTCAGCGGGGCGGGCCGGCGGCCTCTCATCGTGGGCTGAGCGCCGCTCCCGCGTGCCCCGGACGTGGGGCCGCGATACCGGCCGGTCCGTGGCCTCCTCTACGATCCAGCCTTACCGGCGGGAACCGTCAGCGACGGCGACCGCTGGACGGGTGCGCGAAGTGTCCCGGCGAGATGTCTCAGGGAGGCGTCAGGGTGCTCGAGGTTCTGGGGATCGACCACTGGGGTGAGGAGGCGTACCTCGCGCTCGTCGAAGGTGCGTCGCTCACCGTCGACGAGCTTGCGAGTGTGACGACCGTCGACCGGGACATGCTCACGGGGGTTCTGCAACGGCTCGAAGATCGAGGGCTGGTCTGCCGGGTGCCCGGCCAGCCGGTGCACTACGCCGCGCTGCCGCCGGACAGCGCGATCGAGGTGCTGCTGCTGGCACGGGAGCGTGACGTCAAGCGGGTCAGGGCGCTGGCGCATCACCTCGGCGAGCGGCACCGCGCCAGAGCCGGGCGTGACGCCGCCGAGCTGATCGAGGTGGTCTCCGGGCCGGACGGCGTGGCGCGGTGTGGCCAGCAACTTCTCCGCCGGGCGAAGACGGCGATCCGCGGCATCGATGCGCCGCCGTACGCCAGGGCGATCGACGGGGAGATGATCTCCTCCAGCGCGAACGTGCTGGAGGACGGCGTCCGCAGGCGTTTCATCCACGAACGCGACACGTTCCGGATGGCGGGGCAGACGCAGAAGATCGAGCAGAGCGTGGCCTCGGGAGAGGAGGTGCGGATCCTCGCCAACGTGCCGATGAAGATGATCCTCTCCGACGAGGACCTCGGGCTGATCCCCCTGCGGGCGACACCCCGGGTGCTCGACTCGTGCATCCTGGTCCATCCGTGCTCGTTGCTGGACGCGCTGTCAACGCTGTTCGAGATGTTGTGGCGCCAGGCGCTGCCGTTCGTGGCCGGGCAGGCCGCCGTCGACGAGGCCGCCACACCTGCCGCGCCGCTCCCCGGCATCACGGGCCTCACCGGAGTCGTGCGGAAACCCGGGGAGGGTGAGACACCGCTCACCGAGGAGGAGCGCAGGATCGTCTCCCTCCTCGCGCTCGGCCTTCCGGACGAGGCGATCGCCCGCCAACTGGACATGGGCCACCGCACCGTGCAGCGCCGCATCCACGCGCTCATGGTCCGGCTCGGGGCGACCAGCCGGTTCCAGGCCGGCGTCCTCGCCGCCCGGCGTGGCTGGTGGGAACCGGACCCGCGCCACTGACCGGCGATTCTGGCACGCGGCCCCGGAAAGGGCGACCGGCCGGAGACGATGCTCCGGCCGGCCACCGAGATCGGACGCGCTCAGGTCAGGACCCAGGGAACTGCGTGAAGTCCCGGACCGTCCCGTTCAGATGCCCTCATGACCTGGGCGGTTTCACCCGCATCGTCACCGGCACGACCTGCGACCCGTACGGAGTGTCGCTCTCGATGGTCACCGCGGCCGAGTAGTCCGTGAGCATCGAGGTGGTGCGGGGGTCGGCGTCGAGCGTCACCCTGACCGTGGTGCTCCGGCCCGGCCCCAGCCTGGTCGTGCCGGCCCGGGCCGACATCCACGACACGTCGGCGTACGGCCGGTCGTATCCGGACAGCCGCTCCACACCGGCCGTCGGCTGCCCGGTGGTGGGATCGGTGCCGCCGATCAGGTAGAACCCGGGTGCGCCCACCGCACCGGAGACGGTCACGTCGGCGTTGGGCAGCGGGCTCCACGCGTCGGCCGCGGGGTCGTAGGCGTACCCCTCGTTCGTGGCCGCGCCGAGGCCGTAGCTGTAACCGGTGGAGACGAGAAGCCGTCCGTTGGCCACCGCGTAGGCCGAGTCCATCAGGTCCAGCGGCATGTCCGCGATGCGGGACCACGCGTTCTTGGCCGGGTCGTAGGCGTAGCCGGCGGTCGTCGCGACGCCGCCCGCGCAGTAGACCTTGCCGTCGATCCCGCCGCACGACAGGTAGGCGGTGCCCGCGGGGTACGGCGCCGCCTTGCTCCACTTGTCGGCCGCGGGGTCGTAGACCGTCACGGTGTTGTTGGCACACTGCTCGGACCCGTAGTCACCCTGGCGGCAGCCGCCGACGAGGTACAGCTTGCCGTCGAGTGCTGCCACGCCGGAGTAGCCGTACGGATCCGGGTTGGGCGCGAGGGTCTGCCAGCGGTCGGTCTTCGGGTTATAGGCCTCCGTGGCGGGGACGGTGCCGCCCATGCTGTCGCGGCCGGACGTGACATAGAAGCGGCCGTCGATGAAGGCTCCGGCGGCCGCCCACCGTCGGTACCAGGGGCTGGTCAGCGTGGTCCACGAACCGGTCTTCTGGTCGTAGGAGGCGAAGGAGTTGGAGAACGTCGTGCCCTCCGCCGCGTTGCCGAGCCCGGCGTAGAGTTTCCCTTCGTAGACGCCCGCGACCATTCCCGTGCCCTGTTTCGGCAGGTCGGCGACCGGGCGCCAGGCGGTTCCCGCCGGGTGGGCGCGACCGGATCCCGGTACGGCGGGGCCGGTGCCGCCCCTGACGGTTGCCTGCGTGGCCGGGACCTTCACCCGGTTCGCCGCGGCGCCCGTCGCCGCCGCCGTCTCCGCCGGAGTGACGCCGGGCCGCTCGCCGAGCGTGAACGTGGCCGTTCCCGTGCCGGTGTTGCGGACGGTGAAGCCGACCGTGCGCCTGCTCCCCCAGGTGACCGAGGTGTCCACGGACGCCGGGGTGGCCGTGAGGCGGCCCGTCTCCAGCGCGAAGTCGGCACGGGTGGCTCCGCTGGAGACCTTCACCTGCCTGGTCAGAGCCGGGTAGTGGAAGGCCGCCTTCTCGGCAGTGATCTTCTGTTTCCCGGTCTTCGGCGAGAACAGCCAGTACAGGCCGTCGCCGAGGGCGGGGTCGTCCGGAGTCGCCACGCTGATCGCCCTAGACGCGGCGGAACCCGCGGCCCCGGAATGTCCGGCCCGGGAATCCGCCGCCGACACCGTGGCGCCAACCACTCCCCCTCCGGTGTTCGCGTCGGTCACCTGGCCGACGACCAGCCCGCCGGGTGTGGGCCCGAACGTGCGGGTGCCCACGGCGACCTTGTCGATCTCCCACACGTTGCCGAGGCCGCCCGCGTAGTGGAAGCGCAGCCGGACGCCGGACCGGCCCGCGAAGGCCGCGAGAGGGACCGACACGTGCGCGGGGCCGCTCATGCTGTCGGGCGCGGTCCACACGGTGGTCCAGGTGGCGCCGCCGTCGGTGCTGACGTCGACGTCGGCCTTCGGGGTGTTGAGGCGCTGGAAGGGCGGGAAGTGGGTCTCGAATTCGACGACCGGGTTCTCCTCCTTCGACAGGTCGTAGGACGGGCTGCGCAGTTCGGTGTCGACCTCGGCCCAGCCGAGATGGAAGTCGTCGACGATCGCGAAGCCGCCCCCGCCGCCGGTCTGGTTGCCCCGGCCGAGCGGGTCGTCGAACTGCCAGCCGCCGTTGTCGTTGTTGTTCCGCACGGTCCAGCCCGTGGGAGTGGAGCGGTCGTCGAAGGCCTGCACGCCTCCGCCGCGGTAGGCCAGCGTGTAGCCCGGCGCCGCCGCCTTCTGCGTGTCCACGGGAACCGCGATGTTCGCCGTCACCGGGCTCGTTCCGAGCCGCACCGTCTCCGTCGCGGGCAGGTAGCCGGGGTAGCCGGCCGTCACAGTGAGCGTGTAGTCGGTGCCCTGCGGAAGCTTCAGGTGGTAGGCGCCGGTCGCCGGGTCGGTGTGCACCGGTGCGCCGGGCACGCCCTCGACGCTGATCTGGGCGTACATGGGCCACCCGTGCCCGCCGCCGTCGGTCACGACGCCGGAGACGGCCTGCGAGGGGAGCGGTTCGAGCGCGACGTCACGGGTGACGGTGGCCCCGTCCTCCAGCGTGGTCGTCGTGACGGCCGCCTGCTTGTAGCCGTACGCGCTGACCGTGCCCGTGTAGCCGCCGGCCGGGATCGACAGGCGGTAGCCGCCGTCCGTTCCCGATGTCGCGTGGAACGCCCCGAACGTGATGAGGGCCCCGGCGATGGGGGCCTTCGTCGATTTGTCGGTCACCGTGCCGGCGATCGTCCCGTGGGGGCCGCCGCGGAAGGAGGCCGCTCCGTTGGGGGTGCCGAGTCCGGTCGGCCCGTCGTACGCCGGTGCCGCCACGCACAGGTACGCGGGGTCGCACGACGGTGTGGCGCCGAAGCCGCACAGCCCCGGCGAGCAACTGGCGTTGTCGCCCTTGACGACGTCGTTCAGCCCGCCCGGGTTGGCGTAGGCGTAGGAGTTCACGTCGGTGTCCTGCACCGGAGTGCCCGCGATCGCGTAGACGCCGGCGATGATGGGCGAGGACGCGCTGGTGCCGCCGTAGACGCTCCAGCCGGTGTCGGAGTAGCTGTTGTACACCGCCACGCCGGTGACCGGGTCGGCCACCGCCGACACGTCGGCGACGGTACGGCCGGCGCAGCCCCGGTCGGACTGGAAGCCGGGCTTCGCGCCGTACACGGAGCAGCCCGAGCCGGGCGCGCCCCACCGGTCGGCTCCCGAGGAGGTCCAGGTGGAGTTCCAGACCGTCTCCGACCAGCCGCGTGCGCTGGAGTCGCGCACCAGCGACGTGCCGCCCACGGCCGTCACGTACGGCGACGCCGCCGGATAGGAGACGCCGTAGCCGTAGTCGCCCGAAGAGGCGACGATCGCCACTCCCGGATGGTTGTAGTGCACGTCCAGGGTCGCGTCATCGGGGTATTCGCGGTCGGTTCCGTAGGAGTTGGACACGAACTTGGCGCCCATCGCCACGGCCTGGTCGACCGCGGCTCCGAGGTCGTCGGGATAGTTCGAGTCGGCCTCGACGAGCAGGAGGTTCGCGCGCGGCGCGACGGCGGAGACCATGTCGAGGTCGAGCGCGATCTCACCGGCCCATCCGCCGTCCGGCACCGGGTAGTCGGTGCCACCTCGCTGGTCGACCTTCCGGAAGCAGCCGCTCTCGGACGTGCAGGCTGGCAGACCGTACTGTGCCCGGTAGATCGCCAGGTCGGCCTCGGCGGTCGGCGCGTCGAAGGCGTCGACGATCGCGATGGTCTGGCCGGCGCCGCCGTCGGCGGGCAGGTGGTAGGCGTCGATCAGGTCGGCAGGGCCATACCCGTCAGGCGCGACCACCGCGCTCACCCGCTTCTCCGGCTGCCCGGCCGGGCTGGGACGGCGCAGCGCGAAGCAGCTGAACCTGCCCTCGGCCGGCGCCTCGCATAACGGCTGGGCCTGTTCCGCGGCGCTCGGGGACGCACTCGGGGTGGTGTCGATCGTCGGCGTCGCGGCGAACGATGGAGCCGGTCCGAGGGTCAGTGCGGCGAGTACGACGGTGACGAGGAGGGCGACGCGACGGCCGCCGTTACGTGCCCGCGGCCGTGGCCGAGGTGGCAATCCTCTCCAGGTACGCAAAGGTTCTGCTCCTGCTCTCCGGGGGGTTCCGCCAGGCAGACGCCGGCGGCGAGATCCGAGGATCTTCGCTCCGAAAATCGGGCATCAGAGACAATTGCGTCAAGATCATACGGCGGCGTGATAGTGCCGTGACGCGTTCACGCCAAGCGTCACCGCGCCGGGCGGCGGCCCCCAGCCTGGGCCGCGAGTTCGGCATGAACGCCGAGCAACTGTCGCGGACGTGCCCGACTATCGCCCTCCCTGCCCCGGCGGCCGGCTCGGCTGGTTGCCGTGGGCGTAAACGTGGGTCTCGAAGTCCACGACCGACCAGCGGCCGATCGCGTAGATGCGCTCCTCCTTCTGCCCCACGGTGGGCGGAGGGTTCTTGTCCAGGTGGTAGTCGCCCTCGGACTGTTTGACACCGCCCTTGTAGCCGCCCTCGTTTCCGCCGACCGTGCGCAGTGACTTTCGGCGTCGTCGTAGGAGATCGCGGTGGTGATGTGGTCGGGCCGGACGTTGCCGTGGTTGTCCTTGAGCACGATGTCGCCCGGTCTCGGGGTGAACCGGCCGTGCGCGTCGTAGTAGTCCTCCAGATGGAACTGGGTGAACCAGCCCTTGTACGTCCGGTCCTCCGCGAGCGGTTTGACCAGGCCGCCGCTGCCTTCTGGGGCGGGCAGGACCCAGTACTTGCGCGGGGCGCCTCGCCCGGTGTGGAAATCCTTGAGCGTCTGCCAGGTGGACGAGGCCGAATTCCACACCCAGGTCGGCTCGCCCTGATAGGTGAAGACGCGCTCGAGTTGGTCGACGTGCTGGTGGAAGCTGACGGCTCCGCTGGCCGTGGTCGGGTCGAGACCGATGCTGCGGGCCTTGGTGTAGGCGAACTCGCCGCACCAGTCGGCGTCGGAGATCCCCCATTTGGCCCGGGCGTCCTGCTGGTCCACGCTGTCGAGGCCGCGCTGCTTGACCTGGAGTTGCAACGCCGCCAGCACCTTGTCCTGGACGGTCCGATCGGGATGTTCATACTCCGGCTTGAGCAGCGCGTGCCGCAGCTCGCCAAGGATCACGGCCTGCTTGGCGGACACGGCGGCCTCGGTGGAATCGTCGGCCTTCCGGCTGGCGGGCAGGGTGTCCTGGAGGTCCGCGACCATGGTCGTGAGCCGGTGCCTGATCTCGGTGAGCCCCTTGACTCGTTCGGGCCCATCACCGCCGATGAGATCCTCTGACGCGACCTGCAGGCGTGGTGGAAGGACACCCGGAGCCTGCCCACCGATGACGCCGCCAAAAAGTCCCTCTACACCAGGCTCGGCTCCTGCCTGCCGGAGAACTCCCGGGCCCAACAGAACCTGTTCACGCTCTACCACGAAATCCACGGCCCGAATGTGCAGGGGCTGCCTGCTCTCCTGCCCGAGGTCTGGCTGCACTGGGACCCCAAGACCGTCCGTGCCCGTGGCACCGAAGCGCTGCTCCGATTCCGCATGGACTTTCTGCTTCTCCTGTCCCGCGGCCAGCGCGTCGTCCTGGAGGTCGACGGACGCCAGCGGCGCGGTTGACCTCCTTCTGTGCGCGGGAGAGCCGTGGCCGGTGGCGGTGGCGTTTGAACGGGGTGCGGATGGTGCCGCCGGCCCCTTGGTATCCTTTGTCGGCGAACGTCTTCATGTTGCTGCTGGTGAGTGCGTCGATGAGGCCGACCGTTCGGGGGGCGGTCAGGTCGTGCGTTCTCCCTGGCAGGGCCAGCGAGGCCCAGACGAGCCGGCCGGCGAGGTCAGCCACGACCTGGATATGCATACCGTGGCGTTTGTGCTTGCCGGAGTAGTAGGGCTTTTGGTCGGCGACGCGATCGATTGGGATCAGGGTGCCGTCGAGGATGGCGTAGGCCAGTCGAGAAGCTCGGACGGCGGCAGCGTGTAAGTCGTCAGCGAGGGCTGCCAGGAGGTCGACCGACTCCCGCACATAGCGCCAGGCTGTCGTGGTGCCGATGCCGAACCCAGCGGCCAGGCGGGCGTAGGTATCCCCGTCGCGCAGGTGGGCCAGCACCAGCAGCGCTTGCCGGCCCGGATCCAGGCGCCGCCACCGGCATCGACGTTGGGCACGCTGAGCGCGGATGAGAACACGGGACTGCTGCGGCGATACGTGGGCCCGCATCTCGGCAACGTCGCGCTGAGCAAGATCGATACGGCGATGGTTCGCGAGTGGCGGGCGACGCTCGTGGGAAAGGCGTCGGCCCATCCGAGGTGGCCAAGTCCTACCGCTTCCTCCGCGGAGCCGTTCCCCGACACCGGAGCGCGCGGTGGCATCCTGCGGCGCAGCAACTTCCGGCGTGCTGCCAAGTGGGACGAGAACACAAGGAAGATCGGCTTCCTCGGTCTCCACTTCCATGATCTCCGGCACACGGGCAACACGATCGCGGCCGGCTCCGGCGCCACTGGATCGGCTTGCCGGACGCTCGCGCAACTATGCCGGAGGCTGCAGCATTCCACGTCCAGACTCCGGTTCCTACCGTAGGGGTCATGACACTTATCAGCACTCCGTTCAACGCCAAGACCACGGCCGCGGAGGTCCTCGCTGGCGTCGACCTCACTGGGCGACGGATCATCGTCACCGGCGGTGCCTCCGGGATCGGCCTGGAGACCGTCCGGGCTCTGCGGGGCGCGGGGGCCGAGGTCACCGTGGCGACGCGCAACCCCGCCGGCGGCGAGCGGGCCCTGGACTTGAGCGACCTCGGCTCGGTGCGCGCGTTTGTGGCCGGCTGGTCCGGGCCGGTGCACGCGATCGTCGCGAACGCCGGGATCATGGCGGTGCCCACCCGCCAGGTCGCCACCAACGGCTGGGAGCTGCAGCTGGCGACGAACTTCCTCGGTCATTTCGCGCTGGTCACCGGCCTGCACGAGAACCTGCGGCAGGCCGGCGACGCGCGGGTGGTCACGGTGAGTTCCGGCGCTCATCTGGGCGTGCCGTTCGACTTCGACGACCCGCACTTCGAGCGACGCCCGTACGACCCATGGGCCGCGTACGGGCAGTCGAAGACGGCCGAAGTCCTGCTCGTCGTCGGCGTGGCCCGGCGCTGGGCCGCCGACGGCGTCACCGCGAATTCGCTGAGCCCCGGCTACATCCACACCAACCTGCAGCGGCATCTCGACGATGCAACCATGCGGGCGTTTGGCGCGATGGACGATGAGGGAAACCTCCTGACCCCGGACTACTACAAGACCCCGGAGCAGGGCGCTGCCACCTCGGTGCTGCTTGCCGCGTCGCCGCTGCTCGACGGTGTGACCGGCCGCTACTTCTTGGACAACCAGGAAGAAGGGGTAGTGCCGGGCGGCCCGGACGCGACCGGCGGCGTAGCGGACTGGGCGGTCGACCCGGCCGTTGCCGACCGCCTCTGGGACTACGCGCTCAAAGCAACACTCAACGGATGATCACCAGCCAGTGAGCCCACGTCGCACCCGGCTCATCGCGGTGTCCGGGCTGGCCATAGTTGCTAGTCACCCCTCGCTGCTGCAGGGGTCGTCGCAGCCGTCCCACGCCACGGCGCCGGCGACGGCGCAGGACCGGCACGGGCAGCCCGGTCCGCCCCTCACCGCCCTGCCTCCCATCATCAACGACGCGAATCCTGACGACGGCGCGCGTTGATGTAAACCAAGAGCACGGGCAGGATCACCACCACGATCACGAAGACACCTACTAGCGCGAGCTCCATACCTCCATAGGACTCAACGAGCGCCCCCGGTCGATACCACCGCAGGGCAATATTCGCGTTGGGCGCCGGGATCCCGGTCGTCACCCCGCGGGCCGCCATATGGGCCATGCCGGACGCGTAGCGGTTATTGACCCTCTACCAGTAGCCGTCGCGGTGCAGCGTGACGCTGCAATAAGGGCATTACGCTTTCTTGGTTCTGCTCATACTAAAGGCCGAACTGCAATCTGGTATCAAGGTGCCATTCCCGGCAGTCACGTTCAGCTGACCTGGGAGGTGAATCATGGAGTTGCTGAACGTCACAGTCGAGCCCGCTCACCAACAGGTCACCGTCCGGGTGCGCGGCGAGATCGACATAGCCACCGCCGATCACCTACAGCACATCCTTGACGCAGCCCTTCAAGAGGCGCAGGTCTCACGGCTGGAGGTGGATATGAGCGGAGTACGTTTCATGGATTGCTCAGGCCTCCGGGCGTTGCTGCACGCCAAGGAGCGGCTGGAAAAGGACGGCGGCACGATAACCCTGGTGAATCTGACACCACAGGTCGATCGTGTGCTGTCGATCCTCGGCTTCGACCATTCCCTCAGCCCCAATCTGCTCGACTCCAAAGCCTGAAGGGCTGCGATGCGCACGATTGGAGGACGGCCCCCGCCTCGTCTGGTCGAGGCGGGAGCCGTTTCTGTCGAGCACGAGCGCGCACCCTCTCCTTGACGGCGCCCACCGTTGAAGGTTCGAGGCGTTGTCGAACGTGGACCAATCGTGGCGGTTCAGCCTCAGGGTCATATCCATCTGCGCGGCCCGGGCGTCAGCCAGCGCCTGCTCGAGGTCCTCCGGGACCACCGCCTCCTGTTTGGCGATGTCGATCGAGGATGGCATGAGGTCGTCGTCGACGATCTCCTTGACCTGGGCTTCGGCCGCGAGGAAGTCACGCTGCGCCTGAACGAGGTCGTCCGGAAAGTTGTACGACTCGGCCATCGTCTCTCCCCCACTTGAGCGGCTGCGGGGAGGAGCCTACTGCTGGCGCCCCACGATCCAATCGCAGACACGAGACCGTACGCCAGGCACCTAGGGCTGGGCCGATCAGACCGTCTCGACCTTGGCGGCGTCGACCCATCGGGCGAGCACGCTGAACGCGGCCAGTTGCTCAAGCGCCTCCGCCTCGGGCAGCTCGTTCTGCACGGTGTGGCTCGTCGGGTTGCGGATGGCCCTGTAGCAGCCCTCTGCGTACGCGGCCGCCCCGTCCTGGAGGCTGCTCTAGGTGGGCGACCCGTCGTCGGCCATGAGGCGCAGCCGAGACTTGCCCGGCTCCGGCGCCTTGGTGGTGAAGGCCTGGCGGAAGAGGTCCTTCTCGGACACGTCCTTGCGACCGCGCCTATTCTGCGTCTCGGCGTTGAGCTTGACGGCGGCCGCGTGCACCGCCTGCCGGTAGTCCCCGGACTGCCACAGAGATAGGGCGCGACCACGCAAGCCATCGCGAGCAGGGCAGCATGATCCGCCGTTACATCGCCTGGCGAAACCGCAACGCCGACAATCCCCGCCTACGGCGCATCGTCAAAAAGGCAAGCATGGCCTGACGCGGCACTGGCACCGTGCGCTCGATCGCGGGAGACGGGTCCGTGCCGTCAGGGCTCGTTCGGCGCCCTGACGGTCCCGCTCGGTGTCATGTCCTGCAGGCCCACCACCCGCAGGAGTCGGAGTCGTTCGTGGGATTCCGTGCCCGGGCGAGCCGTGTGGAGGACGAGGAGGTGGTGGTTCTCGTCGTTGAGGAGGATTTCGCAGTCCAGTTCCAGAAGGCCGACCACGGGGTGCCGGAAGCGTTTCGTGGTCGCTCGGCGTACCGCCACCTCGTGTTGGTCCCAGAGAGTCGCGAACTCGGCACTGGCTGTGCGTAATTCGGCAACCAGGGCGGCGGGCGCGGGGTCGGCCGGGCGGGATGCCGCCACCGCGCGCAGGTTCGCCACGTGCACTCGCGCGTGCTCCTCGCGGTCTTCCGGAGGGACGATTTCGCGCGCGGTCGGGTCGAGGAAGTAGCGGCGGAGCAGGTTGCGGTCCCTCGGCGGGCGGGCCGAGGCGTCGCCGGAGAGTGCCTTCGACAGCGCGTTCTGCGCCAGGACATCGCCCAGGTCGGTGACCACCGAGGCGGGCGCGTCATACAGGCGGTCCAGGACGAGGAGGAGGCCGGGGCGGACGTGGCCGGACGGGACCTCGTGGCGTGGCGGCTCCTCGTCAGCCAGGTGGAACAGGTGGGCCCGTTCGTCGCCCGTAAGACGCAGGGCGCGGGCCAGCGCCGTCAGCATCTGACGAGACGGGTGTGGGCCCCGGGACTGTTCGAGGCGCGTGTAGTAGTCGGTCGACATGCCGGTCAGCGATGCCACCTCCTCACGCCGCAGACCCAGGGTGCGCCGCCGGGGGCCGGCCACCAGACCCACGTCTGAGGGGTGGAGGCGGGTGCGGGCGCGGCGCAGGAAGTCGGCGAGTTCGGCGCGGTTCATCCCTCCAGGGTGGCCCCGATCGCCCGGCTGATCCAGGGACTGACGGTCCCATGATCGGAAGGTCTCTCCCGTTCGTCCCGGTCCGACCCCACAGTGGTGGCGCCAGATCGTGGGGCATCAGATCGTGAGGAGATACACCGTGTTGACACTGGTGACGGGTACGACGGGGCAGGTCGGGCGGCGCTTCGTGCCGCGGCTGCTGGCGCAGGCCCAGGCGGAGGAGCGGGTGCGGGTCCTGGTACGCGACGCGGCGCGCGGGGAGCGGTTCGCGGAACTGGGTGCCGAGGTCGTGCTCGGTGATCTGCGGGACGAGGAGGCCCTCGGCAAGGCGGTGGCCGGGGTGGACGCGGTCGTGAATGTCGCCGCGTCCTTCCGTGGAGTGCCGGACGAGGAGGCGTGGGCCGTCAACCGGGATGCGGCGGTGGGGTTGGGACGGGCCGCGCTGGCCTCCGGTGTGCGGCGATTCGTGCAGGTCAGCACCGGGAACGTGTACGGCTCTGGTCGAGGCCGTCCGATGACCGAGGACGACGAGAGCCGGCCCGGCGGCGAGCTGTGGGGCGCCTACCCGGAGTCCAAGGCGGCCGCCGAGCGGGAGTTGCTGGCGCTGGACGGAATGGATGTGCGCGTCGGCCGGCTGCCTTTTGTATACGGCGACGGAGACCCGCATCTCGCCCAGTCGCTGCGCTGGGCCGCGAACTGGGCACCCGCCCAGCGGCTGCAGATGGCTCATCACGTCGATGTCGCCCAGGGGCTGATGCGCCTCCTGTACTCACCGGCGGTGACAAGCCCGATCTACAACATCGCCGACGACTCACCCGTCACAGCGGTTGAGCTGCACCAGCTCAACCGCGTCGAGGTGCCCGCCGACATGCACACCCGGACCGACCCCGACCCGTGGTTCGGGATCATGTCCACCCAGCGGATCCGCCGGGACCTCGGCTTCCGGCCCATCTATCCGAGCGTCTGGGCCGCCCGGGACGCCGGAGCCCTCTGACAGCCAGTGCCCGGCAGGCAACGTTTGCTCCATCGTCTGGCGAGCCAGGTGATAGGGCAAACGTTGTCTGACGCGGCACTAGCTCAAACGGTGCTTGACCCAAGCGCGACCTGCAGCGATGAGGAGGACAGCGGCGCTATCAGGGCCGATACCGGGCTGCTGCAGGAGCACTGGAGCTGCAGTCTCAACGGCCGTCGTGATGCGCTTGGACAAGTCGTTGACCTCTGTGGTGAGGTACTGGATCCTCTCGGCCAAAAGTCTGAGTGTGTAGAGCATGACGGACGCGGTATCGGTGGCTGTCGCAGACTCTAGGGCGACGCATGCGCTGATCAGGCGTGGGACAGACAGTCCTGCTAGGCGATCGCGTAGGTCGGGGTTAGCGGACACCAGCAGTGCTTTGAGCTGATTGATGGACTGAGTTCGAGCCTTGATCGCCGAGTCCTTGGCGACTTTGAACACCCTCAGCATCTCCACTGGGCCGTCGGCACTCTTCGGGGTAGCGTTCGCCTCTCCGGCCAGGACGGCCCGCGCCGCGTTCTCCGCGTCGATCGCGTCGTTCTTGCCTCGTCGGCGTCGGACTGCCCGGTTCGGCCGGTTGACCTCGAGGACCGTGAACCTCTCGGCTTGCAGATACCGTGCCAATGCCGCCCCGTAGGATCCCGTGCCTTCGACTCCCGCGCGTTGGACCTCACCAAGTGAGCGGGCCCAGGCGACGAGCTGCTGGTAGCCCGATGTCGTCGTCGGGAATGTGGCGTGCGCGACCACGCCGCCGGTCACGGTCAATACTGCGGCGACGTGGATGTCCTTGTGTGTATCGGCTCCCAGAACGATTTGCTCGATCTGGTGCTCGCCTTCGGGCACGGGCATGCTGACGGTGGTCATCTGGCTCCTTGCACGACATCAGAGGGGATGGCCGTCGTCGGGCGGGCGTGACGGTCAGAACTGTGATGGTGCCTTGTAGCGGCAAGGCCCCTATCGGGACACGTCTGCCGGTCCGACGCCAGCAAGCACCGCCCGGAGCAAGGACCGGCAGATCAACCCACAGGCAACAAGGCCAGTTAGACCACGGGCCAGGACCTCGTCCGGGCGGCACGAGAAGATCCTCACAGTTGGACCAGATCTGTTTCCGGATCTCTCTCGGGAACTGCGCGAAGGCGAGCAGGTCCTCGCGGGCTTGGTCGAGATGGTCGGCGGCAGCCGGGTATTTGGCGGCCAGGGCGTCGATGACCCAGGCGTGCTGGGCTCGGACTTGCTCGGCGGCCGTTCGGCGTGATCATGCCGTGGCCACATCCCCTGGCCCGTATCCGGCCGCTTGGCACCTGACCTGCGCAGACGCCGCAAGGGCGAGATCGGCGACCGGTTCGCGCCTGTGAGAGCGGCCCGTCCCGCCGAGACGGCGGGCTCAGCCCCGGACGGCGGCGATGGCTGCGTCGAGCAGTTCGTCGAGGGGCTTCTCGCCCCCGGACCGGGTCCATTCGTCGACGGCGACATCCAGACAGGCCAGCGCGGCGGCGACGATCGCCTCGGCCTGGAGCTGCCGGGACGCCGCGGATCCCTCCAGACGGGGTGTGATGCCGGGCACGAGCAGTTCGTTCCACTGGGCGTGTTTCTGCCGCTGGGCGGCGCGCAGAGCGGGCGTGGTCGTCAGGAGAGTCGACCTGGCGAGGGCGATGCCCCCATCGTCATTCAGGGCTCGGAGCGGCTCGTCCAACGCGCGGCGCAGCGCCTCCCATGCCGGCTCCTCGGCCGGGCGCGTCCGCAGAGCGGCCGCGATGTCATGGCCTACCTGTGCCATGGACCCCACGACCATGTCCTCTTTGGTGGCGAAGTAGCGGAAGACGCTGCGTCCCGACATCCCCACCGCTGCGGCGACCTGCTCGATCGTCGTCTCTTCGTAGCCCTGCTCCACGAACAGGGTCATTGCGGTGTTGGCGATCTCGGCCTGGACCGCGCGGCGAGTCACCTCGCGCAGCCCGGATCGCGGTGGGGCGGGACTCATCACGGTCGCATCATAGCATGATGATTTCGTCATCAAATGCCTCGGTTGTCAGTCACTGACAAGCTCGTCTATGGTTGACATCGATCGAGAAGACTCGAATCTCTTGGGGGAGACATGGACGTCGATCACTACGAGGACGGCGTGCCGTCCTGGGCCGAACTCACGACACCAGAGCCCGCGGCCTCCGCGGCTTTCTATGGCCGGCTGTTCGGCTGGCACTACACCGATGGCCTGTCCGGCAAGGGGAGCGACCGGACCGCGGTGCTGCGGGCCCGGCCGGTCGCCGCGTTCACCGAGAACGCGGGCGCCGAGCGCGCCACATGGACGACGTATGTCAACGTGGCCGATGCCGACGAGACCGCGGCCAGGGTCACCGCCGCAGGCGGCGGCGTCCTCAAAGCTCCGGCGGACGTCTCGGCCGCCGGTCGATCCGCGCTGCTGTCCGATCACAGCGGAGCGCGGTTCGCGGTGTGGCAGCCCGGCCGGCATCGAGGGGCGGGCGTGGTGAACGAGCCCGGCACGTTCTCGTGGGGCGAGCTGATCACCGATGACGTCGAGGCGTCCGCGGACTTCTACGGCTTGGTCTTCGGCTGGACGGCGACCGCTCCGGAAGGCACACTCGGACGCCGGGAGTGGCGGCTGAACGACCGGCCCGTCTCCGGACTGCTTCCCCGCCCACCCGCCATGCCTGCCGAGATCCCGCCGTACTGGGACGTGTACTTCACCGTGGCCGACGCCGCCGCCACGGCCGACACGGTCACCCGCCTCGGCGGAACGGTCCTCATGGGGGTGACGCCCGTCGCACACGGCGTCATCGCCGTCTTCACCGATCCGGCGGGCGCGGTGTTCACCGTCCTGGCCTCCGGCCGCTGACCGGCCCACTCACGAAAGGAGGGATCCCCATGTCAGTCAACGGCAAAGTAGGCATCGTCACCGGAGCGGGCTCCGGGCTCGGTGAAGCAGGCGCCAAGCGCCTCGCCCGTGAAGGCGCCAAGATCATCGTCACTGATCGCGACCCGGAGTCCGCCGAGCGTGTCGCCGAGGAGATCATCGCCGCCGGGGGCGAGGCCGCCCCATTCACCGCCGACGTCGCGGAATTCGAGCAGACCCGGCGGCTCGTGGAGTTCGCGGTCACCACGTACGGCCGCCTCGACATGGCCTTCAACAACGCGGGCGTCACCCCGCGACTCGTCGACGTCCACGAGATCGACCCGGAGGACTGGCTCCGGGTCATCAGCGTCAATCTCACGGGCGTCTTCAACTGCATGAAGGCCCAGCTGAGCCACTTCGTGGGCCAAGGCGGCGGCGCCGTCGTCAATATGGCCTCCACCGCCGGGGTGATGGCACACGCCGGGAGGGCCGCCTACTCGGCCTCCAAACACGGCATCGTGGGGCTGACGCGCTCCGCCGCGGTGGAATACGCCCGCCGCGGCATCCGGATCAACGCCGTCGCGCCCGGCCCGATCGACGGGCCCTCCGCCTGGGGCCTGCCCGCCGAGGTACGGGCCGCGATCGCCGCCAAGACGGCGATGAACCGGCCCGGCACCATGGAGGAGGTCGCCGGCGTGGTGAACTTCCTGCTCTCCGACGAGGCGGCCTTCGTGACCGGGTCGGTGTACGAGGTCAACGGCGGCCAGACGCAGCTGTGACGAAACTTGGGCCTTAGTGCCGACGGTGTTGCGGCTGAGGGCGTCAGGTGTGCCACGGGAGGATCTGGTTCGGCTGCTGGCTGGCCCGATGGGTGTGAAAGCCGATGGGGCTCGGAAGTGGCTTCAACGACTGGAGGGGCGAACGTCTGGGAGCGAGTGATCTTCATTCGCCCTGACGGCTCTGGAGCGTTTCTACCGGACGCGCCCGGCGCGGCCCCGTGAACGCCAGGAGACGCCCCAATGCGGCCCCGTCTGCCGAGCGTTACGGCTTGGGGCGCTTAGTGCATTTCGAAGATCGGCAACGACGGAGAGTCGCCCACCTACTCACAGTGTCGCGGCTCTCCGTCGTTTCCCCGGATATGCGGGGTTCTTGGGGGCATGTGCGATGGCCTGGGGGCAAGGGTGAGGCCGCCGGCCTGGTCTCCGGCCACCGGGGAGCACCTAGAGCAGTTCACAAGTTGGGACGCCGGCCATCAATGGATCGCGGAACGTCTACGGTCCGCATGAAGGACGCAGAAGTGAAGGGACCCGGAAGCCACCGGGACCCTTTTCGCGTCCTTGGCCTGCAGCGGCGGGGTTGCGGTTTCATCCCGCGGCTATCCCGGACGCGGCATCTGACCAGGAAAAACAGGCCAAGATCCATCCCGCGTATATCCCACGATCAGCGACAACCGGCGGCTCTCGGCGACCTACGGCTGCATGGCCCTGGAAAGCAAAAGAGGCCCCGTGGGGCCTCTGAGCTGGGATGATCCCTGGCGGCAGGTGCAAGGTTCGAACGTGCGTAGGCTGAGCCGACGGTTTTACAGCACGTGACCTTTCCTTGCCGCTCATTACATCTGACCTGCGGCGAAGCCTTGCTGTACGGCTCTCGCCGGCAAGATCATTGCATGCATATTGCACGGCCTGGCGATCAAGCTTTGGCTCCTGCCGTTCCGGGCGCGCGAATGCCCTTCGATATCAGTCCAAGATGCTGGCGAATCGCCAGCCTTCGTAGTGGTGCTCGATCTCGACCAGGCCCTGACCCTTGCTGGATGATGCCCGCACGCGGTAGTGCCGCACCTCGTGGTCCATCGGCTCGGGTAGCGGGTCGATCCACCATGGGCGCATGCTCCGCCAGTCGTGGACCAGTTCGATCACCGTGTTCTCCCGCTCTCGCCACACGAACGTGCGAGGCGATCCGTCCTCGTTCTCGGTCGCCTCGCAGGGCTCGTTGTACACACGCATCGAACCAGAGTGCACCCCCGGGTCCGTGGGCGTCGGAGCATCATCCTCCGAGCGGCCAGCTGAGCTGAGCACAAAGCCCCGGCCTCCGGACGAGGATGCGGTTTCGTGGTCTTGACCTGCAGTTTTCTAGCATCACGACATGGCCATGTGGGTTGGCGTTAACGGGTTCGAGGTCGAGGCGATCGTCCTGGACGGCCGGCAGCGCCTACGGGTGAAGCAGCACGGCTACCTGGTGGCCTACTGTGCCACCGTCTGCGAGGTCGCCCGGCATGTGGACCTTGCCGACCTCGTCGAAGTGGTCGAGTTCAGGCGGTAGCGCGAGCCGCCTTCCGCAAAGCCATCCGCGCAGCTTGCTGACCTGGGCGTAGACGTCGTGAACATGTACGTGACGTGAGTAGCCAGGGGTCGGCCGCTGGACGTAGTGGCCATCCGGTGCGGAGGCCGCGTGGTTCGGCGCGCAGGATCTCTACGGCGGTCTGGGCGCAGCTGCCGCAGATCCAGACGCCGGGTCCGGCGACGAGGGGGCCCAGGTCCTTGCACCCGCAGAATGAGCAGGCCCGGTCGGTGTTCTTGCTCTTGCCGATGCGGCGGTGTCGGCGTTGGACCGGGACGATCCACTCCTCGACCTCCTTCTTGACGCGGGCGGGTTCGACACCGAGGTCGTTGAGGACGCGGCGGGCGGAAGACCCAGGGTCCAGGGCCAGGCAGAACAGCAGGCGCTCGGTCCGGAACTGGGATTGGCCGCGCCGGGCGGCCAGCCTCCGACCGTGGGGCCGTCTTCGATGTGGACGACGTGCGCGGTGGGCATGGCGGAGGAGGGGTAGGCCGCGCTGATGACGCCACTGGCGTCCAGGCGCAGGAAGTCCGCGGCGTGTAGCTGGGCCAGGATCGTGCGGCCGTCGGTGCAGCCTCGTCGAGCTCGGTCGTCGACCCTCCTCGCCGGAGACTTGTCGCCCGGTGGTGCTACCGACGCCTCGACGAGCGCTCACCCCGCCGCCAGGTAGGCTCGCCAGCCACCGTGAACCGTGATGTCGGTCGCACCCGCCAGGCCCTCCGGCGTGCACACGAAGCCGGTCACCGTGCTGCCGTCGGCCAGCTCGACCTGGCCGAGCGCGAGCGGCCGGGGCACCTCGGCGAGCAGGCTGCCCAGGCCGTCGGGCGGTAGTTCCCACACCTCGACCTCGATCGGCGCGCCGCCCTCGGCCGTGCGGACCAGGCCCGGCTTGGGCGGGGTGGTCGGCAGGGCGTACAGGCGGTAGGCCGAGGCGGTGGTCGTGGTGGCGACGAGGTCGGCGCCGCGTCCGGTCAGCTGGTGATTGAGTGGCTGGCCGGTGAGGTGAGCGCCCACGACGGCCAGGCGCAGGGGCAGGCTGAGCGTCTCGGCGATCGCCGCCAGGTGGTCGTCGGCGTGCGGACGGCCCAGCAGCATCACGCCGAAGGGCCGCCTGCCGACCGTGCCTGCCGGTACGGCCAGGGCGGACAGGCCGAACAGGTTGGTGGAGTTGGTGAAGCGGCCCAGCCTGGAGTTGGCGGTCAGAGGCTCGGCGGCCACCTCGGCGAGCGTTGGATGGCCGGGGGTCGTGGGTAGCAGGAGGGCGTCCGCGTCCCCGAGGTTCCCCATGGCCTGGGCTCGCAGGTCCGCGAGGGTTTCCTGGTCGGCGAACAGGCGGTGTGCGGGGAGCGCGGCGGCGGCCATGATGATCCCCGCGACGGTGGGGTCCAGGTCGGGACCCCCCTTGGCGACGAACTCGCCGACCGCGCTGTAGCGCTCGGCCACGAAGGCACCCTGGTAGAGCAGTTCGGCGGCCTGCAGGAAGGGAGCAGGGTCGATCGGGAGCAGTTCCACGCCGCGGAACGAGCGGGCGGCGCGCTCGAAGGCCTCCGCCCAGCCGGGGTCGAGCTCGCCGAGCGCGTCCACCGCCGGCACGGCCACCCGCCAAGGCCCCGGCCGCCTGGACGGCACGGCCACCTCGCCAGCCGACCCCACGGCCGACCCGGTCGCCGGTCGACCAAGCGGCCTCATGGCCGTCGCACTCGACGAGCCGGTGCCCCGCCCAGCCGCGGCATCCGACGAGATGGGCTCCCCCGCCGCCGCGGTGCCCGACGAGGCGGACGCCGCTGTCACCGATGAGGCGGCCATGACGGCGAAGGCGCGGCGGGCCTCGGGCAGGGTGCGGGCGAAGACGGTGACGCAGTCGAGGCTCCGGCAGGCGGGCATGACGCCGTCGGTGGGGACGAGGCCGTAGGTCGGCTTCAGCCCCACGATCCCGTTGAAGGCCGCCGGGACCCTCCCGGAGCCCGCGGTGTCGGTGCCGAGCGCGAAGTCCACGATCCCGAGCGCGACCGCGACCGCGGAGCCGGAGCTGGATCCGCCCGAGACATAGGAGGGGTGGATGGCATTGGGCACCGCCCCATAAGGGCTACGTGTCCCGACCAGCCCGGTGGCGAACTGGTCGAGGTTGGTCGTGCCGAGCACCACCGAGCCGGCTGCGCGCAGCCGTGCCACCACCTCGGCGTCACGCTCGGGCAGGTAGGCGTAGGAGGGGCAACCCGCCGTGGTAGGCAGGCCCGCGACGTCGATGTTGCCCTTGACCGCGAAGAGTGTCCCGGCCAACGGCAGGGCCGGGTCTATCGCGGCGGCCTCCGCCTCCACCTCCTCCTGCGGGCGCAGGGTGATCCACACCTCGGGCCGGTCCACCTCGGCGATGCGGGCATAGGCCCGCCGTACCCTGTCGACCGCCACCGGAGCGCCGCGCCCATCCGCATGCCGTACTCCGTCCATCGCCGTCACGCCCGCTCTCCTCTCACCACGACCAGCGCGGTCCCGGCATCGACCTGGTCGCCGGGCTTGACCAGGACCCGCTCCACCACCCCGGCCACCGGGGCCACGACAGCCGACTCCATCTTCATCGCCTCCAGCACGACGAGCCTGTCCCCCACCTCGACCCGCTCGCCAGGCGTGACGGCCACCTGCCAGACGCTGGCCGCGAACTCGGCCACCACCCCTCCCGCGGGAACCTCCGTCGAGGCAGGCGGCGAGTCGGCGGGTTCGGAGCCCCGGGCGAACTCGCCGGAAGCCTCCCAGGCGGCACGCTCGGCGGCGAAGGCCGCGGCCTGCCGTTCCCGGAAGGCGGCGATAGACGGCGAGTGGGCGGCCAGGAAGCGGCGATAGTCGGCCAGCGAGAACGAGCCGTCCTCGATCTTCAGCTCCAGCCGCCCGGTCGCCATGTCCGCCCGCAGGTCGAGCAGCTCCTGCGCGCTGACCGGGTACCAGCGGATGCGGTCGAAGAAGCGCAGCAGCCAGGGCTTGTCCTGCCGGTAGGTCGACCAGACCTGGACCGTGCGGCCGACGAACTGGTAGCCGCCGGGCCCCTCCATGCCGTAAATGCACAGGTAGGCGCCGCCGATGCCGACGGAGTTCTCCGCGGTCCAGGTCCTGGCCGGGTTGTACTTGGTGGTGACCAGCCGGTGCCGCGGGTCGAGCGGGGTGGCCACCGGCGCGCCCAGGTAGACGTCGCCGAGCCCGAGCACGAGGTATTCGGCGTCGAAGACGGTGTCGTTGACGTCCTGCACGCTCTCGAGCCCGTTGATCCGGCGGATGAATTCGATGTTCCACGGGCACCAGGGAGCGTCGTCACGCACACCCGCCATGTAGCGTTCGATCGCCTCGCGTGTCGCCGGGTCGTCCCACGACAGCGGCAGGTGCACCGTGCGCGAGGGCACCACCAGGTCCTCGACGGGTGGCCGCCCTGCTTCGACCTCCATCAGTACGGCCAGCAGCCGCTCCTGCGCCAGCACGGCCGGATCGAGGTGGACCTGGAGCGAGCGGATGCCGGGGGTGATGTCCACGATGCCGGGCAGCCGGGCCGCCTCCACCGCCTCGGCGAGGGCGTGCACCCGCATGCGCAGGGCCAGGTCGAGCTCCATCGGGCCGAACTCGACGAGGAGGTTGTCGTCGCCGCTTCGCCGGTAGGTGACGTCACCCCGGCGGGCCAGCACTCCCCCGTCGCCGGGCTGGCCGACCGCCGAGGGCAGACGGACGAAACGCACCGTGTCACCCGGCCGCAACTGGCCGATTTTCCACCGCTCGCCCGTCACGACGGTGGCGGGGCAGACGAAGCCGCCCAGTGAGGGCCCGTCGGGTCCGAGGATGACCGGCATGTCGCCGGTGAAGTCGATCGCCCCGACCGAGTAGGGCGTGTCGTGGATGTTCGACGGGTGCAGTCCCGCCTCGCCGCCGTCGGGCCGAGCCCAGCGCGGTTTGGGGCCGATGAGCCGGACGCCCGTTCGCGCCGAGTTGTGGTGCACCTTCCAGGTGGCGGCGTAGAGGTCGGCGATGTCGTCGTCGGTGAAGAACTCGGGCGCGGCGTGCGGCCCCTCCACGACGCCGATCTCCCAGGTGCCCGGCTCCCAGGCTCCGCTGGTCCCGGTGAGCCCCCGGCGGACTGTCCCGCCGCGCAGCACGTCGCCCGCACGCAGCGCCCGACCGCCGTGGCCGCCGAAGTTGCCGAGCGTGAAGGTGGCAGCGCTGCCCAGGTAGGCGGGCACGTCCAGGCCCCCGGCGATCAGCAGGTAGGTGCGCATGCCGGTCGGCGGGGCGCCGATGTCGAGCGTGGCGCCCGCCGCGACGGTCACCGGCTCCCACATCGGGATCGGCGCGCCCTCGAGGGTTACGGGAGCGGGCGCGCCGGTGACGCAGAGCGTGGTGGCGTGGGTGAAGCGCAACGCCGGACCCTGCAGCATGCTCTCCAGTCCCGGTGCGCCCGGCTCGTTGCCGAGCGCCTGGTTGCCCAGGCGGAAGGAGCGGTCGTCCATCGGGCCCGACGGCGGCACGCCCACTTGCCAGTACCCGGTGCGGCCCGGCCAGTCCTGGACCGTGGTCAGTATGCCGGGCCGGATGACCTCGATGCGCCGCGAGCTGTCGCCGATCCCTGCGAGGGTGGCGGTGTGGTGCGTGGCCGCCAGCACGGCGGGGTCCTCGACGACGGCCCGCAGCAGGGCGAGGTTGGTCTCGACGCCGTCGATCCGGCTGGCCTCCAGGGCCGCACCGAGCCGGGTCAGCACCGTCTCGCGGTCGGGCCCGTGCGCGATCACCTTGGCCAGCATGGGGTCGTAGGAGGTGGTGACAACGGTCCCGGCCTCGACCCAGGTGTCCACGCGGACGTCGGCGGGGAACTCCACCCGGGTGAGCAGCCCGGCGCTCGGCCGGTGGTCTTTGCTCGGGTTCTCCGCGTAGACGCGCGCCTCGACCGCGTGGCCGCGCGGCTGCGGTACTCCTGCATCCAGCGGCGAGCTGTCCCCCTGCGCCAGCCGCAGCATCCACTCGACCAGGTCAACGCCGTAGCGTGCCTCGGTCACCGGGTGCTCGACCTGCAGGCGGGTGTTGACCTCCAGGAAGTATGGCTGGCGCCGCATGGGGTCGTAGATGAACTCGACCGTCCCGGCCGAGCGGTAGCCGACGGACTCGCACAATCGCACCGCACTGTCGGCCAGCAGGTCGCGCACCGAGTCGGGCAGGCCGGGGGCGGGCGCCTCCTCCAGCACCTTCTGGTTGCGGCGCTGCAGCGAGCAGTCCCGGTCGCCCAGGGCCACGACGCGGCCCCGGCCGTCGCCGAACACCTGCACCTCGACGTGGCGGGCGCCCTCGACGAGCCGCTCCAGGAACACTCCGGCGGTGGCGAAGTTGGCCGACGCCACGTGCTGCACGCTCTGCCACGCCTCGGCCAGCTCCGCCGCGTCGCGGCAGGCCCGCATCCCGATCCCGCCGCCGCCGCCGGTGGCCTTGAGCATCACTGGGTAGCCGATCCGCTCGGCGGCGCTCTGCGCGGCCGCCAGGTCGGCGAGCAGGCCGGTGCCGGGCAGCAGCGGGACGCCGGCCGCGCGGGCCGCGGCGCGGGCGGTGTGCTTGGCGCCGAACAGCTCCAGCTGCTCCGGGGTGGGGCCGACGAACGCCACACCGGCCAACTCCACCCGGCGTGCGAAGGCGGCGTCCTCCGACAGGAAGCCGTAGCCGGGGTGGAGTGCGTCAGCGCCGGACTCGATCGCGGCGTCCAGCACCCGGTCGGCGTCGAGATAGCTGTCCTTGGCCGGAGCGGGGCCGAGCCGTACGGCATGGTCGGCCAGCCGGACGTGCGCAGCGCCGCGGTCGGGGTCGGAGTAGACCGCGACGGTCCGCAGGCCCATCCGGCGGGCGGTGCGGATGATCCTGACAGCGATCTCGCCCCGGTTGGCGACCAGCAGGGCCATGCTCACTGGATCGTTATCCTCACCGGGGTCGGGTCGAAGCCGTTGCACGGGTTGTTGATCTGCGGGCAGTTGGAGACGAGCACTAGGACGTCGGTCTCGGCACGCAGCGTCACCCGCAGGCCGGGGGCGGAGATGCCATCCACGATGCCGAGTGTGCCGTCGGCCTCCACCGGGACGTTCATGAACCAGTTGATGTTGCTGACCAGGTCGCGCTTGCCCAGGCCGTGCCGCAGGCCCTCGGCCAGGAAGTTCTCCACGCAGGCGTGCTGGGACCAGGTGTGCTGGCCGTACCGCAGGGTGTTGGACTCCTTGGAGCAGGCGCCGCCGACCGTGTCGTGCCGGCCGCAGGTGTCCTCGACGACGGTCAGCAACGGCGTGTGCTCGTTGGACAGCAGCACGGTGCCGGTGGTCAGGAAGATGCCGCCCTGGGCTTGGACGGTGTCCTGGGCGCTGTAGCGCACGGCGGTGTCATGGGCGTCGTAGATCAGGCAGTCGACGGCCTGGTTGCCGCCGAGGTCGGTGATGGTCAGGTTCTGGCCGACCCGGACCACCGAGGACCAGGGAGCGCGGGCGGGAACGGTCACGTCGGTCATCGCATGCCCCTGGCGGTGAGGTGGTCGGCGGTGTTCTCGAAAGCGCGGCGGCCTTCGGGGGTGGCCTCCCAGAGCGGGTCGCCGGGCGCGGTGGGCTTGCCGGAAGAAGCGGCCACCTCCAGCAGGCCGCAGTTGTAGTCGGGGCGAGGGTCGATCGGGTGGGCGGCGTTGGCGATGAGGATGGTCACCGGCATTTCCATGCGGAGCGTGACGCTCGCGCCGGGGCCCGCCGAGCCCGTGAACTCCAGGCGTCCCGACTCGGGGTCGACGCGGACGCCCTGGAAGAAGGAGATGGAGGGCGGCAGGTCGCGCGGGCTCAGCCCGTGCTTGGCCGCGGCCAGCTTGAACAGCTCCCGGCCGGCGAGCGAGTCGCTCTGCGCGGCGCCGTCGCCGTAGCGTTCGGTGTTGCGACGCAGCGTGGAGACGCCGCACATGGTGTCGGCGGGCGCGGTCGACTCCAGCACCGAGGCCAACACCCGGCCCTGGTCCGACAGCAGGAGGTGGCCCGCGCCGGGGTAGGCGTTCCACAGGACCTTGACGGTGTCGGCGATGTTGAGCCGCTCCCAGGGGCGGTCGGTCACGTAAAGCAGCAGGTGGGCGCAGGCATCGCCGGTGACGTCGGTCAGGGTCAGCTCCGTGCCGCGGGCCAGGGCGCGGTGCGTGTAGTTGGCGCCCGCGACCGTCTCCGACCAGGTCAGGCCTTCGGGGGCTGGCACGCGCGGCATGGCCGGGACCGTCGTGCCCTCCTGGGCGCGGGCGTGCTCGCGCGCGCCGTACGTGGTGGCTGTCGCCATCGGGCTCCTCCTTGATTTCTGTCGCTCGACAGAAATTAAGATCGCGACGTTTCGCCCGCGGATCCCGGGTGTTTCATTCCTGTGAAACGGAGGGGTTCGCGGCCTGTGAAAGGATCAGTGGGTGAGCAGACGAGGGGTGGGACGGCCGCGTGCCGTCGCGCGTCCCGACACCGGCCTGTCCCCGCGCGAGGAGCTCCTGGCGGCGGCAGCGGAGCTGTTCACGGTCAACGGTTACAGCGCCACCACCACCCGGGAGGTCGCCGAGCGGGCTGGGATCCGGCAGGCGACCATGTACCACTACTTCAAGGGCAAGGAGGCGCTGCTCGCCGAGTTGCTGGAGAGCACGGTGCGGCCGTCGCTGGAGGCCGCGCGCCTGCTCGCCGCCTCCGACGCGCCCGCAGGGGCGCGGCTGTGGGCGCTGGCGCACCGCGACGCGGCGCTGCTGTGCTCGGGCGAGCACAATCTGGGCGCGCTGTACCTGCTGCCCGAGGCCGACCGGTTCCTCGACTTCCAGGAGTTGCGGACCGCGCTCAAGCAGGCCTACGCAAACCTGCTAGCGCCGATCACCGCCGGGCTGCCACAGGCCGAGCGTGACCTGCGCGCGGATCTGGTCTTCTCCGTGGTGGAGAGCGTCATCCTGATCCGCAGGAACGCCTCCGCCCTCGCGGTCGAGGCGATGGCGGAGGCGGTGGCCGACGCCGCGCTACGCGTTGGCGGCGTCGGTGAGGGCGACCTCGCCCACCCGCGTGAGCTGGGCCGCGCGCTTCTTCCCGGCTGACCACCGGTACAGCAGGCCCGCGCCCACCGCGGCGGCCAGGAACAGCACCGTGAACCACTGGAAGTACCACTGTCCGCTGGCCGGGGCGTACACCTCGACCCGCGGCCAGGCCAGGTTGACGGCCATGCCGACGCCGTAGACCACGGCCAGCACGTTGACCGCCAACCCCCAGCGGCCCAGTGAGAACAGCGGCTTGCCGTTCTCGTCCACCCCGGCCGGGGCCCCGCCCGGCCACGAGCCGCGCAGCCGTTGCCACAGCAGCGGCCCGGTCACCATCGCGTAGGCGATGTACAGGGCGACGATGCAGGTGGTGCCGATCGCCAGGAAGGCGTCGGGCGAGACGAAGTTGATCGCCACGATGAGGGCCGCCAGGAGGCCGGTGACCAGGGCGGGGCCGGTCGGCATGCCGGTGCGGGGCGAGACCCGGGCCAGCTGTGCGGCGAAGGGCACGACGCCGTCGCGGGCCATCGAGAAGAGCATGCGGGTCGCGGAGGTCTGGATCGCCAGCGTCGCGACGCAGATCGCCACGACGACGTCGGCCAGCAGCAGCTTGCCCACGCCGTCGCCGAGGGTGCTGGTCAGCACGTAGGAAAGGCCCTCGGTGGCCAGGCGGCCGTCGGTGAGGCTGGGCGCGGCCATCAGCGCGGCGAAGACGATCAGGCAGGCGAGCAGCCCGGCCGCGCCGAGCGCGGTGATGATCGTACGCGGCGCGACGGCGGAGGGCTTGCGGGTCTCCTCGCTCAGCTCGCCCGCGCTGTCGAAGCCGATGAGCACGTAGGACGCGGCGAAGGCGGCCACCAGCAGGGCGGCGAAGGCGCTGCCGGGCAGGCCCGTCTCGAAGGTGATGGTGGGCTCGCGGTCGGCGTGGGTGAGCAGCAGCACGACGATGAGGACCGCGCCGATGATCTCGGCGGTGACCCCGATGACGTTGATCCGGGCCATGATCTTGTTGTCGAGCAGGTTGACCACGGTGGTGGCGGCCAGTAGGAGCACGCCGAACAGCGCGGCGTTGGCCGCGCCGTCCGCCGACACCGGCGAGGGGTCGGTGCCGATCAGCTGGAAGCCCGGCCAGATCGCCGGGAGCACGACCTGCAAGGCCAGCGCCGCGGCGGCGATCACCACGACCTGGCCGAGCACCATGATCCAGCCGGCGAACCAGCCGAACGTCGCGTTGCCCAAGCGGCTGGACCACTGGTAGATCGCCCCCGAGATCGGGTAGCGCGCGGCCAGCTCTGCGAAGCAGAGCGCGACCATCAGCTGGCCGGTCAGCACCAGCGGCCAGGTCCAGAAGAACGCCGGGCCGCCGAAAGAGAAGCCGAGGCCGAAGAACTGGAAGACCGTGGTGAGGACCGAGATAAAGGAGAAGCCGGCCGCGAACGAGGCGTAGCGGCCCATGCTGCGGTGCAGTTCCTGCCGGTAGCCGAACTTTTCGAGGACGCTCTCGTCGGTGGGGGGTGAAGGCGCCATTGGGTCTCCCCGGGGAGGCAATTTCTGTCGATTGACAGATAAGTAACGCCGCTCTGTTTCTCCCACGTGTCCCGGCAGTTCCCCGGCAGTAAAGCTGCCCTCACATCAGCAGGTGCGCAGCATGTTCAGCAGCGCCGTCTTCTCCTTGCACGTCACGAAGAGCTTGTAGTGGTGCTTGACGGTCCAGATGCCGGACGGGTCGGCGGTGATGGCGGTCAGCCGAGGGCCGGTCGGGTCGGGCGGGGAATCGTCGGACGGGGGCGGGGCCTTCGGCAGCGCCGAGGTCAGGTTGATCCGGACCCAGGCCTTCCCGTCGAAGTGGTGCACCCAGGGGGCGTCGCCGTCGAGGGCCCAGATGTCGGAGGTGGAGCGGGCGCTGACTCGGAAGGCGTGGAAGGAGACGCTCTGTTCCGACCAGGTGGTGCCGTTGTAGTGCCAGGCCTTGTGGTCGCCGAAGACCCACACGTCGTTGTCGGAGGTGACGGCGAGG
The DNA here is from genome assembly GCF_016863275.1 of Planotetraspora mira. GTDB lineage: Bacteria > Actinomycetota > Actinomycetes > Streptosporangiales > Streptosporangiaceae > Planotetraspora > Planotetraspora mira. Next base: position 66,185 of record NZ_BOOO01000037.1, read on the forward strand.
CTCCCGGCCGTCGCGGGCAGCTTCTGGACGATCGTCCAGGTGCGTCCGTCCCAGCGCAGGACGGAGGTGTCGCCCTCGTCGCCGGTGAGTGCCCACACGTTGGAGGGGGTGGAGGCGGCGACCGGGCCGATGTCGCTGCTTCGGAAACATGATCGAAGCATATGAAGACCACCAGAACGGCACATGAGTATTCGTACTCAGCTGGATGGGCGTAGGGCCCAGAGGCGTTCGTGGCGATGGGGTCGTTGCTGGGGAGCCGGCGCGGCGGCAGGCTGAGTCCCGGCAGCGGATCGAGGAGCTTGGTGAGGAACTCGCCGAGGTGCGGGCGCGACTGGAGGCCGAGGAGGATCGGTTGTCGCGGTCGCTGATCGCGCAGGAGATGGTGACCGAGAGAACCAGCGCTTTCGCCACCGCCGTCACCAGGACGAACATACCCTCACAGCCTGATCGAATCAGTCACTGCGGAAGAGCCATACTCAACGGAGTAGCCCTTCTCAAACGCGTTCTTAGAAGGGCGGCCAGTCCGGCTCATTGGTTCTACGCTTGAGTTTCGATACCAGGCATCAGCGAGTTCGGGTACCAGTTGGCGATCTTCGGAGCAGGTTCGGCGAGTGAGTTTTGGTACCACTCAGCGGGGTCGGAAGGGCGGGCTGGTGTCGGGTGTTCCATCCCGCCGAAGTTGACGCAGATCCCAGCAATCTGACGTATTCGACGGTTGTCCCATCGATCCTGACGCATGATCACTAAGGTGCTGATCACTGTGTTGGCCAGTCCCGTGCCTGCCTGTCGCATGTGCTGGACCGCACGAGCGACCACCCCCTGGGTGGCGAGGAAGTTACTACAGGGGTTCGGCGAACGCCCAGTGTTCGACGAGCCGGCCGTCTTGCACCCGGACCATGTCCATCCCCTTGATCTCGAAGCGTTCGCCGGTCGGCGGCTGTCCGAAGAAGTCCCCGGTGTGCGTGCCGCGGATGGTGTAGCGGTTGGCGACCCACTCGCCGTTCTCCACGCTGTGCTCGGTGATGACCTCCATGTCGGGGCAGCCCGCTCTCATGTGCTCCCATTTGCGCCGCCAGTCCTCGCGGCTGGCCCGCCGGCCTTGGTCCAGGGACTCGGGGGCGATGTACTTCAGGCCGGTCTCCAGATCGCTGTCCTCGCGTGCCGCGATGATCGCCCTGACGACCGCCGCCGCTCCCATCTCTTCGGCCATCTGCTCTCCTCCAGTGAATCCGGTAATTAAGTGGGGACAAGTCCCCGTTTGCCGTTCAAGACGATACGGGGATTCGTCCCCGGTTGGCAAGTAGGATGATCCTGAAATGGCTTCTCAACCATCACGACGGCGGGCTGACGCGCAGCGCAACCACGAGCGCCTGCTGGCGGCCGCTGAGGCCGCGCTCAACGCCGACGGCGTCAACGCCTCGCTGGACGACATCGCCAAGGCGGCCGGAGTTGGAAACGCCACGCTCTACCGGCACTTCCCGACCCGCGAGAAGCTGATCGAGGCCGTCTACGATCACCGGATCCGGACGCTCTGCGATGCTGCCGGAGAGCTGGCCGCATCGCAGGAGGCCGGCGAGGCGCTGATCGACTGGCTACGCGCCGTCGTCTGCCACATCACCCAGAGCCAGGTGCTCGGTGACGCGTTCATGGCCGCCTACGAGGGTCCTGCCGACGTCGAACCGCCGCAGATCATCGCCTGGCACCAGGCTCTACGCGAGGTCGCCGCCCCGCTGCTGGGCGCGGCCCAGGTGGCCGGAGCCGTACGGCCCGACCTCGACGTGGTCGAGCTGCTCGCCCTCACCACCGCCGTGGCCCGCGCCGGGAACCCTGCCCAGGCGGGCCACTTCCTCGGTTTCCTGCTGGAGGGCATCGTCCCCCGGCCCGGCTGAGCCCAGTCCTGGTTCGCAGACAGGAAACTGAACCAGGCATGGCCGCCCCGCTCGGATCGCCGGGCTGGACCGCTGCGATCTGCGTCAAGTCAACGAGACACCCAGGTCGAGGAATCGTCCCACCTACCTGACGCATCCCAGCTCAGACACCGACGCCTGCGTCAGATTTCCTGGGACGGAACATCGGGGATGTGCCTGTTGCCGGGGTGTGTCGGTTCCCAGTCCTGATGGGGTTCCCGGTCTTGAGGGGCCGGTTCTCAGCATCCGATGGTGCGGACGGTCACGTGGGCGCTGGATGTCGTCTGGTCGATCCAGTCGGGTTCGGCTTGGGTGATGATGAAGGTGGCTCCGTCGTCGTCTTGCTTGACCACCAGGTAGGGGGTGGTCTGGTAGCTGGTTGGCATGACGCCGACCAGCGGCAGGTGCCGCATGTCGCCTCGCCAGCCGACTTGGTCGGCGGCGTCGACGAGGGCCAGGACGGCGGCCAGGACCCAGGCGGTGCGGGCGGTGCGCTGCGGGGCGGGGGGCCGGTCGGCCAGTGGCCCAGCGGGGCGAGCCCGTCGAAGTCGTCGATCGGCACGGTGAGGCGGTGGACGAACACAGGGTCTCCCGTCGGGTGGAGGAGCCGGGTATGGTCGTCACGCCAGGGCGGCGTCCTGCTGGGCGCGGGTGCGGGCGAGCCGGTAGGAGTCGGTGCCGGTCTCGATGATGGTGGCGTTGAAGGTGAGCCGGTCGACGATCGCGGCGCAGAGCCGGGGGTCGGTGAAGGTCTTGGTCCAGCCACCGAACGACTCGTTGGAAGCGATCGCGACGCTCGCGGTCTCCTCCCTGTCGGCCAGAACCTGGAAGAGCAGTTCGGCGCCGCGTTTGTCGAGTTCCAGATAGCCCAGCTCGTCAATGCACAAAAGATCGAAGCGCTCGTAGCGGGCGATGGTCTTGTTGAGGATCAGCTCGTCGGCGGCAGTGCTGTGTCGTCCGGACAGGCGATCGCGGGCGCCCGCCGGCTGAGCGATGGACGGGTGGCCCGCGTCTCGCGTGAACGGGTGGGGGTGATGCCGGCCACTACCACTCCTAGACGAATAAGTCCGAAGTCTGATCAGTGGTCGTAGGCGATCAGGGATCGGGTGATGGGTTGGCCGGTGGCCCGGTTGTGCCAGATTGCGGCGGTCATTGCGAGGACGCGCTGGGCGACGCGGACGGCGACGCCCTGTGGGGTGCGTCCGCCGTGGAGTTCGAGATCGAGCTGGCCTTTGAGGGTGTCGTTGACCGACTCGATGAGCCAAGGCCGGACCGCCCCCGCAGGACGGCAAGCGCGCCTAACCCTCCGTCACCACCGAAAGAGAGACAGAGCCGTTCGTGTCTTACGGTCCCCAGGCCGGGTTGTTCGGGGGCGGCGGTCTGGGCGACTTCGCGATCACGTATGGATCGCAGCGCTACAACTGGCCGATCGTCTACATCACCGTCGCCACCATCGTCGTCATCGTCCAAGCCGGCCAGTTCCTCGGCAACTGGCTGGCACGATCATCTCGGACGGCCATCGGGGAGGGCGGGTGGAAGGAGGATGCCGTTGTTGGCGCTGAGGCCGCCGTCGACGGGGATGACGACGCCGGTGACGTACGACGCGGCGGGTGAGGCGAGAAACCAGATGACCTCGGCCTGCTCACGCGGGGCAGCCCAGCGCCGTTGCGGGATGCGCTCGGTCACGGCGGACGCGAATGCGGGGTCGGAGACCACTCCGGCAGTCAGCGCGGTCGCCGTCAGGCCGGGGGCGATGGCGTTGATCCTGATGTTCTCGACGGCGAAATCGATCGCCGCGCCGCGCACCAGGTTGATCACTGCCGCTTTTGACGCGTTGTACGCCCACGTCAGCGGGTCGCCGCCCAGGCCTGAGACCGATGAGGTCACCACAATGGAACCACCGCCCGACGCCCGCAGGGCGGGCAGGGCCGCCCGGATGCCGAGAGCCGTCCCGCGGACGTTAACGGCGAGGATCCGGTCGAATCGGTCGATGGCTCCGGGTGACTCCAGCGCCCCTCCCCCGCCGATCCCGGCGTTGAGCACGACCGTGTCCAGCCTCCCGAACTCTCGTACGGCGAGCTGAACCATGACGGCGTTGGTCTGCTCGGTGGACACGTCGCCGACGAGCGGGATGGCACCGTGCACATCCGAGAGCTTGTCGAGTTCGACCTCGTTCACATCGACGGCGACGACCTGGGCCCCTCGCTCGGCGAACAACTCCACCGTGGCCCTTCCGATGCCGGAAGCCGCGCCAGTGACGGCCACGACCTGCACGCTCATACGGCCCTCTCCTCATAGGACGGGACAAGTCGGACCGAATGCGCCCGGACACCACACCCTTGCCACCGCCTCGACCGCGGTCAGCGCGTGGTGAAGGCGCCGGCGCTCATCCACGCAACAGCGGGAGAAGCCGGTCGCCCTGGCGCTTGATCTCCGGCAGATATGGGGTGTCGGAGAGGACGAAGTGGGTGATGCCGAGGGCCTGGTAGTTGCGCAGCGACTTCGCCACGTCCTCGGCCGAGCCGACCAGCCAGGTGGTGCCCGCACCGCCTCCACCGAATTTTCCGGGGGCGGTGTAGAGATTGTCGTCGAGCACCTCTCCCCGCGCGGCCAGGTCGAGTAGCCGCTGCTGACCGACGGCGGCATGCCGGTTCAGGTCGCGCGTGCTGCTGCCTTTCGCCATCTCCACGACCTTGGCTTCGGCATCGGTCCAGGCCTGTTCGGTGGTGTCCCGCACCAGCGTGGTGATCCGCAGCCCGAATTCCAGCGGAGGATGCTCGCGTCCGAGCTTCTCGCTCAGTCGCCTGAGGCGCTCGATCCGCTCGGCGACGCCGTCGAGAGGCTCACCCCAGAACAGTTGCACATCGGCCTCGGTGGCGGCCACCTTCTCGGCGGCCTCGGAGGCGCCGCCGAAGTAGAGCCGCGGGTGCCGGCGTTCGCCCCTGACGACCGTTCGCGGCGCAACGGTGGAGTCCGTGACGCCGAAGTGCCGGCCCTGGTAGGTGACGTTCCCCTCGGTCCAGAGCCTGCGCACGATCTGGATGAACTCCTTGGTGCGGGCGTAGCGGTGGGCCTGGTCGCCTTCGCTGTCGCCGTACGCCGCGAGGTTGTCCTTGCCCGAGACGATGTTGACGAGCACCCGCCCTCCGGTGAGGTGGTCCAGGGTCGCGGCGGCGGAGGCGAAATTGGCGGGACGCCAGTAGCCGGGCCGGATCGCGATCAGCGGCTTGAACGTCGTCGTCTGCGCGGCCAGTGCGGTGGCGACCGTGAAGGTGTCGGGCCGTCCCCATCCGGTGCCGATGAGCGCCCCGCCCCACCCGTGCTCCTCAAGGGCCTTGGCCTGAGCGGTGAGGGTCTCCAAGCTGTTGTGGTTCGCGGTGACGGCGTCGCCTCGGTGCCCGGGCTCGGCCTGATTCGGGACGTACCAGAGGAACTCGAGGCTCATCGGTGGACCCTCCTGCAAAACCAAATATTCCTGTAGGTAAAGTGTAGATTGTGTTTCGATACTCCGGGCGCGAGTCGACTTCGCTTTCTTCGCTCCTTCCATCGCTGAGCTCGGCGGGTTGGATGACCGCAACCGGCACCGCCATCGGTGAGATCGTTCCCGCGGAGGTCGTCTGGAGACTCTCGCAACCGTGGTATGGCGATCGACTGGACCCGGCTACCAACCACACACTGCGGCCGCCAACCAGATGCCACTCGCAGAGTTGGGGCTGACGGGAACGTTCTGGGACCCCCCATGAGTCGTGACGAGTTGTCGACCGAGCTTCCTCACGCTGACCAGCGTGCGCGAATCGGCGCCCACCACCGCCGCGCGGTCGAGGCGTACCTTCGGGTATTCGTCAAGCTGTCGTGCAGAGGCAACAAGCGTCGATGAACACTCGAACGGCCTCGCGATGGTCTCCTGTGCGCCAGACGACGGCAAGCTCACTCGGAGAGAGACCGGTGACCGGTCGGCAGATGAGGTCTACGCGGTTGTAGATCTCAGCGTTCCCCGCGGAGAGGAGGGCTATCCCGAGCCCCGAAGCGACCGCTTCGAAAGTCTCGTCGGCGGTTTCGGCCGTCGCGGCGATCCGCGCCGGTGTCCGGCGATGATCGTTGCCGACCCAGAACTCACGGAGCGCTCCGGCCGCCGCCGGAAGGGCGATGAAAGGCTCATCGGCGAGGTCCTCGAAGGAGATGACGGGGCAGTCGGCCAGATGGTGATCGGCTGGAAGAGCGACCCAACGATCTTCCCTGGTGATCACCTTATGAGAGAAATCGCCGCCCGTCGGGACCGGCAGCCAGGCGACGGCGACATCAACATCGCCGGCAAGTCCCACTGTCGGATCGGCCCAGGTGACCTGGCGGAACTGGAGTCGCCAGCCGGGAAGCAGCTTCTCCATCGTGGCCGTGACGGCCGGAATGAGTCCGCGACCGATGCTCGTCTGGAAGCCGACCGTAAGTGTCGTGTGCTGGGTCGCCGCGGCATCGGCAACCGCACGCTGTGCCCCCTCCCACTGCTCGATCATCTGCCGAGCGTGCGGCAGAAGGGCGCTACCCGCGGCGGTGAGGGTGACCGTCCGCCGGTCGCGCTCGAAGAGCGCGGTCCGGAAGGAGAGCTCCAATTGGCGGATCTGTTTGCTCAGTGTTGGCTGCGATACGAAGAGCCGGCCACTCGCCGCTCGGGTGAAGCTGAGTTCCTCTGCGACCGCGACGAAGTAGCGCAGATCCCGGAGGTGAACATCCATAGACAAAGGCTATAACAGCAGATCTTGGACGTATGGCATGTGTGCTCTCATGCTTGATCACGCGGTCGCAAGCAGGCACCGCATGTGGTCGCCGCCCGAAGTGGATGGAGATGGGCGCTGATGGAACTGGGTGTCAACGGGCTGAACGCCAAGGCCACCATGGGTCCCGCGGAGACGGTCCGGCTTGCTCGACTGGCGGAGGAGTTGGGCTACCGGTCGTGGTGGGCCGGTGAGCATGTCGTGCTCCCCAGCCCTCGGGTACCGCCTGCGCCGATGGAGCCGACAGATCCGATTCTCGACCCGCTGGTGCATCTGGCCTACGTCGCTGCCGTCACTGAGCGGCTGGAGCTCGGCACCGGGATCATCATCCTGCCGCAGCGCAATCCGCTGGTACTCGCCAAGCAGGTCGCGAGCCTCGATGTGCTCAGCGGTGGCCGGCTGTCCCTGGGGGTCGCAGCCGGATACCTCGAACCGGAGATGACCGCCGTCGGAGTGCCGTATTCGGAGCGTGGCAGGCGCACAGACGAGTACTTGGACGCCATGAGGGCGCTGTGGACCCAGCCCGCGCCGTCCTATCAGGGCCGGTACGTGGCCTTCGACGGCATCGACGCACACCCGCGGCCTGTCAGGGAAGACGGACCGCGGATCGTGATCGGTGGACATAGCCCGGCCGCTTTCCGGCGGGCGGTCGCCCGCGGCCACGGGTGGTTCGGCAATGGAGACAGCCCAGATGATCTAGAGGGGCATCTCATCGGGCTGCGGACGGCGGCCGCCGAGGTCGAACGCCCGGAGTGGCTGGGTCGACTGGAGATCAACTTTATGCAGCTCTCCCCGGTAAACGCCGGAACCGCCCGGCGTTACGCCGACCTCGGCGTCGACCGGCTCGTGGTCTACCCACTTCCGCTGGAGCATCCAGCGGAAGTGGCCGCGTTCCTCGAACGTCACGCCGACCTGCCGCACTGACGTCGTCCCCGTCGCCCGCAGCGAGGACTGTCTCGACGAGGCGGTGCTCAACGCTCCCCCGCAGCCGCTCGACATGGCTCCACTGAGCGCGCCGCTCCCATCTGACGACCCGCGATCGCGAATGGGTACCGGGCGAACGGGAGCCGGAGGGCGCGATCCCTCGGGCTCCCGTCTTCGCGTCCGGAGGAGCCGTCAAGCCAGTTGCCCGCTGAAGACGGTCACCGGCCTGTCGAGCTTCTGGCCGTCCACGACGATGTCGACGGCCTCGTTGTAGAACGCGACGTGATCCTTGATCTGCGCGGCCGCGGGGATCGGAGCGGGGTAGGCCCACGCGATGTCCGCGGGCACGCCGGCGTCTACGTCCCGGAACGACCAGTACGAGGCGATGCCTTTGTATGGGCAGCGGGTGTGGCTCCGCGTGGCCTCGAGAAGGTCGAAGTCTACGTCATCCGGCGGAATGTAGTACCGCGTCGGCAGTCCGGTCTCGAACAACAGCACGGGCCGGTGGGTGTCGGCGACGACCTGGCCGGCGATCTCGACCCTGATGTGACGCGAGCTGGGGATCGGGTCGACACGCTTGTAGGGGTCGCGGGGGTGCACGAAGATCTCCTCGTCTTCCTCGTACCAGTGGTCGAGCACGCCGGCGGGGTGGCGGAACCATCCGAAGGCGATGTGGCCGGGGAGGTCGGGATAGGTCCAGGCCGCACGCTCGACCGTCTCGTCTCGGTCGAGAAGGTCGTAGAAGACGACGCCGTCCACCGCCTCGCCGGCCCTCAGCAGGTCAGTCCGGACGTCCTCCTCAGGGAAGGCGTAGCCGGGGACGGGCACGCCCGGCTCCCAGACGAGGACCGGGCGCCTGCTGTCGACGACGGTCGTGTCGCCCCTGACCCCCCGGACCCACCGCTCGCTGGGCACCCAGGTGAAAGTGTCGGATGCAGGCACGTCTACGCCTCCGAGAGTTCTGCGACGTACGGGCGGCCCTCCCGCCAGGCGGCGACCTGCTCGGGACGCCCGAACACCTGGAGATACTCCTCCACCTGTCCCTTCGTCCTGTCCCAGAGGAGCACGGGCTCGAAGTCGGACCCATCGGGCCCGACGAACGCCGGCAGCGGCTCGATCACCGTGTCCAGGCTGGGGTGCCAGAACACGGCCGTCGAACGCCGCGTGACGGTGCCTCCGGCCACGACGCGGTGACGTCCGGCGCGCAGCAGGCCGTTCGTCCAATGGGTGAGCAGCGATCCGGAGAAGACCTGGAGGGCTCCCGGGACGATCGGAACCGGGATCCATTCACCCGTGACGGCCTGGCCCTGCAGGCCGTCGTAGTCGCCTCGCTGGTGCAGCACTGTCAGCGCGGATCCGTCGGCGTGCTCCAGCAGGAGCAGCTTGTCCTCGTCCTCCGGAACATCGGGGTAGATCCAGGTCGGGTAGTCGTTGACGACGAATGTGGTGTGGTACGGCCGGCCGACGGTGGGGAAGACGGCCGGGGAGACGCCGAGCACGCGGGCGTACAGCTCGAGGACCTTCTCCGCGACGCCGACGGAGGCGTCGTGGTAGCGCCGGGCGACGTCGGCGAGCCCGGGGTCCTGCGAAGGCCACACGTTGTCGTGCGCGTACAGCTGCGCGTACTCCTCCGAAAGCCCTGCCGACTTGGCGTCTTCCGCGTTGTCGAACTGGCCGATGCTGAAGCGCTCCAGTTCCAGCCGGCCGAAGTCGTCCGGCCACTGCCGCCAGCCGCGGTAGGGGTGACCGGTGGGGCTGGCCAGGTTCGCCTTCTCCTGCCTCGGCAGGTCGAGCACGCGCGCGATCCGGTCGTGGAACTCGTCGATCAGGTCGTCGGGGACGCCGTGGTTCACGACCTGGAGGATGCCGAGCTCCTCTCCCGTCTGCCTGACGGACTCCAGCAGGCTTTTCGGCGCGTCATCACTCAGCGCCAACTCGAGGTCGATCAACGGAATGTCGTCAGCCATGATCATCTCCCCTTTGTGATCTCGTTCACTACCTGTGCCAGCGCCCTCGGCCGGTGGACGTCGGTGGTCACGAGCCGGGCACCGGGGGCGCGGCGGCGCAGTTCAGCGATGGCGTCGTCGGTCAGGCGGGACCTCTCGGCCGCGCGTACCACCACGACCGGCACGTCGAACGCGGCGAGCACGGCCAACTGGTCCCAGAGAGTCTCGTCGTCGAGGTGGTCCGCCGACTCCGGCGGCAGGTTGCCGAGGTGATGGCGCCACGACAACGATCGGTCGGAGTTCTCCACGACCTCGTGGCGGAGATCGGGGTCCAGCCGGTGGGCCGGGCGAGGGGCGCCTTTCCCGGCAGCGGCGTCGCCGGCTCCTGGCAGGGTGTCGAGCAGTATCAGCGCCCGGACGAGGTGGCGGGAGCGCACGGTGAGCGCCAGCGCCGTGAGCGCACCGAGGCCGGTGCCGAAGACGGCCTCGGTCTGAGGGGCGAAGGGATCGCCGACCACCTGCTCCTGTCCCACCGCATGTCGCAGCCAGCTGTACCGGATATACCCACGCTCGGGATCAGCAGCGCAGAGGGCTGCGCGATGCTCTGACCGACCTGGCCTGACGTACCCGGCAAGGCCAGCATCGGGACGACGTGCGCCCCGGCCGAAGCATCGGGGATGAAGGTCATCGTGGCCGTGTCGCGCTTCGGCCCCGCCCGGCGGCCGAGAAGCCGAGAACCGGGATACACGCCCTCACGGGCATGGCCTGCCGCAAGCCGCCGTTGCCGTCGTCCGGACCGCTGATCTCACCCTCGGCTCCCGCTACGGGCGTCCCCCAACTTGGCCCGGACGCATCACAATGACGGTGGCCATGCATACCGGGCGCTTGATCGAGGCGACGTCGACGGTGCCTTGGTAGATGCGCTGGCGTTTGTCAGTGCGTAAGGCCACAGCCCGGTGGCTCCTGAGCTTGCCGATGCACCGCTCGACGGTGTTGCGCTCCTTGTACCGCTCGGCATCGAAGATGGGCGGACGCCCGCCTTTACTGCCCCGCTTGAGGCGGTTGACCTGCTGATCCTTCTTGATCGGGAAGACCGCCTTGATGCCACGCCTGCGCAGGTAGCGCGGTTACTCCGGGAGGAGTACGCCTTGTCCGCCAATACGGTCGCCGGCCGCCTGCGGGGGCGACCCAAGCCCCGGCGTACAATCCGGATCGTGTTCAGCACCCGCTGGAAGTACGGGCTGTCTCCATGCTGGCCGGGGCTGAGGATCCGCGCGAGGGGACGGCAGCGCCGGTCGGCGACCAGGTGAATCTTGGTGCTCAGCCCGCCGCGGAAGCGGCCCAAGGCCTCTCGATGCGTACTCGTTTTGTGATCTACGACCTCCCCCTTGGTGGGATATCGGCAGCCGGCGCACGTCGGGCTCCGGCGGCGTGCTGATGAGCGCGCACCACCGTGGAGTCCACGCTCACTGTCCAGTCCTGGCCGTCGGCCTCATCGCATCCTGCCCGCAGCCCGTCCAGGATCCGCTCCCAGGTGCCATCCATCGACCAGCGGCGATGCCCTGCTGAGCTTGATCTGGGCGTCCTCTAGAAGTTTCTCTACGCGAGAGCCGCGAGCTCACCGGACGACGGATGCTCGCCCCCATCCGGAGCTACCTAAAGATCATCCCGCGCGCTCGATCATACTCGCGCGGCGCCAGCCGTGACGCCTGACGAGACGTGAATAGTCACATTTGAGCGGTTGTTGACGAGATGGCGTCTAGCCTCAGAAGGGAGAAGCCAGGTGCGTCGGCCATCGCGGGCCGAAACGCTCACGCATGTCAGCCGGGCCCGGACAAAGGCATATGCGACAGCCGTACGCGGGATGAAAGCGGAGGCACAGCGATGCGGCTCACGAGACGGGAATTCGCGCGCCTCGCGGCGGCGACGGGTATAGGTGTTTTCGGACTGCGAGCAGCGACGCGGCCCCTACGGAAATACGCCGACCCGTTGCCCCTACTGCCTGTGGCCGTTCCCGAGAAATCGACTTACCCCGACAGCGACTATTACGAGATCACTATGCGGCAGGCCCCGTGGCGCTTTCATCGGGACCTGAACACGACCGCCGCGTGGGGTTACTGGGCCTCTCACCCGTCCGATCCGGGGCGGCCGATGGGGCTGGGGTACCTTGGGCCGATCCTGGTCACCCATCGGGACCGGCCGGTGATCGTCAGGTATCGCAACCACCTGCCGACCACCCACCTGCTGCGGAGGTCGATCGACGTCACCCTGTGGAGGAACCTGCCGGGCGTTCCCCCCGATCCGCCAGGCGGGCGGCCCATGGACCTCCCCCGCGACGTCAACGTCTGGAACGTGGTCCACCTGCACGGCGGGTGGAACCCACCGCAGTCCGACGGCAACCCGGACGCCTGGTTCACACCACACGGGCTCCACGGCTCCCTGTACGGCACGCTGTCTGGGGCGGCACCCAACGAGGCCATCTACGCCTACGGCAACAGGCAGCGGGCGACCATGCTGTGGTACCACGACCACGCGATGGACCTCACCCGGCTCAACAATTACCTGGGACTTTCCGGCGTCTATCTGATCCGCGATCCGGCCGAGGATGCGCTCCGCCTGCCGCGGGGACGTTTCGAAGTCCCGCTCATCATCCAGGACCGCACGTTCAACGCCGACGGCTCGCTCTTCTACCCTACGAAGGGGATCAGCGCCTACCACCCCATCTGGGTCCCGGAATTCTTCGGCGACACGCCCGTTGTGAACGGCAAGGCGTACCCGTTCCTGGCGGTCGAGCCGCGACGTTACCGACTGCGCGTGCTCAACGGTTCAAACTCGCGTTTCTACCGTTTCTGGTTCAGCGACGGCCGGGTCCGGCTGCCCTTCTGGCTGATCGGCATCAGCGGCGGCCTGCGCGCCTATCCCCTGCGCTCGACGACCATCCTGCTGGCCCCCTCGGAACGCGCGGACGTCATCGTCGACTTCGGAGGACTGCCGCGCGGCGCGAGCGTCACGCTGATGAACGACGCCGTCGTGCCGTACCCCGGTGGCGGCGGCGGCCCGGCCATTCCGGAGATCATGCGGTTCCAGGTGACCGAGCCGCTGTCGGGCCGCGATGACACGACGCCGCCCCACGCGCTGGTCCTTCCACCGTTCGAGTCGCTGCACCCGACACCGGGAATCCCCTCACGCGAGCGCGTCCTGACCGAGACGACCGACCCGCACGACAACCCGGTCCACATGAAGATCAACGGATGGTATTTCTTCGAGCCCGTGGACGATTTCATCAAGGCGGGCAGCACGGAGATCTGGGAATACGTCAACACGACGGGGGACGCCCATCCCATGCACGTCCACCTCGTCCAGTTCCAGATCCACAACCGGCAGAAGTTCAGGGCCGGGGACTACGCGAAGGACTACGAGCGCTGGGTCGCGGCGGGCCGGACGGCCGGGGGCAAGCCCCAGCTGTCCCGTTATCTGGTCGGGCCGCCGGTCCCACCTGAGCCGTACGAGCAGGGTTGGAGGGACAGCTTCATCGCCTATCCGGAGATGGTGAACAGGATCATCGCCACCTTCACTCCGGCGCCGCCAGTTCCGAACATCAGCGGCACCGACACCAAGTATCCCGCCGACTACATCCACCACTGCCACATCCTTGAGCACGAGGACAACGACATGATGCGGCCGTGGCAGCTCGTCAGGGTACCTGTGCCGCTCGAATAATCGGTTCGGGATTCTCCCCCGTGGCGCACGCGCGTCCGACTCACTCGCTCTCGTGGTCACCTGCGTCGTCGGGGCATTCCTCGTGCACAAACGCAGAGTTTTGTCAGTACGGGCGCAGAGTTATGTCAGTGGCTCTGAGAGGGACACGCTCGTGCTGACGCCGACCGGAGTGAGCTCTCCGTTGCCGACGGCTCTGCGTCGTGATCGACAATGTGTCTGACCAGGGCAAACATCTCACGGCTGGCTGCCGGCAGCTCGGCTCACTGACAAAACTCTGCGTATTTACTGTCAGTAGCACTGCGCTCAACAGGAAACGCAGGGTTTTGTCAGTAGGCGCAGAGTTTTGTCAGTGACTCCATGCACCGTTTCCCGGCGAATCTGCAGGTCAGGCCACTTCCCCGCCTGGGAGCCCTCGCGCGGTTCACGGCTCGACTGGCGACGGGTAATCACGGCCATGTGACGGTATCTAGCACCGCTAGCCTGGCTCCACGCCGCATGGGACAGGCAGGTGAGGTCACTTCCAGCACGAATCCGCGTGCGCTCTGCCAGGGAAAACGCAGAGTTTTGTTCAGTGACCGCCGGGCAGAACCGGGTTCCAGCCGGCTACCCCGCACTGAAGGACCTGGAATGGCCCGGCCTGCCCCGCGTCCAGGCGATCATCGGCACTTCGCGCGATCGCCGACTACGACCTGCTCAAGGTTTCCGGCGCGACCAGCGGCGCCCGAACCACGATTTCCACGATCGACAAGGTGATCACTGCCGTCCAATCGGACACCGCCGTGCGGTCGAAGGCCGCGAAGATCATCGTCGCGGCGGCCGACAAACCCTACAGCGTGAAGGTGAACGGGTCGGGGCTGGCAGTGGCACGGGCCCAGTTGGGGGCGCCAAGCAGCTGGAAGATCTTCGCCAAAGCCCGACTACTGAGGCTGTTCAAGGCAACCGACGCGTTGGCATGGGCACCGATGGATGCCTGGGACGGGCAGAGCGCTTACGTCAAGGACGCCCAGGCGGTCCGGCGAGTCCTGGCCGCGGAAACTCTGGACGGCGCGCCGATCGAGCCGGTCGCGGTGAGCCTCATGAACATGCACAAATCCAAGGGCAAGGGGTTCGACGCAGTCATCATCGCCGAAGACCGATCCGCCGCCCCGCTTCCCGACTTCACCTGGAACACCACCGGAATGAGCAGCGTCGGCGCCTCCTCCGCATGGCCATGACCGGGCGCGACACGGGCATCAAACTGATCAGACCACCCGCAGCCGCACCATTGCTGGGGTAAGCGGCAGCGGACCGGATCCCCTATCCATGGTCCGTCCGCGAGACCGCGGAACAGGCCCAATGGGTACAGATCGGCTGAGGCGCTGGTCGGCGCCGTTGTGTTGCGCTTCCGCGGGCATGGGTCCGCGCTCTTCCGGAAGCGCGACCTGCTTGCCGTTGATGCCCTCATTAAGCCGGCCCAAGTGATCTATGCCGGCGGCGATGCGGTCGTACACCTCGTCGATGTGCTTCGCCTCTTCGTCGACCGCCTTGCGTGTCGGGATGAACCGACTCCTGCGGTCGCTGCGCTGCAGTTTCTGCCCTTCCTGATCGGTCAGCCTGCGCACCCTGACCGGTTCTGCCACCGCGACTCCCTCCGCCGACCGGATGTGTCCTCACATCCAATCGGCGCGCTGGTCGACGCGCGAACCCGGTGATCATTTCCGGTCACAGCACTAGCCAGCACGTCGAACCGGCGGTTCACAATGAACGCCATCTCGTGGCGGCAGGCCTCCAATAGACGCAGCACGTTCGGGTGGACCCGGTCGGTCGGCCTGCACTTGCTTGTACGAGGGCAAGCAAGCGCGTAGAGGTGTTCAGTGGCCTGGAGATCGAGCTGGAGGACACGCGCCAGGGCGCCGAGCACCTGGCCCGAGGGGTTACGTTCTCGCCCCTGTTCGAGCCTCACGTAGTAATCGGTGCTGACGCTGGCCAGCATGGCCACCTCTTCGCGGCGCAACCCGGGCGTCCGGCGGCGGTCGCCAAAGCGCGCTAACCCAACCTCATCAACGGTCGTGAGCTGCCGCCGAGCCCGAAGGAACTCGCCCAGATGACTGCTCGTGCCGGACAGAGTACGGAGCGTAAGGTCAAGATAATGCAAAGGGGATAAGACGGGCCCCTGGCGTAGCCTGCTCGGAGTTACGGTCCGGGCCGTGACCGAACTCGACGTCGACCAGGCGGCCGCGTACCTTTCGGCCCTCGGCGGAGCGGCCACACACTGGGGGCGATCGCGTTCATCATCGCCGGCACCGACCCGTCGTCTGGGTTCGATGCCCCAGCCGAGGTTGCCGAGCAGGCGCTGCGGCTCCGCGCGGAGACCGCGGCGATCGAAATCTGAGAGTCACAAGCCCTTACCCTGCGCTGTTAGAGGCAACTTCGACCCGACACCAAGACGGGACAAATTACGCATATTTAGCCTCGTCGTTAGCCAAGATCAAACCCCGGACTGCTAACAAGGAACCATTCCCGGAAGTCGCGTTCAGCTGACCGGGGAGGTGGATCATGGAATTGCTGAACGTCACGGTGGAACCCGCCTCCGAACAGCTCATCGTCCGCGTACACGGCGAGATCGACATAGACACTGCCGGCAACCTCGAGCACACCCTCGACGCGGCACTTCAACGAGCTGAGGTATCACGACTCGAGTTCGACATGAGCGGAGTACCTTTTATGGATTGCTCTGGGATCCGTGTCCTACTCGATGCCAAGCGGCGGCTCAACAAACGGGGCGGCACACTCACCCTGATCAATAAGACGCCCCAGGTCATTCGGCTGCTATCGATCCTTCACCTCGACCCTTCCCTTAACCCGATCAAGGTCCGCCACCAGTCCCGGCGACTCATCGATCGCCGACCTATGACAGGAGCCAGACCGGGTTAGGTCAGGGCTCTGGGGCTCACCGTCGAAGTGCGGCCCGTCACGCTGACGACGAGGTCGTGCCTCACCGTGAAGACCCAGCAGCAACGCACACTGACGCTCCGACCGGTCGCCTCGAGCACCTCGCGCCCCCGGCCAGCAGGAATGGTCCCGTGTGCGTGTACCCGTCACCGGTCCCTCGACCACACGCTGTCGCCGCACACCAGCTTGTCCCACACCGTCACCCGTAAGTCCGGAAAGCCTTCAACGATGTGCCCGCGGAAGGCGATGATCAGTAGCCCGTCGCTGGTCTCGCGATAGTCCAACACCATATGTAGCCGCTGAGGAAGCCGCCTGACGGGAGGGAACTTCGGGCTGCGGTTGTCTGTCATGCGCTCCCTCCTCGCTCCAGAGCGGCACTGTCGTTACGGTTGCGCTTGTCTCGGGCGCGCTGGTGGAGGGTCTGGCGCCGGTCAGACGAAGAACCTGGTTGATCCAGGCTTCCGAGGAGATGGGCGCGGAGGCGTACGAGGACTTTCGGCGCGCGATCCATGACCCGGACACGGTGCACGCCATGATGGAGGACTACCGGGCCGGGCTCGGCGTGGACCGCGTGGCCGATGATGCCGACCAAGCGGCGGGCCGCAAAATTCGGTGTCCGCTGCTCGTGCTGTGGGGCGCCCGCGACGACCTGCCCGAGCTCTACGACGACATCCTCGGCATCTGGCGGGACTGGGCCGGCGACGTTCAAGGGCACGCGCTTGACTGCGGCCACCGCATGTCAGACGATGCGCCGCTCGAGCTGGCCGCCGCCCTGCGCGCGTTCCTCAATCCGTCGGCGATGCTCGCCGTTCCCTGATCTTCGCCTCCGATGTAGGTCGGCTGTCGGTCAGCCGCAGGGGCCGATGCTGGGACAACGCCCTGGCCGAGTCGTTCTTCGCCACGATCAAGGGCGAACTGCTGGACGAACGTCGATGGCCCAGCCGCGCGGCCGCGCGCAGTGCGATCTTCGAATTCATCGAGAGCTGGTACAACCTCCGCCGCCCGCACAGCAGCCTCGGCTACGTTAGCCCCGCCGCCTACGAGGCCACCCATGCCGCCTGACCACACCAACGGTGTCCGCCAAAGCGGAGCAAGCTCAGGTGATGAAACGTCCGTGGGCACTCCTCCTTCCGGAGGGAGTGCGTGTGGGCCTGGTCTGAGTTTCACCAGGTTGTCCCGCCTTGCGCGCTGGGGGACACGGGAGCGCCCGTTACCGGTGGCCCGGGCGCTCTTCGCCTTTCAAGCGTCCTTCCGCGGTCGGCTGCCCCGACACCGTGGCCGGGGCGCGCTTCGAACGGCGTGTACGAGGAAAGTGATCCCAGTTTCCTGTGTCAGCCAACGCCGTCAGTGCCTAATCAGCAAGCCGCGTTGAGGGTGTTACGGCACACGCGATCCCGGTAAGCGGCCAACAGACCGATAGTGATCAACCTGGTCAGCAGCGCAAGAAGCATGGTCCCAATCATGACAACTCTATTACTCTAAGTAGCAGTTTAATAACTATGCGTACTGGTCGTTTATCCCCGCACTGCCCGCCGACTCATCCAAAGAGATCTCCAAGGAGCCGAAATGCTGGCACAGCACTTCGCCGCGCCGGACCCAGCGGGGCTGGAAGCGTGGATCCGGCAACTGCTCCGCCTCACTGGAGCTTGCGCCAGCACGCCGACGACCGTGGCTCCAACCGAACCCCTGAATCCGTTTTCCCCGGCTGAGCCTGACTCACATGGACGCCGGCGCGCGTAGTGACACCGACAGAATTGGTCGCCCGGCGATTCACGGCCGCCTTCGAGTCTTTCGCGGCCGGCCACCACCGACGCCGCGGCCCGGGCGCCTGGTACGACTACAGCGACCTCGCCACCATCGAAGGTTGCCTCCGCCGCGGCGACCCGTGCCCCCATCCCGGAGCTCCGCGCCGACTACCGCGCCGCCGCGCTCAACCCCAGCCTGACCCGGCCGCACCTCACACTTCGGCCCGCCGTCTTTGCACCATGTCATGGGAAATGCAGGGATGACACAGCGGCGGACCGAGACTACCTCTCGCGCGGCTCCATCGGGATCTCGAACGCCGCGATCTTCTCCAGATACTCCGGCGTCGGCCGCTTCATGAACCAGTGGCCGCCCGGCGGCTCCTGGAACGGCAGCACTTGTCCGTCGATCTTCGTCACGGGGAACTTGCTCGTGAACTCGACCAGGTAAGCGCGGAGCCGCACCCGGGATCGGACCCGGTGCACACGCCCGTACTCGGCGGGCTCCTCGTGCCAGACCTCCGGCGCGACGTAGCGCGTGCAGCACGGTCACGGCGGCGGGTATTCCGGTGGCGCTCTCGCTCGGCGTGCCGGCCGGCACCTTCCTCGGCCAGACGCTCGGCTGGCGCATGGCGTTACTGGCGATGACAGCGCTCACGGTGGTGCTGCTGTTATGGATCTTCGCGGCCGTGCCCGACTACCCCGGGCAAGATCGGGGTGAGCGCCCGAAGATGCTGGGCGCGCTGCGTGTCCCGGGCGTGGCCCCGGTCCTGTTCGTGGCCGAGCGGCCGCTCCTGCCCGCGTATGCGGCTCACGGATTCCGCGCCGTACGCGATCCGGCGAAGACCGTCAGCGATCGATACCGGGCGACGGCGTCCTCCACGTGGAGGGTGCCGTTGTGAGCGCGGGCGATTGCCAGGCCGAGGTCGGCGCCGGCAGCGGGCACTGTCGAGCCGGGAGAAGCGCTCGAAGACGCGTTCGCGATCCGGGGCGGGGATGCCGGGCCCGTCGTCGGTGACGATGAGTTCGGCGTGGATCCGTGCCGGAGGACCTGGATCTGTATCGCATGCTGGGCGTATCGGCGGGTGTTCTCGAGCTGATTGCCACCAGCCTGTCAAGGAGCGTGGGCGTGGCATCGACGATGACCGAGTCCGCAGGCCGCAACCGGAGCCGGGAGCGGACGGTGGCGTTCGGCCGCGCCGCGGCCCGGTCGCGCATCGCGGGCCCGTCGCTCTCCCAGCAGATCAAGGCACTGGAGCGCGGTCTGGGCGTACGTCTATTCGATCGGGACCGCCGCTCGTCGCGCAGACCCCCCGGACAGGCCCTGCCGCCCGCTGATCCGGCGCACCGCCGAGTCCTCACCAGGTGCTGCGCCGCTTCACTCGCGGTGGCCCAAACACCCCACCTCACCGCGCTTCATCCATGCAAAGGGGTGAAGACTCCGACAGTGCCGAGAAGCCACTGCGCATCGTTCTCCCCCTAAGAGTTCGGCCGGCTCTACGACGTGCCGCCCGCCGTGGAGGCCCGGCTTCTGGCTCAGACCTGCATGGTCTTGACCTGGAGCAGTTCGCCGAAGCCCATGCGGGTGATGAACGCCTCCCGAGCCTCCCGCATGACTCGGTTGACCTCCTCGACTCCGGCGTTGGTGAAGTCGACGACACTGCGCAGCGGCCGGGTACCTGCGGGCAGGGCGAGGATTCGCGTGATCTCCTCGGCGACCGCAGCCGGGTCGGCGTCGACCCCAGGCTCGAACAGGCTTTCGGTAGCCTGCTCGTTGCGAGCGACCAGGTCGTCCAACGCCGAGTAGGCCTGCGCGGTGGCCGTGTCGGTGGTGTGGCTGGCGTTGGGGAAGTGCTCGGTGCCCTTGGTGAACGGGCCGGGCATCACGATCGTGGTCTCGATCCCGAACTGGCCGACCTCGTAGGCAGTGGCCTGGGCGAGGGCGTCGGCAGCGAGCTTCGACGCGACGTACGGGCCGAGGAACGGCGGCACGACCACCGACGTGGTGCTGCCGATATAGAGCAGCGTCCCCGAGCGGCGCTCCCGCATGTGTGGGAGGGCCGCGCGATTGACGCGCTGGATGCCTAAGGCGTTGATGTCGAACAGCCGTTGGATGTCCTCGGCGGTGAACGCCTCGACGTAGCCGACGAACAGGTGGCCGGCGTTGTGCACAACGGTGTCCAGTCGGCCGCTCTCGCCAAGGATGATCTTGACGGCTGCGTCGGCCGACTGCTGGGACTGCACGTCGAGCTCGACCACGTGCAGGTCGAGTCTTCGCTCGTCGCCGAAGTCGAGCAGTTTCTTGAGATGCGCGGCGTTCCGGCCGCCGGGGTCATACATGCTGGCGTAGACGGTGTGGCCGGCGGTGGCCAACGAGCGGGCGGAGAGGTTGCCGATACCGGTGGCGGCACCGGTGATGAGGACGACGGAAGGCATGACGGTTCTCCTTGTGAAGTGGGCGGTGATGATCGCGCCGCCGGAGACCCAGGGCAACACCTCGAAGGCGCCATCGATGAATGCTGCGCCGTATATCAGATCGGTCCCCACCCGCCCGCCGGCGATTTACCCAGGCGTAAGAGTCGAGACATCGTGGGTCATGTATGGATCGTCACCCGGGCGGGCCTCACTCGGTCAGGCCCCAGTTCTCCTGGGAGGACGGAGTCCGGGTGTGCCACTGCCCCGACCGGCAGGAACGCTTGATCGGCCTGCCGGGCGGGGGATGTTCTCACGCCGCGTCGGAGCCGCAGGGCGTTCAGCCCTGAGCCAGGTGGGAGACGTGCTCCCAGTCTGCCCAGGTTTGCAGGCGCTGGGCGTAGAGGTTCTTGACTAGGTGGGTGGGGGAACTGCCGAAGAGCACGCGCAGTGGGGGCTGCTCGGCGTCGACGATCTGCAGCAGCGCGAGGCTCGCAGCTTCGGGGTCGCCGACGGGATCAGCGCTGACCGCGGCGTGGACCGCCTTCTTCACCTCCTCATAGACAGGGTTGGGATCGGCGAGGACGGCGGAAGAGCCCAGCCAGTCGGTGTCGAACCGGCCGGGCTCGACGAGGGTGACCTTGATGCCGAAGCCCGCGACTTCCTGGGCCAGGGACTCGGATAGGCCCTCCAGCGCCCACTTGGAGGCGTGGTAGCCGCCCAGGGTGGGGAAGGCCGCGATCCCGCCGGTAGTAGAGATCTGGATGAGATGCCCGGATCCTTGGGTGCGCAGGATCGGCAGGACTGCCTGGGTGACCCGCAGGGCGCCGAAGAAGTTGGTTTCCATCTGGTCGCGGATCTGCTGCTCGGACAGCTCCTCGACCGCCCCGAACAGTCCGTACCCGGCATTGTTGACCACCACGTCGAGGCGGCCGAACCGCTCGTGCGCGGCAGCGACGGCCGCACCGACGCCTGCCCTGTCGGTCACGTCCAGTTGCAGCGGCAGCACAGCGTCCCCATAGCTCTCCGCCAGGTGCTTCAACGACTCGGTGTCGCGGGCAGTCGCGGCCACCCGGTCACCGCGCCGCAGCGCCGCGATGGCGAACGCGTGGCCGAACCCGCGCGAAGTGCCCGTGACGAACCAGACCTTGCTCATGTGCTCCTCCAAGCTCACGGTCGCGGCGTGTACCGCTCCTACTAGCACCATACGCCAATAATGACACCCGGTGTCACAGTCTGCGCGCGGTACCATGCATGACATGGATGCTCCCCAAGTCCCCGCCCCCGGTCTTCGCGAGCGCACTCGGCGCGCGGTGCGTGCGGAGCTGATGGCCGAGGCGTGGCGGCTGTTCGCCGCTCAGGGATTCGAGGCCACCACCGTGGAGGAGATCGCCGCGGCAGCGGGAATGTCCAAGCGCAGTTTCTTCCGCTACTTCGTCTCCAAGGAGGACCTGGTCCTCGGCAACCTTGAGGATGTAGGGCGTGAGGTCGCCGCCGCCCTGGCGGAGCGACCTGCGGACGAGTCGGCGTGGCAGGCGCTCCGCCGAGCTTTCGACGGCCTGGTCGCGGAGATCGAAGCCGACGCCGATCGCTTCCGCCCGCTGCTGACGATGTTGCGGAGCGAGCCGGGCCTGCATGCCAGCCACGTGGAGAAGCGGCAGCGCTGGCAGACGATGCTCGCCCCTCAGCTCGCCGCCCGCGTCCCCGCTCGCGCCGGCGGATCCCAGGACCGGCCGGACCCACGCCTCGCCGCGCTCGCGGGCGCCGCGCTGACCTGCTTCGATGTCGCCCAGACGGCCTGGCTCGACGATCCCGCCACCGACTTGGCCGCTCTCCTCGACGAGGTCATGACCGCGATCAGCACCCTCACTCCGTAGCCGAACCAGACGCCATGGGAAGGTCGTCGAATTTCACCGCCACATCAGCGGTGCCACGAGGATCACGGCGGTGGCGTTCAGACCGGGCACGCGCTCGGGGCCGCCGGCCGATGTGCTGCGCGGTGCGGCCGTCAGCGAGGTGTGCCGGAGGTCTAGAGCGTCTTCTCCCTTAGGCCGGCCGAGTTCGGTGCCACTACGAGGCTGTCCAATTGGTCCAGAGCGGCCTGCGACGGGCTGCCGGGTTCGGCTTCCCCAACGAAGATGCGCAGGCCGGGCACGCTCTCGATGCGCAGCGTCTCATGCCAGAGGGTTACATGACCGACGTCACGCCGGCATAGGCGTACGAACCCCTGTTTCCTGCTCTGTACGTCATGGCGAGCCCATAGGTGGCGAAAGTCCTCGCTTGCCCGCGAGAGCTCTTCGACCAACTCATTGAGGAACGGGTCTCGGGGATCCGCTCCCGCCGCGGCGCGAAGGTCCGCCACATCGTTACGGGCCTCCTGTTCCCAATCCATGTAGAACTCATGTGCCACAGGATCGAGGAAGGCGAACCGGACCAGATTGTCGTGCTCCAGCCCCTTGAAAAGGGCAACGGCCAGCCGGTTCTTGGCCACGACGTCCAGCCGGTGATTCACCACAAGCGCCGGCGCGTGATCCCATTTCTCGATGAGGCGCAGCACGGCCGGACTGACCTGGTCGGCCCCGTTGCTGGGTGGACCCGTGTCTGCCCGGGGGCGTGCGAGCTCACACAAGTGCCGTGTGGCCTCGCCGTCCAATCTCAAGGTACGTGCCAGGGCTGCGATTACTTGATCTGATGGACGGCGTTCCCGCCCCTGCTCGATCCGCATGTAGTACTCGGTGCTCACGCCGGCCAGCATGGCCACTTCATCGCGGCGCAGCCCGGGTGTCCGGCGTCGGCCCCCGTCCATCAGCCCCACCTGGTCGGGGCTCGTCACCTGCCGCCGAGCGCGAAGGAACTCCCCCAGGCGCTTGTCACGATTCATTCCCACACGCTACGAGGTGACGAAACGAGAAGGATGGTCGTGTCACACCTAGGAACACGGTTGCCATGTGCCAGAGGTCCCGTATTGCTTCGCCCAGTCGAGAACCTTCGAATCGGGCGCACGCTGGTCAACGATGGTTCCGCAGGCCTCACCCCGCCCATTGAGGCGGCGTAGAAGCGAGTGAGGCTGAACGTCACTAGCAGGGGGATCGGCGATGACGCATCCACTCGCAGGGAAGACCGCCTTGGTCACCGGGGGATCACGTGGGATCGGCGCGGCTATCGTGCGCCGGTTGGCCCGCGACGGGGCGCAGGTGGTCTTCACCTATCTCCGCTCTGTGGACCTGGCAGAAAAGGTCGCGCGGGAGTTGGCGATCGCCGGGGGTCGCTCCCTGGCCGTCCAGGCCGACAGCGGCGACCCTGAGGCGGTCTGTGCCGCCGTGGCGCGGACAGTGGAGACCTTCGGTGGCCTGGACATCCTGGTGAACAACGCCGGTCTCAGCATCCGGAAGCCTGTCGGCGACGTCACGCTGGAGGACTTCGACGTGATGGTGGGCGTGAGTCTCCGCGGCCCGTACGCGACGATCCAGGCCGCCCTTCCTCACCTGCCCGATGACGGCAGGATCGTCAACATCGGCAGCATCTGGGCCGATCACCTGCCGCTGCCGGTGGCCCACCTCGGCATGTCTCTGTACACGATGACCAGAGCGGCGACGGCCGGCTTGACCCGAGCCCTCGCCCAGGAACTCGGACCACGTGGCATCACGGTCAACAACGTCCAGCCGGGCACCACCAGGACGGATCTGGTCCCCGACCGCCTGATGGAGGTCTTGAGGCCGATGATTCCCCTGGGCCGTATCGGAGAGCCCGCCGACGTTGCCGGCGCGGTTGCCTACCTCGTGGGGCCGGATGCCCGCTTCGTCACCGGCGCGAGCTGGAACGTCGACGGCGGCTACATGACATGAGACGGGCAGTAGTCGGCGCAGGCGACTTGTCCTGATCAACCTTCCGGCCAGGTGGCCGCTCTACTGCGACCGCGACATCGCTAACGACGTCGAAATCCGCAAGGCCGGCAGCCTCCCCGTGGTCGCCCCGGCCCGGGTCGACTCCGCGCTGTCTTAGAAGTCCTAACAAAAAGGATCTTGGAATAGGTTGATCATCTCTGCTGTTGATCGCGGCGTGAGGAAGGGTCAACAGCCTCCATGGATCGTGTCCGATGAACTGTGGGCGCGGATCGGGCCGTTACTGCCGGTCGTGCCTCGACGAGCCGACCACCCGGGCCGCAAGCGTCTGGATGACCGGAAGGTCCTGTCGGGCATCTTGTTCGTGCTCTACACCGGGATCGCGTGGGAGTTCCTGCCCCAGGAGTTGGGCTTCGGCTCCGGCATGACCTGCTGGCGGCGCCTGCGCGACTGGCATGAGGCCGGGGTCTGGCAGCGGTTGCACGAGTCCTTGCTCGCCGAGTTACACGCCGCCGGGGCCCTGGACTGGTCGAAGGCGGTGGTGGACGGCTCCCACATCCGAGCACTCAAAGGCGGCCCAAAACTGGGCCGAGCCCGGTCGACCGTGCCCAAACTGGCTCCAAACACCATCTGATCACCGAAGCGCACGGTATCCCGCTGGCCGTCATCCTGGCCGGCGGTAACCGCAACGACGTCACCCAGCTCATGCCACTGATCCAGGCCGTCCCGCCGGTACGCGGCCGGCGCGGCCGACCCCGGCAACGTCCCGACACGCTCTACGCCGATCGCGGCTACGACCACGACAAGTACCGCAAGCAGGTCCAAGCATCCGGGATCATCCCGATCATCGCCCGCCGCGGTACCGAACACGGCTCCGGCCTGGGCGTACATCGGTGGGTGGTCGAGCAGAGCTTCGCACTACTGCACTGGTTCCGACGGCTACGCATCCGCTGGGAAATCCGCGACGACATCCACGAAGCCTTCCTCAGCCTCGCCTGCGGCATCATCTGCTGGCGCCGAATGGCCAAACTCCAACTTTGTTAGGACTTCTTAGGCCGGCGCGGCCTCATTCTTTCTGCGGGTCGCATCCTGGCCGGGGGAAAGCCCGAACTGGCGGCGATATTCGCGGCTGAACTGGGACGGGCTGTCGTAACCGACGGCGAATCCCACACCGGCGACGTCTCGCGGTCGTTCCATCAAGAGGAAGCGCGCCTCCTGCAGCCGGATTTGCTTCTGATATTGGATCGGGGTCATCGTGGTAACCGCTCGGAAATGCCGATGGAAGGACGTCACGCTCATCCGGGCTAGTTGCGCCATTTCGTCGATGCGCAGGGTCGCGTCGTAGTTCTGCCGAATCCATTGGATCGCCCGGCCGATCTGGGAGAGGCGACTGTCGGCGAGACCGATCTGCCGGATCATCGCCCCCTGAGCTCCGGTGATCAGGCGCCACAGGATTTCTCGCTCGGCCCCCGGCCCGAGGACGCGGGCATCGGCGGGGTGATCGAAAAGCCGTAGAAGACGGACGACCGCATCGAGGAGAACAAAAGGAGCATCGCTGACGGCTATGCCCGGCGGAGGCGAGGGGGCCCTTTCCTGCGATGCCGTCTCCAGCAGGAGCGTGGCGATCGCCGCCGGCTTCAAAGTCAGCGCGAAGGCCGAGAAGGGCTCGTCAGCGCTCGCCTGCGTGATGTACGCCGTGAGCGGCAGGTCGACCGACACCACGAGATACTGGCCGGCATGGTAGTCGAACACGCTGCCGTTGAGCACCACCCGCTTGGCCCCTTGGGCGATCACCGCGAAAGCGGCACCCGCCATGCACTCCAACGGCTCCGTCGGTGCGCTGGAAACTGTCAGTTCGACCCCGTTGAATTCCTTGCAGCGGCTTCCGGAGGCGGAGTGGCGGGCGATCAGCTCCTGAAGCTCAGCCAGTACGTCCACGCCCTCACTAAAGCATCGAAGCCGCCGGCGTGGCTAGCTCGGCATGCCTGATCCTTAAACGATTGGCAGGATCAGGCAAGGCACTGACAGCATCGTTCTACCTGTCGGGTGATTCCGCATGCTTTGCTGGGCACCACACCGGCCGACGTTAACAGTCGGTTGTTCACGAACAGGGACGGAAAAGAGTAAGCACATGTCAGCGGATATGACCGATGAGACTCAGGGCCAGGTTTGGCTGATTACCGGATGCTCGACTGGATTCGGCCGCGAACTCGTCCTCGCGGCACTGGCCGGTGGCCACCGGGTGATGGCCACCGCACGTCGTCCCGAGACACTGGCTGACCTGGCGGAGTTCGGCGGGGACCGGGTGAGTACGACAGCGCTGGACGTCACAGACCCTGCTTCCATCCAGGCGGCGGTGAAGACGACGCTGGCAACATTCGGCCGGATAGACGTTGTGGTCAACAACGCGGGCAGCATGCTTCTCGGCGCTGTCGAGGAATTCACGATGGCCGAGTTGCGCTCGCAAATGGAAGTGGTCTTCTTCGGCGCGGCCGAGGTGACCAAGGCGGTCGTGCCATTGATGCGCGATCAGGGCAGTGGCACGATCGTGCAGATGAGCTCATTGGGCGGGCTGATGACCTACCCGGGCTATGGCGCCTACCACTCCGCGAAGTGGGCGCTCGAAGGCCTGTCCGAGACGCTGGCGGCTGAACTGGCACCGCTGGGAGTACGTGTACTGATCGTGGAACCTGGTGCGTTCCGCACGGAGTTCAACAGGAACATCAACAAGACTAACGAAATCGCGGCCTACCACGAGTCGTCCGGCGTGACTCGGAATCTCACGGACCAACTGCTGGACGCCGAGCCGAACGACCCGGCCAAGGGCGCGGCGGCCATCGTCAAGGCCCTTTACAGCAAGAACCCGCCGCTGCGGCTCGTCCTGGGTAATGACGGGGTTGATCAGGTACGCGCCCACCACGAGTTCTTCCTGGCCCAGGTCGCCGACTGGGAAGCACTCAGCCGCTCGACAGCGATGTCCTGACCGCACCCGTCCCGCGCCGATACCCACCGGCAACATCACGATCTACGGCTGCACCAGGCGATGGTTTCAATTCGATCTTGCGAGACGGGATCGCGGAGCCAGATTCGTATCGAGACGGGCTTTGCGCTGGGTTGGGACCGCAGGAACGCCGTGGCCGCCGTCGAGTGGCCGGCAGCGGGCGAGGAGTCCGAGGTGCACGGCGGGGACGGCGGTGACGCGCAGGGTGTAGCCCTGGCCGCGCCGTACGGTCACGCTCTGGTCGAGCGCGGCGCCGCGATGACGCGCCGCTAATCATCAGTCAACGGCGTGATCCCCACCTGCGCCCACGGGAGCCGCCAGTTGAGCCGGTCTACCGCGTACGGGCGCGTGGAGACGATCGCTGAGGCGTTGGTGCGACCGAGGAACGCCTCCAATATCCCAAGGGCGCGTTCGGCTGCGCCGACGTCGCTCCACTCGTCGACGCCGTCGACGAGCAGCAGCAAGCGATCGTCCTGCAGAGCGCGCTGGACCAGCGGCCACAGATGTGCGGCGCTGTGCAATTTCAGCCAGGCTTCAGCAGCCGAAACGAGCGAGTTCTCGGTCGACCTTTCCAGGTGACGGCACAGGAACCCAAACGGCAGCCAGATCGGCAGGTCGGCAGCGTGCTCCCGCTGCAGCGGGATCGACTGCGGCTGGGACGAGAGCACGTCCGTTGCCGCGAACCGCAGGAGGCTGGACTTACCCGCTCCCGGACGGCCAACAAGTAGCCGATATTTACCCCCGGCCAACCACTCGTCGGCCCCGACTGTGCCAACTATGGCGCCTGTGGTCGGCGTGGACCGGGTTGTGCTGTTGAGCAGGTGGCGGACGGATCTGAACGACTGCCGGCGTGCACCCAGTCGGGAGGCGACGTAGGTATGCCCGTCGACCGGACCTTGCGCAAGGTTTTGACCTTCACCGGTCGGCTCGAGGATATTGGACTGCTGGCGGTTGGTATCGACATCCAAAATCACAAACTGGTGGTCGGGCTCTGTGTTCTCGACGAGGTGGACACCGCCCTGGGCGGAGAAAACGGCCTGGTAGAGGTCACGCAGCCCGGCACGTAGCTCGCTGCTGTCCTGGCGGGGCAGGTTGATGGCGAGGGCTTGTGCTGCCCCCGGGCCGCAGAAACACTCGACCCAGGACCGGCCGAAGAAGTCATCGACGATGCGAGGATGATCCTTCAGCAGGCTGGAGACCTCCTGCACACCCCACGGAACAAAGGTGATCTTGAATTTGGCCAGACGTTCGGTCTGCTGGCGGATCGCGGCGTCCAACTTCGTGTCCTGCAGGTCGAACGAGGTGGCGAAGTAGAACCTCGACGTCTTGTACGCCCATTCGCCCTTCAGCAAGTCGTCAACAGCCTTCTTAATCTTGGCTGCCGTTAGGGATTTAATCCGCCGCGATTGCAGGGTGATTGTAGTTCCGGCCGCCGGTTTCGCCATCTGTCAGATCCAGTGGGAGCCGGGCGTAGGCATCGATCCCGGCCTGGGCCTGACCTGGAACGCCGAAGAGTTTCGCGTACTGGACGGGCCGGACCGTGTGCAGCAGCCTGAGAAACAGGCGCTCGGCGTCGGGCCAGTGCAGCTCACCGATAGGCAGCACCTGAGCCTTGGTGTCGATGGGTGGCGGGGGAAGCTGCCCTGTAGGGGCAGCCCACAAGAGCGCTTCGGCGCGGTCTGCGTCATCCCTCTCGTCCACGTAGGCCAGCATCATCTTTCCTTCGCCGTAACTCGCCGGCGCTCCGGCCGCCGGTTGCGTCCACGGGGGTGGTGTAAGAGTTTCCGCTGGTAGAGGCGTGGCGTCGTGAAATGAGTACGGCCATCGCGTGATCCTTCGTGATTGCGACATCAAGATCGAAGGAGAAGAAAAGCGATGGCCGTGAACGACAGTGTGGACCCTGGCGCGTGGCTGGCGCGGCAGATCGAGGCCGGGGATCCGGATCTGTTGCGATCCATGGTGAAGACCATGGCCGAGGCGTTGATGTCGGCCGAAGCAGACAGCGTCTGCGGGGCCGACTACGGGCAGCGCAGCAGCGAACGGACCAACTCCCGCAACGGCTACCGCACCCGCGAGTGGGACACCCGCGCCGGAACCGTTGAGCTGGCCATCCCGAAACTACGGCAGGGCTCCTACTTCCCGGACTGCTGCTGGAACGCCGACGGCGGGCCGAACAGGCACTGGTCAGCGTCGTGGCCACCTCCTACCTGCTGGGTGTCTCCACCCGGCGGGTGGACAAGCTGGTCGAGCAACTCGGCATCACCGGCATCTCCAAAAGCCAGGTCTCTCAGATGGCCAAAACCCTCGACGTGCAGGTGGAGGCGTTCCGCACCCGCGCGCTGGACGGCGGCCCGTATGCGTTTGTCTGGCTGGATGCGTTGACGCAGAAGGTCCGCGAGGGCGGGCGGATCGTCAACGTGCACACCCTGGTCGCCACCGCGGTCAACGCCAACGGCCAGCGGGAGATCCTCGGCCTGGACATCACCTCCCGTGAGGACGGCGCCGGCTGGCTGGCATTCCTGCGCGGCCTGGTCGCCCGCGGCCTATCCGGCGTGCAGTTGGTCATCTCCGACGCCCACGCCGGGCTGGTCGAGGCGATCGGCGCCACCCTGCCCGGCGCGTCCTGGCAGCGCTGCCGGACCCACTACCTGCGCAACCTGCTGACGACCGTGCCGAAGTCGGCTCAGCCGTGGGTGGCCACGCTGGTGCGGACCATCTTCGACCAGCCCACCACCGAGCAAGTTCGCGCTCAGCACGCCTGGGTCATCGACGCCCTCCAGGCGAAATACCCGGCCGCCGCCGACCACCTCGACCAAGCCCGAGACGACCTACTGGCCTTCGCCCAGTTCCCGCGCGAGATCTGGAAACAGATCTGGTCCAACAACCCGCAGGAACGGCTGAACAAGGAGATTCGTCGCCGCACCGACGTCGTCGGCATCTTCCCCGACCGGGAAGCGATCATCCGCCTCGTCGGCGCGGTCCTGGCCGAGCAGACCGACGGATGGACCGAAGCCCGCCGCTACATGGGCCTGGACGTCCTGGCCAAAGCCCGCCTGCGAGTGATCCCCGGCGACACACCGAACCAGCAACAGCTACCGGAGACACTCACCGCTTAACCTGCAGAAACGGATCACGCGGAGGTCGACTCATACACCACCCCGCTGGACGTGACCGAAGGCGGCACTCTGCGGCAGTAGTCGGCATTGATCAAATCGACTTTTAATCCGTAGGTTCAGGGTTCGAGTCCCTGGCGCCCCACCACCTCACACCCCATCTGACCTGCAATTTCTCGAGCGAGCCGGGCCTCGTGGCGAGAAGATGATCTCGCTTGGTTGCTCGTTGGCTGCCCTTG
The DNA here is from genome assembly GCF_016863275.1 of Planotetraspora mira. Lineage (GTDB taxonomy): Bacteria > Actinomycetota > Actinomycetes > Streptosporangiales > Streptosporangiaceae > Planotetraspora > Planotetraspora mira. Next base: position 96,731 of record NZ_BOOO01000037.1, read on the forward strand.
GGCACGGATCGGGCACAAGGAAGAAGTTTAGTCGCGGCATGTCATGTCGGACCCGTCAGACGCTTATGGGAAGACCAAGCCGAAGGACCCCTCCGGGACGCCGCGCCCGACTCGGGCGGGTAACGAGTCAAGTGTTGATCAAGCCGTTTGGAGCGGGCACCGTCGCTGGCCTTGCCGCTTGGATGAATGCCGCCCGCGAGCTGCTGCCGTGGGCCGAACGGTACTGGTCGCGCACCAGGTCCTCATCGACGCGGACTTGATCGGCATGCATGCGTGGTCTACTCATGCAATCTCCCGTCCGAGCACAACAGTAGCCACAGCGTTGGCCGCGGAGACACCGACCAGTAGGGGCAGTCCATTCGCGTCCGACAGGACGTGCATCTTCGAACCCGGCTTCCCCGCCACGGGCTCGGTCCTAACACAATGGCTTCGACGACAGGTCAGCATCGTTTCGGCCCGAAGCCCGTCAAAGCGGCACTCCCCGCACCCATCCACGGTCACCGTCCAGGAACCCCGACATCGTCAAGCCGGCCTCGCCAAGTGACGTCTCAAGGAAGTCGTCGTCGAGGCGCCTGCTGACCGCGTCTTCGAAGACCTCGCCCGGTTCACCTGGCGCAGGCTCATCACGATGCTGATGGTCCGGCACCACTGGAGTTGGAAGGACGTCCGGCGTTGGCTTGTCACTCCCACCGGGCGGTGGCGGCCGATCGCTGCGGACGGAATCGAGCTGTTCAACATGGCCAGCACACCGGTCACCCGATACCGCTGGCGCGGCAGCAGAATTCCCAACCCTTGGATCCTCAACCGCGTCTGACGGCAGGTCCCGTGGAGAGCCCGTTGCGTTGAGAGGCGCACGGCGGGTTCGGCGAGCGGCCTGGAGAAACGGACCGGGAGTGATCTCGGCACCGCGCTCCAAACCGACTCAGCTCTGTCTCTCTTTCGGCTCTGTCGCAGATTCGGTGGTGACGAATGGTTCGGCTGCGTCACAGTGAGTCATGCTTGATCTTGACGAGCTTGTGCGCGTGGTCTTTTCGGGGTTGTCGCCGCTGGTGGTGAAGGACGTCGTCGACGAGGGCGAGCGGATCCGCGTGCGGGCGCGAACTCCGGACGGGTCGGCCACCTGCTCAGGGTGCGGGGCTGAGACAGCGCGGGTGCACGGCTATCACGACCGGACCGTCGCCGACGTCCCAATCGACGCCCGCCGGGTACTGGTGGTGGTGCAGGTTCGCCGCCTGGTCTGCCCGACCGGTGGCTGCCGCCAGACCTTCCGCGAACAGCTGCCCGGCGTGCTCGAGCGTTACCAGCGGCGCACCACCCGTCTGACCTCGAAGATCGGTGCGGTGGTCCCGCGAACTGGCCGGACGAGCTAGCGTGCGTGCCTTATCCGCTCTGGCTGTTGGCCTGTCCCGGCACACCGCGCTGCGCCTTCTGCTGCGCATGCCGACACCCCAGCCTCGGGTGCCCCGTGTGCTCGGGGTGGATGACTTCGCGCTACGCCGACGTCACCGCTACGCCACCGTGCTGATCGACGCCCAAACGCGCAACGCATCGACGTCCTGCCCGGCCGCACCGCCGATGTCCTGGAGGCCTGGCTACGTGCCCATCCCGGAGTGCAGGTGGTATGCCGGGACGGCTCAGGCGCCTACGCCGAAGCCGTGCGCCGCGCGCTGCCGGACGCCGTCCAGGTCACCGACCGCTGGCACCTATGGCACAACCTGAGTGAGGCCGTCGGGAAAGAAGTCGCCGGACACAGTGCCTGCTGGGCCAAGGCCGGACCGCCAATACAGGACGGCAAACGCGCCAAAACCACCCGTGAGCGCTGGCATCAAGTCCACGACCTGCTCGGCAAGGGCGTCGGACTGCTGGAATGCGCCCGCCGGCTGAACGTGTCCCTCAACACCGTCAAGCGCTACGCCCACGTGGGCGAACCCGAACGCCTGCAACGCGCCCCGCAATACCGGCCCACCCTCGTCGACCCCTACCGCGACCACCTCAGGCGCCGCCGATCCGACGACCCCGCCGTCCCCATCCTGCATCTGTTCAACGAGATCAAAGCCCTCGACTACCAGGGCAGCTTCAACCTCCTCTACCGCTACATCACCCAAGCCCGGGTCGAAGCCGACCGCCTGCCCATCTCACCCCGCCGCCTCGCCCGGCTTCTCCTCACCCGGCCCGACAACCTCAAAGACGAGCACCGCCGCTTGCTGGACGACCTCACCACCGCCTGCCCACAGATGATCGACCTGGCCGAACTCGTCCGCGCCTTCGCCAACCTGCTACGGCCACACGAGGACAACGCCGACCGTCTTGATGCGTGAATCACCACCTCCCGGACCTGCGATCTGCCTCACCTGCACGCCTTCACCCACGGCCTCGACCACGACCGCGACGCCGTCCACGCGGCCGTCACCTTGCCCTTCCACAACGGCGGCACCGAAGGCGTCAACACGAAAACCAAGCGCATCATGCGCCAGATGCACGGCCGGGCCAGCTTCGCGTTGCTCCGCCACCGCATTCTCCTGGCCTAACCCTCCGTCACCACCGAAAGAGAGACAGAGCCGTTCTTCTTACAGTCCCGTTCCTGGCCGGCTGGTTCATCCAGAACATCGAGCCGGGCATCCCGGGCCGTCTTGTCGCCGTCCGGGTCCGCGAGACGGAGCGCAGCTGGGCTCGCTTCGACGTGGAGGAGCGATGACCGCCGGCATCAGCTCAGAGATGCGCAAGGACAGCGAAACCAGCGTGCACGTCCTGGCGTTCGCAGAAAACTTTGGGCGCTGACCGCCCACCCCTTTGCTCAGCCGCCTGTTTCCCCCACCCTCGGAAGCGAGGCGAAGTCCATGACGAACGCCGTCTACAGTCCGGCACCCGGCCAGAGTGCGGCCGTACCAGCGCAGCCCGGCCCTTCGGCTCCGGGACGTCTTGGCCAAGCTGCACGTGCTCCCCGCTACCGGCGGTGATTCGAGCGGACGTGCGGCTTGCCGCAGCCCCGCTACTCGCTGCGGACTGAGTGACGGGCAACCCTGCGGGGCCGGTGTCCTGGAAGGCCACCCGGGCGCGCCTTCGCCCACGCCTCGGGTGCCCCGTGTGCTGGGGGTTGATGACTTCGCTCTGCGCCGGCGTCACCGCTACGCCACCGTGCTGATCGACGCTCAGGCGCGCGAGCGTATCGACGTTTTGCCTGGCCGTACCGCCGATGTCCTGGACCACGGAGCCCGAGACGGGACTTCCTCCCCGCGGCCCGAAAGTATGGCTGTGTGAGCAGGTGATCGCAGCCGAGGCGACCGATCACCTGCTGGAGCTGGGGCACCGCACGGTCCATCACGTGCCCACTCTCAACTCCTCACGGCCGGGAAGCCGCTCGGAAGGTTGGCGGCAGGCGCTGATCCGGGCGCGCCCCCATCCCGCCCAAGCGCCCGCCGGGATGGAGCGCGGAAGCCGGTTACCGGGCAGGTCGGCCTGCGCGAGATCCGGAGGTCACCGCGATCTTCTGCGGCAACGACGATCTGGCACTCGGCGTCCACCGCGCCCTCCGCGAGGCCGGCCGATCGGTGCCCAGTGATGTGAGCATCGTCGGGTTCGACGACTCACCGTCCGCGGCGTTCTGGAATCCCCCGTTGACCACGGTCCGGATGGATTTCGTCGCATTGGGGCGGGCCTGCTACGCCGCCGCGCGCGCGCAGATCTGGGACGAGGAGATGCCCGTCCCCGACCTGCCGAGCCCGAGGCTCATCGTGAGGCAGTCGACCGGGCCACTCCCCACATCGACGTGAGCAGCGACTTTCCCGGCTCCGAAAGTGACCTTCTCAACCGGGGACTGATGGCGCGCCGAGCATCACGGCTCACTGGTGCCGTAACGAGTCTTCCGCTCCTGACTCCGTTCGCAGCTGGTACACGCGTGCCGCGGTTCCGTGGAAGACGGCGTCACGTTCGGTCGCTGACAACCCCGCGGTGATGAGAAGAGTCTCCGCGGCATCGGCCCAGTCGGTGTAAGCACCGGCGAGGAGGCAGACCGGCCAGTCGGAGCCGAACATGATCCGCTCGGACCCGAAGGCGTCAAGGACGACGTCGGCGTAGGGACTCAGCCCCGACACGTTCCACCCGTCCCACTCCGCTTCCGTGATCATCCCGGAGAGCTTGCAGGTCACATTCGGCAGATCGGCCAGCTCACGGATCCAGCCTGCCCAGGGCTCCAGCTCGCCCGTGGCGATGGGCGGCTTGGAGAGGTGGTCCAGCACGAAGCTCAACTCGGGCAGCGCACGGACCGTCTCGATGGCGGCGGGCAACTGGTGGGGCAACGTCAGCAGGTCGTAGGTCAGCCCGGCCGCCGCGACGTTCCGTAGCCCTCGGCGGACGTCGTCGCGGGACAACCAGCGCGGGTCGGGTTCACCTTGGACCAGGTGCCGGACGCCGCGCAGCAGCCCACCTCCCGGTGACGACGCCAGCGCGTCGAGTTCGTCCGGGAGATCGGACGCGGTCAGGTCGGCCCATCCGACCACGCCGGCGACGACCTCGGACGCGGCGGCCAGCGCGAGGAACTCCCTGGTCTCCTGGGCGTCGGCCGACACCTGAACCAGCACAGATCGGGTGACTTCGGCCTGCGCCGAGACCCGCGCGTAGTCGGTCAGGGTGAAGTTCCGGCGGATGGGCGCCATCTCGGCGGCGTCGAGCCAGGGTTGCTCCCGCCGCGCGAGATCCCATATGTGGTGATGGGCGTCGATGCGTGTCATTGGGCGTCGAGGGCCTCTCGTGCGAGCTGTCGCAGGGGTATTCCGGTGGCGTCCGCCAGCTTGACCAGGTCGTCGTGTTCGGCCTTGGCGCCCCAGGGGCCGCGTTTCACACGCACCTCACCGCCGTGGATCGTCACCGTGTCGGTGCTCCGGGGCAGCGCCACCTTGTCGACGAGGCTGCGCCGGAGGCCGAGGCTGCCGGTCTCGCGGAGAACCAGTTCCTGCAGGCTGTCCGCCAAGTCCTGTGCGACGAGGACGTGCAGGACGTTCGCGGGGCGGCCCTTCTTCATCGTCGCGGGCGTCGACCACGCGTCGGCGGCGCCGGCGGCCAGGGCTCGTTCGATGACATAGGCCAGCGTCTCGCCGGTCACGTCGTCGACGTTGGTGGACAAGACGACCTGCGTGCTCGCGCCGCCGCCGGGCTCCCCCAGCACGGCCACCACCACGTTGGGCCGGTCGGGCAGAATCCGGGTGCCCGTGCCGTAGCCGGAGCCGCGGATCGTCATCGGAGGCGGTGACTCGTAGCAGGTGCCTGCGGCTTTGAGCAGGGCGGCACCGGTCGGGGTGACCGTCTCCCCCACGATGGCATCGCCGCGCACACGGGCTCCGTGGAGCAGGGCGAGCGTCGCGGGGGCCGGAACGGGCAGCACCCCGTGGCGGGTCATGACCGTGCCGCTCCCCAGGGGAAGCGGCGCGCAGTGAACCTCGGTGACACCCAGAGCACGCAGCGCCGCGCCACAGCCGACGATGTCGATCAGCGTGTCGTGACCGCCCAGCTCATGAAGGTGCACATCGGTTACGGGCACGCCGTGCAGGGCGCCTTCCGCCTCGGCTATGGCGGCGAGCGCCGCGTCCGCGACGGGCAGACCGGCCTTCGCGGCCATCTCGCGCAACACCGAGGCGGGGCGCTCGGTGGCGTCGTCGTCGACCTGGATCAGGACGCGAGTGGCCATCAGCGGTCCGCTGCGCACCCGCTCGGCGTCGAGGCTCCAGCCGGTCAGGCCCGTCGCGGCGACCGCCTGCCGTACGGCCTCGATCGGGGCGCCCGCGTCGAGCAGCGCCGCCAGCAACATGTCCCCGGCCAGGCCGGTGAAGGGGTTCAGATAGAGAATCATGCCGACACCCTGGTCAGACGATATGCCGCGAGGGCGGCGCCGAATCCGGAGTCGATGTTGACCACGGTGAGCCCGGCGGCGCACGAGGTCAGCATGGCCAGAAGAGCGGTGACGCCCTCTAGCGCAGCGCCGTACCCGACGGAGGTGGGGACGGCGACCACCGGCGCCTCGACGAGGCCGCCCACCACGCTGGCGAGCGCGCCCTCCATCCCCGCGATGACGATGACGGTGTCGGCGTCCCGCAGCCTGTCCGTTTCGGCGAGCAGTCGGTGGATACCCGCCACTCCGACATCTCTTATCTCGGTGACCCGCATCCCGAGAGCGGTGGCCACCGCCGCGGCTTCCGCGGCCACCGGGCCGTCCGAGGTGCCCGCTGTGACGACGGCGACCCGGAAGCCGATGTCGTCCGCCTCACGCCAGGTGAGCAGGCGGGCCGCCTCGTCGTAACGTCCGCCGGGGACGGCGGCGTGGACCGCGGCCGCCGTGGCCGCCTCCACACGGGTGACCAGAACCGGTCCGGTGTTGCGGGCGATCAACGTGGTGACGATGGCGGCGATCTCGGCATCCTGCTTGCCCGGTCCGTACACGATCTCCGGCAGGCCCTGGCGGGCCTGTCTGCCGATGTCCACACGGGCGAAGCCCAGGTCAGACGTGTGGTGGTCCACGCTAATCCTCTGCGAGATAAGGGATGGTCATCGGGCCCTCCGGAAGCACGCACACTCGACCGGGCAGGGAGGCGACGGTGGCGGAGATGTCACCGGTCTGCTCCAGGTGGGCCGAGGCCAACTCGGCCCCGGACAGGAACGAGGTGTGCATGATCACTCGGGCGGCGATCTGGATACGTGCCTGGATCTGGACCTGCCACTGGTCGGGCACGGTCACGGCCCGACTGGAGATCTCCTCGAACAGCGCCCCCGGCGATGCCGCCGATGTCAGCACGTCACGGTAGGAACCGTGGTCGGGAAAGCCGTCGCGGCATTCGGCGGCACAGATGATGACCCCGCCGGGCTTGACCACTTGTGCTGCCGCGCTCATGCCCTTCACGGACTGGTAGAGATTCTGGTCCAGCGGGAAACCCGCGTTGGTGGTGATCACCACGTCGAACGGAGCATCGACGGCCCGCATCGCCGTCTGGCGGGCGGCACTCGTGGCTGCGGCATGCATGGGCAGCAGGTCGCCGCCGAACGCCGCGACGATCTTCTGGTCGCGGTTGAGAACGACGTCGAGGGCGAAGGTGACGCCCGTGCCGAGGGCGATCGCGCGGACGTCGTCGTGAACGGGATTGCCGGCAGTGACTCCCCAGGTGGCCCTCGGGCTGCCGATGCGTGCGGCGTCATGGAGCTTCAACACGGTCTCCAACGCCGCCAGACCCGGCGCGACGAGCTTGGGACCGCCGGAGAAACCCGCGAAGAAGTGCGGCTCCACGAAACCCGTGGTGATCTTCACGTCGGCCTGGACCCATTCGCTGTTGAGCCACACCGGGACTCCGTCGCCGTGGCGGCCCATCCAAGTCAGGCTGCCCGGGTCGCGGGCATCGTGATTGACGATCCGCACGCCGTCCACGACCTGATCGCCGAACATCGCACGCAACTCGGCTTCGGTGTTGCCCCTGTGCGTGCCGGTGGCGACCAGGATGACGACGTCCTCGAGGTCCACCAGTCCGTCGAGTTCCTCCAGGATCGCGGGGATCATCAGGTGCCGGGGCTGCGGCCGGGTGCCGTCGCAGGCGGAGATGGCCACGGTCTGCCCGGGCCGTACCCGCTCGCGCAGTGGCGGGCCCGCGACGGGTTGGCGCAGCGCCCGGCGGAGTTCCGCCATCTCGTCCGGTACGGCCGGCCGTGCCACGGGGGTGATCACCGTGGTGCGGTCCGCGGGCAACTCCATGGCCAGGCCGGTGCTGCCGTAAGCCAGGTCAACCAGCATGGATGATCGTCTCCCCCGTTCCCGCGTGGTGTGCCGTACCGAGGTCGTGCGGACCGGAACCGATCCTCATGACGACACGGGCCGCAGGCGGAGGCCCGCCATGCCGCCGTCGACGGGCAGTTCGACGCCCACGGTGGAACCCGAGGCGGGGCCGGCCAGGTAGGCGACGGCTGCGGCGACCTCCTCGGCGGTGACGAGCCGGCCGTGCGGCTGGCGTGCCCGCAATGCGGCCCTTTCTCCGTCCGGGTCCGGGGCGGCGGCGAGAAGCCGCTCGATCCACGGAGTGTCCACCGTGCCGGGGTTCACACAGTTGACCCGGATCCCCTCACGGATGTGGTCGGCGGCCATCGCGCGGGTCAGCGCCAGCACGGCGCCTTTGGACGCCGAGTACAGCGCCCGCTGGGGCAGCCCTGCCGTGGCGGCGATCGAGCAGGTGTTGACGATCGCCGCGGACGGCGAGCGCCGCAGATACGGCAGTGCCGCCCGGGTGACCCGGGCGATGCCGACCACGTTGAGGTCGAACACGCGCAACCACTCCGCGTCGGCGTTGTCGGCGACGGTGCCCTGCGCGCCGATGCCCGCGTTGTTGACGACCACGTCGATCCGCCCGAACCGATCGGCGACTCCGGCGACCGCCGTACGCACGCTGGAGTCATCGGTGACGTCGCAGGCGAACCCGGTGAGCGGGTCCGCCACCTCGGGCCGCACGTCGAGTACGGCGACCTGCGCGCCACGCCGGGAGAGTTCCCGGGCGGCGGCGAGGCCTATGCCGGACGCGCCGCCGGTGACCACCGCCACCAGGCCGTCGAAGTCGTCGCTCATGCCTGCGCCACCTTCTGCCGCTGGCGGCCGAGGCCGTCGATCTCGATCTCGACGACGTCGCCTGAGCGCAGATAGGCCTCCGGACCGCGACCGAGGGCCACTCCGGCCGGGGTTCCGGTGTTCACGATGTCACCGGGCTCCAGCACCATGAACTGGCTGAGGTACCAGATCACATGCTGGACGTCGAAGATCTGGTTCTTGGTGTCGCCGTTCTGGCGAGGCTCGCCGTTCACCCACAACCGCAGGCCGAGCGCCTGGGGATCGCCGACCTCGTCCGGTGTCACCAGCCACGGTCCGAGCGGGTTGAAGGTCTCGCAGGATTTGCCCTTGTCCCACTGGCCGCCGCGCTCGTTCTGGAACTCGCGCTCGGAGACGTCGTTGGCGATCGCGTAGCCGGCGATCACGCCGGCGGCCTCCGCCGGGCTGTCGAGATAGCGCGCGGTCCTTCCGATGATCACCGCGAGTTCGACCTCGTAGTCGGTCTTGACGCTGCGCCGCGGCACCAGGACCGTGTCGTCGGGACCGACCAGGGTGTTGGACGCTTTGAGGAACACGACCGGCTCTGCCGGTGATTCGGCACCGGTCTCCTCAGCGTGGTCGGAGTAGTTCAGCCCGATGCAGACGATCTTTCCGGGCCGGGCCACCGGTGCGCCGACCCGCTCGTACGGCCCGGCCTCGAGCAACGTTCCGGCGGCGACGGCAGCCTGGACTCGGGCGACGCCGTCATCGGCGAGGAAGGCGCCGTCGATGTCCGCGGTCAGCGACGATAGGTCCAGCACCCGGCCGTCCGGCCCGATGACCGCCGGCCGCTCGCCGCCGGACGGCCCCACTCTCAGCAATCTCATCTCGACCCCTTACTCGGGATTCACCCAACCTTTGTGACACCGACGAGCCTGGCATATTTCGCACCCGTGCGTAAAGTGGCCCTTCCACCGTGCGATCGGGTTGACGCCTCCTCGCCATCAGTCTTACCGTCTGCCATATTCATCGGGTTAATTTTTGGGAGTTTGGCCGATGCCCACCATCACCACCGTCGACGTCGTCGACGTTCGGTTCCCCACCTCCGCGACGCTCGACGGCTCCGACGCCATGAATCCCGACGGCGACTACTCGGCCGCGTACGTCATCCTGGGCACCGACGCCGACCACTCGGGATACGGGCTGACCTTCACGATCGGCCGCGGCACCGATCTGTGCGTCGCGGCGGCGCGGCAGATCGCCGCGCCGCTCGTCGGCCGGGACGTCGGCGAGGTCACCTCCGACCTCGGCGGCCTCTACCGCGAGATCATGTCCGACAGCCAGATGCGCTGGCTGGGCCCGGAGAAGGGCGTGGTGCACCTGGCCGCGGCGGCCGTCCTCAACGCCGCATGGGACCTCGCAGCCCGGAGCGCGGGCAAACCGCTGTGGCGCCTGATCAGCGACATGACCCCAGCCGAGCTCGTCGCCGCGTGCGACTTCCGTTATCTCACCGATGTCCTCACCCCTGACGAGGCGATCGAGATGCTGGAGAAGCTCGCTCCCACCCGGGAGCAGCGCATCGCCGATCTGGCGGTCCGCGGCTATCCGGCATACACGACCTCGCCCGGCTGGCTCGGCTACTCCGACGACAAGCTCCGGCGGCTGTGCAAGGAGGCGGTCGAAGAAGGCTGGACCCATGTCAAGCTCAAGGTCGGCGCCAACCTGGAGGACGACGTCCGCAGGCTGGGGATCGCCCGCGAGGAGCTCGGCGACCGGACCTTGATGATGGACGCCAACCAGGTATGGGACGTTCCCCAGGCCATCGACTGGGTGAACCGGCTCGCCCCTTTCGGTCCACTCTGGATCGAGGAGCCCACCAGCCCCGACGACGTCCTCGGCCATGCACGCATCCGCCAGGCGGTCGCGCCCGTCGGAGTGGCCACCGGTGAGCACGCGCACAACCGGGTCATGTTCAAGCAGCTCCTACAGGCCGGGGCCATCGACTTCTGCCAGATCGACTCCTGCCGGCTCGCATCGGTCAACGAGATCGTGCCGATCCTGCTCATGGCCGCCAAGTTCGGCGTTCCCGTGTGCCCGCACGCCGGCGGCGTCGGCCTGTGCGAGATCGTCCAGCACCTGTCCGTCGTGGACTACGTCTGCGTCAGCGGCACCCTCGACGGCCGCGTTCTGGAATACGTCGACCATCTGCACGAGCACTTCACCGACCCGGTCCGGATCGACGCCGGCCGGTACCGGCTGCCGGAACTTCCGGGCTACAGCACGCGGATGCACTCCGAATCCGTCGACACCTACCGCTACCCTGACGGCCGGCACTGGTCACAGGGAGTCTGAGTGGGCGTCATCGAAGCCACCATCGAGAAGATCAAGCAGATGCTGGTCGACGGCGAACTGCTCCCCGGGCAGAAGCTTCCGGTCGAGAAGGACCTGGCCGACCAGCTCGGTGTCTCCCGCAACACGCTGCGGGAGGCGGTCCGCGCGCTGACCACGATGCGCGTGCTCCAGACCAGGCAGGGCGACGGCACCTACGTCACCAGCCTCTCCCCCGGCCTGCTGCTCGACGGCCTGAGTTTCGTCGCGGACCTGCATCTCGACGCGGAGGCCAGGCACTTCCTGCACGTCCGCAGGCTGCTGGAACCGGAGGCCACGGCGCTGGCGGCGACCCGGGTGTCGGAGCCGGACCTGGCGCGGCTTGACGATCTGCTCTCCCGGGCCGAGCACCTCGCCGACCGGAGCCCGGTCGACCACGACGGTCTCGTCGACATCGACCACGCCTTCCACTCCCTGATCACCTCGCTGTGCGGCAACGCTGTTCTCGCCGCGGTCATCGAGAACATGTCCGGCAGGACGGTCCGCGCCAGGGTCTGGCGCGGCATGACCGACCCCGGCGCCGTGCAGCGCACGCTGCGCGAGCATCGGCTCATCTATCAGGCACTGCGCGCGGGAGACACCGAGCGCGCGCGGCTGCACTCCGCGGTGCACATCGTCGGCGTCGAGGACGCTCTCTTGGAGGCGACGCATGAGTGAGGGCATGGACCGGCTGACCGAGCGCCTGAGCCGCGAACACGCGGTCGTGGTCGCGTACTCCGGCGGCGTGGACTCGGCGCTGCTGGCCGTGGTGGCCGCCAACGTGCTGGGAGCCCGGGCGGTGGCCGCGACAGCGGTCTCCCCCAGCCTCGCCGCCGCCGAAAAGGCGGCGGCGAAGGCGTTCGCCCGCGAGCACGACCTGGCGCACATCGAGGTCTGCACCGACGAGGGCGACCGGCCCGAGTACACGGCCAACGGCCGGGACCGCTGCTACCACTGCAAGTCGGCGCTGTTCGACGCGCTCACCCCGCTGGCCCGTGCTATGGGCGCCCGGATCGCCCTGGGCACCAACCTCGACGACCTCGGTGACCACCGCCCCGGCCGGCGCGCGGCGGATGAGCGTGGTGCGATCGCCCCTCTGGTCGACGCGGGGCTCTCCAAGGCCGGAGTCCGCGCGCTCAGCCGGGAGCTCGGCCTGGTCACCGCGGACAAGCCCGCCGCGCCGTGCCTCGCCTCCCGGGTGAGCTACGGCGATCCGGTCACGCCGGAGGTCCTCCGCCGGATCGAGGTCGCCGAGGCGGCACTGCGCGGCCTGGGCTTCCCGGTCTGCCGTGTCCGCGCCCATTCGGGCGGCACCCTTGCCAGGGTGGAGGTCCCGTCCGCCGAGATCGCCCGCGCGAGCGAGTTGCGCGAGCGGATCGACACCGCGGTGCGCGGCGCGGGGTTCACCTTCTGCTCGCTGGACCTGTCGGGCTTCGCCTCGGGACGGCTCAACGCCCTGCTCCCCCTGCTCGTCTGAACCGAAGAGGTACGGCCTGCGTCGCGATCGCGACGCAGGCCGTACCTTTCTTCGTTCAACCGGTGACCGTCACCCCGCGTAGGCCTCGAAGTCGAACACCGCCGCGCCGTACCGGTGCGCGGTGAGCGGCTCGTTGGAGAACACCCGGATATACCGGGCGGTGACCGGCTGGCCGAGTTGGTATGTCTCGGACGTCGCCGTTCCGACGCCCGACGAGACGGTCGTCCAGATGTCCTTGTCGGCGGAGACGGTCGGGTAGCCGTTGCCGCCGCTCAACCGTGTGCACGTGCTGGAGTTCCGCTCAGCGGCCGTGTGGGCGTCCGCCTGTGCCTGGGAGAGCACCTGGATCTGGAACGGGGAGTTGTACATCGCCCCGTAGGTGGCGAGATTCTCTCCGAACTGGATCGAGTAGGACCCGATCGTTTTGTCGGAACCCAGATCGACATACGCCCACGTGCACAGCGACCCTTGAGTGGAGCCGGAGTTGCCGTCGGAGAACGCTCCGTCGGTCGCCCCGCCGGAGTACCAGCCGCTCGTCGCGTCGTCGTCGACCATCTTGGCCGGCGTCCGGTTCGCGTTCGTGGTCTGGCCGTAGGCGGTCACCGGCTTGTTCAGCGCCAGGTTCGGCGGCTTGATGTTGACCTTGACCGTCGCGGTCGCCTTCTCCCAGGGATGATCGGCGATCGTGCCCGTCAGGGTCTGGTCCTTGTCACCGGTGATCGCCTGGTCCCAGCGCACGTACACGAACCGGGTGAACGTCACGCCGCCGCCCGCGTCGAAGCGCGCGTTGGGGAACGTCTGCGCCGGAAGCGCCGGGGTGCCCGGGTTGTAGACCAGGCTTGTGGTGAGTGGCTGAGCCAGCTTGGGCATGACCGTCACCAGGACGGGGACCTTGAGGTCGGTGCCTTGGACTGTGCCCTCGACGGTGAACTTGCCGCGCGTCTGGCCGTCCACGTACGGGGTGGTGGCGATCGCGAGCTGATCGGCCCCGATCGCGGGCCACGTCACGCCGACCTTGTCCCGCGTTCCGTCGGAGAAGATCGCGGTGACCTGCTCCGGCAACTTCGGCTGGCTGTCCTTGACGGTCTTGACCCCGGCCACGTCGTAGCCGACGATGTGCCGTCCGGCGGTGCCGTCCTCCGGAACGACCGTCAGTTCGACCGGTCCGGTCGCGGGCGCGACCGGCAGTGCGGCGACGCGGGCGTCGTCGAAGCTGCCCGTGCTCTTCTTGTCCAGGTAGTAGCCGACGCCACCGCCGGTGAAGGTGTCGTCCTGAAGGGACAGGGCGTTCTTGCCGTTGACGGTGACGGTGAACAGGTCGCCGCGTGCGCTGACCCTCATCGCGTACCACTTGCCGGCCACGAGTTCGACGGGGGATGCCGCCTTGGCGATCTTCTTCCACTTGCCGCGGACCCGCTTGTCGAACGTGATCGTCTGCTTGTCGAGGTTCAGGGCCGCCCGGTAGAGGTTGTCGGGGTCTTGGACCCGGAGGAGCAACCCCGCGCTCTTGCCGCTGTCGACGCGCAACTGGGAGGAGTACAGGTACCCGGACCCGCTCCAGGGCGCCTCGCGTCCCGCGGTGACCACGCCCTCGTCCTTGCCGGTCTCGCCGGTGTAGTAGCCGGTCTCACCACTGGTGAAGACATCGGTGTTGACGACCTTCCAGGTTCCCGAGGCCGTCTGCCACTGCCACGGGAACTCGAAGCTCGTCCGGGTGTCCTTGGCGCCGAACACCAGGGCGCCCTCGGTGATCCAGCCCTTGGCCGCGTCCCAGTCGGCGAAGTCGCTGCGGTACAGCTCCTTGCCGTCGGGGTCGCTGAGCCGTACGTCGTCGAGCAAGACGAAGTCACCGAGCCCGCCGCCGTTGCGCTGGGCGATCCGGATGCCGCTGTATCCGGCGGTACGGCGCTGGGCTGCGGTGACCGTGTAGTCGATGACGAGCTGGCCGTCGATCCAGGCCTTGATCTGGTCGCCGATCGCCTGGAACCGCACGGCGTACTGGCGATCCGTGACCAGGTCGATGTTGGTGTTGACGGCCAGCGTCGTGGCGTGGTCGAGGATGAGCTGGACGTCCCCGGTGGTCGCCGTGGCGCGCTCGCCCTCGCCGACGCGGTTGGGGTCGAGCCGCAGCATGTAGCTGGTCTTGTTCTTCTCGTCGGCCCGCAGCATGAGCTGTCCGGTCGTGCCCTTGAGGAGCGTCATCTTCGCGTCGTAGACGACGTCGGCCGCCTTGACGTTCGTGTTGTAGACCGAGACGTCGCCGAAGAAGGGGAAGACGTACGGCAGGAGCTTGAGCTGGCCGTCGGCGACGCGCCACTTGTCGGAGCCGAAGACCGTGTTCTGGTCCTCGGCCGCGGTCGCGTAGGTGAAGTCGTCGTCGTGGACGTCGCTGAGCATGTGCTCGACCGATGGCACGTACGACAGGTGGTCGATCTCCGGCTTCCCGCCCTTGATCTTTTCGATCCGCAGTGTGTGCGGGCCGTTCGGCAGGCCGGTCGCGCGGAAGGGGACGCCGGAAGCCTCGTCGTAGGAATCGGCGTAGACGACGCCGTCGACCAGGACGCGGGCGGTGCCTTTCGCCTTGGCCGGGGTGGTCCACTGAATGGATGTGCCGTCGAAGGTGAAGACCTGGTCGCCCTTGTCGGTGAGGATGCGCTTGTCCTTGCCGCCGACCTGGGTCCAGCCGGTGTCGTCCGAGGTGGTGGTGAGGTCGAACTGGACGACGCCGTTGTGGTTGAGCGTGAGCGTGTACACGCCGGTGCCGGGGTTCCACTGCTGGGCGTAGGTGTACTGCCCGTCGTAGCCGGAGATCGTGAGGACCGGCCGCGTGGTGGTGTGGACGCGGATCGTCGTCGTCCTGAGCTGGTCGTCGGCGGCGTGCGGCACGTAGGCGTACTTGGGGTAGTCCCTGATGAACTCCATGTCCCGCCGGCCGTCGTCGCGCAGCAGGTCCTGGCTGCGGTCGGACCGGTAGTTGTCGACCAGCACGGACAACTTGTGGTCGCTCTCGTCGAGCGTCGCGAACGTGTGCGGTGTCATCTCCGGAATGTCCACCTGGGTGAACGTCGTGCCGTTCAGGTGGAGGGACGCGTCCTGGTTGACGTTGTCCCAGTAACGCGAGTTGTAGACCAGCCAGTGGCCGTTCCATTGCTGGGCGAACGCGTCGCCGGTGGAGATCTGCGGGTAGCGCTCGTCGAAGAAGGCCTTCTTCGCGTCACCGGCGATCAGCTGCGCGTTGTAGGTCGACTTGGTCAGCACGGTGCCGATCTTGTCGACGACGTCCTGGCCGGTCAGCTTGGGCAGCCGGGGGATGATGCCGTACCGGCCGGAGGAACGCAGGTAGTACCAGAGCTGCTGGCCGCCCAGGGCGTCCGGCACCTTCTCGTACAGGTCGAAGAAGGTGGTGCGGGCGTTGCGGGCGGACACGGTGTCCGACAGCGAGCTGATCGTGCCCTCGCGTTCGGAGAACGCCACCTTGGTCTTGGCGATGACCTCGTCCCTGGTGGGCCCGGCGTGCGTCAGCATGTACCGCATCGCGGGAAGCACGGACTGGTAGAACGTCGGCGTGTAGAGGTTGTTCGGCGCCGGGACGTCGATCTGGTTCTCCAGGTGGAAGACGGTCGCCCCGTTCTGCCACTGGTCCAGCATCGCCATCGCGTAGACCGTCTCCGGCTGTGACCGCGAGCACCGGTCGCCGCGGCTCAGCGAACCGCTGCTGCCCTGCCCGAACACGTTGCACCCGTAGTAGGCGTAGCCGTCGAAGTACGGCCCCCAGTTGCCCACCGCACCGGCCATCCAAGCGCCCAGCGCCTGCGCGTTGGCGGTGTCGAAGTTCTCGTGCATGTCCTTCGGGTCGAGGATGAAGTTCTTGGAGTAGCGGGTGATGCTGCTCCAGAACGCCGGGTCCTCCATCTTGGCGCCGAGGAGGTTCGCCTCTTCCATCGAACCGAGAACGTGGAACCCGCCATACCGGTTGGCCAGTTCGAGGATCTTCGGCAGGTCGTTCAGGGTGTTCGTCAGCTCCGACACGACCGTGCCGACGAAGTTCGGATACGTCTGGTAGAGCTTCTCGATCCACTCGTACTTGTCGGCGGGAGCGGTCGGGGACTCACCCCACAGGACGAGCATCGGGATGCCGAGGTCCCGGCCTTCGGCGAGGTTGTCCTCCACCCACCGGCGGGTGACGGACGGGTTCGCGTCGGCCCACTGGTTGTGTCCCGGGTGCAGCACGAACGCCGTGTGCCC
Source organism: Planotetraspora mira (assembly GCF_016863275.1). Classification (GTDB taxonomy): domain Bacteria; phylum Actinomycetota; class Actinomycetes; order Streptosporangiales; family Streptosporangiaceae; genus Planotetraspora; species Planotetraspora mira. The sequence continues at coordinate 113,365 of NZ_BOOO01000037.1, forward strand.
CTTGAGCTCATCGGGCAGAGCGGCCCACGCCTGCTTGATGTTCCAGCCCTCGTTGAGGTCGCGGCGGAAACCGGGATCCTGGCCGAAGTTGTAGCCGATCAGGAGTTGGGTAATGAGCAGCGGATTCTTGTTGTCGATGGTCAGCCGGAGAGGTGCGTCGACGACGCCGCCGGCGGCCGACGCCGACGGGGCGAAGGCGACAGGGGAAACGCCGATCAAGGCGACCAGTAACGCGACGAGAAGCCCTCGAAGGTACTGGTGTGGCCGCCGTGAGGCAGATAGGGACATTCTTCCTCCACTCGGGAAGATCGGGGGGCGGGAAGTGGAGTGGTTCAGGCCTTGATCACGACCATGCCGTGGCCGTCCGGAACGTCGACCGTGGTGCGGACGTATCCGTTCTCGTAGGTGAAGGGCAGGTCGCGACCGTGCGGTTCGAGCCGGACGGCGCTGGGCGCGGTCTCAGATCTCACCGCGAGCTCCATGCCGACCAGCGGGAACGGGTCGCGCATGACGTCGATGCCCTCCACCTCGAAGGTGATCGGGCTGAGTCCCTCGGCCTGCCGGGACGCGAGGAAGCTGAGCAGGTGCACCACGCGGGCATCGGGAGTGTCGACGACCATGGCCTCCAGGTGGGAGGGTCCACCCGTCTGCAGGATCGGGTCCGGGAGGATCCGGTCGAAGATCTCCGCCAGCATCCGAAGGTAGGCGAGCGGAGCGTGTCTGCCGTACGCGGTGAAGATGGGCGCCGCGGTCACGGCCGTGCGCCCGCTGACGATCGCCGCCGCGTAACGCGGCTGCCCGGTTCCCGCAGGGGTGTAGTCGTGGCCGCTGAAGGCGTCCCACGCGCGGGTGAAGTACGGCTCGACCACGTCGTACAGCACGTCCGCGCCGTCGGCCGCGGTGAATCTGAGAGTCGGCTCATACATCGCATGAGGGAAGGCGTCCGTTTGCCCCGCGGGCCGCAGGAACGTTCCTTCCAGCGGCTCCCCCTCATGGATCTCGACGCCCTCGATTCCGATGGCCGCGGCGGCGGCCCCGCTCACCAATAACGCCCCGCCCGCCTCCATGAAGTGCCGGAGCCGGGCGGCGAACTCGGGCGAGACGGGTGTCGTCTCGGGAACCACCACGGCCCGGTAATCGATGACGGGCGCGTCCGGGGGAATCACGTCGAACTGGAGCCGGAGTTGCTGCAGCGCCTTGACCACGCCGACCCCGACCGAGCCCGGGTCGTCGCCGAGCCGGGGGTCCATGACCACGGCGACTTCCTTGACGTGCGCACCGCCCTCGACGTGCGGCTCGCACAACGTGAGGTAGGCGTATGCCTCACCGACCAGGTCGTATGTCTCAGGGGCGAGTCGTCCGCTCGGGTGCAGCAGGTCGCCGACCCCGGCGGTCAAACCGTAGGCCAGCATCTGCGCGCACTCGAACTTCAGGGCCGCGGGCGTCTTGAGGCCGCCGTTGTCTCCCCAGCTCTTGTGGAAGCGGCCGGTGTGCGCCAGCGCGGGCAACCCCAGGGGCCGGACGAACCTGGCCACGTACGGCAGATAGCCATATCCCCAGCCGCCTGTGGGAAGCGCCTCGATCTCCACATGGGAGATGAAGCCGATCTCCTCCGCCAGCGCGGTCTTGGGCCGGCTGTTGAACCAGATGCTCATCGGCGCGTCGTCGGCGAGATGCGGCAGGACCATGTCGCGGAAGCGGCCCATGTACTCATGGGCGACCTTCCGCGCGAACCGGTCCCGGTCGGCCGCGTCGGCGGGGTCCAACCCCGCGCGGCGCATCCCGTCCACCGCCCACTTGGACGAGCTGGGTTGGTCCCAGCACATGTCGAGGAATATCCCGTCCACGGTGCCGAAGCGGGTCAGCACCTCCGCCAGCTGGTCGGTGAAGTAGTCCTGGTACGGGCTGGACATGTCGAGGACGTACCAACCGGGATCGAACCGCCCATGGGAGCGCCTCACCTGCCGGCCGTCGGGCTCCAGGGCGATCCACTCGGGAGCGAGCTCGGCGGCGTACTCGTCAACCGCCATGCTCAGGTAGATCGGGGCCTTGAGCCCTTCACGGTGCAGCGCCTCGACCTGCTCCTCAAGCAGGTGCAGCTCCTTGGCCAGGCCGGGATGCCGCTCCGGCCGGTCGGTGTCGTAGTAGAGGTGCCCGTGATGGCACTTGGCGAACAGGGTGACACTCTCGACGTGTGCCTCGACGAAGGTGCGGGCGAACGTGCCGGCGTCGAAGGCGGCGCCGACGGCGGGAACCTTCGGGCCGGTGTGGAAGTCCAGGTGAACGGTGCGCCTGGGCAGCATGATGGGTCAACCCCCGAGATATGGGTCAGTCCTTGAGCGCGCCGCTGGTCAGCCCGCTGGTGATGAAGCGAAGGCCGAACACGACGAGAAGGACCGCGGGAAGGGCGAGGAGAACGAGACTCGCGCTGTAGCGAGCGGCGTCGACGGGCGAGGCGGACAGCGCGTTGTGGAAGGTGGACACCGCCTGCGCGGCCGTCGTCATCTCCGGCCGCGTGTTGAAGATGGCCGGCCACAGGAAGTCCTGCAGCGACCACATGAAGCACAGGACGGTCAGGTTGACGATGGCCGGGCGGGCCATGGGAACGAAGACGTACCGGAAGATCTGCGGATGACCGGCCCGGTCCACGATCGCCGCCTCCAGCAGCTGGTCGGGCACGTTGTCGGCGTAGTTGCGCATCAGCAGCACGCCGAACGGCACGGTCAGCGCGGCCTCGGGCAGGCCGACGCCGAGGTAGGTGTTGAACAGGCCCAACTCGTGCGTGACGTGATACAGCGGCACGAGGATCGCGGTGCCGGGGATGGCCAGGAACAGCAGCGTGCCGTAGTAGAGCAGTTCACGGCCGGGGAACTGCAACTTCCCGAAGGCGTAGCCGGCAGGCAGCGACACAACGAGGACCACTGCGGTGTGGACGACACCGTTGGCCAGGGAGTTCAGGTACGTCCGCCAGATCGGCACGCCCCCAAGGGGGTCGGTGAACAGCGACACGAACGTGGAAGGGCCGCCGAGCCTGAACGCCTCGCTCAGCGCCGACCACACCGGGAACAGCCAGACCACCGCCGTCACTCCGAGGAACAGCTGCATGATCATGCGATCTCGACGGCGGCGGCCCAGGAGGCCGAAACCGCCGGCGTGTGACGTGCTGACACTCATCGCGAGGTCCTTTCCGCGTCCGGCTTCTCGGCGGCCTGGCCGGAGGGCGACGCCGGTGCCCCGGCACCCCTGCTGCTCATGCCGCCATCCTTCGTGCGGCGACTGCTCCGCCGCTCCTGAGGAGCACGGCGAGGCCGGGCGATCAGGGCCTGCGTCGCTGACACGAGTAGCGCGACGATCAGCACCAGGACCGACGCGGCCGAGGCGTAACCGATCGTGGAGCCGGCCGAGGTCACGAACCGGTAGGTGTAGGTTCCGACGATCTCGGTCGTGTCGTCAGGACCACCGCCCGTGGACAGCAGCACGACCTCGAAGGCCCGGAAGGAGCCGAGGAGCAGGGCGAGGATCACTGTGATGTGAGTGCTGCGCATCATCGGATGGATGATCGTCCGCATGATGTGCAGCGGGCCCGCACCCTCCAGGACCGCGGCCTCCAGCACATCGGTGCGCAACGTGGACAGGTCAGCGGTGTAGTACATGATGGGCAAGCCGATGAGGTAGGCGAACAGGCCGACCACAGCGGCGAACGCCCAGCCGGGCTCGGTGAGCCAGTGTGCGGCCAGCCCGTCCAGGCCCACCGCCCGGAACGCCTGATTCAGTGCGCCGTCCTGATACTGGAGCATCCGCCCGAAGACCGTGGCGACCAGTGCGATCGGGGTGAGCGCGGGAACCAGGAAGATCGCGTAATAGAGCTTGCGCCCGCCGACGCCCGAGGCCAGGAGCACCGCGATCACGAACCCGAGGGTCAGCGCGAAGGCGATGCTCGCCGCGGCGAACAGCAGGTTGTTGCGGATCGCGTGGATGAACGTCTCGTCCTCCAGCAGGAGGCGGTAGTTCTTCCAGCCCACGTCGACCGCGTTGGCGAAGCTGATCGACACCTTGGTGAAGCTGGTGCGGATCAAGAACCAGAAGCTGTACCCGAAATAGATCGCGTACATGACGAACAGCGGGATCAGGAACAGGAACGCGATCCGTCCCTCGCCCTTCAGCGTGCGCCGCATGGATAACCTTTCTGGCACCCGGCCGGGGCGCAATTGCGCTGCGCCCCGGCCGGAGGGGACCCGTCAGCTGAACTTGCCGCTGTCGAGGTCGTCCTGCATCTTCTGGGCCGCCTCCGTGGGGTTACCACCGCCGATGACCTTCAGTACGCCCTTGCCGACCTCGGCGGAGAAGGCGCTCAGGTTGTTGCGATCGCCGTGCGGGCTGGCGATCAGGTCCTGGATCGTCTTCAGTCCGGTCTTCTCAGCGTCGCTGGTCAACGTGCCCTCGGGCGGGTTCCATCCCTGGACGGCCGGAATGAGCCCGAGGTCCTTGGCCCACGCGTCGACGCCCGCGCCCGTGGTGATGTACGCGATGAAGTCGGCGGCCTCCTTGGGATACTTGGCCGTCTTCGGGACACCCATGGTCACGTCGAGGAACGACCGCAGCGACCGCGTGGCCGGATCACCCACCGCCGGGACCGGCAGCGCGCCGACATCGGTCAGCGCGATCTTGTTCGCCTCACGGTAGGCAGGTGAGAGCAGCACCGAGTCCCAGGTGCCGTTGAAGATCATCGCTGCCTTACCGGTGGCGAAGGTCTCCTCGGCCTTGGCGTAATCGACGTCGATCAGGTTCTTGTCGAGCCCGCCGTCGTTGTAGATCTTCTGCAGCGCCGTCAGCCCCTGGACGTACGACGGGGTGTTCCAGGGCCCGTTGTTGTAGCGCACGTTGTTGAAGAAGTCCTTGTCCTGCTGACCGACCAACGTGAGCGCGAACTCGTCCTGGAACCAGGAGTCGGCGCCGGACGGCATGACCGCCACCGCGACACCCGGCTTCTTCTCCTTCAGGACAGTGGCCAGGTTCGCCATGTCGGCGAAGGTCTGGGGCGGCTCCACCCCGACCTCCTTCAGCAGGGCCGCATTGTAGAAACCGACCGCCGAGCCGCTCAGACCGAACGGGACCGAGTAGAGCTGGCCATCGCTGTAGAGCTTCTTGTTCTGCTCCAGCGACAGTGGCTGGAACTTGGCCATCGTCCCCGCCGGCAGGTCCTTCTCCCACGCGGAGACCGGCAGCAACTGATCCTTGATCTGGTCGGCGAACAGGTTCGGCTGCACGGCCAGGACGTCGATCTGCTCGCCGGCGTTCAGCGCGAGCGGGACCTTGGCCTTGAAATCGAGCTGCGCGATCTCGGTGTTCTTGATCGTGACGTTCGGGTGGTCCTTGGTGTAGGCGTCGATGGCGCGTTGCATGGCCGCGCCACCCGGCGCCCCCGTCCAGGTCCACAGGTTGAGGGTGACCGGACCGGTGGCGGCCTCGGTGGCCGAGCCACTCGCGGCAGGGTCGGATGTGCCGCCGCACGCGGTCGCCAGCGCCAGCGCGCCTCCGGCCGCCAGGAGGGCGAAAGCCCGCCGATTGATGTTCATGGGATCCTCACAGGGGGTTGTGCTAGGACCAGCGAATCCAGCTCGGATGAAATTGTCCCGATGACTTGTGAGCGCAGGAGAGTTCTACTCCCGGATGAAGCCCATGTAAAGGGGTTGTTACGCGAAATTGACCCAATGACTCACGCAGCGGCGGCTCAGGTTGGCCCGAAGAGTGGATGATCTGGCGTCAATTGGTCCGATGACTTAGAGTCTCCTTGTCCTGATGTTTACCTGGAGGTTCGATGACAGCCGGCGACCAGCGCCCGGGGGCCAGCCGCCCCGCCGTGTCGTGGGCTCTACGCCAGGTCCTCGATCGCATCGCGAACGGCGCTTTCGCGCCCGGGCAGCAACTCCCCGTCGAACGGGACCTCGCCTTGCAGCTCGGTGTGTCGCGCGGGTCCATCCGTGAGGCCATGAGCGCGCTGGTCGCGCTCGGACTGGTCGATCCTCGTCAGGGAGCCGGGGTGTTCGTCACAGCGCTCGACCCTGAGCAGTTGCTGTCCGGACTTCGCCTGGTGCTGCCGATCGCGGACGAGACCCGGCGGGATGAGTTGCTCGAGGTGCAGGCCGTGCTGGAAGGAGCGGCGGCCGGATTGGCGGCGGTCCGCACCGGCCCAGAAGGGGCGCCCATCCTGACCAAGCTCGCAGCGGAGGTCGCAGGGGCGGATACCCCGGCGGAAGCCGCCGATGCCGACCGAGAGTTCCATCTCGGGTTGTCGCAGATGAGCGGCAACGCCGTTCTCGCATCACTCGCCGACGCCCTGTTCAGCCGTGCCACGCGCCTTTCTGTCTGGCAGACGATGTGGGACCAAGGACGCGAGCACTTGCTGCTGGACCACGACATGGTGATCGCGGCGTTGGAGAACCGGGACGCCGAAGGCGCACGCGCCTGGGCGCTCACCCACGCGTCCAGGACCGCCGCCGCCCGCCGGAGCCCGGAACCGAAGCCTCAGGTGAGGAAGCGGCGAAAGCGGGCCAAGGCTGAGGAAGCCCCAGAGCGGGAGACACCCACCTGGTTCCGCGACGCGAAACTCGGTGTGCTCATTCACTGGGGCCTGTATTCGGTGCCCGGCTGGGCACCGCTCGACGAGTCGCTGGTGGAGCTGCTCACCGACGAAGAGACCCGGCCGCATGAAAACGATGAGCCCGACCCTCTCGTCGCCCATCCCTTCTCCGAGTGGTACCAGAACAGTCTCGCCATCGAAGGCAGCCCCACCTGGAACTACCACCGCGCCACCTACGGAAATATGCCCTACCGGCAGTTCAGGGCATCCTTCGCCACCGCGTTGACCGAGTGGGATCCCACCGAGTGGGCGAACCTGTTCACCTCCGCCGGAATCAGGTACGCCGTGCCCGTGGCGAAGCACCACGACGGCTTCCGCATGTGGCCCTCCGCCGTACCGCACCGCGACGATTGGACCGCCCCACGCGACGTCGTCGGCGAGGTGGCTGCGGCTGTACGGGAAAAGGGACTGAGGCTGGGCGTCTACTACTCATCCGGCCTGGACTGGTCCTTCGCCAACCTGCCGGTCCGGCGCATGGTCGACGTCCGGGACAGTTGCCCTCCCGGCACGCAATACGCCGCCTATGTGGACGCGCACTGGCGCGAGCTCATCGACCGGTACCGCCCGGACATCCTCTGGAACGACATGGGTTACCCCGGCGATCCGGCGGTCATGTTCCGCGACTACTACGCCCAGGTTCCAGACGGTGTGGTGACCGATCGATTCTGGAGCGGCAGCTACGACGTCTCCACCCCCAACTTCGCCCGCCGGCACGTGATCGACACCCGCCCGTGGGAGGTCGCCCGTCCGATCGGCGTCTCCTTCGGCTGGAACCGCCAGGAGGGCCCCGAGCACACTCTCTCCGGCACCCAACTCGTCCACCTCCTGCTGGACGTGGTCAGCAAGAACGGCAACCTCCTGCTCGGCGTCTCCCCCGACGATCGCGGCCGGATCCCGCAGATCCAGCAACGCTCGCTCATGGAACTCGGCTCCTGGCTCGCCGTTCACGGGGAGGCCGTGTACGGAACCCGTCCGTGGACCACCCCCGAGTCCACCACCCAGGACGGCCTCCCGGTCCGCTTCACCGTGAAGGCCCACACCCTGTACGTCCACCTACTCGGGCCGGTAGCCGGGGAAACCGTCGTCACCGGACTCCATCTCCCGCAGGGAACGGAAGTCCTCGACCTCGCCACCGGCACTCCAATAGCGACCAGTAACGGGAGGAAGGGCACCGTCCTCAATCTTCCGGGTGCTGCGGCGGCCCCCGCACGGGTCCTGCGCGTAAATCCCGTTCCCGAAGCCGGGTGAACCACCCTGTTCCACATCGCGGTTGGATGCTTTCATCAGCCGCAAGGTGGGCGCCGTCGGTTGGATGGATGGACAGTCGGCGGCTCCGCTGTTTCACTTTGCGTCGTGTGCGCTCAGCGGCGTTCATTGACGCAGCGCATAACCGGAAAGCGGGTCAGCGCCTCGGGGTCGGGAGCGCCTCCCTCGATATGGAAGACGGCCGTCTCACCGGGGAGGAGGCTGAGGAGTTGATCGTCCACCCTCGAGAGCGGGTCGAGCCGATCGGGAAAGAACGCTAGGTCTCGTACCACCGTCCGGGCGGTGACGCTCACTCTCAGGCCACTGCCGACCGCCTCGACCGACGTATCCAGATCGGCGGGGGGGTAGTCCAGCGCCGGATCCTCGGCGAAGAAGCGCAGCGCGCGCACTCCGTCAAGGGTCGCCGAAAGGACCTGCTGCCCTGGGCGCTCGGCCTTGGCGACGGCGTCAGGCAGGTGCACCCAGGCCGTTCCCCTGGGCGGCGCCGCGACGGCGACGCGCTCCTTGGCCAAGGGTTCTCCCTCGAGGGTCAGGCGAACCAGCTCAAGCTCCCCTTGCCACGTTTCGTCTGTGTCGTTGACCATTGCCACGCGCCGGCTTTGAAAGGTCACCAGCCGGTCCGCGAAGGCGCGCCGCAGTGCGTACCACAAGGGTTTGCGCCGTCCGCCGCCATCGACGGCAGACCAGGACGTGACCGGCCAGCAGTCGTTGAGTTGCCACACGAGCGTGCCCATGCAGTACGGCGCGAGCGCCCGGAACCTCTCGACGCCGAAGGCCACCGCCCTCGCCTGGTTGACCTGGGTGAAGTAGTGCCAGTCGTCGAAGCCCGACGGCGCGGGCAGATGATCGCCAAGGCCGCGTAGCAACTTGGCGCCTCCGTCGACGGCCTTCTGGTGGTGCCTGACCCCCGGCGAGTCCGGGGTCAGCGGGTCGTCACTGACGGCGGCACGCAGGGTCGCATAGGTCGGGGGGCCCTGGAAGCCGAACTCGGCCACGAACCGCGGCGTGTAGTCCGCATAGTGCGTGTAGTCGTGGGTGTTCCACACCGTCCAGATGTGCATCGTGCCCTTGGCAGGATCGTTCGGCGACAGGTCGGGAGCGCCGGAATAGGGACTGCCCGGCCAGTAGGGCCGGGTCGGGTCCAACTCCGCGATTACGCGCGGCAACAGGTCGTAGTAGAAGCCGCCACCCCAGGTCCGCCCGGCGAGGCCGTCCTGCCAGTCCCAGTCGGTGTGGCCCTCGATGTTCTCGTTGTTTCCGCACCAGATCGCGAGGCTGGGGTGTCGCGCCAGGCGGGACACGTGTTCTCGGGCCTCGGCTTCGACCTCCCGGCCGAATGGTCCCTCCTCGGGGTAGGCGGCGCAGGCGAAAGGAAAGTCCTGCCAGATGAGGAGTCCCATCTCGTCGGCCAGGTCGTAGAAGTCGTCACTTTCGTATCGGCCGCCGCCCCACACCCGCAGGGCGTTCGCTCCCGCGCCGGCGGCCTGGGAGAACCGCTCGGCAACGCGTTCCCTGGTCAGGCGGGAGGGGAAGCAGTCGTCGGGTATCCAGTTGAAGCCCTTCACGAACACCGGTTTCCCATTGACGACCAGGGTGAAGGCATCATCGGAACGGTCGAGGCGGACGGAGCGGAAGCCGATCCTTCGCGTCCAGATTTCCTCGCCTAGGCGCACAGTCAGGTCGTAGAGCGGCTGGGCGCCATGGCCACGAGGCCACCACTTCTCCGGATCCGGCACCGTCAGCCGCACGACCGCCTGCCGCTCGCCGGCGGCCAGCAGCAACTCCTCGGTGATCTCGTCCACGGAGACGGTCAGCGTGAGTGGCTCCTCGACGGCGCGGTCCACCGTGATGTGTACCTCCACCACGCCGTCCGCTCCGTCGAGCGTGACGAGCGGACGCACCTCGGCCAGCCGGGCAGCACTCCAGGCGTGGAGGCCGATGGGTGCCCAAATTCCGGAGGTGACCACCGTCGGGCCCCAATCCCAGCCGAAGTTGCATGCCATCTTCCGGATGAACTGATACGGCTCGGTGTAGGCGCCTGGCCGGTCACCGAGGGCCGCCTGCCACTTCTCGGCGTATTCATACGGAGGGTCGAACAGCACCTTCAGCGTGTTCCGGCCCTCGCGGAGCAAGTGGCGTGCCGGGAAGCGATACGACCGGTGCATATTGGCGGTCGCCCCCAGTTCGACCCCGTTGAGCACGACGGTCGCCACCGTGTCGAGCCCTTCGCAGACCAGATCGGCGCGGTCGTCGCCGGTGTCCGACCAAGTGAACGTCGTCTCGTAGGCCCAGGCGGTGTGCCCTATCCAGTTCAGCCGCGTCTCGTTGTCGTCAAGATAGGGATCGTCGATGATCCCGGCGTGGAGGAGGTCGGTGTGGACGCAGCCGGGAACAATCGCGGGCACTCCGGCGATCACCGGCCCGAGCCGCCCGGTCGACGACACGGCGGTGACGGTCCATCCGTCGTGCAGGGGACGGTGCAAGCTCACGCTTTCTCCTCTGTGACGTGCGTCGCGACGTTTCCTGTGGCATTCCCCGTGCCATCCGCCGTGACGACCGGTGTGCCGTCCGGCAAACCGGTCGGCGCGGCCTCGTCGGCCCACTTGGCGCCCAATCGGGGAACCGACGCGAGCAGGTTACGGGTGTACGGATGCTCAGGGCGCTCGAAGATCTGGGTGGTGGGGCCCGACTCCACGACCCTCCCCTGCCGGAGCACCACGGTCCGGTCGCTGACGTAGGTGCCGAGTGACAGATCGTGGGTGACGAACAGGACGCCCAGCCCGCGCGCCTTCAGGTCGGCGAGCAGGTTGAGCACGTCGATGCGGGTCGAGGCGTCGAGCATGCTGGTGATCTCGTCGGCGACCAGCAGCCTGATGTCTAGCAGCAGCGCCCGCGCGATCAGCAGCCGCTGGAGCTGGCCGCCACTGAGCTGGTGGGGATACTTGCCCAGCACCTGGCCGGGGTCGAGCCGCACGTCCTCGAGCGCGGCCGCGACCCGCTCGGACCAGCCCGCGGCCCTGGGGAAGAACTGGTCCCTGATCATCGTCAGGACGCGGTCTGCCGGAAAGATCGGGTTGAACGAGCTGAACGGATCCTGGAAGACGCCCTGGACCTGGCGGTAGTACGACCTGCCCAGGGTGGAGACGTCCGTGCCGTCGAAGGTGATCGTGCCGCCGCTGACGGACGTCAACCGAAGGATCATCCGGGCGAGGGTGCTCTTCCCGCTCCCGCTCTCGCCGATGAGGGAGACGACCTCGCCCCGCCTCACCTCGAAACCGACGTCGGACACCGCGGCGAGCTCCCTGCCGCCGAACGCCCCGACCTTGTAGACCTTGGAGACCCGGTCGAGCCTGAGCAGCACGTCTTCGGCCATCACATCGCCTTCCAACAGGCCACGAAGTGATCGGGCGCCACCTCCGCGAACGGCGGTTGCTCCGCGCAGCGCTCGAAGGCGAGCGGGCACCGGTCCCTGAACCGGCAGCCGGGCGGCGGGTCGAGCAGTGCGGGCGGGCTCCCTGGAATGCCCTGCAGCCGCTTGTCCGCATGCCGCACCCCCGCCTCGGGCAGCGAGGAGATCAGAGCCCGCGTGTACGGGTGGCGCGGTGAGGTCGCCACGGCGTCCGCCGGAGCCTTCTCCGCCAGCCGCCCGCCGTACATGACCATGATCGTGTCCGCGATCTGGTAGACGAGCGAGATGTCGTGCGTCACCACGATCATGCTGCCGACGAGGCCGCCGTCACGAAGACCGAGAAGGGTGCGCGCCACGGCCTTCTGGGTGGAGACGTCGAGTGCCGAGGTGACCTCATCGGCGATGAGCAGCGACGGGTTCAGCAGTGTGGAGACGACCATGACCACCCGCTGCTTCATCCCGCCGGACAACTCGATCGGATAGCGGCCGAGCACCTCCGCGGAGAGCCCGACGAGCTCGAGCCGCCGTTCCAGCTCCGCGGTCTCCAGCCGCACACCGCGGGAGGCCAACAGCTCGCCGACCATCCGGCCGATCTTCCTGGTGGGATTGAGGGCGCTCATCGAGTACTGCGGGATGATCGAGATCTTGTGGAAGCGGAAGGCGTTCATCCGCCGCTTGTCGGTCACGGGCACCACGGTCCCGTCGAGCTCGACGGTGCCGCCGACGTGCCGCATCCGGCTGTCGAGGCGGATCAGGCTCTTCCCGAGTGTGGACTTGCCGGAGCCGGACTCCCCGGCTAGCCCCATGATCTCGCCGTCGGCGACGGAGAAGGTGACGCCGTCCAGGGCCTTCACCTCGCCCCGGCGCGTCCGATAGTGGACCTTGAGGTCGGTCACCCTCAGAGCCACGTCACATCTCCCTCAGCTTCGGGTTGAAGACCTCGTCCAGGCCGACGTTCATCACGTAGAGGGCCCCGACGATCGCGGTGATGCCGGCCCCCGGCGGGATGAACCACCACCACATCCCGAGTTGGAGCGCGCTCCACCGGGCGGAGTTGTTCAGCATCAGCCCCAGGGAGACGCCCTCGGTGGGACCCAGCCCGATGAAGTCGAGCGACGCGGCGATCAGGACCGATCCCCCGAAGAGCAGGATGAACGTCATGAAGAGGTAGGAGCTCATGTTCGGCGCGATCTCCCGGCGAATGATCTTCGCTGTGCGCACGCCGCTGAGTCTGGCCAGATCCACGAAGTCCCGGGAGCGCAGTGAGAACGTCTGCGCGCGGATCGCCCGCGCCGCCCACGGCCACGAGGTCAGACCGATGAACAGCGCCTGCAGGCCGATGCTCCGCACGCCCAGGTACGCATTGATGATCAGCAGGACCACGAGGGCGGGCAGCACGAGGACGATGTTCGTGATCATGTTGAGCACCTCGTCGACCAGGCCGCCGCGGTACCCCGCGGTGAAACCCACGACCATGCCGATGACGGCGGCCAGCCCGCCGCCGAGGATTCCCACAAGGAAGGTCGCACGCAGGCCGTACACGAACTGGGCGAGGACGTCCTGCCCGAACGTCGTCGTGCCGAACCAGAACTCCCCCGACGGCGGCGAGGCGGCGGGTCCGACGTAGTCGTTGGGACCGTAGTCAATGATCAGCGGTCCGGCCACCGCGGCGATCAGGAAGACCCCGACGACGACCAGCCCGGCGAGCAGTTTCCCGTTGCGCAGCGCGAAGTGCAGCGCCTCCCGGCGCGCGGTGGGCACGGCGGTCACGCCGCTCCTCCCATCCCGGTCCTGGTACGCGGATCGACCAGGACGTACACGATGTCGATGACGAAGTTGGCGATCAGAACGCCGATGACGACGAACAGGAAGGTCCCCTGCAGGAGGAAGAAGTCCTGGTTCTGGATGGCCTGAAGGATCAGATGGCCGAGCCCGGGATAGGAGAAGACGATCTCGGTGACCAGGGCGCCGGCCACCAGCACGCCCAACTGGAGGGCGAGCCCGGTGATCTGCGGCAGTATCGCGTTCCTGAAGGCGTACCGCCGGACCAGCCGTCTCGACGCACCGAGAGCTTCCAGATAGTGCACGTAGTCGGCCTCCAGCTCATAGATGATCATGTTGCGCATGCCGATCGCCCATCCTCCGAACGCCACCAGGAAGAGCGAGGCGAATGGGAGGAACCAGTGCTGCGCGAGGCTCGCGAGGAAGGCCGGCGACCAACTGGGCTCCATCGCGAAGCTGTACGCCCCGGCGACCGGAAAGATCCCGGCGACGATCCCGAGGGCCCAGGCCAGCAGGATCGCGAGCCACATGTAGGGGGTGGCGGTCAGCACGTAACCGACCGGCAGGACGGTGTTGTCGAGCCACGTGCGACGTGCGGCGAACGCCCCGAACCGGTTGCCCGCCACCCAGCTCAGCAGGATGGCCGGAATGAGGAGCGCCAGCGTGTACGGCACGGCCCGGACGATGACGTCGGTCACCGGTGTCGGGAACAGCCAGATGCTGATGCCGAGATCACCTTTGAGTAGCGCCCCCCAGAAGTTCAGGTACTGCTTCCACAGTGGGAGGTCCAACCCGAACAGATTCGTGTAGTGGACCCGCATGGCCTCGACGGCTTCTGGCTGGGAGATGTTCGCCCGCGAGAGCATGCTCTGCACGGGGTCCCCCGGCATGAACCTCGGGATCGACCAGTTGATCGTGACGGCAACGAAGAAGGTGAGCCCATAAATCAGGAGCTTTCTGCCGAAATAGCGGCGCAAACTGACCTCCCGGTCACAGAGTGGCGCCCCCCTTCCCGGGAGACCTTCCCTGGGGAAGAGGGGCGCGAGAAGGTCAGCCGGCTGCGGGCTGGAGCTCGGTCAGCATCAGGACGCCGCCCATCTCCAGCCAGTTGCGCCAGACGGTCGGGGCGTACTTCGGTGTCCCCTGCGCGCTCGACGGCCAGTTCTTCCACACGGAGTTGGTGGTCTGCGACCAGAGGCCGTTGTACCAGAGCGGGATCACCGGCATCTCCTCGAGCTGAACCTCTTGGAGCTGGGAGGTGATCTTCTGCATGCCCGCGACGTCGTCGGGCTTGACGGCGTCGAGTTGCTGGGTGAGCCCCCAGCCCTTCTTGCTCTCGTACCGGCCGAAGTTCGTCACGGTCTGCAGCTTCTGAACCGGCAACCGGAAGATGTAGTCGTAGTACAGCCACGGCGTGTTCGAGAGTTGCTTGTCGTTGTTGATCACCATGTCGTACTTGCCGGAGTTGCGGCTGTCCACGAGCGCGTTGTAGTCGGGGAAGTCGGCCTCGACGTTGATTCCGACCGCCTTGGCGCCCGCGCTTATGACGCGGCTCGCCTCCATCCAGTCGGTCCATCCGGCGGGGACGATGAGCTTCAGAGAGATCTTCGACCCTGTCGGCGACTCGACGTACCCGTCGCCGTCCCCGTCCTTGTATCCGGCGTCGGCCAGCAGCTTCTTGGCCTTGTCAGGGTCGTAGGAGAAGCCGAGCCTGCTGACGACGCTCTGGTCGATGTACTTGTCCCACTGGGGCAGCAGGCCTGTCGGGCTGGATGCCTTGACCAGGTTGCCGTACACGCCTTCGACGATCTTCTTCGTGTCCACCGAGTACGCGACCGCCTTGCGGAAGGCCACGTCGTCCATCGGCTTCTTCGTCGTGTTCAGCCACAACCACGCGGTGTTGGCCGGCAACATGAACGGCGGCTCGTTGTAGTACGTCTGGATCCCGAAGTTGCCCTTCACGAGGTTGGCCATCCCCGGAAGGAAGTTGGTGCTGAGGTCGAGCCCCTTCTGGAGAAGCATGCCCATCGCCACCTCGTTGCTCGAGTTGACGATGTCGACGATGTACTTCGGCTTGACGTCCTTGCCCAGCGCCTTCGTCGCCCACCACCCGTCCCGCTTCACCCAGACCATGCGGTCCTGGTCATGGGACTGGTACGCGTAGGGGCCGGTGCCGACGGGCTTCTCGTTGACCCCGTTCATCACCTCGTCCTCAGATCGGCCCTCCCAGATGTGCTTGGGGACGATCGCCCTGCTGTAGAGGTTGTTCGCCCACTGCTGGTAGTTGGCCTCGGTGAACGTGAACTTCACGGTGAGGTCGTCGACCGCCTCGGCGCTCTTCAGCCAGGACCAGACCGGGTGGTAGGGAACGGTCTCCATCTTGCCGAGCTCGAATGTGAAGGCGACGTCCGCCGCCGTGAGCGGTTTGCCGTCCGCCCAGGTGATGCCTTGCCGGAGCTTGAGCGTGTATTCCGTGTCGCTGGTCCAGTCGCCGCTCTCCGCCAGCCAGGGAGTCAGCTTGTCGGTGTTCGGGTCATAGAGGAACAGGGTCTCGTAGACCAGGCCCTTGGTGCCCGTCGCGAAGTCCCACTCCCGCAACGGGTTCCAGTTCGCCGGCGGGCCCCACTGCGTGCCGCTGGTGTAGAGAGTCTCGTTACGAGGGAACGAGCCTCCTCCCCCACCTGGCGCCACGGCGGTCCCGGCCTGAGGGCCCTGCGTCGGCGTGCCCCCGCCACCCGAGCAGGCCGCGATCAGAC
This sequence comes from Planotetraspora mira, assembly GCF_016863275.1. Lineage (GTDB taxonomy): Bacteria > Actinomycetota > Actinomycetes > Streptosporangiales > Streptosporangiaceae > Planotetraspora > Planotetraspora mira. The sequence continues at coordinate 129,218 of NZ_BOOO01000037.1, forward strand.
CGGCCGCGAGGAGGGGGATCAAAAGCCGTGTTCGTCTTCGCATCGTGACTCTCCTTCCCCCACGCGTCGTCGCCGCGCGGGGTCCGCACTTCGGCCAGGCCCCGATGGGTCGTGCGCCGCCGGATGAACCGGTCTACGAAAGGCCGCACCCGGAAGGTCATCCTCTTGCGCTGAACCGGATAAGTACCGAGACCGTAAATTCGAAATGTCAGCTGTGTCAATAGCCGAACAAAGTAGGTCAGTGAGCCTCACTGGTATATGGTGGCGGACACTGGACCGGTTCAGTTGAGGGAGCATGTGAGACGACCGACGATCACGGACATCGCCCGGCAGGCGGGCGTCTCCAAGGGCGCGGTCTCCTACGCCTTGAACGGCCAGCCCGGAGTGTCCGAAGCGACCAGAGCCCGCATCCTCGCCATCGCGGAGGAGATCGGCTGGCGGCCGAACATCGCCGCCCGCGCGCTCAACGGCGCCCGGGCCAACGCCATCGGCTTAGCCCTGTGCCGGCCGGCGCGCATCCTCGGCATGGAGCCGTTCTTCATGGAGCTCATCAGCGGGATCGAGGCCGAGCTGTCCGCCCGTTCCTGCGCTCTCCTGCTCCAAGTGGTCGCCGACCACGATGCCGAAATGGCGGTCTACCGCCGGTGGTGGGGTGAGGGCAGGGTGGACGGGGCGATCCTCGTCGACCTCCACGTCGACGACCGTCGCGTACCCGAAATAGAGTCCCTCGGCCTTCCCGCGGTCGTGATCGGGCACCCGTCCGCGGCGGGCTCTCTCGTACCGGTCTGGTCCGACGACGGCGCAGCCGTACGGGAAACGGTGGAGTACCTGGCCGCGCTCGGCCACCGGAACATCGCCAGGGTCGCGGGGTTGCCCCGCCTTGTGCACACCTCGATCAGAGACGAGGCGTTCGGCAACATATGCCGGCAACTCGGGCTTGCTGAGCACACGACCGTCCACACGGACTACACCGGCGAGGAGGGCGCGCGGGCTACTCGACGGCTGCTCAGCTCGTCTCGGCGGCCTACCGCGATCGTCTACGACAACGACATCATGGCCGTGGCCGGGCTGTCGGTAGCTCAGGAAATGCGGCTCAGTGTCCCTGCGGACCTGTCGATCGTCGCGTGGGACGACTCTCCGCTCTCCCAAGTCGTCCGGCCATCGCTGACCGCACTCACCCGGGACATCCCGGCATACGGTGCACATGCGGCCGCGCGCCTGCTGGCGCTCATCGACGGCGACCGCGCGGCCCCGCTGGAGGACGCTGCCGCCCGCCTCACCCCTCGCGGCAGCACCGCGCCTCCCGGGTAGGTCCAGCGACGCTCGCTCATGGGGCTCGCACGCTTGGCCAGACGGCACTCACACTCCTATCTGTCCAGAGCGTGGACGGAAACCAGTTGTTGTGGTCGGCGACCCTGAGACTCGACCTCTCTTCGTCGCCGGCGACCGCGACCTTCTCAAGATCTTCGCTGACGAAGTTCAGGCCATAGCCCAGACTGACGATGGCGGTCACCACCACATTGAACCGCCCCGGCTTTGATGGAGAGCTTGATGTTCACCGGCTTTCGTAGAGTCGCTTTGGTTGACTTGCATGTCTCGATCCTCAGGAGAGGTCAGCATGCCGAGGAGCTATCCCCCCGAGTTCCGTCGTAAGGTTCTGGACCTGCTCAAGGGTGGCCGGACCGTTCAGCAGGTGGCCGCGGATCTGCAGATCAGCGACCAGACGATCTACAACTGGCGCAAGCAGGACCGCATCGACGCGGGGCTCGAGCCCGGCATTACGTCTTCAGATCAGGTCGAACTGGTTGCCGCCCGGCGACGGATTGCGGAGCTGGAGGCCGAGCTGGCGGTGACCCGGCGGGCCAGTGAGCTGCTGCGAGAGGTGGTGTCCCCAAAAGGCGGTTCGAGGCCATCGCGGTGATGGCCGCCGAAGGCTTCCCGGTCCAGGTCTGCTGCCGGGTGATGGGCGTCTCGGAGTCGGGCTACTACGCCTGGCGCACTCGCCCGCCCTCAGCCAGGGCGCTACGCCATGCCTGGCTCACTGACATGATCCGCGAGGTCCACACCGCCTCTCGAGGCGTCTACGGCGGCCGCCGGGTGCACGCCGAACTCACGCTCGGCCGCGGCATCGCGGTCGGATACGGCGCCGTCGCCATGCTGATGCATCGTGCCGGCATCAAGGGCCTGCCCGGCAACCACCGCCGGCGCCCGATCCCGCAGGTGCCGACCGCGACCGACATGGTCGATCGGCTGTTCGCCAGGGGCGGGCCAAACCAGTTGTGGGTCACCGACATCACCGAACATCCGACCCGCGAAGGCAAGGTCTACTGCTGCGTCGTCTTGGACGTCTACTCCCGGCGGGTGGTCGGCTGGTCCATCGACTCGACCCAGACCGCAGCGTTGGTGACCAACGCGCTCGGCATGGCCATCCACAACCGCACCCCGCAGGCCGGCACAGTGATCCACTCCGACCACGGGGTTCAATACACCTCCTGGGCCTTCACCGAACGCGCCAAAGCATCGGGGCTGGTCCCGTCGATGGGATCGATCGGCGACTGCTACGACAACGCGGTCATCGAGTCGTTCTGGGGCCGCATGCAGACCGAGTTACTCAACCGCCAACGATGGAAGACCCGCATCGAACTCGCCAACGCGATCTTTGAATACCTGGAGATCTTCCACAACCGGCAACGACGCCACAGCGCCCTGGGGATGCTCACCCCGATCGAATACGAGATGCTTCACTCAAACACCCAGCTGGCATGACAGCCAACCAACCCGGCTCCACGGAACTCGGTGAACATCAGAGCCTCCATCGAAGCCGGAGCGATTCACGCGTGCGTGGTCGTATTCGGGCATCGGTGGCGCCATGCTCCCGAGCTCGCTCGGGAACATGAGCGGCTCGACGAGCGTGACATGCACGCCGTACTCCGCGACCTCCGCCGCCAACGCTTGGCTCAACGCCTCCAGGGCCCACTTGGTCGCGTGGTACGTCCCCATAGTTGGAAGCGCCACGACCCCGCCCATTGAGGAGATCTGGATGATCCGACCGCTGCGACGCTTCCTCATGTGCGGCACGACTGCCTGCGACGTGTAGAAGGCGCCGAAGTGGTTGACCTCCATCTGCTCACAGGCCTGGGCGGCCGTTACTTCCTCTACCGCTCCCATCACGGCCTGTCCCGCGTTGTTGACGAGGATGTCGATCCCGCCGAACCGCTCTTCGGCAGAGCCCGGTCAGTCCCACGACAGAGGCCGAGGCGCTCTCCGTTTCCCGGGACGGAGAGCGCCACTTCGGAGGTAGGGGATAATTTGCTCCGGTTCGGCGCTCGCTAGTGGCGGACTTCCACGGAGACCTTTGGCTGCGAGCCCGCTACGGAGCCGACCAGAATCCTGATGGACTCGGGTGCCAGCACAAGTCCATCCGCCGCGTGGTCGAAGGTTGTTGTGCCCTCAACGATGGAGGGGTTCAGCAGTCCGTAGTCGTAGGTCTTCAACGTGCCGCCGTGACCAATACCGTTGACCCGGAAGGTGACCGGGTTGACATCGTCGGTGTTGACCAGGCAGATGGACTGGGTACCGTCCAGGTAAGACGCGAACGCGCGCACCGTGCTGGGCGACGAGGGCGTCACTTCCGTCAGATACGCGCCCGGCTTCGTCATCAACGATGCCAGCACGAAGCCCCAGTAGGCCGGCATCGGCGTGTTCAATGGGGGTTCCTTCAAACCCAGCTCGTTCACGGTGGCACCGGCCGGGTGTGCGTTGCCCAGCGCCGGAGTGAACGTGATCCCCGTGCTCACCACGGCCGCTGCCGTGTCGTGCGCCGATGTGAGGGCCTCGGACAGGGTGATCCCGGTCCCCGGTGTGCTCACTGTCGCGCCGTCGGGGTGGTTCTTGTGTAGGGGTTTGGTGAGGGTGAGCCCGCTGCCGGCGTCGCGGGTCGGTGTTCCGATGGGGTGGGCCTGCTTGAGCGGGGCCGACAGGGTGATCCCGGAACCGATGTCCTGGGCGGCCACGCCGGCCGCGTGGGCCACGGTGACCGGGTGGGACAAAATTACCCCGGTGCCGACATCGACCGCCGCGGCACCGAGAGCGTGGGCCAGGGTCAGCGGGCCGGACAGGCTGATACCGCTACCGGTGGGCCCGCCGGAGCCGACCGACGAAATGGTGAAGGTCTCGCGGTTGGCGCCGGTGTCTATGGTGATCAGATGCCCGGCGAGCAGGCCAGCGTTGCTGGTCACCTTGACATTCGTGGCGCCGGCGGCCGCCGCCGCGGCCAGGGTAGTGGCGGTCTGGGCACCCACCGAGGCGATCGTGCTCACGATCTCCTGATCGGCGCCGGTGTCAACCATGAGCGGATGGCCCACCGTGACGCCGGTGACGCTGGCCAGGAAGACGGTGCGGGTGCCGGCACTCAGCGGCGCGACGACGGTGGTCACGGCCGCCGCACCGGAGCCGACGCCCGTGATGGTTCGAACCTCCTCGGTCGCCGCGGAACCGATCGTGATCGGATCACCCACATAGTTGGCGATCCCGTTGTTGGAGTTGGAGACGCTGGCGACATAGAGCGTCTTGTCGCCGACGGATGCCGGCGCGACCAGCGTCGTGCCCAGGCTCGACGACGTACCCACGGATTCGATGGTCGCGGTCTCCGCGTCCGTACCGGTTCCGACGGTGACCGTGCCCCCGGGCGCGAATCCGATCGGCATGAACACCGGGATGGACTGTCCGCCCATACCCCGGCCGACGATTCTGATGGTCTTGTCACCTGCGGACGCCGGCGCGGCGAGCAGGCCGGAGTCCGCGCCCGTGCCGACCGATGCGACAGTACGTGACTCAAGGCCGGAGCCGGTGTCGATCGTGATCGGCGTACCCGGCGCGAACGGGACGATGCTGCTCACCTTCAGGTTCTTGTCGCCCTTGGCCACCGGCACGGCCAGCGTGGCACTCCCACCGATGGCGGTGATCTTCCGGGATTCCAGCGTCGCGCCGGTGTCGACCGTGAACTGGTGTCCATAGTAGAACCCCGCCGTGGAGGCCACGGCGATGTTCCGCGCGCCGGCCGTGACCGCAGTGGCCAGCGTCGTCGCGCTCGGGCCGGGATTGCCGCTACCGTTGGAGAGGAAGCCGAAGTCGCCGTTCATGTTGTCGCTGTTGTGGACCTGCCACCACATGTAGGAGTCCGCTCCCTGTGACAACCAGGTGAGTGCGGTGGCGACCGCGTAGAGGGCGGCGACGGGCTGGCAGTTGTAGACGATCTCCGACTGCGAAATGTTCGACTCACTGACCACGATCGGTGTGTTGGGGTCGTATTCGTCGATGATGGACCGTAGGTAGTCCATCGCGTGCGGGATCCGATCAACCGTCTCGAACAACTGCGCGTTGGAGAGCACAGGGATGCCGAAGATCGGGTACCAGTGGAAGTCGATGAAGTCGACCTGGTCGGCGTTCTGTTTCAACACGGTGCGGTTCCACAGGTCCGGGTCCGCGACCCACGTCCCGGTCCCCGCGGCCACCGTGCGGTCGATGGTCATCGGGAAACCCACTCGCGTGGCGGGATCGACAGCGTGCATGGCCACAAAGTACGGCCGCACATTCGTCGCGTAGGACGCGGGCGTGTGGGGGTCCGGGTGCTGGTCGCGTTCCCACGGTCCATAGCCTTCGTTGCCGAGCACCCAGATGGCAGTCGTGCTGTCGTAGTTCGGGAAGGTGAGCGCGCTGCCGACCCAGGCCGCCGCCGAGTCGGGGCCCTGGGCCAGCGTCCCGTAGTTGATCGTGATCATCGGTGCGGAGCCGATCTGAGCCATTAACGCCATGTACTTCGGCCAGGGCAGCGAGCCCGTCGGCGCCTTCCAGTTGGCATTGTCCGCGCCAGAGCCACCCGGGTACCGGATCAGTCCGATGTGGGCGTCGGCGAGCAGTCCGGGCACGACCGCATCCGCGAAATTGCCGTCACCTGAGGTGGTGTTGACGCCCAGTGCCTGGGCCGTCATCCGGTAGCCCCGGCTCGGCTTCGAGCGCTTGTTCCACTTGCCGCCGTCGTCCGTCCGTTGTGCCGTGGCTGCGCTGGCCGCCGGCGCAGCCAGCCCGCTGAGCACGACGGCGGTCCCGGCCGCCGCCCCTACGCCGAGGAACCCGCGACGATTCAGTTTCGGCAGCGGAAGATGATGCTGTTCGTCAAACGTCGAAGTCATGAAGCGTCCTTCCCGATCGGTGTTGTATGACAACGTTGTCAGGACTCGCGCGGCATACCGTATATCGGCACGGTCGATCTCGTCGAGAGCCGAGCACACGGAGAATCCATCTGTCCTGGTCAGCAGCAGGCTGTCTGCTACCTCGGACACGCCAACCCGGCATCAACGCACTGGCACCTGGCTGAATCGCCGGAATTGCTGTCCGCAGCGGGACGACGATGACGGCGCATCATGACCCTGCTTGCTCCCATGCCGGAGGCGTTGTTCACTAGGCGACAGCTCACGCAGCGTCGGGCCAGTCCGAACACCGTCGCCGCCTACCGGGACACGTGGCGGCTCCTCACCCGCGGATCGCCTGAGCGATGCAACCTGGTCGCGGTGCCGCGTGCCAGGTAAAACGGCTGACGACGGTACGCGGGTTCACGACCACCTGCGCGGCATCGACCCGGCCACCGAGGTGCCTCCGGCCGATCCGATCCGCCCGGGCCACGCCGGGCAACCCCTACCTCTCCCGCATCGAGGAACTCCTGCGCCATGCTGCTGATGTGCCGGAACTCGGCATCGCGGTCTTGGTGCTGGTCGCCTTCCTTCGTCTTGAACACCGACTACAGCCGGTACCGCCTGCTCCAGCAACCTGGCCACGGTCTTCTTACTCACCGGAAACCTTCGCGACCAGGCCTTTCGACAACTGGGCCAACGGCTTCGTCGTCCACCGCAACGGCGAACACCGATCACCCGCGTTTCCGGCGACACCGACGCCTCCACGTCGCCGACTGGTCTGCTCCACGGCCGGCCGACCAGCACCGATCGCCCGGACCGCACATCCATCCCGGCCCCGGCCCGGATCGCGGCCACGCCCGACGGCACCGTCGTCCGCGACGCACCAGACATCCTGGCCATCAACGCGATCCCACCCCGCCCCAACGCCTCGGCCTCCGCACCCAAGACCAGCCGGCACTGACGCTCGTTCAGATGCGGACGCAATACAGCCAGCCTCTCAGCCAACACCTCGTCGGTAACTATCACCACGAACCGACAAGGAAACGACCATAAAGACCGACGGACCAACCAAATCAGCGCTGAGCCCTAATCCCAACAACGACACCGGTCCCTGTGCCTCCTCGGATCCACCAGGGCCTCCGACGCCGCCGGCTGCGGGTCGGCCTGCACCCAAATTTCTTGCGACCACCCGGGCACTACTTGACGGCCCATACTCGGTCGGGGAAGCTTCCTGCTGTGATTGACAACGTTGTCCGCGAGCGGGGCGGCCGTCGTTGCGATGCGCGTGTCGAGTCACCGAGGCGGACTCCTCTCCACCGGCGGCCGATCGACAGGGTGTCGGTGGGCACCCTGTCGATGTGTGGTGCGGTGGCGGCTGGGCCGCCGAACGTCCGTCTCGCCGACCCCCGGGCCCCGTGAGGCGTCCGTCGGCGGAGTGCGCGCTCGCGAGCGTCGCCTTCGGGAGTAGCGGCGACCCGATTGCCGATATCGGTGCGGCGGTAGTAGGGCGTGATGTCGTTGGCAGGTCGAAGTCAGCCGCCGGTTTCCTACTACACGTGGGCAGGGCCGACTTTCTGAACAAGTTTCTAGCTGACAAGCAATCCAGCGTAGAGAAGAGCAGTTGATGACACGTTTTTCTCGGCGGCAGGTTCTTACCGTCGCGGGGCTCACAGTGGGCGTGGGCGTGGCGGAGTTGGGCGGATTCACGTCGTCGGCCTCAGCTTCTCCGTCCGGCTCCCAAATCCTCTCTCCTGAAGACCATCGAAATGTCAAAGGCCACCGAAACATCGCGCTGCGTCGCGCAGTCCTGCAGTCGAGCTATGCCGCCGGCAACTTCAACAACGTCGGCCACCTGACGACGGACGGTCTCTTCACCGATCCGACGGCTACGCCCGTGGCGAGGCCAGTGGTAACGGCGTCGAGCGCCGACGGGGCCAACCTGGCGGTCTACGGCTTCGACTACCACCTGAACGGCCAGTACTGGCAGTCTACGGGCACGCTCAGCACGTCCAATCCGCAGTGGCTCGCCATCGATCTGCTCTCGCCGACATCGCTGCGGTCCTACCGAGTGCAGCCGGAATACAATCCTTTGGGGAACAGCAACGGCCTCGCCCAGAACTACCCCACCGCGTGGGAGTTCCAGGGGTCTCATGACGGCGCCGCCTGGACGACTCTCGACAGCCGCACCGGCATGACCGGGCTCGACCAGCTTCCCAGCCAAGGAAGAACCTTCCCGCTCAGCGGCGCCAACTACCAGAACTACCGCATCCTGGTGACTGCTGCCTCGGCCACGACCGTCCGCATCGCCGAGCTCTACCTGTTTGGCGACGACGGCTACCCGGTAGTGCCCAAGCCCGCGTTCGCCAGTTACTGGCAGTCCTCCACAGCGGCCATACCGCATTCACTGACAGTAGATCTCGGCGCCCCCTCCAACTTCGACACCGTCAAGTTGATGTGGCTGTCCGACACCACTCAGTACGCCACCGACTACCACATCTCGGTGTCGGCCAACGGCACCACCTTCGACACAGTCAAGACCGTCACGGGCGCGTCGGGCTGGAATCAGAGCGTCACCCTTCCCACGCAGAGCGGTAAGCGCTACGTCAAGGTGGAGTTCACCGCGCGGGTCGGCACGGATTACCGCCTTCAAGCGTTCGAAGTCTGGGGCACCAACAACCTCCACTACACCCTCCCGCCGGCACCCGCGGTCCGAGCCGACGAGATCCAGTACCTCACCGGAGGTAGTTGGAAGCTGGCGCGTGCGTTCAATACGAACAGCAGGGGCGAAGAACTTTCGACTCAGGCGGGCGCGGCCACAACCGCAGATTGGCTGCCCGCGACAGTCCCGGGCACCGTACTGATGTCCTTCCTGAAGGCGGGCGCCATCGTCGATCCGGCATTCTCCGACTATCAAACGCAGGTTTCTGATTCCTACTTCACCGACTCTGACTGGTGGTACACCAACACCTTCACCATTGCGGCGTCGCTGCGGGGCAAGCGCACCTGGCTGAACTTCCAAGCCATCAACTGGAAGGCCAACATCTACCTGAATGGCCACCGCCTCGGCACCGAGGCCCGCTCCATCGCAGATGGCGACTACGACCTCGAAGGCGCCTACACACCGGGAAAGTTTGATATCACCCGGTTCGTCAAGTACGGCGGCACCAACTATCTGGCCGTCCTGATCAAGAAGAATGACTACCCCGGCAACGTCTCCCTTCAGACCCTTGCGAATGCCGGCAGCAACGGCGGATACCTGGGCGCCGACAACGCGACGATCGAGGCATCGGTGGGCTGGGACTGGCTCCCGACCATCCGCGGCCGCAACATCGGCATCTACGAGGACGTCTATCTGTCGTGCTCGCAGGACGTCCTCATCGAGAACGCATGGGTGGTCACCGATTTCGAGGACAGTCGCTTCTCCCGCGCGAGACTGACGCCCAAGATGGATCTGACGAATGCTTCCGACATCACGAAGTACGTGCGCGTGTCCGGCACGATCGGCGACATCAAGGTGTCCTCGGACCGCTCATACGCGGTCCCCGCACACTCGACCATCTCGGTCTCACTGCCAACGGTGACCATGCGCGATCCCAAGCTCTGGTGGCCCAATGGGTATGGCGATCAGCCGTTGTACGACACGCGCCTCACAGTGAAGGTCGCCTCCTCGCAGTCCGGGTCCTATGTGGTTTCGGACGAGGCCAACTTCAAGACGGGCATCCGCGAGCTCAGGTTCGCATGGACAGAACAGCCCGACCTGGATGCGTATGACCCCACGCCGGCTCGCAACCCGCACGCCGGGATGAATATCTATGTCAACGGTACCCGCATCGTGGCCAACGGCGGCAACTGGGGTCTGTCCGATCAGAACATGGCCAACACCTCCGAGGATTACGACCTGAAGATGCGGTTGCACAAGGAGGCCAACCTCAACATCGTCCGCAACTGGGTAGGTATGACCGGCAATCCGGCCTTCTACGACGCGGCCGACAAGTACGGGATCATGATCATGGATGACTTCTGGTTGGCCAACCCGTTCGACGGCCCCAACGCCCACAACGAGCAGATGTTCATGGCCAGCGCCATCGCCAAGGTGAAGCGGGTCCGCTCCCATGTGTCCGTTGCGTTCTACTGCGGCCGCAACGAGGGCATCCCGTCGCCCACCTTGGAGCCTCAACTCCGCGCCCTGACCGCAACTGGAACCGGTACGCTCGACCCGACGCGGACGTATGTGTCAAGCTCGGCGAGCCCAGCAGAGGGCATGGACGGCAACGGTCCGTACGGCGTCCGTGACGCGCTCTGGTACTTCGACAACACCCCCGCAGCGTCCGGCTACAACGGCAACGGCAATGGCGCGAAGAACCTGTCGTCCGAACGCGGGCAGCTCAACATACCAACCATCGAGTCGATGCATCGGATGCTGGGTGACGTCATCCCCTGGCCGCCCGTCACCTCCACCCCGGGCGTCGACGTGTGGGGCGTGCACGACTTCACCACGAGCGGTGCTACCGAGGCATCCCGCGAACTAGATCACATCAGTCACACCTACGACCCGAACTGGGTGGCTAACGGCTTTGAGGAGTTCATCAAGACCGCGCAGCTGATGAACTACGACAACCACCGGTCGATGTTCGAGGCCGTGTTCGTCAACGACACCCCAGGCTTGATGCAATGGATGAGCCAGTCCGCCTGGCCGTCGATGGCGTGGCAGACCTACGACTACTACTACGACCTCAACGGCGGATTCTACGGCGAGAAGCTGGCCAATCAGCGCATCAACCCCATCCTCGACATACGCGACCAGACGGTATTCCTCTCCAACGAGTCGAGGAAGAACCTAACGAACGTGACGGTCAAGGCCGAGGTCTACAACCTCAGGGGGGTCAAGGTGGGCGAGGACTCCGTGGTCACCTCGCTTCCGGCCGGCGGGCGCTCCAGCCAGTTCACCCAGGCAGAAAGCATCGCCCAAGGTGGAGTGGCCGTCTCGGATCTGCTGTACAAGCGGGTAGGGCTGCCGTTGCTAACGGTCTCGCCGGTTGAGGGCTTATCGGGCACCCGGTTCGTCCGCACGTCGGTTGTCTCGTCGGACGGCAAGGTGCTCGGGTCCAACTTCTACTGGACCAACCCGGACACCAAGTCGGTCTGGCCCGCGCGCAGCCGCACCAACCGTGGCACCAATGCACCGACCACCTGGACCGACTACACCGACATCCGCACAACTCTCAAGGGCACCGCAGGTGCGCCTGTGGCGCCTGTGGTGGTGACCGCGGAAGTCACGCAGGCGCCCTCGCCGGAACCTGGCTGGGCGGCCCTGACGGTGAAGCTCACCAACACCGGCGACCTGCCGGCAATGCAGATCCGCATCAAGGGGCTCGATGAGAAGGATGAACAGATCCTGCCATTCATCGCCGACGATAACTACATCACCCTGATGCCGGGCGAGTCCCGCACCCTTCGTGCGCAGTACAAGGTGGCCACTCGCAAGGCCCACTCGACCTTTGTCGGTATCGACGGCTTCAACGTGGCCGACGGCAAAGCCGCGCTAGCGCATCGTAACCGCGACCGGTAGAGAGGACGGCTGACCGACCGCGATGGTACGTCCAGGTCGGTCGCTGTCGCCACAGTACCGGCTTGCCGAGACATCGCGGTCCACCGACGTGACCAGGTCCGTTACGACGATCGGCTGTTCGAGACACTGTGGTGTGTCCAGAACCAGGCGCCGAGGGGCCGGAGTCCAGTACTGCGAAGGCATTTATGTAGCAAATGCCCGCGTCGGCGGTAGTGGCTGACGCGGGCTTGCCTTTGCCCACGGCGGCGGAACCAGGACCGGGCCTGGACCTGCTTCCATGTGTTCGTCAACGACACGAGTCGAAGGCGAGGAGCAGTCGTCGGATCTGGGTACGGTTGGTGCGATCATCATGTCCGCGGCTGGGTCGGTTCTCTTTTGCTACCCTCACCAGAGAGCTTGCGCCGTGGTGCGCAATGGTTGTGCCTTTCACCAGGTGATGGTGCGGTCGGGGCGAGGGCGCTGTCCGGTCGGTGTCCCTGCCCCGCGTTGGGGTGCTGAAGGTGAGGGAGCAATCAATAGCTCAAGCCGTGAGAAGGCAAGTGTTCAGGTAGGGGTTGTGGAACTTGCCGATGGGGTCGTACTTCGCGGCGAGAGCGACGAAGTCGGGAACCATCGGGTACGCCTCGCGAAGGGTGGCGGCGTCGATCGTCGATGCAGTACCGCTGGCGATGATGAAGCACCACCACAGCGGGAAGATTGATCCCAGCAGGATCGCGGCCAGGAAGCCGTAGCTCATCCAGCCCGGTCTCAAAGAACTCGCCCGGGACCGTCGACGCGTCCGTGTACGTGCCGCGGTCGTATCCGCCTCTCCCGAGATCAAGCTCGGCTGGATCGGCGGAGGCGGCATGGCTGCCTTCCTCACCCACAGCATCGGTCCCTCCAATGCGGCGATGATGATCTACACCGGCGACCCGATTGATGCCCGGCAAGCGCTGGCGTGGGGACTGGTGTCTGCGCTCTACCCGGCTGAAGAACTCCTGCCGTTGCTGCGCCCGGTCATCGCGACCGCCACCATCCTCATCTGCCTGTACGTCTGGAACGACATCTTTTACTCGTTCTTCGTACTCGGAGGCGGGACCTACACAACGCTCCCCTTGAACCTCTACTCGGTGGCCAGTAGCAACCTTTACCAGAACAACTGGAACCTCGTCTTCGCCTACGTCGTGCTCATGAGCCTCCCACTGATCGTCATCTTCGTCGTCGCACAGCGGAGGATCATCGCCGGAATCACGGGCGGCGCCGTGAAATGAGCGGTCGCCTTAAATCGTGGGACAACGCTTCTCAGTTCAGACGCACACGTCCTTCTTGACGGTGGGATCAGCAAGGGGTGGACGCCGGCTACTTGAGCCTCTGTCGACCGCTGAGGCCCGGCATCCGCTATCGCTGCACGGGCAAGGCAGCGCGCTCCACCGGTGCGCCATGCGAGCACGTTGAATGCACCAAGACCTGGAGAGAGTTCACCGACTTCGACGCCGACAGTCGCGCCTACCCCCCAGCACGCTCCGCCTTGGACGGTCATGACGCCAATCCCTCCAGGCGCCTACGCTCTCGGGCGTAACTGGCGACCCTCAACGTGGTGGGCTGGAACCACATCGCTCGTCGGGGCAGGACCCCGAGACTCTTCGTTTTATCAACATAGTTCCATCGCAATGCGGGCCACAGTAATTCAAGGCGAAGCGGATACCACGCCGAATCGAATGACCGCCATCCTGGTCCCGCATGATCGGCAATACGTCGCCGTCTCGGCGGTTAAATCGGAGCGTCCTAGCATCTCCGGCCTTTGAAGGACGACCGTGAGCAAGCAGAGCAAGCACGTTCCCATGGTGTCCGAAGCGATGGGCTCTGCCGCCAAGCGCCAGGATGCCGCCCCGTCAGACGGGCTGGGATCGGACACGGTCCGTACTGTCGTCGTCATCGGTGGCACCAGCGGGATCGGTACGGCGATAGCGGAGCGGTTCGCCGGGTCAGGCGCCCGCGTGATCGCGGCAGGGTTGCGAGCCGCCGACGCCCCGGCCTCGCTGGGAAATGTCGCGCGTGCCGTCGAACTGGATATCACACACGGTAACGATCTGGAGGATTTCATCACAAGCCTTCCCGAGTTGGATGTCCTGGTGAACGCCGCCGGAGTCATTCACCGTGGTGACGAGTATCAGCCTGAGGTCTTCGCGCGGGTGGTCGAGGTCAACCTCACGGGCACGATGCGCGCCTGTATCGGTGCCAAGCCCTTGCTGCGTCGTGGCGGGGGCTGCATCGTCAATGTGGCGTCGATGCTGAGCTTCTTCGGCGGACCACTGGTGCCGGCGTACACATCCAGCAAGGGCGGCGTGTTACAGCTCACCAAGGCGCTGGCCGTCGCCTGGGCGTCGGAGGGCATCAGGGTGAACGCTGTGGCCCCCGGGTGGATCCGCACCGGTCTCACCGCCGAGTTGCATCAGAACGCCGATGCGTCCCAGCGCATCATTGACCGCACTCCGATGGGCCGCTGGGGTGAGCCAGCCGATGTGGCAGGTGCTGTCGCGTTCCTGTGCGGGCCCGACGCCGGATTCATCACTGGTGTTGTCCTGCCCGTCGACGGGGGCTATCTCGCCGCCTGATACCTGCTTGTCCCTTCTGGGGCACACGCTGCGCCGACCGAGGAAAGGTGGAAATCATGTTCAGCGCCAAAGGCCCCGTTATCGCGGTGTTCGGGGACGTCCCACTGGAGATCGCTGTCGCGGCGCTTCCGGATGACGAGCGGATCTGGGTGCCCCAGGCCCCTAACGTGTGGTTTCGCCCTCTGATGTTCAACACGATCACCGGCCAGTGGTGCAATCTGCTCAAGGTGACCGCATCCGGCATCGTCTCCCGACACCGGCATCCCGGCGCCGTCTTCGGCTATGTGATCAAGGGTAAGTGGCACTATTACGAACACCCGTGGGTCGCCGAGGCCGGTCATTTCGTGTACGAGCCGCCGGGAGAGATCCACACCTTGTCCGTGCCAGACGACTGCACAGAGATGATCACTTTCTTCAACATCTCCGGTGCCATGGTCTACGTCGACGAGGCCGGCGCTCAGATCGGTTTCGAGGACACTTTTACCAAGATCGACATGTGTCGAGCGCACTACGAGAAAGTTGGTCTCGGCGCCGATTACGTGCGTCAGTTCATCCGCTGACCCCGCGCCAGAAAGTAGTTCGAGGGTGGGGGTCGATTGCGGGTTAGGCTCGTGCCCGATGGACATCAGGAGCGTCTACCACTATCGGATCGAGTGGATCGTCAGCTTCGTCGCGGTCGCTCACTACGGCGGGTTTTCCGCAGCCGCCAAGTCCCTCTACCGCTCACAGCCGCGTGTGAGCAGCCACATCGCCGACTTCGAACGGGAACTAGGTACCAAACTCCTCGACCGTTCCGTGCACCCGGCTGTGCTCACCCCCGAAGGACGTGCACTCCTGCCGCACGCGGAGGAGGTCCTTCGCCGTCTGAACATGTTGACCGACCTGACCGGGGGTGTCGTGCGTGGGGACGTGCGGCTGGGCGCCTACCCCAGCGCCGCCGCGTACCTGTACCCCCTTGCCGTACGGGCCCTGCAACGCTCCCATCCGCAGGCGCGACTGGTGCTGCGCGAGGGGCCTAGCGTCGCGCTCGGCAGCGCCCTCATCAGCGGCGACGTGGACCTCGCGATCCGGCCGTTGCTGCCACTGATCAACGCTGACCAGGTCGCCCATCGGATCCTGTGGCGCGAACCGCTGGTCGCGGTGTTCCGTGAGGACCATCCCCTTGCCCGATCACGCGTCGTGTGGCTCAGCCAGATCGCGGCGCTACCGGTGATCAGCATCGGCGAGAGCGACGAGGGATACGGCCGGCAGTACGAGACCAATTTCGCCTTCGCCAACGCCGGCCTCACACCGACGATCACGGCGCAAACCAATCAGCCGCAGACACTGATCTCCCTGGTCCGCCACGGCCTGGGCACCGGCGTCACCAATAGCCTGGCCATGACCACCGCCAACATCGAGGGGGTCCGGCTCGTGCCGATCGCCGACCCGCACTGCGAGCGGGTGGTCGCGTTGTGGTGGCGGAGCGACGAGGTCAGGTCGCCTGCGGTCGACGCGGTACGCGAGACGATCGGACCGCTCCCCTCACCTCAGTGGCCCTGGAGTGACGAGTCGCCCCCGTCGCCGCCTTCCGATCAGCGCCGGAGTCAGGGACACCGCTGAGGCCTCAGCGGCGTTCAGGGCGCGTCGTTCACCTTCACGAGGATCTTCGCGTGTCGGTCACGCTCGGGGCCGACGAGGACGTCGAACCCATGGGTGACGGTGTCGGCGAGGGCGATGCGAGAGGTCACGATCCGCTCCGCCCGCTCGCTGTGAGCGGCGAGGATCTCCATGGCTGGGACCATATCGGTGTCGGCGAGGTGTGACATGCTCCCGACGATTCGGATCTCGCGCAGCGCCACGTCGGCGAGGTCGAGACTACTGGGACCGCCGGGCAATCCGACGATCACCACGACGCCGCCGGGTTCGGCGAGCCGTATAGCCGTGTCACCCGCGACCGCCGCGCCGGAGCACTCGATCACGATCGGCGCTTGGAGGCCGGAGGTGCGGGCGTCGGTTACCTCGCGCGCCTCGAAACCCAGGTCGGCGGCATGCCGGATCCGCTCCTTGGCGATGTCCAGCACGGTGACAGTGTTGCCATCCGCATCGAGCACGGTAGCGGTGGCCAGGCCGATGGTGCCGGCGCCGATCACCACGCATGGCCTGCCGGTCGGCCGGCCTGCCCGCCGTACGGCCCGCATGGCCACGGCGAACGGCTCCGCGAGTGCGGTCGCCTCGGCGCTCATACCGGGGAGCGCGGGCACGGCCATCGCAGCTGGAACGGTGAGGAGGTCGGCCAGCCCGCCGTCGGCGGACTGGCCCAGATGGCCGAGAGTCAGGCAGAGGTGAAAGTCCTTGCGCGTGCACGGAGAACAGGCACCGCACGGCAGCAGCGCGTTAAGGGCGACGAGATCGCCCACAACCAGCCCGGTCACGTCGTCGCCGACCGACTCGACCCATCCGGAGATCTCATGCCCCATGGTTAGCGGTGCCGATCGCCCGGTGACCGGATGCGGACGTATCGAGACGTGCACCGGCCCGAAGCGGTATTCGTGCACGTCCGTGCCGCACAGCCCGCACCAGGCGACGCGGACCCGGACCTCGCCCGCACCCGGGGACGCCGGTGGCGCGACCTCCTCGACTCGGACGTCACCCGCGCCGTGCCAGCGAACGGCTCGCATGTGGCCGACCTTCCTCGTTCATACGGCGGACCTGCCCCAGTGAATCGGGTGGCGCCCGGCCTTCATGAGTGTAGGTGCCCCGCCGACGAGGCGAACGTGATGCGAGAGCGGTTCGAATAGCTCCGATACGCCGCAGAAATGTTTCGTTGACGTCCCTGTCACGCCGGTATGGACTGCCGTTTCAACATCCCTCATCGTTTCTTCGTCTCATGACATCGGCTCTCGGGGGCGAGACCGGCCGACACCGCGGTCAATCGATCATCCAAGGGAAGGACGCCGCCATGGTCCAGGGATCCCCCGGTAGCGCCGAGACATCGCCCAGCAGACCTGTCGCCGCCGTGAGCCGGCGAAACCTCCTGCGCACAAGTCTGCTCGGCGCCGCCGCGCTCGCGGCGCCCGGTCTGCTCAGCGCCTGCGACGCCGACACATCCACAGGAGGCGGCACCACCGCCGGAGGCAAGGCCAGGGTGCGTCTGTGGCACTGGTACAGCCAGCAGCGCGATCAGTGGGGGCCGCTGATCCAGGAGTTCCAGGCAGCGCACCCGAACATCGTCGTGGAGAACCGACTGTTCGGCGACCCAGACTCCTATCTGCCCGCGCTGCAGGGAGCGGTCGCGGCGAACGACCCGCCGGAGATCTTCGCGCCACACGTGCTCGCCATCGAGTACGGCAAGGCCGGCGTCTCCGCGGACCTGCACGCCGAGCTGGGTCCGGACTTCCTGAAGGACTTCTTCCAGTCCGCCAACGACGAGTACACCGACAACGGCAAGCAGTACGCGCTCGGGTGGATGGCGCAGACATTCGGCATCTTCTACGATCCGGACATCTTTGCCCGGGCCAAGGCCGATGTGCCGGAGACATGGGACGACCTTCTAGCGGTAGCCGCCAAGATGAAGGATGCAGGTGTGCTCCCCTGCGTGCTGTCCAATAATCCGGGCAGCAACGGACTGGACTTCTTCCTGCCCTTGGTCACCCAGGCGTCCGACGATCCGCGACTGGTGCTCGACATCGACCAGCAGCGCAACGGCGCCAAGTGGGACCACCCCAAGGTCATAGAGGCGCTGACCAAGCTCGACGAGCTGATCAAAGGTGGTGCGTTCGCCCCCAACTCCAACGGGATCACCACCCCACAGGGCGAAACGATGCTCTACACGGGCAAGGCGGCGATGCTCTTCATGGGCTCGTGGGTGCCGCAGGACTTCATCCAGAACGCCCCCAAGGAATTCGTTCAGCGCTACAAGGTCATGCAAACCCCCGCATGGGTTGACGGCAAGCGACACTGGTGCGCCAATCAGGCGGGAGCCGGCTTCGCCGTGAGCCAGAACAGCAAGAACAAGGACGCGGCGCTGGAGTTCGTGAAGTTCATGTATGAGCCGTCCCGATATTCGAAGATCATGAACGACTCGGCCAGTATGCCGTCCACCCAGTCGGCAGGCAGTCAGGTAACCGACCCGATCCTCAAAGAGATGACGTCCTGGCTGCTCAACGGTGACGGGGCTCCGCACATCCTGTTCGGCAAGGGCTCGTCCGCGTCGGCCGCCAACGCGGTGGCCGCACTGATCGGCGGTCAGGCGACCCCGGACCAGACCGCGGCGAAGATCCAGGCCGATGTCGTACGTGCCAGAGGCGGCAACTGATCATGTCGATCGTCCGCGCCGCCGGACCTGGAGCGGTTCTCCGGCCACGGAGCCGAGAAGCCGTGATCGGCTACATCTTCATCGCCCCGATCGTCGCCTTCTTCGCGGTCTTCGTCGGCTATCCCTTCCTGCGCTCGCTCTACCTGAGCCTGTCGGAGTGGTCCGGCTTCGGCGAGCCGAGGTTCGTCGGACTGGACAACTTCCAGTTCATGGTCGGCGACCCGGTTTTCTGGAAGGCCGTGGGCACCACGTTCATGTTCACGGCCGCCACGACGATCCTGCAGACGGTCCTGCCGCTGCTGCTCGCCGTGCTCATGAACTGCCGGTGGCGCGGAACGGTGATCTACCGGACATTGTTGTTCGTCCCGGCCGTGATCTCGTTCGTCGTCACCGGCGTGCTCTGGCAGCTCATCTACGAGCCGAACCTCGGCACGCTGAACGAGGCGCTGCGGACCGTCGGCCTGGACGGGCTCGCCCAGCCATGGCTGGCCGACCCGCATCTCGTCGTGCCGGCGCTCATTGTGGTGTCGCTGTGGCAGTCCGCAGGCCTGTACATGCTGATCTTCCTCGCCGGCCTGCAGGGCATCGACCCGACGCTGTACGAGGCCGCGCGCATCGACGGCGCGGGACCGGTTCAGCAGTTCCGGCGAGTGACCGTACCGACGCTTCGCACGGTGACAGGCGTGGTGGTGCTGCTCAACCTGATCAACGGGTTCAAGACGTTCGACCTGATCTACGTCATGACCGGAGGTGGTCCCAACCGGGCCTCCGAAGTGCTCGGCACCTATCTGTACGGCCTGGCCTTCGGCAACGAGTCCGGCGGCACCCCGTCTTTCGGGTACGCCACCGCAATCAGCATGGTGATCTTCGTACTCTGCATGATCGTGACGCTCGCCCAGCTGCGGATCTCACGGAGGGCCTCGTGACGACAGCCGACACACAGGTCCCCGCGGGCCGAGCCCGTCCCCGTTCCCGTCCAGGACCGGCATGGCATAGCGCCTCCACGATGCGCACGAGACGGAGGATCTGGCGATCCACCGGCTACCTGCTGCTCATCGCGATCTCCGCGGCGACCGTCTTCCCGTTCGTGTGGATGGTGCTGACCTCGGTACGCCGAAGGGACACCGTCTTCGGCGGCGGGATCATCCCCGACGAGATCACCTTCGACGCCTACCAGCGGTCATGGTCTCAGCTCGACTACCCGTCGCACTTCCTCACCACGCTGGTGATCACCACGATCACCGTGGCGGTCGTGGTCGCGCTGGCCACGCTCGGGGGGTACGCATTCGCGAAACTGCGCTTCCCGTTCAGGAACCTGCTCTACGTAATCCTGCTCAGCACCCTCATGCTGCCCGTGACGGCGATCATTCTGCCGCTGTTCCTGCAACTGCGTTCGCTGCACCTGCTGGGCACCCGACAGGGCCTGATCCTTGTGTACATCGGTACGTCGCTGCCGTTCGCGATGTTCCTCATGCGCGCCTTCTTCACGACTCTGCCCGACGAGCTGATCCAGGCGGCCCGCGCGGACGGTGCGGGCGAGTTCACGATCTTCCGTAAGATCATGCTGCCGCTCGCCGCGCCCGGGGTGGCGACCGTGGTCATCTTCCAATTCATGACCACCTGGAACGAGTTCCTCTACGCCCAGACGTTCCTTCAAAATCCGGACTACCTCCCATTACAGCCCGTGCTCTACACCATCGTCGGACAGTACTCGACCGACTGGCCGCTGATGTGCGCGTCGCTGACCATGTCGGTGCTGCCCATCGTGCTCGTCTACATGCGGATGCAACGCCGATTCGTCGCCGGCCTGACCCTGGGGGCGGTCAAGTCATGACCGCCCGACCTGACGAAGGGAAACACGTGCCCGATCACCCCATCGGCATCCACCACGTCGAAATCGGAGTCGGCGACCTGGACCGCTCGCTCGACTTCTACCAAGGCCTCCTCGGTCTTCAGCGGGCCGAGGTCCCGGAACCGCCCGGCGTCCGCTGGCTGTCAGCCGGCTCCGCGCTGCTCAAACTGGTCGAGACCGTTTCCGGCGACCTCGGCGGCTGGATCAACGACGACCTGCAGCGCGGCATCCGGCACGTCGGATTCACCGTCGGCGACGTCGACCTCCAAGCAGACAGGATCCGCGACGCCGGAATCCCCTTCACCCTGCCCCCGCTCGACGCCGTCGGCGGCGTACGCCTGGCTTTCTTCCAAGACCCGGACGGGACACACCTCGAAATCATCGACAAGCATCTGCAATATCACAAGGTGTCCTCGCCAGAACTCGCCGACCGTGAACGCGCCGCCGCTGAAGCTCGTCCCCGGACCGCGGGACCGTCCTTCGGTCATGTCGCGGTGACCGTTGACGACCTCGACGCGACACTGGCGTTCTACCGCGACACCCTCGGATACCAGGTGATCGGGCAGATCTCGCAGAACCAGGATCCCCGCGGATTCCTGCTGACCTACCTGCAGGCGGGCGAGTCCGTGCTCGAAGTGTTCACGTTCACCGCACCCACGACGCCCAGCCCCTGGGCACCGGAGGCGAACCGGCACGGCTTCCGCCACATCGCCATCGCCGTCGACGACGTCGACAAAGCGAGAGCACGACTCGTTGCTGCCGGTGCGCGCGAGACCGTCGATGGCCTGCTCGTCGATGCCGACGGCATTCCCCTCCGCCCTGTGGACGGCCGATGACGCCTCCGGTCGCTCCGTTGTCCCGGCAGCCGCTAGGCAGCACCGGCCTTGACGTCACCCCGGTCTGCATCGGCGGTGGTCCCCTCGGGAGCATGCCAGAGAATTTCGGCTACGAGGTGAGCTCCGAGCGTGGGATCGAGACCGCAGCGGCAGCGCTTACCGGGCCCTTTAACTTCCTCGACACCGCGGCTGGCTACAGCGGCGGAGACAGTGAGCGTCGTATCGGCGCGGCTCTGGCCCGGGTCGGCGGGCTGCCGGACGGTTTCGTTCTCGCCACCAAAGTCGACCGTGACGGCGCGACCGGGGACTTCTCCGCCGACCAGGTGCGCCGCTCGGCGGAAGGTAGCCTGCGCAGGCTCGGCATCGACCGGCTGCAGCTTGTCTACCTGCACGACCCGGAGCACATCACCTTCGAAGAGGGCATGGCGCGTGGTGGCCCTGTCGAGGAACTCCTGAAACTCAAGGACGAAGGCGTCATAGGCCATCTCGGCGTGGCCGGCGGGCCGGTAGAGCTCATGGCCCGGTACCTACGCACCGGCGTGTTCGAAGTGCTGATCACGCACAACAGATGGACCTTGGCCGACCGGTCGGCCGGCGACCTGCTCGACGAAGCGAAAGCGCTCGGTGTGGGCACCGTCAACGGGGCCCCTTTCGGTGGCGGCATCCTCGCGAAAGGCACCGCGCGTTCCGCCAAGTACGCCTACCAGAAGGCCGGTGAGGAGGTGCTGGACCGCATCCGGGCGATGGAGGCGGCCTGCGCCGAGCATGGGGTCCCGCTTGCGGCCGCTGCGCTGCAGTTCTCCATGCGCGACCCGCGCGTCACCTCGACGATAGTCGGCATCTCCAGGCCTGAGCGGATCGCGGAAACGGCCCGGCTCGCCGCTTGGGAGATACCTCCAGAGCTATGGGAGGTCCTCGAATCAATGGCCGTACCCGCCGCGTCTTGGCAGTGGTGACCGTGGCGTACCTCCCCCTCTTGCGACAACGTCAAAGGAGCTGACATATGACAGATATCGAGATCACCGGTGGACCGGCTGCCGCCGTTCATGATGAACCCGTGCGTTTCCCCGCGGGCTTCGTCTGGGGGGCCGCCAGCGCCAGCTATCAGATCGAGGGTGCGATCAGCGAGGACGGGCGGGGCCCCTCTATATGGGACACCTTCGCGCATACCCCCGGCGCAATCTTCGGTGGTGACACCGGAGACGTCGCCTGTGACCACTACCACCGCTACCGCGAGGATGTAGGGCTGCTCGCCGACCTGGGAGCAACCCACTATCGCTTCTCCCTGGCCTGGCCTCGGCTGCAACCGGGCGGGCGCGGGCCGCTGAACACCGCGGGCCTCGGCTTCTACGACCGGCTGATCGACGAACTGCTCGAGCGAAACGTCCAGCCATGGGTCACCCTGTATCACTGGGACCTGCCCCAGGAACTGGAGGACGCGGGCGGGTGGCCCGCACGCGACACCGCTCACCGATTCGCCGAGTACGCCGAACTCGTATATGTCCGGCTCGGAGACCGGATAGCGGACTGGACCACGCTCAACGAGCCGTGGTGTTCGGCTTACCTGGGATACGCCGGCGGGGTGCACGCGCCTGGGCGCCGGGATCCGGCCGACGCCGTACGCGCGGCCCACCATCTGATGCTCGGCCACGGCCTGGCCGTCCAGGCAATGCGCGCCCACGACGCAAGCAAGCGAGTCGGTGTCACGGTCAACCTGTACCCGGTCGACCCGGTCGGCGACTCTGAGGCCGACCAGGACGCGGCACGCCGCATCGACGCACTGATGAACCGGCAGTTCCTCGACCCTGTGCTACGCGGCGCCTATCCCGATGACCTGCTGCGTGACCTAGCAACGGTGAGTAACTTCGCGCACATCCAAGATGGCGACGAGGCCGTGATCGCTCAGCCGCTGGACTTTCTAGGGGTGAACTACTACACAAGGCACGTGGTCCGGGCCAGCGGCGGGCCGCGGCAGGCGCACGACTCGGTCTCGCCCTGGGTGGCCAGCAACGACGTGGAGTTCGTCAGCAGAGGCGTGCCCGCGACAGATATGGGCTGGGAAATCGACCCGCAGGGACTACACGACGTGCTCACCCGGGTGCACCGCGAATACCGCCCGATCCCGCTGTATGTCACGGAGAACGGAGCCGCGTTCACCGACGAGATCGGCCCCGACGGCGTCATCGCCGACCAGCGTCGGGTCGACTATCTCGACAGCCACTTCCGCGTAGCGGCCCGCGCCATCTTGGACGGAGTCGACCTTCGCGGATACTTCGTGTGGTCGCTGACGGACAACTTCGAATGGGCCTGGGGCTACTCGCGCCGCTTCGGCCTAGTGCACATCGACTACGGCACTCAGCAGCGCACGCCCAAGCAGAGCGCCCACTGGTTTGCTCAGGTCACCCGCCGGAACTGCCTTTGACAAACACTTGCGCCGAAGACGCACCATCGCCTTACAAGCCTGCGGCGTTGGCCTCCTGGCTGGCCAGCAGAATTCGCAACGGCGTCGCCGGGCTGCACTCGTAGCCCTTGCGGGCGGTGTCGGCGGACACCTGGAATCGGTTGCGCCATCGCTCTGTCTTCGCCTGTGCACTCAGCACCGCAGCCTGGTTCGCGCCGGCCTCTTCGGCACACAACTCCGCGGCGATGCCGTGAGTGATCGCTGCGCTGTCGTTGTGGAGATCACCGAGAAGGACCGGGTTCCCCGGCCTCGGCCCCGCTCCCACGGGTCGGGAAGCACGACGTCGAATGTCGCGCAGACGAGGTCCGCGAAGGCCGCGCCGGCTGCCGTGAGTGGCCTGTGGGATGGCGCGATGAGCGAAACGCCCACTGCGGCAGGCCGGACACCGGTCGCGACACCAGCTCACGCGACCGGACCAACCCTGACCTGGGCATGATGGCGACGCCGAACCCGGCCCGGACGAGTTCGGCGCACGTCACGATGTCAGCCACCTCGACCATGATCTTCCGTTGCACGCCGGCTTCCCAGAACGCCCGGTCGGAGAGTGCTCGGGCTCCTCGTGGGCCACTCCTACGGCGGCATGGTCATCACCAACGCTGCCGTGGGCAATCCCAATGTCAAGGCCTTGGTCTACGACGACGCCTACATCCCCGCCAAGGGCGAGACCGTATTCCAGATCAACGCCGCCAAGCCCGGTTCATGCGTCACCGCCGACCCATCGACGTTCCTGAATCTGGTGCAGTACCCCGGCTCCGCCCTGGGCGACTACGACGCCTACCTAAGTCAAGCGCGCGGCCGCCCTCATCGGACTCGACCAGGCCAGCTCCTTCAGTGCGCATGGGCTCCGCGCTGGCGGCGCCACCTCCGCGGCCACAGCGGGCGCTCCCATGTCGGCGATCACCGCCACGGCCGGTGGGCAGATGGCTCCCCCGTCGTGGCCGGCTACATCCATTTTCCAATGGCCGGTGTGCCGCTGGACCGGCACACGTGAAGAAAGAGCTGTGCCCCGGTTGCATGCATCGCAGAGGCAGGTCCGGGGCTTATGCCGCCAAGTTTACAGCACCCGCCCGGGGCTGCTGCGGATCTGAAGCGCCGCGGGTCGCGTGGCGTGATGCGATGCCGGTCCGTTCGCAGCCAAGGGTGGTTGTACCGGGTTCTGGACCTTGATCCTCTTCGGGGCCGTGTTCACAATTCGTGATACTGGAACGTCGTGCACTCACCAGAACGCCACGGGCAGCGGCTGTGATGGTGGTCCGCCCAGAGGTCTGCTACCTGGACGCCCCGCATGAATAGGTTTTGTCGGCCATCAGGCGTCTGCTCGGTCTGCGTGGATCGGTGCCCGGCGACGCGCACCTGCCACCTGTAGCGCCTGTGGCCGTGGCGGGTTTCATCACGGGTGTGTCGCTGACACGCGCGTGCCCGGCTCTTACCACCCGCGCCAGGCGCGGGTCCTGATTGCGCCGCCTCGAACATGGCCGTAGGCATCAAGCACGCCGATCCGGGGGAATGCGGCGATGACATGGTGGAACGGGCCGTGGCGGGGCCGCGGTTCGTCTCCTGGTCGTGTGTGAGCACGATCCGGGCTGTTGGGTGGTTGACCTCCCATGCCGATGGTCGGGCTCTCGGGGATTCCAGGATGAGGCTGGCCTCCGCCGCGTCCTTGAGCAGCTGTGTTGCCGCTGATTGCGCACGGAGTTCTTCGGCGAGATTCAGCTGCTTCCCGTGGATGAACTGCAGGACTGAGTGGATCTCTCCGGCGAGTTGAGCAGCGTGCTGCAGGAGCCAGGCGGGGGGCGGCGATCCGGTGGGGGCTGTTTCGGGCGGTGTAAGCCGCTCGCTGGATGCGTTACCGGTAACTGTGATCACGGGCTCTCCTCCCTAGGGCTGCGCTATAGAGGCGTGGGACAAAGGCGGTGCTGAGGCAGCATTGCGGATACTCGTTGCGGGCGTCCGGCCACTTGCCGCGATATGTACCAAACTTGGTACAGACCTTTGAGGATCATGCCCACCAGGTTTGGGTAGGTGCACGCATCGATCCCGCCACGCCTCGCCGAACTGCGAAGACAGTTCGGTCTGCGGCTACGCGAGATACGCGAGGAGCACGATCTGACCCAGGAACGGCTGGGAGAACTGGCTGGCTTGGATCGCAAGACCATCAACCGCATCGAGAACGGGATGTACAGCCCGCGGCTGGACAACGTCTTCCAGATCGCTGATGCCTTGGGCATAGCCGCCTACGAGCTGTTGCAGCGCGCGTCACACTGAGGCGGCGCCCGGCGTCTTAGTTGCTTCCGCCCGCACCCAGTGAGCTCAGGCGCCGGAGACGGGGAGGGTGGGCCAGCGCACAGGAGCGGCATCACGGGCCGGCCTCCATACCCGGGATTGACGCGTCCGTCTGGAGACGCACCGCCTATTCGGTCGCCCAGGCACATGAGTGCCGCGGTCAGCGTGCGACTACGCGTGCGTCTGCGCTTGATACGGTTCCACGCCGAACCCGTCACGATGGCAACCGTGTGTGCGATCTCGACTTGGCCCGATGGAGATATCGCGAATATCGGTCCACAGTCCTGCTCCGCGCCAGTCGCCTTCAGGAGATTACCCAAATAGCTGATCAGCTGAGCGATGCGCCATCAGGATTGGTAAGGAGACCCAAGCACAACTGTGCCTCGACTATGCCGAGCACACGGGCGGCAGCGATCAGAGGAGCAATTATGTCGTGGGCCAGCGATGAGCACGCTGACCTTCTCTGTGCTGCAAGCGCGCCGCCAGTGACAGTTCTACTGGATCCGCAGGACGAACGGGCTGTCATCGACGCGGCACTGGGGGCGCATGCGCCTCACCTTGGCTGTGTGACGGTGCATCCGACACCAGCGGCGAGTGGAGATCTGGTCCTGGCCCATGATCTGCTGTTCGCCCTGGGGAAGCGGGCGATCCCGCTGACTGTCGAACAGTTGCCGGACTCCTCATCGGCTTGGGCGGCCGTGGCCACCTGGATACGTATCGCCCAAATCACGATGTTGGTCGTGCTGCGGGCTCATCTGCTGAGCGCTCGATGCTGGCGGCTGTTACTCGAGTTGCGCTCAGCGACCGGCGTGCACTTGGTCTTGGTGCATCATCGCCGTAACATCGCGACGGCGCTACGCGGCCAGTTGACAGGCGTTGACTACCGCATCAGCCTCGACCCCGGCAGCGAACTGCCGGCGCCTCCCACTGCCAGAGCTGCGACCGGACCCACCGACCCGCGCGGCGGCACGGAGGTGGGCGGCGCTTTCGATCAGCATGACCAACGAGTTGCCGCCTTGCCCCACACGGTAGCCACATCTCTGCCCTGGTATCGCGCCGATGCCTACCGTCGATTGAGCGCCGCTGAGTTCGCCCGGGTCGATGCCGAGTATCGGCATGGCCTCCAGGCCGCTTGTCAGTGGCTGCGTCGCCACACCCCCTCGTCCCCGGCGCAGATTCTTCCTCACGGCATCACCACCGGCCTGTTCGACGATCTCACTCTGGCCGACCATGTTCTGGGACGGCTGCCCGCGATGGCGCTGCCGGCGCTGAACGGCTCTCCTGGCTGCTATCCCTACCCGACGGAGGACCTTGCTGGACTACAAGGGTTCTTATCCGGGCTAGTGGCGGACGCGCCCACCCCCGGCCACGCGGTGGCCCGCATCCGCGGCGCCCAGGCAGCATTTCTCCGCCACGGGTTGCTGCTGAGCCCGCCCGAAGATTTGACTACAGCACACGGCCCTGGCCTTGGCGTGCAAGGGTTCACTCACCTGGTGGCCGACCAGATCCGCCGCCAGATAGCTCACCCCGGGGTGGCCGCCGCTCTTACTCTCGCCCTGATCACAGGAGCACCCGCGAGTGTTGTGGCCCAGCTGAGCATCCAGGCAATGGACGATGAAGCCGGCACCGTGACGGTGGGCCGCGACCGCTTCGGCATCCCCCGTCATGGGCGCGATCTGGTCGTGGCTGCCAAACTCTTCGGCCGCCTGGCGCCTGTGCGAGCCGGTCAGCGCCTGGTAAAGGTCATCGGCCGCGACGGAGTCGGACTCGAGGCGGCCGCTGACGTGTGCGGCGTGCGGTTGGAAGGCGACGCCTTCGGTCGGCACGTCCACCGCCCCTGGCATGTTCTCACCGGCTGCTGGCGGGTAGGCCGATCGCTTCACGACCGCGACGGCGACAGCGGCCTGTGTCTTGCGGCAGATCAACAAGGACACCTATGACCTCGCCCGCTGTCTACACGCTCGACCTCGCGCTGATCGAGGCGCGCGCCGCCGAGCTGGGCTGGGACAGCACCACCTTCGTGGCCGAAATCGGCGTCCATCCCCGTGAGCTGCATCGTGTGCTGCGCCCCGACCGCGTCACCCTCACGTGGCTGTGCGAGATTGCCAAACCTCTCGGGCTGCATCCGGCCGATCTGATCGCCGCTGTCCCGGCTGCAACAAGCGGACACGCTGCAGATGCCGACATACTTGAAGCACTGCTCGCCCCGCGTGCCCGACCCCGCCCAGTGTCGGTTGATACGTTGTCGATCGTGCTGCACTGGCCCGTGGATCGGGTCGTGACCGCCATGGATGCGCTCGCCCAGCGCCTGCAAAATAGCCCCTTCGCGTTGCTCCGTGAGCAGGACGGCTACCTCATCGCCAGCCGCTTTCCCAGCCCGTACGCCGCCAGCGCCTTACCCGCCATCCGCGCGCGAGCCAATCCACTTACCGCGGAAGACACCGTGCCCCTCATGGCGGCCCTGCATCAGGTGGGCCTGCTGATGCCGGAAGATGATCAGTCGTTGGAGGCCGCTGGTGTCGATCCGGTCATCTCCTCCTCCGTGCACCCCGACCTGCTATTCGCACTGTTGCTCACAGATGCACCCGCACCCTCCCGGCCCGACGGCACCAAGCCCGGAAATGGCCACGGTGGAGTTGCCTAATGGACCGCAATACGGCCATCCCGGCACCCACTATGGCGGCTCTGCTGCACTGACAGCCGTGCAACCACCACCATGGCTTTTGATCGTCAAGGCGCCCCGACGCTGCGGAGCAACGGCGGGCTCCCCGCCGTCGTCTCCGTAAGCATTTGTCGTGCCGGGCAAGGGCCGGTCCGCTTCGGTGTGCCCAGTAGGGCATGGCGTGAGGCTAGCGCGGCAGGGCAGACCGCACTCAGCCGACAAGCGCGCCAAGATGTTGATCACCTCCATGTCCGTCAGGCGCTGTTCGGGCGACAACCGGCGCGGCGCAGTGGCAAACAGCGGGCCGGACAACTGCTCAAGAGGCAGATGCTGGCGGGCCGCACGATGCGTGAGGTAGCGCAGCAGTAGGCATGCCGGCTGGGCGGTCAGCGGCAACCGGCCACCTTCATAATCGCCATGCCAGGCAACGCTTCGGTGCGGTGCCTGTTTGGTCTCTGGCGTCCATTGCAGGTCAGCCAGATCAAGGTCCAACAGCGGCGGGGGTGCGATGGCGGTGTGAAACCAGATAGCCACCAGCGCGGCGTCACGCCAATTCCTTTCGCTCCATGCCGTCTCATCGCCGTGCGTCAATGCGCGCCACTCGGCATAGTCGACAAGCGCCGCGCTAGCTGAGACGCAATGGGCGCCTGTCAGGTCAAGCGTCGGGGCGGCAGGAGCGCAGCGCAGGTCAATGGCGGGATGGCGAGTGCACAGGCCGCCGTGGTACAGACGGGAGTACCAGGAACGCAGTGTGGCAAGAGCGCTGGAGACGGCCATCGGCGTCCGGTCGGGTGCCAGCGAGTCCAGCCATCGGATGACGTCCCACACCTGTGGATCCAGGGGATGCACGCCTTCACGTTCACAGTGATGTAGCCAGGAGCGTAGCTGTCGCAACTGGTCCGCACGGAGAACAGGGCTCTTGTTTCCCAGCCACGCTGCGGTGGCCGCCAGTGTCTCATCCAGAGCTAGTCCAGAGTGACGGTCACATGCCACCAAACGCACGCGGAACCGGCCGTCTGATGCGATGGTTTGCAGGATCCTGCGGACCTCTTCCGCATTGTCCAAGACAGCGGCGGCGTCCGATTGGTAGGCCCGCTTGGGCAGATACGGCGTCATGGTCGTTCCCGGGAGGCTGGCCAGATGCTGCGACGTGCCGGATGCCGCTGCACTAAATAGGAGAGGATCCGCAGTCCGTCTCTGAAGAACCGGATGAGCTCCCACTGCCAGACGACCTTGATGGAGCGCAGCTCACCGGCCACGCTGTGGCAAGGGGCCCGAAACTGCGACACGGGCGTGCTCTGGACGGCGGTCGTTGGCGCCTTCCTGGGAACGGGCATCGGCCTCTCGTTCAGGTCGAAGGCGAACATGACATCGGGGTGCAGGGTGAGCCTGATGCGTCGGTTCTCATCCTGGTGCGGGCTGGTGTCATCGGTGTTTGCATCGGCAGTGGCGATGCCGCGTTGCTTGAGGAGCGCGTGACAGGCGGGAGACAGAGTCACGGGCTGCCAGGAGGACGGGCGCTGGTGCCGCCGCACGGCGGCGACGAGTATCCCTGCCTCGCGCGTCGACACCTCGCCGCGACGGTTCAGTTGCCGGGCGGCCAGGCGACGAGCCACCTGCCCTGATAGCGCGTGTTGCTCCGGTTGCAGCATCACCAAGTCTCCGGCGCGCTCCAGGTGGTGGCCGCTGCCAGTCAAGACACGGTCCAGCGTCTGCTCTGCGGCGTGACATTGATGGGCGTCCCAGCCGAAGGCGTCCGTGATGTCCGCATCGGTCAGCGGGCCGAACGCGGCCAATGCCACATGTAGCGCTCGCGCGTCGGCATAGGGCTGCAGCAGCGCGGTTGGAGTGAACTGACCCGGGTTGTTGCCAGCTACACAGTGCCTCGCCGGCATATTCAGCATGATCTGCAAAGTGATCATCTGGGTGGCGGTCAGCGAGTCAGCATCGATGGCAGCGGCTTCGGATGCCGGAGGCGGACCGATGATGGCCGCCACTGCTGCGGCGAATTCACCGTCACCCCGTTCATGAGCGCGTCGCCAGAGCCGGCTGGCGTCGATGTTCACGGCTCCCTCCGCGAGCGACTACGGCGCGGCCGCTCGCCAGGACGGCGTGGGTGCGTCGGTTCAGCAACCCAGAAACAGCGGGCCTGCAAGTGCCAGCCCATGCCGGGCTCGACCGGCAGGGGTTGGTCTAGATGTATGTCAGACCATTGTGCGTTGAATTTCAGAGTCCTTGCGCGTGGCCCAATGCCTGCGGCAAGGAAACGCGTATCCGAGCCGCCGCCTTGCACAGTGATGAGCGTGCGGGCGGCGACGAGCAGGTCCCTCCCGCACGCCGGAATGGGATAGTAGATCGTGGTCTCCCCTCGCTGACGCAGAGCTGACCCATCCGGGGCCAGGTCAGCTGCTTGGGCCAGGCTCAGCTCCCAGGCGGTCAGACCTGTGGACAGGTACGCCGCCAAGGCTCCGGCAGCGGCGGGATCGGAGACGTGCGTGCGGATCTGAGCTGCTGTTTCGGGTGTCAGCCGTGTCTGCCTCGTTTCCAGACCGCCTGCCTTGTCCACGTCGGGAGGCAGGTGCAGGTGCACACCGTGCAGCAGCAGCCCGGCCTGGGCGCCGCGCAGCAGCGCGATGGTGTGCTCATCGGAGCTGGCCTCCGCGATGAGAGCGAGGATGAAGCTGACGACCGCACCCTGATCCGGCCATGAGCGTGGCAGGTCGGAGGCCGTCGCCGGAAGCAGACCGATGGTGTGCTCCTCATCGTCAGCGTCGACGGGTTCGCCACTACGTGTCCGGGTGGCGGGAGATCCTGGAACGGCATGGCCGCCACGGGCACGAGTCTCAGCGTTGTCCGTGCCGGAACGCTCACCTTGATCAGGCACCTCAAGGGACTGGCCGACCATTGCGTTCATCGGTGTGCCGGAAGACGGGCCAACGTGCGAGCCGGCGCTTCTGAATGCGGGATGGGCAGACAAGAACCTGCATGCGGAGTCCATTGCCGAGGCATACAGCAGATCGACCCAGGCGAAGTTTTCGCGACTGAGCTCGCGCCGGGCATCGGCACGGAAGCGGAGCAGGCCGCTTCGGGGCACGCGCGGCAGCGGCTGGTTCATGAGGAGGTCCAGGTCCCGACGTTTCCAGTCAGGCACGATCGCACTGCACTCCATCGCTGGGGCGGCACACGGTGCGGCCTCGGACTCAGGTCCGGGCGCGAGGGCGTCCTCCAGCGATCGGCCCTGCTCCAGTCGCCGCAATGTGGCCTGCGGGATCAGATCGGACCAGTTCGCCGGTGGGCTAGCGTGCCAGACCAGCGTCAACGCCGCTCCTGACTCGGCGGCCAGGTGGGTGAGCCGCGCCACGACGGCTGCGGTCAGGAGGTGCGTCCGCAGCACCACGAGTCGGCGAATCTTTGCTGCGATCACCCACGCGGTGGCGGAGTGCCAAGCGGCGGCTGCCGCAGACCGGCCGTGGAGCACTACCGTCGGGCTCTTGCCCAACGCGACCAGGATATCCTGCGCGAGCGCGCTAAAGTGCTTGTGGCCCACTGTCGGATGAACGATCAGGACGCCGCGCACCGGGTCGTGAGCGGCCAGGATGGCGTGCGTGAGATGGTAATCATCGTGTGGATCCAGCAGGATCGTCACTGATGTTGTGTCCGCAAACGGCTCCTGAACACCAGCGGCCGGGGTACTCATGCGGTGTCCTGGTCGCCAAGCTTGTCCAACGCCCAGGCCAGCACCTCTTCGTCCACAGTGGTGCGCTGGAGGTGTTTCAGTGCTTTCACTGCCAAGACAGTGATGCTTGCCCACGCGCGGAAGTTGCCGTGCCCGGAGCGCCTGTTGGCCTGCAAGATGATCTCTAGGTCAGCCTTGGCCCAGATCGGGTGGTAGACCGGAATCACCGCCATCACCTCGGCAGGCGTCAGCGGAGCGAATTTCTGCCACAGCAGGATGCGTGAGGACAGCATGGGCTCGCGCCGCAGCACCTGGTAACAGTTCTTACCGCCGACGAAGACGATGGTGATGTCGGTTCGACGGTCATCCCATAGATGCCGCCACAGTTCGAAGCATTCGGTGGACAGCCACTGCGCCTCATCGCAGACCAGCACCCGGAACCGTTCCGACAGCGTGTCTTTGAGCAACGTGTCGAATTCCAGAGGGTGGGCCGGCTTGGGTCCCGGCAGTTCGAGAGCATCGAACAGAACGCCCCGGATGTCACGGGGGTAAGGGTGAGAGCGGAACTGCACGCGTATGGTGTCAGCTGGTGCCAGCTCGCGCAGCGAGGCGTTCACCGACAACGTCTTGCCGAGGCCAGCGTCGCCATACATGCACACCATGGCACGCTCTTCGATCGCGATGGCCAGATTGTCCTGCGTGCGCTGCAGGGCCGCGGTGACCACCACGCTGGCGCCCTTCAAGCGGAGAAAATGATCATGATCTTCACCTAGAGGATCCACGAAACCTGCGCTCATGATGTTCCGTTCCGTCTGGTGCGGTACCACATAGCGGCTGACCATGTAGCGGTCGGCGCGGCGAGCGGCGCGTTCACCAACAGCGTCTTACCGAGCCCGGACTCGCCGAGCGCCCACGCGGTGCCGTTGTCATCGCGCAGGAGCCCCGAAACCACTTTCATGGTTGGTCGCCCTGTTCACGTGTGGAGACTTGCTGTGTGGACTTCGGGAGAACCCAGCCCGGTGCTGGCGGCCTCAACGGGATGAGATTGGGACTGGCCTTCAGGGGCCGCTTGTCCCGCTCGGCCTGTTCCAACTCGATACTTGCTTCCAGCGAGGTCAGCGCGCCCAGCACACGTGGCGGCTCGGCCTGGGTGACGGCCCCATAGCGGACCCTCCGCTTCTTTGCCGCCGCCTTGAGAATCTGGTTGACGCGTTTGCTCGCGGCGCGACGCGACGCCATTACCGCAGCGACCTGCTGCTTGGACGCTTGGTCGGACAAGTAGGCCGGGCCTAGATGGCGGCCGGTAACCGCGTCGAACACCTCGACCTCATGGTCATGGTGTGGCATGTACCGCAGGCGCACTTTCAGCCCAACACCGCACCTGCCCGTCATCCACTCCCCCGCGTACTTACGGCCACCCCACGACACTCCCTTGTCAGTGATCGTCCGCACGCGGCCGTCGTCCTCCAGCATGAACAGGCGCAGATCCTCGGCTGGGACGTCATCGATCGGCCAGGCATCTTCCTGCCATGCCTGGAGCGGGGTACGGCCGGACAGAGCGGGCTTGGGCAGGTCGACGTTCCATTCCCGCACCCAATCCAGCAAGTGCTCGACGAAATCCTCAAACATTAGCGCAGGCGCATCGGGATCGATGGGAGCGCCGTTCAGCTCAGTCGGCTGACCGGTGTAATGCGGCAGCGACTTGCAGAACATTGTCTGCACAGCCCCGTTCAACGCCTCCACCCGGCCCTTCAGGTGGGGGTGATAGCCGGGCAGGTCGCTCACGAGCACGGCGAAGCGGCCCAACGCCGTCCCCACCGTCTTGGACAAGAAATCCCGGCCCCGATCGATCCTCACGGCCGCCGGTACCCCCCCGAAGGGCCCGTACCGGTCATCACGCAGAATCGAGCTGCGCAACGCCGCCAGGATGTTACCCCGGTTGGGGTAGCTCGGCGTGATAGCCAGCCCGCAGATACCGTCGCTGGCACAGTCGATAAACCAGGTCACCCACGGCTTGCGCAACTGGCCATCAACGCAGACCTTCACCGGCAGCTCAACATGATCGCCTTCCCAGACCGTGTTGCGGTGATGGCCTTCGCCGTCCGTCGGCCGCCGCAGGTAAACGTCGAAACGGCGGCGCGCCCGCTCACCTTTGCGGATGCCGGCCTTCTCCCCCGGCGTCAGCGCGGCGTCGACCGCTCGATACAAGGTGCGCAGGCTTGGGGCAGGCGGCCCGCCCCCTCGCTCCTGCTCAAGTAATTCCCGGTGGAGGCGAGCGCAGTTTCCCCCTAGCAACGCCAAGTGAGAAAGAAGGTCGTCGTTCATGGTGAACCGCCGACGCGACCGACGCTCCACCTCTCCCTCGGCCCGCGCACGAGCAAGCCATCGCCAAAGCGTTCGCGGCGCGGCTCCCACGCATGAGGCCATGAGCTCTATATGCGCGGACGACAATTCTTTGCGCGCATCCAACGCCATCAACCGCCGCGTCACCAGTCCGCGCAGCTCAAGCAAGGATTGCTGCTGCGGCTCGGCCTCTGATCCCCCAACGAAGGAGCCATCACGCGACCCAAGGACAGGGTCAGCTTCGAAAGGGAGACATCGCACAGGCCTCCGATCTGAGTGGCCGCACCACCACCGCTGGGGCAGCCACCTCGTCTGCCAATAACCGCCAACCAATACTCGGCACTACAGTGGCCCAGAGGACCACCTGACCACTGGTTGTGAAACCTCTGTCACAGTGAGCCACACTTTAGCTCCGCACAACACCTGGTGCTAGGGAGGAACCAAGATGGGGCGCCAAGAATCCTCCGCTGAATTCTCGGACCCAACACCCGTATTTCAGCCCCTCCAACTTCCTCCGCCCGCTTCCAACGCCTTCGACGTGCTGACCCGCCGCTGGGTGCCCCAAGTTCTCTACCTGCTGTGCCAACGCCAGGCGCGCTTCAGTGAACTTGCCCGTGCACTGCCCACCATGTCACGCAGAGTTCTGATGCAGCGCCTGCGCCAACTTGAAGACGAACAACTGATCCAGCGCATCGTCACCCCCGGGCCTCCAACACGCATCACATACGAGATCACGGATCTTGGCGCCGGACTGGGCGCCACACTCCGTCACGCCGAGATGTGGGGTGAGCGTTATCTCAAGGCCAGACCCTTGCCGTAACGCGAGGGACGCCCAGCGCCACCCGTGGATCTTCACACGCTAAGGGTGCACTTAGGCGCTTACCTCGTGCGGAGGTGCCGCCAACCGGCCGGGGGGCACGTCCAGCGGGGCGAGGGGTCAAAGTGGTGCAGCCTCGTACACCTGGCCGGTTGCCCTGCGTGCCACCCGACCACCCGAGGTCCGCCGGCGTTTGCCTGGGTCGTACACGAACCGCTCCGCCTAGCATTAGGCAGTTGATCGACGTCACTGACAATTTCATGACACACGCCGCTGACATCAGATGGCAAACTGCCACGTCAGAAGGTGTTTTCTGTCTGTCAGTAGATGGCAGAACTGCCATCTACTGACAGACGCACAGCATAAGTTTGGCCGCCCGCGAAAGATCAAATGATTGCCTCATGCCTGACGCTTAGAATGTTGCGAACACGCGCGGCGGAGGGCAGCACTGGATAGTGCGCCCATCTAGGCAGTTCCGCAGTCAGAGAAAGCGCGCTGACCAGCGCACTGACATCGTCTGGCAAATCTGGACTGACAGTTACGTGGCAATTCGCAGTAAAGCGGCTGGTGGCCGGCTCTCAGAGGCGCTGCGCTCGTACTCTCACGCTGCTGAGGCTGCGTCCCCGGCTTCGCGCCCGCCCGCTGCTAGAGCTCGCCCAGGCCTTAGCGAGCTCACCACGGTGCTCGCTGAGCTGACTCATCAGCTCGAGCAGGCGCAAAGTGGCGCGTTGGCGCAGATCGACGCCGCAGAGCAGGAAGCCTCAGAGGCCCGCAACCTCGCAGAGACGGCAGAGCAACAGGCCGCACAGGCAGAGCGAGCTCGCCGCCAGGCGGTTGCGGCCGAGCGCGTCGCCCACAATAGACAGCTCGAGGCAGAGCGGCGGCTGGATGATACGCGCACCGATACCGAACGGATCCGGACCGTAGCGTGGCAACAGGTGGCCGAGCACGAGGCGGCTCGTGGCGGTGCGGAGGCTGCCCTTGATGCCGCCCGTTCTGCCCAGGCTGACCTAACTGACCAGCGAGATTCGGCCTTGCGAACCGCCGATGAGTTGCGCGCTTCTCAGCTGATCCAGGCAAAACAGCTCGAAGCACTGCGGCGCGCTCTCGCCGAGGCACGCGCCGCATACGATGCGCGCGCGGATCGGCTAACCCTCGCCGAGCAGGCTCTTGCCGAGGCCGCTGCCGATAAGGCAGCGCTGCGCGAGCAGGTGAGCGCCGCGCTGGCGCGAGCAGAAACTGCAGAGACCGAACGAGATCGCGCCCGAGCTCAGGCCGAGCAAGCCGCTGCAGAGGCCCGGGGAGACATCCACAATCTGCGCGCCGATGCGGATCGTCACTTGACCGTGATCACCACGTCCCATCAGGCTGAATTGGCGGCGCTGAGGGCGAGTGCCCAGGACGCCCGTGTCCGGGCCGAACGCGCCGAGGCGCAGGCCGACGCCGCTGAACTTCAGCGCCAGATTTTCGCCCGTCAACTTCATGATCTTCGCGCTGAGCCTGACATCTCGTCAGCTGCAGCGGGCGGGCAGGCCTAAGCGTGGGCAAGGTCGCCAGGTGGAGACCGCGACGTGATCCGGGTGTCCCCAGATGCCTCGATGAAGGACGGCGCGAACAAACGCCGCGATTGGCACAGCGACGTTCATCTACCCGGGCTGTGGCGAGCCTCAATGAAGGGCGGCGCCATAGAGCGCCGCGATCCGTACATTACGGCCATGCCGACCAGGTCAACGATGCCTCGATGAAGGACGATACAAACGAGCACCGCGATTCACTGGCCTCGGAACAACGTTCAACCTGCCGAAGCCTCGATGAAGGGCGGCGCGAACAAACGCCGCGACGCGAGCTTCTGGCCTGCACGCTGAATACCACGAGGCATACCTCGCGACACCGCTCACTCTCTGGTCTCGTAACACGTTTCCAGGCCTCGTTGAAGGACGGCGCCAAAAGCGCCGAGACTTCCTGTGCACGAGCATTGCCGTGACGCAGGTCTCTCCCTGATGAAGGGCGGCGCCCAAGAGCGCCGCGATCGGGGGACGAAACCGAAGACGCCGGCACGGTCAAGCCTCGATGAAGAGCGGCACTAACGAGCTCCGGATTAGTCTCGTCCTCCGCGCCCCAGGATAAGGGTCTGACCTGGATGAAGGGCGTCGCACACGAGCGCCGCGACCCCGGCAGGCTGGCCAACCACTCGAGATAGGGCAAGCCTCGATGAAAGGCGGCGCCGATCAGCGCCGCAAGAACAGCCCCGTGAGATTGTCGCCAACCCCGTCCCCGCCTCGATGAAGGAAGCGAGCGCCGGGATGTGGTCCTGTAGTGGTCGTATGCCCATGCGCCCTCGCCTCGACTAAGGGCGGCGCCGACGAGCGTCTGCCGGGTGGACGTCAGTGGCCGGCTTGAAGCCTCGATGGAACGGCGGCGCCCACGGGCACCGCGATACCCGGGTGGCAGGTCGGACCTGCCCGCTTACAAGATGCCTCGATGAAGAGCGGCGCTCTGGAGCGCCGCGACCGGTCCATGAGGGAGGGTTGCATGGGCAGGAGTCGGCCTCGATGAAGGGCGGAGCTTTGGAGCGCCGCGACGTGTCGCCCACGGTAGCGAACACCGCTGGAGCGTTATGCCTCGGTGGAGGGCGGCACCCAAGAGCGCCGTGACAACGTCTCGGAGCCGGCCGCACCGACGTAGAGGTTGCCTCGATGAAGAGCGGCGCTCTGGAGCGCCGCGACCTCCAAGACAGTGACCCTCTCTATGGATTATGTGACGCCTCGATGAAGGCGGCGCTCCCAAGCGCCGCGACG
This sequence comes from Planotetraspora mira, assembly GCF_016863275.1. Taxonomy (GTDB): domain Bacteria; phylum Actinomycetota; class Actinomycetes; order Streptosporangiales; family Streptosporangiaceae; genus Planotetraspora; species Planotetraspora mira. Next base: position 167,597 of record NZ_BOOO01000037.1, read on the forward strand.
CCACCGGACACAACACTGCCAGAATCGGCGTCTGGCCTCGATGAAGGGCGGCGCCAACAAGAACCGCGATAGGGCACCGGCACCGTCGCCACCACCGCCCGATGGCCGCCTTGATGAAGGGCGGCGCTCAGGAGCGCCACGACTGGGACGCCCGGATCGACTGGGTGGAATGGGACACCGCGCCTCGATGAAAGGGGCGCCGACGAGCGCCGCCACTGGAGCTTGGGGTGCTGCTTGGGCCCATGGATCGGGCCTCGATGAAGGGTGGCGCCGCACAAGCGCCGCGACGGTCGACGGGGCCTCCATGCGGCAGTGCGATAGTTGCCCTCGATGAAGGGTGGAGCCCGCGAGCGCCACGACCTCGGCGTCCTCCTGGTCGTGTACGGCTACTTCGCGCCTTGATGAAGGGCGGCGCCCACGAGCGCCCCGACGCGGTTCACCGTCGTGCACGTGGGTTCGGCCTGCGGGCCTCGATGAAGGGCAGCACCCACGAGCGCGCGCTTAATCACACTTTCGTTGTGACTTACTAACGAATGGCCAAGACGGTCCCCGAAGTACGCTAACGCCGCGCGGCTTTTGGGCGATCTGCGTAGTGAACGGCATCAGGACCTTCGACCCGAAAGAGGGCTTGCATGGCTGAAGACAGCAAGTCCGCCCGGTACAGCGAACACCTGGATGTTCTGCTTGCGTTGATTACCTACTTCAGCCTCGCGGAGTGGCGCAGCCGCTCTCCGTATTGGCTGGCCAAAGACCTCGGCCTCAGCATGCCGATGGTCATGTCGGCACTGGACGCGTTCCCTGGTCTCTTCCGGAAGAGTCGCAAGGTGCACCCGACCGACGTCGGCGACCAACCCGCCTACACGCTGCATGCACGTTACGCGCGTCGTCGAGAGCGGACGCCGATGTCTCCCGGAGGGGACGAATCGACATCGAGTACCCCTACTCCCCCGCGGCGCGGGTCTAGCGAGGAACTCGATCCTGACACCCTTCGCGCGCTCCTGGATTTCGTAGTCGAACAGGCCAGAGCGGAGCGCGAATCGGATAGGCACGCACGGGCTCAGATCTGGCTACGGGTGGGTGTGATCGTGGCCGCGGTCAGCAGTCTGCTCACCGCAGTCATCCAGCTGTTCATTGCGGCGTGATCAGCAGCCCGGGGAGTGGATGGAGGCTGGTGCCGCCACTTACGACAACCTTGTACACACCCACTCTTTTCCGGATTCCTAATCCTGTGCTACTTCGCCGACCGCGCCTCGGCCTGATCGCTGTAGTGATAGGCAATGTGTCCGCGCCTTGCTGGCCATGGCCGTTAATTTTACCGATGCGCGGTTTGTGCTGTTTAGTCCGAAGGCGTACGCGGCCTTTGAGCATGCGGTGGAACATCCAAATCAGTGACGCCTGACATTATCTGTAACTGAAAAGAAAGAAAAGGATTCGTGGATAAGATCCACGGTGCGGCAAATAATGGTCCCATGTCGGCCGATGTCATCCGCGTTCCAATCGTCGAGTTCATGGTGGTCCGCTCTCCGGAGCCGGTCGGCACCCTGGCCTCCTACCGTCACTTCATCCGCGACGAGATCAGCCGCGCGCCGGTGCTCACCCATGTGCCGCCACCCGACGCCTATTCGGTCACCCGGGTCTCGCCGATCGGTCGGCTGGTCTATGACCTGGTCTTCTGCCGTGGTTTATCCGACGCCGACTTTCCGGGGGCGCTCAAGGCGGAACTGCTCGCCCGGCTGGAGCCCAGCCGGGCGCACTGCCCGAGGCAGGGAGAGGATCCCGGGCCGCTGCGGCTCGTCCTCGAAGACCTTGAGCAGCACGCGTACCTGCTGGAAGGCGAGGACTACTACATCCTGCCCGACACGCTTCGGCAGCTGGCCGAGCACCCGTTCATCGCGGACCTAATCGCCCTGGGTCCGGTGCTGGAACGGGCGCTGGATCACGACGACATAGCCGTTCTGCTGAGCGACGTGACCGCCGTCCTGCGCGGGACGCCGGTCGACCAGGTGGTCTTCGAAAACGGCTACACCTCGCCCGGCTTCGCCGAGGCCAAGCGGAGCCTGTTCGACGTGCTCTACCTGCTCTACCTGCTGCGCAAGTGGACGCGGGTCAACCTGACCGGCATCCTCTCCGGTCTCCGCGTGCTCCACGTGCTGGAGGCGCTCGCCTTCGACGTGGTCTATGAGCGGGTACGCGCCGGAGGAACCGACCCCACCGACGGCACGATCCTTACGACGCTCGCGCAGTACGTGCCCGACCTGGCTGGCTGGGACCCCGCGTCCCCCGTGCCCGGAATGCCACTCGTCGCCGACAAGCACGCGCTGGAGACCCTGCTTACGGCCACCCCGGTGATCCATCCGCTGTTCTCCCGGCTTAACCGGTTCACCCGCCCCTTCAACGACATCAAGCCGATCGGCGTCGGCGACCTCAAGGTTGTCAAGCAGTGGCTGCGCGGCTACACCGTCGGCGAGATCGCGCACGTCGACACCGTCCTGCGCAGCGAATTCAAGTCGCGGGTACACCGCCGGCTGGAGAAGACCGAGGACGTCTTCTCACTCACCCGGGAGCAGCAGAACGACGTCCAGCGGGACACCCAGACCACGGACCGCTTCGAGCTCAAACGTGAGGCCGAGGACGTCGTGAAGACGGACCTCAGCGCCAACGCGGGGCTCAGCGTCAACGTCAACTACCAGGGCACCGGATACAACATCGCGTCCAGCGTCACCGGCGGCTTCGCCTACGCCCGGTCGGCCACCGAGACCGCCCGGATCGCCACCACGTACGCCCGCGACGTCGTCGACAAGGCGGTCAGCCGGATCCAGAACAGGGTCGTGCAGCAGCGCACGACCACCCAGCTGTTCGAAACCGAGGAGACCAACACCCACACCTACGACAACCGCGAGGGCGACGAGCACGTCTCCGGCCTTTACTACTGGCTGGACAAGAACTACCGCGCCCAGGTGTACAACTTCGGCAAGCGCATGATGTTCGAGTTCGTCATCCCCGAACCGGCGGCCTTCCTCGTCGAGTCTCGCCTGCGGGCGTTCGAGGCCACCCTGGAGATGCCGACGCATCCCGTCGAGCCGCCCGAGGAGACACTCCCGCAAAGCGTGCTCGACCTCGACCCCGCCACGATCGACGAGGTGGAGTTCCGCCGCCTGTCCCGTGTCTACGACCTCACGGACTTCACCTACCCGGCCGAAGAAATCAAGGTCGACTTCGTCAACGCGAGCACCGGCCGCAACTACTTCAACGACAGCCAGGTCGACTCGAACACCTGGCAGGCCAGGACGTACCAGTGCCGGCTCAACGCGAAGGACTACGTCATCACCAACCTGGTGGTGACGGGCTACATCTACTACTGGGGCGCCAACGACACGAGCCCCTGGTTCAACGAGCAGAACACCTTCGACGCGTACGTGGACGGCCACCGCTACGCGCACGACGTCGACAACGCCAGCGAGCGCTGGTTCCTCACCCCCAGGGTCTACCCCGGCGAGGACGCGCCGCCGCTTCGCGACCAGCAGGTCAGCCTGGTGCTGGGATTCTGGGACGTGGCGCAGTTCGACCTGAGCGTGTTCGCTGAGCTCAAGCTGTCGGACACCGCCCTCGGCGACTGGCGCGACAAGGTCTACCAGCACATCCGCGACATAGAGCAGAAGCGCGTGGACGCGATCAACGACCTGCGCAAGCAGACGTACCAGAGCGAACTGTCCGCCTACAAGGAGCGGGTCGCCGAGATCCGCTCGCTGGCCGTCAACGAGATCCTCCAGGGCCAGTCCGAGGCGGCCAACCGGCAGGTGATCCTCCGCGAGCTCAAGCGGCTCTGCCTGTCGATGCTCGCCAGAGAGTTCGACTTCGCGGCCGAGGACGACATCCTGACCGACCTCGACGACACCGGCAGCCGCCCGGTCAAGTCGGAGTTCCGCCGGTTCCGGGTCACCGAGGAGCCCGACGAGAAGGGCGTGCCGCAGCCGTCCGCGTTCTACGAGCTCGGGACGAAGCAGCTGGACTTTCCCGTGCCCATCGTCGCCACGGCACGCCAGAAGGGAAGGTACGTCCAGTTTCTGGAGCAGGCGTTTGAGTGGCACCAGCTCGCGTACATCTGTTACCCCTACTTCTGGGCGACGCCGCCACGGTGGATCGAGCTGATGAACCGCTCCGACCGCGCCGACCCGTTCCTCAGCGAGTTCCTGCAGGCCGGTTCGGCCCGCGTCCTGCTCGCCGTGACCCCCAAGTACGACTGCGCGGTCCAGCACTACCTCGAAACCGGCGAGCCGTGGTTCGACGACGACCCCCCGGTCATCGGCGACCCGCTGTTCATCCCGCTCCACCAGGAGCTGCGCCGCCGCCAGGACGACCGGGCCGGCGCCGAGCCCGACGGCGAGTACTGGGACTTCACGCTGCCGACCTCGCTGGTGTACCTCCAGGACAGCAGCACCGCGCTGCCGCCGCTGCTCGACGAGGAGTAGCCGTGGAGGAGGCCGACGGCATCGAGATCGTCCCCGGCCCGAGCCGCTTCTTCGACGACGGCGCCCTGATGTCCTCGCCCGAGGCGGCGCCGCCTTCCGTGGGCGATTCGATCGCCTGGGTACGCCGGGTGGCCGTCTACGAAGCCGCGCTGGCCAAGGAGTACCGCCTGATCCGCATGTCGCTGCCGGACCGCCCCCGGCCGCACCACCCGGTCACCGTGGACGGCCGGACCGTGGACCTGGTGTACGACGCCACACTCGACCGGCAACTCCACGGCCTGTACGTCGGCCACGGCTGGCCGGCCATCCTGGCCGTACAAGCCGCCCTGGAACGAGCCGCCACCAGCTACCCCAGCCGGAAGCTGCATCCGTGGAAGGTGGTCAAGGACTTCGCCGAGTACGCGATCACGGCACTCTGGACGCGGGTCCGCGCAGCGCTGGCCCAACTGGACCGGATGGCCACCGACGAACTCGCCCTCCAGCTCAACCTGAGCGCCAACCTGGTCAACGAGACCTGGCAGCTGCTCGGCGTCACCACGAGCGACAAGGACGAGCACGGGCAGGAGCACCGGACACCGAACATGACGGCGTCCTTGGACACCGTGACATGGACGAAGAAGACCTTCTACCGGCTGACGGAACCGAAGCCGCTGCAGAGCATCATGGAGCTGATGCCGAGAGCGGTCGAGATGCGCCGGCGGCTCGGCGAGATCAAGCAGAGCCTGGTGGCCATCTCCGACACGATCGAGTGGGGCCGTCAGGAGGCCTCGGGAGCCAACTTCCCGGGCGACGTCAGCATGAAGCTGAGCCTGCAGCAACTGCTCGCCGAGGCGGACCGGGTCACCGCTGAACTCGAGGGCGTGCTGACCCGGATCCACAAGGTGACCCCGCTCGCGATCCTCGTCCTGCCGTTCCTCCAGGAGCCGGTCACCCAGCTCGCCGTGGAACAGTCCGTCGGCGAGGTGCTAATCCAGTTCCTCGGCGAGGCCGAGCGCATCGTCAAGGGCCTGCCCCAGGAGGGGAGCTGGGTGGCGCGGATGACGCAGGACGAGCGGTCCCCGGAAACCCAGGTGCTCGACCTGGCAGTCACCGGAGCGATCGGTGACGTCCGCTTCCTGAGCATGCTCAGCGAGCGGACCCTCGACCGGCTCGTCGAGGCCGACGCCGTACCGAAGGACAGCTTCGAGTACGCGGTCTGGGCGCACTACAAACGGCAGCTGATCATCCGCCTGGCGATCGAGAACAAGAAGGCGGAGTTCTGGCAGAGCATCGGCTCGTTCCTGGTCAAGGCGGCCACGCTGGTCACGCTTCTGCTGGTCAGAGCCCCTGTCGGGAGCTTCGCCGCCCGTGTCGCCACTGCCCTCAACGTCGGCATGATGCTGTTCCAATGCTTCACGGTGGCACATCAGCTCGCCCAGCTCGACCAGCAGCTCGCCCAAGCCATGGCCGAGGTGGACCGGCGCAGCGCGGCCGAGATCGCCCACGTGGCCGAACTCCTCGCCAGCCGGCGCGACTTCGAGCCGCAGCTGGAGCGCGCGATCGTGACCGAGATCGGGCTGATCGTGGTCGCCGGGGCCTGGCCGCAGTTCCGCGAGATGATGCACATGCGCGGCTATTACTTCGACCTCCAGACCCTCCTGGAACCATGATGGGCCTCACGAAGGCCGACGTGGCCGCGATCGCCAAGAACGCCGACAGCTCGATGTCCACCAAAATCGTCAAGACGCTCGCCCACCACGGCACCAAACCGGCAGCCGTCGCCCACGCGCTGGCGCTCACCCCGATGTCGGCCCCGCAGCGCCGCAAGCTGCTGTACGCCCTCGTCAAAAGCTCCCCCGAGGGGGCGGCGCGCCTGAGCCTCCTCGCCAACGTGGACGCCCGCCTCCGCGTCGAACTGCCGACCCGGCTGGCGAACACCCCCCTCACCCTGGTGAACTTCGGCGTCTCCACCACCGACGAGATGGCCGACCTCATCACCGCACGACTCACCCGCATGGAAACCGGGGCGGCTTCCCTGGCAGAGTTCCAGGCCGGGCTCGACGGCTGGCGCCGCAACATCGTCGGCAGCGTCCTGTTCGAGCGCCTGATCAAGTACGACCCCCACCTGAGCCTCTTCATCAACAAGTACGGCACCGACTTCATCCGCATCATCAACAACGACATCGCCGACAAACCACGAGCCCTGCTCGGCGTGGACGGCAAAGCGCGCACCGTCTCCGAGCTGTTCGGCCCACCGCGGAAAGTCGTCAAGGTAGCCCTCGTCGGCCCCGACGACGTCACCCGGGAATTCACCGACTTCGGGCAACTCGCCGTTAATCCCCAAGACTGGTGGGCTTTCCTCCCCATTGAACTGAAACTGGAACGAGCGCTCGCGGGCGTGGCCGGCCAGTTCAGCGAGTTCCGCCCCCGCCTCTCCGTCGCCAAATCAATGATTGCCACGGTTATCGAGGGCGGCGAAGAGGTGCAACACATCATCAAACCAGCTCAGCTGGTGTTCCTCCGCCACGACCTCGGGCAAACCGTGATTGCCCCCACCAGCGCCAAACAAATCGCCGCTATCCGCGCATCGGGCCCAATCGACCCTTCTTCAATAGCCTCCATCGTGGATTTTGGCCCCGCTTTCAGCCACAAACACCAGTCGATGTACTACCGCGCCCGAGTTCTGGTCGACCGCCGCTGGCTCGAAGAGCTGATAATGCCGTTGACCGACCCATGATTAGCTGATCGCGATGGTGGTGGGGTCGGACAGCACCCGCTCGATGACGACGTCCACGGTCTCCCGTGACGCCGCGCCGAAACCCAGATCGGAGGCGGCGAACGCACACCGGCCGATGGCGGCGGCCAAGCCAAGCCGGTCCAGCTCCGTCTGGGCGACGGGGATGATCCGGTCGGAGAGCCGGGCGCAGTAGTCGCCCAGGACGATCACCCGCGGGTTGAACAGGTTGACCGGGCTCGCGGCGCCTCGGCCGAGCCACCGGCCCACCTCGGTGATCGCCGCGTCGACCCGGAGGTCGCCCTCGGCGCGCCGTTGCTCCATCTCGGCCAGCCGTTTCTCCGGGTCGCGTACGACCTGCTCCCCGATCCCATAGGCGTGGTCCGGGGTGGCCAGCCGTACCAGTGCGGCCAGGCCCACCTTGGTCTCCAGCAGCCGATTCGGCCGCCTCCTCCAGGGAGAATCTGCACCTTCACGATGGTGGACCAGTCCTACCAGCACAAACGCAGAGTTTTGTCAGTAGTTACGCAGGGTTTTGTCAGTGCGGGCGCAAGGTTATGTCAGCAACTGCGCAGAGTTATGTCAGTGACTCCGAGCGGGGAGACCGCTCGTGCTGATGCTGGCCACGGTGGTCTCAGCGCGTCGGCTCTGCGCCGTGATCAACAGTGCGGCTGACTAGGGCAAACGTCTCACGGCTGAGTTGCTCGTAGCTGGCCCACTGACAAAACTCTGCGCATTTACTGTCAGTAGCCCTGCGCTCAACACAGGTGACCTGGCAGACCTGTGCCCACGTCAGCGGTATTCGGCTGTCGTCCAACTCGACCGGGTGCAGGACACGGGCGTAGGCCGCGAAGCCGCGCGGCACCACCGCGCCGACCGTCCCGAGCGGCCCGCGCAGCCGCTCGGCGATCCAGTCGCCCACGGACACGGACCGCCACAGGTCATTGCCCGGGCTGTCAGAGGGACAGGGCGATGTGTGACGTCGCCGGCAGGCCAAGAGGGACCGACCTCGGTCGAGGAGGTGCGGGACGGCGCCCTCAACGCCCATCGCGTCGTGCGTACGGCGTTTGACGGCCATCGCATGTCGCCGCGGGCGTAATCCGGTCGGTCACGTGCTTCTCCAGGACGACGCGGTCTCACGTGACCGCGCTTAGGAGTCGGGGTGGAGCGAGGCGATGGAACCCGACGTGGCCGACCACGATGCGGAGGCATGTGAAGCGCCTCCACACCCGCTGATGTGGTTCAAGCCACAGGGCGTCGAAAGGAGTGTTTCCCGGTGCTTAGTTACTAACTACGGTTTGCGCGATGGGACCCGTCAAGCCCTTAAGAACACTTATTTCAGGACACGCACACCAGAGCTCTGGCCGTTGTTGGCATTGCAGTTCCACTCACCTGCAGAAATCTGAATCCGTCTTGTCAGGGCGGATCGACCACCCTTGAAGTGAGCCACCCAAATATTTCGTACTCTTCGTACAGCCGGGAGGAGCTACAAGCGAAGGCGGAGCACCGGCGGCTCCTGGTGTGTCGGCTCCTGCCGCACCGCTGACACACCGGAGACGTGGCTCCGCGCCCAGCTCGACCTGCAGATCGTGTGCCGGGACGACTCGGGTTCCCGCCGGCGTGCGCCGCGCCCGGAGAGCCGCGCACGCACCGCCTCAGCGGCGAACCCCGGCTTCGCCGCAACCCAACAGTTCATCATATGAATTACGTATGCGCAAAGGCTATACTCAAGTTGTGACCATCTCCCTGGAGGCCCAGTGACTGCCGCGTCCTCTCAATCCGGTCTGGCCGCGGGCGCTTTCCGCGACTTGCTGGAGCCGATCCGGCACAGGCGACCCCGCCGCCTGGGCGATACCGTTGTCACCTATCTGGTCGACCGCATCGTGTCTGGGGCCTATCCGGTGGACACCGTGCTCCCGACAGAGCCCGAGTTGTGCGAGGAGTTCGGCGTCTCCCGCACGGTGGTGCGTGAGTCGGTCAAGCTTCTCGAAGCGAAGGGCCTGGTCAAGGCAGTTCCTGGCCGAGGCACCCAGGTTCTGGAGCCCATTGGCTGGAACCTCCTGGACCCCGTCGTCCTGGAGGCGCAGATCCGGCACGACAGCGACCTGCGCATCCTCGACGACCTCGTCAATGTCCGGGTGGCCCTCGAATGTGACATGGCGGCACAGTGCGCACGCGTGATCACGCCCGTCCAGGCCGAGGCGCTGACCGAGCAGGCGAACGTGCTTGCAGAGAGCCTGGACGACCCGCTGCGCTATGCCACGGAGGACGTCGTCTTCCACGAGATGATCATGATCGCCTCCGGCAATCGTCTCGGTCATGCGATCATCCACGGCATCCACGCCAAGGCGCGACTGTCGAGCCAGTACAACGGCGACCCGAGTAAGGAAGAACTCGTCCAGTCGCTCGCTGAGCATCGGCAGATCGAGTCGATGATCCTTCAAGGCGACGCACAGGGAGCCGTGGCCGCGATGCGCGTCCACATAATGGGCTCGTGGGCCAGGCGCCGCCCCCGCGTCCTCGGGGCGCTCTCCGGTGGAGTCGGCGCCCGCGACACCCGCCCGTGAACGACGGCTCCGATCGCACCCATTCCACCCCCAAGGTCAACGCGGCGAGTCGTAGTCACCGCGCCTGGAGCTGTGCCTCGCCGGATGTACGGCGAGCGGAATAAGTCATACTCTTGCAGGTGATCCCAAGAGGGGAGCACCGTGACCGACAGTCACCGTGAGGGCGGATACCGGCCGGGCACCGGCGTGACCAGATCATGGCGCGCCGACATGGTCCGCGGAATTCCCACGGTCGCCAAAGCCACGTGTGCCTAAGTCTGAAACTCACCCTTGACGGCCTTCGAATCTCCTACGCTGATCTGTACCTAGAAGAGACGCGTCGCTGCACTAGAGTGCATCCATGAGCGCTGAAGCGGACGCGTTCGCCTTCTCCTCCCGTCGGCCTGCCAAGCGGCTGAGCGTCGCGGTGGTCAGCGAGCTGGTCGAGCTCATCGTCACGGGTGAACTTGCCGAAGGGGAGCTTCTGCCTCCAGAAGGTCCGCTCTGCGAGCACTTCGGCGTCAGCCGGACGGTTCTCCGTGAGTCGGTCAAGCGGCTCGAGGAGAAGGGCCTGGTGGTCGTGGCGCAGGGCCGGGGAACCCAGGTGGCCCGCTCTGGATCCTGGAACATGCTCGACCCGATCGTCCTGTCCGCGCTCATCGACAACGACGAGTCCCTGGGCGTCCTGGACGAGCTGACGGTCGTCCGCGGCAGCCTCGAGTCCGCCATGGCGGGGGCGGTGGCGCTGCGGCGCACGGCGGAGGAGCTGACCCGCATCGCGCATGCTCTGGAGTCGATGCGCGAGATGCAGCATGAAAGCGACTCCTTCCGGCAGGCGGATGTGGTCTTCCATCTCACCATCATGGAACTCTCCCGCAATCGTCTGGCCGAGAACATCGCAAAGCGCCTCTACCGGCGGGCGCTCGAAAGCAGCAGGTACCAGGGGATGAGGTACGAAAACGCCTTCCACTCCACAGTGGAGGAGCACACTCTGGTGGTCGATGCGATCTCCCGCCGGGATGCCGAGGCCGCGGAACGGGCGATGCGCGACCACATCGTCAGTTCCTGGAAGCGGCGTCGACTCGAGGCGCCCGACGAGGAGGCCGGACTCTAGAGCTGCTCGGCGTCAGCGTCGAGGTAGCGGATGCCGCGATCCCACGCCCGGCGTACAGTCTGAGCAGCCTCGTCGTCGCTCACGGGCCGGCCGAAATCGCCGGGTGCCGATCCACCGAGACCGATGACACCATGTGCCGACCGGCCTCGGTTGAGCAGATCCGCGACCGTGGCCGTCAGGGGCCGAGCCTGTAGAAGGCCGACGCGGTGCCGGACGTGATCGCGTGGCGCTCCGCCGGGCTCAGCTCGGCGATGAGCTCGTCCACGGCGCGTCGCCACGCGACCGGTCCGGCCCCCAGCTCGGCGAGCGGCCAGTCGGAGCCGAACATGAGCCGCTCCGGGCCGAACGCGTCGAGCGCCACGCCGACCACGCGGCGCAAGTGGGCTCCGTCGCCGCCGCTCATGACTCCGGCCAGCCCGGAGATCTTCGCGAAGGCGTTCGGCCGGGCGGCGAGCTCGCGCAGGCCGGCCTCCCAGCCGGCGTCGTCATCCGACTCGGCGATCCCGCCGAGGTGGTCGACGACGAAACGAACACCGGGGTGCGCGGCCACGACGGTCGCGGCCTGCGGTAGCTGCCACGACCGCACGACCAGGTCGAAGCCGAGGTCGCGCGCGCCCAGCTGCTCGAGCGCCGTGCCCACGTCGGGTCGTTCGAGCCAGGCGGGGTCGGGGTCGACATGGACCAGGTGACGGATCCCCACCAGCCTCGCGCGCACCGAGGGGTCGAGCTCGTCGAGCTGCTCCGCGACGTCGGCCGTGAGCTCGGCCCAGCCGACGACACCCACGATGCGCGAGCTCGGGTGCGCCAGCAGCCGCCGCGTCTCGGCGGCGCTGTTGCTCGACTGCACGACGACGGCGGCGTCCACGCCGGTGGCGTCGAGCATCCGCTCGAGGTCGGCGGGCGCGAAGTCGCGGTCGATGACCGCCATCGTCGTGGGGTCAATCCACGGCTGCGGGTCGGTGGCCCGGTTCCAGAGATGTACGTGCGCGTCGATCAAGCGGCTCACGACAGATGCCAGATCTCGTCGAGCGGCTGCCACAGGGCCCCGGGATCCCGCTCTTCCACGATGCGCACCTGGCACGGGTCGGTATGGGTCCACCACTCGCGCGTCACGGGGTCCTCGGCGATGCGGGCCATGTCGACCGCGTGATCCTCGCCGACGTACTCGTAGTAGGCGAACAGGGTGTCGCCGACGATGAAGATCGAGTAGTTGGTGACGTTCGCGTCGCGCAGCGTCTGCTCGACCTGCGGCCAGACGTTGCGATGCAGCTCGAGGTACGCCTCCCGGCGCTCCGGCCGAACGCCGACGACGAGGGCGTGGCGCTCGATGCGGTGCCGTGCGCTCATGACCTCACCTGCTCCGCCGCCGGCCCGCCGATCCGGTCCTGCTGACGCAGGTCGGGAACGAGGCGCAGCCCCGCCCGTGCGGGACGGACATGCGGCCCGGCGAGTGCGGCCGACGGGTTGGCGGCTCGCACGATCTTGATGCGATCCTCATCCACCCGGATGCCGAGGCCAGGCTGATCGCCGAGAACGATGCCGCCGTCCTCGAAGTCCTGGTCGACCTGGAGCCCGATGGGAGACGAGAGGTCCTGAACCTCGAAGGCGAGGTGGTTCGGCACCGCCGTGGCGGCATGCGCCAGAGGGTTGGCGTGGTACGCCACCGGGCTCACGGGCAGGTCGTAGCCATGGGCCACCGCGGCCACCCGGAGGAAGTGCGTGAAGCCCCAGACGTTGCCCACCTGGACGATGTCGACCGCGTCGGCGTTCAGGAGCGGCCGGTACTGCTCAAGTCCGGTGAGGTTCTCACCGGTGGCGACGGCGGCGCGGATGCCGCTCCGGACCGAAGCCAGCCCGGCCGCATCCCATCGCCGCACCGGCTCCTCGACCCAGGCGAGGTCGACCGCACGCTCCAGCGCCGTAACGAATCGCACCGCCTGCGAGCGGTTCCACGACTCGTTGGCGTCGAACATGAGGGCCGGGTGCGCCGAGTTGCGGGCGAGGACGTCCCGCAAAGCCTCCAGCCGACGCAGGTCGTGCTCGAGATCACGCCCGCCCTTGAGCTTGGCGGCGCTGAAGCCCCGGTCGGCGAAGCGCTCGTAGAGGAGCACGAGGGCCTCGTCGTCGAGGGCGATGTCCAATCCGGAGGCGTAGCCGGGGACGAACCGGTCCCGGCCGCCAAGGGTGCGCCAGAGCGGCTCGTTCGCCGCCTTCGCCTTGAGGTCCCACAGCGCCATGTCGATCGCGCCGATCGCGCCGAACGTCGCACCTGAGTGGCCGGTCTTGAAGACCCAATCCAGCATCCGGTCGTAAAGGGCGGTGACGGCCCGCGGGTCCTCACCCTCGACGGCGCCGAAGACGCGGTCGATGTCGCCGTGCGGACCGAGCCCGACGCCCTCGAGACCGCTGTCGGTCTCAAGGATCAGCACGTGCACATCGGTGCGCGGTTCCGGCATCACCCCGTTGGCGTCGCCGATCAGCCGTCCCCAGTCGTGCACCGTCGTGAGGCTGCGGTATCCGGTGACCTTCAAGATTGCTCCTTATTCACAATGGTCCGACTCACTCCTTGGTGCCGCCCGCCGTCATGCCCGCGACCAGGAAGCGCTGTGCGAAGAGAAAGACGATCAGCACGGGCAGCACCGAGATGACGGTCGCGAGCGCGAGCGTCGGCAACTGCACGGACTGGGCCCCGGCGGAGCTGGGGTTGAACGCCGGAGTCGAGGCGAGCAGGGACGTCAGACCGACCTGGACCGGGTAACCGTCGCTCGAAGGGAGCATCACGAAGGGCAGGAAGAAGTTGTTCCAGCTCTGCACGAAGCTGAAGAACGCGACCAGCGCGACGACCGGCGCCGCCAGCGGCAGCGCGACCCTGGTGAACACCTGAAGCTCGGTGCACCCGTCGAGGCGCGCCGCCGCGAGCAGATCACGCGGGACGCTGGTGGAGAAGTAGATGTACGTGAGGTACACCCCGAACGGGAAGAACGACATCGGGAGGATCACCGAGAGCGGGCTGCCGATCAGCCCGACCACGTTGAGTTCGAGGAAGATCGGCAGTACCAGCGCGGTGTTGGGGATCAGCATGACGATCAGCGTCAGCACGAGGAGCGACCGCCGGAACCGGAACTCCGTCAGGGCCATCGCGTAGCCCGCCGGGATGCTCGCGATGATCGTGATGATGAGCGCGCCCACGGCGTACAGCGCCGAGTTGCCCACCCACGCGGTCACCGCGCCGTCCTGGAAGCCGAACAACTGGTCCCAGTTGGCGGCCAGGTCGCCGAGACTCCCGGGCAGGAACGGATGGTCGACGATGAGCCCGTGTGCCGACTTCGTCGTCGCCAGCAGCAGCCAGACCATCGGGATGACGAAGAACAGCACGAAGATCGCGACCACGACCGCGACGATCGTCCGTCCGCTCCAACCGCTGACACCGCTCGGTCGCCTCGCGTGGCGACCGGCGTCCACTGTTGTCATGACCTCAGCCCCTCTCGAACAGGCCGCCGCGCGTCACGAAGACGGCCGACAGCGCGAGGGCGACGACGAGCAGCAACAGGGAGATGGCCGCCGCTCCGTTGAAGTCGTTTTGCTGGAACGCGTACTGGTAGGCCAGCTGGTTGAGCGAGTAGTCGTTGGGCACGACCGCGTTGCTGGCCTGTGAGAGCAACTGTGGCTCGACGAACAGCTGCGTACCGGCGGCGAGCGACATGATCCCCATGTACGAGATCCACTTGCGCAGCAGCGGGAGCTGGATGCGCCAGGCGATCTGCACGGTGCTCGCGCCGTCGATGCGCGCGGCCTCGATCACGTCGCGACTGATGTTGTTGAGCGCGCCGTACATGATGACGATCCAGCCGCCCGCGCCGGTCCAGAACGCGATGACGGCGAAGACCGGCGGCAGGTTGGCCGGCACGATGACCTGCACGAAGCTGGAGAAGCCCATCAGGTGCAGCAGGCCGGAGACCGGGCTGGCGGTCGGGTCCAGCACGAACAGCCACAGCAGCACGCTCGACGCGCCCGCCAGGGCGCCCGGTAGATAGAAGACGAGCCGGAGCGTCTTGCTCAGCCAACGCACGCGGACCGTGTGAACGACGATGGCCAGGAACGAGACCAGGACCACCAAGGCCACCAGCCACATCACCAAATAGAGTGCGACGTGCGCGACGGCGGGCAGGAAGCGGAAGTCGCCCATGACCTTGGTGAAGTTGGCGATTCCCGCGAAGCGCCCATCGCCGTCGGTGAAGGCGAGGTAGACGGCGTACAGGGCGGGAAGGATCCCGAACGCGATTGTCAGCACTGCGTAGAGAGCGATGAAGGCGTAGCTCATCGCGCTACGTTCACCGCCGTCACCCCGGCCGGCCGGCCGCCCGCGCGGTATCACCGCAGACCGGGCGGCCTCATCCATAACCGTCATGTCACTTGACCGTGTAGCCGTTGACCTGGGCCTGGTTCTTGATCGCGGTCTCCCATTCGGGAAGCAGATCGACCAGACTCTTGCCGCCGGCAATCGCGGGGGTCATCGTCTTGGCCCAGATCGCCTCCTGGCTGAAGACCCCGGAGCCCCACCCGCTCCAGATCTGCGGCCCGGCCTTGATCAAGGCCTGCAGATCCGTGGCATAGTAGCCGCTCGACTCCTGCTTCTTGATCCACTTGTCCGCCGCGGGTGCGTAGGCCGGGTAACCGGGAGCAAGGTTGACCTGGTAGTCGTCGGCCGTCGTGACGAACTCGACGAACTTCTCGGCCGACTTGAGGTTCTTTGAGTGGCTGCTGATGAACCAGGTGCCACCGCCGACGTTGCCCGTAACGGCGGTGTCGCCCTGCCAGGCCAGCGGTGCCGCGACGCCGAGCTGGCCCGCGGCGACGTTGAGCGACTGCGGGTTGTTGAAGATGGCGCCCGCGTACCACGCCGGGCCAGGCATCAGGAGCACCTTGTCGGAGTACTTCTTCACGAACTCCGGCGTGAAGACGCTCACGTTGGGGGCGGTGCCGTTCTTGATCAGGATGTCGAGCATCGACGCGACGCGCTTGCACTCCGTGCTGTCGGTGTTGACCGTCACCGTCTTGGGGCCGGTGATGTCGTTCGCCTGGCACTTACTGCTCCAGAAGTAGATTTCCGAAGCGAAGGAGTCTCCGACGGCGCCGACGATGTAGCCGGGGTGCTCCTTGGCCACCTTCTCGCCGATCGCCTGGTACTCCTCCCACGTGGCGGGGACGGAGTAGCCGAACTTGTCGAGCAGGGTCTTGTTGTACCAGAGCACCACCTGGGAGAGGTCGTTGCGGAGGCAGTAGACCTTGCCCTCGACGGTGCACGGGTTCAGCGAGCCCTGGGTGAAGTCGTCGAGCGTCGTCTTCGGGACGAGCCCGCTGTTGAGGACGGCCGCGAACGCCTGCTTGCCGTTGCTTTTCTGGCTCGCCCACGCCGCGTCGTTGTTCTGCGTTGAGAACACGACATCGGGCCAGCCGTTGCCTGCCCGGTCGAAGAGTTGAACCTTCGTCCGGAAGGAGTTCGAACCGTTCGCCGAACCGTCGTACGTGACGACGTTGAGCTTCACGTCGGGGTTGGCCTTCTTGAAGGCGTCGACCGCGCTCGAACGGTCGGAGTCCACCCACACGGTGATCGGGGCCTTGTCATCCTGTGTGAGCTGCGGAAACCCGTATGAGCCGACCGAGGAACCGCCATTGCCGCCACAGCCGGCCAGCGTGAGGACGATGGCGAGCGCACTCGCGCCGCCGATCGCACGCATCCGTCGCTCGGTATATCCGTGATGTTTGTTACGGACCATGTTGGTGTCCTTTGTCCTGTCACCCACATTGACGACCCCCGAGATGTGATGAAAATAGAGCATACGTATTACGTGTGCAAGCGATATGAAGCGCCGCTTGAGCACAGTGAGGACAGCCGATGAACGATGCTGCATACATGGGCGAGGGTCGCCTGGGGACGGTGTCCGTGGACGTCGGGCCGCCCGGTCCGGGCGAGGTACAGGTCGCCGTCGCCTACTGCGGGCTGTGCGGGACCGACCTCCACATCGTGCACGGCGACTGGATGCCAGGGTGCGCACGCCCCTCGTGTTCGGCCATGAGACGTCGGGCACCGTGGCGGCGATCGGCGCGGGCGTGGAGGGCTGGAACGTGGGCGACCCCCTGACCGTCATGCCGCTGGTCTGGGACGGCACCTGCCCCGCCTGCCTCTCCGGGCATCAGCACATCTGCCAGAACCTCGTCTTCGTCGGCATCGACTCTGCGCCTGCCGAAAACCCTATCCATGCATTTCAAGCGGCATGCGAGTACTCGTGGAGGACTCCGCCGAGCCGGTCTCGTCGGCGTATCCTCAGGTCGGCGATTCGCTCTGGATCTGTGATCGAAACCGGGACGCTACGCAACGGGGCGGCTTGGGCCAGGGCCTCATGGGCTCGGTGCTGGTTGTAGAACCGTTCGTACTCGCGCAAGGCGTTCCGCAGGTGGCGTTCGTTCCATAGCAAGCAGCAGTCGAGAAGCTCGCGGCGGCACGACTGCACCCACCGCTCCATGATCGAGTTCATGCGCGGCATCCGGATACCGGTGAGCACGCTCTGGATGCCGGCCTCGGCGAGGATCTCGTCAAGGAGGGCAGGGAACTTCCCATCCCGGTCACGGATCAGATAGCGCGCCCGACAGCCCGCATCTTCCAGATCCATCACAAGATTCCTCATTGCCTGCAGCACCCAGCTCGCGGTCGGGTGGGCGGTGGTGCCCAGCACGCGCACACGCCGGGTGGCGTGCTCGATGACGGCCAGGATGTACTGACGCTGCCCACCCAGGGTGACGGTCTCGATGAAATCGCAGGCCAGAAGAACTTCGGCTTGCGAACGCAGGAAGGCGGCCCACGTGATGGACGCCCGCTCGGGAGCCGGATCAACACCTTCCTGCTTGAGGATCCCCAGACGGTGGAAGGAGCCACCGTGACGCCGAGCGTGGTCAACTCGCCGTGCACACGCCGATATCCCCAGGACGGGTACTCCCGGACCAGGCGCAGGATGAGAGCGCGGATGGAGCGGACGGTTGGCGGGCGCCGGGCCGCTTCGGCCGGCAGGTACGGGCGTGACGCTGTTTCATCAGATCGCGGTGCCAGCGCAGGACGGTGTCTGGGCGAACGAGGAGCCGCACTCGGCGTAGGACGTCGCGGGGCAGCGACGCCAGCAGGGCGGCGAGAAAGGCCCGGTCTTCGGGGGCGAACCTCACCCTGGTGCCAGCGCCGAGTTGCCGTTCAAGGACGCCGATCTGGTGACGCAGGGCGAGAATCTCGGCATCCTTGCCCCGATCGCCTATCGGCAGCAACCGCAGTGCGGCGAAGGCGTTCGTGACGGTCAGGTAGGCCAGGCGAAAGAGCACGAGTGATCATTCTGCCGCGATCGGCCCCTCCTGAAAGCCGAAGCGGTCGCACGCCAAGAGAGTCGGCAAGCCGGATGCCCTGCGCGGATGGCATTATCGGCAGGCGCAGAGTTGCTCGTAGCTGGCCCACTGACAAAACTCTGCGCATCTACTGTCAGTAGCCCGGCGCTCAACATGTATAGCTCCGAGGGGTCGTCGGCCGTAGGGGCAGCAGCGTGCACGAATGGCCTGGCGGGCGGGACTCGATCGCCGTCTATGTGGGGTCGTTCAGCGCGGCGGTGTCCTCCAGCCCGGCCGCCTTGAGCTCGTATCCGTCAGGGATTGGTCACCCTGCCTGGTAGGCACCGACCCCGGCGCCCGTGTCAGTTCCCGAGTTCGGCCAACACGTCAAGGAGCTGACGGCGCTCCTCATCGTCCCGGCGGGCCTGCCGGCCGTAGACGCCGGTGCCTTGTATCGCGGCATTGCCGTGCCCCAGTTCACGCAGCTCAGGCAGCAGCGGGGCGGCGTCCTCCCCCAGTTCCCGTAGCGACTCGACAACCCATTTCCCGGCTCCTGTCCACGCGAGGCGCCGCCGTACGGCATCGACGAGCGGTGCGGCCTCGCCGGTCACGCGGCGGATCGCCAGCGCGGCGTTGGCGAAGTCGTGACGGTCGTCGAGTAGGTCCCGCAGTCGCGGAACGAAATCCGCAGCGGCCGGTCCGATCAGGCCGGCGAGTTTGGCCGCGTCCGCCACGTGTCTGCCGCTGTCGAGCGCGGCGGCGGCGGCACGGAGCGGCGCGTGCGTCTCCCCGGCGTCCAGCAGCAGCCAGGCCGCCTCGATCTGGACCCCGATGGCGGACGCGTCGTCCCTCCCGGCGGTGACGGCGATATCGCGCAACGCAGGAAGAAGACCGTCCAGGGGTAGCCCGTGACGCAGCGCCGTCCGCGCCGCCGCCACGGGTTCGCCGCCGGCGGCGGCCTCGGCGACGCAGGCGCTCAGCTGGCCGATGCCATCGGTTATCGCGGCGAGCGCCTCCGCGCATTGGAGGCGACGCCCCCAGGACGCCTCCGGGTCGTCGCGGACCTGGGTCAGCGCGGGCACCGCCGCCGCGGCCGCGGGGCCGATCGCGGCGAGCGCCTGGACGGTCCACCACTGGTCGTACGGGATGAGCGGGATGAGTTCGGGCACCGCGTCGGCGGCATCCGGACCCCAGTGGCGCAGCATCCGGGTCAGGGCGTTGCCCTCGTTGTGCCACCAGTTCCTGGCGAGCAGCGCGTCGTAGCCCCCTGACTGCTCCGGCCGCTCCTGAGGCAGCGCCGCCAGACGTCGTCGGACCACCGTGAGCAGGCCGGGATCGCAGGTGACGCCCGTGTCGATGAGCAGTCCCAGGACGTCGGGGGCGATCCGGCCCGCGGTGAGCGCGGTCGTGAACGGTTCACGCCAGCGCGGATCGCCGAGCGAGATCAGGATCTCCATGCCCGAGCCGAACAACCGCGCCTCGTTCGAGTTCACGTCCTCGGCGGCCGCAGGTGGCGGGTCGGCGACATAGGCCGCGAGGGCATCGGCGGCCGCTGGAGCAGCCGCGGGCACGTCCTGTATCGCTGTGGCGGCGGCGACACGTACGGAAAAGTCGGGGTGGTCGATCCCCGCGGCCAGCAGGGGCGCCGACTCCGCGCGGGCGGAGCGTGACCGCACGCACCGCTCGTAGGTCGTCTGGATCGCCGCCCGGGCGGCTTCGGCCGTCCCCCGCTCGAACAGCGTGCGGCACAACTCGGAGAACGGCGCGTTGCCGATTCGCGAGACGACGTCCCTGAAGGGGTCTCCCGACCAGATCCAGTCCTTCAGCGGCTTGCCGTTCAGCCAGCAGTCGACGACCGCCTCGGTGGCCGCGTTCGACCACGGGAGCGCGGCGTCGGCGATCGCCCACAGAGCACCGGCCCGGACGGCGGCCGGCCGGCCCGGTTCCAGCTCCGCGGCCAGCCACGCGGACGTGTTCGACGGGTCGAGGCGTCCGGCCGCTGCCAGCAGGCCTGCCAGCACGCGCGGCGACCTCTCGCGCCCCCGCCGTGCCCGCAGTGCGGGCACGACCTCGGCCGCGGACTCAGGCGGAAGGTTGCCGAGCAGGTAGGTGGCGGCGTGCCGGATCTCCACATCCGGGTCGTCCAGCAGCGGCAGCAACCGCCAGGTCTCCCGGGCCAGGGCCCTACGCACGTCCGCGAGCACGTGTGGATCGGCGTCACCGGTCGCAGCGATCGAACCGAGCAGGAACACCAGGCCCGCGCGCCTCCGGGTGCCGGGATCGGCGGCAAGCCGGGCGACGAAGGGCACGGCCCACGGGGTCGCCGAATACAGCGTGCCCTGGTGGTAGATGCTGCCGAACAGATGCTCAGTGGCCTCCCCGGCCAGTTCCTCGTCCTGGCCGACGGCGTCCCGCAACGTCTGCGGCACATCCGCGGCCGAGCCGTACGCGTGACCGAGGGAGGCCCAGTCGATGTCGTCGATGCCGTCGAGGGCGGCGTCCGTCATCCGTCTTCGTCCTTCCCATCGTCCCGCATGACCGGCGGTCAGCCTAGCCTCGATGGCGTCGGCCCCGACGCCCGCGTCAGACGGCGGTGAGCTCCATGGCGGAGTAGCCGCCGCCCACAGGGTAGGTCTTGGACCGGCGCCATCCGGCTTGGGCGAAAAGAGCGTCGTATTCGTCGAATTCGCGTTCCATGCCGCGCGTGACGTTAAGCATGTTCATGTCGACACGGGTGGCAGAGATCTGGGCGATGGGTCCGAGTGCCCGCCTCGTCCACGCCCCGCTCCCTCAGCAGGGCGCGGAAACCGGTGGCGAGCCAGGCCAACCCCGGGCCGCGGTCGAGGCTGTGCCAGAGATCGCGCCGTGCCCCGTCGGTGCCCAGGACGATCCTGTCTCCGTTGCCGTCCTGCAGCATCCACGCGACCAACCGTGCGGTGTCCTCCGGCCGGCGAAGGCCCTGGTCGTACTCCAGGTAGGCGCCGGTGCTCGCGAGCTCCCGGTGGTAAGCACGGTCGACGACCTTGTCCACAGCAGGATCGCCTCACCGGCACGCCGCGTGCGGTCAGCATCTCGACCTGGGCGAGTCCGCCGCTTCCCTGCTCGCAGTGCGTGAGCACGGGGGCACCGGTGTCGAGGTGCGCGAGCGCCGCGGCCTCGAGCACGAGGCGATCGCGGGCTGTGGGCCGCTCGCCGGCGGCGATCTTGACGATCCTGGCCCGGTGCGGCGTGCGGCGCACGAGCGGGCCGGTGTAGTCGAGGGCGTCGATACCGTCGAGCACGTCGGCGGCGAACAATGCGGCCAGCTCGCCTGGGTCCACCCGGCCGCTCCAGTGAGCCCCGCCGTAGTAGCGGACGTGGTGCAGGCCGGTGGCGGCCATCACATGCACCCCGGTCTTCTCGCTGATGCTCGCGACTCGTACGGCGTCCCAGCCGGCCGCGCACGGCATCGCGTCGACCATCTTGCCTCCTTCTACGAGGCGCAAGCAGAGAGCACGAATTTCGGTGGGACAGCGGTGTCCTCGCTGGTCTACGTGCACAAATGCAGAGTTTTGTCACTGCTCGCGCAGGGTTTTGTCAGTGCGGGTGCAGAGTTACGTCAGTAACCGCACAGAGTTATGTCAGTGACTCTGAAAAGGGGGAAGCTCGTGTTGACGCTAGCCATGGCGGGCCCCTGTCGGTCGGCCCGGCGCCATGATTGATATGCGGCTAACCAGGGCAAACGTCTCGTGCCCGGGTTGAGGCAGCTTGGCTCACTGACAAAACTCTGCGCATTCACTGTCAGTAGCACTGCGCTCAACAAAAGTAGGACCAACCAGCAGATCAATAACCCACAGTGGCCGAACCGTTACAAGATCCCCGCTCCTTCGGCGGCCGCGCTGCGGGTCTCCACCCCCGACCTCATCCAGTCGGGCACCAGCAGGGACGGAATCTCGGTCAAGCGCGATGCCCTCCGCCCAGCGGCAGCCACCGCCCGATCCGCAACCAGGTCGACTGTGCCTCCATCAGGCAGCCCCGGCGGCCAGATCCAGGAAGCAGTCCCGCCTCCAGCCCCGGCCTCTGCGGCGCTTGGGCCACCAGCGACGCCGCACCGACCGCCTTCACCCGCCCGCCGCCAGGCCCAAGAAGCCGACGAGGGAAGCTCAGTCCGAGCCTGGGTGACCGTTGCTGTCGGACTTTTCGGGCCGCCGAGCGGTCCGGATCAGATTGACCGCGAGGACAGCGGTCCATCCTGATCCGATCGTGGCGACGGCTCGCTCGAGCAGGCCGTGGACCGCCGCGGTCGAGTGCAGTCCGAAGGCGATGTAGGACGCCATGACGGCGACGCCGGTCAGTAGGGACGGGACGGCCAACTGCTGCCAGCCGGGCGTCTCTTTCAGGCGCCGCGACATCGGGAAGGGCGAGATGGCCAGGAGCGTGACCACAATGACGCCGCCGACCACGTCCTGGACACCCGCGAAGGTGGACATGGCCGCGTGTGTGCCGCATGCGCCCGACTGGCAGGGGATCTGAAGAAACGACAGGACGTTACCGAAGCCGAGGGCCGAGAGAGCCAGCATCCACGGGGCGTAGAAGGCGGTTCGGCCGGCGGCGCGCAGGGCCGGACGCAGTCCGAGGAGGGCGAAGACCATCGTGCCGATTCCAGCCGCGACCAGGAGGATCACCGGCACCTCGGCGTGGGGTGCCGTGCGTGCCATCAGGTCGCTGATGGTATCTCGGACGATGCTGTAGCTCTGTGGCTGCCAGCTCTCGGGGATCAGCCAGCCGGCCATGAACAGGATCTGCGAGACGACTCCGAGGGCGCCGAGTGCGGTCAGGGTCCTGCCGGACGCTGCTCGCCGGTCCGGCCGAGTCGGCTGAACTGCCTGGTCCCACTGCGGCAGTGGCGTGGTGCGTGTCATGACGTCCTCCCGTTGATCGTGTCGTGCTTCCACCACTGGTCACGCCTGTCCGGCTTGGCCTGCGTGGGCGCTGGGCCGGTCGCCCCCGCGAGCCGCCCGGCAAGGCGTGTGAACGTGCTGACCTCCTCGTCCGTCCAACCAGCGGTCCACGCGGCGAAGAGGCGGAGGCCATCCTCGACCAGGCGATCCATCTCCTGCTCGCCGGCCTTGCTGAGCTCGACGGTGTAGCGCCGGCCGTCTGCGGCGTCCGGATGGATCACCACGCGCCCCGACTCGCGCAGGGACTTCAGGCGGCCGGTCACCGAGGATGGCTTCGCGTTCAGTTCGGCCGCGATCTCCCCCGGCGACAGCGGGCCGCGCCGGAGGAGCAGTTCCATGATCGCCACCAGCTCGGTGTCGAAGGCTCGACCCTGCCCTCGGCGGATCACGTTCACCAGGCCCATGACGGCGCCGGCGAACGCGGTGATGTCACGTTCCTCGGTCATAGGCCCGATGGTAAAGTATTTCGTACGTCGTAGCAAATACTGGTCGGGCAGGACGAACCACCCCCACCGGACTGAAGTCAGCTCGACATGCTTATCTGCGATAACGCAGGAGGGAAGCGGCTGTGGGCGAGCCTCACCGTCTGGAGCACGGCGGACGTAGCCATCTCAGACCGCGGTTCGAGCATCCACGCCCGTCATGTCGGAGTGTGTGAGCGTCCTGTACGTAGCCGGTGCCGATCGTGGTGTAGTCGATCTGGGTGGCGATCAGCTCGCGCAGGTAGGCCTTGTTCGGCTCGAACGTCACCGGAGCGGGCAGCTCGGGCGCGAGCACCTGCTCCGGATCACTGCCGTCGTGCCAACGCGGCACGTGCCGGCGCCGGTAGTGTCGTCGCCCAGCGCAACTGACGTGAAACCGGACGACTCACGGGGGAATCCGACGTGAACCGCTCTTCCCTGCCCATCGCTGTCGCCCTCGCCCTGTCGGGGGGAATGCTGTTGACCGCCTGCGGCGGGGGCGGGTCGGACGACGGGGACAAGATCCAGCCGCCCGCGACGACGGCGGCCGCCCCGACCACCACGGCGGCGACGCCGTCGCCGACGCCGAGCCAGGCGGGTGGGCCTGGCGCACCGACGTTCGACCTTCCGTCCGACATCACGGCGGACTTCAAGGGTTTCGACAGCGGCCCCAAGAACAAGGCTGTACTCCAGGACGCGAGTTACGCGGCGAAAGCGGTGCTCGAACTGGAGGCGAGGACTAACACCAAGGTCACACCGAACTTCGCGCGCTTCTTCACCGGTGAGCGCGGTGCCGCATACGCCGACTCGCTGATCAGTCAGGGCAAGGACGGCAACGTCATCACCGGCACCTACCACTACTACAAGCCCGTGGTGAAGTCGGTAGCGGGTGGCAACCTTTCGGTCCGGTACTGCGAGGACCAGCGGAAGGCGTACGCGAAGAACGCGAAGACGGGCAAGGTCAACGTGACCACGCCCTCGTTGTCGGACTTCCGGCTGTGGACGCTGCTGATGACCAAGTCATCGACCGGCGAGTGGCAGGTCTTCGACCACACCTGGGTCAAGGGGGCGAAGCAATGCGAGGTCGCGTGACGACTTTCCTCGATCTGCTGGGAGTCATTTCCGGCGCCTGCGCCGTACTCTTTGCCGCCGCCGCGCTCCTGCTCCCCTGCGCCGACGTTGTCGCCGGCGGCGAACTCTTCACCTGGAACTGACCCGAGCCCCAGACCCGGCCAGAGGGTGACCTCGGCGGGCCCGTGAGGTCCGCCGACGCGATGCGCGTACGGCGAGACTGTCTCATCGCACGCGCCCGCCATGTCATCGATGACCTCTCCGGGCGGACGCTCGCCGCAACGTCGAGGCGCTTGTCGAGGGCGCCCCGATGTGTGCCCTCACCTTGTGGCTCGACCGCTACTGCGCATTCGTCTCGCACACCTGTGCACCCGCGGCCCCCGCCGCCGACGTAGAGAAGTTGGGGGCCGCGGCGGTGTTCGCCCCCTCACGTGATCTGGATGATGTGCTTGCCGCGGACGCCACCGGCTTCCAGGGCCCGGTGGGCGTCGGCTATCCGGTCGAGAGGGTGGACGGTGTCCACGACGGGGACGATGTCGCCGTGCTCCGCGTAACGGGTGATCTCGGTCAGCAGCTCGGTGTCGGGGTTGCCGCTGAAGACGCGTATGCGTCTGCTCCCGTGGACGGTCGAGGCGAGGATGGTGGCGAGGCTGGGGAGAAGCCTGTTGAAGTCGGGGGTGACGGCGACCATGCGCCCGCCGGGTGCCAGCAGGCGGCGGAAGCGGGACTGCTGCGTGCCGGCGGTGTCGACGATGACGTCGAAACGGCCCAGCTCGGAGAGGCGAGTCGTACGGTAGTCGAGTGCTTCGTCGGTGCCCAGGCCGCGGACGAAGTCGAGGTTTTTCGCGCCCGCGAGAGCGACGACGTGGGCACCGAAGAGCTTGCCAATCTGCACCGCGACGCTGCCCACGCCTCCGCTGCCCCCGCGCACTAGGAGTCGCTCACCGGGTTTGATGACGGCCTTCTCGCGCAGGGCGGTCACCGCCGTGGCCCCGCCGGCGAGCAGTGAGATGGCCTGCACCGGGGTGAGATTCTCCGGAGCGGGGGCGATCTGGCGGGGGCGTACGGCGACGTACTCGGCCATGCTGCCCGTCTTGCGCCCCAGCAGCCCCCACACCCGGTCCCCTTCACGTACTCCAGCGACCGACGAACCGACTTCGGCGACCTCCCCGGCGAAGTCGATTCCGCTCGTCTTGGGGAAAGTATGGCCGGTTACCAGGCGCATTTTCCCGGCCCGATCGAGCAGTTCGCCACCGTTGACGCTGGCGACGTGCACCCGCACCAGCACCTCGTCGGGCGTGGGGGTCGGCGTCGGCCGCTCGCCCACGTAGAGGACCTCCGGGGGGCCGTATCGGTCGAAGAGGGCTGCACGCATGTCGCTCATCATCTTGTCCTGTGTCGCGTTTCGGAGCTGCGGAGGCGCTGTGTGCGCCCGCTGGTACGCTCACGCTAAACCTGTAAGTGGATGACATCGTCCGTTTAGCTTGAAGTGAGAGACATTGCCTGCTCAGCCATCTCACAAGCCGTCCGGGCACGTCGGCGATGTGCCCGGCGAAGCAGACCCGGCGGGCCTGCGCGCCGATGCCCGGCGTAACCGGGAACGCATCCTTGAAGCTGCGCGCGAGGTGTTCGCGGCCCAGGGCATTGACGCCCCTATAAGCGCCGTCGCCCGCCGCGCCGGCGTCGGCGTGGCCACCCTCTACCGCCGCTTCCCCACCCGCACTGCGCTTGCCACCGCTGCCTTTGCCGAGCAACTCGCCCTGTGCGCGGCAGCCTTCGACGAGGCCCTTACTGACCCTGATCCCGGGCACGGCCTGTACGCACTCCTGGAGAAGGTGTGCACCACACAGGTGACCGACCGCGGCTTCGCCACCGTATTCCTGGATCAGTTCCCCGATGCCCTTGACCACGATCACGAACGCGACTGCGCCGAAGAGGGTCTGGCGCGGCTGGTCCAGCGTGCCCGCGAGACCGGACAACTGCGCGACGACTTCGACCCCGCCGATATCACCCTCCTACTCCTGGCCAACAGCGGCCTCGCCGGACAACCGCGAGAAACCGCCCTCGCTGCCTCCCGGCGCCTGCTCGCCTATCTCTTCCAGGCTTTCCAGGCACAGCGCCCTGGCTCTCTCCCACCTCCCGCAGCGATGGAACTGCGCGAAATCCGCCAGCCACCGGGCCGCCCGTGAGCCCGATCACGCAACGTACCGAAGGTGAGCATTCCTCACACTTGCCCAGGGGCCTCTAACAAATGACCAGTTGCGAGAGTTCTGCGAACACCCCGGAGCCGATCACGTTTCCCCAGCTCGACCTGACCCAGGTCTGCAAGCGGAGGTCATAGCTCGCCACCACAACGCGCGAAGTCATGACCAGTGACACCGGCTACTGCTATCTAAGCGAACGACGGCTCGCCCGGAGGGACTGCGAGACAAAACGAGTTTCGGTGGGACAGCGGTCCCCTAGCAGCCCTACCAGGGCAAACGCAGAGTTTTGTCAGTAGTTGCGCAGGGTTTTGACAGTGCAGGCGCAGGGTTATGTGAGTGGCACCGAGGGGAGACCACTGGCCGGCAGTGGGCTCTCTGTCGCATCGGCTGTGCGTCGTGATCGATAATGCGCCTGACCACGGCGAACATCTCACGCTTGGGTTGCCGGCAGCTTGGCCCACTGACAAAACTCTGCGCATTTACTGTAAGTAGCACTGCGCTCAACAACCGCGAGCGGCTACGGGCCGCTGGAGGCGATCGCCCGCAACAAGATCAACCGGACGAAGATCCAGACGCAGTGGTCCGATATGGTCCGGGTCGCTGGTGACCAACCAGGTCCTATGACCTGCTGCGCATGTTCTCCCGGAACGGCAACCCCACCCCGCTCGGGCAGGCGTTCGCCGAGTACGGCCGCATCGACAAGACGCTGCACCTGCTGAGCATCCTTGACCCGATCGACGACACCTACCACCGGAAGCTGAACAAGCAGCTCACCGTGCAGGAATCCCGACACCGGCTCGCCCGCAAGATCTGCCACGGCGGGGGCGGCCAAATCCGACAGGCCTACCGTGAGGGCCAATAGGACCAACTCGCAGCTCTCGGCCTGGTCGTCAATGTTGTTGCCCTCTGGAATACCCGCTACCTGTCGGACGCTGTCGACCAACTCCGCGCCCAGGGCGTGCCCGTCAAGGACGAGGACGTCGCCCGGCTTAGCCCGCTGGGCCACGCCCACGTCAATTTCCTGGGCCGCTATGCCATCGCTTCCTCCGGGCCTTCCGAGGGGCTGCGCGAACTCGGCGAGATCCCCGATCTTCCCGAGATCAACAGCAGCGCGGTGCGAAGGGAGAGCTGACGGACGCCCCCCGTGAGAGCCGATCAGTGAGTCGGGTCAGTGTCGCGTTCAGCGAGGTAGCCGTTCGTCAGTCCAGGCAGAACTCGTTGCCCTCGACGTCCTGCATCACGAGACACGACTCGTTTTCTTCATCGGCGGGCAGGAGCCGTACGCGTTTGGCGCCGAGCGGGATCAATCGTGCGCATTCGGCCTCAAGAGTTGCCAGGCGCACGTCACCAACGAGCCCGGTGACGACCCGCACGTCAAGGTGCAGCCGGTTCTTGGCGACCTTGCCTTCGGGAACACGCTGGAAGTACAGCCGCGGACCGACCCCCGAGGGGTCGCTGCATGCGAACCATGAATCCCGCTGTTCGGGCGGCAGAGTGCGATTGAAGTCGTCCCAACTGGCGAACCCCTCAGGCGGTGCCGGCGCGACGTACCCCAACACCTCGCACCAGAAGCGACCGACGCGCTCAGGTGATGCGCAATCGAAGGTGACTTGAATCTGCTTAACGGATGCCATGGGCGAATCCTCCCATGGATCACCATAAAGACCGTGATCGCCCACCTGCGTCCGGCGGGATCGGCGAAGCCCCGAAAAGATTCGGACCTCCTGCTGTGACAGCCTGAACGCCTCGCTCGCGGCGCGCCTCCCCGGTGGGTCTCGATGTGGCGAGACGATCGGCGGCTGGATGGTCAGGCGTTCATGCACAGGACATAGATGACTCCGGAGATCGGGCCGGTACCGGGCGTGGTCTTCACCGACCAACCCACCGATACTTCGCCCTCTGTCACGGGAACACTCGAGCGCACCGCGGCGCCGTCAGGGAGCACGAACCCCCCGCCGGTCGCGATCCTTCCTGGCAGGCACCTCACTTGCCCGGCTCCGTCGGCGATCCGGGACTGAAGGATCTGGATGTCGGGCGCTCCGGCGGTGCTGGGCGGGCCGGCGGGACCCAGGACCTGGGGCCCGCCCGAGTCGACCGGCCTCGGGACCGGCGGAGGGGTTCGCGATCCTCGGCGTGCCGGAGTCGCGGCCGGGACAGATCTGACAGACCGTCAGTCGTTCA
>NZ_BOOO01000038.1 GCF_016863275.1 Planotetraspora mira
GGCC
The DNA here is from genome assembly GCF_016863275.1 of Planotetraspora mira. Lineage (GTDB taxonomy): Bacteria > Actinomycetota > Actinomycetes > Streptosporangiales > Streptosporangiaceae > Planotetraspora > Planotetraspora mira. The sequence goes on from NZ_BOOO01000038.1 coordinate 5, forward strand.
ACCAACCCCCACGACGACACCCCCGGCTCGGACACCGAGAAGCAAGGGTCGGAGACATCCGCTCCGCGGCCGGCCCCAGGCGGAGCATCGCCGTCGCCCGGTGCATCCGACCCGGAGTCGACAGGGGAGGCGCAACCCGCGTCAAAAGGCGCATCGTCGCCGGAGAAGGCCTCACCGGACGCATCGGAGGAGGCCTCACGTGACGACTGGCCGACCGCGGGCGAACTCTCAGCCCGGGTGGAAGGCAACACAGAGAACGGCAACCGGGAAAAGGCCCGCCGAGACGCCCCTGGCGCGGAAGACGGCACCTCCGAAGAACCCGACGGCGCCGAATTCGAGCAAGTGGAATCCGAGCGCGGAGAATTCAGGGGAGAAAACGGCACGGGTCCGGTCAATAGTGAATCCGATGGAGAGCGCCGCAAAGAATCCGGCTGCCGGGAGTCCAGCCCCAACACGTCGAGGGCCGAGGCGCCGTCGGACGGCCAGGACCCAGCCCGGGCCACCACCTCAGCCCACCAATCAGGGCCACAGGGCCTTTCCTCTGCCACGTTCACCATCTCCTCGAACAGATGTATGAATCATGGCATGGCCCTCAGCGAATTCGCTATTGTTTTCGAATCAGATTTTCAAGAACTTGCATCGCGATATATCCGGACATTCGACTCGGCCTATTGGCGGTTTCACACAAAGACGCCTTGCCCAACGGGCCCAATACAGGCCACTCGCGCAGACTCCGTGAATATGAATAGATCGACCATCGCCGCACATATGGCCAGCGCCGTCGACCCGACAAGAACGGGCACCCGCCAGAGCTCCGCGAGCCCCGACAGGTGCCAGTCCTCAACGCCCGCCCCCATCACCCCTACACGGGCTGCAGAGAGGCCGCTGCTCAATCAACGGTGCGCGGCACCCCTTCGGCGCAGGAGACGTTCGCCAGCGGTCGCTTGTCGAGCACGTCACGGGCCTTCTCCCTGGCCAGGTTCCACCCGTTCCAGGGATCCGGCCCAGTCAGGTCGTTGGCGGCCACCACATCGCGGAGCACGCAGCTACGGATGGGCTCCGGCAAACGATCCAGAGTCGGTACGGCTTCCGCCCCCAGATCTCCCAGATAGTCGTGATCGAGCCGGTAGACGCCCCGGACGGTCAACTGCGTCTCGGCGACCCGGACATCGGGGTTCCACACCGCGAACGCCAGCAGGCAGATCCCGGTCACCATGACGAGCGTGCGAGGCAACCATGCCGTTCCCCGGTTCGAGAGCCACACCGCTCCCGCGATCAGAACCAGCACGAACACAGCGGCGAGCCACCAGATCGTCGCCCCGACCGAGGCGCGCAGGCGGGTCCAGCCGTACGCGCCGGTGTAAAGACCGAGGCGATGCAGCGCGGAGGCGAGGATGACCAGGGTGAACGCGCACAGCAAGCCCAGCAGTACGGCGAGCAGTCGCTGGTCCTTGCGGCCCTTCGGCCCGAACAGGCCCACCGCGACCACGACGATCCCGAGCACGAAGACACTGACCGTCACGAGCTCGAAGAATCCCGACCTGGCGTACTCCGCGTACGTCAGCCCGGCCGTGGACAACACCCTGCGGTTGCCGCCGAACAACACGGTGAGCTGCACGGCCACGAAGGACGCGAACAGCAGATCGAGCCCGACCAGGGGGATGACCCAGACCGCCCGGCTGACGGATATTCGCAGGTCGGGGCCCGTCGGCTCGGCCACCGGACGCAGGGCCACCAGCACGGCCGCCGCCGCACCCACCGCGAACACGAAGAACAGGAAGATCCGGACCGGCAGGCTCGACGCCCAGTCGGGCGCCTGGAGCACCTGGCTCGCGAACGCGGAGAAGACCGCGTCGGCGGACACGAACAGCACACCGAAGACGAGGAGCAGCACCAGGGTGATTCCGATGCTCACCAGGAGCGGGACCACCCGTCTGTGCTTGACCAGCCGCTTGGCGGGCGCCTCCAGGAACCAGGGCAGCGGAAAGACCGCGAGGACGACCGACAGCCCGCCTCGAAGCGCACTCAGCCACCCTGCCCCCGCACCGGAGATGCCGAGCGCCGCGATGCAGAACGCCGCCGACAACAACGGCCATACGAGCCAGTCCGCGTCGCGGAACAGGGCTACCGACACCAACGCGTACGCCATGATCCCGAACGCCACGGTCCACGGCGTGATGCGCCGGCGACCTGTGGCGATGAGCGCCGGGAAGACGCCCGCTCCCAACGCGACGGCCGTGATCACCAGCCCCAGCCCCGTCGCCGCGTACGGCAGGGCAAGCGCGGCGACGAGGCCTACGGCGCCGGCGGCCAGGAGCAGCCACCGCGGCGCGTCAGGCAGCTGCGGCCGTGGGAACAAGGGGGGCGGCACGTAGGCGGGCGGCGGCGCGTTACGCGCGCCTCCCTGTGGCGGCGGACCGTATCCGGGCGGTGGTGGCCCGTGGTGCACTCCCCCGTGAGCGGGCGATCCATATCGGGGCGGCGGGTACGGCGCTCCTCCGTACGGATATGGCCCATACCCAGGTGACAAGTGGCGCGCGTCCTGTGCCGCCGCGGCCAGATCCGCGGCCTTGTCACCCCTCGGCTCAGCGGCACTCGGCTCGGCGGCACTCGGCACAGCGGCACTCGGCTCGGCGCGACGCAAGGCGGCGTCATGCAGGTCGGCATCCGTCGGCGCGGCGCCCCCTGACGCGTCTCTCCGCTCGGTTCCTCCCGGCCCGGCATCCCCCGACTCGCCGCCGCTCAGCTTGGCGGCACTCAGCTTGGCGTCACCCGGTTCGGTCGGCGTGGGCTCGCGGGTCCCCGCGCCGATAATCTCCGCGGTCACGCCGGTTTCCGGCTCGCCCGCCCCGGCCGTGACCGTTTCACCAACCCGGCCGGCATGCGCGCCGGCCGCCACCCCGGCCACCTCGCCGCTCTCTACGGCGGTAGCCGCGGTGGGCGCGGTGGGCACAGCTCGGCCCGTAATCCCGGTCCCCGCCCCTATCCCCGTCCCCGTCCCCGTCCCCGTCCCCGTTCTTGTCTCCGTCCCGGACCCGGTACCCCTCCCCGCCCCGGCGCCGCCCGGTAACGCGTCAGAATCGACCGCGTCGCCGTTCTCCGCGTCCTTCCCCGCGTCCTTCTCCCCGTTCTTCTCCGTCCCTTTCTCGCCGCCCGTCATCCCGGTCTTGGCCCCGCTCTCGATCTCGCCTGTCGGTGCGTCCGGCATCTCGCCCTCCATGTCTCCCCCCGCCCGTGCCTCGCGACCGGTGGCACCGGTCGCATGCGGTTCCGCCGTCCCCGTCGCGGCCCTCGCCTGAAGCCCCTCTGTCGGCACTCTCGCCGTCACACCGGTCTGCGCGACGGCCGCCACCACACGACTCCCACCCGGTGCTTGTGCCGGCCCCTCTGTCGGCACAAGCGTCGGCTCAGGCCCGGTCCCGAGCCCGGTCCCAGGTCCCGTCCCAGATCCGGGCTCAGATCTCGACTCAGATCTCGATTCGAAGCCCCACGTGGGCCTTCCCTTCGTCCCGTTCCCCCTGCCGTGGTCTCTGCCGGTGTCTCTACCGGGTTCCGGCGTCGCCGACGGCACGCCCACGAACCGGCCGGGAAGCACGACGACCATGCGACAGCCGCGCCCCCGGCGCTGCGGATCGGAAACCTGCGGATCGGAAACCTGAGAATCCGCAACCTGCGGTTCAGAGACCTGTGGACCGGAAACCGGTGAACCGGAATTCTGCGCATCAGAAACCCGCGCATCGGAAGCCGGTGAATCGGACCGCTGAGAATCGGACACCGCCCCGGCATCGCGGCCGGACTCCCCATCCGAATCCGGCTCGGCCGCGCGGATCGCGCCGCCATGAAGCTCGACGATCTCCTTGGTTATCGCGAGACCCAACCCCGCGCCTCCCGCGTCGGCCGCACGTCCGGCGTCCAGCCGGGAGAACCGCTCGAAGATCCGTGTGCGCTCCCCATCCGGGATGCCGGGCCCGCGGTCGATGACGCTGATCTCCAGATCGCTCCCCGACGACCGCGCCTCGAGCCGCACCGTCTCGCCTGGCGGGCTGTGCCGTACGGCGTTGTCGAGCAGGTTGGCCAGCACCTGGGCGAGCAGCGCGGGGTCGGCGAGGACGGCCGTTCCGTGCGGCACGTCGCTCTCGACCGTCACCCCTTCGCGCGCGAGACCGACCTCGTCCGCGGCCTGCCGGCACAACGACGCGAGGTCGAACACCTCCGCCTCCATCGGGCGGGCGCCCGAGTCGAGCCGGGAGAGATCGAGCAGTTGGGCGACCAGGCGCCCCAACCTCTGTGTCTGGGCGAGCGCCGTGCCGAGCGTGTCGATGTCAGGCTCGGACACCCCGTCGACGACGTTCTCCAGCACGGCCTGCAGCCCCGTGATCGGTGTCCGCAACTCGTGGCTGACGTTGGCCACCAGCTCACGCCGCTGCCTGTCCACCTCCCCGAGGTCGGCGGCCATCGCGTTGAACGCCCTGGCCAGCTCGCCCACCTCGTCCCGGGAGGTGGCCGACACCCGCATGCCGTACCTGCCCTTGGCGACCGTCTGCGCGGCGGCGGCCATCTCCCGCAGCGGCCTGGTCATCCCCATGGCGAGCAACTGCACCATGATCAGCGCGAGTACGGCGGCGATCGCGATGCGCACGCCGCGCGACAGCCCGGCGTTGATCCCGACCTCGTTGACGACGAAGGCCGTCACCACGGCGAGCACGATCACGATGCCGAGCTTCACCTTGATCCGGCCGAGAAAATCGAGGGGCCGCATGCCCCCACCTCCATCCCAGCGGGCGGTCATGGACGTACGAGCGCGTAGCCGACCCCGTGGACGGTACGGACGACGTCGGGGCCGAGCTTCCTCCGGAGCGCCCGGACATGGCTGTCCACGGTCCGTGTCGCGGCCCCCTCGGAGAATCCCCAGATGTCGGACAGCAGGCGCTCGCGCTCGAAGACCTGGCCCGGACGCTCCGCGAGCCGTCTGAGCAGGTCGAACTCGGTCCTGGTCAGCTGCGCCTCGACCCCTCTGACGAAGACCCTCCGTTCGGCGCTGTCGATCTCGACCTCGCCGACCCGGATGACGGCGTCCTCATGGGCGAGCATGCTGGCCCGCTCGACCCGGCGCAGCAGGGCGTCGATCCTGGCCACCAGTTCCCGCATGCTGAACGGCTTGGTCATGTAGTCGTCCGCGCCCACGCCCAGGCCGACGAGCACGTCGGTCTCCTCGCCAAGCGCGGTCAGCATGAGGACCGGCACCGGACGGGCCGCCTGCATCCGGCGGCAGACCTCCAGCCCGTTCAGCCCGGGCAGCAGCCGGTCGAGGACGACGACGTCGGGTTCCGCCTGCGCGTAGGCCGCGAGCGCCTCCTCCCCGTCGCTCGCGACGCGCACGTCGAAGCCTTCCGCGACCAACCGGATCCGTACGGCTCTCGCGATCGTCTCGTCGTCCTCGACCACGAGGACGCGACGCTGCTGGGGGATGGTCATGGCGAAAGCGTAGGACGCCACTGTGCACGAACTCCCTGCTGAAATGTGAAGATCCTGTGCAATCACTTCAGCCGACCTCTGGCGAGCCGATGGTTTCGGTCCCTAGTTACGGGTAGTCCGAATATGACCTGAAGGGGGCACGGATGGACCGCCAGACCACACCCGAGTTGATGCACGAGAACGATGTCATCGACTTGCTGATCCACCAGCACGGGCTCATCAGGAATCTGTTCGACGAGGTCGGCAGGAGTCAGGGGAAGGAGCGCCAGGAGGCGTTCAGCCGACTTGTCCGGCTGCTGGCCGTACATGAGACGGCGGAGGAGGAGATCGTTCATCCTTATGCGCGGCGCAAACTGATCGGCGGGGACACGATCGTGGACAACCGCCTGCACGAGGAGGAAGAGGCGAAGGAGATGCTCAGCCGCCTCGACGACATGGACGTGACGAAGCCGGAGTTCGCAGAGGAGCTGGAACGGCTCCGCGCGGCCGTCTTCGCACACGCGGCGGCCGAGGAGCGTTACGAGTTCTCCGAGCTCAAAGCCGCGACCACGGAGGCCGAGCGCCGGGCGATGGCCCTTGGCGTCAAGGCCGCCGAGGCCGTGGCCCCCACCCACCCGCACCCGGGCACCGAGTCGGCGATGAAGAACCTGATGCTCGGCGGGCCCGTCGCGATCATGGATCGTGTGCGAGACGTGATCCGTAAGGCGATGGGAAAGCCCGAGTCGGGCGAGAGCTGATCAGGACCGTCGGTGACCCGGCGGATACCAGGTCCGGCCCTGCGGAATCCGCAGGAACAGGTAGGAAGCGGACGTCGTGCCTGTGGAGCGGCCTGGTGCACACCGCACATGCGAGGACGGGCGCGAGCGCGGCGCCGCAGGGCCGGTGGGTGATCGTGAGCCCGGAGCCCGGCGGCGCCGTGAACTCTCGCTGGGCCCAGTGGACCAGGAACGCGAAGACCTCGAAGAAGGCCAGCCCCTTCTCGGTCAGCCGGTAGTCCCCGTCCGCCTGGCGAAGGACGCCCCGATCCACGAAACGGCGGAGCCGGTCGGTGAGCACCGACGGCGCTATCCCCAGCTCCGACTGGAACTCGACGAAGCGCCGTGTGCCGAGGAGCGCCGCCGCCAGGATCGCCGTGCTCCAGCGGTCACCGAGGATCTCCATCGATTCGGGGCGGTAGCCGAGCGTGTCGGTGCCCGAGTCCGCCCGCGACGCCCTGCGGCGCCTGCGCGGCGGCCCGATGCCGGCGAAGGTGGCGTGCGGCCCCCGCACCGTCTCGGTGTCCCGGGCGCTCATCGGCTCGCCACACTGCCCGCACGCCAGGTACGGCCTGGCCTCCCCGCCACAGGACTCATGGATCAGTGAGGGACACATCCCGCCGGTCCAGTCGCGCTCCCAGGAGTGGATCGCCATGAGCAGCGACCACGTACCGAGCCCCCGGGACGTGAGCCGGTATTCGTGCCGGGTCCGGCCCTCCCGATGGGCGACCGGCGTGAGCACGTCGTGACCGACCAGTTCCCTCAGCCGGGAGGCGAGGACGGAGTCGGCGATGGGCAGCATGTCGCGCCAGCCCGCGAACGTCCTGACACGGAGCATGAAGGCCCGCTGCAGGATCAGGAGCACCCACCGGTCGCCCAGGATCGCGAGAGCCTGCCCGATCGCGCTCCGCCCGCGCTCCGGGTCCTCTTCCACGATTCGGGTCCTCTTTCGCTCAGCGTGCCGTCCGGCTTCGCGCGCGGATTCCGCCTGGCTTGACGCCCGGCTTGATGCTCGGATTCCGTACGGCTCACGCTCGGATTCCGCGCGGCTCACGCTCGGATTCACGCTCGACGGCGTACAAGCCCCAGCCTGCCCGAGAGTGGGGCTTTCCGCGCGGGCGCCGGCCCAGCAGGCCGCTTCCCCCGTGGGTCCGGCCGGCGGCTGGAACTCGGGCGCGCTCCCGGACGTTCACGTTGCGACGAACTCCGGCAGCGGGGGGCTGCTGGACGCTCCGATAACGAAAGGCCCCACGATGTCGCCACTCGGCAAGTACTACGTTGGCGCGGGAATTGTGGCTGTGCTCGCCATCCTGCTTCCGCTGCCGTCTCTCCTGACCTGGCTGGTCGTCATCGTCGCCCTGGGCGCGCCGGTCGCGGGCTACTTCATGCTCGACGAGTCGCAGCGCGCCCGGCTGCGCAGGGTCCGCCGCCGCGGCATCGGCCGCTGACCCGGCGAACGTCGCCGAGGCGTCACAGCAAGACCGGTCGAAGCAAGACCGGTCGAAGCAAGAACAGCCACAGTTAGACCGGTCGAAGCAGGAACAGCTACAGCAAGACCCGGTCAACGCAAGAACGCCCGCGGTCCGGTGACCGCGGGCGAACAGCCGTGCTCGAGGAGACTCGACGAGTACGGCCGCGCTCTCCGCGTCAGGCGGTGGCGGTGATCAGCTTGCGGACGCGCTCGGTGACGCTGCGCTCCAGGACGAACGACAGGAACGGGATCGTCCCCGCGAGCAACACGAGCAACAGGTAGCCGATGGGCCAGCGGACCTTGAGCGCCAGGTTGAGTGCGCCCACCAGATAGATCATGTAAAGAAAGCCGTGGATCGGGCCGACGACGGCCACCATGGCGTCGTCGTCGAAGCCGTACTTGACGACCATGCCGACACAGAGCACGAGCAGCATCACGCCGACGACGTACGCCATGACACGGTAGAACTTGAGCGCGGATTCCACGTCGATCATTACCTCTGCTGGGAAACGGTCCTCACACGATATCCGTGCCCCCGGCCGGTCCGTCCGGCGGCGTGACCCGGAGCGGCCGGAAAGCCTCGGGCCTTGGTGGAATCCCCGGCATCCCCGGCATCCCCGGCATCACAGCCTGACGCCGTCACGGCCGAAAGGGGCTTACGAGCCGTCGGCCACCGGAGCGGCGGACCTGTGCCCCTCCGGCCGTCCGCTCCGTACGGCGTCCCGCACGAAGTGGAACCACATGAAGACGGCGAAGAGCGCGAAGATCCACCACTGGGCCGCGTAGGCCAGGTTGCGCCACGAGAAGCCGACGCCCTCCGTCGGCGGCGGCACCACGACCGCGCTGACACCCGCGGGCGGGGCCGGAGCGGTCGCGACGACGAATCCGTCCCGCAGACGCGTATCGGGCCAGACGTTGACGAGCTCGGCCGTCGAGACGGTCGCCACCTGGCCGTCGGGGAGCGGGCCACTGCGCTCCACCGCGTCCGTCTGCTCCGAGGGACGCAGTCGTCCTGCCACGGTCACCGGGCCCGCCGGCACGGCCGCCGCCGGATCGCCCGCCGACGGCACCCAGCCGCGGATGATCGGGATGGTCGTGCCGTCCGCCAGCCTCAGCGGCGTCAGCAGCCAGTATCCGGCGCCGCGCGCGGCCCTGCCGCCGACGGCGTCTACGTCGGGATGACGATCGGCGACGAGAAGCTGGCCACCGGCGTCGAATGTCCCCGTGGCCGTCACCCGGTGGTTCGCGACCTCGCCGGTCACGTGCCTGCCCACCTCGGCGAGCTTCGTGACGGTCACCGGCGCGGGATCGGGGGCGAGCTTGGGCGCGCCGGACGACTCGAAGACGCCGAGCTGCCATCGCCCCAGGAAGGTGAAGGAGATCAGCACCCCGATCACCAGCAGGTGCAGGGCCACCAGCCGGGGGGCGAACAGGGTACGGAGCATGACTCACACGCTATCCGCCGATGCGGGCGCCCCCGCACGTGGAGGTCCGCCGATTCCCGGCTCTGCGCCTCGATGGTGCGCCTCACTCGCATGCGAACGCAAATCCGACAATTCAGCATCCCGGACGTCCCAAGTGTCGCTAGAGTTTTCGCCATGTCAGAACCTCAGATGGACCCGGCGGGGAACACGCAGGCTTTCCGGGCCTTCGCGCAGAATCAGGACGCCGAGGCGACGCAGAAGCAGCCCTCACGCCTGCCGATCTTCATCGCCGTCGGCGTTGCGGTCGTCGTGGTGCTCGCCGTGGTGATCTACCTGGCAAGCTGACATCCCTTTTACTCGCCGCCGACGACCGCGCCCGTCGGCGGCTTGTTCATGCCCGGCTCGTTCACTGATCAGGTCTGGACCCGCCGACCCTCGGTGACTACTTTGGTCGATGAGTTCGTCAACTGGACTCAAAAGCCGCCCGTCGCCGGGGAGACCACATGCCACGTCCGGCCATCACGATCATCGGCTCGGGTTTCGCGGGCCTCTGCATGGCGATCAAGCTCAAAGAGGCCGGCTGGCACGACTTCGTGATTTTGGAGAAGGCGGACGACCTCGGCGGGACCTGGCGGGAGAACACCTATCCCGGATGCGCCTGCGACGTCCCCTCCCCCCTCTACTCCTTCTCCTTCGAACTCAACCCCGGCTGGTCGAGGCTGTTCTCCCCCCGCGAGGAGATCTGGGACTACCTCCGCACATGCGTCGACAGGTACGGCCTCGCCCCGCACATCCGGTACGGCAAGGCCGTCAGCATGCTGGAGTTCGACGACGAGCGGCAGAGGTGGCGGGTCTCGACGGCCGACGGAGAGTCCTTCGAGACCAACGCCGTCGTGTCGGGCATCGGCGCCCTGCACATCCCCTCGTTCCCCGAGATCCCCGGACGTGAGCGGTTCGCCGGTCCGGCCTTCCACTCGGCCGAGTGGGACCACTCCGTCGATCTGAACGGCAAGCGGGTGGCCGTCATCGGCACGGGCGCCTCGGCCGTCCAGTTCGTTCCGGTCGTCGCGGAGCAGGCCGCCCGGCTCCACGTCTTCCAGCGCACTCCCCCGTGGGTCCAGCCCAAGCCCGACCTCGCCGTGTCCGACCGCATGCGGCGGGCGCTGCGTGTTCCGGGGGCCGCGAGAGCCGTACGGAACTCGATCTACTGGCTGCTCGAGACCCGCGCCCTGGGCTTCACGGTGGATCCCGCCCTGATGAAGGTCCAGCAGCGGGTGGCCGAGCGGCATCTGGCCCGCCAGGTCGCCGACCCGGGGCTGCGCGCCAAGCTGACGCCCGACTACACGATCGGCTGCAAGCGCATCCTGCTGTCCAGCGACTACTATCCCGCCCTGACCAGGGACAACGTGGAGCTCGTCACCGACGGCATCAGGGAGATCAAAGAGCGGTCGGTCATCGACGCCACCGGAGCCGAGCACGAGGTGGACGTGATCGTCTACGGCACCGGGTTCAAGGTCGTCGACGCTCTCAACGACCAGCGGATCGTCGGCAGGAACGGCCTGAAGATCCAGGACGCCTGGCGGGACGGGGTCGAGGCCTACCTCGGCGTCAGCACCGCCGGTTTCCCCAACCTGTTCTTCCTCCTCGGGCCCAACACCGGTCTCGGCCACACCTCGGTCGTTTTCATGATCGAAGCCCAGGTCCGGTACGTCATGGACTGCCTGCGCCTGCTCTCCCGGACCGGAGCGAGGGCTCTGGACGTCCGGGAGGAGGCGCAGCGGACCTACAACGAACGGCTCCAGCGACGGCTCGACCGCCTCGTCTGGCACAAAGGCGGCTGCACGAGCTGGTATCTCGACGAGCACGGCAGGAACCGGGCAACCTGGCCGGGCTTCACCTTCGAGTACTGGGCGAGGACCCGGAAGGTGAAGCCCGAGGTCTACGAGCTCATCGGTCCTTCCCGGGCGAGGGGCTGAGCACCAGCGCGCTGCCCCCTCCCCGCCGCAGCGGCTCGGCCACCGCCTGGACCTTGCCGTGACCGAGGAACTCCAGACCGGTCGCCGCGCCGATCTCCCCCACCGGCGGACCGGGGACCAGGGAGAACGAGTGGCCGAGCGCGGTGAGCTGCGGGCCGTACCGGTCGATGAACGCCTGCTCGGCCTGCGTGGTCGGCGTGTTCCGCTGCGAGGCCCTGGGTGCGGCGATCGCCTGCGGCATGGTCATCCCGAAGTCGAACCGGTTGAGGAGGATCTGCAGCACGGTCGTGATGATCGTCGCTCCGCCCGGTGAGCCCACGGCCAGCAGCGGCCTGCCGTCCTTCAGCACGATCGTGGGGGCCATCGACGAGCGCGGCCGCTTGCCGGGCGCCGGAAGGTTGGGGTCGCCCGGCGCGGGGCCGAAGGTGAAGTCGGTCATCTCGTTGTTCAGCAGGATCCCGCGGCCCGGCACCACGATCCCGGCGCCGCCGGTCTGCTCGATCGTGATGTTGTAGGCGGCCACGTTCCCCCAGCGGTCGGTCACGACGAGGTGGGTCGTCTCCGGGCCTTCGGCCTTGTCCGGAGCGGCGGCGGGGCCGGTGGGCCCGGCGCCGGAGCAGCGTGCGTATGCGCCGTCGGGCGAGCCGGGCAGGGCGGGGTTCGCCATGGCCGTGGCGCCGATCAGGCAGGCCCGCTCCTTGGCGAAGGCGTCGGACAGCAGGCCGTCGAGCGGCACGTCCACGTACGCCGGGTCTCCCACGTAGGCGTTGCGGTCGGCGAAGGACAGACGCGAGGCCTCCAGGTATTCGTGCAACCCCACGCGCCGGCCGAGGCTCGGCACCGCTTCGAGGATGTTGAGCGCCTCCGCCACCGTCGAGCCGCCGGACGAGGGGGGCGCCATGCCGTACACGTCGAGGCCTCTGTAGGAGACCTTGGTGGGCCGTCGTTCGAGCGCGCGGTAGGCCTTCAGGTCGGCCAGCTCCATCAGGCCCTGCCTGACGACGCGGGTCGAGCCGGGGGTGACGGGCGGTTTCTTGACCGTCGCGACGATCTCGGCGCCGAGGCCCCCGCCGTACACCCAGGACGGGCCGCGCTTGGCCAGCTCGGTGTAGGTCCTGGCGAGGTCGGGGTTGCGGAAGACGGACCCGACCGGCGGCGGCTGTCCCCCGGGCAGGTAGAGGGCGGACGTGGTGGTGAAGTCGGCGAAACGGGCCGCGTTCTGCACGGTCTGGTCGTAGAACGTCTGGTCCACGACGAAGCCGTCCCTGGCCGTCTCGATCGCCGGGCGCAGCGCCTGGCCGAGGGACAGCGTGCCGAACCGGCGCAGCGCGAGATCCCACTGCGCGACGCTTCCGGGAACACCGACGGAAAGGCCGCTGGTGACGGCGTCCGCGAAGGGGATGCCCTCGAAGACGGACGAGGTCATCGCCTTCGGCGCGGTCTCCCTGCCGTCGATCGTGGTGACCCTCTTCGTCTTGGCGTCGTAGTAGACGATGAAGCCGCCGCCCGCGAGGCCGGCCGAGTACGGCTCGGTCACTCCGAGCGTGGCGGCCCCCGTGACGGCGGCGTCCATGGCGTTGCCGCCCTGTCTGAGCACGCCGAGCGCGGCCTTGCTGGCGTCCAGGTCCACGGTGGCGACGGCACCGCCGTACCCCTCGGCGACCGGCTTCTTGACGTCCTGCCAGGAGGTGGTCGTCTTCGGGGAGTGACGATTCCCCTCGGCCTGGGCGGGCGGCGCCACCAGGCCGATCAGCATGACCAGCCCCAGCGGGGCGACGACTGCGCTCCTCATGTGCGACCTCCACGACGTGGGCGATCACTCCAGCATGACTGACGGCGTCAGATGCTGTACGGAAATGTCCGCATCCGGACGTGGGCCCCGGCTACTCCTCCCGTCGTACGAGCCGGTGCCGCACGGGGAGGATGTGCTGGTCAACCGGATGGCCTAGCGTGCGTGATGTGTGTTCCGAGTCTCCGTGGCCCCGAAGGGTCGATCTCGCCCTGGCCGCCGTCGTCGGCGTGATCCAGGTCGGCGGGACGGCGGCCGCCCAGCACTGGCAGGTCTCGGTCGCCGATCTGGGCCGGGTCTCGCTGGACTGGCGGGGATACGCGCTGCTGCTCGTCGGTCCCCTGGCGATCACCGTCCGCCGCCGCCTCGTGGTGCCGGCGATGGTGGTCACCCTCGTCGCGACCTGCGTCTACCTCCTCTTCGACTTCTCCTACGGGCCGGTCTTCCTCAGCCCGGTCATCACCTTGTTCTCCGCGGTCGTGTCCGGGCGCCGGCGGGCCGCCTGGCTGGGAGCGGCCGCCTTCTTCCTGTTCATTGTGGTGTACGCCGGCTGGCTCATCCCGAACCCCCGCGGCTGGTTCCACGACACCGCGTTCGCGGCGTTCCTGCTGCTCACGATGACGGTCTCGGAGTTCGTCCGGATCCGGAGGGAGCGCCTCGCCGAGCGTGAGCGCGTGGCGCGGGAGGAGTCGAGGCGCCAGGCCAGCGAGGAGCGGCTGACCATGGCGCAGGAACTCCACGACGTGCTCGCGCACAACATCTCGCTGATCCACGTGCAGGCGGCCACCGCCCTGCACCTGCTCGACGAACATCCCGAGCAGGCACGCACGGCGCTCACCACGATCAAACAGGCGTCCAAGGACGTCCTCACCGAGATGCGCGGCGTCCTGAGCCTGCTCAGGGAGGGCGCGCCCCGCTCGCCGACGGCCGGGATGGATCGCCTGGACGAACTGGCCGAACGCAGCGGCCTCCCGGTCACGGTGGAGATCACCGGATCCGTCCGGCGGCTCCCCGCGGGGACCGACCGGGCCGGTTACCGGATCGTCCAGGAGTCACTGACGAACGTCTCCCGGCACGCCCCCGGCGCCAGCGTGACCGTCCGCGTCTCGTACGGTCCGGGCGAGTTCGGCATCGTCGTGGAGGACGACGGTGCTGGAGCGGCTCCCGCGATCTCCGGCCTCGGCAGCGGGAACGGCATCCCCGGCATGCGTGAGCGGGCCGCGGCGCTCGGCGGGTCGCTGAACGCCGCGCCCCTGCCCGGTGGGGGTTTCCGCGTGGAGGCCGTCCTTCCCCTGCCCGACGACCCGGCGATGGAGTCCACGTGATCAAGGTGCTGCTGGCGGACGACCAGGCTCTCGTACGGGCCGGCTTCCGTGCCCTGCTGGACGCGCAGGAGGGCATGACCGTCGTCGGTGAGGCCCCCGACGGGGCGGAGGCCGTGCGGCTGGCCCGGGAACTGCGGCCGGACGTGGTGCTGATGGACATCCGCATGCCGGGCATGGACGGTCTCACGGCGACCCGCCGCATCGGCGAGGACGCCGAGCTCGACGCCACGAAGATCATCATGTTGACCACGTTCGAGCTGGACGAGTACGTCTTCGAGGCCCTCCGAGGCGGGGCCAGCGGCTTCCTGGTCAAGGACACCGAGCCCGCCGAGCTGATCCAGGCCGTCCGGGTGGTGGCGTCGGGCGACGCGCTGCTGTCCCCCGGTGTCACCCGCCGGCTCATCGCGGAGTACGCCTCCAGGGCGAAGGAGCCCGGAGTCGGCCGCCGCCTCGACGTGCTCACCGATCGGGAGCGGGAGGTCCTGTCGCTGGTCGGCACCGGTATGACCAACGACGAGGTCGCGGGCACGCTCTTCATGTCGCCCGCCACGGCCAAGACCCACGTCAGCCGGGCGATGACCAAGCTCCACGCCCGGGACAGGGCCCAACTGGTCGTCATCGCCTACGAGTCCGGCCTGGTCAAGCCCGGCTGGCTCTGACTCGCGGGCGCCGGGGTGAGCGAAGTGTTACTGGTCGCCCTCGGACCGCCACGTTACGTTGCGGGAAAGCCCTGGTTCGAGGAGGACCGCGTGAAGTCCATCGCACGATTCTGCGGCAATTGCAGCTGTGGCTGCCCCGAGCTCTTCGTAGATCTATCGGCGCCGGCCGAGCGGCAGGTCGTGATCACCGACGACTTCGGGCAGCGGGTCGAGATGAGCCTCGACCAGTTCGGCTCGATCGTGGAGGCCGCGAAGTCAGGCACTCTCGACGACCTGGCCCTCGTCCACTGAGGGCCGTCCACGCCTGTCATCACAGGAGATGTCCAGCGGGCCCGCCGGGGCCCGTTGACAAAGGACTTCTTAATTACGCTCCGTAGCCACAACATCACGTGCCACCCTGACTCCCATGACAACACTGGGAGCTATGAAGGCAGCGGTCTCGTGGCCTGACGTCCCGGTCCCGCGCAGCCCGGAGCCCGCGGATCCCTTCGAGGCGAAGCTGCTCTCGACGGCCCGGGCGGGCGACCCGGATGCCGCGCACCGTCTCGGCCGCCTCTACGCCGAGCGCGGCGACCGGTCCGCCGCCCGGCACTGGTGGGAGCGGGCCGCCCGGATGGGCAACGTCGACAGCACGTTCAACCTGGGCCTGTGGCACCAGCGGCACGGCACGACGGAAGAGGCCGTGGGCTGGTTCGAACTGGCCGCCACGACCGGCGACGCCGAGGCCGCGATCTACCTGGCCACGCTGCTCCTGGAGCGCCGCGGCGACGTCGCGGGCGCCCGGAGCTGGTTCGAGCGGGCCGCCGCGGACGGCTCGTGCGTGGCGGCCCGGCGGCTGGCACTGCTCTGCGAGGACATGGGAGACACCCTCGGCTCACGCGACTGGCACCGCAGGGCGGCGATCGAGGGCGAGCTGGAGTCGGCCTACGACCTGGGCTTCCTCGGCTACTCGGCGGGCGACGAGAGCGAGGCCCGCCACTGGTGGGAGTACGCGGGACGTGCGGGTCACGCCGACGCGGCCTACCACCTCGGCCTGCTCCTGCACGCCGCCCGCGACCCCGAGGCCGCCGAGACGCTCTACCGGCTCGCCGCCTGGCAGAACCACCCCCGCGCGGCCTTCGCGCTCGGCGGCCTCTCGCTGGCCAAGCGCGATCTCCGTACGGCACGGGCCTGGTTCGAGCGGGCGGCGCACGCCGGTCGCGTCGACGGCCAGCGCATGGCGGGTTTCGTGTGCGTCGAGCTGGACGACCGTCCGGCGGCCGCCCACTGGTTCGCGCAGGCGGCGGCCGCGGGCGACGCGGAGGCGGCCTACAACTACGGCCTCCTGCTGGTCGCCGAGCACCAGGATCTGGACGGCGGCCGGCACTGGCTGGCCGAGGCCGCGACCGCCGGTCACCACAGGGCGGCCGCGGAGCTGCGCACGCTCCAGACCGTGACCGGCGGGCCCGACAGGCCGGATGACCGGCCGTACGAGGCGCAGGCCGCGAGCTGGGACCACCCGACGGAGCCCGAGCTGACCGCCCGGGCCGAGCTCGCGGTGGCCGCGGGCCGCCGCAGAGGCGACGCGGTGGCCGACACCGCGGATCTGATCGAGATCCTCGGCACGTGGGATCTCATCACGCGCGGGCTGGCCGAGCGGCACGACCCGGTCATGTGGCTGACCGAGACGAGTGGCCTGCACGCTCCCGCCGTCGAGCACCTCTGCTCGGTCCGGGCGACCCTGCTGAAGCCGGGCACGGCTCCGTGGCCGGCTCCGACCGAGGTCGAGCACGTCCTGATGACGGCCCGCGACCTGCGCAGGCGCCTCGGCCTGCGCTAGGTCGTGTCTGCGGGTTCAGACGGGCTCCGGCGGGTGCCGGGGCGGTTCAGGCGGCGAGGACGTCGGCGACCGGGGTGAACCCGACGCCGTGCGCGACGGCCACGGGCTCGTTCGTGAGCACACCCGCGTGGGTGTTGAGCCCGAGCTGGAGCGCGGCGTCGGCGCGCAGCGCCTCCCGCCACCCCCGGTCCGCCAGCTTGACGGCGTAGGGCAGCGTCGCGTTGGTCAGGGCGAAGGTGGAGGTGTTGGCCACCGAGCCCGGCATGTTGGCCACGCAGTAGAAGATCGAGTTGTGCACCGTGAAGGTGGGCTCGGCGTGCGTGGTCGGCCGCGAGTCCTCGAAGCAGCCGCCCTGGTCGATCGCGATGTCGACGAGCACCGAGCCCGGCTTCATGCGTGAAACCAGCTCGTTGGAGACCAGGGTCGGCGCCTTCGCGCCCGGGATGAGGACCGCGCCGATGACCAGGTCGGCCGCGAGCACGGCCTGCTCGAGGGCGTAGGCGGTGGACACGAGCGTCTTCAGGCGGCCCTGGTAGATCGCGTCGATGAACCGCAGCCGGTCGATGTTGACATCGAGGATCGTCACGTCGGCGCCCATGCCGACGGCGATCTGGGCCGCGTTGAGGCCGGAGACGCCGCCGCCGATGACGACGACCTTGGCCGGAGCCACTCCGGGGACGCCGCCCGGCAGGACACCGCGTCCGCCGTTGAAGCGCATCAGGTTGTACGCGCCGACCTGGGGCGCCAGACGGCCGGCGACCTCCGACATCGGGGCGAGGAGCGGCAGGGTGTTGCCCACCTGCACGGTCTCGTAGGCGATCGCGGTGGTCCCGGCCGACAGCAGCGCGTCGGTGCAGGGCCGCGAGGCGGCCAGGTGGAGATAGGTGAACAGCACGAGGTCGTCACGGAGCCTGCCGTACTCCTCGGCGATGGGCTCCTTGACCTTGAGCACCATCTCGGACTCGCCCCAGACCGCGTCGGCCGTGTCGAGGATCTTGGCACCGACCGCGAGGTACTCCTCGTCCGTGATGTGCGACCCGAGACCCGCGCCACGCTGAACGTGGACGTCGTGTCCGTGACGGACGAGTTCGTGTACACCCGCGGGGGTGGCGGCGACACGGTACTCGTGGTTCTTGACCTCGGCAGGCACGCCGATCTTCATGGGATGAGTCCTTTCAGCATTCTCGGTACGACCCGGCGCCGCCGGAGGCGCCGGCCCGTACCACGTGGATTGTCAGAGACGGGCCCAGGCCTCGGTGAGGACGGACCGGAGGATCGACTCGATTTCGTCGAACTCCTTGGGGCCGCAGATGAGCGGCGGCGCGAGCTGCACCACGGGGTCACCGCGGTCGTCGGCCCGGCAGTACAGACCGGCGTCGAACAGGGCCTTGGACAGGAACCCGCGGAGCAGCCGCTCACACTCCTCGTCGTTGAAGGTCTGCTTGGTCGACTTGTCCTTGACGAGCTCGATTCCGTAGAAGTAGCCCGCCCCCCGGACGTCGCCGACGATCGGCAGGTCGAGGAGCTTCTCAAGCGTGGCGCGGAACACCGGCTCGTTGGTCGTGACGTGGCCGAGCAGGTCCTCACGCTCGAAGATGTCGAGGTTGGCCAGGGCCACGGCGGAGGCCACGGGGTGGCCGCCGAAGGTGTAGCCGTGGGCGAACGTCTCGTCCCCGTGCCGGAACGGCTCGAACAGCCGCTCGGACGCGATCATCGCACCGATGGGCGCGTACCCGCTGGTCAGGCCCTTGGCGCAGGTGATGATGTCGGGAACGTAGTCGAACTTGTAACCGCCGAACATCGTGCCGAGGCGGCCGAAGGCGCAGATGACCTCGTCGGAGACGAGCAGCACGTCGTTCTCGTCGCAGATCTCACGCAGCCGCTGGAAGTATCCGGGCGGCGGGGGGAAACATCCTCCGGCGTTCTGCACCGGCTCGACGAAGACGGCGGCGACGGTGTTCGCGCCCTCCATCTCGATGGCCTTGCCGACCTGGTCGGCGGCCCAGCGGCCGAACGCCTCGGGGTCCTTGTCGAAGCCGGGGAAGCCCGAGATCTCGTCGGCGCGGTAGAGGTTGGTGTTGGGGACCTTCAACGCGCCGGGGACCAGCGGCTCGAAGGCCTCCTTGAGGCTGGGGATGCCGGTCAGGGACAGGGCTCCGTGCGGGGTGCCGTGGTAGGCGATCGAACGGCTGATCACCTTGGTCTTGAGGGGCTTGCCCTGGGTCTTGAAGTACTGCTTGGCGAGCTTCCAGGCCGACTCGACGGCCTCGCCTCCGCCGGTCGTGAAGAAGACCCGGTTCAGGTCGCCTGGGGTGAGCTCCGCGATTCTGGCCGCCAACTCGGCGGCCTTGGGATGGGCGTACGACCAGAGCGGGAAGAAGGCCAGCTCCTTGGCCTGCTTGGCGGCCGCCTCCGCGATCTCCTCGCGGCCGTGGCCCACCTGGACGACGAACAGGCCGGCGAGACCGTCGAGGTACCGCTTGCCGTGGATGTCGTAGATGTAGGCGCCCTCGCCCTTCACGATCATCGGCACTTCCGTGCCTTCATGGGAACTGTGCCGGGTGAAATGCATCCACAGGTTGTCTTGTGCGGCTTTGAGAACGTCCGGGCGCGTCATCGCAACCTTCCCTCAGGCGATAGGTGCTCTGCACAGTCTGCATGCCGTTTACGGAGTTTGCCAAGTGATTACGTGGTTGCAGTATCCAGGAAGTTCGGAATCCGCGATATCGACATGTAACCACAACGAAATCCGTGAGCCTCGATTTTCCCCGTCGCCCGGCCGCGCGGGCGGGGAGCGTCACGGGATGTGGTGCAATGGGCTCACCCAACGGCCCAGCGCGCCTCAAACCACCTACATTCGGGAGAAAACGCCGTGACACCTGCGGAGATCGAAAAGGCCGTCGAGGCGGGAATGCCGCAGGCGATCGAGGACCTCACGAAGCTCGTGTCGATCCCGTCCGTCGCGTTCCCCGGGCACCCGGAGGCCCCGGTCCACGAGGCGGCCGCGGCCGTCGCGGACCTGCTGCGCTCGGTCGGTCTCCCGCACGTCGAGTTGATCCCCGTCGAGGGCAGCTTCCCCGCCGTCTACGCCACCGCTCCCGCGCCTCCCGGCGCTCCGACCGTGCTGCTGTACGCGCACTACGACGTGCAGCCCTCCGGTGACCTCGCCCTGTGGCGGACCCCGCCGTTCGAGCCGACCCTGATCGGCGACGCGATGTACGGCAGGGGCGCCGCCGACGACAAGGGCGGCCTCATCGCCCACATCGCGGCGCTGCGCGTCTTCCAGGGCAGCTTCCCCGTCGGCCTGAAGGTCATCATCGAGGGCCAGGAGGAGTACGCCGGCGAACGGCTCGAGGCGCTCGTCGAGTCCGACCCCGAACTCGTGCGCGCCGACGCGATGGTCATCGGCGACGTCGGCAACCCGAAGGTGGGCGACCCCGCGCTGACGACCATGCTGCGCGGCATGGCCGCCTTCACGGTCGAGGTCCGGTCGCTCGGCGACGCCGTACACAGCGGATCGTTCGGCGGCGCGGCCCCGGACGCCCTGTCGGCGCTGATGCGCATGCTGACCTCGATGCACGACGACAACGGCGACGTCCGGGTACCGGGCCTGGGCCGGGGGACCTTCCCCGGCGAGAGCTCCTCCGAGAAGGAGTTCCGCGCGACGGCCGGCGTTCTCGACGGCGTCTCCCTGGTCGGCTCCGGGTCGATCGCCGACCGGGTCTGGGCGTCCTACGCCATCACCGTGACGGGGCTCGACGTGCCCAGCGTGTCCGGTGCGATCAACGCGGTGCAGGCGGTGGCCCGGGCTCGCGTCACGATCCGGATCCCCCCGTCAGGTGACTCCGCGACGGCGCTGAAGGACGTGACCGCGTTCCTCGAGGAGGTCGCCCCCTGGGGCGTCCAGGTGTCGTTCGCCGACGTGGTCACCGGCTCGGGCTTCCGCGCCGCCGAGGGCGGACCCGCTCGGGCGGCGATCGAGAAGGCGATGGAACAGGCCTTCGGCCGCCCGCCGCGCGAGGTCGGCCAGGGCGGGTCGATCCCGCTGGTCGCGAAGCTGGCCACGCTCCACCCGCAGGCGGAGATCCTGCTCTACGGGGTCGAGGACGAGGACGCCTCCATCCACGCGCCGAACGAGCGCGTGGTCCTCGACGAACTCCGCCGGATCATCACCGCCGAAGCCCTCTTCCTCGCCACCTACACCCACCCATAACCCCGCCACCCTCGGCCGTGATCATGCACAGGTTCGGCCAGAGGGTGCCCCACCTGCGCCACCTTCTGCCGTGATCATGCATGGATTCGGTAGAACAACCCCTGACCTGCGGCGACGCTTGTCGTGATCATGCACGGATTCCGGGAAACACACCCCCACCAGCGTGAACGCAGTTTGTGATCATGCACGGTTTCGTCAGGCATGCCGCTGACCAGGCGATTCACATCCCGTGATCATGCACGACTCCAGGGTCGCCGCACGCGACTCGCGCATGATCACGGCGGGCATTCGGGCCGGTGAGGGACGGCTTCCCCGAACTTGCGCATGATCACGGCTGAGGGTGCCGCAGGTGGGGCACCCTCCGGCCGAACCTGTGCATGATCACGGCGGGCGGATCAGCAGGTCGGCGGGCATCTTTCCGAACCTGTGCATGATCACGCGGAAGGGGGCGGCGCGGGTGGCGGGTCTCCGGCTCGGGTACGGCGCCGCCGAACGGATGATCGCGCGTTAGCCGGACGAGATGATCGGAAACTAACGTGGATCGCTATACGTCGGGAAAGATGCCGGCAATCTCGTTCTCCGATGCTCGTCCAGTGGAGGAAGCGTGTACCCCCCAGCGCAGAAGCGCCGCCGCGGCTTCGCTCCGTTCATCATCGCGATCATCATCGCGGGCGCCCTCATCGTCGGACTGCGCGTGCTCTTCGGAGGGACGGACGACGGCTCGGCGAGCACGCAGGGCTCATCGGGCTCGCAAGGATCGCAAGGTTCGTCGGGCGCCCAAGCGGCGGCCTGCGGCGACGACGGCGTCAAGCTGAACGTCGTGGCCTCGAGCGAGAAGGCGGAGGTCCTCCGTACGATCGCCGCTTCCTACAACGGCCGCGAGGTCGGCGGCCGCTGCGTCGACGTGGTCGTGACCTCCAAGGCGTCAGGCGACGCGATGCAGGCGCTCGCGCGCGGCTGGGACACCCGTAGGGACGGCCCGAAGCCGGACGTGTGGACTCCCGCGAGCGCGGGCTGGGTCAGCCTCCTCCAGCAGCGGATGCCCGCCGCGGCGGACAGGACCGCTCCCGTCCCCGCACAGAACCCCACCATCGCGACGTCACCCCTGGTCATCGCCATGCCAAAGCCGATGGCCCAGGCGATCGGCTGGCCGTCGAAGAAGGTCGGCTGGACGCAGATCCTCGATCTGGCCAACGACCCGAAGGGCTGGGCGAAGTACGGCCACCCCGAATGGGGTCCCTTCCGTCTCGGCAAGACGAACCCGAACTACTCCACCTCCGGGCTGAACGCCACGATCGGCGCCTATTTCGCCGCGACGGGGTTGTCGGGGGACCTGTCGAAGCAGGACGTGGCGAACGCGAAGACGCGGAAGTTCGTCAGCGGCGTGGAACGGTCGATCGTCCACTACGGCGACATCTCGCTGACGTTCCTGTCGAACCTCCAGCACGCGGACGACTCCGGTACGGCCATGTCGTACATCTCGGCCGTGACCATCGAGGAGAAGTCGGTCTGGGACTACAACCAGGGCAACCCGACGGGCGACCCGAAGACCCTCGGACGGCACGCCAAGCCCAAGGTCCCGCTCGTGGCGATCTATCCCTCGGAGGGCACGCTCTTCTCGGACCATCCGTACGCCGAACTGACCGGACTCGACCCGGCCAAGAAGGCCGCGGCGGACGACTTCCTCAAATACCTTCGTTCGGACGGCCAGCGCGAGTTCGCGAAGTACGCCTTCCGCTCGTTCGACGGGAAGGCCGGCGGCCTCATCACCGCGGCGAACGGGCTCGACCCCAAGCAGCCCGCCACCACGCTGAGCGTGCCGGCTCCCGACGTGCTGGACGGGATCCTCAAGAGCTGGGGCGAGTTGCGCAAGCCGGCCAACGTCCTGGTGGTCATCGACACGTCCGGCTCCATGGGGGCGGAGGTCCCCGGCACCGGGAAGAGCAAGCTCGACCTGGCCAAGCAGGCCGCAATCAACGCCCTCTCCCAGTTCGGGCCGAACGACAAGGTCGGCCTGTGGATGTTCTCCCTCCGCCAGGACGGCAACAAGGACTACCGCCAACTGGTCCCGGTGAAGAAGATCGCCAAAGACGAGCTGACAAGCCGTATCGGCGACCTCATCCCCAACGGCGGCACCGGCCTGTACGACACCGCGCTGGCGTCCTACCAGGACGTGATGAAGCGGCAGAGCGACGACACGATCAACGCCGTCGTCCTGCTCACCGACGGCAAGAACGAGGACAACGACTCGATCTCCCTCGACGACCTCCTCCCCGACCTGGGCACGGAGGCGGGGCAGGACACCGTCCGCCTGTTCACGATCGCGTACGGCGCGGACGCCGACCTGGACGTCCTCAAGCAGATCTCGCAGACCACCAACGCCGCGGCCTACGACTCCCGTGAACCGGGGAGCATCGATCAGGTGTTCACCGCCGTGCTCTCCAACTTCTGAGCCAGGAGCCCTCCCTTGTCCCGCTTCACTGACGAACTGCGCGACCCCTGGGGACTGCTCATGGGCGCCACCGCGGGCGGTGTGGCCTGGGCCGTCAACGTGCCCCCCGTCGCCGCCGGCGGCGTCGGCGTGGTTGTTTGGCTGGCCAAGTCGTTCGCGTCGGCGTGGCAGGCCGCCGGAGGCGAGAGCCGTACCGAGCCGGTGCAGTTGCCGGTCACCAAGGGCAGTCCAGAGGAGGCGTGGTTGCGGCGCGCCGAGCGGGCGGCGAACGGCTTCGGCGACCTGACGGCCTCGATGCGGGGCCGGCTTCTCCTCGACCGGATCGCGGCCATGCGTCCCCAGGTGGACGACACGGTCGCGACGTTGCGGCGGCTGGCCGGGCAGGCGTCGGTGACCGGCTCGGCTCTCGCCCGTTTCGACCCCGGCTTCCTGCAGGCAGAGCGCGCACGGCTCGAGCGGGCGCGCGCGTCGGCGTCTGCCGACCTGGCGGGCGACCTGGACCGGTCGATCGCGTCACTGGAGTCGCAGCAGCAGGTCCACGACCGGTTGTCGGCGACGCGGGCACAGGTGCTGGCCAGGCTCGAGTCCGGCGCGATCAACCTCGAGGGCCTGGTCGCCCGGGCGGTCGAGGTGTCGGCGATGACCGCGACGTCCTCGGCGGCCGACAGCGGAACCCGTGACCTGGACGACCTCGTCTCCGAACTGGAGCTCACCCGGCAGAGCCTGCACGAGGTCGAGCAGGCCACCCGCGAGGATCTCGGTCAGACCCCCTGACCTGGGCGTCTCAGGAGGCCAGCAGGCGGTCGAGCTCGGCGGGCCCGGCGTTGCCCCCCGTGCAGACGACGGCCACCTCGCGACCGGCGAACTCCTCGCGCACGAACAACAGGCCGGCGAGCGCGGCCGCGCCGGCCCCCTCCGCCAGCGTGTGGGCCTCGGTGAGGAGCATCCGCTGGGCGCGCCGGATGTCGTCGTCGCCGACCAGCAGGAAGTCGGCCAGTCCGTCCCGCATGACGGCCTGGGGCGTCGCGAAGGCGGAACCGGTCGCCAGGCCGTCCACCACGGTCTCGCACGGCCGGGTCACGAGCTCTTTCGACGCCCAGGAGTCGTGGGCGGCCGGCGCCGAGGCCGACTGCACGGCGATCACCCGGCAGCGGGGCGCGAGCGCGGCGGCGACCAGGCAGGCGGCGGCCGCTCCCGTGCCGCTGCCGACGGGCACGAAGACGGCGTCGAGGCGGGGCCGTGCGGACAGGACCTCGAGGTAGAGCGTGGCGACTCCCGCGATGATGTCCGGCTCGTCGGCCGGGCTGATCAGGCGTCTTCCCTGGTCATCGGCCAGCGCGCGGGCGTGGTCCGCCGCCTCGACCATGGTGGCGCCCGCGACGGTGACCGTGGCGCCGAGTGCCTGGACGGCGGCGACCTTGGCCGGGTTGGGGTTCTCCGGCATCACGATCGAGCAGGCGACGCCGTACAGCCGGGCGGCGTAGGCCACCGACTGCGCGTGGTTGCCGGTGGAGTACGCGACGACTCCCCGCGACCGGTCGGGCATCCGGGCCAGCAGGTTGATCCCTCCGCGCACCTTGAAGGCGCCGGTGGGCTGAACGTTCTCATGCTTGACGTGGACCCGTGCCCCCACGGTCGAGTCGAGGACGGGATAGGACCACATGGGCGTCTCTGGCAGGTGCCCGGCGATCAGCCGCCGGGCTTCCAGCACGTCGCGGAACTCTGTCACGTACCCCAGGGTGGCGGTCGATCGTGGCATAGGTCCAACTGAAGTCATCTCGTCCATCGATAGATGGCATTGATAGGTTTCGCGGCATGCTCGACGTCGTACGGCTACGGGTGCTGCTCGCCGTGTCGAGGACCGGTTCTGTGACCGCAGCGGCCAGGGAACTCCACTACGCCCAGCCCTCGGTCAGCCACCACCTCGCCCGGTTGGAGGCGGAGACCGGGGCGAAGCTCGTCCAGCGAGTGGGCCGCGGCATCCGGCTGACCGAGGCCGGCCGCCTGCTTGCGGAACGGGCCGCCGAGATCCTCGGACGGCTCGACTCCGCCTCGGCCGAACTCGCGGCCCATGTCGGGCTGCGCGCCGGCCGGGTGCGGCTGGCCGCCTTCCCTTCGGCACTCGGCACCTTCGTCCCCGAGGCGGCCGTACGGCTCGCCCGCGATCACCCGGGCCTGGACCTGCGGCTGGCCGAGGCCGAACCGCCTGAGGCGTTGCGCATGTTGCGGGCCGGCGACGTGGACGTGGCGGTGGTCTTCCAGTACGGCCCTGCCGGCGGGGCCGAGGGGGCCGGGCTTCGGATGACGCCCCTTCTCGACGAGCCGAGCCTGCTCGTGGCGCCCGGCTCCGGGCCGCTCGCGACGGCGCTGCGGGACCACGCGGAGTCGCGGTGGATCGCGGGCTGCGATCGGTGCCGTGCTCACCTGCTCGATCTGTGCGCCCTCGCCGGATTCGAGCCCCGCATCTCGTTCACCACGGACGACTACGTCGCGGTCCAGGCCATGGTGGCCGCAGGCCTGGGTGTGGCCGTCCTGCCGAGGCTGGCGTTGTCGGCGCACCGTCATCCAGGCGTCCAGGTGACCGAACTGCCCGGGTCGACGCGGCGGGTGTTCGCGGCGACGTACGGGGAGCCGCCCGATCCTCCCGCCGTCGCCGCTCTGCTGGCCGCCCTCACGTGAAAATCGGGATGCCGGGACCGGCGGTCACTTCGTACCATCGCGACCATGCCACCGATTACGACGCTCGCCCTGTTCGCGGCCGCGACCCTCGCTCTGCTCCTGGTACCGGGACCCGCAGTGGTCTACATCGTGACCCGCAGCGTCGCCCAAGGCCGGGCGGCAGGGCTCGTCTCGGTGCTCGGGGTCCACGCCGGCTCGGTGGTGCACGTGACCGCCGCGGCGCTCGGCATCAGCGCGCTGCTCGCCGCGTCGGCGACGGCGTTCGCGATCGTGAAATACCTGGGTGCGGCCTATCTGGTCTACCTCGGCATCCGCAAGCTGATCAAACGCTCCGCTGCGGAGGAGCCCTTCGAGATGCGGCGGGCGTCCCGGTCTCGGCTGTTCGGGGAGGGGTTCGTCGTCAACGTGCTCAACCCCAAGACGGCGATCTTCTTTCTGGCCTTCCTGCCGCAGTTCGCCGACCCGTCGCGAGGACCTCTGGCGCCGCAGATCGTGCTGCTCGGGCTCATCTGGATCGTGCTCGGGATGGCGAGCGACGGCAGTTACGCCCTCCTGTCGTCGGCTCTGGCGGGGCGGCTGCGCCGGTCGGCCCGGGCCCGGCGGCGCCTGGACGTGGGCAGCGGCGTGGTCTACCTGGGTCTGGGAGCCGTCGCCGCCCTCACCTCCGAATCCGCGTGATCATGCACAGGTTCGGCGAGACACCCTCTGACCTGCCCCTCCCTCGGGCGTGATCATGCACAGGTTCGGAGATTGCCGGCCTGACCAGCGTGAACACCGGGCGTGATCATGCATACATTCGCCGATCGGCTGGATGAGCTGGGCCGATTCGGTTCGTGATCACGCACAGGCTCGCTCAAACCCGCGCCCAACTGGCCGTACGCACTTCGTGATCATGCAATTCGGCACTGCATGATCACGAGCGGCAAAACCCCTGGTCGGCCCGCGTTTCCACGAATCCGCGCATGATCACGAACTGAGAACCCGCTGGCCAGAGACCATGCCACCGAACCCGTGCATGATCACGGCCGGTGGTCGCGCTGGCCAGCGGGCATGCGCACGAACCTGTGCATGATCACGCCGGGGTGGGGGGTGGGGTGGCGGCGGATTGGGCGATCTGCTTGGCCCATCGGTAGTCGGCCTTGCCGGCCGGCGACCGGAGCACTTCCTCCACGAACGCATACGTACGCGGCACCTTGTACCCCGACAACCTCTCCCGGCAGTGAGTGTCCAGTTCCTCCCATGCGGGAGCGGTCCCCTCGTACGGCTGGACCACGGCCGCCACACGGGAGCCCCAACGATCGTCCGGGATCCCGGTGACGACGGCGTCGAACACCGACGGATGCCCCTTCAGGACCGCCTCCACCTCCTCGGGGAAGACCTTCTCCCCGCCGGTGTTGATGCACTGCGAGCCCCGGCCGAAGATCTGGATCGTCCCGTCTTCCTCCACCATGGCCATGTCGCCCGACAGCAGCCATTTGATGCCCTCGCCGTCCGTCACGAACGTCCGCTCGGTCTTGTCCGGGTCGTTGTAGTACCCGAAGGCGATGCGCCCCGACCTCGCGACCATTCCCATGACTCCCGAGCCCGGCTCGACGGGCCTGAGCTTCTCGTCCAGTACGGCGATGCCCGCATCGGCCTTGGGCTGGTACTTCAGACCGGCCTCCGGAGTCGACCCCGCGACTCCCGACGCGGTGTAACCGGACTCCGTCGACCCGAAGCTGTCCATGATCATCGACTGCGGCAGCAACTCCTGCAGCCGCGCACGGACCGTGCCGCTGAGGATCGCCCCCGTCGAGCTCACGGCGGCGAGAGAGGACAGGTCGTACGCCCCGGTGGCGATCTCCTCGGCCAGCGGACGGGCCATCGCGTCGCCGGTGATGTTGATGCTGACGACCTTCTCGCGCTCGATCGCCCGCAACACGGCGACCGGGTCGAACTTGCGGACGTAGACCATGGTGGAGCCCATGCACCAGCACAGGAACGTCCCCATCTGCGCCGCGCCGTGCATCAGCGGCGGCGCGGCCATCATGACGATCGGGTTGGCGTTGCGCGCCTGCTCGATGACCGACTCCGGCGTCTCCAGCGGCGCGCCGTACGGGTTGCCCCCGCCGAACGCCATGAACAGGTCCTCGACCCGCCACATCACGCCCTTGGGCATGCCGGTGGTCCCGCCGGTGTAGATGATGTAAACGTCCTCGCCGGTCCGCGGCTCGAATCCTCTCGTCGCCGGCTGGCCTGCCAGCGCCTCGCCGTACGGCACGGCCTCCGAGATGGCGGAGTCGCCGCCGACGGCGATGAGGTGACGCAGCGCGGGGGCTTCGGGAGCGGCGGCGGCGACCCGGCCGTCGAACTCGACGTCGAACAGCAACGCCACGATGTCGGAGTCGCGGTAGAGGTAGACCAGTTCCGCCTCGACATAGCGGTAGTTCACGTTCACGGGCACGGCCCGGATCTTCAGCGCCGCGAGCAGCGCGGTGATGTACTCCAGCCCGTTGTAGAGCTGGATCCCGACGTGTTGCCCGCGCCGTACACCCTTGGCGGCCAGGTGATGGGCGAGGCGGTTGGCCTGTGCGTCGAGTTCGGCGTACGTCATACGGGTGTCGCCGCAGACGACGGCCACCCGGTCCCCGATCGCGTCCGCGAACCCTTCGAAAAGGTCGGCGTGATTGAACTCCATACGAGGGACCTCTCTCCCGGGGCCTGGCCGATCAGGGTTTTTGCGCTCCGACGATCCACATGGCGAAGAATTGCGCCCCTCCGCCGTAGGCGTGGCCGAGGGCCGTACGGGCGCCGTCGACCTGATGCTCACCAGCCATGCCTCTGACCTGCTGCGCCGCCTCCGCGAACCGGATCAGGCCGGAGGCGCCGATGGGGTTGGAGGACAGCACGCCGCCTGAGGCGTTCCACGGGATGTCGCCGTCGAGGGCCGTGCTGCCGGACTCGGTGAGCTTCCATCCCTCGCCTTCGGGGGCGAAGCCGAGGTTCTCCAGCCACATCGGCTCGTACCACGAGAAGGGCACGTAGACCTCGGCGACGTCGATCTCCCTGCGCGGATCGGTGATGCCGGCCTGGCGGTAGACGTCGGCCGCGCAGTCCTTGCCGGCCTGGGGGCTCACCGTGTCGCGATCGGCCCGGGCCATCGGCTCGGACCGCATGGCGGTGCCGTGCACCCAGGCGGGCGTCCCGGTCACCTTGTCCTCGGAGGCGAGCACCATCGCGCAGGCGCCGTCCGACGACGGGCAGGTCTCCAGATAGCGGATCGGCTCCCACAACATCGGGGTCGACTCGACCATCTGCCGGTTGATGCCGGGGATCCGCAGGTGGGCGTAGGGATTCTTCAGGGCGTTCTGCCGGTCCTTGACCGCGACCAGTGTGCCGATGTGGTCGGGCGCGGCCGATCTGCGCATGTACTCGCGGATGTGCGGCGCGAAGTACCCGCCCGCGCCGACGACCAGCGAGGCGTTGAACGGCAGGTGCGTGGACAGGGCCCAGGTCGCGTTCGACTCCGACTGCTTCTCGAAGGCGACGACGAGCACCCGGTCGTGCACGCCGCCCTGGATGAGCGAGGCCCCGACCAGCGCCGTCGACCCGCCGACCGATCCCGCGGTGTGCACGCGCGTCATCGGCTTGCCCGCCGCGCCCAGGGCGTCCGCGAGGTACGCCTCGGGCATCATCACGCCCTCGAACAGGTCGGGGGCCTTGCCGATCACGACGGCGTCGATGTCCTTGAACGTGAGGCCCGCGTCCTCCAGCGCGCGGAGGGCGGCCTCTCTGACCAGACCGGCGATGGAGACGTCACGCCGCTTGGTCTGGTATCGCGTCTGGCCGACGCCGATGACGGCACAGCGGTTACCCACGACAGCACCTCGATTGCATGATCACGATCGACGACTTCCCAGCTCAGGGCGTGAATTCACGAACTTGCGCATGATCACGCCAGGGGTTTTCGCAGGTGGGACGGCCTGATCACGAACCTGTGCATGATCACGGCGGAGGGTGGGGGGCTTGGGGGGCTTGGGAGGCATGGGGGGTCAGGCCTCCAGGACGGTGACGAGGTTGTGCTGGAGGCAGGGGCCCGACGTGGCGTGGGCGACGGTACGGCCCGCGCCGCCGTCGAGGATCCGCGACGCGGCCTCGCCGATGCGGATCAGACCCGTCGCCATGACGGGGTTGGCCGCCAGCGGCCCGCCCGAGGGGTTGACCACGGTCTCCGCCGGCAACTCGAGCGCCTCGCGGAGGATGAGCTCCTCGTGGCTGAACTGTGCGTGCAACTCCGCGACGTCGACCGGCCCCTTGCCGACCCCCGCCGCCCGGCCGGCGGCCTCCGCGGACGGCGACCGCGTGAGGTCACGCATGCCGAGGTAGTGGGGCTCGATCCGGTGGGCGATGCCCGTGATCCAGGCGGGGCGCTCCGCCAGTTCTCGCGCGAGGTCGCCCGCGGCCAGCACGATCGCGGCGGCGCCGTCGGTGATCGGCGCCACGTCGTACGGCCTGAGCGGCTCGACCTCGAACTCCTCCCCGGAGGGGTCGTCGAGGTCGAGGGCGCGGGGATTGTTCCGGCCGTCCGCGCGGCTGCGCCGTACGATCTCGTCGAGCTCGGCTCGGCCCGCGCCGTACGCGTTCGCCTGCAGGGCGGCGAAGGAGACCTGGTCCAGACCGAGCGGCGCCAGATAGTACGGGTCGAGCTGCAGGGTCATGATCGCCCGGAGGTCGCCCATGGACGACTTGCCGAAGCCGTAGACCAGCGCCGTGTCCACGTCCCCATGCTGGAGCCGCACCCAGGCCTCGTACAGGGCCCACGCCGCGTCCATCTCGACGTGGCTCTCCGAGATCGGCGGCCAGGCGCCGAGGGCGTCCAGCGCGGAGACGAAGGAGAACGGCGCGCCGGCCAGGTAGTCGCAGCTTCCCGAGCAGGTGAACCCGAACCTCGACAGGCCGGACCGTTCCTTGACCTCCTGGATCACCGGGTGGATCAGCTCGAAGTCGGTCAGTCCCTCGTCGTGGTCGGTGTGCTCGGTCTGGGCGAAGGCGATGACCGCCACCTCACGCATACGGCTCCTCCCCTCACAGCTCGACGTCCGGCTCGCCCGTGGGGGCGAACCAGCGGATGTTGGCCATCGACAACGTGCGTTCCTCCGGCGGCGCCCAGACGGCCTTGACGCGCATGCCCTGGCGCACCTCGTGTGCGGGCACGTCGCCCACGAGTGCGATCATCGGGACGTCCGCCCCGTCGAGCAGGATGTACGCCGACACGAACGGCACCTGGGGCGCCCGCGGGTCGGGCAGGTTGTTGATCGCGAAGGTGGTCACGGTGCCGGTGTCGGGCAGCTCGACCTCTTCGGAGATCGCCGAGCCGCACTCGGGGCACGATGTCCGGAAGGGCACGTAGACCTTGTCGCAGTGCGTGCAGCGCCCGGCCAGGAAGACGCCGTCGCGGACACCTTCCAGGAATCGGCTGAGCGACCGGCCGGGCCGGACGCGGTACTCCATGCGGATGTGCGCGACCATCGCGGTCACTTCAGGAACAAAGCACGAAATATCGGTTATGTGGCCGACGCGGTCCGCCTCCGGCTTCCAGCGGGGACGGACGCGCAACCCCGGGCGCATCGCCTTGGCGGCGTCGGCGCCGACCGCGTGGACCAGCGCCGTGTCCGCGCCGTCCAGCTTGATCAGCGCCCAGGCGAACGGCCGGTCCAGCGGATGGCCCTTCCTCGGCGACTCGACCCAGGCCCAGCTCATCACGGTTCCGGCCGGGCCGACCTCGACATAGTCGCCGGTCACCGGCTCCCCCGTCTCCGGTTCGTATTCCAGCGGCGGCACGAGCACCCGGCCCTCGGCGGTGCGCACGCCGACGATGCGGCCGTCGCGCAGCTCCGTCAGGAAGCGCCCGATCACCGGCCCCGTCGTCCGCGTGTATCCACCCGGGAACTCGAGTGCGTGCTCGGCGACCAGCGGTTCAGATGGCACGGTCACGGCCCTCCCAGTACGGGTCACGGAGTTTGCGCTTGAGGAGCTTGCCGTTCGGCTCGCGCGGCATGTCCTCGATGAAGTCGACGGTCTTGGGCCACTTCATCCGCGACAGCCGGCCTTCGAGCGTCGCGAGGATCTCCGCGGCGAGCTCGGGTCCGGGGTCGTTGCCGGGCATGGGCTCGATGACCGCCTTGATCTGCTCAC
The DNA here is from genome assembly GCF_016863275.1 of Planotetraspora mira. Lineage (GTDB taxonomy): Bacteria > Actinomycetota > Actinomycetes > Streptosporangiales > Streptosporangiaceae > Planotetraspora > Planotetraspora mira. Next base: position 32,216 of record NZ_BOOO01000038.1, read on the forward strand.
CCCACTCGTCGTCGGGGATGCCGAAGACGGCGACGTCGGCGACCTTGGGATGGACCATCAGCTCGTTCTCGATCTCGGCCGGGTAGATGTTGGTGCCGCCCGAGATGATCATGTCGGCCTTGCGGTCGCACAGGAACAGGTAGCCCTCGTCGTTGAGATAGCCGATGTCCCCGACGGTGAAGTAGTCCCTGAGCCTGTTCGCGGCGGTCTTCTCGGGATCGCCCTTGTACTCGAAGCGGCCGGCGCCCATCTTCATGTAGATCGTGCCGGGGGTCCCCACGGGAACGGCCTCGTGGTCGTCGTCCACGATGAGCAGTTCACTGATCGGCCAGGACGTGCCGACCGTGCCCGGGTGCTTCTTCCAGCCGTCCGGAGTGGCGAGGGTGCCGCCGCCTTCGGTGGCCGCGTAGTACTCGTAGACGCAGTCGCCCCACCACTCGAACATCGCCCACTTGACCGGGACGGGGCAGGGCGCCGCCGCGTGGATCATCCAGCGCAACGTGGACAGGTCGTACTTCGACTTGACCTCGTCGGGCAGCGCGAGCAGTCGCTTGAAGTGGGTGGGGACCATGTGCGAGTTGGTCACGCCGTACCTGGCGCACAGCCGCAGCGTCTCCTCCGGATCCCACTTGTCCATGTAGACCAGCGTGTGGCCCATGTGCAGGGCCGATCCGCCGAACTGCGTCACGGCGGTGTGGTAGTTCGGCGAGGTGACCAGGTGCGCGTTGGGCGGACCGGGGGTGATGCCGAACAACGCCAGCAGCCCCGTCATGAGCTCCGCCGAGTCGTCCGGATCCAGCCCGGTCAGGGCCCGTCTGACCCCCTTGGGCCGGCCCGTCGTGCCCGACGTGTAGTGCATCGTGGCGCCGGCCGTGCGGTCCTCGGGGGCGGAGTCCGGCTGCCCCTCGGTGAGGTCCGCGACCGGCCTGAAGCCGTCGATCGCCCCGAAGGAGAACCGGCGCTCGGGCTCGACCTCCTCCGCGGCCCTGACGGCCTCCACGGCGTACCGCTCGTGGGCGAAGAAGGCCTTCGCCTCGCTGTCGGCCAGGATGTAGGCGATCTCCGGCCCCGTCAGGTGCCAGTTGATCGGCGTGTAGTACCAGCCCGCCTGCAACGCCGCCAGATAGAGCGTGAGCCCGTCCACACCGTTGGGCATCAGACCGCAGATCCCGTCTCCGGCCTTCAGGCCGAGCGCACGGAGGCCGTGGACGAGCCGGTTGGCCCGGGAGAGCAACTCCCCGCCCGTGTACTCGACGCCGTCGGGATCTATCGCGGCGATCCAACCAGGATCCGCCTGCGCAAGCCTCCAGAAACCCAGCGAGCCCATCGGAACTCCCTTGCCCGGTGTCGTCTGACTTCCCCCGGATCGCCGCAGTGAAGCACGTTCTTGTTCTATCGACAAGCCCTGGCATTACTGGGGGGTTACGAACAAGAATCTGTTCTAGTTCGTAGTTCGCAGACTAACCCGGCCCGACCCTGCCGAGCAATCGCTTGATCAATTTTGGAGAGTCTCCATGGAGCTCCTGTCAATCAGTACGCCGCACTGCCGCGTCGAGCGCGACGGCCACGTCGTCGTCGTCACGATGGACCGCCCGGAGGCCAGGAACGCCCTCTCCATGGACATGCTGGTCGGGCTCGCCGACGCGTGGGCCTACATCTCCGCCGAGCCGGATGTGCGCGTGGGCATCCTGACGGGTGCGAACGGGACGTTCTGCGCGGGAGCCGACCTCAAGGCCATGGGCACCCCGTCCGGTGACCCCCGGGTTCTCCAGCGCGCCCAGGAGATCCCCGACGTCCACTGGAAGGGCCTGCTGCGCGACAGCGGCGCCCTGCCCACCAAACCGATCATCTGCGCGGTGGAGGGCTATGCGGTGGCGGGCGGCACGGAGTTGCTCGTCGGCACCGACCTGCGGATCGTGGCCGAGTCGGCGACCCTCGGCCTGTTCGAGGCCCGGCGGGCGCTGTTCCCGATGGGAGGCAGCGCCGTACGGCTGCCGCGTCAGATCCCCTACGCGTTCGCGATGGACGTCCTGCTGACCGGCCGGGCCATCAGCGCGCAGGAGGCGCTGTCGATGGGGATGGTCAACCGGGTCGTGCCGGACGGCCAGGCGCTCGCGGCCGCCCGCGAGATGGCCGACCAGGTCGCGGCCTGCGGCCCGCTCGCCGTGCAGGCGATCCTCCGGACCTACCGCGAGACCCTCGGCATGGCGGAGGAGGAGGCTCTCAAGGTGTCGGACACCATCGGCTGGCCGGTCATCGGCTCGCAGGACGCCAAGGAGGGATCGCTCGCGTTCCGCGAGAAGCGCCCCGCCGTCTACCGCGGCGAGTAGGGCCGCACGGCCCGCGCCGGGTCCGCCGCCCTACCCCCGGTCCACGGCCGCGGCGAGTAGGGCGTCACGCCCTGCCCTGGATCAGCGCCCGCGTGCCCGTCGTGCGCCAGCGCTCTCCCGTCGCGTCCAGGCCGGCCGACACCTCCTGGGCGACGCCCACGAGGACGTCGGACTTGAGGGTGCGCAGGGCGACCACCGGCCCGGGAAAGTACGCGGTGACCCCCTCGAACGGGGTGTCCGACGGCCACACCCTGTCGCCGACCAGCCTGCGGTAGTTGAGGTCGCCCTTGGTGATGGTCAGCGACGCGGCGGCGAAGTCGTCCCGCAGGCTGTCCGGCATGTCGCTGTAGGGCAGCGGAGCACACGCGAAGGGGTGGGTGCGCAGAACGAGACGCCCCGACCTCAGGGCCTGCCGGAGACGCACCCCGGCCTTGCCCGCCTCGCCCGGCGCTCCGGACAGGCGCCGCAGACCGGCGAGGACGTCCGCGGGCGTGGCGTCGGACACGAAGTACGGCTGCGGCTTGACGTGCAGGACGACCTCGGTGGCCAGTCTCCGGGCGAGAAGATGGTCGATCAGGGCCAGGTCGGGCAGCAACTCGCGGCCGGCGTTGTCCGCGACGACGCAGATCGTGCCGGGAGGACCGTCGTGGACCAGCGACCACAACAACTCGCCGTCGTCCACGACGAGGTCGGCCGCCTTGTCCTCTCCGAGTTCCCCGGTGATCTGGAAGGTGAGGTCGGCGCGGTTCCCCCACAGGGACGCCAGGAGCAGCGCCGTCTCCTTCTCCCGCTGGGGCAGCGCGGCGACCCGGTCCATGCTCGCGAGTTCCTCGTCGACGATCGACCCCGTGAGCTCGGCCTGCTTGAACGGCTCGAAGGGGTCGACGCCCCGCCACGGTCCTTCCGCGAAGTAACCCGTGGCCTCGAGCAGCCTGCGGTAGAAGAAACTCTCCGCCCAGAGGAACGGCGCGTCCGTCCACCGCCCGCGAAGGTAGGCGCGCCCCCACGTCAGCCAGGTCGCGAAGTCGTGGGCCGAGGCGTCGAGGGGCTGCATCTTGTCGGCGATGGCCTCCTCGAGCAGCCGGTCGAGCGCCTCGAGCCGATCCGGTGAGTACGGCAGGGCATCCCTGACCTGCCGGACGAGAGCCGGATGCCGGTCGCGGAAGACGCCCAGTGCGTACGCCCCTGGCACGTTGCCCAGGATCGGCGGCGCGTTCACGGCCGCCCCCTGCCGGGTCCGCTCCGCGTCACCGGACGGCGCCGGTGTCCTGTCGTCCATCTCCACAGCTCCCCAGTCCGGCGCCCAACGGTCCGCCTGCATTCCATCATCACGGGAGCCGCGGGACCGGCACCGCCCTCACCGGGGGCGGCAAGCGGAGATCACGACGGCTCCACGGGGGCCGGTTCTCCTACGGCGATGGCCTTCACGCAGGTTCCTCCGGTCACCGTGAGCGGCAGTGACCGGACGGCGGAGCGCACGGGGAAGTACACGACGCCGTCCCCCCGCTTCAACGGCAGGGTCAGCCGCCGCCCGTCCACCGTCGCGCTCGCCGTCGTGTCGGCGAATGCCGCGTACCCCAGGCCGGCGACCGTCAGCGGCCCGCCGTCCGTGCTCAGCGGCAGGTCGACCACGTCGCCGATCGTGGGGAAGCACGGCAGACCGGCGGGAGGGCCGAGCAGACCACCACCCTTGATCGTCATCTTGACCAGATCGCCCTTGTCGTCGAAGACACGGGGCTCTGTGGCCGGCTTGGGGGCGCGCATGCTGTCGACGGCCCACTGCGGGGCCACGGGCGCGAGCACGCGCGAGGTGAGGTCGGTGAGGCCGGTCGCCGGGATCGGCATCTCCATCGGCACGTCCGTCGGGTAGACGGCCGTGCCGGCGGGCGCGGCCGCGAGGGCACGGGCCGCGTTGCCGATGTACGCCCGCTGTTCCGTGGTGTCGATCAGCTTGCCGAACGAGCCGGCCGACAGGATCGACAGGGCGGCCATCGCCCCCGCGAGCACGCCGGCCGTCGCCTTGACGGCGGGCCCGGACGGCGGCCTGATCAGATAGGTCCTGTTCCCGTTCCCGGGAAGGTCCCGTACGGGCAGGAACGCGAGGGCGAGACACACGGCGAGCACGGGGGCCGCGTCCGCGACGTACCGCAGCTCCCACCCGGACCACGCGGTGGCCCGGCCCAGCCAGGTGAACAGCGCGTCGGCGACCAGCAACCAGGTCAGCAGGACGAGCCAGGCCCGCCACGCCCCCCGGCGGAAGACCAGGCTCGCGGCGACCGCCAGTGCCCACACGAGCCAGGCGAAGCCGAGGAGCAGGGCCGGCGGCGCGGCGTTCGCGAAGTGGCCCGCGCCCGGCTGCCAGCCGGCGGGGCCGCCGACCGCCCCGGTGAGGAACGTCTCGCCGATCACCCGCCCGATGTACGGCAGCAGCCCGATGCCGCGCTCGACGCCCACCGGCACGTACGAGCTGGCCGTGGCGCCCGTGACGAGGTAGAACGCGCCGTATCCCGCGAGCAGGAGGCCGTGCAGGACGAGCAGGAGGCGCTGCCGCAGGAGCAGCCGGAGCGCGTCGCGGAGGCCGCGGACCCCGGGGACCACAAGAGGCGCCGCGAACAACGTCACCACGACGAGCAGCAGCGGGATGACGGCCGCCTTGATGAAGAAGAGCAGGCCGAAGGCCGTCCAGGCCACGGTCCGCAGGCCCGACCTGAGTGTCCCCTCGCGCAGGTGACGGACGTGGGCGTACAGCGCGGCGGCCACGGCGAGCTGGAGGGTGACGCTGAGCATGGCCGCCGAGTACCAGGCGACCGAGGGCACCGTCAGCGGCGAGAACAGGTAGAACGCCAGCGGCACCAGGATGGCCGGCCTGTCACCGAACAGCAGGCGCAACGTGCGCAGGACGTACACGTAGGCGCCGACCTGCATGAGGAGCACGACGGACCAGGTCAGGACCCAGTTGTATCCGGCCGCCCAGGTGAGGATCCACGTCAGGAACAGCCCTCCCGGCATGAGCTGGCCGTACACCGGCTGGGTCAGGTAGGACCAGCCGGGCGGCCCCTCCGTGGCGAGGGCGACGAAGCGGAAGTCGTCGACGCTGTACCAGGTGGCCCGCAACGCGACCACCTGGCAGACGACGGACAGGGCGATCATCGCCCAGGCCGCGCCCGCGACCTTCTTCCCGTGCCGCCACGTCGGCGGCGAGATTCTCGGTGACACCGTGCCTCAGCCTTCCGTGGCCGGCAGGGCGACGCCGACGAACCCACTCGTGACGCAGAGATCCTGCGTCGTGGTGATGCGCATCTCGGTGTCCTTCGCGCGCGTCATGAAGTACATGTTGTGGTGGCCGGGTGGAAGGGTCACCGCGACCCTCGTCGCCCCCACCAGAACGGTCGCCGGTCCGCCCGCCGCGCGGAGATAGGAGAAACCGGCGAGGGCGTAGTCGCCCTTGGTCTCGATCGGGAGCGTGAGGGTACTGCCCATCCGCGGGAAGCATTCGCCGCCGCTCGGCTGCACCTGCCCGCCGTAGGGCCTCAGCTCGGTCAGGTTCCCGTCGCGGTCCAGCACCCTGGGGTCGGCCGACGGTTGCGGGTCACGCATCATCGCGCGGACGGCGGGCGGTGCGAGGGGGCCGAGCACGTGCGAGCTGAGGTTGGCCTCCCCGAATCCGTAGAACACCACGTCGTCGGGCAGCGCCTGCGGATACAGCTGAGTGCCCGGCGGCAGGGTCGCGAGAGTCCGCTCGGCCGTCGCCAGGTAGTTCCGGTCACGATCCGCCCTCGCCTCGAAGCCCGTCGTGTAGCGCTCGACGGAGATGAACGACAGGAGCAGGCAGGCGCCCACGAACACGCCGCCGGCGGCCGCGGCCCTGCCCGCGGGGAACACCCTCCTGTACGGCTCCCGCTCACCCTGCACCGGAAGCGTGGCGAGGGCGAGACACAACGCGAGCGCGAGCGCGGCGTCGGCCAGATAACGCGGTTCGAGGGCCTGCGAGGCGTACTGCCCACGCCCCAGCACGACCGGCACGAAGTCGACGACGACCAGATAGACGATCAGCCCGGCCCACGCCCACCATGCGGACCTGCGGCACCGCAGGGTCACCACGAACAGCGCGGCGAAGGCCAGCCACGACGACAGCAGCAGCAACTCCGAGGGAGCGGCCCAGCCGCCGAACCAGTCGATCGGGCCGCCCAGGGCGAGCGTGGGGAAGACCTTGCCCAGCAGCGTCCCGGCGAAGGCCGCGGTGTCCGCGAAGGAGGGCAGCCCGACGGGCTGATCCGACGTGTCGAGTCCGAGCGCGAAGAAGACGGCGCAGGCCGCGAGGACGACGGCGTAGACCAGCCAGGCCCGCAGATGGCGGACCAGGGCCGTCCGCACGCCGCCGAAGTATCCCGCCGTCACCACGAAGGCCAGCAGGGGGAAGGCGCCGGCGGCCTTGAGGAAGAACGACCCCAGGGCCACGAGGAACCAGCAGGCGGCGGCCACGACGTGACGCGTGCGCCCGCTGCGCAGGTAGAGGACGTGCGAGGTGAGCGCGAGCGCGAGGGCGAGTTGGAGGGGGACGGCCTCGAGCCCGGCCGCCCACCACAGCAGCGCGGGCACCGTGAGCGGCGTGAAGAGGTACAGCCCGAACGGGACCAGGATCGCCGGACGCGGTCCGAACAGGACCCGGAGCAGGCGGTAGACCGCGAAGGACGCGGCGACCTGCAGGACGAGCAGCGCCGAGGCGGCGAGGACCCAGTTGTACACGTCGGCGCGGGAGACGGCCCAGACGACGGCGAACCCGACGGGAAGCAGCTTCGGGCCGTACAGCGACGTGAGGTAGTCCCAGCCGAAGGGGTGCTCCATCGCCCTGACGACGTAGGCGTAGTCGTCGCCCCAGAAGTAGCTCCGGCCGAGCAGCACGCCCTTCCACACCAGTTGGATCGCGACGAGTGTGAAAGCGACGACGCTCAGCGCGTGACGCCGGAGGAAGCCCGCGCCCATCCATGAGGGGAGCGCGAGCTCCACGACGACGTCTCCCCCGCTCGCGGCCTGCTTCGAGGTCGCCACGTGTCTCCCGCCCGTTTCACCGAATAATCGTCCAAAGACGATTTAGTCGACTTCGGCACTCGCGGGCGAGCACACGGGGATAACGTTTGGCCTCGCACGCCTCAGGGGGTGAGCCGGAGCCTTCAGTCCGTCGTCATGCGGTCGAGTCGCTCCATCGCCTCGATGTACTCCTCGACCATCTCGAAGACGACCTGCCTGGCCGGCTTGACCTGGTTCATCGCGCCGATGATCTGCCCCGCGGGGAAGGTGGCGAGCTCGGCCGCGGTGGAGTTGCCGATCCGGCGCAGCGCGGGCGACACCAGCATGTACTGCAGCGGCATCGGCAGCGTCCCCGGCGACTCGGCGGACTCCCAGGCGTCGGTCCACTCGTTCTTGAGCAGCCGTGCGGGCTTGCCCGTCCAGCTCCGCGACCGGACCGTGTCACGCGAGGTGGCCTCCAGGATGCGCTGCTTGGCCATCTCCGGAGTGTCCGCCTCCTCGACGGTGAGCCAGATGGACCCGGTCCACACGCCCTCTGCCCCGAGCGCCATCCCCGCGGCCATCTGGCGGCCGCCGCCGATGCCGCCCGCGGCCAGGACGGGCACGTCGACCGCGTCGACGACCTGGGGGATCAGCACCATCGTGGAGATCTCCCCGGTGTGGCCGCCCGCCTCGGTGCCCTGCGCCACGATGACGTCCACGCCGACCTCGACCTGCTTGATCGCGTGACGCGGAGTGGAGGCGAGCGCGGCCACCTTGACGCCCTTCGCGTGCGCGAGTTCGACCACGTCGGCCGGCGGCGGGCCGAGGGCGTTGGCCAGCAGCGCGATGGGGTGTTTCAGGGCCACCTCGACCTGCGGCCGCGCGGTCGCGTCCGTCCAGCCGAGCAGCACCTTCCCCGGGTCGCCCCCGGCCAGTTGCGGCACGTCGTGCTTGGCGAGCAGGTCCTCGACGAAGGCCCGGTGCTCCGGCGTGATCATTCCCTGCAATCGGGCGACCAGGTCGGCCGGAGAGTCGAGGCCGAGGTCGGATCCGGCGTAGGAGGCCGGCATGACCACGTCCACGCCGTACGGCCGGCCGCCGACGTGCTCGTCGATCCAGGCGAGCTCAACCTCGAGCTCTTCCGGCGTGTAGGCGAGGGCGCCGAGGACTCCCATGCCGCCGGCGCGGCTGACCGCGGCGACGACGTCCCGGCAATGACTGAAAGCGAAGATCGGTAACTCGATGCCGAACATGTCGGTGACGCGGGTCCGCATGCCTCGACTGTACGACCGGACACCACGAAACTGCAACGTGTTCTACAACGGTGATTCCTCAGAGTCCTACCACCCGGTAACCACGGGGCGAGAGCATGATGATCAGATAACAGGAACACGTTTCAAACAATGCCCCGGACCTGCGGCTCATCTCTACGCACAACCGCCTCGGCACAATGGGTAAATCCTCGACGAATATGAGTCAGATTTCGTGACATAACAGGATTGCGGCCATACCACCGGGGTCGTAGTTTCCCGGTATGGATCTGGAGCTGCGCCACCTCAAGATCGTGCGAGCGGTCGCCGAGTCCGGCAGCGTCACCAAGGCCGCCACGCGGCTCGGACTGGCCCAGCCGTCCCTGACCGCGCAACTCAAACGGATCGAGCGCACGCTCGGAGGCCCCCTGTTCGAGCGTGACCGCAACGGCGCCAGACCGACGCCGCTCGGCGAGATGGTGTTGTCGCGTGCGCGGGTCCTGCTGCCCGCCGTCCGCGAACTCCAGGAGGACGCGGTGCGGTTCGCCAACAAGTCCGAGGACATCCCCGGATATCGCATCGGGGCCACCCACGGGCCGATACTCGGCGGGCTCGTCGAGCGCCTCACCACCGCCCATCCCGCCACCCCCGTGACCACCCGCACGTCGTGGTCGGCGCAGGAGCTGACCTCGCTCGTGAGCTCGGGCAGGCTCGACTTCGCACTGGTCGGGACCTGCGGCGACAGCCCGCCGCCGCAGGCCGAGGCGATGAGCTGGAGCACGGTGGCCGCCGACCCCGTCTTCGTCCTGCTGCCCGAGGACCATCCGCTCGCGGAAGAAAAGGAACTGGAGTTGTCGCGGCTCGCCGGCGAGTGCTGGGCGGTCGCGCCGGGCGACGGGTGTTTCGCCGACTGCTTCGCCGGCGCCTGCGCGCGGGCGGGCTTCGTCCCCCTGTCCATCTACGAGACCGACGTCGCCACCTGCCTGCACCTGGTGGGCGTGGGAAAGGCCGTCGCACTGTGCCAGGCGACCTTCCAGCTGACGGCTGGTCTCGTGATGATGCCGCTGGTCGGGACACCGTTGCGCTGGCGTCATCTGCTCGGCTGGCACGACGACTCCATCGCGGCGCGAGTGTCGTCGTCCGTCGTCCACCACGCGCGGGCCGCGCACGCCGACACCGTACGGCGAAGCCACCGATACGCCGACTGGCTCGTCGCCCATCCCCAGTTCAGGGCCATTCCATAATTCGGCGGTAGGGGTCATCTGATAGATCCACACACGGCATCGGCTCGGTTACTTTGGCGGCACCCCCCAACCACCCAAGGAGAGCCAATGCTCCGCAGACGCACGGTCATCGCCGGATGCGCTCTGGTCATCGGCGCCATCACCGCGATGGCGTCACCCGCGGCCGCCGCACCTGCCCCTGGCGCCGCCCCCGGAACGTCCGCTACCGCCGTCAAACCGCCGCCCGGCATGCTCGACGCCATGAAGCGCGACCTCAACCTCAGCTCCGAGCAGGCCGAGTCCCGGCTGCTCAACGAGGCCCACGCCGGTGCGGTCGAGCCCCGGATCCGCAAGAATCTCAAGGACACGTTCGCCGGCTCGTGGGTGGCGGGAGACACCGCCTCGACGCTCGTGGTCGCCACGACGGACGCCTCCGGCGCCGCGGCCGTCACCGCGTCGGGCGCCCAGGTCAGGGTGGTCGACCACAGCCTCGACGCGCTCAACGCCGCCAAGGAGACCCTGGACCGGAACGCCGCCGCCGCGCCCAGGACCGCGCCCGTCTGGTACGTCGACGTCCGGAGCAACCGCGTCGTCGTCCTGTCCTCCCAGCCCGCGCAGGCCGACGCCTTCGTCGCCGCCAGCGGCGTGGACAAGTCGCTCGTCCGGATCGAGATGTCCAACGAGCAGCCCCGCACGTACTACAACGTGCGCGGCGGCGACGCGTACTACATCAACAGTTCCTCCCGCTGCTCCGTCGGCTTCGCCATCACCCGCGGCACCACCAACGGTTTCGTGAGCGCCGGTCACTGCGGACGCGCGGGGAACACCACGACCGGTTACAACCAGGTCGCCCAGGGCACCTTCCAGGGCTCGTCCTTCCCGGGCAACGACTACTCCTGGGTCGCCGTCAACAGCAACTGGACGCCCGTCCCCTACGTCAACAACGGCAGCGGCGGCAACGTCACGGTCAGCGGCTCCACCGTCGCCGTCGTGGGCGCCTCCATCTGCCGCTCCGGTTCCACCACCGGCTGGCACTGCGGCACCGTCCAGCAACTCAACACCAGCGTGACCTACTCCCAGGGCACCGTCTCCGGCGTCACCCGCACCAACGTCTGCGCCGAGCCCGGCGACTCCGGCGGCTCCTTCATCTCCGGCAGCCAGGCCCAAGGCGTCACCTCCGGCGGCTCGGGCAACTGCACCTCCGGCGGCACGACCTACTTCCAGCCCGTCAACGAGATCCTCTCGACCTACGGCCTGACCCTCGTGACGTCCGGCGGCGGCACCCCGCCCACAGGCGCCTGCACCGGTTACCAGTCGACCTACACCGGCAGCCTGACCAGCGGCGCCAGCGCCTACCAGCCGAACAACTCCTACTACACGACGACCGTGACCGGCGTCCATCGCGGCTGCCTCGACGGTCCCAGCGGCGTCGACTTCGACCTCTACCTGCAGAAGTGGAGCGGCACCGCATGGGTCAACGTCGCCCAGGGCACCTCGTCAGGCCCTGACGAGACCGTCACCTACACCGGCACCGCCGGCCAGTACCGCTACCGCGTCCACGCCTACAGCGGCTCCGGCACCTACTCCCTGGGTGTCACCAGGCCGTAACAGCAGGGCCGTGAACAGCAGGCCGTGAACACCGGGCCGTAACCGCCTGGTGGTGACGACTCGCGATGCACGACAGGCGCCGCCGTACATGTGTACGGCGGCGCCTCCGTGTTCCGGAGATCATCGGCAGGTAGATTCGGCACCGCTCCCCCTGACCCGTGAAACGGCGACAGACGAGGAGAGCCCATGCTCCGCAGGCGTACGGCGGCCAGAGGATCCACTCTGGCGATCGGTGTCCTGGCCATCGGCGTCCTGATCATCGCACCCGCCGTCGCGGACCCCGCGCCGGAGACGGCGGACGCCCTCCCCTCCCAGGCGATGCTCGACGCGATCCAGCACGACCTCGGCCTCAGCGCGGAGCAGGCCAGGACCCGCCTGCTCAACGAGTCGCGCGCGAGCGCGTCCGAGGTGGTCCTGCGCGGCAGGCTCGGCGACAGCTACGCCGGCTCGTGGGTCACCGGACCGGCGTCCGAGACGTTCGTCGTGGCCACGACGGACGCCTCAAAGAGCGAGACCATCACCGCGTCGGGCGCGCGGCCCGAAGTCGTCCGTCACAGCCTCGCCGAACTGACCGCGTCCGAGGAGGCTCTGAACCGGCACTCCTCGACCGCTCCCGGGAGCACTCCCATCTGGTACGTCGACGTCCGGAACAACCAGGTCGTCGTCCTGTCCTCCGAGCCCTCGGAGGCCGACGCCTTCGTCGCCAGAAGCGGCGCCGACACCTCGCTCGTCCACGTGGAACGTTCGGACGAACGACCGAGGACCTACCTGGACCTGCGCGGGGGCGACGCCTACTACATCGGCGGCTCGGCGCGCTGCTCGGTCGGCTTCTCCGTGGTCCGCGGCGGCACCAACGGTTTCGTGAGCGCCGGCCACTGCGCCGACGCGGGGAACTCGACGACCGGCTACAACCAGGCCGCCCAGGGCACCTTCCAAGGGTCGTCGTTCCCCGGTGACGACTACTCCTGGGTCGCCGTCAACGGCGACTGGACGCCACGGCCCTGGGTCCGCGACGGCGGCGGCGACATCATCGTCAAAGGGGCCGCCGCCTCCGTCGTCGGCGCCTCTGTGTGCCGTTCCGGCTCCACCACCGGCTGGCACTGCGGCACCATCGAGCAGCGCGACGCCAGCGTGACCTACTCCCAGGGCACCGTCTCCGGCGTCACCCGCACCAACGTCTGCGCCGAGCCCGGCGACTCCGGCGGCTCCTTCATCTCCGGCAGCCAGGCCCAAGGCGTCACCTCCGGCGGCTCCGGCGACTGCACCTCCGGCGGCACGACCTACTTCCAGCCCGTCAACGAGATCCTCTCGGCCTACGGCCTCTCGCTCATGACCGGCTAGCTGCATTGACCCGCGGGGGCGTCGACGCGGATGGTCAGCGCGGCAGGCGGCGCCACACCGCCTGAGGCAGCACGCGCATGACGGCGAACACCGGCCGCAGCCTTCCGGGCACCCACACCGTCCGCCGGCCGGACCTGAGCCCCTCGATCACCGCGTCCGCCACGGTGTCCACCGTCACGGACATCGGGGCCGGACTCATGCCCTCGGTCATGCGCCCGATGACGAACCCGGGCCGGACGACGACCACCCGGGCGCCGGATCCGTGGAGCGAGTCGGCGAGACCCTGGGCGAAACCGTCCAGCCCGGCCTTGGCCGAGCCGTACACGAAGTTGGCCTTGCGGACGCGCACGCCGGCGACGGACGACAAGACCACGAGCGTTCCATGCCCCTGCTCGCGTAGCCGCCGCGCGGCGGCGAGGCCGATCGAGACGTGCCCGCCGAAGTTGACCGCGACGTCCCGCGCCGCCGCCACGGGGTCGGCGTCGTACACCGCCTGGCGGCCGAGCACGCCGAAGGCGGGGATCACGACGTCGAGGTCCCCCAGTCGCGCGGCGGCGTCCTCAATCAGCGCGGCGTGCGTCTCGGGACGCGCGGCGTCGAAGTCGGCCAGGTGAACCTCGGCACCCATCTTCCGCAGCCGATCCACTGGCGCGGTGCCGCCGCGCGCGGCCAGCATGACGCGCCGCGCACCATCTCTGACCAGACGCTCGACGATCGCGAGGCCGATCTCGCTGCGTCCGCCGAGAAGCAGGACGGTGTCCACGGAACCCAGGGCGTTCTTCATGGTCTCCCCCTCACAGGCACAACCTTCTCGCGAGGTCGGAGCGGAACACGCCCTCCGGGTCGGCCCGGTCGCGGATCGCCCGCCACTCCTCCAGGCGGGGATAGGTCCCGGCCATCATGGACGCCGGCATCCGGGAGTCCTTGGCCAGGTACAGCCTGCCCCCGGCGGCGGCCACCCACTCGTCGAACACGGTGAGCATCCCGGCCAGCCCGCGCTGTCCCACCGGGATGTCGAGTGCGAGCGTCCAGCCCGGCATGGGGAAGGACAACATCCCCGGCGTCCCCGGCCCGAATCTCTTGAGCACGGTCAGGAAGGACACCACACCCGCGTTGGAGAGGCGCTCCACCACACGGCGCAGCGTTTCCTCGGCTCCGAACGGCACGACGAACTGGTACTGGACGAACCCGCGGGAGCCGTACATGCGGTTCCAGTGCGCGACCCCGTCCAGCGGGTGGAAGAACGGCGCGATCCCCTGGACGAGCCCGCGCCTGGCGGCGGGCGCCTTGCCGTACCAGGTGGCGTTGAACGCGCCCACCGTCGCCCGGTTGAGCAGGCCGCCCGGCACCCACGGCGGCGCGGCGAGCCGGGGCCGCGGCGCGAACGCGAGCGGGTCGCGCCGCATGCGGACGGGGAGTTCGTCCCTGCGAGCGTGGTCGCCCCGCGTGAGCACACTGCGGCCCATGCGGCCGCCGCGGGCGAGCAGGTCGATCCAGGCGACCGTGTAGCGGTACCGGTCGTCGGTCGCGGCCATCACCTCGAGCGTCTCGTCGAGGTCGCGGGTGCGCTCGACGTCGACCCGCATGCGTGAGGTCTCCACGGGAACGCATGCGAACGTCGCCTCGACGACGACTCCGGTCAGCCCCATGCCGCCGACCGTGGCCCAGAAGAGCTCGTCGTCCGGGGTCAGCACCCGCAGTGTCCCGTCAGCGGTGAGCAGGGTGAGCGAGCGCACGTGGGCGCCGAAGGAGGAGTCCACGTGGTGGTTCTTGCCGTGGACGTCGGCCGCGACGGCTCCGCCCACGGTGACGTGGCGCGTGCCCGGTGTCACCGGGACGAACCAGCCGCGCGGGACGAGTTCCGTCATCAGATCGTGCAGGCTCATGCCCGCCGACGCCGTCACCAGCCCGGTCGCCGGGTCGTGGTCCCACGACGGGGCGAGGGCCGTGCAGTCGAGCACCACCCCTCCCGAGTTCTGGGCGGCGTCGCCGTACGACCGGCCGAGCCCGCGCGCGACGACGCCGCGCCCGGTCGCCGCACGCACGAGAGCGGCGACCTCCTCCACCGACTGGGGGCGCGACAGGCGGGCGGGTGTGGGAGCCGTGCGCCCCCACCCCGTCAGGAGCGTCATGTCAGGAGAGTTCACGTCAGGATGGTCACGTCAGGTAGACGCCGACGGCGAGAGACAGCAGCAACAGCCCGATGAAGACCTGCAGCGGACGATCCCGCAGGGCCAGCTCCTCTGGTTCCTCACCCACTCCGCGGTCCACGAGCAGGGCGTGCCGCAGCACGACGAGGACGAACGGGACGATGCTCACGGCATAGGGCGCGCGGGCGGCGCCCTCATGCTCCTGCAAGGCCCACAGGCAGTAGGTGACGATCATCGCGCCCGACGCCATGACCCGGACGTGCCCGAGGTAGGCGACCGTGTACGTCACCAGAGTCGCCCGGGTGCCGTTCCCACCCTGGGCGCGCAGCTCGGCCTCCCTCTTGCCTGCCACGAGCAGGAGCGACCCCAGGGAGATGACGACGAGGAACCAGCTCGTCACGGGCACGGCCACCGCGACCGCGCCCGCGTAGGCCCGGATCACGTGGCAGCCGGCGACGGCGACGAGGTCGACCACCGGCTGCCGCTTGAGCCAGAGCGTGTAGGAGAACGTCAGCGCGATGTAGGCGGCGACCACGGCGGCGAGCCGCCAGCCGTCGGCCCAGCCGGCCAGGAGGCCGAGGACGATCAGGACCGTGCCGGTGACGCGCGCGAGCCGTACGGACACGGCGCCGGAGGCGATCGGCCGCAGCCGCTTGCGCGGGTGACGCCGGTCGGCGTCCGCGTCGGCGGCGTCGTTGAACATGTACGTGCCGCTCGCCGTCATGCAGAACGCGGCGAAGGCGATGAGCGAGCCGCGCAGCCCCTCACCCGTCGTGAGCACCCCCGCGGCCGCCGGGGCGGCGAAGACGAGCGCGTTCTTGAGCCACTGGCGGGGACGGCAGGCGCGGAACAGCGCGGCCGCCACCGAGTGGGTGGCGGGTCCGCTCGCCGGTGGTACGTCGTCCACCGGCGAGCGGAGTGCCGGGCCTTCCGTGCTCATGGCTGCCGTCCCGCTCGGGTCACGGCCCGTCTCAGTCCGCGCGTCCGTGTCTCACTCCGCGTCGGCCGCGGACGCCGTCGCCGGCTCGTCCTTGGAGGCCGCGGCGGAGGGAGCGCGCAGGAGCACGAATCCCGCCACGGCGAGGATGAGCCCGATGATGAGCGACAGCAACGGCGCGGTCGTCTTGATGAGCGTGATCTGGTCCATGCTGTCTCTGGCGGTGCGGACCAGTTCGCCGATGGTCTGCGGCGTGAACTGCGCGGTGGCGATCAGGGCGGGCATCCGCTCGACCCCGTCGGCCGTCTTGAGCACCTCGTGACGCTGCTGCTCCTGCTTGACCGGCGCGCCCGTCGTGGGCTCCACCCAGAACGTCACGACGCCGTCGTAGACGCGGTTGACCTGGACGTCGCCCGGGTCGGTCATGCCCAGCACCGACGCGGGCGCGGTGAGCGTCTGGGTGACCGTGGGCGGGATCTTCTGCTGGAACTTGTAGACCTTGAGCCCGTCGACGGTGTCCTCGCCGACGAACGCCGCGTCCCAGGCCTTGCGGGTGGAGGTGTCGAACACCTTGTAGGTCTTCTTCTCCACACCGAAGGGGAACAGGAAGATCTGGCCGTCCAACTGGACCGGCTGCTTGTCCACGCTCACGCCGCAGCAGTTGACCCCGGCGCCGTTGTACTTGTTGAACGCGCTGCGGAACTCCGACAGCGAGATCGACGGCCTGCTGTTGGTCACGTCGTTGACGGCGGTGAACTGGTCCCAGACGACGTGGTCGTCCTTGGACTCCGCCACGTCGCCCCGAGTCGTGACGGTGATGTCGAGGGTGCCGGTGAGGACCTTCAGATCCTGCTGGCTGAAGTACTGGGCGTTGTCCGCGGAGAGCTTCGAGACGGAGTACTGGTCGGACGGAGCCTCGATGAGCTTGCCCGCCACCTGGAATCTCAACAGCGGAGCCAGAACGACAAGGAACGCCCCGACGGCTAGCAGAACAACTCCGGTGGCGCGGCGCATTCGCTCCTCCTGGGGCATCCCGCAAAGGGGGGTGAGAGACTTTGAAATTGTGAGGTTTTGTACTGAAACATGTTTCTATTCCGCGTTATGTTAGTCGCGCACGTGACCCACGTCACCAGGGATGCGGAAAAGTGACCGAAACAGGTTCTAGCGAGATACCGGCGAGTTCCCCGCGAGCGGAGAACCCCCGCCCCGTCTCCCCCGACCTGCCGGCCACCGGTGGGCGTCAGGCGTCCCTCGACGGACTGCGCGCCATCGCCGCCTTCGGAGTGCTCCTCTTCCACGTGTCGATCGAGACCGGGACCGCGCTCCGCGAGGGTTTCCTCGGCGGCGTCCTCGCCCGCGGCGAGGTGGGAGTGCCGATCTTCTTCACCCTGTCCGGCCTGCTGCTGTACCGGCCGTGGGCGCGGGCGGTGCTGGAGGACTCCCCCGAGCCCGACACCAGGGTCTACCTCTGGAAGCGCCTGCTCCGGATCATGCCGGCGTACTGGCTGGTCGTCGTCGTGGCCCTGCTGTTGTGGGGGGGCGCCCACCGCGGCGACCTGTGGACGTGGACCGAGATGTTGTTCCTGCTGCACAACTACGACATCGACCACTGGTGGTACGGACTGGGACCGCAGGGCCTCGGCCAGATGTGGAGCCTGTCGGTCGAGGTCGCGTTCTACCTCACCCTGCCGATCATGGCCGCGGCCCTGCGCGCCTTCGCGACACGGGGCGGCGCGTCGGTCGCCACCCGCGCCAGGCGACTGCTCATCGGCCTCGCCGTGTTCGGCGGCCTGTCCTACATCTACACGATCTTCGAGTTCCACCCCGACTACCGGCCCTGGATGAACATCTGGCTGCCTCGATCGTGGACGTTCTTCGTCCCCGGCATGATGCTCGCGGTCGTCTCCGTCTGGGCGCGGACCGGAGCCGAGGCGCCACGACGCTTCGGCCGGGCCGTCCACGCCTCCACGGGCTCGTTGTGGCTGATCGCGGCCTTGGCGTACGTGATCGCGGCCACGCCGGTGACCGGCGCCCGGTTCGTCGGCATCGACGGGATGTGGACCGGCCTGTTCGAGCAGATCCTCTACACGACCGTGGCGTTCTGCCTCGTGGCCCCCGCCGCCCTCGGGCCGGAGCGGGGCGGCCTCAGCGCGTCGGTGCTGGGCGGCCGCACGATGAGCTACCTGGGCCGGGTGTCCTACAGCGTCTTCCTGTGGCAGTTCGTGGTGCTCTACCTGTGGCGGGACTTCACGGGTCAGGCGACGTGGACGGGCGACCTGATCCTCAACTTCGTGCCGGTGGCCGGGCTCACCCTCCTGATGGCCCACCTGACCTACCGGTACGTCGAGGAGCCCGCACGCCGTCTGATCCGCTACGTGGCCCCCCGGCCGCATCCGGCGAAGGAGGCCGCCCTCCAGCCGGCTCCCTAGCCGATCGGCGTCGGCCGGCGCCCCTCCAGCGGGGCGGACAGCGCGGCCCTGACCGAGCGGGTCACCTCGTCGGCCAGCACCTCCTCACGGTCATCGAGCAGCGCCCGCATGGTCTGCTCCGCGACGTCCTCCGGAGCGATCTTCGGGGCCGTCGTCCACGCACTGAGGTCGGTGTCGACGTAGCCGGAATGCACGCCGACCACCAGCGTCCCCTGCTCGGTCAGCGCGAGACGCAGCGCGTTGGTCAGCGACCACTGCGCCGACTTCGACGCCGCGTATCCGGGCGCGCCGGGCATCGCCATCCACGAGGCGACGGAGAGCATGTTGACCAGTGCTCCGCCCCCGTTGCGGGCGAGCACCGGGGCGAACGCCCGGGAGACCGCCCAGGTGCCGAGGTAGTTGACCTCCATCTCGTGCCGCGCGCCGTCGAACGATCCGTCGAGCAGTCCCGTGTCGGCGGCGACGCCCGCGTTGTTGATCACGATCCGGGCGTCGCCTGCGATCTCCGCCGCGGCCGCGACCTGGGCCGGGTCGGTGACGTCGAGCCGCATCGGGGTCAGACCCTCGTCCTTCACGGCGCCCGGGTCCCGGGATCCGGCGTAGACCTTCGCCGCACCGTGCTCGAGCAGGGCCCGGGCGAAGGCCCGGCCGATCCCGCGGTTCGCACCGGTGACCAGGGCGACTGTTCCCTCGATCTGCATGGTCGTTCTCCGTTCGTGGATTCTCAGCAGTAGACCGATCGTTCGATTCACTATAGATAGACCGAGTGGTCTATAGTCAAATCGTGGACACGACGAACACCACGAAGGCCCCCCGGAGCGAAGGCCCACGCGAGCGGCTGCTGCGCGCGGCCGACGAGCTGACCTACCGCGAGGGGATGCATGTCGGCGTCGACGCCATCCTCACCGCGGCCGACGTCGCCCGCCGCTCGCTCTACCAGCATTTCGGCGGCAAGGATGGCCTCGTCACGGAGATGCTCGCGAAGACCTCCGAACGCACCGAGCAGCTCTACGCCGACGCCCTGGCCGCCGGCGGAGACGATCCGCGCGAGCGGCTGCGGTCTCTCTTCGCCGTCCTCGAGAAGATCCCGGACGCGCCCGGATACCGAGGTTGCCCCTTCGTCAACGCCGATCTCACGCTCGCCGACCCGGCACACCCGGCACACGACGTGATCCGCGCTCACAAGCGCCGCCTGCGCGCGCTGCTGGAAGGGGAACTGCGCGCCGCCGGGCACCCCGACCCGGCCATGGCGGGCGTCCAGCTGCAATTGCTGATCGACGGCGCCGCCGCCGTCGCGGCCTCCCGTCCCGATGAACGGCCCGCCGCGGCCGCGCGGCCGCTCGTCGAACTCGTGATCTCCCAGGCGACCCCGGCGGGCTAGAACCCCGGGCTTCGTCAGGGGCCGGGGACGACCGCGCCGAACGCGACGGCCTTCAGGCACAGGCCGTCGGGCGCGGTCACCCGCATCCCCCGCCCCACGCCGGGATGGGGGAAGTACACCAGCCGGTTCTGCGCACTCGCGGGCAGGTCGACGCGCCGGGAGACGGCGCCGAGCGACACCTCGACCGTGACGGGCCGCTCGCTGGTGTACGAGAGCGCCCCTACCGCCTCGGGGCCGCCCTGCGACTCGACGGGGAACGTGACGGCCCCGTCCTTCGGCGGATAACACCCCTCCTTGAGGAAGTCGAAGTAGCCGAAGAGCTTCGCCACTCCCACGAGCCTGCCGCTGTCGTCGATGACGTACGGCTTGTCCGTCGGCCTCGGGTCGCGCATGCTCGCCCGCAGTACGTCGCCGGCGAGTGGCGCGAGCACATGCGAGGTGAGCCTCCGTTCGCCGTTCCACGGCAACACCGCGTAGTCCGGCACCGGCCGCGGATAGATCTGCGCTCCCGCGGGGGCCGACGCGAGCGAGGCCCGAGCGGTGTCCAGGTAGGCGCGGATCCGGTCGCCTACCACGAGCGTCCTGCCGTACGACGTGATGGACGCGATCGACATGCCGACGACGACGAACGTCGCGAGCGCCGCGGCCAGCGGCATGATCTCGGGGTACGGCCGGCGCAACGCGCGCTCCTCGCCCCGGAGCGGCAGGAAGGCCAGCGCGAGGCAGATCGCCACGATGAGGGCCGCGTCGGCGACGTAGCGGGTCTCCGTGCCCACCAGCGCGGTGTACCTGCCGCGTGCGAGCACGGTCGGGGCGGCGTCGGCCACGACGACGAAGGCCGCCGCGATCAGCCAGGCCCGCCAGGCGTGCCTGCGGTAGAGGCACGTGAGCGCGACCACGACGGCGATCGTGAGCCACGCCGAGACGACCATCGGCGAGGACGGGTCGGCGAGCCCGCCGGTCCCGGCCAGACCTCCCCAGTTGAGCGGCCCCCCGACGACGCCGGTGGGGAACGTCTTGCCGAGCATCCATCCCAGCAGCCCGGCCGTGACGTCCGTCTTGGGCACCCCCGCCCCCTCGTCGCCGGCCGTCCCCTGCTGTGCGAGATAGACCACGGCGTAGGCCGCCAGGAGTCCCGCGTAGGCCAGCCAGATCCGTGGGCGCGCCCGCAGTTCCCGCACCATCGACCTCACCCACCCGCCGCCGGGGCCGAGGTAGGCGGTGGTGACGGCGAACGTCACGAACGGCAGGAAGACGCCCTTGGTCGAGAAGGCCATGCCCAACACGGCCCAGGCCAGCCCCCGCCAGGCGAAGCGCATGTCCCCGGTCTGGACGTACCTCACATGGGCGGCCAGCGAGAAGACGATCGCCACCTGCAGCGGGACGGCGTTGAGCGCCGCCGACCACCAGCTCAGCGCCGGCACGGTGAGCGGAGCGAAGACGTAGACGGCCAGCGGGATCAAGATCCCCGTCCGCCCGCCGAAGAGCCGGCGCAGCAGCACCAGCATCCCGACCGACGCCGCGGCCTGCAGCGCCAACATGACCGAGCAGACCAGGAACCAGTTATAGGCCGCCGCCCGCGACACCACCCAGACCAGCAGGAGGGCGCCCGGCATGAGGTGCCCCTTGTGCACCCGCATGAGGTAGTCCCAGGTGAGGCCGTGCTCGTGGGCGTCTCCGACGAAGAGGAAGTCGTCCTCGATGAAGTAGGACCGGGACAGGACGTGGGCCTTGAAGACCAGCGACACGATGATCAGCGCGAGGGCCGCCAGCGTCGCCGGGCCGAGCCGCGGTGCGGCGAGGCGGATCCGGATCGTTCCCGGCTGACGCGCGTCCTCGATCTCGGTTTCCGTCACGGTCGTCCCTCCACCGCTTCGCGGGTGCAACGTGTTCTATATACCGTGTTAGGCTCCGCCGGATGGAGACCCACGAGGCGTTCCGCGCGGACCTCGCGCGGTCGGTCCGGCTGCTCGGCGCCTTCCGCCTGGAGCAGAGCGATCCGAGCTTCTTCTACGGCCTGCTGGCCAGGGACACGGTGGCCCAGCTGTCCACCTACACCGACCTGGACGGCGCCCTGGTGGCCGATATCGGCGGCGGGCCCGGGTATTTCGCGGAGGCGCTGCGCGCCGCCGGAGCCCGCACGGTCTGCGTGGACTGCGACGCCGGCGAGATGCGCGCGCGTGACGGCGCCATGCCGGAAGGCGCCGTCCTGGGCAGCGCGCTGGAGATCCCGCTGCGGACCGGCTCCGTCGACGTGTGCTTCTCCTCCAACGTGCTGGAGCACGTGCCCGACCCTCTGGCCATGGCCGACGAGATCGTCAGGGTGACCCGCCCCGGCGGGCTCGTCTACCTGTCGTACACGTCGTGGTTGTCGCCCTGGGGCGGCCACGAGACCTCGCCGTGGCACTACTTCGGCGGCCACCGCGCGGCCCGCCGCTACGAACGCCGGTACGGCAAGCCGCCCAAGAACGTCTACGGCGAGAGCATGTACGCCGTGTCGGTGTCGCGGATGCTGGGATGGGCCCGACGCCAGCCGAGGGCCGAGGTGCTCGACGCGATCCCTCGCTACCATCCTCGCTGGGCGCGGCATGTGCTGCTCCTACCGGGGATTCGCGAGGTCGCGACGTGGAACCTGCTGCTCGTCCTGCGCAGGCGCTGAGCCGCGGCGAGACCGACGCCGCGGCCTCGAGGCCCAGATCCCCCCGGCGATCAGCAGCACCCCGGCGCCGGCCGCGCCGATCGGCGCGATGGTGCGGAGCCACCTGCTCCACGAGGCGTACGCCGCGGCCTCGGCCTCGTTGACGGCGATCTCGTCGTCGGGGGTTCGCAGGTCGGCCGCCAGCGCGACCAGCCGCTCCACCCCGTCGGCCGTGCGGAGGGTCTCCCGCCGCTTCTCCTCGAACTTGACGGGCACACCGCTCACCGGCTCCACCCAGACCGTCCGCTCGGTCTGGGCCCACCTGGTCACGGTGAAGCTTTTGTCGCCCGGCAGTCCGAGAGACTTGCCGGGGATGCGGGTCGCGACGTCCTCGATCTTCGTCGCCGGCACGCTCTGCCTGTACCGGTAGGTGGTGACCCCCTCCACCGTCTCCTGTCCGTCGAACACCATCGGCAGGGTCCGCTTCACCTGGGGGTCGAAATACTCGTAGTCCCGCTTCTGCGCGCCGAACGGCCAGCGGAACGCGAGGCCCGCCTGGCGGACCGCGGGATCGTCGTCGACGTACTCTCCGCAGCAGTTCACGATCGCGCCCGTACGCCGGTCGAAGGCGACCCGGCGCTCGTGGTAGTCGAGGCGGTCGCCGTCCGCGGTGTCGAGAGAGCTCGACTCGAGCCAGACGGCGCGCTGGTCGTCACCCGCGCCCGTGTCCCCGTTCAACGCCCGCGTGAGGACGACGTCCCCGACGCGCGACCGCATGGCGGCGGTGTCGAAGTAGGTGGCCGCCTCGGCGTACATGTGGCTGAGCGACGAGTGCTCGAGCGGCACCCGGATGACCTTGTCGTACACGAAGCCGTGCAGCAGCGGGACGAGCGTGAGCAGGAACGCGCCCGCGCCGGCGAGGGCGAGCCCGGCGGCGCGACGCAGGGACATGCGATCCCGTGGAGAGGCCGCCTGGCCCGTGGCGGCGTTCATGACGCCGCCACGGCGTCGCCGACGGCCACGTCCCCGAAACAGATCTGCACGCTCGGGGACATGCCGGACACCAGCACCTTCGACAGGTTCGCGGGGGCGGTGAACAGCACCCGGCCCAGTCCCGGCCCGATCGACACGTCGTATCCCTTGTCACCGATGTAGAGGACGACGTGGGCGCTCACGGCCGAGGCGTAGCCGAGGCGGACTATCGAGCCCTCCCGCGTGACCGTGGGCAGCGGGATCTCCACTGCGGCTCCGGCCACCGGATGGCAGCCACCGGGTGCGAGGGCCCGCTCCCCCGAGCCCTCGGCCGGGCGAAGCCGTCCCTGATCGTCGAAGACCAGAGCGCTGGTGGACGGCGCCGGATGACGCATGCGCTCGCGTTGTGCGGGGGTCGCCAGCGGGCCGAGCACGTGGGAGGTCATGGCGTAGGCGCCGTACGACGCCGAGACCACGTCGGCCGGGGCGCGGCGGTCGAGGATGACGGCGTCGGGAGGGGCCGACCGCAGCGCGGCCGCGGCGGTGGTGAGGTAGGCGTGCGTCCTGTCGTTGCCCAGATAGCCGGAGAAGACGCTCACCGACGCGAGCGAGCCGACGAGGAAGCCGCCGACGAGCAGCCCGCCCGCGCCGGCCACCAGGTCTCTCGGCGGCCTCGCGCGATAGGGCGAGTCCTCCCCCACGAGCGGCAGGAAGGCCAACGCGGCGGCGAGCGCCAGCACGGGGGCCGCGTCGACGACGTACCGCGTCTCCATGCCCTGGAACGCGCCGAGGATGTGGACGCGCCCGTAGTACGTCGGCACCACGTCGGCGACGACCAGGTATCCGAGCAGCAGCCCCCAGGCGCGCAGGGCGCGCCGCCGGTAGACGGCGGTGACCACCAGGATGGCCGCGGCGACGAGCGCCGAGAGGGCGACGAGCAGGCCGGGAGGGCTGGCGACCGCACGGTCCGGGCCGGAGAACCACCGCCAGGGACCACCCAGCGTGGTGCCGAGGAAGGTGTCGAGCAGCAGCCTCCTGATGAACCCGAGCCCCTCGGTCAACGTCGGCCATCCGCTCAGGCCGGGCGTGTTCCGCGCCGCCACGAGATAACCGGCGACGTACGTCACGACGACGACGGCGTAGGCCGCCCACAGGCCCGCGTGCCTGCGGAGCACGCCCCGCATGCCCGTGCCGCCTGAGAAGTAGGCGAGCGTCAGCGCGAACAGCAGCACCGGCAGCGCCGCCGCCTTCAGGAACGAGCACAGCGCGACGACGATCCACGCCGTCGCGGCCACCGCGTGCACGAAGCGGCCGTCGCGCAGGTAGAGGACGTGAGCGGTGACCGCCATGGGGATCGCGAGCAGCAGCGGCGCGAGGTTGAGCGCTGCCGACCACCACGTGAGGGCGGGCACCGTGAAGGGCGCGAACAGATAGACCACGAGCGGGACCAGGATCGCCCGCCTGCGCCCGAACAGCACGACCAGCATCCGGAACACGGCGAGGCCTGAGAGCGTGAACAGGACCAGCGTGCTCCCCGCCGCCAGGCCCCAGCCGTACGGCGCGACCCGGGTGACGAACCAGGCCAGCGCGAATCCCACCGGCATGAACTGCCCGTAGTGCACGCGGGTGAGGTAGTCCCACGAAAGGGGGTTCTCCGCCGCCCGCGCGATGTACTCGAAGTCGTCCTCCTTGAAGGAGGCCAGGCTCACGACTTCGGCCCGCCACCACAACTGGAGCACGAGCAGGAGGACGGCGGCCAGAGTGACGCCGTTGCGCCGGGCGAACGCGCCCCAGGCCGAGAGTTGCGCCACCGTCTCCGAGGGGAGCGTGATGCGGATCCGCGGTGGCCCTGGCCGCGGTGTGACATCCGAGATCACCTTGGTCACGTCACTCCAGAGAGGTGGGCGTCCCTGCCTGCCGGAGGCGACGCCTGCGGTGCCTCGCCGTCCGGACCGGCGATCCGGGGCGCCGGAGCCCTGGACGGGTCGTCGGGCACGTTGGCGAACAGCCGGGCGAGGAGCGGGAGGCAGAGCAGTTGCGGCACAAGGTCGCTCAGCGGCTGTCCCCAGGCCGTGTTCTCCGCGGAGAGCAGAGCGGTCCCGGCCGCCAGACTCAGCCCGGCGAGGGCGAGCGACGCCAGCGCGGCGGGCGCGGACGAGAGCGCGCGCGACACCGCCACGACGGCGGTCCCCCGCCGGGCGTGCTCGCCCGCCGAGACCCGCCGGAACAACACGGTCGCGGCGAACAGCGCGGTCAGCACGGCGAGGCCCGTCAGGCCGCCGATCCAGAACCCGTAGACCGGCACGAACGGCCACAGCCACTTGACCCGCATCCCGCGGGGGCCGATCACGGGGTGGACGGCACGGCGCCGCGCGGGAACCACGGCGGCGGCCACCACGAGCAGCACGAGCACCACCCCGACCGCCAGGCCGGCGCGGTAGACGCCGTCCGGCCGATAGCTCATGGTCACGGTCCCGTTCGTGCCCGCGGGCAGGATCCACGCCTGACGCCAGCCGTCGAGCCGCGCCGGCGTCAGTTCGCGCCCGGCGACGGAGGCCTGCCATCCGTCGTTGAAGTTCTCGTTGACGACCAGGTAGCTGGCCGCGGTCGCGTCGACCTCGACCCGGCGCTCCCAGCCCGTCCACTCCTGGACGTCCACCGAGCGGGTCACCGTCGGCGGCGCCGCCTCGGCCCCAGGCCGGCGGATGACGGCCGTCCTGATCCGGTACGGGTCCTGCGGCGACGCGGACAGGCGCGTCTCCCCGGCCAGCACGTTGAAGGGCTCGCATGCCTCGTAGGTGAGTGGCCTTCCGGCGAGGACGTCGGCGAGCGTCCCGCCGACGATCTTGGTGTGCACCGGCGCGCCGTCGACCGACAGCGTGGGACCGAACCCGCACGGCAGCCGGAGCGGGTACCCGCTGAGCGCTCCCAGGGGCCGCACGCCGGGGATAGTGACGTCGTTCACCTCGATCGGCCGCGAACTGGACGCGGTGAACGCGATCGAGAGCTTCCCGGTCTTCATCGGCGGGAACTCGATCCAGCCGTCGCGGCCGACCCAGCCCTCACGCGTGCCGCCGTCGCCCCGCAGCGTCAGCCGTACCGGAGGGGGGCCGATGGAGGAGTCGGGGAACACGACCTTGATCCGGGAAAGGGTGACCGGACGGGCCAGCTTGACGTCGAGGGTCGGCGTCCGGTCGAGCGGGTCGGCGTACCAGACCGTCTTGGGATTCGCGTCGAAGGCGGATCTGGCGATCGTCGCCGGGTCGCCGGTGTACGTCGAGGACGAGGTGACGATCAGGGGCTCACCCGGCAGCGAGGTGACCCGCTCGATCTCGGAGCGGTCGGTGAGCACGGCCTGCCCGCTGAGGGTCCGCTCACCCGAGCCCTGGGAGATGTAGGCCCGGTTGAAGCCGTAGGCGTCCTCGCCCTGGACGGCGAGCCCGGTGGAACAGGCCCAGACGTACGAGCCGCGCATGCAGGCGGGCACGTCCCCGTTCCTGCTGAAGGAGACGACCGCCTCGCCGCGGGGATCGCCGGGCGCCTGCGGAACGACGATGGTCCGGCCGGGCGTCACTCCGGGGATCGTGAGCTCGGTGATCCCGACCCGGCTGCCCAGCTTCATCTTGGGCTCGTAGGCCAGCTTCGTGATCCGGATGCGCACGCGCGTGGTCGGCCCCGGCGGCACGGCGAGGCGTTGCGGCTCGGCGGTCGCCGTGACGGCCTGACGCCGGGTTCCCGCGTCGGTCTCGACCTCGACCTCCGAGGGCGGCGGCCCGATGTACGACTGGTCCAGGGCGAGCGTCACATAGGGGACGTCCGTGGCCTTGGTGAGCGTGACCTCGAGCCACTCGCCCAGCGGGCCGTTCCACCCGGCCGACCGCCAGCCGGTCCGCCTGTCTCCGTCGAGGGCCGCGAAGGGCTGGCGTCCGGGATCGCGCGAGCCCGGTATGGCGGTGGCGTCGGCCTCCGACGAGGACGCCCGAACACCGGCTATCTCCAGGAACCGCGCGGTCGACTGGAAGGGTTCCCAGGCGGGATCGGTGAGATCGGGTCCCGACGTGGTCTCGCCGGGTGTCAGGGTGGCGCCCGAGACCTCTCTCAGGTCGCTCAGCTGGACGTCGGTCTTCCTGAGCGTGTCGGTGACGACCGTGTCGTACGCGGGGATCGCCGAGGCGCCGGGATCGTCGCCGAGCACGACGGGCCGGTCATCGGGCAGGAGGCCCTGCTCCGCCAGGTCGAGCACGGCCTCGGGGGCTCCTCCCACGCGGAGCGCCCCCTTCACGGGCACCGTGCCGACCAGGGGGGCCGGGTCGCCGACCCGGTAGATCTCCAGGGCGCTGTAGGGCTGGTCGAGCCAGCCCGAGGCGACGCTGCCGTGCGCGTCGCCCACGCCCGGGCCGAACTGCTTGACCAGAGTGATCCCGGGTGAGTCCTCGATCGCCTGGTGGACGCGCGCGGGCCAGGCCGTGCCTATGGTGCGGCGGTCGAGGTCGTTGCGCACGACCAGATAGCCGACCCCGATCCGGCGCAGCGTGTCGGTGAGCCCGGCCGAGCCCTGCCCCGACGCGAAGCGGTCGTCTATGGCCGCCAGCAGCCGGCTGGAGCCCGCGGACCCCCAGGGGACGATGGTGTGCGTCGCCCAGCGTGCCGTGAGCAGCGGCTGCATGGGTTCGTCCAGCGGGCGCCCCCACTGGTACTCGCCGCGCTTGGAGCCGGGAACGGCCAGGACCATCTGGTCACCGGCGTTCTCGTCCAGCCACGTGGTCGCCTGCTTCCAGTAGGCGGGGATCTCCGTGAAGGATCCCGAGGGCGCGAGCCCCTCCGCGACGATCGGCACGCAGGTCGCGGCGACCATCGCGACACCCGCCGCCGCCAGCGGCAGGCGGGCGGGCGGCTTCACCAGGGCGAGCAGCCCGGCGAGCCCGAGCACCACGGGCAGCCGGATCAGCGCGTCGAACTTGTGGAGGTTGCGGAACACCGCGAGAGGCCCGTCGAGCGTCTGCACGACGGCGTCGTTCAGCGGGCCCGCGATGGCGCTCGCGTGACCGGCCGCCACGATCGCCACCCCCACGAGCAGGGTGATGACCAGGAATGCGCGCTCCGGCAGGCTCCGGAGGGCGAGACCGGCCAGCCCCAGTCCCGCGAGCAGGACGGTGACCACGATCAGCCACGGGCTGAAGGCCTGCTGGTAGGCCCCCGCCATCCACGGCTGGCCGTCCACGGACAGGAAGGCCAGCCAGCTGGAGGTGCCGCGCAGGACGTTGGTCAGCGACGTGACCCCGGTCGTCGCGGTGGCGTTCTCGATGAACGGGAGGAAGGAGAAGACGTAGCGGCCGAGGACGAGCAGCGGAACCGCCCACCAGAACGACACCGCCGCGATCAGGACGCACCACCAGGCCGTCAGGCGGCGGCGCAGCGGCCCGCGGGCCCGGGTCAGCAGATAGACGGCGGGGGCGATGAGCACGGCGATCTCCGCCGTGGCGTTGACGCCGCCGCAGAGCAGGAACGCGAGCGCCGACAACGCGGCGGCCCTGCGCGGGCCCGTCACTCCTTGCGTGCCCCGGACCAGCGGAAGCATGATCCACGGCATCATCGCGCTGGGCAGGAACTCGGAGGAGTTGATGCCGATCAGCGCCTGCGCGTGCGGAGCCAGCGCGTACGCGAGACCGGCGAGGATGCGTGTGTTCGGCGTGCCGACGCGCAGGGCACGGGCGAGTTGCACCACTCCGAGGAAGGCGGCACAGAGCACGAACGACATCCACAGCCGCTGGACGTTCCACGCGGGCATGTCGAGCTTGAGCCACAACGCGTAGAAGGGCCCCATGGGGAACAGGTAGCCGTAGGCCTGGTTCTGCAGGTGGCCGAAGTAGTCGTTGTCCCACAGGTGCAGTGCCCGGCCGAGGAAGCGCAGCGGATCGACCGCCATGTCGAGCTTGGTCTCGGCGATGATCTTCTCGGTGGCCGTGTTGAACGCGATCGCACCGAGGAGCAGGCATCCGGCGACAAGCCGCAGCCTGTGCCTGAACCGTTCGCCGTAGGAATCGGCCTCTGCGGGAGCCAGCTGGCCGATCCAGTTGGCAACCGTCACTGAGCCACTCCGCGGGAGGGGGGACCAGAGCCGCTTTTCTCTAGCTCTGTGGCAATTAGTTCCGTCATGCTAGCGCCGGTCTTCCCCCACGTGAACTCACGCGCCCACATCCGGCATGCGACCCCCATCCGCGCGCGCGTACGGGGGTCGCCGAGCTCCTTCAGCGCGAGCCGGACGACGTCGGCGAGGCTCTCCCCGTCACGGACCAGCCAGCCGGTGACGCCGTGCCGTACCGAGTCGCGCAGGCCCGCGACGTCGTAGGCCACGGTGGGCACGCCGAGCGCCGCCGCTTCGATGACCGTCAGCCCCCAGCCCTCGAACTCGGACGCGGTGACGTTGAGGCGGGCCCCGCTGAGCACGGCGTTCTTGTCCGCCTCGGAGAGGAAGCCGCGCAGGTGCACCCGTCCGGCCACGTCGGGCTCGTTCGCACGGGCCGCGAGCGGGCCGAACTCGGGACCCCGCCCGACGACGTGGACGTGCAAGCCCGGCCAGTCCCCCGCCAGGTCGGCGGCGAGCGCGACCACCCGTTCCACGCGTTTGTGCCCGACCAGCCGGCCGAGGTAGACGACGGCCGGGTCCCCCGGCACCGCGTCACGCGCGATCGGCCGGGCCACCGGGCTGCCGTTCGGGACGATCTCGATCGGCGCGAGCCAGCGCAGCCGCTCGCGCAACTCGGTGGCCGACGACTCCGACACCGTGACGGTGAGGCAGCGCCGATAGATCAGCCGGGCGACCGGCCCCTCGACGAAGCATCCGATCCGCGCGATCCGCCGGGAGAAGAACGCGTAGAACTGACGGTCGTGCACATGGTGGATGAGGGAGATGACCCGCGTCCTGCGCGACACCACTACGGGGGCGAAGAACGGGATGCCGTTCATGCAGTCGACCACCAGGTCGAACCGCCTGCGCCGCAGCAGCAGCCACAGCGGGACGAGCAGGTGGACGAGGTAGCGGTTGCCCATCCTCCGCAACTCGACGCCGTCGCGGCGCTCGGCGCGCGGCTGTCCGGGCTCCCTGCTCGTCACGAAAT
Source organism: Planotetraspora mira (assembly GCF_016863275.1). Taxonomy (GTDB): domain Bacteria; phylum Actinomycetota; class Actinomycetes; order Streptosporangiales; family Streptosporangiaceae; genus Planotetraspora; species Planotetraspora mira. The sequence continues at coordinate 62,603 of NZ_BOOO01000038.1, forward strand.
GCACTCGGGCGCCCTGCCCGACCAGGTGGACCGAAACCTGCCAGGCGTACTCCTCGGCGCCGCCGGCGACCGACTGGCCCGGCTCCCGGAAGTTCAGCAGGGCCACGCGCACGCCGCGCAGAGCCGGTGCGGACGCGGGTTGCCCGGCGGTCAGCTGCGGCCTGTCGCGGTCCGTGAGAGACGAGACGCGCCCGGCGGGGTTGGTGTTCGCCCTCTGTGCGACCACGACCACTCCTTCGGGTGACACCGCGCGGGGCGAGCCAGTCGCGGTCGCGGGCTGAAAGGACGCTGACAAAGGACGGGGGACCGGGACAGGACAGAGACGGGCCCGGATCCGGGCATGGCGGGATGGGGACCCGGCGTGGCCGGGCCGCCCATCGGAAATCCATCGGCCGTCCGCGCCGCTCCCGCGGCTGCGACGTCCGGTACGGCGGGCCGCCGCGCGTCAAGGAAGGCCGCTCCTCGATGAAGGAGGGCCCTCAGAGAAGGAAGGCCCGACGCCTCACCTGTCGCCGTAGTTGTAGAGAGGCTTGTTCGGCGGCGCCGGGGCAGGTGAAGCCACGTTGACCACCGCCACCGAGGCGAGGCCGGCGAGCACGGCTCCGACCACCAAAGCGGCTAGTACTTTCAACACGAGTGCTTCTCCCTCCACGTGCGGAATCCGCAGTGGGCCGAGACTAGAACGTGATCCAGGTCATAATCCATAGCATTCGTCAAACCGTGATAAAAAACGTTACTCACGGGTATAGCGCGAAAAAGCAGTGGGAAGCGGCTCACAGTCGTATCAGCAGCAGTTCAGCGTCCCGCCAGACGGGAATCGCTCCAGGTAGCCGGGACAGGAACGCGTTCTGATTTCGGCTTTCCACCAGGACATAACGCACTCCCTCATCGGCGAACGCCGCGGTGAGCGGACCGCTCCCGGAGACCAGGGCCCCGACTCTGCGGTTCAGCGGATCCTCCGAGGCCACCCGGATGCGTCCTCCGCCGGGGACGCCCACCACCAACGCGTCGTCCCACACGACCCGTCGCGCGAACGACTTGGTCGCCGGGTCGAGCACCACCCGGCCCTCGTTCCAGCCGAACGCCCGGTAGGCCCCCCAGGGCAGCGACACCAGCGCGCCCGGAGCAGGGTCGTGGTTCACGATGGCCTGGACGGCCCGCCACCCGTCCGGGTACTCGGCCGATCCGAGCCTCCCGAAGGCCCCCAGGGCGAAGGTCGGCAGGGCGAGCACGGGCACGGCGGCCGCCGCGAACGCGATCCGGCCGAAGGCGGCCCGGTCCAGCCACGTCACCGCGGCGGCGAACCCGACGGCGAGCGCCAGGGCCAGCGGGGCGATGTACAACTGGCCGTCGCGGAACGGCCCGAAACCGGCCCACACGCCCATCAGACTCTGGAGGACACGAGGGGCGAACGCTCCCGTGCACGCGATGACCAACCCGGCCGCCGCCGCTACCGCGAGACCTCGGACGTACGACTCGTCTCCCTGAAGCCGGCCGCGCAGGGCCTGCCGTACGAACCCGGTGAGGGCCACGGCGGACAGGACGAGACGCACGGCGGCCGTCCCCCAGGAGCCCTGGCCGGGGACGCCGGCCTCGGCGTTCCAGATGCCGCCGAGACAGAGCAGGCTGCCCAGCGTCCCGAACGGCCCGTCGGCCCTCGGCGCGAACGCCGCGACCCCGGCCGGGTCGGCGATCGCGTCGGAGCGCAGGGCAGGAACCAGCCAGGGCAGGCTGAGCACCGCCATCGTGGCCGCGCTCGCGACAATCCCGCGGACGCGGGCCCGCCACCCGTCCGCGGAGCGGAACGCCGCCACCGGCAGTACGGCCACAGCGGTGACGAGCATGGCCTGGAAGCCCCCCACGGCGGCCGGGAGCAGCGCGGCGGCCAGACGGAGGACTCCGCCCCGCGCCGCCGCCCGTACGGCCCAGGGCAGGCCCGCGAAGCCGAGGAGCAGCGCCCACTGCCCGAGCAGCAGACGCTGGGCGAGGTAGGCGTTCCAGGCGTAGAACGCGGCGGCCGCGAGGCGGGCGGCCGTCCTGTCCGAGGGGACCAGCGCCGCCGCTCCCGATGCGGCCAGCACGAAGATCCCCAGCAGGACGGCCTTCTGGACGATCTGCCCGGGGACGACCGCCGACAACAACGCCACGACCTGGTCGCTCGGCACGGCCCTGGGGAACCCGCCCGTGTGGGACCCCCACACGGGGTCGGGGACGAACACCATGTCGTAGCGCAGCGTGAAGCCCGGCCCGAGCGCCGGCCCCAACGCGAGCACGCCGAGGACGAGCCCCAGTGCGGCCGGTGCGAAGCGCACGAATCTGGAGGGTGGCCGCATGCGGTACAGGCTAGGGCTCATCCCCTCAGAACAGCTCATGTCGAGGTACCACGGCGGTCACGCGGCCGGAAGGGGGAAGACCTACCGCGTGACCGCCGAGACTATTTGCCGGGCTCGGGGTCGCGCGGCAGGCCCAGCATGCGTTCGCCGATGATGTTGAGCTGCACCTCGGTCGTTCCGCCGTAGATCGTCATCGCCCGGGTGGCGAGGACGGCGCGGTTCCAGTAGCCCCCGTCACCGAGCTTCCAGTCGGCCGCGACGACCGCCCCGGAGCCGAGCAGGTCCACGGCCGTCTCCGACACGTGCTGCGCGTGTGAGGTGGACAGCAGCTTGCGCACCGACGCGTCGGCGCCGGGCTCCGCGCCCGCGAGTTGCTTGAGCGTCACGCGCAGGGACAGCGCGTTGATCGAGTGCCCCTCGCACACCACGTCGGCCAGTTGCCGCCGCTCCACCGGCGTCAACTCCCGCCCGAGCCTGCCCACCAGACCGACGAGGTCGGGCACCGAGGCGCCGGTCCCGCCCGAACCGGCCGACAGCGACACGCGCTCGTTCGACAGCGTGTTGCGCGCCACCTTCCAGCCTTCGTCGACGTTGCCGACCACGAGGTCGTCGGGCACGAAGACGTCGTCGAGGAATACCTCGTTGAACAGGTTCTCCCCCGTCATCTCGGTCAGCGGCCGGACGGTGACGCCAGGCCCCTTCATGTCGACGAGGAAGTAGGTGATGCCGTCGTGCTTGGGCTTGGAACTGTCCGAGCGGGCGATGCAGATGCCCCATTCGGCCACGTGGGCGACCGACGTCCAGATCTTCTGGCCGTTGAGCTTCCAGCCGCCCTCGACCTTCTCGGCCTTCATCTGCAGCGAGGCCAGGTCGGAGCCCGCGCCCGGCTCGGAGAAGAGCTGGCACCAGATCGTCTCGCCGCTCAGCGTCTTGGGCAGGAACCGCTCCTGCTGCTCCGGCGTGCCGTAGGAGACGAGGGAGGGGACCACCCACGCACCGATGATCATCTGAGGCAGCTTGATCTTGGCCGCCCTGATCTCCTGGTGGATGAGCACCTGCTCCAGCGGCGTCGCCTCGCGGCCCCACGGCCTCGGCAGGTGCGACATGACGAACCCGGCGCCGGCCAGCGCCCGCTTCTGCTCCGCGCCCTCGAGCGCCGCGATCTCGGCCAGTTCGGCGCGGATGGAGGCCCGCTGCGACTCGGACTCCGCGGGCAGGTCGATCTCCATCTCGCGCGTCACACCGTCCAGCGCGAGTGAGGCGACGGTCTCGGCCCACTCCGCCGATGACCCGAGCAGCGCCCGGATCGTGAGCGCCCGCCGGTAGTAGAGGTGCGCCTCGTGCTCGAAGGTGTAGCCGATACCGCCGAAGATCTGGATGGCGTCCTTGGCGCACTGCACCGCCGCGTCGGGAGCCGTCACTCCGGCGATCGCCGCCGCGTAGGCGAGTTCGTCCCCGGTCGCCCTGGTGGCGTCCCAGACGGTCGCCCTCGCCTGCTCCAGCGCGACGAGCATCCGGGAGAGCTTGTGCTTGATGCCCTGGAACTGTCCGATCGGCCGGCCGAACTGCACCCGGACCTTGGCGTAGTCGGCCGCGGCCGCCACGCACCAGGCCGCGACGCCGATCGCGTCCGCGCCGAGGACGATCGCCGCGAGGTTGAGGACATCGGGGCCCTCGAGCCCGTCGAGGACCCTCTCCTCCGGTACGGCCAGTCCCTCGACCTCCACCTTCGCGACACCGCGGGTGAGGTCGAGCGGCTTCACCGGGGTGATCGTCGCCTGGTCGGCGTCGATCGCCACCCACTCCTCGCCGAGGTCCGTCGAGACCGGCAGGACGAGCACGTCGGCGAGAGCCGCGCCGAGGACGGGCTCTGCGGCACCGCTGATCGTCAGCACGCCGCCTTCGCGCACGCCCGTCAGGGAGCCTCCAAGTGCGACCGCGCCCGTCAGCGACCCGTCAGCGAGACCGGGCAGCAGCTTGGCGTGCGCCTTGCCGCTGGACGCGAGGATCGCGGCGCTCGCCAGCACGGTCGGCACCAGCGGCCCGGGGGCCACGCGCTCGGACAGTGCCTCGATCACGACGGCGGCCTCGAGCAGGCCGTAGCCGGAGCCGCCGTGCTCCTCGGGAATGTGCAGTCCGAGCAGACCCTGGTCGGCGAGACCCGACCAGAAGGCCGGCCGTTCCTCGGCGCCCGAGCCATTGAGATCTCCGACGGAACTGCGGACCACCTCGACGGGGATGTTCCGCTCGGCCCATCCCGCCACCGACTCGCGGAGCGCCTCATGCTCCTCGCTCAGCCCGATCGCCATGTGATTCCTCCACCACTAGACCCGTATAGAACCATATTCTAGAAGAAGGTTCGCGGGCTAGATCGGGCGGATGCTCTGCGCGAGAGTATTCAGGTCACGGAGCAGGGCCTTGTCGGTGTCCGGCACGGTCGCGAACAACATGGCCGGCTTCTGCTTGCCGGCTGCTCCCACCACGACCACGATCGCCCGGGACGAGTGCTTCTCGCCGTCGATCAGGTAAGTGATCTTGTAGCCCAGCAGCCAGCCGACGCCGTGTGCCGCCGGCTGCGAGGCGGTCCACACGAGCCTGCTGCCCTCCGGCTGGCGGCGCAGCGTCCACTTGGCCGCCTTCTCGGCGTAGTACCGGTAGTCGGACAGATCGTCGAGCCGCTTCGGCACAGCGCCGGGAAGGGGACTCGAGGCGATCATCGCCTGCGCCGACCCCTCGAGGCCGGACCGCTGCACGAACGAGAACGGCGCCGGGGTGGCCGTCTGCCAGGGCGGGCCGAACTTCGCGTAGCCGATGCCGGATTTCTGGTCGGCGACCGAGGACACCACCGTCGTGGCCTGCCCGGCGAAGGTCGCGAGTTCCATGCTGCTCGTCGGAAGCGTGGGCACCGCCGACGCCGGCGACTTCGGCGTCACACTCGGTTCGGCACTCTCCGACGGGCTGACCTGGGCCTTCGCCTGGTAGAGCCGGTCGACTCCGGCAGGCTCCCTGCGGAAGAAGACGAAGACGAGGAGGCTCACCACCGCCATCGTCACCACGATCGCGATGACCGCGTAGCGGCCCACCGGCTCCTCACCGGCTTCCCCGGCACTGTGGCGGCCGCCTCGGGAGGCGTTGCCGGGGCCGTGCGCGGAACCGCGACCGCCGGGCCCGTCGACGGGGCCGGTCCCGCGACCCCCCGGGGCTGCGGGGTTCCCGCCCGGGCCGGAGAGACGGCGGCCGGCGACCATGCGGTCCTGAGCGGGGCCGGACCTGCGGGAGCCTCTGGGCCGCGCACTCTGGCCGAGCCCGTCGGGCCCCACCCGCGGAATGGGCGTCGTGGGGGCGTCGTAGGAACGGACGAAGCGCTCCCCGGACCTGTCACGTCCGGCCGGGTTCGCACCATCCTCAGCCATGCAGGCAGATTACGACACAAATGATGGCCTTCGCGGGTACTCGCATCACGCTTCAGCCGCGTTCCCGATGGTCCCCGATTCCCCTCGCAATGGAACGGCCCAGGTCACCGCCACGGCGACCCCGGGCGCGTTGCGTGGATACGCGTCGCCGGCATCGATAGACAAGAAGCATGGATTTCTCACGGGGGGCCACCCGCGTCGCGGCGGCGCTGGCGATGGTCGCGATCTCCTCCTGCGGGGGTGTCACCGACAGCCTGGGAACGGCTCCCGCCGCACGGTCGACGACCGCGTCCGTGCCGCCTTCCGGCGCTCCCGAGGCGGTCGCGCTCGAGAGCGCCCTCGAGCAGGTGATCAAGAAGGTCCTCCCGTCCATCGTGCAGATCACCACGGCGCAGGGCCTCGGGTCCGGGATCGTGTACGACACGAAGGGTCACATCGTGACCAACGCCCATGTCGTCGGGACGGCCCGGGAGTTCCAGGTCACCCTCGCGGGCGGTGGCCAGCCGAGGAAGGCCACCCTCGTCAACACCTTCCGCGCCGGCGACCTGGCGATGATCAGGGTCGAGGACGCCCGCGGGCTCACCCCCGCCGCCTTCGGCCGATCGTCGCAACTCCAGGTCGGTCAGATCGTGCTCGCCATGGGCAATCCCCTGGGCTTCTCCGGCAGCGTGACCCAGGGCATCGTGTCCGCCCTCGGCCGCACGGTGTCCGGCCAAGGGCCGCACGGGACGCCCGGGGCGACGATCACCAACGCGATCCAGACGTCGGCCCCCATCAACCCGGGCAACAGTGGCGGGGCGCTCGTCGACCTGTCCGGTCAGGTCATCGGCATCCCGACGCTGTCGGCCGTCGATCCCGAGCAGGGCGCGGCGCCCGGCATCGGCTTCGCCATCCCCAGCGACACGGCCACGGACGTCGCGGGACAGATCATCCGGTACGGCCGGGTCGTCAACAGCCGCCGTGCAGCACTGGGCGTCCGCGTGGGCACGGCCGTCGACACCGAGGGGAACCCGATCGGGGCCGTGGTGGGCGCGGTCACACCGGGCAGCGGCGCGACCAAGGCGGGCATCAAGCCCGGTGACGTGATCGTCAGTATCGGCGGCATCCCCACTCCGACGTCGAACGCCCTCTCCCAGGTGCTCGCCACCCAGAAGCCGGGCAACCGGGTCAAGGTCCAGCTCTTCCATCCCAGCGGCCAGACCACCACGGTCACGGTCGCGCTCAGCGAACTGCCGTCCAGCGGCTAGCGCTACCCGGCAGGAACGGACAAAACTAACAAAATAGTGCGAGAAACGATGATTTAGCTTGGTGGCGGCCGGGATCCCCTTGTTACCGTCATGCCGTGCTCACCCCTGAAACCACCGAGTTCATCGCCGGGCTGCCCAAGGCCGAGCTCCACGTCCACCACGTCGGCGCCGCCTCCCCGCGGATCGTCGCCGAGCTGGCCGCGCGCCACGAAGGGTCGACATCCGTTCCCGCCGACCCCGCGCTGCTGGAGACGTTCTACGACTTCCGCGACTTCGCACACTTCGTCGAGATCTATGTGGCCGTCGTGGACCTCATCAGGGAGCCGGACGACCTGTGGGCCCTGATCCACGGGGTCGGCCGCGACCTGGCCGGTCAGCGGGTGCGCTACGCCGAGCTGACCGTCACGCCCTACACGCACCTGCTGCGCGGCTTCGCGGACGCCGAGTTCTGCGAGATCATCGAGGACGCGCGCCGCCGCGTCGAGGCCGACTTCGGCACGACCCTGCGCTGGTGCTTCGACATCCCCAGCGAGTACGGCGTCGCCGGCGCCGACCGGACCTTGTCCGTCGCCCTCGACCAGCGGCCCGAGGGGCTGGTCTCCTTCGGTCTCGGCGGACCGGAGATCGGCGTGCCGCGTGGCATGTTCGCCTCTCACTTCGCCGCCGCCAGGGCGGCCGGCCTGCACTCCGTGCCGCACGCCGGAGAGAGCACCGGCGCGGAGACGGTCTGGGACGCCATCCGCGACCTGGGCGCCGAGCGGATCGGCCACGGTGTGCACAGCGTGGAGGACCCCGCCCTGCTGGAGCACCTGGCGACCCACGGCATCACGCTGGAGGTCTGCCCGACCTCCAACATCCGCACCCGCGTCGTCCCCACCATGGCCGACCATCCCCTGCCCGAGCTGGTCAAGGCGGGCGTGCCCGTCACGATCAACTCCGACGATCCGCCGATGTTCGGCACGACCCTCAACCAGGAGTACGCGGTCGCCGCCGAGTTGCTCGATCTCGATCGGGACGGGATCGCCGGCCTGGCGCGGTCGGCCGTCCGGGCCTCCTTCCTCGCACCCGAGGGGAAGTCCGCCCTCCTCGCCGAGATCGACGCGTACGCGGGTTAGCGAAGGGATCAGAACTCGTCGGCGCCGGTCACCTGGACGATGGGGAAGACGTGGCGGGACGCGGCGCAGATGGTCTCCAGGACATGGATCGGCACGTCGTCGGCCGAGTAGCCGGCACGCACGATCTGCACGACCCACTCCCCCGGCTCGAGATCCAGGACGGCGGCCTCCACCTCCGTGGGAGGCCGCGCGGTCAACTGCTCCTCGGCCCGGCCGAAGCGGTGCCCCAGTGCCTCGATCCCCGCCTGCAGGCTCGGCCGTACGAAGCCCGGCTCGCAGAGCGGGGTCCCGCCGAAGACGTCCATCCGGAAGTAACTCGTCGCGACCCGGACCGGCACGTCGTCGGCCAGCATCATCTTGCGCCGAGCCAGGATCTCGGCTCCGGGTTCGACGCGCAGGGCCAGGGCGATGTGCTCGGAGGCCGGCTCCGGTCCCACGTACAACATGCGCCGGTCGGCCCGGATGCCCTGCCGCCCGGCCTCGGTCATGAACAGCGACGCCGAGCCGCGCACCGCCGGTTCGGTGGGCAGGGAACGCCGGACGACGACACGCGGTCGGTCCTTTCCCCAGTCGCCGGGAGTCGTCCCGCCTCGCACCCGTTCGTTCACAGCCGCCCGGTCTCCTTCCACCCGTTCACCACCACAGCGACTCTAACCAGCGGCAGGGGGCGGCCTCGCGCGAGGCCATGAGACCCCGGAAACGATCAAAGGGCGGCCGATCCGGCGATGTCGCCGAACCGACCGCCCTCAGGCGATCCGTACGTCCAGAAGGACGTACACGTGGAGGTGGCGGGAATCGAACCCGCGTCCTTCAACACCAAGACAAGGCTTCTCCGGGCGCAGCCTGTTGCGATTTTCTCAGCCCCGGCGATCTCACAGGCGAGTCGCCGACGGGCTCAGTCACTGTTTGTTTTCCCGCTCGACCCCGTGACCGGGTCGGTCGGTTGAGCCTCCTAGCGATGTCAGTTCCGGGCCGGAGGCCCTCCCGGGCTGACAGAGGTCACTCGCTGCTTAGGCGGCGAGAGCCAGGGAACCCTGGCTAGCCTCAGTGCGCATGTTATTGGCACTTATTGGTTTGCGGTCACAGTGTTAACGAGGTTATGTCCGCAGTCCTCGGCCCGCTTCCCTTGACTTGCAATGCCGAAGTCGAAACCGGTCACCCCCTGTTGAGTTGTCAATCCCCAGCTCAAGGAGCCAGGAATGGAACCCTACATTCTCAACGTTCGCGGCGCGAACCGAATTCCAGCCGGTACGGCGAAGCCCCCGGGAACGCGGCATAGCACGCGCCCCCGGGGGCCGACCGGCAGGGTCGAGCCGGTCCGGACGGAAGGGCTCCCCCCGAGATGGAGCCCTGATCTCATCACGGTGACCGGGACCGCAACCCCCCAAGCGGTGCCCAGTCACCTAGAAAGACGCAACGAGCACCCTCGATGGTTGCTTCTGAGGCGGAAGTTTTTTCAGGTCTGTGAATTGATCTGCGCGTTGCTCTGCATCTGCAGGTAGCGGAAGAAGTCCCCGGCGATGCCGGCGGACGTCGTCGCGTCGGCGCTGTGGGAGAGCACGGCCACGGCCACGTCGCCCTGCCAGCCGACGAACCACGACAGGTTGGTGCGCTTCTTCTTCACCACCTGGGTCACCTCGGACGCCACACCATGCACAGCTTCACCTCGGGCCGCGGCGCCGCGGGCCGTGCCACGCGTGACGCCCACCCGCATCAGGGCGCGCAGCGTCGCGACCCTGGCGGGGTCGAGCACCTGCGGCGCCGGCGGGACCGTCGGGGGCGCCTCGGCCGAGGCGTCCGGCGTGGAGGGTGAGGTGACGAGTACGGGGGGCCGCCAGGTGCCGGAGTCGACCGCCGCGGCGACCAGCGCCATCGACAGGGGGCTCACCCGGACGCTCTGGCCGGCGATCATCTTGGCCACGGCGGCATCGGTCGCCGCCTCCGGAATGGACCCGGTGAAGGTCTTGAGCGGGAGGCCCCAGTCTCCGCCGATGCCGAACTTCGACGCGCTCTCGGCGATCGCGGCCCCGTCGACCCGCCTGGCCAGGGAGGCCAGCGCGGTCACACACCCCTGGGCGAAGTCTCCCGAGAAGGTGGGGGTCTCGGCTCCGAGCAGTCCGGGCTGGGTGAACCGCGCGCCGCCGACCGTTCGGTCAGCGCTGCAGGGCAGCCGTTGCGACGGTTTGAGGCCGCCCTTGAGGAGCGCGTCGGAGGCGACGATGGAGAACGCCGTTCCTGGCGGATACTTCCCCGCGAGGGCGTCCTTCTCCTGGTTGAGCTGGTTCGTGGACACCGCGAGGACCTCGCCCGTGGTCGCGTTGACGGCGACGAGCGCGGCCGGCCTGGAGCCGGCCACTGCGCCGTCGCCGGCGTGCTGGACACGGCTGTCGATCGTGGTCCTGACGGAGTCGTTCTTCCGCCCGGGCCAGGCCTTGAGCTCCTTGACCTGCTTTGACGTGGCGCTGTCCAGGATGACGACGCGGGTCTCCGTCGAACCGGTCAGCTGGTCCTGATAGGCCTTCTGGAGCCCGTCCCTGCCCACGGTGTCGCCCGCCCGCTGCGGCCCGCCGAGCTGCTGCTCGGCCTCCGGCGTGATCGCCGCGACGCGCCCCACTATCTGGACGGGCGACTTCGGGGCGACCGGCGGGTGGTCCACCTGCATGTCGAGGTCCTTGATCGCCGCCAGCTTGGCCTGGATGCTGGCGTACTTGGTGCCGCCGAAGGTGGCGAGCGGTACGAATTCCTGCGGCGGCGAGGAGAGGATCCGGCTCAGCAGGCGGTCCTGGGCGAAGCCGGTGACCTTCGAGAGCTGGTCGCACAGCCGGCCCGGGTCCTTGACCTTCGCGGGGTAGACCCCGGCCACGTAGAGCTTCGTCTCCTCCTGCAGCGGGTTGCCCTGGTTGTCGAGGACGGGCTTACGGCCTTCGGGCACCGTCGCCACGGCGAGGCGCTGCCCCGCGTGGAGATCCGGATGGATGATGCTCGGCGACCAGCGGACCTTCCATTCGCCACCCACCAGGTGCATCGGCAGAGCGCCGTCGTACTCCCACAGGGGGTTGTTCTCCCCCAGGTCGACCTGGGCGCGGAACTCGGCCTTGGCGTCGTCGCCGGTGCGCTGGATGCCGGTCAACGAGAACCGGATCGAGGCGGCGTCGAGCTGAACCTCGAAGTTCTGCAGGGCGCTCCGCACGGTCGCCGGATCGCCGTCGACCCGCTTCGCGGCGTCGACGTAGTCGCCCGTCTGCCATCCGACCAGGAAACCCCGGACGGCCTCGTGCGGTGACGGCTCCTCGAAACATCCGGTGAGCATCGGCGCCACCAGGCCGATCGCCAGCGCGGCGCGCAGGACTCTCGCGTGCACGGACACGGCCTAGCGGCCCCCTCGGCGACGGACCGCGGTGGACATGGCGCGGGCCATGTCCCGGTTCGCCTGCTTCTCCATCAGGGTCTGCCGCTTGTCGTAGTCCTTCTTACCCCGGGCGACGCCGATCTCGATCTTGGCCTTCCCGTCCTTGAAGTACATCGCGAGCGGGATCAGGGTCAGGCCACGTTCCTTGAGCGTTGCGCTGATCTTGCTGATCTCCTTGCCGTGAAGCAGCAGCTTGCGCGTGCGTCGTGAGGCATGGTTGGTCCACGTGCCCTGGCTGTACTCCGGGATGTACACGTTGATCAGCCACGCCTCGCCGTTCTCCACCGAGGCGTAGCCGTCGGTGAGGTTGGCCTTGCCCGCGCGGAGCGATTTCACCTCGGTGCCGGTCAGGACCAGACCGGCCTCGTAGGTGTCCTCGATGAAGTACTCGTGCCGGGCACGCTTGTTCTGGGCGATCAGTTTTCGCCCGATCTCACGTGGCATACAGGGAGCCTACCGTTGACGCGGGGGGCGGAAACGACGTGCGCGTACGCTCGGGAGACCGCCCACCGGTCACACGCGCAGGTAGCGACGGAGCGTGACGAACGAGGCGAGCACACAGATCACCACGCCGACGGCCATGGTGAACGTGATCACACCCGCGACCGTGTTCCATCCGAGAGGGATGGCCATATAGGTCTGGATGCCCTCGAACAACAAGATCTTGGTGACGATCAGCAGGACCGCGGCGAACACGCCGCCGATGAGGCCCGCGATCACACCCTCCATCACGAACGGCAACTGGATGTAGATGTTCGAGGCGCCGACCAGCCGCATGATGCCGGTCTCCCGGCGTCGGTTGTACGCCGACAACCGGACCGTGTTGCCGATCAGCAGTGTCGCCGCGAACACCATCAGGATCGCCACACCCAGGGCCATGTTCCTCAGCTTGCCCAGGAACCCGAAGTAGGTGTCGAGGATCTCGCGCTGGTTGACGATGTTGGACACGCCCGCCTGTCCCGTGATGCTCTCGGTGACGGCGGTGGCGTTGTTGGGGTCCTTGAGCTTGACGCGGAAGGACTCCGGCAGGTCGTCGGGCTGAACGACCGACAGCAGCAGGCTGTTGCCCTGCTGTGCCTGGAAGTTCTTGTACGCCTGCGCCTGGTCCTCGAAGTCGACCCGCTCGACCTCGGGCATGCCCCCGATCGTCTGCTTCAGGGCCGCCTTCTGCTCGTCGGTGAGCGGGGGCTTGTTCTTGCAGGACGGGAAGACGTCGTCCTTCTTGCACAAGAAGACCGACAGCTCGACCTTGTCGGTCCAGTAGCTGGTCATGGACGAGACCTGAGAGTTGATCATCAGTCCGATGCCGAGCAGTGCCATGCCGACCGCGACGGTCACGATGACGGCGATCGTCATCGTGAGGTTACGGCGAAGGCCGATCCAGACCTCGGAGAAGATGAAGTTGGCCCGCATGCTCCCAGTTACTCCTAATACGCCTGACCGTAGACGCCACGCGACTGGTCACGGACGATCTTTCCGTCCTCCAGCTCGACCACGCGCTTGCGCATGGAGTCGACGATGGCGGCATCGTGTGTGGCCATGAGGACGGTGGTGCCGGTCCTGTTGATGCGGTCGAGCACCTTCATGATGCCGATGCTCGTCGCGGGGTCGATGTTTCCAGTGGGCTCGTCCGCCAGAAGGATCATGGGCCGGTTGACGAAGGCGCGCGCCATGGCGACACGCTGCTGCTCGCCGCCGGAGAGCTCATCAGGCATGCGATGCGCCTTGCCCTCCAGCCCGACCAGTTCGATGACCTCCGGCACCACCTTGCGGATGAACCGCCGCGGCTTGCCGATGACCTCCAGCGCGAACGCCACGTTCTCGTAGACGTTCTTGTTGGGCAGCAACCGGAAGTCCTGGAAGACACATCCGATGCGGCGCCGCAGGTGGGGAACCTTGAAGTTGGACAGCCGGGAGAGGTCCTTGCCGGCGACATGGATCGCCCCGGAGTTGGGCCGCTCCTCCTTGAGGACCAGGCGAAGGAAGGTGGACTTCCCTGATCCGGAGGGACCGACCAGGAACACGAACTCGCCTTTGTCGACGTCCACGCTCACGTGGTCGAGGGCAGGCCGGTTTTGGTTCGTGTAGACCTTGGTGACATTATCGAAATGGATCACAGGCGCATCACGGCAAGCCAGTCTAGGGGGCGGGGACATCCAGCGCGGAGGGCGACCGTAAGTTTCGATCGACGTTCCGGTTGGCCGTACCTCAGTGTAGGGGTAACACTGGCATGGAACGTCCATAACGGAAACAAAACGATTAGGCCTTGGGTCATGGGATGGTAAGGGTGCTATGAGCTGCGAACATCTGATCTGCGCGGCCTGCGCGGGCCCTGTGGTAGAGGGCCGGTGCCCTGTCTGCCGCGAAGGACGCGCCAAACTTCACCATCACGGGTTCATGGGGCTTTCGCCCGTGCTCATCGCACTGGCCATACTGCTCGCCGTCGCTCTGCTGGCCCTGTCCCACATCAGCGGGTACTAGACCGCTCAGTGCGCCTCCTGGCGGCGCATCCACCGGATCTCGCCCTCGATGAACTCGTCGAGGTCGCCGTCCAGGACGGCGGTCGGGTTCCCCGCCTCGACCCCGGAGCGCAGGTCCTTGACGATCTGGTAGGGGTGCAGCACGTAGTTGCGGATCTGAGTGCCCCAGGACGTGGTGGACTCGCCGCGCAGCTCGTTCATCGCGGCCGCCTCCTCCTGGCGTTTGCGCTCCAGCAGCTTCGCGGACAGAACGGTCATCGCGGAGGCCCTGTTCTGCAACTGGGACCGCTCGTTCTGGCAGGACACCACGATGCCGGTCGGCAGGTGGGTGATCCGGACGGCGGAGTCGGTGGTGTTCACGCCCTGGCCGCCGGGCCCTGACGACCGGTAGACGTCGATGCGCAGGTCGTCTTCGTTGATGTCGATGTGGTCGGTCTGTTCCACGACCGGGACCACGTCCACGCCGGCGAAGGAGGTCTGGCGGCGGCCCTGGTTGTCGAACGGACTGATCCGGACCAGACGGTGGGTCCCGTGCTCACCCCGGAGCGTGCCGTACGCGTAGGGCGTCTTGATCACGAATGTGGCCGACTTGATGCCGGCCTCCTCGGCGTAGGAGGTGTCGTAGACCTCGGTCGAGTATCCGTGGCGCTCGGCCCACCGCAGGTACATGCGCAGGAGCATCTGCGCCCAGTCGGCCGCGTCGACGCCGCCCGCCTGGGAGTTGATCGTGACGAGCGCCTCCCGCGAGTCGTACTCGCCCGCCAGCAGGGTACGCACCTCGAGCGCGCCGACGTCGGACTTGAGCGAGCCCAGTTCCTTCTCCGCCTCCGCGAGCGCGTCCTCGTCGCCCTCCTCGGCCGCCAGTTCGAACAGGATCGGCAGATCCTCCAGGCGGCGGGCCAGGCCCTCGACGCGATTGATCTCGCTCTGCAGATGGGACAGCTTGCTGGTCACCTTCTGCGCCTGATCGGGGTCGTTCCACAGATCAGGCGCGGCAGCCTGCGCCTCCAGGTCGGCGACCTGCTTGCGCAGGGCATCGAGGTCGAGCACGTCCTGGATGCCCCGAAGGGTGCCGGTAAGCTCGCTGATCTCTTCGGCTGGATCGATGACTGCCACGTCTCCAAAGGGTACGCGAACGGGAGACCCTGTCGGGTCTCGCACCTCGGCTAGCATGTGGATCCTTGTACTAGGAGGCAGGCGTGAACGGGGTCGTCCGGAGTGCGCTCGTCGTGGCGCTCCTCGCCGGTACGGCTGCGGCCTGCAGCGGCCCGGCGCCGGCCGCGCCGTCCGCGAGCCCTGCCGCCGCCACGTCGAGCGCTCCCGTGCCGAGTCCCAGCCACAGCCCCGAGCCTCAGGCCGTGACGGTCCCGGAGGCCGAGAAGGCGTTCAGCGGGTTCCTCGCCACCGACGAGGTCCTCAGGGCGGCGGGCGCGGACAGATGGACGCTCTCGCTCGCCCGTGACGGCCAGCGCCCCATCTCCGCGGCCCAGGTTCACTCCTACGGCGCCAAGCCGCCCCATTACACCTGGGCGCATCCCGCCGTCTTCGTGCCCCGGCAGAGCGCCGGAGCGGGCCTCCAGTGGTTCGCCGCGACGGCCGAGCGCCGGAACTCGACGGGCGACGTCCGCACGGCCGTGTTCGCCTTCACCCGGCCCAACGCGGCCTCCCGCTGGCAGAACAGCTTCGAGTCCCTGGTCTACCCCGGCGACCAGCCGCCGAAGATCTCCGTGGACGCTGAGGGCTATGCGACGTCACTCGCCTCCCGTGACCAGAGCGTCGCGATCAGTCCCAACCTGATGGGCCCCCTGCACGCCACGGTCGCCGAGGAGGGACAGGACGGTTACGCCTCGGGCCTCATCGCGCCGGGCCCGCAGACGACCGGATTCTCCGCCGTGATCAAGGCCGACAAGCAGAAGGCGTTGAAGAACGGCCTGAACTACAACTCCCTCTTCGCGATAGCGGCGACCTACCCGAGCTTCGCCCTGCGCACGGGCGACGGAGGCGCGCTGATGTTCTACACGCTGATCCGCACCTCCACGTGGACGCCGGAACTCGAGTTCGCCAAGGGGCGCCCGGTGCCCATCCCCCCGGCGGCCCGGTGGACGCTGCAGAACCCGGCCATCTGGGACGAGAGGCGGATCGAGGAGACGCAGCAGTACGTGAGCGCGGTGCCGCCCAAGACGTCCACCGCGCCCGCTCGTGTCATCGCCTACGACAGCTTCGTCACCAGGGCCTCCGCCACCTGATCTCGGGTCTCACGACTCGGCGTGTGGCAGGTTGCTCGTCGCGACCAGGGTTCGTACGGCCCGCAGCGCCACGGAAAGTGTCGCGAGGTCGAACGTGTCGCTCTCCCAGATCTCCGACAACGTCTGCCTGGCCCGCTCGACGGCCGCGTTGTTCGCCTCCGACCAGCTGGCCAGCCGTTCCTCCGGGGACAGGCCGGGCTTGCTGTGGATCAGCACGTCACGGGTGAGCGTGGCGTGTGCCGCGTACAGGTCGTCCCGCAGCGCGGACCGGGCCATCGAGTTCCACCTGCTGTCGCGCGGCAGGTGGATGACCCGCTCCCTGAGCCGCGCGAGCTGGAGCCGGTCGGCCAGGTCGAAGTAGACCTCGGCGACCTCGTTCACCGGCCTCCCGGTGAACGAGGAGATCTCCACCAGGTCGAACGTGGAGTAGGCGGGCACCATCGAGGCCACGCGCTCGGCCAGGTCGTCCGGCACGCCGCGGGCCACGAAGGAGTCCCTCCTCTCCTCGTACGCCACCAGGTCGGGCCCGGTGAGGAGCTTCGGCAGGTGGGGAAGCAGGCCGTTGGAGCCCTCGATGAACGCCTTGGCCGTGGACGCGAGGTCGAGAGGCGGCCGGCGGTTGCCGAGCAGCCACCGGGTCCCGCGCTCGGACAGCTTCCGGCTCTCGAAGAGCATCGCGAGCTGCGTGGCGGTGTCGACCTTGTTGTCCAGCGCCTCCACCTGACGGCGGAATGCGGCCAGGTCGAACACCTCGCGGGTCACCAGATACGCCCGGACGACGTCGGCCGTCGAGGCGCCGGTCTCCTCCCCGAAGCGGAACACGAAGCTGGTCCCGCCCGCGTTGACCACGTCGTTCACGACGCGGGTGGTGATGATCTCCCGGCGCAGCGGGTGGGAGTCCATGTAGGAGCGCAGGCGTTGCCGCAGGGCGGAGGGGAAGTAGGACACGAGCCACGACGCGAGGTACGGATCGTCGGGGATGTCCGAGGCGAGCAACTCGGCGTCCACCACGTGCTTGGTGTAGGCGAGCAACACCGCGAACTCCGGCGCGGTGAGCCCCAGCCCGGACTGGCGGCGCTCGGCCAGCGTCTTGTCCGACGGGAGGAACTCCAACTGCCGGTCGACCAGTCCTGCCCTCTCCAGGCGCCGCAGATAGCGGGCGTGGATGTGCAACATCGAGGACGCCTGGGCGCGCGAGGCGGCCAGCACCACGTTCTGCGCGTAGTTGTCGTCGAGCACCAGCTCGCCCACCTCGTCGGTCATCTCGAGGAAGAGCTGGTTGCGCTGCTTGTCGGTCAGCTCGCCGTCGCGCACGACCTGGTTCAGCAGGATCTTGATGTTGACCTCGTGGTCGGAGGTGTCCACCCCGGCCGAGTTGTCGATGAAGTCGGTGTTGACCAGGCCGCCGCCCAGCGCGAACTCGATCCTCGCCAGCTGGGTGAGACCGAGGTTGCCGCCCTCGCCCACGACCTTGCAGCGCAGGTCCGCGCCGTTGATCCGGAGACCGTCGTTGGCCTTGTCCCCCACGTCGGCGTGGGTCTCGGACGTGGCCTTGACGTAGGTGCCGATGCCGCCGTTCCAGAGCAGGTCCACAGGGGCCTTAAGGATGGCGCTGATGAGGTCGTTGGGGGCGAGCGCGGTGACGCCGCCCGGGATGCCGAGCGCGGCGCGCATCTGCGCCGACACGGGAATGGACTTGGCGGTCCGCGGCCACACGCCGCCGCCGGCGGAGATGAGCGCGCGGTCGTAGTCGGCCCAGGAGCTGCGCGGCAACGCGAAGAGCCGGCTGCGCTCGGCGAAGCCGCGGGCGGCGTCGGGCGAGGGGTCGACGAACACGTGCCGGTGGTCGAACGCCGCGACCAGCCTGATGTGCTCCGACAACAACATGCCGTTGCCGAAGACGTCGCCCGACATGTCGCCGATGCCGACGACCGTGAAGTCGGTCGCCTGGACGTCGACGCCGATCGTGCGGAAGTGGTATCGCACCGACTCCCAGGCGCCCTTGGCGGTGATGCCCATGGCCTTGTGGTCGTAGCCGACCGAGCCGCCGGAGGCGAACGCGTCCCCGAGCCAGAAGGCGTATTCCTTGGACACCTCGTTGGCGATGTCGGAGAACGTCGCCGTGCCCTTGTCGGCGGCGACCACCAGGTAGGTGTCGTCGCCGTCGTGCCGTACGACGTCGGGCGGGGGCACGACCTCACCGGCGACCAGGTTGTCGGTCAGGTCGAGAAGGCCGGAGATGAACTGGCGGTAGCAGGCGATGCCCTCGGCGAGCTGCTCGTCACGCCCGCCCGCCGGTGGGCGCTTCACCACGAACCCGCCCTTGGAGCCGGTGGGCACGATGACGGTGTTCTTCACGGTCTGGGCCTTGACCAGGCCGAGGACCTCCGTGCGGAAGTCCTCCATCCGGTCGGACCAGCGCAGACCGCCGCGGGCGACCTTGCCGAAGCGCAGGTGCACGCCCTCGACCCTGGGCGAGTAGACGAAGATCTCGTACTTCGGGCGCGGCAGCGGCAGCACGCTGATCGCCTGCGGGTCGAACTTCAGCGCGATGTACGGCTTGCGCCGGCCGGAGACGAAGTGGCTGCCCCCGGCTCCGGCGTCCCTGCCCTCACTGCCGGCGGCCTGGAAGATGTTGGTCCGCAGAGTGGCGGTGATCATCTCCAGGTAGGCCCGGAGGATGCGGTCCTCGTCGAGTGAGGCCACCTCGTCGAGCGAGGCGAGGATCTCCTCGGTGAGCGCGTCGCACACCTCTGTTCTGGCGTCGTCGGGCCGTCTCGGGTCGAGCCGCGCCTCGAAGAGCCTGACCAGCAGCCGTGCCAGCCGTACGTTGCCGAGCAGCACGCGTTCTATGTAGCTCTGGCTGAACATGGTGCCGGCCTGCCGGAGGTACTTGGCGTACGCCCGCAGGATCTCGGCCTGTTCCCAGGTGAGGCCGCCGGCCAGCACGAGCGCGTTGAAGCCGTCGTTCTCCACGTCGCCGCGCCACAACGCGCCGAACGCGTCCTGGAACAGCTGCTTGAAGTCGTCGCGGTCCACGTCGTCCGCCGGTGTGTACCGCAGGCCGAAGTCGTAGATCCAGGCGTCCTGGGAGTCCTTGTCGTGGTCCCTGTCCACCTCGTACGGGCGCTCGTCGACCACCTCGACGCCCATCCGCTGGAGCAGCGGCAACACGTGGGACAACGAGATGGGCGCGCCCATCCGGTAGAGCTTGAAGCGCCGCTCGCCCTCTGCCGCGCCGTACGGCTCGTAGAGGTTCATGCCGATCTCGGACGGGTCCGCGGCGAGCTGCTCCAGCCGCCGGAGGTCGGCCACGGCCGTGCGCGGCGGGAAGTCGGCCTTGTATCCCTCGGGGAAGGCCGTGCTGTAGCGGCGGATCAGCGCGGGCGCCTCCTCCTCCGAGCACAGCTCGTTGATGGCGACGGCCAGGTCGTCCTCCCAGGAGCGGGTGACGGCCGCGAGGCGCGTCTCCAGGTCCTCGACGTCGACCGGGAGATCGCCGAGGGGCTTGCCGCGCTCTCCCCGGATGACCACGTGCAGCCGGGCCAGCGCCGACTCGCCGATCATGGCGCTGTAGTCGAGCGTGGTGCCGCCGAGCGCCTTGAGCAGGAGCTGCTGCATGGCCAGCCGGACCTTGGTCGTGTAGCGGTCGCGCGGCAGGAAGATCAGGCAGGAGATGTACCGGCCGTAGTCGTCACGGCGGAGGAAGAGCTTGACCTGCTTGCGCTCGCGCAGTCGGAGCACGCCGAGCGCGATGGGCAGCAGCTCGTCCACGGAGATCTGGAAGAGCTCGGCACGCGGGTAGGTCTCCAGGATCTCGATGAGGTCCTTGCCGTCGTGGCTGTCCGGGGGGAGCCCCGCCCGGTCGAGGACCTCGCCGAGCTTGCGCCGGAGCACGGGGACCCTGGAGATCGACTCGTTGTACGCCACGTGGGTGAACAGCCCGAGGAACCGGCGCTCGCCGGTCACCTCGCCGTCCGGGGAGAAGAACTTGACGCCGATGTAGTCGAGGTACTGCGGGCGGTAGACGGTCGCGCGGCTGTTGGCCTTCGTGACGATCAGGACCTGCTTCTCCCTCGCCTTCGCCCGCATCGCGGGCGGCATGGCGGCGAAGCTGTCCGATCCGGCCTTGTCGGCCCGCAGGATGCCGAGCCCGGTGCCGGGGATGGCCCGCAGGCTCTCCCCTCCCTCGGTCTCGACCAGGCGGTACTCCCGGGTGCCGAGGAACGTGAAGTGGCCGTCGGCCAGCCAGCGGAGCAGCTCCTGGCTGTCCTCCACCCCGGCGGGGTCGAGCGGGGGCGGATCGGCCGACAGCTCGTCCGCCGTGTGCACGGCCAGCGCCCGCATCTTGGCGAAGTCCTCGACGGCGCAGCGCACGTCGAGCAGGACCCGCTGCAGGTCGCCTTCCAGCTGCTTGAGCTCGGCGGCGTCGGTCTGGCGGTCGATCTCGATGTGCATCCACGACTCGCGGAGCAGCTGGCCGGTGACCTCCTTGTGACCGGCGACGTCCTCCTGGCCGGCTCCGGCCACCAGCGCGCCGGTCACGTCACGGCGCACCTGCATCTGCGGGTGGACGATCAGATGGGTGCCGAGCTCGTGCCTGTCGATCTCACTCGTCACCGAGTCGAGGAGGAACGGCATGTCGTCGGTGACGATCTGCACCACGGAGTGGCCGGGGTCCCAGCCGTTCTCCTCCAGCGTGGGCGTGTAGACCCGGACCACCGCCCGCCCCTGCGGCCGGTGCTCGGCCAGGTGGCGGTGGGCCACTGCCGGCCCGAACACGTCCACGGGATCTCGGTCGGCAAGATCCTCGACGGCGGTATGGAGGTAGTACCGCCGGAGGAAGGCGAGCACCTCCTCGCCGTCACCCGGCGCACCGGGCGCGTGGGCGCACCTCTCAGCTGCGGTACGGAGAAGCTCGTCCAGCGCTTCCTGAGAATTTTGCGCCATATCGAGCGGCATGTCGCTACTCACCCCTTTGTGAGCTTTTAGGTTTAAAGCCAGGCCCTTAATTCCCACAGGAGGGGAAAGAACTGCATTCGTGTGCGTCCGCGGAGGTACGGCGCTCCGGACGAGCCGCCCGTACCGGATTTGGTGCCGATCTGGCGCTCGACCATCTGAACGTGGCGCATCCGCCAGTGAGCAGTGGTCTCGTCGTGCGTCAGCAGATCTTCGGCGAGTTCCCACAGATCGTCGTACGATCCGCGATCCCTCGCCACGGCCAGCAGGGAGTCCATGATCTCCTCATCGGAGACAGCGAGGCCACGCTGGGAAAGTGCGGTGAGGTAAGCATCCCACAGCGTGGGTTCGGCCAGCCGCCGCCTGAGCCTGGCGAGTTCCGCGTCGTCGGCGTCCCGGAGCCGGCCGAGATAGGCCTCGTCCTTCGCCCCGGAGAGGAACTCGAGCTCACGGAACTGGACCGACTGGAACCCGCTGGCCGGTGCGAGAACCGACCGGAACTCCAGGAAGTCCTGCGGCGTCATGGTCTCCAGCACCTGGACCTGTTCGACGAGGACCCGCTCCACCGCGTGGACCCGGCGGAACAGGTGCCTGGCGCGCCACAGCGCGCCCTCGATCATCGCGTCCCTGATGCGCTCCAACTCGTGCAGGAGCAGCTTGAACCACAGTTCGTAGACCTGGTGGATCGTGATGAAGAGCAGTTCGTCGCTCGCGCCCGACTGGGGCGCCTGCTGGGCGAGAAGATCTTTCAGGCGGAGGTAGTCGCCATAGGAGAGGCGAGCGCCCTCCTCGCCGAAACTCCGTGGAGGAGGCGAAGCGTTCGCGGCCCGGGCCTGCCTATCCGGCAACGCAGCCATGCACCACTCCTCTGGCGGCACAGCATCTCCCTGTCCCCATTGACAGAAAGCGTGGCACCACCGCACCCGATATCACCCGAAAAGGCCCCATACGTCAACTTAACGTACAGGCGACTCAGGGGCGGGTCCGCTCGGGGGACACGGAGTCAGCCTTGACCGCGTCGAGCATACCGGGAACGTCGTGGCTCTCCAGCAACTCCGACTGGCACTGAGCACAGCCGTCGAGGTGGCGCTCGAACGCCTCCACGTCGTCGTCATCGAGCACTCCAAGGGCATAGGCGGCCACATCGAAGTGTTCCGACGACGCGGACATCAGCTGGCCACCCCCCTTTCCTTCAGTGCCGAACGCAGAGCGCGCAGGGCATAGAAGAGCCTCGATTTCACGGTACCCGGCGGGATCCCCAGAATCTCCGCCGCTTCGCTTACCGTACGGTCCCGTAAGTATGTCTCTTCGATAACTTCCCGGTGCTGGGCCGACAGTCCGCGTAGTGCGTCGGCGACCACGATGGCCGCCAGTGTGCGGTCGGAACCGTCCGGGACGGCGATGGTGTCCTCTTCCGGAGCCTCCACCTCTCTGGGGCGGACGCCCCTGCGACGGCGCCCGTCGATCACGATGCGGCGGGCCACGGTCAAAAGCCAGGCCCACAGAAGGCCGGGTTCCCAGGTCAGCTTCGCGGAGTTACGCCAGGCGCGAACAAGCGTCTCCTGGACCACGTCCTCGGCCCATTGCAGATCGTTTCCGGTCGTCTTCCGCACTTGACGCAGCAGCGGACCACCGAACTCCTGGTACAGCTCCCTGATCAGATGATCGTCCCGATCAGGGTCGCCGTAGGAGTCCTGACGCACGAACCGGCTGTCGAGTTGTCGACGCACGGGCACATGTTTGCATCAGTTTTCCTCGCCCGTACTCGACTCTGCTAACTCCAGTCATTTCTGACTATTTCCTGAACCGCCTGACACACCTCCGCGTACCTCCCACCGAAGGTCACGAAAGGAGGCACGATGCGGTTCCGGTTTGGGGAACTCCTGGTGTTCGGCGTCTTCCTCTTCGCCGCGGCCATCGCCGTGGTCGTGGTCGTCCCCCGAGGTGAGGCGGCCCAGGCTGGATGGACTCAGACGCAGTGGGGGCCCCTCAGCCCGGCCGACCGCGACCTGCTGGTGCGGGTCCGGTGGGCAGGACTCTGGGAGATCCCCGCCGGCCGATGGGCCCAGGATCGCTCGAACAGCGACAAGGTCAAGGACGTCGGCATGCACCTGGTGACCGACCACACCAAGCTCGACGCCGAGGTGCGCGCCCTGGCCGACAAGCTCGGCGTCCTGTTGCCCAACGAGCCCAACCCCGATCAGCAGGGGTGGCTCGACGAGATGTCGGGAGCCAGAGGGCCCGAGTTCGACCGGATCTTCGTCGACCGGCTCAGAAACGCCCACGGCAAGGTCTTCGCGGTCGTCGCCGCCGTACGCGCGGGCACCCGCAACGACCTGATCCGCGAATTCGCCACGACGGCGAACAACGTCGTCATGAAGCACATGTCCCTACTGGAGAGCACAGGCCTCGTGGATTACTCCACGCTTCCCGCCCCCACGGTCTAGTCAGGTTCAGGAGTTATCAAACATGCGAAAACGGCTGATGCTTGCGAGTGCCGGCCTCCTACTGAGCAGCGCGCTCGTCGGGCTCGACGTGCCGGCGGCCTCCGCTCACTGCGATCCCACCGTGCAGGGACACGACGAGTGTGCGGACGTCGGCCCCTTCCTGGAGGATTTCGTCGACATCCGGAAGGTCCCCCGCGGGAACACCGGCGTCGTCGCGGGACGCGGGTCATTCGTCTCCCGCTGCGGCCGCAACGAGAACGGGCACCACAACTCGGACAACCACATCGTCGCCCCCGGCGTGTCGAACGGCGCGCACCACATCCACGACTACGTGGGCAACCTGACCACCAACGGATTCTCCACAGACGAGAGCCTCTCCGCGGGCGGCACCACCTGCCGCCTGGGTGACAAGTCCACCTACTTCTGGCCCGTTCTGCGGAGCAGGACCGGGGCGACGGCGATCAAGAGCCGCGCGGAAGCGGAGGCGGACGCCGACGCGGACGCGGATTCCGAGGCGCCGGCCTCCGAACCCCCCGCGTCCGAACCCCCCGCGTCCCAGGCGCCGGCTTCCGAGGCTCCGATTGACCCCGCGGTTTCCGAGACCCCGGCTTCCGAGGCGCCGGCTTCCGAGACTCCCGCTTCCGAGACTCCGACGGACGCGGCGACGTCGCCGGGCGCACAGGCGGATCCCGCCACCCCCGCCCCCGAGGACACGGCTCCGGCCCCCAGCGCGTCGGCTCCCGCTCCTGCGGACCCGGGGCACGGCGCGGAGGGGAACGTCGGGACGATCCTCCTGCCGAAGGTCGTGACGCTGCAGTTCCGCGGCAACCGGTTCAACCGGGTCGTGGCCATGCCCCGGTTCCTCCGGCTGATCACCGGTGACGCCAAGTCCGGCACCAACGGCCCCGCGAACGCGCGTGCCCAGTGGACCTGTTCGGGATTCACCAACCGCACCACCACCAAATACCCCATCTGCCCCAGAGGCAGCATGGTGCTGCGGATCCTGGACTTCCCGAGCTGCTGGGACGGCGCGAACATCGACAGCGCCAACCACAGGACGCACGTCACCTTCCCCGCCGCCAACGGGCGGTGCGCGGCCGGGACCAAGGCGATCCCCCAACTGCGCATGACACTCGGCTACTCGGTGCCGCGTGGCGCGTCCTTCGCCGTCGACAGCTTCCCCGAACAGCTGCACAACCCGATAACCGACCACGCCGACTTCGAGAACGTGATGCCGGCACGCCTGATGAACACGGTCGTCAACTGCATCAACCGCGGCCCCCGCTGCTGATCGCGCCGTCCCGGAGACCCAGGACGTGCCGTTCCCCGTCCGAACTCCCGCGGTCCACCCCGCGTGAGGACGGGGAGCGGCACCCTTCCGCGTCCTGAGCCTCGCACCCCCCGCGGCGATCTCCTCGCTCGCGCCGAGATCGCCGGAACACCGATCACAGTTTCATCCGACGGAGGAATCCTTGCCCCACCGACGGGCTCCACGGCACACCCGGCCAGACGAAGGTCTGGATCTCAACAGACCGGGTGTGCGCATCGGCCTAGGCGCCGCGGTCACCGTGGTGATGACCGGTGCGCTCTTCGCCGCCTACAACGGGATCGGCACGCCGCTGCTGGATGCGGCACAGACCTTTCTCACCTACTACGCGGGCGTCATCTCCCTGGTCGCCCTCACCACGACCGTCGCGCTCGGGCTCGCCGCCAGCGACCGCGTGGTGTTGCCGATCCCCCAGCGCGTCCGCGCCCAGCTCGTGCACCGGGCCGCCGCCCTGGTCGGCGTCGGCTTCCTGGTCACCCACATCGGCATGAAGATCGCCGCTGGGCTCGTTCCCGCGTACGGCTCGGTCGTGCCCACCACCTCGCTGTACGTGGGCATGGGCGCCCTGGCGTCCGACCTGATGATCGTCATCGTCGCGACGGGCGTGATGCGCGGCCGGTTCGCCCAGGCCGAGCGTCCCTGGACGTGGCGCGTCCTGCACGACCTCGCCTACCTGGCGTGGCCGCTGTCCATCCTCCACGGGCTCATGGCCGGCCGGACCCCCGCCGCCTGGGTGAGCTGGAGCTACGTGCTCTGCCTCGTCGCCGTCGGGTCGGCCCTGCTGATCCGGGTCATGGCCACCTTCCGGCCCGCCTTCGAGGCCGGCGTGGTCGACGCCGTCGACATGACGCAGACGCAGCCGATGCCGCGTGCCGTACCCAAGTCGTCCCCGGAGAGGACTCCGCAGACGATGCCGGAGCCGGTTCCCCTGCTCGGCCGCACCGGAACGGACGCGACGCCCATCGGACGGGCGGCGCGCAGATCACAGGACACCAAACTCCGGAGGATCGTGTGATTCCCTATCGCGTGTCCCAGATCAGGCGGCTCGGCCCCGCGCGGCTCACGGCCGGGCTCGACCAGCACCGCAGACTCGACCTCGACGCCCATCGCTCCATCCACGGCGAGCTCGGCACCGAGTCCGTCGACACGCTCATCTCGATGGCGGAGGACGTCGACCTGCGGGGGCGCGGCGGCGCGGCCTTCCCGTTCGCGCGCAAGCTGCGCGCGGTCGCCGCGCGGGCCCGCGACTCCGAGACCGTCGTCCTGGTCAACGGCGCCGAGGGCGAGCCCGCCAGTGTGAAGGACAAGATGCTGCTCACCCGGGCGCCTCACCTCGTCCTCGAGGGCGCACTGCTGGCGGCCGGCGCGCTCAACGCGCGGCAGGTCGTGGTCGCGGTGGCCTCGGGCGACATGGCGGAGGCCTCCATGACGGCCGCCGTCGCCGAGCGGGGCGCCGAGGACTCCGTCCGCGTCGCCGCCATCCCGGAGCGGTTCATCTCGGGCGAGGGCGGCGCCCTGGTCAAGGCCGTGAACGGTCAGGCGGGCATCCCGCCGGGGCGCAAGGCCCGCTCCTCCGACAGCGGCGTGGACGGCCTGCCGACGCTGCTGTCCAACACCGAGACCTTCGCCCAGCTCGCCGTCCTCGGGGAACTGGGCGCGGAGGTGTACGGCTCGGTGGGAACCGTACAGGAACCGGGGACCACCCTCCTGACCGTCGGCGGCTCGGCCGTCTTCCCGGCCGTCGTCGAGGTCACGCCGGGCGTGCCGCTGGCCTCCGTGCTCGACCTGTGCGAGGCGGCCGTCGGCGACGGCGTTCTGGTCGGCGGGTACCACGGGGCCTGGTTGTCGGCCGCCCAGGCCTACGGGGCGGTCGTGTCCCGCCGCGGCATCTCGCAGGCCGGTGGATCTCTGGGCGCGGGAATCGTGGTGCCGCTCGGCGGCGAGACCTGTCCCCTCGGGGAGGTGCTGCGGGTCGCCAACTACCTGGCCGCGCAGTCGTCGGGTCAGTGCGGGCCCTGCCGGCTCGGCCTGCCCGACCTGGCCCGCGCCATGGCCGAACTGTCGGGCGGTTCGTCGCACGGCATCGAGCTCGTACGGCGGGCCGCGTCAGCCGTACGAGGCCGGGGGGCGTGCTTCCACCCCGACGGCTCGGCCCGGTTCGTCATGTCGGCGCTCGAGGCGTTCGCCGACGACGTGGAGGAGCACCGGATCCACGGGACCTGTGGGCGGCCGGTGCTCGAGATGCTGCCTCTGCCGGCCTCCGAATCTCTCGAGGCCAAGTTGGTGGTCGACTGGACCCGCTGCCAGGCCCATGGGCTCTGCGCGCACGTCGCCCCCGAGCTGGTCAAGCTCGACCAGCACGGCTTCCCTGCCGTCGAGGAGGGCGGCGTCCCCCCGTGGCTGCGTGCCGAAGCCCGCCGAGCCGTGGAGATGTGCCCCGCCCTAGCCCTCCGCTTCCCCAACGCCCCTCCGGCGTGATCATGCACACATTCGTGAAATGCCCCGCCCACCTGCGCCGCTTCCAGCCGTGATCATGCACAGATTCGGAGAATGCCCCTTCCACCTGCGGATTCACTTTTCGTGATCATGCACAGGTTCGGCGCGACCGCCGACGACCTGTGCTTTTCTGCTGCGTGATCATGCACACTCGGGGCTACCACATGATCACGAAAGGCGTTTCCCCAGCTCGTACGGCACGCACCCGAATCCGTGCATGATCACGAAAACAGTCCGCACAGCTCAAGGGCCCTGATCCCGAACCTGTGCATGATCACGAAAAGGATTTGGGCAGGCCAGGAGGCCTGATCACGAACCTGTGCATGATCACGCGGGGGCTGCAGGATCACGCGGGGGGCACGGGGGGGTGGAAGTGGCGGAGGACCTCTGGGTTGGCCATGGCGTCGGGGTTGGCGGCCTGCTCGACGGGTGTGCCGAGGAGGATCTTCCGTACCGGGATCTCCAGCTTCTTGCCGGACAACGTCCGGGGGATGCCGGGGACCTCATGGATCTCGTCGGGCACGTGCCGCGGGGACAGCTCGCTTCGCAGCGCCCCCTTGAGCCGGCTCACGAGATCGTCGGAGAACGTGCCGCCCACCGCCAGCGTGACGTAAAGCAGGAGGCGGCCCTCCTGTCCGAGCCGTCCGGTGTCGATCACCAGGCTGTCGGCGATCTCCTCGAACCGCTCGACGACCCGGTAGAACTCGCTGGTGCCCATCCGGACTCCACCCCGGTTGAGGGTCGAGTCGGACCGCCCGTAGATCACGCAACTCCCATCGGAGTTGAGCTTGATCCAGTCGCCGTGCCGCCAGACTCCGGGGTAGTCGGCGAAATAGGACTCGCGGTAGCGGACACCGGACGGGTCGTTCCAGAACATGACCGGCATCGACGGCATGGGCTGCGTCACCACGAGTTCGCCCACCTCGCCGACCACGGACACGCCGGACGGGTCGAACGACTCCACCATCGCGCCGAGACACCGGCACGGGATGACCCCCGCCCTGACCGGAAGCGACGGCACCCCGCCCACGAACCCCGTGCAGACGTCCGTGCCCCCGGAGAACGACCCGAGCTGCACATCGGCCTTGACGTCGGAGTAGACCCACGCGAAGCCCTCCGGCGGCAGCGGCGATCCGGTCGAGCCGATCCCCCGCAGCCGTGAAAGGCCCGTGGGCCTCAGCCCCGCCTTCATCGAGGCGACGATGTACGGCGCGCCCGTGCCGAAGTAGGTGACCCCCTCCTCGTCCGCCACCCTCCACAGGGCGTCGGGCCCGGGATGGGCCGCGCTGCCGTCGTAGAGGACGACGGTGGCGCCCACGAGAAGGCCGCCGATGAGGTAGTTCCACATCATCCAGCCGGTCGTGGTGTACCAGAAGAACACATCCCCGTCGCCGAGGTCCTGGTGGAAGGAGAGCGACTTCAGGTGTTCGAGCACGATTCCGCCGTGCCCGTGCACGATGGGCTTGGGCAGGCCGGTCGTGCCCGAGGAGTACAGCACCCACAGCGGGTGCCCGAACGGGACCGGCTCGAACACGAGCTCGCCGGCCTCGTCGTGGAGGTCGTTCCAGCTCAGGCCGCCTTCAGACGCGGGGGCATCGGTGTCCAGGTAGGGGATCCACACGGTCGCCGCGAGGGTGGGCAGCTTGGCCGCGATCTCGCGGACGACGCCCGAGCGGTCGAAGGCCTTGCCGCCGTACCGGTATCCGTCGACCGCGATGAGCACCTTGGGCTCGATCTGGGTGAACCGGTCGATGACGCTCGGCGCGCCGAAGTCCGGCGAGCACGAGGACCAGACGGCCCCGAGCGAGGCGGTGGCCAGGAAGGCGATCAGCGCCTCGGGGATGTTGGGGACGTACGCCGCCACCCGGTCGCCACGCCCCACCCCGAGCCGGACCAGACCGGCGCGCACCCGGCCGACCTCTTCGCGCAACTGCCCGAGCGTGTACGTCTGCCGATTCCCCGCTTCATCGCGAAAAATCACAGCAAGGTGGTCGGAGTCGCCACGCAACGCGTTGGCGGCGTAATTGATCGTGGCTCCGGTGAACCATCGGACGTCCGGCATCGTCCCACTGATGACGGGCCCGTCACCACGCTCCCCCACGACGCCGAAGTAGTCCCACACCGACGTCCAGAAGTCGGCCGGATGGTCGACCGACCACTGCCAGACGTCGTCGTACGTCCCGGACCGCCCGAGCCAGTCCGCGTAGCGGGTCACCCGAGCGTCGCGGACGATCTCCGGCGTCGGTTCCCAGAGCAGAGCGCCTTCCTCAACCATGCGTCCATCCTTACGAGGCGGACGGCGTATGTCACCGTCACCGCCCACATAGAAACCACCTGTCATATGTGTGCGCGCAGGTGGTCGATCGCGACCCGCGCGGCGGATCCGATCGCGGCGTCCGCCCGGGGCTGGTTCTGGGCCGTTCCGAACGAGCGGGTGAAGACCGCGACGGCGTACCGGCCTCCGTCGGGGTGCCCGACGACACCGATCTCGCCGCGGAGTGTGGGCGGCGTCCCGGTCTCTGACCGCCACGTCGTCGAGCGGACACCCCGAAGCAAGCCGGTGCGGCCACGCTTCCCGGACGTGCTCAGCCGGCCTTGCGGTCGGCGGGGCTGGTGAGCCGCGCGACGGCGGCCACGACCTCCGAGGCGTTCGTCAGGTCGGGGAGCACGATGTCGGCGCCGGCCTCGTGCAACTCGGCCGCCATGGAACGGCCCGAGGCGACGGCGATCACCGCGGCCCCGCCGATCCTGGCCGCCTGCACGTCGCGGGTCGAGTCGCCGATCAGCACGGTGTTCTGCGCGGTGAAGGGCGCGCCGTACTTGGTCTTGGCCCTTCCCTGCGCCACCTGGAGGAGGGTCGCCTTGGGGTAGACCTCCTCGCCGTAGCCGCCCACCTCGAAGTCGACCCACTTGTTCAGGCCGAAGGCCGTCAGCTTGTGGACGGCGTTGCCCTTGATGGTCCCGGTCAGCACGGACTGGACGGCGCCGTCGAGCCGGGACACGGCGGTGAGCGCGTCCTTGGCGCCGGGCATCATCCGGCCCTCCTTCGCCAGCCGCTTGTGCTTGGCGGCGAAGCTGACGGCGAGCGCGTCGAGGAACTTGGGCAGGTGCTGATCCTCGACCACGATGCCGTTGATGGCCAGCGTCTCGAAAATGATCTCGGAGTCCGGGCGGCCCATCGCCGGAGCGAGCTTGACCAGCGGTCGGCCGGTCACCATCCGGAACGCGTCCGCGTAGGCCTCGCGGGTGACGATGGTCGCGTCGACGAGAGTGAGATCGACGTTCCAGAGGACGAGACGGTTGATAATGGCCTCCGTGGGGGGTTCGGCATGGCTCGTGCCCAAGGGTACGGCTATCACCCGGTCATGAGGACCTGTCATACCGAGGTTGTAGCCGCCCGGCCGGTTCTCACACTCCCTGGTCACGCACGAGGTCACCCTGTGAGTCACCTGGTGGGTCGCAGAGGACGGGCGAGAGCCGTCCGCGGACCGCTCCTCGGTCAGACGACCCTGCCGAGGGCGTCGGCCAGCGAGTCGACGACCGGGAAGCCCAGGGCCTCCAGCTCCGACCGTCTGGTCATGCCACCGGTGTAGAGGATCGCCTGCGCGCCGACGTGCTGGGCCGCGTGCCCGTCGTCGACGCTGTCACCGATGACCACCACGGTCTCCGGGTCGAGGCCGAGGGCCCGCAGGTGGGCGACCATGTGCTCGGCCTTGGTGCCACCCGAGGCGGAGCGCAGCCCGTCGACCCGGGCGAAGTGCCCGCCGATGCCGAACTCGCCGACCTTGGGGACCAGCCGGTCATGGGCCCACATGGACAGCAGCGACTGCGTCCGGCCGGAGCCCTCCCACTCCCGGAGGCAGGACTGCGCGTCCTTCGCCAGCTCACAGGCCAGCATGAGCTGGTGGTAGTGCTCGTGGAACGCGACGTCGAGCCGCTCCCACTCGCCCTCGTCGAGCGGACGGCCGAGCATGCGCTCGTAGGCCACCCAGATCGGCCGGGTGTAGACCTCGCGGAAGGAGTCCGCGTCGAAGGGGGCCAGCCCGTAGGGGAGGAAGACCTCGTTGGTGGCCCCGACCACCGCGTCTATGTCGTGGAACAGCGTGCCGTTCCAGTCCCAAACTATGTGTCTCATATCGCTCTAGAGCTTAAGGGCGACCTGTGACAAGTCCGTGAACGTTCCAGGTCAACTCAGCAAGTCGGGGATTTCCTGCGTGGCGTACCACATCAGTTCGTGGTCCTCCGCGCCGTCCACGGCGAACTGCGCGTCGTCGTCCCCGCCGTCGGCGGCGGGCAGCGCGGCGATGGCCGCCTCGACGTCGGCGGCGGCGGACAGGTCGTCGACGTGGATGGACGCGAGCTCGGCGATCGGGACCGACTTCAGCAGGCGCACCCGCGCGCGTTCCTCCAGGTCGGTGCCCATGTTCACGGCGCTGTCGGGAATCTCGGCGGCGACGACGACCCGCCGCGCGGCCACCTCGACGCCGTCCGCGCGATCGGCGGCGAGCATCCGCAGGGAGGCGCGGGCGGCCTCGGTCAGCGCGACGTACTCGAGTTCCTCCGTGTCACCCGAGGCGTACCACTCGACGAGTGCCGGGGTCACGGCATAGCCGGTCAGCGGGGCCGGTCCCAGCTCTCCCGCGGCGACCACCCGGGCCAGTGCGGGGAGCGTGCACGGCAGGTACACGCGCATGTGTTTGTCTACTTCCTCCCGGCTCACGCCCGGAACGGCAGGCTGAAAAGCTGCTCCATCTCGCTGATCGTCGTGACGGCCTCACGGTGATGGACGCCGACGATGCCCAGAGCACGGGCGGCCTCGATGTTGGCCTCGATGTCGTCGATGAACACGCACTGCTGCGGCTCCAGGGCGACCAACTCGAGCGCGTGGTGGAAGATGCGCGGCTCCGGCTTGCGCATGCCGACCTCACCCGAGATGACCACGGCGTCGAAAAGCTCGTCCCAGTCGTCGCGGGGATAGTCGTTGGCCCACGAGTTCGACAACAGGCAGGTGGTGAGCCCGGCCGCGCGGGCCCGCCGCACCATCTCGTTCATCTCCTCGACCGGCTGGAACCCGGCGAACATGCGGGTGAGCAGCCCGTCGGCCTCCGGGGGCACGCCGTCCAGCGTCAGCAGCCGGGCGGCCAGGTCCCGTTCGAACTCGGCGGCCGAGACCTCCCCGCGCTCCAGCGCGTGGATCGGGTTCTCCGCGCCGCCGTCCGCGCCCGTGTCGTACGCGTGCATGACGAGGTCGCGCATGACGTCGCGGTAGTGCACCGAGTCGATCCGGTCGGCCTCGAGCCAGTGGACGATGGAGTCGCCCAGGCTCGTGGTGAGGACACCACCCCAGTCGATCAGAACGCCCTTGAGCACGGCACCTCCCGTTGACACGCGTAACAGGATATGCGGGTCGCCGCCGGGAGCGAACCGTTCAGGCCGCGGACCGCGTGGCCGCCTTGAGCCGCTTGGCGACCTGGAGATGCTCGCTCGACTTCAGCGCACCGGGATCGGTCTCGATCGGGCCGAACACGCCGCGCGCCTTCTTCAGCCGAAGGATGCGCAGAACCGACTCGTCGAGCCGCTGCTCGGTGATGCGCCCTGTATCGACGGCCTTGAGCAGCGCCTTGTACGCCGTGGGGTAGTCGGGCGGCATCAGCAGCACGTCGGCGCCGGCGAGGATCGAGCGCACGGCCACCTCGGCGTCGCCGTACTTCTTCCTGACGCCCGCCATGTCGAGCGCGTCGGTGGTGACCACTCCGTCGAAGCCCAGCTTGTCGCGCAGGAGCCCGGTGAGGATCTTGTGCGAGAGGGTCGCGGGGTCTCCTGAGGGGTCGAGCTTCGGCATCACGACGTGGGCGGTCATGATCGCGTCGACGCCCTGCTTGATCGCCTCGCGGAACGGCGGCGCGTCCAGCTTCTCCCACTGCGCCATCGAGTGCTTGATCACGGGAAGCCCGGTGTGGCTGTCGACCGAGGTGTCTCCATGGCCGGGGAAGTGCTTGGCGACGGTGGCGACGCCCGCGTCGTGGAACCCGTCCACGGCCGCCCCGACCATCGCGGCCACCTTCTGCGGGTCGGACCCGTAGGCCCGGGGACCGATCACCGGATTGTGCGGATTGATGTTGACGTCGGCGACCGGCGCGAAGTCGACGGAGATGCCGAGCGCCTTGAGTTCCTCACCGGTCACCCGTGCGGAGTCGCGCGCGTTGCCGGGATCGCCGGTCGAGCCGATGGCCAGGGCTCCCGGCAGTTCGGTGATCAGCGGGGACAGCCGGGACACGATGCCGTTCTCCTGGTCGACGCCGATCATGAGTGGCGTGTCCGAGGCCTTGCGCAGCCCGGTGGTGAGCGCGGCGACCTGTTTCGCGTCGGAGACGTTGTCCGCCCAGTTGAACAAGATCACACCACCCGGGCGGTACTTCTCGACGACCTCCGCCGGGGTGTCCACGCCATACCTGGCCCGGTTCTCCTTGCGGGCGGAGTCGGCCCGCCCGCCGTATACGACGGCCACCAGCAACTGCCCGATCTTGTCCTCGTCCGTCATCGCGGCCACCGTCGCCTCGAGGTCACCCGGTGACGGCGACGGCGGGGCGCTCACGACCGGGGACCGCGTGAGTGAGGGCGAGGGCACGGCGGGAGACCCGACCGGCGCGGCGGGCGATGACGACGCGGTGGCCCCGAGTCCGGCCGAGCATCCGGTCATCAGGAGAGCCGCCAGACCAACCGCACCAGACCGCAGTTTTAGCATGTCTTTACGTTATCGGCGCTCTCCCGCCAACCGTGCGCGAACGCACATCGGTGACCCCACACGCGGTCGCGGTCGCGACGCTCAGAGCGACAGCGACCCGAGTTCCGGAAGCTCCGCCCGGGCGGCCGTCCTCGCACCTGCGGGCGACGTGGACGACCGGGCGGCCTCGGCGGCCAGCCGGCACTGCTCACGCGTGTGCCGTGCCAGCGCGGCACGCACCAACCCGAGCGCGGGCGCCGACATGGACAGCGAGGTCACCCCCATGCCCACGAGCACGCAGGCGAGGATCGGGTCGGCCGCGGCCTCTCCGCAGACCCCGCATCCCTTGCCCGCGGCCGTGGCCGCCGACGCGGCCATGCCGATGAGGTCGAGCACGGCGGGATGCCACGGATCCTGGAGCGTGGCGACCTCACTGACCTGCCGGTCAGCGGCGAGCGCGTACTGCGTGAGATCGTTCGTCCCGATCGAGAAGAAGTCGACCTCCTCGATCAGGTCGGCGGCCCTGATCGCCGCCGACGGCACCTCGATCATGATCCCCGCGTTCTCCAGCCCCGCCGTACGGCAGGCCTCGGCGAACCACGCGGCCTCCTCGACGGTCGCCACCATCGGGGCCATGATCTCCGCCTTGGCCGCGGTGCCCGCCGCCGCACGGGCGAGAGCGCCGAGCTGAACGGCCATGATGTCCGGATACCGCCGGAACAAGCGGATGCCGCGCTCGCCGAGTGCCGGGTTCGGCTCCTCGCCGGGAGGCGGCAGGAAGGCCAGCGGCTTGTCGGCACCGGCGTCGAGGGTCCTGACCACGACGCGCCCTCCGGGGAACGCGTCGAAAACGGCCCGGTAGGCCTCCTCCTGCTCCTCGGGCGTGGGCGCGGTCTCCCTGTCCAGGAAGAGGAACTCCGTGCGGTAGAGGCCCACTCCCTCGGCCCCCGCCGCCAGCGCGGCCTCGAGGTCGCGCGGGCCGCCGATGTTGGCGAGCAGGGGCACGGCATGGCCGTCCGCGGTCGCGCCGGGTCCGGAGACCGCCGAAAGGACGGCGCGCCTGGCCTCATCGGCGTTCCGCGCCGCGGTGACCTCGTCCTCGTCCGGCGAGAGCCGTACGTGCCCGGACGAGCCGTCGACGAGCACGGCCGCGCCCTGCGCGATGCTGGTCGCACCGGCGCACCCGACGACCGCCGGCACGCCCATCGAACGGGCGAGGATCGCGGTGTGGCTCGTCGGGCCGCCCTGCTCGGTCACGAACGCGGCGACGACGTCCTTGGAGAGCAGAGCCGTGTCCGCGGGGGCCAGGTCCTTGGCGACCAGCACGAACGGCACGGCGGCGCTGGTGGGGACACCGGGCATCGGCAGCCCGGTGAGCAGGGCGATCGCCCGGTCGCGGATGTCGTCGAGGTCGGCGACCCGCTCGCCGAGGTATCCGCCCGCCGCCGAGAGCAGATCCCGATATTTCCCGAAAGCTTCGAAGACGGCCCTGGGCGCGGCGACGCCCTGGTCGATCAGCTGACCCACCTCCACGGCGAGCCCCGGGTCGCGGGCCATCATGGCCTGCGCGCCGAGCACCTCCTCGGCCTCGCCGCCTGCCCGGGCGCCTCTCGACTCCAGGTCGGCGGCCACATCGTCCAGGGCCCGTTCGGCCCGATCCCGCTCAGCCGGCGCGTCACCGTCGTGCCGCGATCCTGCGGCGGGCTCGGGGATGTCTCCCACCACGAGATAGGCGGGGCCGTACCCGGAGCCCGGGCTGACGCCCGTGCCCGTGAGCAGCAGGGGAGCCTGCTCCTGGGACTCCGGGTGGGTGCTCCCGGTCTCGCGCCGGTCCATGGGGATCAGGAGGCCGCGGCGATCTCGGCGAGCCGGTCGAGCACCTCGTCGGCGCCCTCCCCCTCAGCCGAGATGACGATGGACTCGCCCTGCCTGACGTCCAGTGCCAGGACGGACAGGATGCTCTTCGCACTCACCGGCTGGCCGCCGGCCTTCGCGACGGTGACGTCGAACGGCGCCTTCGCCGCGGTCTGCACGAACGTCGCCGCCGGGCGGGCGTGCAAACCCACCTCGGACTCGACACTGACCTTGCGCTCGGCCACGATTTCCTCCTTCAAATGAACCTAATAACGCGGTCTAGACCACCTTATTCCTGTCAAGGGCCAATCAATACCCGACAGATCGCTGATTACCAGATCCGCGTGCGACAGTTCATCGAGACGGTGTGTGGTGGCCACCCCCACGCACGCCATGCCGGCCGCCCGGGCCGCGGCTATCCCCGCCAGCGAGTCCTCGAACGCGACGCACTCGTCGGGCTTGACCTCGAGCCGGGAGGCGGCCTCCAGGAAGCCGGAGGGGTCCGGCTTGCCCACCACGACGTCCTCGGCGGACACGATGGTCTGGACCAGGTCGGCGATCCCCACCTGGGCGAGCCGTTCTCGGGCCCACGCTCGGCCCGCCGACGTGACGAGTCCGATCGCCGAGCCGTGGGCGGCCACCCGGCGCACCAGTTCCGCGGCGCCGGGCACGGGAACGATGTCCGGCAGGCCCGGACGGTCGTGATAGGAGTGCACCTCGTCCAGCAGGGCGCGGACGTCTCCGTCAGGGAAGAACTCGGGGAGCACGTCGGCGCCCCTGCGGCCCATGAACCGCCGCAGCAGCGCCGGGTCGTGTTCCACACCGTGGTTGTCCAGCAACATCGCCCACATGGCGAGGCTGCGGCGCTCGGTGTCGATCAGCGTGCCGTCCAGATCGAACAGGGCCGCCCGCATCACGACCACTGGAAGAGCTCGTCGCCGACGACGATCCGCCCGGAGGCCACGTCACTGATCGACTCGGCCGAGGCGTCCAGCGCCACGACGGGGCAGATGGGAGAGCGGCCACCCGCCTCGATCTCGGCCGGGTTCCAGCCCACGACGGGCTGTCCCGCCTCGACGTGGTCGCCCTCGGCGGCGAGCAGGCGGAAGCCCTCGCCCCTGAGCTGCACCGTGTCGATGCCGAGATGGACCAGGACCCCCCTGCCGTCGGCCCCGACCACCACGTAGGCGTGCGGGTGCAGCTTGACGATCGTCCCGGTGATCGGAGCCACCGCCTGACCCGGTGCCCGCTCGGGATCGATCGCCGTCCCCGGACCCACCATGGCCTGGGAGAACACAGGGTCGGGGACGGCCGCCAGTCCAACGGCCGAGCCCGACATCGGCGCGAGAACAGTCGTCAAGGTGAAGCGCCCTTCCTCCGGCGCGCGACGGCCGGCCCGCCAAGAGCCCGATCGCCGCGACGCGGGCCCGCCCGTGCACGCGAGCCCGGGCGGCCGGCCCGAGCCCGCGTCCACGGCGAGCTCAGCCGATGATGTCCTCGATGTCGCTGGCGATGGTGTCCGCCTCGGGGCCCACCACGACCTGGACGACGTTGCCCGCGGCCATCACGCCGTGTGCGCCGGCCGCCTTGAGGGCCGCCTGGTCGACCTTCGAGGCGTCGTGCACCTCGGTGCGCAGCCGCGTGATGCACGGCTCGATCTCGATGATGTTGTCGGCGCCACCGAGTCCGGCGACGATCGCCTCGGCGTCTGCGGCCATGGGGGTTCTCCGTTCAGTCGGTCTGGGTGACCTTGTTCAGACCACGGGGTGCATCCGGGTCGATACCGAGCCTGCGCGCGAGCGCCTCGGTCAGCAACTGTCCCGGAACGATGAGTCCCAGCGGGGCCACCCACTCCGGCAGATCGGGGCCGTTCAGCGCGGCGGTGGACGCGGCGGCCAGTTCGGTGCCGCCACCGACGCCGAAGGCCGAGGCGCCCGCGCCCGTGACGCGCTGGGCGAGGGCGACCGTGCCCGCGAGCGTCGGGCCCTCGCCCGCCGCCACCAGGATCGCCGGGGTGTCCTCGTCGACGACCGCGATCGGGCCGTGCAGCAGGTCGGCGTAGGACAGGCCCATGGCGTGCAGGTAGCACGCCTCCTTGAGCTTGAGCGCGAGCTCCAACGCCGTCGAGAAGGCCAGGCCACGGCCCGAGACGACCACCCCCGGCTTGTCGGCGAGCCCGTCGACGACGGCCTGCAGATCACCGGGGTCGGAGATCAGCTTCTCCACCGCGTCGGGAACTCGCCGCAGGTCGTCCGGGTCGACGTCGGCTCCGAGGCCCAGGGCCAGCACGGCCAGTGCGGCGAGTTGGGTGGTGTAGGTCTTGGTGGCGGGAACCGCCTTCTCCTCACCCGCCAGCGTGCACAGCGCGAGGTCGGCGACCTGGGCCAGCGGCGAGTTCTCGCCGCCGTTGGTGATGGCGACGGTCTTCGCCCCGCAGGCCTTCGCCCACTCGATGGTCTCGACGATCTCCTCGGTGCGGCCGGACTGGGAAAGCCCCACGGCCAGCACGCCCTCGAGATCGAGCTTGCGGCGGTAGGTCGTGGCGATGGAGGGAGCTCCGAGCGCCGACAACCGGCCCGCCCGGGCCTCGATCAGGTACCGGCCGTAGACCGCGGCGTTGTCCGAGGTGCCGCGCGCGACGAACAACGTCTGACGGGTGTCCTGCGCCAGCGCCTGGACCTCAGCGGTGCGGGGCAGCAGGGCGTCGATCGTCGCCCGCAACGCCGCCGGCTGCTCGGCGATCTCGCTGCGCATCTTCGTCGTCATCCGGTGCTCATCCTCGTTGGCGAATGGGGCCGTTATCGATCCGACGCCGGCCCGTTCATTGACACATATTTCCGGCCTATGGTCTAGTCCGGACTAGACCAGTAAGAACCTTAACTTATTTCACATGATCAGAACGAGAGGGGAGGGATCAGTGGCGCAGATCGATCCGGACAGCCCGGTGCCGAAGTACTTCCAGCTGAGAGAGATCGTGCTCGACCTCATCGAAAGCAACGAGCTGCCGATCGGCGCGGCGATCCCCTCAGAACGAGAGCTCTGCCAGCGTTTCGGCCTGTCGCGCATGACGGTACGGCAGGCCGTCGACCACCTGGTGTCGGAGGGCCGCCTGCACCGGGTCCCCGGCAAGGGCACGTTCGTCGCACGTCCGAAGATCGAACTCGCACTCCAGCTCACCTCCTTCAGTGACGACATGCGGGCACGCGGCATGGAGCCGGGCTCCCGCGACCTGGACCGACGTGTGGTCCGGGCCAGCGCGCATCTGGCACGGGAACTCGGCATACAGCCGGGAGACTCCGTGCACTTCATCGAGCGGTTGCGCACGGCGGACGGGGAACCGCTGAGCATCGAACGCGCCCACATCCCGGTCGTGCTCGCACCCGATCTCGATGACTACGACCTGTCCGGCCGATCCCTGTACGCCCTGCTCGAGTCCCGCTACGGACTCGTGCTGGACGCCGGGGAGCTCACCATCGACGGCGGTATCGCCGATCCGAGTGACGCCGACCTGCTCAAACTGCCCCGCGGAGGGGCCGTGCTGCTTCTGCAGCGCCGGTCCTACGCCGGCGGGGTATGCGCCGAACTCGGGGTCTCCACCTACCGTGCCGACCGCTACCAGCTACGGACTCTCCTCGAGATCCCCACCCGACGCTCTTAGCGGTCTCCTCCCGCACCCCCACTCCTGGAGGAAACCATGTCATCCTCGTCCGCAGACGCGGGCCTGCCCGCCGCCCCAGCGCGCCAGTCCCCCGTGATGGCCGTCCTGTCCCGCATCGGCCGCTCGCTCATGCTCCCGATCGCGTCCCTGGCGGCCGCGTCGCTGTTCCTGCGCGCCGGTCAGGGCGACCTGCTCGGCCGTACGGACAACAAGACGCTCGACACGATCGCCGATCTGGTGGGCGGCGCGGGCGCCGCGCTCTTCGACGCGCTGCCGCTGCTGTTCGCCGTCGGTGTGGCCGTCGGCTTCGCCCGCAGGTCCGACGGCTCGACCGCGGTCGCCGCCGTGGTCGGCTACCTCGTCTGGGACCGGGTCACGCACCTGATGTTCTTCGACGTCTCCTCGGCCGACTCCGCGGTCCACGCGCAGGTGTCTCAGAAGGTCGTGGGCGCGGACGGCAACGCCACCGAAGTGATCAACCTCGCCTCGGCCAACCCCACCCGTGTACTGGGTGGCATCCTCATCGGCCTCACGGCGGCTCTCCTGTGGCAGAGGTTCTACCGCATCAAGCTGCCGGCCTGGCTCGCCTTCTTCGGCGGCCGGCGATTCGTGCCGATCATCACCGCTGCCGCCGCGCTCGTCCTCGCCGTCATCTTCGGCCTGATCTGGCAGCCCATCGGTGAGGGCCTCAGCAGCTTCGGCGACTGGCTGGCCGACAACTCCACGGCCGGCGCCGGCATCTACGGCGTGGTCAACCGGGCGCTGATCCCCTTCGGCCTGCACCACTTCGTCAACTCGATCGTCTGGTTCACCGTGCCCGATTGCACCGTGGGCGCGACCCAGGCCGCGGGCGACCTGAACTGCTACTTCGCCGGCCAGGACGGCGCGGGCGCGTTCATGGCGGGCTTCTTCCCGGTCATGATGTTCGGCCTGCCCGCTGCGGCCCTCGCCATGTGGCGCACCGCCCTCCCCCACCGCCGTGCGGCGGTCGGCTCCATCATGATCTCGGCGGCGCTGATCTCCTTCGTCACCGGCATCACCGAGCCGATCGAGTTCGCGTTCATCTTCGTCGCCCCCGTGCTGTTCGCGGCGCACGCTCTGCTCACCGGCATCTCGATGGCGGTGGTCGCGGCGCTCGACGGCAGGCTGGGCTTCGGCTTCTCGGCGGGCGCCATCGACGCCGGGTTGAACGCGTCGAAGGACAACACCCACAACTTCCTGCTGATCATGGTGATCGGCGTCATCTACTTCTTCGTCTACTACGGGGTGTTCACCTTCTTGATCAAGAAGCTGAACCTCAAGACCCCCGGCCGCGAGCCGGAGCCCGACGTGGACGCCGGAGAGACCGCCGAGACCGCTCCCAGTCGCACCTGACCCACCCTCGCAGTACCCCGCACCTCCCTCTCGGGGCACGTATCGGGGAAAGGGGCGCCCGGCGATCCTGGGCGCCCCTTCTGCGTTTCACCGTAGTTCGGGTTGGTCTCACCGTGGTTCCGGTCGCCGGTAAACGCCCGGTCCCGGGATCCGTAACGGCCGGGCACCGCCCGCCTCATCACCCAACCCGCAGGAATCTTCTCCCGTGAACGACCCCATAGCGACCTCTTGATCGGCAAAGTTGGCGGCCACTGTATCAGCGCGGCGGACCGGAATCTCTATTAGTCGTCAGGTCAGACGACGACAAGGGAGTCCCCCGATGCCCAAGCCGATCCCCCTGCCGAGGCTCGCCTCAGTCCCCCCGGCGGACCCTCCGTACGACGACGAGCGCGGCCCGTACGCGGGCCCTCCGGCCACGTACGGCTCGCTCGCCCTGGCCCGCGAGCCCCATGTGCACGGGGAGCACCCGGAGGACGGGGAGCACGGCACGGCCGGCGCACGTGGCGGGCTCATCGTCGCCCCGAGGGGATCGGCGCCGGACGAGCGGCGCCTGCGCGGCCTGGGCCAGGCGATGGCCGAGATCCTCTCCGGGCGCCGGCCGCCGGAGGCGGTCCAGAACCGGCTGTCGGAGCGGGCCTACCGCGGGCTGGTCAGAGCCGGGAAGATGATCGACACTCAGCGGCCGCCGATGGTCGGGCTGCCCCACGTGCAGCAGCCCGTCGAGGGGGTCGTCGAGATGTGCGTGCTCGTCCATTGCGGGGAGCGCAGCCGTGTGCTGGCCCTACGCCTCGAGCGCTTCGGCGTGCAGTGGCTGGTCACCGACTTCGAGACCGCCTGAAGCCCTCCCGGGAGTCGTGGAGACCGTCCGGGAACGACGAACCCCCGCCGGGACCTGCCCGGCGGGGGTTCGTCGCAGTGCGTCAGGCCTGGGCGTTCCGGGGATCGCCGTGGCAGCGCTTGAACTTCTTGCCCGAACCGCAGGGGCAGGGCGCGTTGCGCTCGACGTTGCCGTACGCCGCACGCTGCTCCGGCGTGGAGCGGACGCGGCTGACCTCCACCTCGCCGCTCTCACCCGGTGCGGAGTAGACCATCTCCGCGGGGCGGGCGGGTCCGCGCAGGGCCTGGGCGATGATGGCCCCGGCCTCGGTGACCGCCACGTCCTCCTCGGCGTTCTCCTCCACGATCGGGTTCGACCGCACCTGCACCTCGAGGTTGAACAGGAAGCCGACCGACTCCTCCTTGATGCCGTCGAGCATCGCGGAGAACATCTCGAAGCCCTCACGCTGGTACTCGATCAGCGGGTCCTTCTGGGCATAGGCGCGCATGCCGATGCCCTCCTGGAGGTAGTCCATCTCGTAGAGGTGCTCGCGCCACTTCCGGTCCAGGACGTGGAGGATGACCTGCCGCTCGAGGTCGCGAAGGGGCTCGGAGCCGATCTCCTCCTCACGCCGGCCGTAGGACGCCAGCGCGTCCTCCCGGATCTTCTCGGCGAGGAAGTCGGCGGTCAGGTCCTCGCGCTCGCCGCCCGCCTCCTGAACGAGCCCGTCGACGGTCACCGAGATCGGGTAGAGCTTCCTGAAGGCGTCCCAGAGCTTGTCGAGGTCCCACTCCTCCGCGAACCCCTCACCGGTCGCCGCCTTGACGTAGTCGTCGGTCACGTCGGTGACGAACGTGCGCATCTGGTCGTGGAGGTCTGCGCCCTCCAGCACGCGGACGCGCTCGCCGTAGATCACCTTGCGCTGGCGGTTCATCACCTCGTCGTACTTGAGGAGGTTCTTGCGGATCTCGAAGTTCTGCTGCTCGACCTGGTGCTGGGCGGAGGCGATGGCCTTCGACACGATGCCGGACTCGATCGGGACGTCGTCCGGGATGTTGAGCCGTGTCATGATCATCTCGACCCGGGCCGAGTTGAACAGGCGCATCAGGTCGTCCTCGAGGGACAGGTAGAACCGGGACTCGCCCGGGTCGCCCTGCCGGCCGGAACGGCCGCGCAACTGGTTGTCGATACGGCGCGACTCGTGCCGCTCGGTGCCCAGGACGTAGAGACCGCCGGCGGCGACGACCTCCTCGTGCTCGGCCTTGACGTCGTCCTTGGCCTTCTCCAGAGCCTCGGGCCAGGCCTTCTCGTACTCCTCGGGAGTCTCGGAGGGCGACAGGCCGCGCTGCTGCAACTCGAGGTCGGCGCGGAACTCGGGGTTGCCTCCGAGCATGATGTCGGTGCCGCGGCCCGCCATGTTGGTGGCCACCGTCACGGCGTGCTTGCGGCCCGCCTCGGCGATGATCGCGGCCTCACGCGCGTGGTTCTTCGCGTTGAGCACCTCGTGCGGCACGCCCTGGCGCTTGAGCATCCGGGAGAGCTTCTCCGACTTCTCCACGCTCGTCGTGCCGACCAGGACCGGCTGGCCGTTCTCGTACCGCTCCTTGATGTCGTCGACGCAAGCCTGGAACTTGGCGTCCTCGCTCTTGTAGACCACGTCCGCCTGGTCCTTGCGGATCATCGGCCGGTTGGTCGGGATCGGGACGACGCCCAGCTTGTACGTCTGGTGGAACTCGTTGGCCTCCGTCGCCGCCGTACCGGTCATGCCGGAGAGCTTGGAGTAGAGGCGGAAGTAGTTCTGCAGCGTGATCGTGGCGAGAGTCTGGTTCTCGTCCTTGATGTGCACGCCTTCCTTGGCCTCGATGGCCTGGTGCATGCCCTCGTTGTACCGGCGGCCGTGCAGCACGCGGCCGGTGAACTCGTCGACGATGAGCACTTCGCCGTCGACGACGATGTAGTCCTTGTCCTTCTTGAACAGTTCCTTCGCCTTGATGGCGTTGTTGAGGAACTGCACGAGATGGGTGTGCTCGGGCTTGTACAGGTTGTCGATGCCGAGGACGTCCTCGACGCGGTCGACACCGGACTCCAGGACGCCGACCGTGCGCTTCTTCTCGTCGACGACGTAGTCGCCGCTGCCCTCCTCGCCGTCCTTGCCCTCGACGCCGCGCCGCAGCCTCGGGACGATCTTGGCGAACTCGGTGTACCACTTGCCCGACTGCTCGCCGGGACCCGAGATGATCAGCGGCGTGCGCGCCTCGTCGATGAGGATCGAGTCGACCTCGTCCACGACCGCGAAGTTGTGCCCGCGCTGGACGCACTCCTCCTGCTGCTGGGCCATGTTGTCGCGGAGGTAGTCGAAGCCGAACTCGTTGTTCGTCCCGTAGGTGATGTCCGCGTTGTACTGCCTGCGCCGCTCGTCGGGCGCCATGTTGGCGAGGATCACGCCGACCTCGAGGCCCAGGAAGCGGTGGACGCGGCCCATGGTCTCCGCGTCACGCTTGGCCAGGTAGTCGTTGACCGTGATGACGTGGACGCCCTTTCCGGACAGGGCGTTGAGATAGGCGGGCAACGTACAGGTCAGGGTCTTGCCCTCACCGGTGCGCATCTCGGCGATGTTGCCGAGATGCAGGTTGGCGCCACCCATGATCTGCACGTCGAAGTGCCGCTGGCCGAGAACCCGGCGGGCGGCCTCGCGCACCGTGGCGAAGGCCTCCGGCATCAGGTCGTCGAGCGACTCCCCGTCCGCGTGACGCTGTTTGTACTCTGCCGTGAGCGCCCGCAGCTCCGCGTCCGACATACTCGTGAAGTCGTCTTCAATGGAGTTGACCTGCTCGGCGACGCGCTTGAGCTTACGCAGCGTCTTGCCTTCGCCCGCGCGAAGGATCTTGTCAAGAATTGCAGGCACTTTCGTGAGCTCCTCGCAGGTCTACCTCGGGGATCGGCCGGGGTGTGAGGACGAGATACTTCCCCGTTGCCATCGTAGGCC
The DNA here is from genome assembly GCF_016863275.1 of Planotetraspora mira. GTDB lineage: Bacteria > Actinomycetota > Actinomycetes > Streptosporangiales > Streptosporangiaceae > Planotetraspora > Planotetraspora mira. The sequence continues at coordinate 107,488 of NZ_BOOO01000038.1, forward strand.
GTTCCATCACCAGACACAGCCACCGGCAACCGGACGGAGCGGCGCGTCATCGGTCGCTTGTTTTCAACGGAAAAACGGCATCTCAGGTTCCCCCAATGTGCGGACCGAGACGTTCATCAGGTAGAAATCGGGTATGGCAGAGAGCGCACATCAAGGCAGCCACGGCGGAAGCGCCAAGTCCTGGCTGGCGGTCACCGTGATCCTGATCGGCTTCACGGTCGGCGGGGTGGCCCTCACCATCGGTCCCGACTGGTTCCTCTTCTGGGTCGGCGTGGGAATCGTCGCGATCGGCGGGCTGCTCGCCCTGGCGTTCGACATCTTCTCCGACGTGATCGTCGACGCGCCCCGCGACATGCCGGCGCTGGAGCACCACTCGCCCTTCGAGCAACGGCACTGATCACCCGTCTCAAACGGCCGAAACCGCTGTAGGCGTTTTGTCGGTCACACCATCTAGCATCTCCAGGTGTGACCGACCTGACCGCCGACGAGGCCCGCCGCATCATCCTGCGAGCCCAGGGCTTCCTCGGCGCCGGCTCGCGGACAGGCGGGGTGCCCGCCATGCTCCGGCGGGTGGGCGCCGTCCAGCTTGACACCATCTCCGTGCTCGCCCGCTCGCACGAGCTGATCGCCTACGCGAGGCTCGGCGCCGTCGGCCGATCCGCGATCGAGCGGGCCTACTGGCACAACCCGGCGCGGGCCTTCGAATACTGGTGCCACGCCGCCTGCATCCTCCCGCTGGAGGACTGGCCCCTGTACGGCTTCCGCCGCCGGGCCTACCGTGATCGCCGGTTCCGCTGGCACGAGGTGCCGCCCATCGTCGACAAGGTCCTCGAGCAGGTCCGCGCCGACGGCCCCCTCACCACCGGCGACATCGGCGGCGCTCGGATCGACCCGCGCGCCTCGGGCGCGACGGAGCCGGCCGGGTGGTGGGACTGGTCCGACACCAAGATCGCCATTGAGTTCCTGCTGGACATCGGCGAGGTCGTCTGCACCCGGCGGGTCGGCTGGCGACGGGTCTACGACCTGGCCGAACGGGTGATCCCCGAAGAGCTTCTCGCCGACGACCTGCCCGACGCGGAGGGTGTGACGGGCCTCACCCGGATCGCCGGGCGCGCCCTCGGCGTGGCGACCCGGGCCGACCTCGTCGACTTCACCCGGGTCAAGGGCAAGTACGCCGCGCTGCTGGACGACGCCCTCCTGAGCGGGGCCGCCGGCCTCGTGCCCGTGCACGTCGCGGGGTGGCCCTTACCGCGGGCCGGGCGTGGCGCGCCGACCTCGACCGCCGTCCCGAACGCCTGGGCCGACCCCGCCGCGCTGGAGTCCGAACCGCGGGGCCGCCACCGCACGACGCTGCTGTCCCCGTTCGACTCGCTCGTCTGGGAGCGTGCGCGCGCCGAGCGGATCTTCGGGCTGAACCACCGCCTGGAGGCCTACGTGCCGAAGGACAAGCGGATCCACGGCTACTTCGCGATGCCGGTGCTCGCCGGCGGCCGGATCATCGGCCGGGTCGACCCGGCGCGGGAGGGGACCACCCTGATCGCCCGCCAGGTGGGATTCGAGCCAGGTGGCAGCCCCGCCAAGACCGTCGCCGCGATGAGCGACGCCCTCTGGGAGGCGGCGAGCTGGGTGGGGTGCACGGACGTGCGAGTCGAGCGGGTGAGCTCACCCGCTCTCGAGGCGCCCCTGCGCGCCGAGCTGGCTAGGTGATCTCCAGGAGACGCTCGCGCACGGCGTAGACGACCGCCTCCATGCGGGAGTGGAGCTGGAGCTTCTCGAGGATGTTGCGGACGTGGTTCTTCACCGTGTTCTCGGAGATGAACAGGTCCTTGGCGATCTCCCGGTTGTTCATGCCCTTGGCGACCAGCCGGAGGACCTCCATCTCCCGGTCGGTCAGCCGGGGCACCGGCAGCTGCGGCGGCCGCTCCGCCTCCTTGCGGCTCATGTTCGCGAACTCGCTGATCAGCTTGGCCGCCATCGCCGGGTTGATCAGCGACTGCCCCTCGTGCACGCCGCGAACCGCGTCGGGCACCTCGTCGATCTGGACATCCTTGAGCAGGTAACCGGTGGCGCCCGCCTTGATCGCCTCGAAGAGGTCCTCCTCCTCGTCGCTGACCGTGAGCATGATGATCCGCGTGCTCGGCACGGACTCCTTGATGCTCCGGGTCGCCCCGATCCCGTCCTGCCGCGGCATGCGGACATCCATCAGGACGACGTCAGGCAGGAGACGATCGGCCATGCCGACCGCCTCCTGCCCGTCGCTCGCCTCGCCGACCACCTCGATGTCCGGCTCCGCGGCCAGGGCCAGCTCCAGGCTGCGACGGATCAGCGCATGATCGTCAACGATCATCACGCGGATCGGCTCACGACCGGATGCTCTGGCCGCCTCGTCGGGTCGGGTCACGGAACCTCCTTGCGGGGGCCAAGGACGCTGGATCGCCATCATTACACGGGTTTCGCGCTCAGTGCTGATCTTCGTCATGCCGGATGCGCAGATCCGTGGATTCCGCACGGGTGGTCTACGGGCGACGACTAGCTCTCGATGAGCCTCAGCACGCCGTAGTCGTAGCCTCGCCGCCGGTAGACGACGCTGGGCTGGCCGCCTTCCTTGTCGCGGAACAGATAGAAGTCATGGCCGACGAGTTCCATCTCCAGGAGCGCCTGCTCGATCGTCATGGGATCGGCCTCGTGGAACTTCTCACGGACGACGAGCGGCCCGTCGCCGTCCATCTCGATGGGAACGACCGCCTCGGCGGGGCTGCGCCGCTCCTGCGCGTACTCGACTCGGGCCGGCGGCTCCGTTCGACTGAGCGCCTCGGCCGCTTCCAGTCCCCCTTCGCCCATGAAGGCCGTGATCTCGGCCAGCGACGGCGGGCAGTTCTTGCCATGGTGGATCTTGCGCCGGTCGCCGAGCCTGCGGAGGCGCTCGACCAGCTTCCCGAGCGCGATGTCCAGTGCGGCGAATCGGTCATCCGCATCCGCTTCCGCGCGGATTGCCGGACCACGCGAGTGGATGGTCAGCTCCACCCGTTCTCTTTGTCCACTGACGCGGTTGCCGGCCTCCTTGGAGACCTCGACATCCACGCGTATCAGCTTGTTGTTCAGTCGCTCGATCCTGGCCAGCTTGGTAGTCGCATGATCGCGGAATCGGTCACTCACTTGCGTGTGCCGTCCCTTGACGATGATGTCCACACAAAGCCCCCCTTCGCATATCGACTGTGGCTCTGCGGCACCCGTCCGTCCGACCTGGTCTTCGTCCCCACATCCGCCTGCTGAGGGGTTCGCAGCTCAGTTGCCACTACTGCCCTTCTCCTCTTGCGGGGGACATCTGGACCCCCGGGAAGGCAGGACTTACCTCTAAGCCGCACCGTGATCAGTCGACCAAGAGTCGCCTTACGTGGACCGTTTCGCCTGCGGCTGGCATCGGCTAGCCAGACCGATCCCCTGACGGGGAGAGGCCCGGTGCAACCACGGACCCGGACGGGTGCCATGTCTGCACGCTAGTCCCTAGCGGCCCGAATGTCAGCCAGGAGATCCGCGAAACGATCACTGCCCGTGATGTCGCTGCGCGCCGACGCACCGCCGGAGACGATCACGGGATCGTGGAATCCCCGCGCGCGGCGCGCTCCGTCATCCAGGTGAGCTGGCCGGACCTCCGGGGCGGGTCACACAGGTATGTCCTGGCGGTCAGCATGAGAATTGGCCAACCTTTACTCTCCGTTACAAAGAGAGACTTGACGGTCCCGGCGTGTCGCGGTTCGCTCCGGCCGTAAGCCGTCGGGCGGCATGTCGGACGCCATGGGGTGAACGCATGACGTCCGGCGGACGGATCAGCGTCGGGGCGCCGCCGTACGACCGGTTCCTGACGGCCGATTGGAGGTCGCCGACCGCCGGGAGGTCGCCGCGACCGTGATCGCCAGAGCGGCGGGAGCGCCGGCGGCGCTGAGCACCCGCGCGGCCTCGGCCAGCGTCGCGCCCGTCGTGACGATGTCGTCGACCAGTAGGACGCGGGCGTGCCCGAGCGGGCCGAGGCCGCCGCCCACGACGCCGAAGGCTCCCGACAGGTTCCGGGCGCGCTGGGCGGACCCGAGCCCGGCCTGGTCGGCCACCCGCCTCTCCTGCCTCAGCACCGGTGTCACGGTCGCCCGGAGGCCACTTTCACGGAGACGGGCCGCGGCCGCGGAGGCGAGCGCCCGTACAGGGTCGTGCCCGCGCCTACGTGAGGCCGCTCGCGCACTGGGGACCGGAACCAGTGCCATCGGGCCCCTCCCCCCGCCGACGGCCGCCAGGGCCGCTACGGCCACGGCGGCGAGGCTCGTCCCCAGCACCGGCGCGAGAGCCGTACGGCCGCGCTCCTTGTAGGCGAGCACCATGCGCCGGGCCGCGCCGTCGTAGCCCGTCGCCGACCAGCACGGCGGCAGACCGGGCGGCGCCGGCTCAGGAGAGCGGGCGGCGGGAGCCCTGACAAGCTCAGCGATGCACGAACGGCACGCCGTGGACCCCGCTTCGCCGCAACCGGCGCAGCGGGCGGGAAGGATCAGGTCGACGAGCGCCGCGAGCACGGGGTCACCCTGCCAGCCGCCACCGACAGACTCGGCGCGGCCCCGCGGACGGCCACGGCCACCGGCCTGGGCTCAGCCGAGGGGATAGACCGGATCGGTGGCGCCGTTCTTCGCGATGACGCCCCAGGCCTTCTTGTCGACGTTGTAGGTCCGGACCTCGCCATCGGAGCCGGCCAGCACGTGGTCAGGCGGCGCACCGACGATGGACCCGATCTCGGCCTGCGCGTCCAGCTTGATCGCGGCGTCGGGGACCTCCATGCCCTCCATGACCGACCACGTGGACAACTCCTGGCCGCCCTTCCCCTTGGAGAGCACGAGCAGGCTCGCCGCGTCCTGCCAGGCGATGTCCACGATGTCCTGGTCGGTGCGGGCATCGAGCCTCTGGACGTTGGTGATCGTGGCCTCGCCTCCGGACCTGACGATCGTCCCGATCTCGACTGCTTCGCCGTTGGCGTCCTGTGTGATCGCCGCGACGCGGGCGCCGTCGCGGGACACGCGAAGCGCCAGGACGCGGCTTTCCGCCAGTCCCTTGCCGATGACGGTGACGCGACCGGCCTGGCCCGAGATCGCCCGCCAGATCTGCGTCTCGTGGTCGCCGACCCGTTCCGCCGTCCAGACGGCGCCGTATCGGTCCCATGAGGGCGGAGTCAGATCCTCGGTCTTGCCCTCGATCCATCGTTGCCACTGACCGCCGACCGCGGTGCTGGTCACCCAGATCCCCTCGTCGCCGACGAGCGCGGCGACCTGGGGCGGGGAGTCCACGGACACCGCCGGCTTGTCGAAGCTCGCACCCTGCGCGCCCGCCGCCCCGCCCACCGGTTCGCCGCCCTTCTCCTTCGCCCGGAACAGCTTCCCGTCCTGCATGTAGTACTGCTGCGGCTGGGACGGCAGGACATTGGGGTCGAACCGCGAGTAGTCCCGGGGGTTGAACCGAAGGGGTGTTCCCCGGAAAGGCTCCCCGTCGACCCGGATCTCGACGGTCCTGCCCGTGACCAGGTCGCCCAGCGTCCACGTGAGCTGTGCCTTCATCGCCTCGATGCGGTCATCGGGGACCGACTCCACCGGGGACGTGAAGTCGACCACGACCGTGTCCCCCTCGACGGTGATCTGATTGAGATCGGTCCCGTCGGGGAAGGCGCTGGTGACGGAGTCCCTTATCGAGGCCGTCGGACCGGCGAGCAGCCTGCGGACCAGCGTCTCCGGCACGCCGGTGCCGGGGTTGATCGGCACCCACACACGGTCGACGACGAGCCCCACCGCCTGGGTGGCAGGAGGGTAGTAGAGGTCGACCTGCCGGTAGTCGCGCTTGAGGTCGTCGGTCGACAGCAGTCGGGCGTCGGGCGGCGCCTCGATCCGCCACTGCGCACCGCTCGCCCTGGCCAGGGTGAACTGCTGGGCGACCACCCCCGAGGCCGGCGTGTACCGCCCCTCGGAGTCGATGGTGGCCACCGCCGTGCCCTTGAGGGTGACCGTCGTGTCCTTGGCGTCCTTGAGGTCCTGGCCCGACAGGCCCTCCGGCACGAGCTTGGTCTCGAAGACCGTCGTCTGCCGCCAGGGGTTCCACTTCTGGGCGGCCGTTTCCGTGAGGTACTGCCGCGCGACGGCGAGCGTCGGGTCGTCGAAACTGGCCATCGCGGCCTGGAAGCCCTTGACGATGTCCTCAGGAGAGGCGTCCTTGCGGGGCGGCGTCGCGATCATGCGGACGTACGGCTGGTTGAGCGTGTCCCTGCTGTTGTCCTCTTCCGCGGCACGTGGGCTGCCGGTCGTGGGCACGACGGCGCACGCGTTGGCCGCGGCGACCACGACGAGGGCCATCGCCGCGAAGGCCGTGCCCCGGCCGCGCCGCCCTCGGGATCGGGTGCCGTCAGTCCACATCGAAACCGCCCGCGTCGGCGTTCTCGAGCGACCGCGCGCCGACCTCCGCGACCGCCGGGGACATGACCGGGGTGACATGACCGCGCCACGCGCGCCGGATCTCGACCTCGGGCGGCACCAGCGGGAGCGGGGAGCCGCGCAGGTCGGAACCCGCCAGCCGCGGCAGCGACAACCGGAACTGCGTCCCCTCCCCCGGCGACCCCCAGGCCTGGAGCCATCCGCCGTGCAACATCGCGTCCTCACGGGAGATCGCCAGACCGAGTCCGGTGCCGCCGATCGTGCGCGCACGTGACGGGTCGCCCCGCCAGAAGCGGTCGAAGACCAGGTTCTCCTCTCCCGGTTTCAGCCCGACGCCGTGATCGCGTACGGCCACGGCCACCGCGTCCCGGTCGGCTCCGAGAGTGACGACGATGTCCCTGCCCTCGCCGTGCTCGATGGCGTTGAACAGCAGGTTGCGCAGGATGCGCTCCACCCTGCGGCTGTCCACCTCGGCCATGCAGTGCTCACTGGGAAGCCTGAGCTCGAACCTGGTGGCCTGCCGCTCGGCGAGCGCCTCGGAGTCGCCGACCGCGCGCAGGACGACGTCGCGCATGTCGACGGACTCGACGTCGAGGGTGGCCGCGCCCGCGTCGTACCTGCTGATCTCGAGCAGGTCGGCGAGCATCGACTCGAAACGCTCGAGTTGGTTCTGCATGAGCTCGGCCGACCGGGCGGCCGCCGGATCGAAGTCCTCCCTGCTCTCGTAGAGCAGGTCGGCGGCCATCCGCACGGTGGTCAACGGGGTGCGCAGTTCGTGGGACACGTCGGAGACGAACTGCCGCTGGACCTGGGACAACTCCTCGAGCTGATGGATCTTCACGGCCAGGTTGGACGCCATCTCGTTGAAGGACGTGGCCAGCCGCGCGAGGTCGTCTTCTCCCCGGACCTTGAGCCGCTCCTCCAGCCGTCCGGCCGCGAGGCGCTCCGCCGCCTGGCGGGCGAGCCGTACCGGGGTGACCACCTGGCGGGTGACCAGGTAGGCGATCGCGGCGAGGAGCATGACGAGCGCGACACCCACGCCGATCAACACCCGCTGCACCGCGAGCAGCGTCGTCTCCTCCGCGCCGAGCGGGAACAGGTGGTAGATCTCGTAGGTGCCGTTGACCCTGCCCCCGATGGCGAGGCCGCTCTCGGGTGACTTCGTCCCCAGGTAGCGCAGGGTCACCGGCTGGGTGAAGAGGACGCCCTCCTCGCTCGCCTGGACCTTGGCCCGCAACCTCGCGGGGATGCTCCCGTAATCGATCTTCCCTGAGGCCCGGCCGTCGCCGATGCCGCCCTCGTTGAAGACGACCACGTCGTAGCGGCCGCCGGATCTCTCCGTGAGGGCCGAGACGGCGGCGTCGACCGGATTGGCGACCTGGCCGCCCGACCCGCCCTCCGGAGACGCGTCGGCCACCTCGGCGGACTGGGGAGCCAGGTATCCGCTCGCCGTGGCGATGTTGGCCCTCGACTCCTCCACCGCCGCCAGTTCGCGGCTCTTGAGGACAGACGTCGCGATCGACTGCATGAGGAACACGCCGAGCACCGCCACCACGGCCATCGAGATGACCAGCGTGCTCGTGACCACCCTCAACTGGAGCGAGCGTCGCCAGACGCGCCGCACCCTCCCGGCGGCACGCCGGGCGCGCCTGCGGACCCCCCGCGCTATCTGGCGCAGGGTCCTGCGGCGAGGCTTCTTCTTCGCCGGGGCCGGGGCGGGCATCGTCGGAGCCCGGGCGTCAGGCCGGTCCGGCCTTGTAGCCCACGCCGCGGACCGTCACCACGATCTCCGGGTGCTCGGGGTCCTTCTCGATCTTGGCGCGGAGCCGCTGGACGTGCACGTTGACCAGCCGGGTGTCGGCGGCGTGCCGGTAGCCCCAGACCTGCTCCAGGAGCACCTCGCGGGTGAACACCTGGCGCGGCTTGCGAGCCAGCGCGACCAGGAGGTCGAACTCGAGCGGCGTGAGGTTGATCGTCTCGTCGGCCCGCTTCACCGAGTGGCCGGCGACGTCGATGGTGATGTCGCCGATCTGGAGGATCTCGGGCGTCGGCTCGTCCGTACGGCGGAGCCGAGCGCGGACACGGGCGACGAGTTCCTTGGGCTTGAACGGCTTGACGATGTAGTCGTCGGCGCCCGACTCCAGACCGAGCACCACATCGATGGTGTCGCTCTTGGCGGTCAGCATGACGATCGGCACACCCGACTCGGCGCGGATCCTGCGGCACACGTCGATGCCGTCGGCGCCGGGCAGCATGAGGTCGAGGAGCACCAGGTCGGGCCTGGTGTCGCGGAACGCGTCAAGCGCCTTGTCGCCGTCCGCGACGAACGACGGCTCGAACCCCTCCCCGCGCAAGACGATGCCGAGCATCTCGGCGAGAGCGGCGTCGTCGTCGACGACCAGCACACGACCTTTCATGGCCCCTCATTCGTTCTGCACTACCGGGAGATTTGGGCGTTTGTCACGGGTTCATCCGAAGGTTACCGGTGGCTGCCACTTACGTGTTACACGACCATGACAAAGGATGCAGTTTAAGGGGCCGGGGAAGAACGCGCGATGATCTGACCAGATGCGGCCACAACCGCGGGGAACGCTTCAGGGATGACACGTTCCAAGTTTGCGCATGAATATGCCGTTTCTGCTATCCCCACGGCCTGCTGATCGCAGTCTGACCACGGAGTTCCGCTCGGCTGGGAGCGCTCACGCGATCACCGCGCCATTAGTCCGTACATCGTGCCAGGATTGGGACATGACAGACGGCCCTGGCCCCACCCCCGATGTGCCATCAGGCTGGGCTGCCGAGCAGCCGCCACCGTACGGACGGTCGGAGGGGGCCTGGACCGCTCCGGGAGCCTCCGGCGCACCCGATTCCCAGGGGCAGCCTCCGGCGCAGCCCGCCCCGCCTCCCCCCGGCCAGCAGTACGGGGGTCAGCCGTACGCGGGCCAGCAATACGGCGGCCAACCGTATGGCGGCCAGCCGCCCGGGCAGCAATACGGCCAGCAGTACGGCGGCCAGCAGGGTTACGGGCCGTACCCGACGGGGGCATACGGCGCCTACCCGCCTGCTCCGTACGGCTATCGCCCGCAGGCGCCCCGGCCGGGCATCATCCCGCTGCGCCCGCTCGGCCTCGGAGACATCCTCGACGGCACGATCAAGCTGATCCGGTCGAACCCCCGGACCACGCTCGGCCTGTCGGCCATCGTGGCGGCGATCACGACGATCCCGCTCGCGATCGGGCAGGCGTTCTATTTCCAGTCGATCGGTGACGTCTTCTCCGACCCTGAGTCGTTCGAGGGCGAACTCCCCCTCGGGGGCCTCGTGGCCCAGTACATCGGGACGCTCGCGTCCGCGGCCCTGGGCTTCGTCGCCACGATCATCCTCACCGGAATCCTGACGCGGGTGCTCGGGCGCGCGGTCTTCGGCGGCCGCATCACGGCGGGGGAGGCCTGGCGGTCGGTGCGCCCCCGGTTCTGGGCCCTGTTCGGGCTGGTGTTCCTGCAGGGGCTCATCCTCATCGCCCCCTTGCTGATCCTTGTCACGTTGATCGTCGTGCTGGTCGCCTCCGGCACCTTCGGCGACCTCAACAGCGACATGAACGTAGGCGGGCTGATCGGTCTCGTCCTGCTGTCCATCCTCGCCTGGGCGATCTACTTCGCGTTCTTCAACACCAAGTTCTCGCTGTCGGCTCCCGCCCTCGTGCTCGAACGGCGCGGGGTCATCGACTCCATGCGCCGCTCGTGGTGGCTGGTGAAGGGCGGCTTCTGGCGGGTCCTCGGCATCCTGCTCATCACGTCGATCCTCACCGGGCTCCTCAGCGGCATCCTGTCCGTGCCCTTCTCCCTGGGCTCCTCGCTGATCGGCATCACCGGGGCGAGCGGGGGCGCCGCGGTCCTCGCCGGCATTCTGATCTTCGCCGGGAACGTGCTGACCGCGATGATCACTTATCCGATCGCAGCGGGCGTGCACGGACTTCTCTACGCCGACAGGCGGATGCGCGCAGAGGCGTTCGACCTCGTGCTGCAGACGGCCGCCGGGCGGAACCAGGAACAGGGCTGGATCCACGAGAGCGTCGACGACTACTGGCATCCCTCCTACGCGGCGGAGTCCGGCGCCCAGTACGGCGCTCAATACGGTCAGCAGTACGGCGGCGCGCCTTACGCCGGCGTGCCGTATGGCACGGGAGCCGCGCATCCCTACGCCGCCCCGGGAACGGCGTCGTACGAGGCCCCGGGCACGACGCCCTACGGGACTCCGGGGACGGCGCCGTACGAGACTCCGGGAGCAGCGCCCTATGGGACGACGGCCACCCCTTCCTCCGGAGCTCCCGAGGCATCGCAGCAGGGGACTGCGGAGACCCCTCCACACGAGCCGCAGCCGTGACCCTCTTCCTGTCGCCGTCCCTCGCACCGCTCGGGGCCCCCGTCGACATCGGGCGTGACCAGGCGCAGCAGGAGGCGGCGCGGGAGCTGCTCAAGTCGGGCTACCAGCACGAGTCCCTGTTCGATCGGATAGGCCGTGTCGTCCAGCAGTTCCTCGACGATCTCCTGGGCGCCGGCGGAAACGCAGGCGGCAGCGCGATCTCGCTCATCCTCATCGTGGTCATCCTCGTGATCCTCGGCGCCCTGCTGGTGTGGGCCCTGCGCCGCACATCACGCGGCAGCCGTACGGGCGTCGTCGTCTTCGGCGGGAAGGAGCGGACGGCCGCGGAGCACCGGGCGGAGGCCGAACGGCTGGCGTCGGCGGGCGACTGGACCCGGGCCGTCCAGGAACGTCTCCGGGCGATCGCCCGGGGGCTCGAAGAGCGCGCCATCGTCAGCCCGCTGCCCGGCCGTACCGCCCTCGAACTGGCGCAGACCGCAGGACAGGCGCTGCCTTCGCACGCCTCCGACCTGCGGTCGGCCGCCCGGCTCTTCGACGACGTGACCTACGGCGAGGTGGCGGGGACGCCCGAGGCCTACGCCGTTCTCAAGGATCTCGACGAGCGCCTGATGGCCGCCCGCGTCGCGCTGGAGGCCTCCGCATGACGCTCCAGACGACCGAACGGTCGTACTCCGTCTCGCCCACGGCCCGAAGCATCTGGAAGCGGGGGCGCGCGATCGTCCTGGTCGCCGCCATCGTCGTGGTGGCGGCGGTCGTCCCGGTGCTGCTGCCGTCCGGGTCGACCGGTGGCGGCAGCGCGCTCGACCCCGGCGACTCCTCCCTCGCCGGCAGCAAGGCCCTGGCCCAGGTGCTGGGCGCGCACGGAGTCTCCGTCCAGCGCGTGGACGACGTCGCGACGGCGCTGGCCGGGCTCGGCACGGACGGCCAGATTCTCATCACTGAGGCGACGGACCTGACGGCGAGCGAGGCCGGCCGGATCGCCGCCGCTCCGGCCGACAGGCTGATCGTCGGGCAGGTGCCGTACCTCGACGTGCTGGCGCCCGGTCTCATCAGCGAGGTCGGCGGCACCTCCTCACGGTCGCGACCGCCGTCGTGCGGGCTGCGCGAGGCGAACGCGGCGGGCAGCGCCTACATGGGCGGCACCTCGTTCACCGGCCCGCCCGGATCGACGGGGTGCTACCCGTCGGACGGCAAGCCGACTCTCGTCCGCTACACCGCCGGCGGCCGTACGGTGACCGTCGTGGGCGACGGCCAGTTCATGACGAACCTCAGGCTGGCCGAGGACGGGAACGCCGCCCTCGCCGTCAACCTCGCGGGCACGAAGTCGCGGCTCATCTGGCTGGTGCCTCCGGCCGAACCCGACCAGATCTCCCAGTCGTCCGGCCCGGACGGGTCCGACGGTTCTGACGGGGCCGGTTCCGAGCCGAAGAGCCTCGGCGAGCTGATCCCTTCGGGAGTGGGCTGGGCGGTCGTCGAACTCGTCTTCGCGCTGGGCGTGGTCGCCCTGTGGCGTGGACGGCGGCTCGGCCCTGTCGTCGCCGAGCGCCTTCCGGTGGTCGTGCGGGCGGCCGAGACCGTGGAAGGCCGGGGACGCCTGTACCGGGCACGCCGCGCACGGGACCGGGCGGCCCTCGCGCTCCGCGCCGCCACGATCGACCGCATCACCCCGCGCCTCGGGCTTCCCCGCACGGCGACACCCGACGAGATCGTCACAGCGGTGTCCGCGCGAACCGGAGAGGATCCGGAGCAGGTACGGCCGGCTCTGTTCGGCGGCGCTCCCGCCGACGACGCCGGGCTCGTCGCCCTGGCCGGATACCTCGACACACTCGAAAGGCAGGTACAAGACTCGTGACGACACCTGGATCCGGGGCCTTCGGAGCCGGAGCCCCGCAGGCCTCCACGCCGGGGGCCGACGCGGCGCGGGAGGCGCTCGCCACGTTGCGAGCCGAGGTCGGCAAGGCCGTGGTGGGGCAGGACGCCATCGTCACCGGCCTCGTGATCGCCCTGCTGTGCCGTGGGCACGTGCTGCTCGAAGGCGTCCCCGGTGTGGCCAAGACGCTCATGGTCCGCGCCCTGTCCGCGACGCTGTCGCTCGACTTCAAGCGGGTGCAGTTCACCCCCGACCTGATGCCGGGCGACGTGACCGGCTCGCTGGTCTACGACGCCAAGTCGTCGGAGTTCGAGTTCCGCGAGGGGCCGGTCTTCACGAACCTGCTGCTCGCCGACGAGATCAATCGCACGCCGCCGAAGACCCAGGCCGCTCTGCTCGAGGCCATGGAGGAGCGCCAGATCAGCGTCGAGGGCTCGGCCCGCATGCTCCCCGACCCGTTCATCGTGGCGGCGACCCAGAACCCCATCGAGTACGAGGGCACCTACCAGCTCCCCGAAGCCCAGCTGGACCGGTTCCTGCTCAAGCTGACTGTCCCGCTGCCTCCCCGGGAGCAGGAGATAGCGGTGCTCGAACGGCACGCTCTCGGCTTCGACCCGCGCGACCTGACGCACCTCAAGCCGGTCGCCTCAGCGGCCGATCTGGAGGCCGGCCGGGAGGCCGTCAAGCAGGTGCACGTGGCTCCGGAGGTGCTCGGGTACATCGTCGACCTGGCCAGGGCGACACGTCAGTCGCCGTCGTTGCAGCTCGGCGTGTCACCTCGAGGCGCGACGGCCCTGCTGGCGGCCGCTCGGGCGTGGGGTTGGCTGTCCGGCCGTTCGTACGTCACCCCTGACGACGTGAAGGCCCTGGCCCGGCCGGCTCTGCGGCACCGCGTTCAGTTGCGCCCGGAGGCGGAGCTCGAGGGCGCCACCCCCGACGGCGTCCTGGACGGCATCCTGGCCTCGGTCCCCGTCCCCCGCTGACCCACCCCTCCGGCGTGATCATGCACAGGTTCGTGGACAGGCCGGCTGACCTGGCATTACTCCGGGCGTGATCATGCGCAAGTTCGCGATCAAGTGGGCTGACCTGGGAAGATGGAGTTCGTGATCATGCACTGTGGGGCGGGAGCCGTACGAGCGGGAGCCGTACGAGAAGGAGGGGCGGCACCATGGCGCTGACAGGACGTGCGGGGTTGCTCGCGGCCCTCGGCGCCCTTGTGGTGCTCTTCGCGCCGCGGCCGGGGCTCGCGGTGCTGGGCATCGTGCTGCTCCTCGCCTTCCTGGTCGTGGTCGACCTGATCTTCGCGGGCGGAGTGCGCCCCCTGCGCTTCAGCCGCGAGGGCGAGCGGCTCGTACGGCTCGGCCAGTCGGTCACCGTCGGCCTGATCGTGGAGAACCCCGGCACGCGCCGGGTCCGCGGGGTGTTGCGCGACGCCTGGCCGCCCTCGGCGGGAGCCACGCCGCGGCGACTCGACATCGACGTGCCGAGAGGCGAGCGCCGGCGTCTCACCGTCACACTCACGCCGACCAGGAGGGGCGACCGTGAGGCGGTCACGGTGACGGTCCGCTCGCTGGGGCCCCTCGGCCTGGCCGGGCGGCAGGGAAGGCATCGGGTTCCGTGGTCGGTGCGGGTGCTGCCGCCGTTCCTGAGCCGCAGGCATCTGCCCGCCAAGCTGGCCCGCCTGCGGGAGCTGGACGGTCAGCACCCCGCGCTGGTGCGGGGTCAGGGCACCGAGTTCGACTCGCTGCGGGAGTACGTGGTCGGCGACGATGTGCGGTCCATCGACTGGCGGGCCAGCGCGCGGCGCAACGACGTCGTCGTGCGCACCTGGCGCCCGGAACGTGACCGCCGGGTCCTCATCGTGCTCGACACCGGCCGAACCTCGGCGGGCCGGGTGGGCACGGCTCCGATCCCGTCGGCGCCTGAACAGGCCGAACCCGCCGGGGGCGACCGATCGGACCAGGGCGACGGCGGGCGGCGTCCGCCTCCCGGATGGCCCCGGCTGGACTGGTCGATGGACGCCGCGTTGCTGCTGGCCGCCCTCGCCGCCCGTGCCGGCGATCGCGTCGACTTCCTCGCCTACGACCGCGTGGTCCGTGCCTGGCTGTCGGGCGCGGCGCGTACGGAACTGCTGTCGTCCCTGGTCAACGTCATGGCGCCGATCGAGGCCGAGCTCGTCGAGGCGGACTCGCCCGGCATGGTGGCCGCCGTCCTCGCCCGGGCGAAGCGGCGTTGCCTGGTGGTGCTGCTGACCGACCTCAACGCGACCGCCATGGAAGAGGGCCTCCTGCCCCTGCTCCCGCAGTTGTCCTCGCGGCACCTGGTGCTCGTGGCCGCCGTCGCCGATCCGCGCGTCGCGGCCATGGCCTCGGGACGGGGTACGTCGGAGCAGGTCTACGACGCGGCGGCGGCCGAGCAACTGCGGGGCGAGAGGCGGCGGATCACGTCTCTGCTGCGCCGTCACGGCGTCGAGGTCGTGGACGCCCTCCCTGAGGACGTCGCCCCCGCGCTGGCGGACGCCTACCTCGCACTGAAGGCGGCGGGCCGTCTCTGACAGTCAGCCGGTGGGGGCAAGGTCCGGGGCGAGCTCGATGTCGCCCGTCTCGTCCTGCCGTACGGCCCGGCGTCCGAAGACGATCACATAGGCGAGGAAGAGGGTCTCGGCGAGCGCGCCGATGCCGATGCGCGCCCATGTGGGCAGGCCGGACGGAGTGACGCCGGCCTCGATGAGGCCGGAGACGAAGAGCACGACGACCAGGCCCAGCGCGACGCTCATCACGGCCCGCCCCTGCTCGGCCAGGGCCTCCCCGCGCCGGCGCGGCCCGGGGTCGATGACCGTCCAGCCGAGGCGCATCCCGACCCCGGCGGCGAGGAAGACGGCGGTGAGCTCCAGCAGCCCGTGCGGGAGGATCAGCCCCCAGAAGATGTCGGCCTTGCCGTTCGCCGCCATCAGACCGCCGAGGAGGCCGCCGTTCGCCGCGTTCTGGAACAGGATGTAGGGAATCGGCAGGCCCAGCAGGACCGCGGAGGCGATGACCTGCATGCTCACGTACGCGTTGTTGATCCACACCTGCCCGGCGAACGACGCGGCCGGATTCTCCGAGTAGTAGTCGGCGAAGTCGTGGTCGACCAGTTGCCTGATGTCCTCGGGGGTCCCGATCGCGGCCTGGACGTCGGGGTTCTTGGCTATCCAGACCCCGATGACCCACGCGACCACCAGCGAGGCGAGCGACGCCCCCAGCCACCACCTGCGCGCCCGGTAGGCGACCACGGGGAAGGACACCGTGAAGAACCGGACGACCTCGCGCCAGGCCGGGCTGTGCGCCCCCGTGACGGCCGAGCGGGCCCGGGCGACCAGCGTGGACAGGCGGCCGACCAGGATGGCGTCCCTGGAACCGGACCGGACGATGGACAGGTGCGTCGCGGCCCGCTGGTACAACTCGACCAGTTCGTCGACCTCCGCGCCGTTCAGCGAGCGACGCCGCCGGACCAGGTCCTCAAGCCGGTCCCAGGTCGGCTTGCTGGCCGCGACAAACGCATCGATGTCCACAGATCAAACCCTATCGACCGCCGCACAGTAGGGTGCGAGTGTGTCAGAAGTCGTGACGGGTGAGGCCGTCGTCGTCGAGGTGCGGATCGCCCAGCTGCCCAGCCGCGCAGCGGCCTTCATCATCGACTGGCTCGTGCAGGTGGCCGCCCTGATCGTGATCTCGCTGCTGCTGGCCAACGCGACCATCATCACCGATGGCGCGCTCGCCGCAGGCCTGGGCATCCTGTTCTCCGCGCTCGTCCTGGTCGGCTATCCGGTGATCTTCGAGACGGTCAGCAGAGGACGGAGTCTGGGCAAGCTCGCGCTCGGGCTCAGGGTCGTCAGCGAGGACGGCGGACCCGAGCGCTTCCGCCAGGCCCTTTTCCGCGGGCTGGCCGGTCTGGTGGAGTTCTGGGCGCTGTCCGGCGCTCCCGCGCTCATCACCTCGCTGATCAACCAGAAGGGCAAGCGACTCGGCGACGTCTTCGCGGGCACGATCGTCATCGGCGAGCGCTCGCCGCGACAGGCCCCGCCGCCCCCGATGCCGCTGCAACTCGCCGGATGGGCCTCCTCGCTGCAGCTCTCGCAACTCCAGGACGAGCTGGCCAACACCGCCCGGCAGTACCTCTCCCGCTGGCACCAGCTGTCCCCGAACGTGCAACACGACATGGGGATGCGAATCGCGGGCCAGGTGAGCGCGTGCGTCGCGCCGCCGCCCCCGCCCGGCGTCCCGCCGTACGCCTACCTCGCCGCCGTGCTCGCCGAGCGCCGCCGCCGGGAGGAACTGCGGCTCGCGCAGACCCGGGGTCCCGCCTCGCCGTACGGCCGGGCTTCTCAGTGGAATCAAGGGGCCTCGCAGCCGGCCACACCGCCGTACGACGGAGCGCCCGGGTCACCCGCGTTCCCGTACGGCACGGCGCCGGCGCACCCGTCGGACGTGGCACCTCGGAGCCCCGGCCAGGAGACTCCTGCTTCCGTCCCGAACCCGCCCGCGGAGCCGGCCGGTCCGACACCGGGAGGATTCGTCCCCCCGACATGAGGTGTAGACCCAGGCCAGAGGGGCATGGGTCCGGAATGCAGGTCATGGGGCCATGCCTGCTAATGGGGTTGAGGTGAGGCACGACCAGGTGCGGAGGAGAGGCCGCACGGGTCGTGCCCACCTTTCTTTTCAGCTCTTTTGTGCGTCTTTTCAGCTCTTTTGTGAGCTCAGGAGCCGACCCGCCAGGAGTGGAGATAGTCCTCCTGCTCGGCGGTGAGCGCGTCGATCGCGATCCCCGCCGCTCCCAGTTTCAGCCTCGCCACCTGGAAGTCGACCTCCGCCGGAACGTCGTAGACGCCGGGCGTGAGCCGTACGGCCTCCTGGGCGAGCCATGCGACGGCGAGGGCCTGGGCGGAGAAGGACATGTCCATCACGGCGGCCGGGTGCCCCTCGGCGGCGCTCAGGTTGACCAGGCGGCCCTCGGCGAGGAGGAGCAACCGCCTGCCGTTCTCCAGGACGTACTCATCAGTGTTCGGGCGGATCCCGAAATGCACGGCCTGCGCCATCTCTTCCAGGGCGCGGACGTCGATCTCGACGTCGAAATGACCGGCGTTGGCGAGAATCGCGCCGTCCTTCATGGCGGCCAGGTGCTCGGCGCGGATCACGTCGCGGTTGCCGGTGACGGTGACGAACACGTCGCCGATCTCCGCGGCCCGCCACATCGGCTGCACGTCGTATCCCTGGAGCGCCGCGTCGAGGGCCTTCACCGGGTCGATCTCGGTGACGACGACCCGTGCGCCCAGGCCCTTGGCCCGCTCCGCGACCCCCCGGCCGCAGAAACCGAAACCCGCGACGACGACCGTGCGCCCGGCCAGCAGGATGTTCGTGGCCCGCATGATGCCGTCGAGGGTGGACTGGCCGGTGCCGTACCTGTTGTCGAACATCCGCTTGGTGCGGGTGTCGTTGACCGCGACCATGGGGAACCTGAGGGCACCCTCGGCCGCCATCTGGCGCAGCCGGATGATGCCCGTCGTGGTCTCCTCGCAGCCGCCGATGACCTCGTCGAGCAGTTCGACTCGTTCGGTGTGCAGGATGTTGACCAGGTCGCAGCCGTCGTCGAGCACGATGTTCGGCGCGATGTCGAGCGCCCGATGGATGTGCCGGTAGTAGGTGTCCCTGTCCACTCCGGCCCGGGCATGTACGGCGATGCCGTACGTGGACAGCGCCGCGGCCACGTCGTCCTGGGTGGACAACGGGTTGGAGGCGGCCAGCGCGATCTCGGCGCCACCCGCCTTGAGCGCGCCCATGACCACTGCGGTCTCCGCGGTCACGTGCAGGCAGGCGGCGATGCGCAGTCCGTCCAGCGGCCTGTCCTGGGCGAACCCCGCCCCGATGGCCTCGAGGACGGGCATGGACCTGGCGGCCCAGCCGATCCGCCGCTCCCCCGCCTCCGCCATCCCGCCGTGATCATGCACAGATTCCTCGATTCCCGCCGCCACCTGCGCCAACCTCGCGCGTGATCATGCACAGGTTCGCCGTTACCCGCATCGACCTGACCCTTCGCTGAGCGTGATCATGCACAGATTCGGAAGCGACTATCCTGACCTGCGAAAATGCGTTTTGTGATCATGCACCGTACGGTCACACCTTTGCGCGCGACCGTACGGCACTGCATGATCACGAACCTCGTCGTCCCAGCTCATGCACCACTTTCACGAAGGTGTGCATGATCACGATCGACGTCGCCGCTGCTCAGCGGCCATTCGACCGAATGTGTGCATGATCACGCACAGGAGCGTCGCAGCTCAGCGAGCATGCGCACGAACCTGTGCATGATCACGCCCGTGTGGATGGGGCTCAGTAGCGGTAGTGGTCGGGCTTGTAGGGGCCCTCGACGTGCACGCCGATGTACTCGGCCTGCTTCTTCGTCAGCTTGGTCAGCTTGACTCCGAGCGCGTCGAGGTGGAGGCGGGCGACCTTCTCGTCCAGGTGCTTCGGCAGCACGTAGACGCCCACCGGGTACTCCTCGGTCTTCGTGAAGAGCTCGATCTGGGCGATCACCTGGTTGGTGAACGAGTTCGACATCACGAACGACGGGTGGCCGGTGGCGCAGCCCAGGTTCATCAGACGGCCCTCGGCCAGCACGAGGATGGAGTGCCCGTCAGGGAAGACCCACTCGTCGACCTGCGGCTTGATGTTGTTCTTCACGATGCCGGGGATGCGGCCCAGCCCGGCCATGTCGATCTCGTTGTCGAAGTGCCCGATGTTGGACACGATCGCCTGGTGCTTCATCTGCGACATGTGCTCGGCCGTGATGATGCCGAAGTTGCCGGTCGTCGTGACGAAGATGTCCGCGATGCCGACGACGTCCTCCAGGGTGGTGACCTGGAAGCCGTCCATGGCCGCCTGCAGGGCGCAGATGGGGTCGATCTCGGTCACGATCACGCGGGCGCCCTGGCCGCGCAGCGCGTCGGCGCAGCCCTTGCCCACGTCGCCGTAGCCGCAGATCACCGCGACCTTGCCGCCGATCAGCACGTCGGTGGCCCGGTTGAGACCGTCGATCACCGAGTGGCGGCAGCCGTACTTGTTGTCGAACTTGGACTTCGTCACCGAGTCGTTGACGTTGATCGCCGGGAAGAGCAGCTGGCCCGACTTGTGCATCTCATAGAGCCGGTGCACGCCGGTGGTGGTCTCCTCGGTGACGCCCTTGATCTCCTGGGCGATGGCGCTCCAGCGCTTCTCGTCCGTGACCGTACGGCGGAGCGTGTCGAGGATGATCGCCCACTCCTCCGGGTCGTCCTCGCCGGCGACCGGTACGGCCCCCGCCTTCTCGAACTCGGCGCCCTTGTGGACGAGGAGCGTGGCGTCGCCGCCGTCGTCGAGGATCATGTTCGGGCCGGAGCCGTCGGGCCACGCGAGCGCCTGCTCGGTGCACCACCAGTACTCCTCCAGCGTCTCGCCCTTCCACGCGAAGACCGGCACACCGGAGGGGTTGTCGGCGGTGCCCTCGGGCCCGACGACGACCGCGGCCGCGGCGTGGTCCTGCGTGGAGAAGATGTTGCAACTCACCCAGCGGACGTCCGCTCCGAGCGCGACCAGCGTCTCGATCAGCACGGCCGTCTGGATCGTCATGTGCAGCGAGCCCATGATCTTCGCGCCCCTGAGCGGCTGCGAGGCGGCGTACTCCCTACGGGTCGCCATCAGGCCCGGCATCTCGTGCTCGGCGAGGCGGATCTCCTTGCGGCCGAAGTCCGCAAGTGCAAGGTCGGCGACCTTGAAGTCCATTTTCGTGTCCCTCCATTGTCCGTCGCAGCGAGTCTAGGCCGCGTGTACGGCACGGCGCACGCCAGGAAGGCCGAACCTGACACGAGAATGTAAGAATCAGCCGCAAGGGGCTGCCAAAGGGCCTCCGGACTGTCTAGCGTGAGCGCAGACGAGGCGCGAAAGGGGCAGGGATGCGGATAACGGAAGCCGCGCGACGGCTGGGTGTGTCGCCGCGGATGTTGCGCTATCGCGAGTCCCTCGGTCTCCTGCCGCCCGTGCGTGACCGGGGGTCGCACCGCAGGTTCGGCCCGGACGAGCTCGCCGCCGTCAGCCAGGCCATGGATCTGGAACGCCGCTTCGACATCTCCCCCGCCGAGCTGGCGTTCGCGCTCAGGGCGATGTCCGAGCCGGCGGTGGCCCAGGCCGTACGCGACCTCGGCGTCAGGATCGGCCGCATCCAGGCGCCGCGCCGGGCCCTCGACTTCGAGAAGGAGAAGGCCCTGCGGCTTCTGCGGCCCAGATGACCTCGGTGGCACCAGTGGCCCGGGTGGCCCCTGTGGCCCCTGTGGCCCCACTCGGGTGACCCCGAGGTCGCTCTCTGGAGTGACGACACCTCAGGGAGATCGGCGGACAATCCTCGGTGTGAACCTGACGTCACGAATCGACCAGGTCGAACGGAACATCACCTCGTTCGATCTCCGCACCGCCCTGAGCTCCCCCATTGATCTCGTGATCGGCGTCACCCTGGCCGTCTT
Source organism: Planotetraspora mira (assembly GCF_016863275.1). Lineage (GTDB taxonomy): Bacteria > Actinomycetota > Actinomycetes > Streptosporangiales > Streptosporangiaceae > Planotetraspora > Planotetraspora mira. The sequence continues at coordinate 128,717 of NZ_BOOO01000038.1, forward strand.
CGGGCTCCTGGGCGCAAGGTACGCATCCGGGACCTTGGACATGGCAGGCATCGTCCTGGCGACCGGACCGCAGGTCATGCGCCGCGCCTACCCGTGGCTGACCGTCGTCCTCACCTTCCTCGGCGCCGTCCTCATCGCGATGTTCCCGCAGATGCCCGCCGCCTGGGTGCTCCCCGTGGCCATATCGGCGGCGCTGTCCTTCTACACGGTCCAGCGCCACCTGAGCCGGCGGGCGGCCTGGCTCCTCGCGGGGGTCATCGGGGTGCCCCTCCTCGTCGCCGCCGGCGGCGTCCTGCTGTTGCATCCCTACCTTCTCCCGATCGCGGCCGCGGCCGTCGGCGGGGCGGTCCTGCTGGCAGGGCTGACCATGCTGGCCGACGTACGGCGGAGCCAGACAGAGGTCAAGGAGGTGCGCGCGGACAACCTGGAGACGCTGCGGGAGCAGGCGGCCATGGCCGAGCGGGCGCGGATCGCCAGGGAGATGCACGACATCGTCGCCCATTCCATCTCCATGGTCGCGGTCCAGGCCGAGACCGCGCCGTACACCATCACGAACATGAGTGACGAGGCCAAGCAGGAGTTCGCGGAGATCGCCACCGCGGCCCGCGGGACGCTGACCGAGATGCGGCGGCTGCTCGGCGTGCTCCGCGCGGACGTCCCTCCGGAGACGGCACCGCAGCCGGGGCTGGCACAGCTGCCCGAACTGCTCGAACATCACGGCGGTGACGTGGACCTCGACATCCTCGGAGAGGAGAAGGAACTCCCGCAGGCCGTGGACGTGTCGGCCTACCGGATCATCCAGGAATCCCTGACCAACGCCAGAACACACGCTCCGGGGGCCCGGGTCTCCATCGAGATCGCCTACCGGCCCACGCTGCTCGCCCTCAGGATCGCCGACGACGGCCCCGGCCCCTCAGCGCGGGAAGACGCCGCGGACGGCCCGCGCGAGACGCCTGGGCACGGGCTGATCGGCATGCGGGAACGGGCCGTGGCCCTGGGCGGCTGGTTCGTCGCCGGACCGGCCCCGGCCGGAGGCTTCCTCATCCAGGCAGGGCTTCCGCTCGAATGATCAAGGTTCTCGTGGCCGACGACCAGCCGGTGGTGCTCAGGGGGTTCACCGCCGTGCTCGCCGCGCAGCCGGACATCGCCGTCGTCGGAGCCGCCGCCGACGGCGGAGAGGCGGTACGGCTCGCGCGTGCCGAGCGCCCGGACGTCGCCCTGCTCGACATTCGCATGCCGGTCATGAACGGCATCGAGGTCGCCCGGGCCGTCACCGAACTGGGCGCCAAAGCGCTCATGATCACAACCTTCGACCTGGACGAGTACGTCTACGAAGCGCTCCTCGCAGGGGCGAGCGGCTTCCTTCTCAAGGACATCCGGGCCGACGATCTGGCGGACTCGGTGCGAGTCGTCGCGCGTGGGGACGCGCTGCTCGCACCACAGGTGACCAGGCGCCTGATCGCCGAGTTCAGCGCGCGGCGGCGGGCCGCGGCGGCGACTCTGCTCACGCCCCGGGAGTCGGAGGTCCTCCAACTGATCGCCCGCGGGTTGTCCAACTCCGAGATCGCGGCCGAACTGGTCGTGACCGAGCACACGGTGAAGACCCATGTGGCGCGCCTGTTGGCCAAACTCGGCCTCCGCGACCGAACCCAGGCCGTGATCCACGCCTACGAGACCGGGCTCGTCCGGGCCGGAGACCGCGACCCCGGCTGACCCCGGCCGCCCCCGGCGGGTCAGGGCGCGACGACCAGCCGCAGGCCCTCGGCCTGGAGGGAGTCCGCCGTGACATAGGGCTGCTCGCTCACGATGTCGGTCATGGTCAGCGGAAGGTCCAGCCTCGGCACCAGCTTCAGCGCCCTGACCAGCACATTGGGATGCTCGGCCGTGAACTCCTGGCGCAGGCCGAGGAGCGTGCCGGTCATCTTGGTCGTGTAGATGTCGACGTTCCCGACGAAGGTGAAGGTGCTCCCCGTCAGGGTGGCGCGCCCCATCGTCTGCCGCGGCCCGGACAACACGGCCCGGTCCATGGTGAACCACAACATCTTGACCATGCCGGTCGCGGTGGGAAGTTCCACGACGCCGTGGAACTTCATCCCCGTCATGGTCAGCGACGGCGCGCTCACCGACGCCGCCTCCGTCGCCGCCACCGGCGTCGCGGGAGCGCTGATCGCGCCGGTCGCCTGCGGGGCGATTCCGGACATCAGGACCAGCGGCAGTACGGCGATCGCCAGCGCCCTGCCGCCAGGGCCCGCCTTCCCGCCGGGTCCTGCACCTGAACCACCGTCATCGCCGGATGGGGGCTCCCGGCCCGGAGTCGCGGATCCCCCGACTCCGGGCGGGTCTCCGGCTGAATCACGGGCTGGATCATCGGCCGACGCGTCCTTGACCCGCCCGATCCACACGCCCGACGCGCCGCCGGCGGGCTCGTCAGGAGAGGCGGGAAGCGCGTTCGCGAGTTCGTCGCCGCTGACGACGCGCCGCCGCGTGAAGGTCAGGCCTGCCGTCGGCGGTGGGGCCGCCTGCGGGTCGGCCGGACCGGCTGCGGCGGGCTCGGGGGTCCACGCCGCCGCGAGCGCCCCTCCGACGAGGCCCAGCAGCATGCCGACGAGGAATCCGCCCAGGTTGGCGTAGACGAAGGACGCGAGCGAGACGAGCACGGCCACCACGCCCAGAAAGATCCGCTGGCCGGGCTGCCACCACAGCAGCAGGCCGACGGCGATCAGCACCAGCGCGATCAGATAGCTGGCCCCGACCGTGCCCGACTGGATGACCAGGGGCAACGCCTGCGAGGCGAACGGGATGCTCAGCAGTTCCACCCCGCCGAGGATGGTCAGCAGGCCGCCCCAGAAGGGCCGGGTCCTGCGCCACGGCGTCGGATCGCTCACGGACGCCTGCCGGGACGGCCGGACGACGACTCCCCGGGCGGAGGCGTCAGGAGCGGAGACACCCGGAAGACGGGCGCCGAGGGTGAGAACGGCGACGGCATCAGAAGCACTCGTGCTTACCGGGCTCGACGGTCAGCTTGAGGCCGGGCAACTTGAAGGTCGCCGCGTTGACGGCCCACGAGACCTGCTTGAAGCCGGTGATCGAGACGGCGCTGGCCTGCTGCCCGAACATCCCCGAGGGACCCGCCCCGCCGGAGACCGCGTCGAGGGTCCCGGCGTCCCTGCCCACCTGGATGCGCGTGAAGACGGCGTTACCCTGCAACTGGGACGCATCGACGATCATGTTCTCCGCGACCACGGGGTTCTTGCCCGTCCCCGCGGTCAGCTTGATGGTCACCGCGCCCACTGGCGAGTCGACCAGCACGGTCTGGCACATGTTCGTGAGCGTGGCGTGCCGGATGCCCGACACCGCGACCGGGATCTTCCGGCCCTTCTTGTTCTGGACCAGGCTGCCGTACTGGACGAACCCCTGCCCCTGGAGCTTGTCGGCGGAGACCTTGAACGTGTCGCCCGAGACCACGAACGACGCTCCGATCGCGCCTTCCGCGGTGGCTCCGACGAGCACCGACGCGATCGCGATCGCGGGCACGAAGACCAGCGCGAAGCGCTTCCACCGCACACGTCCCTGCTCGACCATGGGCACCTCCCGCGAGGTCAAATAGGTAAAGCCCAAGTTACCCACGAGTACAGGGAGGTAAAGGAAACACGCATCACATTTTCGTCACGCTGCACCCCGGGTCACCGCGCGACCGGCGGCCACGGCTACCGGTCTCCACCTCGAAAAATTCCGAGACATCCCGATAAATCGTGATCAGTTACGCACCCGGCGCGCCATGACAACGCAGCGAAGGAAGGCGGAACGGCGACCTGACGGGACGTCGAGGGTCGTCCCGTCAGCGCACCTGCGGCGAGGGCGCCTGCTCCGTGCGGTCGAGGTCGGGCTCCAGGTAGATGACCCGGGCGATCGGCACGGCGGCGCGGATGCGCTGCTCGGCCTCGTCGATCCCCCGGGCGATCTCGGTCGCCGTGTCGTCGTGGTCGACCGCGATCTTCGCCGCCACGAGGAGTTCCTCGGGGCCCAGGTGGAGCGTGCGGAGGTGGATGACCTTGGTGACCTCGGGGGCGTTCTCCAGGGCGGCGCAGATCTGCTCCTCGACCTCGGGCGCGGCGCTCTCCCCGATCAGCAGCGACTTGGTCTCCATCGCGAGGACGAAGGCGATGGCGGCGAGCAGCACGCCGATCATGATCGTCCCGATGCCGTCCCAGACGGCGTCACCGGTGACCACCGCCATGGTCACGCCGAACAGCGCGAAGATGAGGCCCAGCAGCGCACCGAGGTCCTCCAGCAGGACGACGGGCAACTCGGGGGCCTTGGACCTGCGGATGAACCTCACCCACGACGCGTCGCCCTTGTGGGGCAACGACTCCTTGATGGCGGTCCTGAACGAGAAGCCCTCAGCGATGATGGCGAAGATCAGCACACTGAAGGCCCAGATCGGCGACTCGACGGGGTGCGGGTCAGCGATCTTGTGCCAGCCCTCGTAGATGGAGAACAGCGCGCCGATGCTGAACAACACGAGGGCCACGACGAAGGCGTAGAAGTACCGCTCACGGCCGAACCCGAACGGGTGGGTGCGGGTCCGCGCCCGCTCCGCCCGCTTGCCGCCCAGCAGCAGCAGAGCCTGGTTCCCGGAGTCGGCCACCGAGTGGACGGACTCCGCGAGCATCGATGACGACCCCGTGAAGACGAACGCCACGAACTTCGCCACCGCGATCGCCAGGTTGGCGCTCAGCGCCGCGATGATCGCCTTGGATCCGCCACTCGCACTCACAAGAACTCCTCAGGAATCGGCCAAAAAGATCCTAGAGCGAAATTCAGGCCCTGAGTTCCGTGACGTCCGAAAACGACTCCGGGTCGATGCCGTATCCCAGCGCGGCGTAGACGGCCGCGTAGTCGCCCAGACCGATCAGCGACGCGAGCCGCTCCAGCGGCTGGACGCCCTCGGCCACGACCTCGGAGACGGGAACGCCCCTGTCCTCCGCCAGCCCGACGGCCGCCGTACGGTTCCTGACGACCTGCTCCTGCTCCTCGGCGTCACGCAGCAGGACGAGACGCAGCTTGGCGCCCTCGCCACCCGGCTCGTCGGCGAAGGGGTCGGCGAAGACGTCCCGCCCCGCGAGCGGCCCGCTGAACGCGGCGAGCTGATGCCGGCTCTCCGGGATCTCTCCCCAGATGGCCGGATATTTGGCGATCTCGTTGAGCCGGAACGCCAGCCAACGGGCCGCGGCCCCGGCCAGGGGCGAGCTGCCCCAGATCATCGGGACGCTCCCCGCCAGCTCGGTCGCGAGCGTCTTGCCGGGGTTGATGAACGACTCGCTGGACGGCCGGCATCGGTGGGCGATGTCCTCCAGCCGCACGGCCGCCGCCTCGAAAACGTCCTCGCCGGCCTCCACCAGCCCGAGCGCCGAGGCCGCGACGACCAGCGGGACTGCGAGCTCCCACAACGTCCCGCCCGACCGCGCGGCCTCGCCCTCCAGCGGCACGTACGGCCCGCCCGCCCGCGTCACCACATGCTCGAGCGGGGACCGCGCCGGTCCGACGCCCATGATCGAGGCGCCGCGCCGGGCAGCCTCCGCCGCCGGGGCGAAGGTCTCCTCCCCGTCGCCGGGACGCGAGACCGCCATGACGACGTCGGCGGCGCCGACCCAGCCCGGCAGCCGGTGGCCGCGGACGGTGACGACCGGCAACGGCGCGCCGTACCCGATGACGGCGTCGAGCACGTCGCCCGCTACGGCGGAGCCGCCCGTGCCCACCACCACGATCGCCCGGGGACGGCCGAACCGCCCGAGGGAGGCCACCTGCGCCTCGACGGCGGCCCGGTAGGCGGTGCGCACCCGAGCCGCCGAGGACGCGACGGCCCGCAGCACGCCCGAAGGATCACCCTCGGCCAGATATGCCTGGTCGTCGAGGCGATCCGGCTCGAACACCGTGCCGGGTGCCGCTCCGGCGTCGGTCATGCCTTGCGAGCCTCGTCGACCAGGAGAACCGGGATGTCGTCGCGGACCGGATAGACCAGCCCGCACTCCGAGGACGTGCAGGCGAGTTCGTCGGTGTCGCTCTCCACACGCAGGGGGGACTTGCACGCCGGACAGGCCAGAATGTCCAGCAGCCAGTCGTCGATCTTCAACTCGGTCAGCTCCTTACCACAGCGAGCACTTCGTCGCGCACGGTGGCCATCATGTTCTCGTCGGTCGCCTCGGCGTTGAGCCGCAGCAGCGGCTCTGTGTTGGACGGGCGCAGGTTGAACCACCAGCCGGGGCCGGTCACGGTGAGACCGTCCAGCTCGTCGAACCTAACACCCTCCCGTCCCGAGAATGTCGCGCGAACCCTGTCGAGCGCCGCGCCCTGGTCGGAGACCGTGCTGTTCAGCTCGCCGGACGCCGCATACCGCGCGTAGCGCGACAGCGTCTCCGACAGCGGCCTGTCCTGTTCGCCGAGCGCGGCCAGCACGTGCAGTGCGGCCAGCATCCCGGAGTCGGCGAACCAGAAGTCACGGAAGTAGTAGTGGGCCGAGTGCTCGCCCCCGAAGACGGCGCCGGTCCTGGCCATCTCGGCCTTGATGAACGAGTGCCCCACGCGCGTGCGCACCGGGAGGCCGCCGTGCTCGGCGACGATCTCCGGGACGCCCTGGGACGTGATCAGGTTGTGGATGACCGTGGCCCCCGGATGCCGGGCCAGCTCCCGGACGGCGACCAGCGAGGTGATCGTGGACGGGGAGACCGACTCGCCGTTCTCGTCGATCACCCAGCAGCGGTCGGCGTCGCCGTCGAACGCGAGGCCGATGTCGGCTCCCCTGTCGACGACCGCCTGCTGCAGGTCGCGCAGGTTCGCCGGCTCGAGCGGGTTCGCCTCGTGGTTGGGGAAGGTCCCGTCGAGCTCGAAGTAGAGCGCGGTCAGCTCGATCGGCAGTCCCTGGAAGACCGGGGGAACCGTGTATCCGCCCATGCCGTTGCCGGCGTCGACCACGACCTTGAGCGGCCGGATGCCCGACAGGTCGACCAACGATTTGAGGTGCCCGGCGTAGTCCGCCAGCAGGTCCCGCCGCGTCACCTCGCCCTTGCCCGGGACGCCGCCCAGACCTGCGGCCAGCAGTTCGGCGGCGCGGTCGCGGATCTCGGTGAGGCCCGTGTCCGCGCCCACCGGCACCGCGCCGGCCCGGCACATCTTCATGCCGTTGTACCGCGCGGGGTTGTGGCTGGCGGTGAACATGACCCCCGGCAGCCCGAGGGAGCCGCTGGCGTAATAGAGCAGGTCCGTCGAGCCGAGGCCGGTGTTCACGACGTCGGCGCCGCGCGAGGTCGCCCCGCGCGCGAAGGCCGCGGCCAGCGGGACCGAGGAGGGCCGCATGTCATAGGCCATCACCATGGCCGCGGCATCGGTCACCTCGACGAACGCCGCTCCGACGGCCTCGGCGGCCTCCTCGTCGAGCTCGTCCGGCACGACGCCACGCACGTCGTACGCCTTGAAAATCCTGCTGAGATCGGCCACGACAGTCCCCGGACTCCTTGATGTCTCGCACATGAGCCTATAGCGCCTGATCGTTTCGGACGGCGGGCGGAATCGCGGTGCCGTACGGGGAGGTCACCGCTCCCGGTTGGGCTGGGCCGACTTCAGGACCCGGAGATGCCCTCGCCTGCCGACCTCGACCGCCTGGCCGATGGGCTCCCCCGCGGCGGGGGCGGGGCGGGCGGCCTCGCGGACCGCGTTGGCGAGCGCCTCGAGATCGTCTCCGCTGGGCGAGCCGGCCTCCGACGGCAGTCGGACGACCTCCCAGCCGCGCGGCGCGGTGAGCCGTTCCGCATGCTCCGCACACAGGTCGTAACAGTGCGGCTCGACGTACGTCGCCAGGGGCCCGAGGACGGCGGTCGAGTCGGCGTAGACATACGTGAGTGTGAAGACGGCAGGCTGCCTGCAGGCGGTACGGGAACAGCTGCGGACGGGGCTCACGGAGGGACCGTATCCGGTCCGCGTGCACATTGCCACCACCCCGAAGCTCTTATCGAGCGTGTCGCCACAATTCGGACAGCGGCGATACGGCTCGCCGCGCGTCACGGGCGGCGCTTTAAGCTGACTGCGTGACAGAGCCGAGCGAGCGTGGCGACATGCCGCAGCCGAAGCGACGTGTGCGCCGACGTGATCGGCACGGGCGCGGGATGCGCGGCCCGCTGGCCCCGGCTCACGTCCCCATCTCCAAGTCCCGCGGCGAGCGGTTCGACGACCTGGTGCTCGAGGCGGTCGACCGGCTCAAGCCGCGTTGGGGCGCCCAGCTCGCCTCCGTCGAGTTCGCCGTCGAAGAGGTCCCCCCGGTGAACGAGCTGATCGACGGGCCAGCGAGGCTGTCGTCCGACCCCATCCCCTTCGGCAGGGCCGATCCGGCGAGCGGCGGGGATCCTGCCGCCGTGGTCGTCTATCGCCGCCCCCTCGAGGCGCGCGCACGAGACCGGGACCAGCTCGGCACGCTCGTCTTCGACGTCGTCGTGGAGCAGGTCGCCAGCCTCCTCGGCCAGACCCCCGAGACGATCGACCCCGGATACGACGACCGCCACTAGGGCGGCCCTGTTCACGGCAGGACGGCGCTCGGCGAGTCGGCGGTGGGCGGGACGAGCGCCCAGATGGTCGCGGGAGCGAGCGGCTGGTCCGTGATCAGCTGACCGCTGGGGGTGTCCTCGACGAGCACCCGCCCGCCGTACACGGGCCCCGACCCGGGCTGCGGCTGGATGACGACGCTGAACCCCGACTCGCCGCCGGGCGGCGCGGCCAGCTTGACCTCCTTGGTCCGGGCGGCGGGCACCTTGACCTCGACGGGCTCCGGCACGGCACCCCTCTTCGGCACCAACTGGACCTTGAGCGTGGCCGCGGCGAACGGGGCCGACAGGACCAGGCGGGACTCCTGCTTGCGGGTGACCCGGTTGTCCGCCACGACGCTGCCCAGATCGATCGGCGAGGCCCCCGCGGTGAAGGCGACGTCCTGGCTCAGGCCCGTCCCGGTGATCTTCATGCCCGCGATGATCGGGACGTCCGAGGTCAAAACGAGGGCGGCGGGCTGACCGCCGATTCCCGTGGACAGGTCGAAGGTGCTCGTCGACCCCGCCAGGACGTCGACGGTCTCCTTGTTCTTGAGCGCGTAGGAACCGTCCTTGAGCACGGCCTTCACCTGGACGACGGTGTCCTGCTCGCCCGGAGCCGTCACGTACAGCTCCCTGAGCCCGGCCATCCCCGGGATGCCGGGTACCACGACCTGGGTGGACGGAGGTGCGGCCACGGGCAGCCAGTCGACGCCCTCGGCCTTGCCGAGCACCGCCTTGATCGCCGCCGCCACGCGTCCGCCGCTCGTGCTGACCTCCACGGCCATCACCAGTGGAGAGGGCGCGAGGTCGCTCAGCTTGACCGTCCGGTGCTCGCCCGGCTGGAGGACCATGCCGCTCCCCCGGTCGCTGAGCACCGGCCCCTCACCGGCGTAGATCATGACCTCTACGTTGGCGGGAGCGGAGTCGGCGTTGGTGAGGTAGAGCGTCATGGCGGCCGCGGCGGGACCGGGCCCGACGAACCAGGCGTCCGCCCCCGGCTCGACGCAGCGCGTGGACGCCAGGCCCCGCTGGCTTCCCGCGTCCGCCCGTGCCGTCTGCGCGGCCTCGAGTCCGGCCGCCATCGACCCGGTGCCCGCGACGGCCAGCGGGGCGGTGCCGGCCTTCATGTCCTGCTGCCACAGGACGCCGGGCTGCTCGAGCGCCGCCGGCGGCTTTTCCGCCTTGTCTCCGGCGCCCTTCTTGGCGCCCTTCTTAGGAGCGTCCTTGCCTGGGGCGTCCTGGGGCGGGGCGCCCTCGTCGGGGGCCGGGGTCTCCGTGATCTCGCCCACGGTGGCGCTCCCCTGGCCTTGGGCGCCGGGGGGCGTCACCACGCTCACCCTGCTTCCGCCAGGAGACGGGCAGACGGTCGTCAGTGACTCCATGAGGGCCCGGACGGGCTTGGGCGGCGTGTGGACCACCGGGGCGGGCCGGCTCGCGTAGGCGACGCCGTAGAGGGCGCCGAGCGCCACGAGCACCAGCGCGAGCAGGCCGAAGCGGTTCTCGATCAGACTCTTCACACCGGCACCCGATCCTCACCAGCCCGGCGGCGTCCCCGGGGTTCCTCCTGTGGCACGTCGGCGTACTGCTCCTCCGCCTCGGCCGTACGGGCGCCCGGCGAGGCCAGGATCAATATGACGAGCAGGAGAGTCGCCTGAGCCCACAACCAGATCCTGTGCATGGAGCCGCCTCCTGACGGAGGAGGCGGCGCCGGAGCGGGCTGGGCCAGCCGCCACAGCCCCCCGGCCGCCGACAGGCTCATCCGCACCAGAGCCGGCTCGGAGTCCAGCGTGCGGTGCAGGGAGGCCTCGACCGGCCCCGGCACGCTGACGAACTGCACGCCGTACTGGGCGAGCGTCTGAGCGTAGGTGCCGCCGCGGCCGGAGGCGAGGCCGGCGACGGCCGTGCCGAACCGCTGGGCGGCGTCCTTCGGAGACTCGAGATCGGACTCCCCGATCAGGGGGGCGCCGCCGCGCAGGACGCTGTAGGTGACGACGCCGTCTCTCGGGCGCAGCACCAGCGTGCCCTGCCCCTTCGCCGACCCGACGGCGGCGAGCAGGGGCATGGGGTCGCGCACCCCCCGCTGGAGCGGTTCCTCCGCGCCGGACCTGACCCATACCGCCGCCGCCGCGAGAGGCGTCGCGAACGCCACGACGACGATCAGCCCGGCCGCGGCGCGGCGGAGCATTCCCGTGGCGGCGAACTCCCCGATCCAGCGGGCCGGGCGGGCGGCCGCCACGAGCAGTCCGGTGGCGGCGAAGGCCAGAGGGACTCCCGGCCAGACGGGGACGCCGTGGACGGTCAGGCGGCCGACGACGATCGCCACCAGGACACCGAAGAGCATGACTCCCCAGCCGATCGCCACGACCATCTGGTGACGGCGTACGAGCAGGGCGGCCAGCGCGACGGCGACCAGGCCCGCGGTGACCCAGACCGGCGGTGTGCCGGGGCCGCCGGGGCTCAGCATCAGCAGGTTCTCCGCCCCCAGCCGGGGATCGGTCAGCGCGATGTCGTGCAGGCCCGACTCGAGCAGGATCCGGCCGGGATCCCCGACGAGTTGGGCGAGCCACGGGAAGAGCAGGACGATCGGGGTGCCGAGACCGATCGCGAGCGCCATGCCCACGCCCTTGCGCACCCCGGCGAAGGACACCGCTGCGAGCGCGCCCAGGATGGCCACCAGCACGTAGAGGAGCGGGACGAAGGCCGTGCCGATCGCGAGGAGGAGGCCGAACCCCCATGCCGCGCGGCGCGAGCCCGCGACGATCCTGGTCGCGAGCGCCGCGTAGACGGGAAGCAGCACGAAGACGATCGCGGTGCCCAGGCGCCCGCTCGCGATCACCCCCGTCGCGACCGGCAGCAGGGCGTAGGTGGCGGCCAGCCACACCCTCGCGGGCGTGTACGAGATCATCTTCTTGGTCGCCGCGTACGCGGAGAAGCCGGCCAGCGGCACGCAGCCCAGGAGCAGGACGGAGACCGCCAGCCACGTCTTGCCCAGGAAGATCGTGGAGACCAGGGCCAGCAGCGCGACGTACGGAGGGGTCCAGGTGTCCGAGCCGAGGCCCGTCACGTGGTGGTTCTCGGTGTAGAGGCGCCAGAGGTCGGAGGCTCCGCCGGTGATCGGCACCAGTGAGCCGCCGCCGAGGAGGCCGCCGTAGAGAAGGGACCGCTCGGCCGCCACGGTGACGGCCAGGAGCGCGAGGCAGAGCAGGACGCCGGGGCTCGTGAACAGCCGCTGCATCAGGCCGGAGTCGCTGAGCAACTCCTCGCCGTCCTCCTCGTCCGTCTCCGCCGCGGCGTGGTGGCGGCCGGCCGAGTCGACGGGCCCGGCGCCCGCGATGAAGCCCTGCACCATGTCGGCGAGCCGTCTGAACGCCGCACCCGGGGGGGTGAGCAGGCGCGCGACCGACGGGTATCCCTGCTTACGCCACTGTCTGCGCCGCCTGCGCGCTCGGCTCAGCCGTCCGGGACGGCCGATGACGGAGGCCAGCGCGGCCATCTCGTCGAGGGCGTTCGCGGGTTGCTTGGCCACGAGGAACAGGACGGTCCGGAACACCGATCCGAAGATGTTCCGGAAGATCGACCGAATCAGCGCCCAGAACGGCAGGTTCGCCATGATGACCAGCAGCGCGTTGCGCCGGTCGAGTCTGCGCGGATGCTCGTTGCTCACCGAGAGCCGTCTGCGGCGGCGGGTCGCGGCCTCGGCGTGCCAGGCCACCGCCTCCGTCACGTTGACCACCCGGTGGCCCGCGGCCCGAGCCCGCCAGCACAGGTCGAGGTCGTCGCGGAACAGCGGGAGTTCCGGGTCGAGGCCGGACAACTGGTCCCAGACGTCGCGCCGGATCAGCATGCCCGCCGTGGAGACCGACAGCACGTCGCGGAGGCCCTCGCCGTCGTGCTGGCCCTGGTCGTACTCCCTCGGTTCCAGGCCCGTGTCCCGCATCCCCGATCGGCTGACGGTGACGCCGATCTCCAGCAGCGAGCGCCTGTCGAGCCAGTCGAGGAGCTTGGGCCCGAGGATCGCGGCGCCCGGATCCTGGTCGGCGGCCCACAGCAGGGCCTGCAGCGCCTGGGGGTCGGGGGCGCAGTCGTCGTGGAGCAGCCAGACCCACTCGTCGACCGGTTCGTGTCCCTGGGCGCGCGGAAGCCTGTCCAGGACTTCGTGGACGGCCTCGCCGAAGCCGGTGGACCTCGGCATGGTCAGCACGCTGCCGGCGCCGAAGGCCTCGGTCAGCATCTGCCCGCCGCCGTCGCGGCTGCCGTTGTCGACGCCGACGACGCGGTCAAGCGGCCGGGTCTGGCGCCGGATCGCCGCCAGTGTCTCCTTGAGCCAGCGTGCGCCGTCGTGAGCGACGACGATCGCGGTGACCGATTGCACGTCAGGTCCTTGGGGGTCGTACGGCTGGCTGAGCGCCGCCCACGATACGGCAACCTGGGACAGCCGATCACATGTGCGCCGAACCGTTAGATCGGAAGAGGCCTGACTCGAACCGGCTGATCACCCGTGTGAAGCACTGAGCGGGGGTCACGCGTTCCCGTTCGGAACGTGTGACCCCCGCCCAGTGTTCACAACGTGGTTCTCAAGATGGTTCAAACAGCCTGACGCTTGATCCTGCGCCGTTCCCGCTCAGAGAGCCCACCCCAGATGCCGAAGCGCTCATCATGCTCGAGCGCGTATTCCAGGCACTCCGCTCGCACTTCGCACGAACGGCACACCTTCTTGGCTTCTCTGGTGGAGCCACCCTTCTCGGGAAAGAACGCCTCGGGGTCGGTCTGAGCGCACAAAGCACGCTCCTGCCACCCAAGATCCTCACCATCGAGCGCCTGTGCCATGACCGGATCGGCCATTGCACACCTCCCTGTCGCTCGCCCGCCCACAATGGAGCCCCCCAAAACGCCTCCCCCGTACCCACCCTCGGGGAGGCGTAACAACACGTCTGTAATTACACGCGCGTGCCGCGTGTGGCGTCAAGCGGCATAACGATAACCCGGGGAAAGACGCGCTTGCCCCGGTTCGTACGCCCAGTTGTTCGGTCCTATCAGCGTTCGGAACCATACCAATGGGGGCTGGTGTCGGTTCCGTGTCCGGCCTGATCAGTGCCGGAACCTTCCTCATACTTTGCCTGGGACCGTTCGGGGGCGTAGATGGCCGTCGGGTCGAGGGGCTCTTCCCTCCTGCTGGGGCCGCTGAGAGCGTCCCCCTGGTAGGCCGGAGGGTCCAGGCGGGTGGTCTGCTGGTCCGAAGGCGCGCCGCCGGGTGTCGAGTAGGGCCCCGGCTGCTGGGGGTGGCCCAGAGGGTTGCCGAAGTAGTCCGCCGCCGGAGGCGCGGCGGGGGTGGGGGGATAGTCCGTCGGCGTCCCGAGCTGCTGGTAGCTCTGTGCCTGCTGATAGGCCTGGGCGAGCTGCTGCTCCCGGGGGTCGCCGGGGGCGGGCTGATCGTAGGCGGGCTGGGGGCCGCCGTCGAAGCCGCCCTGGGCGGGCGCGTCGCCGGCGGGCGGGAACTGGGCGCCCGAGTAACCGGAGAAGGGCGAGCCGCCCTGCTGGCCGTACTGCTGGGAGGGGTCGCCCTGCTCGTACGGCCTGGCGTCACCGGCGGCGTGGGATCCCGAGGACCCGGCCGGGGCGGGAGCGGCGTGGGAGCCGGACTGACCGAAAGAGGAATCCTGGTAGGGCCCCTGGGCGAACCCGCGCCCCTCGGTTCCGTGAGACTGCTGGAAGCCGCCGCTCTCCTGCTGGCCCCCGAAAGGCTGCTGGGCCTGGGCGTAGCCGCCGGCCTGCGGCTGCTGCGGCTGGGACTGAGGCTGCTGCTGTGACGCGTATCCGTACTGGTCGTACGCCGGGGACTGGGGGTAGCCCTCGTACGTCTGGCCGGGAGTGGTGGAGTCGGGCTGCTGGCCGTACGACGCGGCGGCGGGCGCTTCCGCGCCGAATCCCTGGTTCGAACCGTAGGCCTGCCCGCCGGGCGCCTGCTGGTAGCCGGCCGAGCCGTACTGGTCCGAGTAGTGCGCGCCCGTCTGGAAGTCCTGCGGCTGCGGCTGCGCGTCCGGGGCGGGGGAGGTCGCCTGCGGGTACGGCGTCTGGGCCGCGTAGCCGTCCCCCTGGGCGGCGGGAGCGCCATAGCCCTCCTGCGACCTGTCCGGCGCGTACAGCGACGCGTAGGGGTCCTGCGCGTACTGCTGGTCGACCGGGGCGGGCAATTGGGCGTACGGCGACGCGACGTCGGCGGCCGGCTGACCCTGCGGCGCCTGCGCGTACCCCTGGGCGTAGCCCTGAGCGGCATACGGATCCTGGGGGTAGCCGTTGCCCTCACGCTGGGCGTCGTAGAGGCCCTCACCGCCGGTCTTGGCCGGCCGGGCGGCCGCCGGGAATCCCGCGGCCGAATTGGTCACGAAGGCCAGGCCGAGGAACACCAGACCGGCTGTCGGGAGGCCGACGATCAGGCTCTCGAACTTGTCGCGGAAGGTCAGGACGTCGCCGAACAGCACACCCAGCACGGTGACGAGGCTGAACAGGAGGCACACGCCCAAAGTGCCCGCGGCGATGCGACCGACCAGTTGGGCCCGCGGCGTCCGCTCGCCGAACTTGATCACGAGCAGGACCGCGATCACGACGAGGGCGAGGAAGGTGGGCGACGCGAAGGTCTTCAGTGCGGTGGCGGAGCGCAGGCCGAAGGAGTTCGCCGACACCCCGGTTCCAACGGGGAACAGCAGCCGCATGAGGCCGGTGAGGACGTTCGTGATCGCGACCGCAAGCATGAGCAACGCGGCCGGCTCACGCAGCCGCCCGGCTTCGACCTTGAGCACAACTACCCCCATCGGTCCAAAAGGCACTCGGGCAGTTTCCCACATGCCAGACATTGGTGTCGGCTGACCCAAGAACCTCATTCTGCACGGATGCACATATAACCCCGTTTGCCGCACATGTCGGGGGGTGGGTGTTCGCAGTCCGCTGAACTGGCGGTGGAAGACTGTCGGCATGCGCATCGTGTCTCTGGCCGGAGGAATCGGCGGCGCCCGGTTCCTTCGCGGCCTCAAGGCGGCGGCCCCCGGCTCCGACATCACCGTCATCGGAAACACGGGTGACGACATCACCCTCTTCGGCCTCCGGGTCTGCCCTGACCTGGACACCGTCATGTACACCCTCGGCGGCGGGATCGACGAGGAGCAGGGCTGGGGCAGGTCCGGCGAGAGCCACGTCGTCAAGGAGGAACTGGCCGCCTACGGCGTGGAACCCCAGTGGTTCGGCCTCGGCGACCGCGACTTCGCGACCCACATCGTGCGCAGCCAGATGCTCGCGGCGGGCTACCCCCTCTCCCAGGTGACCGAGGCGTTGTGCGACCGGTGGCAGCCGGGTGTGCGACTCCTGCCGATGTCCGACGACCGCACCGAGACCCATGTGGTCATCTCGGATGAGAACGGCAGGCGGGCCGTCCACTTCCAGGAGTGGTGGGTCAGGCTGCGGGCCTCCCTGCCGGCCGAGCAGATCGGCCTGGTGGGCGCGGAGGACGCCACGCCGGCTCCCGGCGTCCTCGAGGCGATCGGCGAGGCGGACCTGGTGATCCTTCCCCCGTCGAACCCGGTCGTCAGCATCGGAACCATCCTCCAGATCCCCGGCATCCGGGCGGCGCTGGAGGACAAGACGGTCGTCGGCGTCTCCCCGATCATCGGCGGCGCGCCGGTGCGGGGCATGGCCGACGCCTGCCTGACCGCGATCGGCGTCGAGACCAGCGCGCAGGCGGTGCTCGAGTTGTACGGCTCCCGCCTCATCGACGGGTGGCTGGTGGCCGAGGAGGACAAGGGCGTCGCCCTGGACGGCGTGACCGTCGAGGCCAGGCCCCTTCTCATGGATTCCCCCGAGGCCACCAGGGACATCGCCGCCGCGGCCCTCTCCCTCGCCCACACCCTCCACGCGTGATCATGCACAGGTTCGGAGATCAGCCTTCCCACCTGCGAACACCCCGATCGTGATCATGCGCACTTTCGGCGGCGACCCCGCCCACCGGCGAAAACGCATTTCGTGATCATGCAGAGACCCGCTACCGAGAACACGCTCCGAGAGGAACCCGTGGCCATCACCATCACCGGCATCCCCGGACTGCCCGAGGTCCAGGCCGGAGACGACATCGCCCGTCTCGTGGCGAAGGCCGTCCCCGCCCTCGAGGACGGCGACGTCCTCGTCGTCACCTCGAAGATCGTCAGCAAGGCCGAGGGCCGCGTCCGCGAGGGCGACAGCCGTACGGCGGCGATCGAGGAGGAGACCGTCCGCGTCGTGGCGCGACGCGGGGACACCGTCATCGCGCAGACCAGGCATGGTTTCGTCATGGCCGCGGCGGGCGTCGACGCCTCGAACACCTCGCCGGGCACGATCCTGCTGCTGCCCGAGGACCCCGACGGCTCCGCCCGGCGGATCAGGGACGGACTGCGCGAGACACTGGGCGTCGAGGTCGGCGTGATCGTCTCCGACACCTTCGGACGCCCCTGGCGGCACGGTCTGACCGACGTGGCGATCGGCGCCGCCGGAGTGCGCCCCCTGGACGACCTCCGCGGCCGGACCGACTCCTACGGCAATCCGCTCAACGCGACCGTGACCGCGCTCGCCGACGAGATCGCCGCGGCGGGCGAACTGGTGAAGGGCAAGCTCGGCGGCGTCCCCATCGCTATCGTGCGCGGTCTCGCCGAACTGGTCACCGCCGACGACGGCCCGGGCGCCCGCGTTCTCATCCGCCCCGCCGACGAGGACATGTTCCGGTACGGCTCGGCCGACGTCGTCTTCGCCCGCCGGACGATCCGCGAGTTCTCGCGGGAAGAGGTCGACCCGGCGGCCGTACGGCGGGCGGTGGCGGCCGCCGTCGCCGCGCCCGCCCCCCACCACACGACGCCGTGGCGTTTCGTGCTGCTGGAGACCCCGGGGGCCCGTACGGAACTGCTCGACGCGATGAGGGCGGCCTGGATCGACGACCTGCGCTCCGATGGTTTCAGCGAGGAGTCGATCGCCCGGCGGGTCAAGCGGGGGGATGTGCTGAGGAACGCCCCCTACCTGGTGGTCCCCTGCCTGGTCATGGAGGGTTCGCACACCTACAGGGACGACCGGAGGAACGCCTCGGAGCGGGAGATGTTCGTGGTGGCCACGGGCGCGGGCGTGGAGAACCTGCTCGTTCAGCTCGCGGTGGAAGGCCTCGGCTCCGCATGGGTGTCGTCCACGATGTTCTGCCGGGACGTCGTGCGCAAGGTGCTCGATCTGCCGCAGAGCTGGGATCCGATGGGGGCGGTGGCCGTCGGCCACGCGGCGGGGCCGGCGCGCGAGCGGCCACATAGAGATGCGGGCGACTTCATTGTCACCCGCTGAACCATGCTAAACCATGACAAATAGAACTAAGCACGCATCAGCCCTGCGGTGACTCGCAGGTCGGATGACACAGCCGCCGGGCCAGCGCGGAGAGGAACACGTCGATGATCTGGCCCGGCTCCTGTGCGACGTAGAGTTGGCCGTTGGTCACCGAGACGATCTCGTTCAGCGCCCCCTGGTCGGCGCCCTCGCCGAACGCGACCACGATGACCTGGACGGGCCTGTCCGGATCCCACTCGTCCCGCAACTCCTCGACGAGCTTCTCGCGGGAGACGCCCTTCCCGTCGTCATGCCCGGCGGTCAGCAGGAGCAGGGAGTTGTTCATCAGCGGGTCGTAACCTTCGGACACCGAGCGGAAGCCCCGGAGGATCGCGTCGTAGAGCGAACTCGACCGGCCGGGAGAGGCCTTGATCGCCTGGACCGTCCGCAGCAGCCGGGTCCGCCGGATCTCCTGGCCGCCCGCCGGCTCCGTGATCGGGCCGAGGCTGACGAGTTCGCGCTCGTCCCGCCCGGCGGCGAGATCCCTGGCGAACTCCCACAGCCCGAGATCGGTCCCGTCCGGGAACAGTTGCAGGCCGAGCGTGGCGGCCTCGACGGCGACGTCGTGCCGCGTCCTGCCGCCCTCCTTGACGGGCTCCGCGGTCTCCTTGGACGCGTCGGCCAGGACGAGGATCCGGCTCGGCGGGGCGAGACGGCTCCAGGCGTCCAGCGCCTCGTCGATGACCTCGGGGGTGATCGACGGCCGTGGCTTCGGCTGCTCCACCGGGATGTCCGTGCCCGGCCAGTACGGAGGCTCCTTCCCGTCCGCCGTCCGGAAGCCGTCGTGCCGCATCTCCTCCTGGACGGCGGGCGTGCGCAACCACTGCGCGAAGAGCCGGGAACCCTCCGCCTTCCCCCTGTCCGATGCCGTCACGACGTACGGATAGTCGAGGTCGATCGTCCCCTCGGTGGGCTGGAGTGCGGCCACGGGTTCGACCGAGACGTCGCGGTTGTGCGACCAGACCGTCTGCTCGGGCACGATCGCCACGGGACGGGTCCACAGGCCCGTGTCGCCCACGGCGGCCAGTGTGCTCCTGTAGTCGGGGGCCGATCCGGCCTGGGCCATCCGGACGAAGGCGGTGAGGTCCTTGTCCGCCTTCTCCCCCGTCCCCACGAGGTCCCGCGCGGCGGCGACGGTCGCGATGCCCGCTCCGGACGTCGACGGGTCGGGGATCCGCACGATGTCCGGCTCGTCATCGGTCGGCTGCAACCGCCCGTGGACGGTGGCCGGGAAGACCATGTTCCAGCTCATCGCCGTACGGCCGGCCGCGAACTTCCTGGCGAGCGCCCGCGTGGTGGCGAACACCAGCGGAGATGTGGCGACGACGGCCTCTCCTGGCGCGAGGTCCTTCGCTCCCTGCTTGCGGGCGAGCCGCACCCAGGCGGTGGAGTCGGCCACCCAGCCGTCCGGCCGGCCGGGAAGGACGCCGGCGCGGTCGCCGATGAGCGTCCGCAGGACCGGCGCCGGCGGCTGTTCGGCCACCTGGACCCGCACGCAGCGGCCGTCCACCCCCGCGTTCGAGGCGTTGAACCCGTCAGCGGCCTCCATCACGGGCGCCGCGACGTCGACCGCGGATGCCACGCTGACGATGATCGGATTCCGGGCGGAGCACGCTCCCCCGGCCCTGTTCACGACGGCGAAGACCGCTCCCGCGAGGACGGCCACGACGGCGAGGCTCGACGCGCCGCCCCGCCACATGGCCTGCCGGCGGCGCCGTTCGGCGGTGAAGCCGGTGCGGTGTCGACCGGATCGCACGGTGACCATCCTTCACAACGTCGGTCAAGTTTCCTTACTCGAAGCCATGATTGTGTCAAGCACCCCCACATCCGGCGCAAGTGTCGTCAGCCGGAAACATAGAACTTGTTATAACCCACCCTGCCTAGAAGCCATGCCCAGACCGAAAAAGCCGTAGGCATCGCTATGGCGCGAGGGGCGCGGCGTCGTTCTGGACTGAGGAGTGAGGTAGCGAGGAACGAGCTTCAGAACGACGAGGGAAGGCGGCGCCTCAAAGGCGCCCCGAGCCTGTCGAGCGAAGCGAGACCAAAGGGACGACCGTACGCCGGACGCTCCCGCACACCCCGTCGCTCTGCCGGGCCGCCTCCATCCGCTCGGCGCCGGGTGTTCCGTACGACGTGGTGCGCTGCCGCAGGTTGCGCCCGGTCGGCGCGACCATGTCGGCCATCTGGCTGATCGTGCGGTACGACCCGTTCTCCGATCCCGCCATCCGGCTGATCGTCTCCTCCATCAGCGTTCCGCCGAGGTCGTTGACGCCGCCGTCCAGCACGGACCGGCACAGGTCGTCCTGCAGCTTGACCCACGAGCACTGGATGTTCGCGATCGCGCCGTGCAGCATGATCCGCGCCAGCGCGTGGACGGCCCGGTTCTCACGGGCGGTCGGCCCCGGCCGTGCGATCCCGGCGAGGTAGATCGGGGCGCTGGTGTGGACGAACGGCAGCAGGACGAACTCGCTGAAGCCCCCGGTCTCCTCCTGGATCGACCGGATCAGTCTGATGTGCCGCACCCAGTGCTCATGGGTGTCCACATGGCCGTACATCATGGTCGACGTCGTCGGGATGCCCACCTTGTGCGCGGTCGTGATGACGTCCACCCACTCCCGGGTCGGGAGCTTGCCCTTGGTGAGCACCCAGCGCACGTCGTCGTCGAGGATCTCGGCCGCGGTGCCGGGCAGGGAGTCGACTCCGGCCTCCTTCGCGGCGTGCAGCCACTCGGCGATCGACAGGTTCGTACGGCTCGCGCCGTTGATGACCTCCATCGGCGAGAACGCGTGGACGTGCATGTCGGGCGTGCGTTCCTTGACCGCCCGGGCGATGTCGAAGTAGGCGGTGCCCGGCATATCAGGATGGATGCCGCCCTGCATGCACACCTCGGTCGCGCCGGCGTCCCAGCCCTCCTGCGCCCGGTCGGCCACCTCGCTCAGCGACAGCGTGTAGGCGTCCGCGTCGGTGCGGCGCTGCGCGAACGCGCAGAACCGGCAGCCGGTGTAACAGACGTTGGTGAAGTTGATGTTGCGGTTGACGACGTAGGTCACGTCGTCTCCCACGGCCTCCCGCCGCAGGCCGTCCGCGATCCGGCACAACTCGTCCAGGCCCGCGTCGTCCGCGCCGGCTCCCGACGGATCGCCCGCCAGGTCGATCAGCGCCAGCGCCTGGTCGTCCGTCAGGCTCGCGGGGTAGCTCTCCGCCTGCCGGAGGGCCGCCCGCACGGTTCCGTCCACCCGGCCCGTACGGCCCGGGCTCGCGCTGGGGAGGCGGTCGCGCAGGGCCTCCCAGTCGCCGTAGACGTCGTCGAAGTCGTCGCGGCGGTCGTGCGTCCGCCCCTCGGAGTCGATGGCCGTGTGCAGGTCGGACCGGCCCGAGGTCCGCAGACCGCCCTGGAAGCCCCCGTCGGGCTCCTGCCACGGCCGGCCCTCCAGCACGGCGTCCGGCCGGGCGAGACCCGTCTCGGGGTCGGCCAGGGCCGTCACGTGCCCGAGCAGGCGCGGGTCCAGCCAGGGCTCACCCGCCAGCACGTACTCCGGATAGATGGTCAGGCGTTCCCGCAACTCGAACCCGGCGTCGGCGGTCCGGGCGGCGAGGTCGTCGATCTGGGGCCACGGGCGCTCGGGGTTCACATGGTCGGGCGTCAGCGGGGAGACGCCGCCCCAGTCGTCGATGCCCGCACGCAGCATCAGCGCGAACTCGTCGCCGATCAGGTTGGGCGGGGCCTGGATGCGCACCTTGGGCCCCAGCACCAGGCGCGCGACGGCGATCGTGGCGGCCAGTTCGTGCAGGTCGGCGTCCGGCATGCCGCGCATCGCCGTGTCGGGCTTGGCGCGGAAGTTCTGGACGATGACCTCCTGGACGCCGCCGTACTCCCGCGCGACCCGGCGGATCGCGAAGATCGACTCAGCCCTGTCCTCGATGGTCTCCCCGATGCCGATGAGGATGCCGGTGGTGAACGGCACGTTCGACCGCCCGGCGTCCTCGAGCACGCGGAGCCGTACGGCCGGGTCCTTGTCCGGGGAGCCGTAGTGCGCCTGGCCCTTCTCCGCGAACAGCCGCTCCGACGTGGTCTCGAGCATCATCCCCATCGAGGGGGCGACCGGCTTCAGCCGCTGGAGGTCGAGCCACGTCATCACGCCGGGGTTGAGGTGCGGAAGCAACCCCGTCTCCTCCAGCACGCGGATCGCCATCGCCCGGACGTAGGACAGCGTGTCGTCGTAGCCGTGCGCGTCGAGCCACTCGCGAGCCTGGTGCCACCGGTCCTCCGGACGGTCCCCCAGGGTGAACAGGGCCTCCTTGCAGCCCATGGCCGCACCCTGACGTGCGATCTCGAGGACCTCGTCCGGCGACATGAAGGCGCTGTCGAGCTTGTGCGGCGCGGTGGCGAACGTGCAGTAGCCGCAGCGGTCCCGGCACAACCGCGTCAGTGGGATGAACACCTTCCGGCTGTAGGTCACGATCCCCGGCCGTCCCACGGCCGACAGCCCGGCGTCCCTGACGCGCGCGGCATGGTCGAGAAGAACCTCGAGGTCCTCGCCGCGCGCCCGGAGCAGAATGGCCGCCTCGGCGACGTCGAGCGTCTTGCCGTCCCGGGCACGCGCGAGCGCGCGCCGAGTCCCGCTGTCACCGTTCATGGCCCTGTGTCCCGTCATACGCGCACACTACGACCCCCTGAGTACGCCAGGCTTACTCAGCCCCCCACCCCCGCCCCTGCTTCCGCCGTGATCATGCACAGATTCGGCGAAACATCCAGCAGCCTGCACATCTTCCAGTCGTGATCATGCACAGGTTCGGTGCGATCCCCACCGACCTGCGCCTTTCCGCTACGCGATCATGCACACGCAGCTGTCGTGCATGATCACGGAAGGCGTTTCCCCAGCTCGTACGGCAAGCAGCCGAATCCGCGCATGATCACGAAATGAGTTCGCGCAGTTCACGGCGCATACGCACGAACCTGTGCATGATCACGCCGAAGCCACGGCGCGGGGGTCAGAAGGAGCGGTAGTCGCGGGGGGCCATTCGGGGGCCGCGGGCCGGGGGGCGCAGGCCGCTGAGCTCGATCAGTTTGACGACCCGATGGCGGTGGCCCCGGAAGGGCTCGAGAAGCTCGAGCATGCCCGCGTCGTCGGTCTTCTCTCCGGTGAACGCCCAGCCGACCATGCCCGGCAGGTGGAAGTCCCCCACACTCGGCGCGTCGGGGTCGCCGTGGCTCCGCTGGCGCACCTCCGCCGACGTCCACACCCCGATGCCGGGAAGGGCCCGCAGCAGCCGGTCCGCCTCGGCGGAATCGGGGCCGTCGAGAGCCGTCGACTCCAGCTTCTCCGCATGATGGGCGGCGTTGATGATCGTCCTGGCCCGCACGGCCTCGGCCCCCGCCCGATGCCAGTCCCAGGACGGGATCGCGCGCCACACCTGAGGCGGCGGCATCACCGCCATCCCCTCCGGCGCGGGCCCGGGGGCGGGTTCGCCGTACTTGCGCATGAGCCAGCGCCACGCCCGCCAGGCCTCCCTGCCGACGACCTTCTGTTCCAGCACGGCCGGCACGAGCGCCTCGAACACGCGGAGCGTCCGCCCGATCCGCAGCCCGGGATGCCGGGCGGCCAGCCTGGCGACCAGCGTGGCGGCGGGGGCCTGCCGTGCGGCGGCCAGTGACCCGGCGAATCCCGAGACGTCGTCGTCCACGCCCAGGGCCTGCGGAAGCGTCTCCAGCAACCACTCCGCCCCGGGCCCCCAGGCCTGTCCGTGCACCTCACCGCGACGGTCCGCGACTCGCAACGTGCCGGGCCCCTCGGGTGTGCGGGACGTCCGCCAGATCGCTCCGTCAGGCGTACGGCGCCACGCGGGATCGCCTCCCCCGCGCCGATGCGGCGACAGCGTGAGCCCGACGTCGATCGACGTGGACGGGGTCCACCTTCGCTCCCTGAGCACCGGCACGGCGCCGGCTGACGGCATCGGCCTCGCCTCCCTCGTCCCAGCATGCCGCCGGGCGGCAGCGTGGGGAACCCCGTCGGTCCCGTCGCCGATCGGCATGCTCAGACGTCGCTCGAGAACCGCACCGAGCACTCGGGCAGGGACACACCCGGCCAGATGCGCAGGCCCGACGTGAGCTCGTTGCCCTCGCCGATCCGCGCGCCGTCACCGACGACCACTCCGCGCAGCACGGCCCCGGGCGCGACATGGGCCCCCGCGCCGACCACGGAGTCGACGACGACGGCCCCGCAGCCCACGACGCAGTCGTCGGCCAGGACGCTGCCGCGGACGCTGGCTCCGGCCTCGACCGTCGCGCGGGCGCCGACGACCGTGCCGCCCGTCACCTTCGCCTCGGGCGACACCACGGCCCCGTCCAGCAGGAGGGACTCGCCGGCGGCACCGGGCAGGGCCGGAGACTCGAGCCTGCCCTGGACGAGGTCGGTGGAGCCCTGCACGAAGGCCGCCGGCGTGCCGACGTCGAGCCAGTAGGACGCGTCGGCGTAACCGAGCACCATCTGGCCCGCCTCGATGAGGCCGGGGAAGGTCTCCCGCTCCACCGACACGACCTCGCCCTGGGGAATCAGGTCGATGACCGATCGCTGGAACACGTAGCAACCCGCGTTGATCCGGTTGGTCACCGGATTGGGCGTCTTCTCCAGGAACGCGGTCACCACGCCGTCCGGGGTGGTCGGCACGCAGCCGAACCGTGAGGGGTCCTCGACCTCCGTCAGGTGCAGCGTCACCGCCGCCCCCCGGGAGCGGTGGAAGTCCACCTGGGCCGAGATGTCGTGGCCCGAGAGGATGTCGCCGTTGAGAATCAGCACGGGGGCGTCCTGCGGGCAGGTGAGCGCCTCGGCGGCGTTGCGGATCGCACCGCCGGTGCCCAGTGGCGTCTCCTCCGTCATGTACACGATCTCGAGCCCGAACGCCTCCCCGTCGCCGAACGCGTCGGCGAACATCGAGGCGCGGTAGGAGGTGGCGAACACGATCCGGCGAACCCCGTGCGCCTGCGCCTTGGCGAGCATGTGCGCGAGGAAGGGGACACCGGCCGTGGGAAGCAACGGCTTGGGCGTGCGCAACGTCAATGGCCGCAGGCGGGTCCCCTGACCCCCCACGAGCAGGATCGCCTCGAGGGGCTCCGGCGACCGCAAAGAACTCTCGCTCACAGCCGCGAGGTTAGCCTAGGTCTCGATCGCCCGCTGGTATGACACGAGATGGGCATCCGCGGACAGCCGCCAGGTGAATTCTTGGGAACGGGCGACGCCCGCCGACGCCAGCGCCTCCCTGCGTTCCGGCGATTCCAGGAGCGCCCGCAACGCGTCGCCGATGTCGTCCGCCTCGGGTTCGGTGTAGGCCACGGCGTCGCCTCCGACCTCCGGCAGCGAGGTCCTGTGCGTCGTCAGCACCGGC
The DNA here is from genome assembly GCF_016863275.1 of Planotetraspora mira. Classification (GTDB taxonomy): domain Bacteria; phylum Actinomycetota; class Actinomycetes; order Streptosporangiales; family Streptosporangiaceae; genus Planotetraspora; species Planotetraspora mira. Next base: position 154,051 of record NZ_BOOO01000038.1, read on the forward strand.
GCCCCGCAGGCCATCGCCTCCAGCACCGGCAGCCCGAATCCCTCGCCCCTGGACGGGAACGCGACCACGAGCGCGCCACCGAGGAAGCCCGGCAGGTCGGCGAAGGGCAGGTAGCCCGGCCGGACGACCCGGATCTTGGGCGGCAGTTCCGCGACCACGGCGTCCACCTCGTCGTCCCAGTTCGGGCCACCCGCCAGCACCAGCGCGGGCGGCTCGTCCAGATGCCGTACGGCCCGGGCGAAGCCCCTGATCAGGTTCGGGACGTTCTTGCGGGGTTCGATCGCGCCGAGATAGGCGACGTACGGATGACCGTGGATGCCGAACCGGTCGGCCACCCGCTTGGTCTCGAGTTCGGTGGGCCGGTGGAACAGCGCCGGGTCCACGCCGTGGTAGGCGACGTCGATCCTCGTGGGGTCGGCCGCGAGCACCCTGACCAGCTCGTCTCTCGTGGCCTTGGAGGGCACGATCATCCGGGTCGCGTGGCGGACCGCCGTACGGGTCGCGGAGCGGAAGAAGGAGGCGTTGACGGTGCCGTGCTGCTCGGCGTCGGTGAAACAGGTGGCGTCGTGGACGGTCGCCACGGTCGGCAGGCCGGACCGGAGCGGTATCGAGTAGAAGGGGGCGTGGATCACGTCGGCGCCCAACTGGCGGGCCAGGACGGGCACGCTGGTCTGCTCCCAGACGAGACGGGCGCCGCGGTTGGTGATGGCGGGCGGCCCCGGAAGGATCCGGGCGGAGGGGGCGAGCTTGCCGTACCGCTCGGCGTCGGACCGCTGGCAGATGACCGCGAGATCGGCGCCCGCCTGGTGAAGGGCGGCGACCAGTCCGTCGACGTACCGGATCAGAGCGCCACGATCGGTGGGAACGGCCGCCGCGTCGACGACCACACGGGGTTTCAAGAAGATCGCTCCCCTCAGCGAGGCTCACGACCAGGGGTCTCCTGATCGACTTGCCTCTCAGCCGGGTGTCATCCCGGAGAGATGGGCCTGAGGGCGGAACTCCCGTCAGCCAACGGGCGCCTCCTTCCCCCGGGCCACCCTTCAGCGTTCACTCTATGGCTGGCTTCCCCGCAACCGTGAGGGATATCACACGCCTATCCGTGTCACTCTGGCGGAATCATCGGTGAATTCGCACCTAACACACGAATTGCCAGTGATGATCAGTGCTTTTCGGCAGGTTGACCCGTTTGGGGGACCGAACCTCGCGCCGCCGCACCGGCCATCGCCGCACACACCAGGTCGCCCACCGAGACGATGAGCCGGGAGCACAGGGCCGCCGCGATGGCGGAGCCGCGGTCGAGCACCGGAGCGAGCGCGGCCACCATCGCCACCTCACGGACTCCCGCTCCTGCGGGGAAGACGACCGCCAGGGTCCCCAGACACCACGCCAGCGCGAAGGCGCCGAAGCTGAGGATCACCGCGTCGGTCCCGGTGGCGCCGAGACCGTGGACGATCAGCGCGAGGTGGACGCCGTACAACGCCCAACCGGAGAGCGCCCACCCGACGGCGGCGAGGATGCCGCGGCGGGTCAGCGGCCGTTCGAGGGGCGGCCTGCGCAGCCGCCTCAGCCCGAAGCCGATCACCGTGTTCACGATCGCCGGATGGAGCGCCACGACGAGCACGGGGACCAGGAGCAGCAGCCAGGCGTAGCGCGCGACCGAATCACCGCCGATCACGGGGAGGGTGACCACCCCCACGAGCAGGCCGCTCGCCAGATAGATGGGATAGGTCAGGAAGAACGCCGCGGCGCTGCGGGATCGCGGGATGCCGTGATCGCGGCCCATCTCCATCTGGGCGAGCATGACGTGGACCGCCGAGCCGGGGATGTACTTGCCGAGCTGGCCGATGAAGAAGATCTTGGCCGCGCTGGTGAGCGACAGGGGTGAGCCGAATTCGGCGAGCAGGGAGCGCCACATCATCATCCCCGCGCCCAGCGCCCCGAGCACGGCGACGAACGCCCCTGCCAGTTCGGGCCATGACAGCCGGGCGAAGCCGTCGGAGACCGCCCCCCACTGCCCCGCGAGGCTCCAGGCGCCGAAACCGAGGGCGACGAGCAGGAACAGCCCCCGTACGGCCTTGCGGCGGCTCATCCCGCTCATGGGGTGCGGACCTGCTCGGGGGGCTGCGGGAGCGCGGCGCCGAGCGGCCGGCCCTGCGTCTTCGTCGCCACCCACAGGTAGGTGGGGACCACCGGCCGCACCGCGGTCAGCGCGGGCCGCGGCGCCCGCTCGAGCACTCCCTTGGCCGCGCGGCCCACGGCCCCGGGGAAGAGCTCTCCACCGGCGAACCGGTCCGGTGAGGCGAGCACCGGGAAGGTGTAGTCCCAGACGTGGAAGCCGGAGAGCATCCGGCGCAGACCGCCCCGCGTGCGGAAACGCTCGTAGTAGTGGTCGGCGCGCCCGAACGCCCGCACGTAGCGGTCGGCGGCGGCGGCCGGCAGGTAGGACAGGAAGGGCAGCTTGTAGTGCGGCTCCATGACGCCGAGCCGGTTGCCGAGCCCGAGATAGAGCACGCCGTCGTCCGACAGCACACGGCGCATGTCCGCGATCACCGAGTCGGGGTCCACCACGTGCTCGTAGATGTGGTTGAACACGAGCACGTCGACCGATCCGTCGGGGAACGGCAGGGCCCCGCCGTCCGCGCAGACGAACTCGACCCGCTCGCCGAACCTCTCCGAGGCCTTCCTGAGGCCGGGGACGTCGATGTCGACGCCGAAGGTCCGGCTCGCTCCCGCGCCCGCGAGCTCGTCGGCGATGAACCCGGCCGAGCAGCCGATGTCGGCCACGGTCAGCCCCGACAACACGCTGCCGGGCTCGGCCGCGTCCCTGCCCAGGTAGTGCGCGAGCACGGCGAGGATCTTCGCGGCCTTGCGGCGCCGCTTCTCCTCGTCGAGCATCGCGCCCTGGAACTCGGAGTACTCCAGCTGGGCGGCGCGTTCTCTGCTCACCGGTCGATCACCGCTACCTCCGTCCGTCAAGGTGCCCAACAGTACCGCCGACAGGCCGCGGCGCCGGTCCCCGTGACCGAGCTGGGCCTACCAGCGGGTAGCTTCCACGCCCTACCATCGGCGGATGCCGAGCCACCCCCCGGGCCCCGTGTCTTCAGCGGAGACCAGCCGTCCGCCCGCCACCCGGCTGGAACGTCTGCGGTCGAGCCGCGTGCCCAGAGTCCTGCTGGTCCTGGTCGCGCTGGGCTTCCTCGCGCACGGTCTCGCCGGGAACTGGTCGGGCACCACCGCTGCGGTCTCGCGCCTGTCCTGGTGGTCGCTGGCGGTGTGCTTCGTCTCCGTCCTCGTGGGCCTGGGATTCATGCTCCTCGCCTGGCGCGAGATCCTGAAGGGCCTCGGCTCCCCGCTGCCCCTCGGGGTGGCGTCCCGGGTGATGTTCGTCGGCCAACTCGGCAAGTACGTCCCCGGCGGGGTCTGGGCGTTCGCGGCGATGATCGAGCTGGCCCGCGACCACGGCGCCCCTCCCCGGCGCACGTTCAGCGCGACGGCCCTCGGCCTGGTGACCTCACTCGGCTGTGCGCTCGCCCTCGCCGCGGCCACGCTCTCGGGCCAGATCCTCAGAGAGGGCTGGTATCTGCTGGCCCTGATCCCTCTCATCGTGGTCGGGCTCCACCCCCGGGTGATGACCTGGGGGCTGAACCTGGCTCTGCGCGTCGCCAGGAAGGAGCCGCTCGACCAGACCCTGAGCGGGGCGGTCATGGCGAGGGCCGCCGGCTGGACCGTGATCGGCTGGCTCGTCTACGGCGTCCACCTGTGGGTCCTGGTCGGCGGCATGCGGCCAGGCGGCCTGTCCCTGTACGCGGTCGCCGCCGGGGCGTACGCGCTCGCCTGGACGACGGGCATCTTGACCGTCGTCGTGCCCGCGGGCATCGGCGTGCGCGAGGGCGCGATGGTCATAGCCCTGGCGCCGGTCCTCGACGCGCCCAGGGCCCTGGTCGTGGCCGTGGTGTCACGGGTGGCGTTCACGCTCGCCGACGTCACCTGGGCCGCCCTGGGGGTGATCGCGCACAGGCTCACGCGCGCCCCCTCCGACGTCCCCGCCGGCCAGGCGCCCGTCAGCTGACCATCAAATGACCGTCAGACGATCGCGGCGAGGAGCGTGCCGAGGTACACGGCCCAGAACGGGTCGGGATCGACCGTCTTGACGCCGCTCCGCAACCGCGCGGGCATGCCCGGCTCGTAGAACCGCTTGAGCGCCTCCGCCAGCGCGCCCGCCGAGCCCGGCTCGACGAGCAGCCCGTCGACGCCGTCGTCCACGTTGTCGGCCAGCGCCCCGACACGGGTGGCGATCACCGGAACCCCGTGCTCGTGACCCAGCCACACGTTCTGACTGGCCGTCGCGGAGCGATAGGGCAGCACGAGGGCGTCCGTCTCGGCGAACAGCCCCGGCACGTCCTGCGCCGCGACGTACCCCGGGCGCAGGTCGACGCGGTCGGCCAGCCCCAGTTCGGCGATCAGAGCCTTGGTCCCCTCCAGCCCTCCCCAGAACTCGCCCGCGACCGTCAGCCCGACTCCCGGAGTCTGCGCCAGGGCACGAAGCAGCAGGTCAAGCCCCTTGTACGGCCGGACGATGCCGAAGAACAGCAGCCTGCCGTACGGCTCGGGCCCTCCAGAGGCCCTGACGTCGCGGGAGGGCAGGTGCGGGGCGAGGCCGGCCACCCGCACGGGGGCGGAGGTCAGCCCGCGGGCCATGCCGGCCTGCTCCTCGGAGTGGACGAGGACCTCGTCCACCCTGCCGAGCAGGGCCTTCATCAGCGGCCGGTCGTACGGCTTGCGCTCGTGCGGCAGCACGTTGTGGCACAGCGCGACCACCCTGGCCCTGCGGCGCAGGCCGTACAGGATGCCGAGGTAGGCGGGCACCTGCACCGGGCTGAGCACGGCGAGGACGACGAGGTCGAAGCCCCGCAGCCGTCTCCCACAGCCGATCCACCCGTCGGGGCGGCGCCAGTCGAGCTCCCGCCGGGTGTCCGGATACGGCTCTCCCTCGGGCGCGTCGATCGTCTGCTGCCCGGGATAGAGGAAGCCCGGATACTGCGCCCTCCACGACTCGATCACGACCTCGTGGCCCTCGGCGCGCAGCCGGCGCGCCAACTCGGTCGTGTGATGGGCGCCGCCGCCCTTGTAGGGATACGTCGGACCGACGATCGCTATCTTCATCGGCCGGTCCCGCCCGCCGTCCCCGGCATCGCCTACTCGCCCCTGGACCGGACGATGAGGTCGGCCAGCAGCGCGAGCGACCCGATCAGCAGGCCGGACAGGAAGATCACAATGGTGTTGCTGGTCAGGTAGAAGCCGTAGCGCACCACGTCGTACACGCCCTTGACCAACCCGATGCCGACCAGCCAGAGCGCCGGGGGCATGAGCACCTTGAGCGGATTGAAGTACATGACCATCCGCAGGACCTGCAGGATGTAGCGGTAGGCGTCGGAGACGAAGCTGAACTTCGACTTCCCGGCCCGCTTGGCGTACTCGATCGGCACGTAGTGCACGTCGTGCTGATTCGACATGAACGCCAGCGTGATCGTCGTGACGCAGGAGAACCCGGGCGGCAGCAGTCGCAGGTACGGCTTGGCGACCGACTTGCGGAACGCCCGCAGACCCGAGTTGAGGTCGGGGATCCGCTGCCCGGCGAGCCGCTCGGCGACCTTGCGGATGAACCACTTGGCCGGCACCCGCAGGAACTTGTGCGACCCCTCCTCCGTGGTCCTCGCGCCGACGACCTGATCCACGGTGTGGTCCTTCTCGAGGATCTGGACCAGCTCGGGGATCCGCTCGTTGGGGTAGCTCATGTCCGCGTCGGTCCACACGACGATCTCGCCGCGGGCCTCCTGGGTGCCGATCCTGCGGACCGTGCCCGACCCGCCATTGCGGTGGAACGCCTTGATCCGCATGTTCGGGTAGTTCGGCGCCGCCTCCTGGAGGCGGGCGAGGGTCTGGTCGCTCGAGCAGTCGTCCACGGCCACCAGCTCATAGGTGTAGCCGCTCGCGTCCATGGCCGCGCAGATGCGCTCGACCTCGTCGACCACGTGATCCTGCTCGTTGTAGCACGGCAGGACGATCGTCACGTAAGGGTTCTCCGCGGCAGTCACAGCGCTTCCAAGGTCTCGGGCGTGGTCACGTCCGGTCAGGGTACTCTGCCCAGCCGAACGGCGACCCAACATCTCCGACTCGTCCGGCTCCGCCCCCGGGGCCGGCGACGTCAGGCCGGCATGGTCATCCAGACGTCGATGGTGAGCGACCAGGTGCCGTCGGGCGGGTCCACGAGGGAGCGCTCGTCCTGCCGGCTGCGCAGTTTCACCACCTGTGTCGGCGGCCCGTACGGCCATAGCTGGTCGGGCTCGGCGGCGAGCAGCACGGGGAGGCGGCCCGTCTGCCTGACCTTGTCCACCAGGCGCTCGATGTCGGATTGCATGGGCACGTCGCTGCCCTGGGGGTAGGCCACCCGGGCGGTCGGCACGCCGCACTCACCCCGGACGACCTGGGTGATGCGGTCGCCCGTCGCCCGCTCGACGATCAGCACGGACGCGTTCGGCGGGATCGCGGCGCACAACCCCGCCACGGCGGAGGCCTCTCCCCTGTCCACAGGGGTGAAGGCGGTGCCGATCGAGGTGATCGCGGCAGGCACGACCAGCAACACCGCCCCCGCCGCCACCAGCAGGCGTGAGCCGTACCCCCAGCGGTGCGCCCGCCGCCGGACCCAGCGCAGGCCCCACACCGCGAGCAGGATCATCCCCGGGATCACGATCGGCACCAGTCGCCGCGACGCCCACGGGTGGTCGGGCGTGATCGCGGGCCGCCAGAGCGTCGTCACCGTCGTCCAGCCGATGATCGCCAGAGGCAGGAGCCAGCCGAACTCCCTCCCCCTGGCCATCCGGCGCGCGAGCACGGCGGCGGCGAGCGTGGCGAGCACGACGACGGGGACGCCGACGTACCAGATCACCCAGTAAAGCGAGTCCTCGTAATAGAGCCGGGTGGGGTCGATCGGCAGGTGGTTGACCTGCTGCGTCTTACTGATGAAGTTCGCCGTCAGCTTGTCCTCCGGCGTCACCGCGACGCGGCGCACGGTCTGCAGCCACGGCCGTGCGGCCAGGCCCGCGACGACCAGCACGACGAGACCCGCGGCGATGTCGGGCACCCGGCGGGCGAGCCGTCCCGCGGACAGCGCGCTCACGCGTCCCGCGATCCAGGGCGCGAGCGCCGCCGCGACGACGGTGAGAACGAGCACCGCGGCGCAGATGGCGATCAGAGGCTTGAGCGAGCTGGACAGATAGCTGAGGTAGGGCCGCGCGAGGGCGTAGCAGGCGGCGAACCCCAGCCCCGCGCCGCCCAGGAGCCCCGCGAGCAGGGGCGCTCCGAGCCTCCCCTCGGGCGCGCGCTCCTTCATGGCGTCGCGGGCGCGTGACAGCCGGGCCAGGGCGATGAGCAGTCCGGCGTAGGCCAGCACCGGCAGCACGTCCCTGAGCCCGTCGATGCGCACGAGCACAGTCAGCCCGAACGCCAGGCCCGCGAACGCCGCCATCAGGCGGGCGCCGGCGGGCTGCGCCCTTCGCGCCGTCTCCGCGGGTGTGGCCGGTGCGAGGTATCCGAGACCGAGGAGCCCCGCGCGCAGCCGGAAACGGGCGTCGATCAGGAGGCTCATCGCGCCGAACACCAGGATCAGTGACGGGATCTCGCTGAACGTCGTCCGGGACGTGTAGAGGACGGGCATGCTCACGGCGAAGACCAGCGCCGCAAGGGGCGCCCAGCGCGCGCCGACGAGGCGGGCGGCGGTCCCGCCGACGGTGAGCACGGCGAGGGCCCCGAGGATCGGCGGCACGAGCACGAGCCCGGGGACGCCGCCGAGCCAGTAGCCGATCGCGTGGATCATCGGCGGGCCGGCCATGAACTGCGGGACGATCCCGCCGTCCCACGCGTAGAAGCCCATGCTCACGGACCGCAGCGCGGGGTCGGAGCCGCCGAAGTCACCCAGGGGGATCGGCAGCGAGCCGTGCCTGGCCAGCCAGATCGCGTATTGCGCGTAGGTGGCCGGATCACGCCGGACGATCAGTTGCTCACCGTGGAGGAGCCCGTTGAAGATCCCCGAGGCGGCCGCGATGCCGAGGACGGTCGCCGTGGGCCACGCCGCGGACTCCACCACCTCGGGCAGGCGGCGCAGGCCGTACCAGCAGAAGGCGACGGCCAGCGCGCCGCCGGCGATCAGCATGGGCAGCGGCCTGAACCAGCCGAGCAGCAGCAGCGGCAGCCCGGCGACCAGCCACCCGCTGAGGGCGAGCGCGGGCACGGCGGAGGCGACGGCGAGCAGCCGCCCCGCCGACGGCCATGTCGTCCGCCTATGGGCGAGATCGAAAGCGTTCTTCAGGATGAGGTGAGCGTAGCCGTCCCGTCCGGCGATCGTCCTTCGTGACGGCAAGCCGATCATGGGTCTTCCACGCGAGCGCAGGTCACGACCGGTCCCGGGAGCCGGTAGCGTACGCGGGAGATCTCCGGCAGCGGGAGTGAACGTGGCGCAGACGGGGCGAATCAGATCGTGGACCCGGCGACACGGGTGGTTTCTCACGGTGTTCGCGCTGGGCTCGGCCCTCCGGATCGTGACGATGGCGGGCTTCCGGCCCGCGCTCTGGTTCCCGGACTCCTACACCTACGTCGTGACGGCCATGCGCCCCCGGCCCGACCTGGTCCGCCCGGCCGGTTACTCGATGTTCCTGCGGCTGCTGGAGCCGCTCCACAGCTTCGCCGCGGTCACTGTCGTGCAGCACCTGCTCGGCCTGCTGGTCGGCGTCCTGATCTACGTGACCGTGCTGCGCGCCGGAGGGCGCGCCTGGCTGGCCGCGCTGGCCACGGTCCCGGCGCTGCTCGACGCCTACCAGATCCAGCTGGAGCACCTGCTGGTCTCCGACTCCCTGTTCACCCTGCTCGTCGTCGCGGCCGCCTGCCTCCTGGCGCGCGGCCCGGCCGTCTCCCCGCGTACGGCTCTCGCGCTGGGCCTGCTCCTGGCCGCAGCGACCCTGACCAGGACGATCGGCCTTCCGCTGATCGCCGTGTTCGGGCTGTACGTGGTGTGGCGCGGCGTCCGGGAGGGGGGCTGGAGACGGCTCCCCCGGACGCTCGGCGTGTTCCTCCTGGCGGGCCTGATCCCCATCGGGGCGTACGGCGGCTGGTTCTACGCCACCTACCACCGAGTGGGCCTGGTGGGGTCGAACGGGGTGTTCCTCTACTCGCGGACGATGATGTTCGCGGACTGCGCCACGATGCGGCCGCCTCCGGACCTGGCCGTCCTGTGCGATCCGAGGCCGCCGTCGGCCCGGCCGTCCCCTCCGGACTACATCTGGAACCCCGCGTCTCCCGTGGTCCGGCTTCCCGGCATCACCTTCTCCCAGGCGAACGACGCGCTGGCGAACCGGTTCGGCATGCTCGCGATCCGGAGCCAGCCGCTGGACTTCGCGGGCTCCGTGTTGACCGAGTTCGCCCGTTCCTTCACCCTTGACCGGCCCGTCTACCCGGACAAGGCGACCTACGAGTCCTACGAGTTCCCCGTCGCCGCCCCTCCCCCTCCGGACAGGGACCCTGCGATCACGGGGGCCGCTCTCGCCGAGCGGTACGAACGGGGCCCGCTCACAGTGACGATCGCCGAGCCGTACGCGGGATGGATGCGGGCCTACCAGAACGTGGCCTACCTACCGGGGGCGTTCCTGCTCGTTCTCCTGCTCGTGCCGCCGGCGGCCGTCATCCTGCGCCCGCGGGGCCGCGGGTCGCGAGGTTCCGCGGGCGGCGGCGAAGGCGGGGACGGCAGGGACGGCCTGGCCACATGGGCCGTGTGGCTGACCGCGGTGGCCCTGCTGGCGGTGCCCGCCGCCACGGCGGCCTTCGACTACCGGTACGTCCTGCCTGCGGCGCCGCTCGCCTGCCTGGCCGCCGCTCTGGCCGTCGTCCGGGCCCTCCCCCGCGCCCGTCAGGCCTCTCCTGACCCGGCCGGGACCCGTGATGATCAGGTCGTTTTGTGAAATCCCAGTAAACCTGGAGTTTGCCGCATACCCTGAAATGTCCTGGTTTTAGTATGCTCGGCCCTCGCACCATTACGGTGCGGAGCACCGCGATCAGGGCTTACGACTCACCGATCGGGGCGCCTTGTGTGCTTCCGTGACCTAATCTCGGAGCGCGGCAAAGTGATCGCCATTCAAGGAGGACACGTGTGCAGGCGAAGCAGTAGTCCCTCCCACTGTTCGCCCGCCGGTCCGATGGTCGACTCGGCGAAGGAGGCCCGGTGAGCGATCGCCGCCGCGTCTCCCCCGGCGACCCGACGCCCCCGTCTGGCGACCAGAGGGTCTGGAGCGACCCGCGCGGTGGCCGGGATCAGTTCGGCCAGGACTCGCACGGCTTCGGCGCCGACCCGTTCGGGGGCGACTCGTACGGAGGCTTCTTCGGCGACGACGCCCGCGGGGGCGATTCAGCCGGTTCGTTCGGTGCGGACTCGTTCGGGCAGCCTGCTCACGACGCCCCGCGCGGCCAGCGCTCCGGTGTCAGGGTGGGCGACGCGCCCGCCGGCAGGGACGCGTACGACGACCTCTACGAGGACGAGGCGCCCAAGCGCCGCCGCAGGCGCGGAGGCGGAGACGAAGAGGACGAACTCGCGTCCGTCGGCGCCGGCGCCCGGTCCAGTCGTGCACGCGGCCGCGGACGCGGCGGCGATTCGGCGGAGCCCGCGCTCGCGACCGGGTACGGGGCAGGCGGCGCAGGAGACTTCGAACCGCCGGACGGCAAGTCCGGCGACGGCGCGAAGCGCACCCTCGGGGTCGTGGGCTGGGTCAGCATCGTGCTCACGAGCATCCTGGTCCTCGGCACGCTGACCGCCTACAAGGTCTACCGGGACACCTTCGGACTCATCAAGCGCGGCGCCTCGACGGACGACCTCGACAAGAACCGTCCCGTCAACCAGACCGGCGCGATCAACGTGCTGCTCGTCGGATCGGACTCCCGGGCCGGCGACAACCAGAAGTACGGCAAGGGCCTCGTCAACGACGGCGAGCGCACGGACACGATCATGCTCCTGCACGTGGCCCCCAACCGCGACGGCGCGACGCTGCTCAGCTTCCCCCGCGACTCCATGGTCATGATTCCCGAGTGCCACAACACCCAGACCAAGGGCACCACGGCGGCCCACCTCGGCATGATCAACTCCGCCTTCTCCGACGGTGGCATGATCTGCACGCGGCGGACCATCGAGAAGCTCACCGGGATCCCCGTCGACCACTACTTGAAGATCGACTTCACCGGCTTCAAGAACATCGTCAACGCCCTCGGCGGCATCACGATCTGCGTGCCCCAGAACGTGGACGACGATCAGGCCAAGCTCCACTTGAAGGCCGGCAAGCACCTGGTGAAGGGCGAGACCGCGCTGGCCTACGTCAGGGCGCGGCACGGTCTCGGCGACGGCAGCGACATCTCCAGGATCAGGCGGCAGCAGGTCTTCATCTCCCAGATCGTCAGCAAGGCGACGAGCAGTTCGATGCTCACCGACGTCGGCAAGCTGAACGCGTTCATCAAGGCCACCGCCCAGTCGGTGACCATGGACGACGCGCTCAACGCGGGCGAGATCCTGCAGATCGCGCAGAGCGCGTCGAAGCTGAAGGCGAGCGGTTTCAAGGCCACCACGGTGCCGTGGGAGCCGTACACCGCCGACCCCAACCGGGTGCAGTGGAAGCAGCCGGCCGCGGACAACCTGTTCAACGCCATCAAGGGTGACACCCAGGTCGCCACGGCCACGCCCACCCCACCCGCGACCACCGGCACGACCGGCGGCACGGGCACGACCGATACGCCGACGGCCCCCGCGATCACCAGGCCGCAGCAGGTGAAGGTGGCCGTGTACAACGGCACCAACACCGGAGGCAAGGGCAAGGAGGTCGCGGACGAACTCACCGCACAGGGCTTCAAGGTCGTGAGCATCGGCAACGCCACGAAGCCGGGCGGCACCGACCAGCCGAAGACGCTGGTCCGCTACGAGGGCTCGGGCGCTGCCGCCACCAAGATCCTCACCGCCAAGCTGCTCAACGAGGTGGCCCCGGAGATCGGCAAGGTCACGGCGAACGGCCCGTCGGACAAGTACACCCCGTCCACACCTCCCCCGGGCCCGAAGGCCAAGGCGAGCGGCCCGACGATCCAGTTGGTCGTCGGCGCCGACTGGAAGGGCATCCGCATCCCGCTCAAGGTGGGCGACGACGCGGTGACGTCCAAGACCAACATCTGTTCCGGCTGAGGTGAGCTGCGGCCGGGCGGGCATGCCCGCCCGGCGAGTTCGCTTGACCACTCCAGTCAACTGATGTCAGATAGGTCACGTTCCGCCTCGTGCGCGACATCCGATCTAGGGGACGTTAAGGTAAAGAACCGGTGAACGCGCCCTGTTCACCCATTCGGCTGATCCGCGAGGGCGCCTTCGCTAATGTCCGATACGGCCGCGCCGCGGATCCCCAGGATCCGCCCCCCGCATGAGCAACCGCCGATCCCCCCGACAGATAGCAGAGCGTTTCTCTCGTGAGTGACTCCCGCCACCAATCTCCGGTTCAGCCTTCGGGATCAGGCGTCACCCCCGATGCCGAAGACGGGCCCACCGGCGTGATCAGCCGTATCTCGGGCGATCGGCCGCCGGCGCGAGGCGACAGACTCGAGGCGGGCCGGCGCGAACCCGGTCCGGCCACCGGGCCCTTCGATGTCCCCGCTCCGATCGACAAGCCTCCGCTGCCCGTACGGCAGCCGCGCAGGCGGGGAGCCGTCGCGGCGACCGGCCAGGCGGATCAGGAGACGCCGGCTCAGGGGTTCGACTACTTCGCCGCCTCCGCCTCGCCCAAGAGCGGCGATTCCGACACGCGCTCACCGGAGGCGTCGGGACCGCGGGCGCTTCAGGGCACCGGGCCGCACGCCTTCCCCGCCTCGGCCCGTGAGCCGCGGGGCCCCCGGGGCCAGCAGTGGCCGGAGGCCGGCGGGCCCGCCGGCCAGTGGGATCCGTGGAGCCGGACGGCACAGGACGCCAACGGGGGCGCCCGGCAGGCCTTCGACGGGACCGGGACCACCGACAGGCCGACCCGGGACAGGCCGATGCGGGACCGGCCCATGCGGGATCTGCCTGACGAGGACCTCTCCGTGCCGGCGTGGGCGTCGGCGCCGCCCCAGACGGCCACGGGGACGGGACCGCTTCCCCAGGAGTTCACCCAGGGGACCCGCCAGGCCGCACCGCCCGGATGGGACGGCCAGGAGCCCGCGCAGGAACCCGAGCCCGCGCCCCAGAGCAAGAAGCGGCCGCGCGAGCCTTTCCTCGACAACGTCAAGTTCGTCCTGATCGCGCTCGTCGCCACCGGCCACTCGCTCGTCCCGACCCTGGCGGCCGACTCGTCCCGCGCGGCCTACCTGTTCATCTACGTCTTCCACATGCCGCTGTTCGTCACCATCAGCGGCTACCTGTCCAGGAACTTCTGGAACTCCAGCACGAAGACCACCAAGCTCATCGACAACTTCCTGATCCCCTATGTCGTCGTCGAGATCGGCTACGCCGGACTCCGCACGGCTTTCGGGCACAAGTTCAGCATCTCGATCACCGATCCGGCCTGGCTGAACTGGTACCTGCTCGCTCTGCTGCTCTGGCGGCTTTCGACGCCCGTCTGGCAGCGCGTCCGCTTCCCGCTGGTGATCGCGGTGATCATCTACGTGGTCGCGGGGATGACGGACCTGTCCGGCGACTTCAGCGTCGACCGGTTCTTCGGGCTCCTGCCGTTCTTCGTCCTGGGGCTGGTGATCAAGCCGGGCCTGTTCGAGTTCCTCGCCCGCGCGTGGGTGCGGGTGCTGTCGGTCCTCGTGATCGCCGGCGCTGCCGCCGTGGCCGTCTACCTGGTCAAGAACTACTCCGTGAAGCTCGGCCCGATCTACTACAGCCAGAGCTACCCGGATCTCCACCTCGTCTGGTGGAAGGGCATGGTCCTGCGGATGGCGCTCCTCGGCGCCGCGCTCACGATGTCGGCCGCCGTGCTCTCGCTGATCCCCCGATCCGAGACCTGGTTCTCCGACCTCGGCACGCGCACGCTGTACTGCTACCTCCTGCACGGCGTCCCGGTGATGATCGCGAAGGAGATGGGCTGGCTGAGCGCCCCGTGGCTGTTCGGCCCGCTCGGAGTGGCGGCCATCGCGAGCGCCTGTTTCGCCCTGGCGATCGTGCTCTGCATGCCCCTCACGCGCACGTTCTTCAAGTGGCTGCTGGAGCCCCGGCTCAGCTGGCTCTACCGGAGGTCCGAGCAGCCGGCGTAGCCCCTCGGGGCCGCCGCCTGGCCGCTACAGCCGTAAATTAAGCAGCAGTTCGGCGGCCATTCACCCGGCGCATTCGGACACTTCGGACCGGACAGCAAGCCTCCCCCTATGAGGGTATGTGTCGGCACGATAGTCCATCATCCGGAGGACGCACGGATCACCCACCGGCAGATCCGTGCACTGCTCGACGCGGGTCACCAGGTCACCTTCATTGCGCCGTTCACCCACTGCAACGTGACACCGCCGCCGGAGATCCGGCCCATCGACGTCCCTCGCGCCGTGGGCCTGCACCGGAGGAAGGCCATCAGGGCCGCCCGCACGGCGTTGAAGCGGGGCGTGAAGGACGCCGACATCCTCCTCATCCACGACATCGAACTGCTGCTGGCGCTGCCCCGTAAGAGGCCGCCGACCGTCTGGGACGTCCACGAGGACACCGCGGCGGCGATGGAGGCCAAGACCTATCTCCCCGACGCCATGCGAAGCGTTCTGCCTCCGCTGATCAGAGGCATGGAGGGCCGGGCGGAGCGCCGCATGCACCTGTTCCTCGCGGAGGAGTCCTACCGGGACCGCTTCGTGGGCGACCACCCGGTGATCCCCAACCTCACCTATGTGCCGGACACCCCTCCCCAGGCCCCGGGCGACAACCGGATCGTCTACATCGGCCAACTCGCCCGGGCGCGCGGTGCGCTCGAGATGATCGAGCTCGCGCGGCGGCTCCGCGTCCACGGGATCCGGCTCGACCTGATCGGCCCGGCCGACGCCGACGTCCGGCCCCTGCTGAGGGACGCGCAGCGGGAGGGCGTCCTCGACTGGTTCGGGCACGTGCCCAACCAGCACGCGCTCAGGATGGCCGAGGGCGCGCTCGCGGGGCTCTCCCTGCTGCACGACCTGCCGAACTACCGGGGGTCGACGCCCACGAAGGTCATCGAGTACATGGCGAGAGGCATTCCGGTGATCACTACGCCGCTGACCAGGGCGGCCTCACTCGTCGGGCGAGTCGACTGCGGCACCATCGTCCCGTTCGGCGACGTGGAATCCGTGGTGAGCGCGGTGACGCAGGCCGTGCTCCGGCTCCGCGACAACCCCGAGCGCCGCAACGCGATGGGGGCGCGCGGCTATTTCGAGGCGCTGCACCATCACCACTGGCCCCTGGTGTCCGGCGAGTTCGTCGGTCACCTGGAGCGCTGGGCCGACGCGCCGGGCTCGTCACAGGCCCGGCAGCCCGACCGCGCCATCCCGGTCTGACCGCGCGAGCCGCCGAATCGACCGGGCCGCACGGCCTGACAGCATGACCTGGCAGCACGGCGGCTACCGCCGGGTCACCCGGGCTTGCTGTACTGGGAGCATGGCAAGCCATCTCATCCTGGGCCGCCGGGTCGACATCCCGCTGGAGATTCGCGACGCCACGGTGTGCAGCGCGACCTACCTCGTACGGGCCGACGCCGCCCGGGCCGTCCTCGCATACTCAGGGATGGACGTCACGGAACTCCTGCCGGGCAAGGCGGCCTGCACGCTGGTCTTCGCGCAATATCGGGACTCGGCTCTGGAGGACTACCACGAGTTCGGCGTGGCCTTCCTGGTACGGCCGCCGGAGGCACAGGCTCCGCCGCCACGCGGCCTCCTGGCGGGCGTCAGGGACATGCACAGGGCCGGCTTCGGCACCTTCATCCACTGGCTGCCCGTCGACCGGAGGCTCACGCTGGAGGCCGGCCGGGCTATATGGGGCTTTCCCAAGGAACTCGCCGACATCGAGATCCGGCTCGGCACGCCGTACAAGCGGTGCATCCTGCGCAAGGACGGACGATTGGTCATCGACCTGCTGATCCGGCCGGGCACACCGCTTCCGGGTGCGGGCTCGATCGCGATGGACGCCTACGCGCATCTCGACGGGGTCACCCGGCGCGTGCCGTGGTCGATGCGACCCCGGGGGATCCGCGCCAGGCCCGGCGGCGCGCTGATCCGGCTGGGCAACCATCCGATAGCCAAGGAGCTGAGCGAACTCGGGCTGCCCAAGCGGGCGTTGATGACGAGCTCGATCAGCCACCTGTCGATGTCGGTCGGTGAGGCCCGCCCGCTGCCGTCGTCCCGGCCGGTCGAGGCCTGAGGGATCTAGACGATCGGCGGGCGGCCGAGACGGAGCATGCGCCAGGCGGTGCGCCAGGCCATGGGGCGGCGCTCGCCCGCCGGCTGGCGCAGCCCTTCGCCGAACCCGTGGAACCACGCCTTGAGCGCGCTCGTCGCCCGGACGCGGGCGACGGTCAGCGCGATCCAGTTGAACAGATACAGGACGGCCAGCGGCCACGGCAGGTTCCGCCGGGCCAGCCAGACCCGGTTGCGGGCGTTCATCCGGTAGAACTCGGCGTGCCGGCTCGGCAACACCAGAGGGTGGTACATGACCGGCTCGGCGTCGTACTCGATGCGGTAACCCTCGCCGAGCAGCCGCCAAGCGAGGTCGGTCTCCTCATGCGCGTAGAAGAAATTCTCCGGCAAGCCGCCGACCTGCAGGTACGCCGACTTCCGGATCGCGCACGCGCCGCCGAGGAAGGTGGTGACGGGCGAGGATCGCTCCGGGTCCCCCGCGCGCAGCCGGGGAACGTGCCGCCGTTGTACCGAGCCCCCCTCCGGCTCCATGACCCGGAAGGAGATGACGGCGAGGTCGGGCTCGTGGGTGAACCTCTCGCGAACGTGCGCGGCGACCTTGGAGCTGGCGTACCAGCCGTCGTCGTCGAGGAAGAGGACGACGTCGCCCGAGCACTCCTGGACGCCTCGATTACGCCCCTCGGGTATGCCCACGTTGTACGGAAGCCGTACCGTCTTGATGGCAGCGGCGGACTCGGCTAGAGGCTGGGCGGTCAGTCCCGGCACGTCGGCGCCGTTGCCGACGATCACCACTTCGACGTCGCCGTCGGTCTGGGTCAGGGCGGACTCGACCGCCCGGTCGAGCTCGGCGACCCTGTTGCCCATGGTGAGGATGACGCACGAAAGCTTCACCGGGGTCATCGCCTCAGCATCGGGACGGCTACATACGATTTCATGATCACCGAGTCTGTATGGCCGGGCAATCCGGAATCCGCCTTATTTACTGCAAAATAAGAGTATCGGAACTCCCGGGAAACCCCTACCAAACCGCGCATGTACGGACGACCGGTTTTCCCTCGGCCGTCGGTCCGATACGTACGCGCGGAGCTGATCATGAGAGCCTCCTCGACGCGAGGATGCTCACCAGATGCAGGATGAGCTGGACGGCGGCGATGATCGCGCACGCGACGACGAGGATCCGGGTGGCGGGGAACCACAAGTCCAGGACGGCGGCCACCACGACGATGATCGACAGCTCGATGGCCTGGATGACCCGGTGGAACCGGAGCGCCCCGACCACCTTTCTGGCCAGGCCGAGACGGCCCGACGTGAACTCCCCCGCCGAGGTCTCGGTCGCCGCGACGAGGCCCGAACGGGCCCGGGCGACGTCGACGAGGTCGGTCTCCGACTTGATCAGGATCGCGCCCAGCGCCGCGGCGAAGCCGAGGATGGTGTACCAGTCGGGGACGGTCTCGGAGGCCCGGAAACCCAGGCCGATGAGCAGTGCGGCCTCGGCGAAGTAGTGGCCCACCCGGTCCAGGTAGATCCCAGTGATCGACGTCCGGCGCGTCCATCGGGCGAGCTCGCCGTCCGAACAGTCGAGCAGGAGGTAGAGCTGGATCAGCAGGGCCGCCGCCAGCGCCGCCCAGAACCCCGGCAGAGCCAGTACGGCTCCCGCCGCCACCCCGGACACGATCATCAGGCCGGTGACCTGGTTGGGCGTGATGGGCGTCTTGGCCAGCAGCCAGGTGGCGTAGATGGACAGGTGCCTCATGTAGAGCAGGCCCGCCCAGTGTTCACCACTGCGGCGGTCCATCGTGGTCTGCGGTTGGGCGACCGCACGAAGCTCAGCGACCGACGGCGTGGACATATCCCTCAACTTTCGCGCGGACCTCGGTCTCCGAAAGCCGAAGGTGCTCGAGGATGGTGTAACGGCCGGGCCGCGTGCTCGGAGCCAGCATCACCGCGGCGGTGAACTGCTCGAGGGTCAGGCCGACATCTCCCGGGACGACGGGCAGATCGTGGCTCCTGAGGCAACCGGCGACGTCGTCGAGCCGGCGGGAGTCCTCGCGGAGATAGAAGCAGAACGCCGCGCCGATCCCGGCCAGCTCGCCGTGGTTGGACGTTCCGGGGTAGAGCTGATCCACAGCATGCAGGATCTCATGATCACCGCCACTGCTGGGCCGGCTTGACCCGGCGATGACCATAGACATGCCGGACAGAATCAAAGCTTCCGCGAGGACGGTCAGGAAGGAGTCGGACTCGATCGAGTCCGACCGCCCCAGCACCGCCTCCGCCGCCGTGCGCGCCATGGAGATCGCCAGCCCGTCGATGGGCTCGCCGCGCTCGATGTTGCCGAGGTGCCAGTCCTCAATGGCCGACAGGTTGCTCACCACGTCGCCGACGCCGCTCCTGACCAGGGCGGCCGGGGCGTCGTGCACGAAGTCGAGGTCGACCATGATCGCCAGCGGCATGGGCACGCCGAACGAGCCCTTCCCGCCCTCGTGGATCAGGGAGGCCACCGGCGAGCAGATGCCGTCGTGCGAGAGGTTGGTCGCCACCGCCACCATCGGGATGCCGGCCAGCGAGGCGGCGTACTTGGTCGCGTCGATGGTCTTGCCGCCGCCGACTCCGACGACGGCCTCATAGGCGCCCTTGCGCAGGTCGGCGCCGAGCGAGACGGCCGCGTCGACGGTGCCGTCGGGCACCCGGAAGACCCGCGCCTCTCCCAGCGAGGGGGCGATGACCTCGGCGATCCTGTCGCCCTGGCTCGTGCCCACGGCGACCGCGACCCGGCCGGAGGTCGCGACCCGGCTGTCGGCCAGCAACGCGCCGAGTTGCGCTATCGCGCCCCGCCGGACCTCCATCGTGAGGGGGGCGGGGAGCATTCTTGCCAGAATCGGCATGAGAACTCCTCAGGCGGCGAGAACGTCGTGCGCGTGGGGTCGGAGAGCCGGGTGGCCCGTTGGTCCTAGTAGCGGCATGCGATCTCACGGGCCTTCGCAAGGTCGTCGTGGTTGTCCACCTCGACCCAGTCGACCTTGCCGATCGGCGCCACCGCGATCTTCTCCCCACGGGCGACCATCTCCTGGTAGCCGTCCTCGTAGTAGAGCTGCGGGTCGCGCTCGAACGTCGTCTGGAGGGCGTCGGCCAGCCGCTCCGCCGCGCCGGGCCTGATCAGCGTCGCGCCGATGTACTCGCCGTACGCCTCGGACGGCTCCATGAGCTTGGTGATCCTCTTGAGGCGGCCGTCCTCGAGGGTGACCTTCATCTCCTCGTCGCCGAGGGACTTCACGTCGTCGACCGCGAGCAGGATGTCCCCGCCGTCGTCCGCGGACAGCAGCGTCCGCTCCACGGACACCGGGTGGACGGTGTCCCCGTTGACCAGCAACGCACCCTGCCCGAAGTAGTCACGCGCGCACCACAGGGAGTACGCGTTGTTCCACTCTTCGGCCTTGTCGTTGTGGACGAGCGTCAGCGTGACCCCGTGACGGCGCTCGAGGTCGGCCTTGCGCTCGTGTACGGCCTGCGCCTGGTAGCCCACGATGACCACGACCTCGCGGAGATCGACCGCCGCGAGGTTGCGCAGGGCGATGTCGAGGATCGTGGTCTCACCGTCGACCGGCACCAGTGCCTTGGGCAGCGTGTCGGTGTACGGCCGCAGGCGGCGTCCAGCCCCTGCTGCCAGCACCATTCCGAGCAATTTCTCGCACTCCTCGAGGTCGACCGTCAGACAGTAACCTCAAAGGTTAGTTGGCTTTTGGTCCGGATTGTGTAAGCCAGAGTTGGCTTGTAGTTAACCATGTGTGCTGCACCGGTGTGTTCGCGGAATACGGCTCAGCCGGGCTCCGCGGCGCCCGCCACCTCCGCCCGGCGGGGTACGGCGAGCCAGGAGGTGAGGCTCTCCCAGAGGAACAGGCCCCACAGATAGACCGCGAGAACCCAGAAGTCCGCGGTCACCGCGCCGAACAGGCCGCCGGCGGCGATGACCAGCATGCGGCCGTCCCAGCCCAGCCCGGCTATGGGGAGCCATCGTGGCGGATAGACGTGCTGCCGCACGCGGTAGACGGTGTCGTAATGGTGGAAGGCCATGGCGCCCAGCAACGCCATGATCAGCAACGGCGGCACCGAACGGGCGAACCCGATCGAGGCGACGAAGCCGTACTCCGTGAGCCGCAGGATCGGCGGCACGAGCCAGTCGAGCCGCCCGTCATGCCGGTGCGAGCTGCCCGAGCCGGCCAGCAGCAGGGCCGCCGCCGGGGCGAACACGGCGACGTCGTCGACGCTCGCCACCCCCATGACCAGGAGGACCCCGGTCACGAAGGCCCCCACGAGCGCCGGCGGAAGCGGGGGCAACTGGCCGACGACCAGGAGACCCATGCTCCTCGCCAGCAGCCCGTCGTCGCGGTAGGCCACGACGGCGCTGCGCGGCACGGGTGTCATCTGTACGGAGATCATGAATTGCCTCGCATCATGCGAAGGACCTCGCGATCCGGCCGGCGAGCGTGTAGAGGAGCGCGCCACCGCCCCAGGTCAGCAGGGCCAGGAACGTCACCCGGGCGTCGAACAGTGCGGCCGTGACGGCTATCAGCGCCATCCGCTCCCCGATGGGCAGCACGATGATCTTCTTGAGCCAGTAGGCCGCACCCGAGTCCAGCCGTCTCGACAGTGCGAGCACGGACGCGGCCCCGGTGGTCGCGGGACGCGTCCGCTGCACGGTGTCCCACGGATCGGCGAGCGAATACTCCTGTTCCGCCGGGTCGGCGGCCTTGGCGGCATCCGCGACCGACCCCGAATAGGAGAAGTCGACCAGGTGCCTGATCGTCTGGAGGATCATCACCGCTACGGCCAGCGCCCAGATGTCGCGGGGCCCCTCCGGCGCCGCGGCGTAGCCGACGGCGAGGCCGGCGTACACGACGTTCTCCTTCACCCGGTCGGAGATCGCGTCGAGCCAGTTCCCCAGCGGAGAGAACGTGCGGGTGTAGCGGGCGAGCTGACCGTCGACGCAGTCGAGCACGAAGGACAGGTAGAGCGCGAGGGCGCCGATGATCTGGGCGAGCCGGTCGCCCTCGGAGAACCAGACCGCGGCGATGGCGGCCAGGCCGATGGAGATGCCCGTGACCGCGTTCGGCGTGAGGCTCATCCGGGCGGCCGGCCGTACGAGACGGCGCGACCACGAGCTGACGCAATAGGTCGCGAAGAAACCGTCGCCGGTCTTGATGGCCGCGTCCAGCCGGGCCGCCTGCTCGTCGACCTCGGCGAGCCGCTGAACGGCCGTGTCCGCCGCGATCTGACCGGCCACCCTCTCGCAGTGCAGCGGGCCGATGGCGGCGGCGCGTACGGGCACTCCCGCGCGCACGAGCCCGGCCAGCAGCAGGTCGGCGACCTCGGTGTCCCCCGCGCGGCCGAGCTGACGGCTCTGCGCGAGCCGGGCGAGCTCGTCGGCCACGTCGGCGAGGCTCCCGAGATGCGCCTCCCCCACCTGGAGGACTCCGCGGAAGGTGCCGTTGGCCCACTCGACCTGGTGGAAGGAGTTCCCCGCGGAGACCACCTTGCTCCACTCGGTCCTGACCGGCGGGCGGAGCGGCCCCGCCTCCCCGTTCCCGATGATGGCGCCGGTGCTCCTCGACGGATGTTCGAGCAGGGTGGCCAGCGCCTCGGTGTGGGCGACCACGTCACCCGACAGGACGGCCACCGCGCTCGTGGACGACCTGGCCACTCTCGCCACGATCCGCAGGTCCTCGGCGAGCCCGTCGCTCGCCGCGACGGTGTGCCGGAACTCGCCCGCGCCGTCCAGGCCCGCCACGTCGTCCAGACCCCGGAAGCTGTCGTCCCCGCGCGTGACCACGTGGACGTCCCTGACCGGCAGCAGGATCAGCTGACGCGTGAGCCTGCCGAGCAGGCTGCCGCCCGCGCAGGCCAGCCCGGCGAGTGGCGTGGTGGCGAAGACCACCACCACACTCCGGGCGGCCTCCGCACGGGACACGAGATTGTCCGAGACGCCGTGCCTGCTCAGATCTGCGCCCATCGCGTTCCCGCTTCCCAGCTCGACCACCCCCCCGAGAGTCACATCGCAACGTAACCGAGTGATCACGAGGTGGCAATCACCTTGCCCTTCTCCTGACGCGGGTATGGTCAGGTGGGGAGGAGATCATGATCGCGGAGTCACGCCTTCGGACGGTCGGAGTGGTGCTTGCCGGAGGTATCGGGCAGCGGATGGGCCTGAACACGCCGAAGCAGCTACTGAAGATCGCCGGCAGGACGATCATCGAGCACACGCTCGACACGTTCGACGGCCATCCGGAGATCGACGAGGTCGTGGTGCTGATGGCCCCCGGCTTCGTCGACGAGGCTGCGGAGCTGGTGCGCAGGAACGGCTACACCAAGGTGAGCAAGATCCTCGAAGGCGGCGCGAGCCGTACCGAGTCGACGTGGCGCGCCCTGCAGTCGCTGGGCGAACAGGAGTGCGACGTGCTGCTGCACGACGCCGTCCGGCCGTTCGTCGAGCCGCGGGTGATCAGCGAGTGCGTCGCCGCGCTCCGCCACCATCAGGCCGTGGACGTGGTGATCCCGTCGTCCGACACCGTCCTGGTCGCCGCCCCCGGGCCACACGGCGACATCGTCCACGAGATCCCCGACCGCTCCGTGCTCCGGCGGGGACAGACCCCTCAGTGCTTCCGGTTGTCGGTCATCCGCGAGGCCTACCGGCTGGCCTTCGACGACCCCGAGTTCGGCGCGAGGCCCGCGACCGACGACTGCGGCGTCATGTTGCGCTACCTGCCGGACGTGCCGATCCACCTGGTCGCGGGCAGCGAGCAGAACATGAAGGTCACCCATCCGATCGACGCGTTCATCGCCGACGGGCTCTTCCGGCTGCGTGGGCGGGCGGCTCCGGCGCTCACCGACGACGAGTGCCGCCGCGGTCTCGACGGCAGAACGCTGGTGGTCTTCGCCGGCGGGCACGGCCTCGGAGCCGAGCTCGCCGACCTCGCCAAGGGCTACGGCGCGACGGTCCGCTCGTTCTCCCGGAGCCGGGGCGGGGTGCGCGTGGAGGACGCCGGCGCCGTGGAGGACGCGCTCGCGCGCGTGCACGCGGAGACCGGCCGCATCGACCACGTCGTGAACGCCGCGTCGGCCCTGCACGTCGGCAGGCTCGCCGACATCGGGCAGACCGCCCTCGCCGAGATCGTGGCGGTCAACTACCTCGGCCCGGTCAACGTCGCCAGGGCCTCGCTCGGCCATCTGGCCGAGACCCGCGGGCGCCTCCTGCTCTGCACGTCGTCCTCTGACGCCCACGGGCGGGCCGGCCGCAGCCTCAACTCGTCGACGGCGGCCGCCGTCGTGAACCTCGCCGAGGCGCTCGCGGACGAATGGGCCCCCAAGGGGGTGCGGGTCAACTGCCTGAACCCCGAGCGGGCGGTCACGTCCACGCCTGTCGTACCCTCCGCGGACTCCGGCGCCGCCGGCACGATTCCGCCGGAGGCCGTCGCCCGCACCAGTCTCGACGTCCTGCTGTCCGACCTCACGGGACAGGTGGTGGACATCCGCCTCACGCGATGATCGGACGCGGCCTCCCCTGGGTAGGCAGCGGTGCATGGGGGGATCGTTCACGGGGAGAAACGCCCTGCTCATCGGGGTGCTGCTCGCCTCTTATCCGGCATTGCTCGCCGCAGCGCTGTGGCCCGCCGCGTGGGCCTTCGCGGTCGCGGCGGCTCTGTCGTACGCGGCGGAGGCCGGGCTGCGCAAGGCCGTCCGCGACCGACTCGGCAGGGTTCATCTCGGATCGATGCTCCGGTACACGGCCAGGGAACTCGCCGTCGTGGTGCTGCTCGCGCGCGTGGCGGGAACCGAGTCCCGCGGTTTCCTCCTCCTCATCGGCGGACTGTTCGCCTTCCATGGCGTGTGCGTCGCCCAGACCGCGCTGGCGACCTACCTGAACAGCTGTCACCACCTCATGCCGGTCACCGCGGCGAACCTCGACCTGACGGCGCTGCGGATCCCGCCCGCGCCCCCTGCGAGGCTCCTGGCGTGGCGTGGCACCCGGTTGCTCCCCCTCGACGCGATGCCCGTGGGGCTCGCCGCGTTCGGCGCACTCTCGGCCACCCCCTGGCCCGGCGTCGCCGGCGCGGCCGCCGCGGTCCTCGTGGTGCTCGCCGCCGTCCTCGCGCTCGTCCCGCACGTACGGCGGGCGGCCGGCCTGCGGGATCGCGCTCAGGTCGTCCGGGCGGTCGACGAGCAGGTGCGCGCGTACGCGCCCGAGGTCCTGTTCTACTTCTCCGGCTCCGTGAAGTCGGCCTACCAGGCGACCATGTGGCTGGAGACCCTGGAGCGCATCGGCCGCAGGACGGTCGTCGTCCTTCGGCAGCGCAGCCTGCCCGCCGTCCTGGGACCGACGACGCTGCCGGTGTTGTGCATCCCCTCGGCCGTCGACCTGATGAACTTCCGCGGCCTCGACTCGGCCGGCGTCGCCCTGTTCGCTGCCAACATGGGCAACAACATCCACCTGCTCAGGAAGCCGGGCGTCACCAGCGTGTTCATCGGGCACGGGGACAGCGACAAGGAGGCCTCGTTCAACCCGTTCACGAAGGTGTACGACGAGGTCTGGGTCGCGGGCCCGGCCGGGCGGGAGAGGTACCGGCGCGCCGAGGTCGGGGTCCGTGACGAGGCCGTCGTCGAGGTGGGCCGCCCCCAACTCGCCGCGGTGCTCCGCGGCAGCCCGTACGCCCGGGGGACGCTGCCGTGGCCGACGGTCCTCTACGCGCCGACGTGGGAGGGCTGGACCACCGACCTGTTCCACACCTCGATCGACGTCATGGGGCCGCGTCTGGTGCGGGCGTTGCTGAACGAGCCCGTCCGGCTGATCTACCGGCCCCACCCGCTGACCGGCCACAGGTCCGCCGCCGCGCGGGCCGCGCACCGGAAGATCATGACCCTCCTGCGGGACGCCCGCGCGGACGGCCCGCGGGAGCACGTGGCGGTGACCGGCGAGGGGCCCGGCCTCTACGAGTGCTTCAACCAGGCCGACCTGCTCATCGCGGATATATCGAGCGTCGTGTCGGACTTCGTGGCGAGCGGCAAGCCGTACGCCGTGACGAACGTCGCGGGGCTGTCCGGCGACGAGTTCCGTGCGCGCTGTCCCAGCGCGCGTGCGGCCTATCTCCTCGGCCATGACCTCGGCGAGCTTCCCGGTGTCCTCGCCTCCCTCAGGGGAGGCGAGGACGGCATGGCCGCGGCCCGCCGCGAACTGCGCGCCCACCTGCTGGGCCCCGACGAGCCGGACGCGCTCACCCGCTTCGACGAGGCGGTCGGCAGGGCGGTCGCCCGTTCACGTGCGGGGCAGGCCGCCGGGACCGGCGGAGCCTCAGTCCTCGAACAGGTCCTGCAGGCGCGCCCGCTCGGCCTCGGGCCGGGTCTTGCTGAGCCGGGACGGGCTGGTGAGGAAGCCGGTGCCCCATGACAGGTGCATCGTCGCGTAGACGAGCGGGAGTCGCAGGAGCGCGGCCGGGGACAGGCCTCGCCCGGTGAGCACCGACCCGGCGAGGATCGCCACGATGTAGGCGGCGGGAATCAGCAGTCCCGGCCAGAAGAACGGTGAGACGACCAGACCGAGGACCATGGCCAGCACCGCAGCGGGCGGGGCCAGGTAGCGCAGGTTGATCGTGCCCTTGTGGGTGCGCGAGACGACCCGCCGCCACCGGCCGTAGTGGAAGTACTGCTTCGCCAGTGCCCGGGCGTTCGGCCGGGGCCGATAGGACACCCGCATGCGCGGCTGGAACCACACCAGGCCGCCGGTCTCCCGGATGCGGTGGTTCATCTCCCAGTCCTGGGCGCGCTGGAAGTGCTCGTCGTAGCCGCCGACACGGTCCAGCGCCTCACGCCGGAACACGCCGAGATAGACGGTGTCCGCCGGTCCGGCCTCGCCGCCGGTGTGGAACCGCGCGTTGCCGACACCGATCTTGGAGGTCATCGCGCACGCCACGGCCTGCTCGAACGGGCTGACCCCTTCGGCGGCCATGATGCCGCCGACGTTGTCGGCGCCGGTCTCCTCCAGGGTCTCCACGGCTGCGCGCAGATAGTCGGACGGGAGCATCGCGTGCCCGTCGACCCGGGCGATGACGGGATTGCTCGAGGCGGCGACGGCCACGTTCAATCCGTTGGGAGTGCGGCCGGTCGGGTTGGCCACGACGACGACGCGGGAGTCCTCGGCCGCGATCGCGTCGGCGACCTCCTGCGTCCGGTCGCGGGACGGGCCCACGCTGATGACGACCTCGATGGGACCGTCGTACTTCTGGTCGAGGACCTGCATGACGGCATCGCGCAGGTGCCGTTCCTCGTTGAGCACCGGCATGATCACCGATACGGGGGGCCAGTCGCGCGTGGGGGTCTGGCCAGTTTGGCGCGAGTCGGGAAAGGGCTTCATGGCTGCGCTCACGCTACTGTACGGAGGGGTGGAGACGGCAACCGAAAGGGTGACCGCGAATGCCTGGCGACGACGATGAGATCGGCGACTCCGGGGTCCACGTAGGGGGCGACGCCTACGGGGGGATCAGGATCGCGGCCCGTCGCGCCCGCCGAAGCCGGACGAACCTCCGCTCTCTTCTCATCTCGGGCTCGTTGTCCAGCGCCGTTCTGATCGGATCCGGCGTGCTGTGGCTGATCCCCAACTACGCGGCGAGCCAGATCCAGTCCGTCGACGCGGGCACGACCGACACCCCGGCGCAGGGGGCGATGAACATCCTGCTCGTGGGCGTCGACAAGCGCGACGACCTCAGCAGGCGGCAGCAGAACCAGCTCCACCTCGGGCGCGAGGCCGGCGAGCGCAGCGACACGATGATGGTGCTCCACCTTTCCGAGGACCACAAGAGGGTCACGGTCGTCAGCCTGCCCAGGGACACCTGGACCGAGATCCCCGGCAACGGCACGCACAAGATCAACTCGGCGTACCAGTTCGGCGGGGCGAAGCTGGCGGTGAAGACGGTCGAGCAGGCCACCGGGCTGCGCATCAACCACTACGTCGAGGTCAACGTGCTCGGCTTCATCGACGTCGTGGAGTCGCTGGGCGGCGTCACCGTCTGCACGCCCATCGCCATCGACGACCCCAAGACCCGGCTCTCCCTGCGGCCGGGCACCTACAACCTCAACGGCGTCGACGCGCTCGCCTACGCGCGTACGCGGGCCACGGCCCGCGCGGACCTCGACCGCATCGACCGGCAGCAGCAGGTCATCTCGGCGCTTCTCGGCAAGGCGCTCAGCGGCGGCACCCTCGCCAACCCGGCCAAGCTCGCCGGGCTGGTCAGCTCCACGCTCAAGACGCTGACCGTGGACAAGGCCCTGTCCGAAGACCTGCTCGGGCTGGCCAACCAGCTCAAGGACGTCTCCACCGACGACGTCTCGTTCGCGACCGTGCCGCTGTCCGACGTGAACTACAAGGCGCCGACGGGCGAGTCCGCCGTGTTGTGGGACAAGCCGGCCGCGCGGGAGCTGTTCCGCCAGATCTCCGCGGACGAGTTGCAGGCCGGGCCGGTCAAACGCCGCTCCCCCGCCCCGTCCGCGTCGATCTCCGCTTCGGCTCTCCCGTCCACCTCCACGCCGCCCTCTCCCGGCGCGGCGCCTACCGCGTCCGCGGGTGCGCTGACGATTCCCCCGGGGCGGATCGCGGTCCGCGTCCTCAACGGCACCCTGATCACCGGGCTGGGCGCCAAGACCAAGGCGAGCCTGCTCGCGGCGGGCTTCATGGTCCCCTCGACTCCCGGTGACGTGCCCGAACGGAACTTCACCAACACCGTGATCCGCTATCCGGCCGGCCGCGAGGACTCGGCCCGGACGGTGGCCGCCGCGTTCCCCGGAGCAGAACTGCGGGAACGCAAGGGCATCCAGAGCATCGAGGTCGTCGTCGGCCAGAAGAACAACACGGTCAAGAAGGTGAAGCTCGCGACCGTCAAGCCGTCTTCCACTCCGGCGTCGATCCCCTCTGCCCGTACGGCCACGCAGAACATCTGCAAGAACCAGGCGAACTAGCGCGCGTCGCTCCCCCCCGGTTGGCCGGCACCGCCAATCGCATACCCCATCATCGCTATCGATCGTCATAGCTATTGTCGAGCTTGTAGTAGATGTACTACATTCCATGGCATGGATACTGTGATCAACGTCCGCGGGCTGCGGATGTCGTACGGCGAACGACAGGTCCTGCGTGGAATCGACCTGGACCTGCGCCGGGGCGAGACCGTCGCCCTGCTCGGCCCGAACGGCGCCGGAAAGACGACCACGATCGAGATCCTCCAAGGCCTGCGGACCAGGGCGGCGGGCGAGGTCCGGGTGCTCGGCGAGGACCCGGCGCGCGGCGGCGACGCCTGGCGGGCGAGGCTGGGCACGGTGCTGCAGGACTGGCGCGACCACCCCCGCTGGCACGTGCGGACCCTGCTCGACCATGTCGCCGCCCACTACCCCACCCCGTGGGACACCGGAGAGTTGCTGAAGACGCTCGGCCTCGACGGGCACGCGACCGCCAGGGTCCGGGACCTGTCCGGCGGGCAGCGCAGACGGCTCGACGTGGCGCTGGGCATCGTCGGCCGGCCCGAACTGCTCTTCCTCGACGAGCCGACCACCGGCTTCGACCCGGAGGCGCGCAGGGAGTTCCACGAGCTCATCGAGAGCCTGGACACCACGGTCCTGCTCACCACGCACGACCTGGCCGAGGCCGAGCGACTGGCCGACCGCGTCGCCGTGCTCCTCGACGGCCGGATCGCGGTCTTCGGCACTCCGCAGGAGGTGGCGGCAGCCGTACAGGCTCCCTCCCTGGTGCGGTGGCGCGACGGGACCGAGCAGACGGACGACCCGTCGGAGCTGGCCTGGCGGCTGCACCAGCGGTACGGCGGACCGGTCCCCGAACTGGAGATCCGGCGGCCGAGCCTCGAAGAGAGCTACCTCAACCTGGTGGAAAGGAGCGCGGCATGACCACGATGACGCTGGGGATCAGGCGCGGCCTGATCGAGCAGAACGCCATCCTGCGTGACCGCAAGGAACTGGGCACCAACATCGCGGGCCTGATCATGTACCTGATGCTCATCCTCTGGATCGGCCGCAACCCCGCAGGCGGCGGCGTCGGGATGACCGCGTTCATGACGGTCGGGTTCGTCGCCTTCACCGTGTTCTCCGCCGGGATCATGACGCTGCCGATGCTGATCGCGGCCGACCGCGAGGAGGGCGCGCTGCTCCGGCTGCGCATGCTTCCGCGTGGCATCCCCGTCTACATCACGGGCAGGGCGGTGTCGCTGACGCTGCACATCGCCGTGCACTCCGCGCTCATGCTGGCGATCGGCGGCGCGATCGGCGGGCTCACCCTGCCTTCGAGCCTGTACGGCTGGGCGACGCTGGTCTGGGTGCTGGTCCTGGGCGCACTCTCGGTCATCCCCCTGGGGGCGATGATCGGGGCGATGTTGCCCACCGCCAAGGCGGCCGCGGCGGCCGTCGGCCTGCCCAGCATGCTGCTGATGATCGCTTCCGGGGTGATGGTCCCCATGACGATGATGCCCACGCCCGTGCAGTGGGCCGCGCAGATCTTCCCGCTCTACTGGCAGGGACACGGACTGCGGGCGGCGTTCTTCGCCTCCCCCGGCGGCGAACTGCACGGCACGTGGGAGCTCGGCACGGCCGCGACGGTGATGGGCGCCTGGGCGGTCGCCGGTATGGTGCTGGCACCGTGGCTCCTGCGCAGGGTCACAGGCAAGTGAGGATTCCCGGTGTCCAACGAGGTCGTCTACAACAGGATCCCGATGCTCAGGGCGGAGCGTGGGATCTCCCGCAAGGATCTGGCCGCGGCTCTGGGTGTGCACTACCAGACGGTGGGCTACCTGGAGCGGGGCGAGTACAGCCCCTCGCTGTTCCTCGCACTGAAGATCGCCGAATACTTCGAGGTGCCGGTGGAGGTCATCTTCTCTCTCCATCCGTTCGCCAGGCTGGGGTCGTGATGAGCACGTGGGAGAAGCGGCGCGACCGGCTGGAGAGCCTCCCGGCGAACCGCTGGTGGGCGACCAGGCCGGCGCGGCGGCGTCTGGTGGTGGCGGGCACGGCGGCGCTGGTCGTCCTCTGGGCGGGACTGGTGGTGATCGCCCGATACGCGCCGAGCGACCTGGCGCGCAACGTCTACCTGTCGATGTTCGGCCTCAGCCTGGTGGTCGGGCTCCCGGTCGTCAGCTGGCTCCACGCGGCCACGCGCGGCGCCCTGTACCTGCCCGAGCGCTTCCTCGACGAGCGCCAGCTGATCGAGCGGCGCCGGGCCTACACGTCGGCCCACGGCGGCACCACCCTCGTCCTCGGCCTGCTGTTCGTGCTGGCGAACTTCGTGAGCTGGCAGGACGGCCCCCTCTCGATC
The DNA here is from genome assembly GCF_016863275.1 of Planotetraspora mira. Taxonomy (GTDB): domain Bacteria; phylum Actinomycetota; class Actinomycetes; order Streptosporangiales; family Streptosporangiaceae; genus Planotetraspora; species Planotetraspora mira. Next base: position 184,796 of record NZ_BOOO01000038.1, read on the forward strand.
ACCATCCCGCTCGCGCTGATCGGCCCGACGGCGCTGACGCTCGTCGCGACCCACTACACGATGCCGCTGCTCATCGCGGGCTGGCGCCTGCCCGACCCGCCGCCGGACGACGACGAGGACGAGTAGGACGAGCATGACCGCGCCGGCGATCAGGCGCGGGACGTCCATTCCCCGGCGAGAAGGCCGAGGACGGCCTCATCCGCGTACGCACCCCACACCCAGGCGGAGCGCCTCAGCGTGCCCTCCCGGACGAACCCCGCTCTGATCGCGGCCGCGATCATCGGGGCGTTGTCCGCGAGGGTCTCGATCTGCAGACGCTGCAATCCGAGTACGGCGAACCCGTACTCGGACAGCGCGCCGAGGACGTCGGCGGCGAGCCCGCGGCCGCGGAACGCGGGTCGCAGGGAGATCCCCACGTGAGCCATCCTGTTGTGCGTGTCGATGCCCCAGAGCAGGGCCTCGCCGGCCAGTTCCCGCGACTCCGACTCCACCACGGAGAAGCACGCCGCGTCGTCCGACGGTGCGGCCACCGCGTACGGCGAGTGCCCCGAGGCCGGCGCGATGGGGCGCCACGGGCGGGAGTCGGCCCGCGACCGCGTCACCACGTCGTCGTACAGCTCGGATTGGAGAACGGGGACGTCACCGTCATGCCGGGCCCGCAGGATGACCCTCTCGCCGTGTATCACGGTGCATTGCTACAGGAGGGGCCGTAGACGATCAACCGGATTTGCCGCGGAGGCTAGGGGAGTATGTCGGTGTTGGTCCGCGTTCCCATGCCCATCATGCGCTGGATCTGTTCCTCGGTCGGCGGCCCCGGCAGCTCGCCGGGCACGGCCTTGGGGAAGAGATCGATGAATCCCTCGTCCGGTCCGCCGGGGGTGAACAGGAAGATCATCTTTACGGTGTGCACCCCCTTGTTCTTGAAACGGTGGCGAGTCCCCCGGGGGACGTGGACGAAGTCCCCCGCGTGCGCGGTGAACGCGTGGTCGCCGTCGAGGAACTCCAGTTCCCCGGACAGCAGGTAGAACGTCTCGTCCTGGTCGTTGTGAACGTGCGCGTCCGGCCCGCCGCCCGGCGGCACCGACGCGTCGATGAAACCGAGCAGGCCGCCGGTCTGTGTGGCCGTGGCCTTGATCGTGTACACGTCACCGGCGGCCCAGATGCTGGGGCCCTCACCGGCAGGCACATAGAGCGCGCCGCGCTTGGTGTACCGCGGGTCGTCGTCGGGGGTGGGGAATGGCAGGCTCACGCCGTACTCCTAGTCACGTGTGTGTCAGCTTGCGCGGTCGCTCGGACGACGGCTTCGCATGCACCCGCGGCGACGGAGGACAGACCCGGGATGACTGCCGGTCGATGACTGATACGTTCCGAGAACCAGACGTTAGGTTGTCGGGCCAGTCCGCCTACCTGCAAGAAGGCAGTTGGATGTGCCCTGGTACCCCGGAGGGAACCGACATGACGGGTGTCGTTGACAGTGAGGCTCGGTCGACGGCGGAGCAACCGGACCCCTGCGACCTGATCCGAAGCGTGCTGGCGCGGGTGGGCGAGAGCGTCGCGACCTGGGCCGACACGCACCTCGACACCGTCTACGCGGCCCGCGCGACCCTCAAAGGCCCCAAGAGCTGAGCACGGCGAGCCGCAATCACGGTCGCAGCCCTCACTGAAAGCTGTCGACGACGCCCGAAACCCGTGTTAACCCGAGCGTCCACCAGAACACCCAATCGCCACACGATCCCTGCCTGCCGTGTTCCAGATGGATCACTAGAACGGGCGAATGTATCGGCGGTCCCTTACACGGTCGTAAATCTCACGCAGCCACGGTTGACGAACCTCCGGCAGTCGCGCCAGCGTGTGGAGGAACACGTCCGGGTCAGGCTGGAATCGACGGAACGGCAGCAGTGGCGGGGGGTCGTCGCGGTAAACGCCATCGGGTAGCCCACCCGTCGCCGGAATGAACTGCCGATCGCGGGTGGAGGCCAGATACATCCACACGTCGGCGGCCAGCGGCACCGCTGCCCCTGCGTCGGTTGGCCATGCCTCACCAGTCTGCGGATGCCGCGGGACCAAGGCGATGTCCGCGGTCGCGGCGGACAGGCCCGGCCCGGCCAAGGCCAAGCTCTTCGCCGATGAGCCCGGCGGGAGCAGGATGTCGGTCGCCAAGCGGAACACATCGGCGACGCAGCCGTCGGGGACGACCACCCGCGCACCGCCCGATGCCGCCAGCAAGTGGGCCAGCGCCACTGAGACCGCCGCTTCCCACACCGGACTCCACATCCCGGTCGGCTGAATCGGTGAGATTTCCTGCTGTTGCTCCCGCAGTTCCTCCCAGCTGAGCACCCGACGCGCCGGCTCATCGACGCAGACAGCACGTACGGCATGCGGGTCCAGCCACACCACCTGCCACAGGGAGCAGTCGTCCACGCGGATGGCGACGGCGCGCCCGCACTGCGCACACGCCAGATTTGGGCCATCACCGCCATCCAGGCCACAGCAGTGGCCGCCGCATCGCTCTGGAATCAAAACAGTTCCACGGACATCGCCCGGAGCGACCCCAACCGCTCCCGGCGGCCCGTAAGACAAGCCATACACCGGCGCGTGCACGCCGCGGGCTGCCGCCTCCTGCGCACCGACCTCCTCCCACAGCCGCCACGGCGGCCCGGAAGGTTCCGGGTCCACCACGTAGGTCCCCGACTCCAGGAGCACGGGAAGTAGTACTCCATTGCCGTACTTCTGATGGGCATGAGCGGGAAGCGCAACCAGCGACACCGGCGCAGTCAGAACGGCCCCACAATCCGCACACGCGAACACAGCCATGCGCCCTCCGTGCTACAAATGCGCGGATCATCCTGGCTCAGATTCATTCGCGAGGGAATACTCGACGCCAATTCCTCGGCGTGACAGGAAACCTGGTGCGCCTGAGATCTGCGGAGCCTGAGGGCATCGGACTTTCGGGAGCGCTGTTGCCCTGGGAGCCGCCAGACGGATCGGCCCCTTGATCCCCTCGCTAAGAGTGAAAGGACGCTACTGATCGCCGCCGCGGCATTCAGGTCCCGGGATCAGCCGGCGAGCGTGGCCGCCGTCAGGGCGGCTTTCCAGATCATCCATCGCGGGTAGGAGCGATGTCCACGTGACGCGGGAGCCCGTCCTTTGAACGGGCTCCGCGTCCCTACTTGATTCAGCAGCCGGCGGGCCATGACTATGCGCTGGGTGGTCACGGCCTGCGTCGGGCTCGTCCTGGTCGACATAGACCGGCCCACGCCGTCAGGACTTCTCGTGATTGAGGATTCAGCCGCCCGTCCGGATCAGTTCACGCAGAGGCAGAAGGGGTGACCTGCCGGGTCGAGGAAGACCCGGAAGGAGGTGCCGGGCTGGTGCGGGTGTCTGGTCGCACCGAGATCGAGCACCGCCGCCTCGGCGGCATCCAGGTCGTCGACGACCACATCGAGGTGCATCTGCTGGGGCGACTCCTGGGATGGCCACACCGGCGGCGTGTACCCATCCACCTGCTGGAAGGAGATGCACTGACCGTACTCCGCGCGGACCTCGGCCCAGTCGGAGGAGACGTCGACCTTCCAATCCAACATCGCGCCGTAGAACTTCGCGAGCGCACCAGGATCGGGACAGTCGATGACGATGCTGGGGAAGCGAGCGATTGCCATGCCGCCATGGTAAGAGCGGTAGCGGACGATCCACTTCCGGTTTGATCATTCGATCATCAACCGAACCGCTCCGACCCTTGGGGTTGGGGGCGACGAACATCGGAACGATGCCGACCAAGCGGCGGGCCGTAGATTTCGTGCCCGCTGCTCGTGCTGTGGGGCGCCTGCTCCACTGCGGCCACCACATGTCAGAGGAGGCGCCACGAGAGCCGGCAGCCGCGCTACGGGATCCTTTAGGCGCTCCGAATCGGACATGACGAACCCCGCCGCCCACACTGGGGAAGCGAGGTTTCGCATGCCAGGGGCTACTTCAGCAGCTGACGGGCCATGACCATGCGCTGGATCTGGTTGGTGCCCTCGTAGATCTGGGTGATCTTCGCGTCGCGCATCATGCGCTCGACCGGGAAATCGCGCGTGTAACCGTACCCGCCGAGAAGCTGGACGGCGTCGGTGGTGATCTCCATCGCGGCGTCGGACGCGGCGGTCTTGGCCGCGCTCGAGAAGAACGTCAGATCCTTGACACGCGTCCCGTGCATGGCGAGCTCCGACTTCGCGGCCGCGGCGTAGGTGAGCTGACGGGCGGCCTCCAGCTTCATCGCCATGTCCGCGATCATGAACTGCAGGCCCTGGAACTCGGCGATCGCCTTGCCGAACTGCTTGCGCTCCTTCACGTACCCGACGGCGAAGTCGAGTGCGCCCTGCGCGATGCCGAGCGCCTGCGCGGCGATCGTGACACGGGTGTGGTCGAGCGTGGCCAACGCGGTCTTGAAGCCGGTGCCGGGCTCACCGATCATCCGTGACTCGGGGATGCGAACGTTCTCGAAGATCACCTGGCGGGTCGGCGACCCCTTGATGCCGAGCTTCTTCTCCTTGGGGCCGAAGCCGACCCCTTCGTCGCTCTTCTCGACGACGAAGGCGGAGATCCCCCGGGCGCCGGCCGACGGATCGGTCACCGCCATGACGGTGTAGTACTCCGAGACCCCCGCGTTGGTGATCCACATCTTGGTGCCGTTGAGCACGTAGTGGTCGCCGTCCTTGACCGCACGGGTCTTCATCGAGGCCGCGTCGGATCCTGCTTCGGCCTCGCTCAGCGCGTAGGAGAACATCGCGTCGCCGCCGGCGACGGGCGTCAGGTACCGCTGCTTGATCTCCTCGGACGCCGACAGCAGCAGGGGGACCGTCCCCAGCTTGTTGACCGCCGGGATGAGCGAGGACGACGCGCACGCGCGGGCGACCTCCTCGATCACGATGACGGTGGCGAGCGCGTCGGCGCCGGCTCCGCCGTACTCCTCGGGGATGTGAACGGCGTGCAGGTCCGCCGCGACGAGGTCCTTGTAGACCTCCCAGGGGAACTCCTCGTTCTCGTCCGCCGCGGCGGCGCGGGGAGCGATCTTTTCGTCGGCGAGGGCCCGAACCGTCTCGCGGAGCATCTCGTGCTCCTCGGCGGGCGCGTAGAGAGGGAAGCTCATAGCGCGATACTAGGACGCCCGAACAGAAGGTTACCAACCAGTAGGGCTATGCACCCCGCGTCCTCCCTGAGGGACATCGGGACACCGACTCTCCTGGCGGGGGGTGACAACGCCTTGATCGTCGGCACCCCCTACGGTTGGGGCAAGAAACTGTTTGCCCACTCGATGCCTGGGGCAGTTGACGGCCTCAGTACGATGCCAGATCACAAAGATTGGGTAAGAGGGGAGCATGCCGTGCCTTACCGTCTCACCGTGCTTGGCACCGGATATTTGGGTGCCACACATGCGGCATGCATGGCCGAACTCGGTTTTGAGGTCCTCGGTCTCGACGTCGATCAGAGCAAGATCGACATGCTGGAGCGCGGCGAACTGCCGATCCACGAACCCGGCCTAGAGGATCTCCTCCGGCGCAACCTGGAGTCGGGACGGTTGCGCTTCACGACCTCCTATGAGGAGGCCGCCGCCTTCGGCGACGTTCACTTCATCTGCGTGGGCACCCCTCAGAAGAAGGGCGAGTACGCCGCGGACGTCTCCTACCTGGACGCCGTCGTGGAGTCCCTCGCGCCGTACCTCGATCGCGAATGTCTCGTCGTCGGCAAGTCGACGGTCCCCGTCGGGACCGCTGAGCGCCTCGCCGAGAAGCTGGTACGGCTGTCGCCCGCCGGCACTCAGGCGGAACTGGCCTGGAACCCGGAGTTCCTCCGCGAGGGCTTCGCCGTGAAGGACACCCTGCACCCGGACCGGATCGTGCTGGGGGTCACCTCCGAGCGCGCCGAGAAGGTGTTGCGGGACGTGTACGCGCCGCTGGGCGAGGTTCCGGTCGTGGTGACGGACTTCCCCACCGCCGAGCTGGTCAAGTCGGCCGCCAACGCCTTCCTCGCCACCAAGATCTCCTTCATCAACGCCATGGCCGAGGTGTGTGAGGTCGCCCACGCCGACGTCAAGCAGTTGTCGCTCGCGCTGTCCTTCGACGACCGCATCGGCGGCAGGTTCCTCAACCCCGGTCTCGGCTTCGGCGGCGGCTGCCTGCCCAAGGACATCCGGGCGTTCATGGCCCGCGCGGGCGAGCTCGGAGCCGACCAGGCGCTGACGTTCCTCCGCGAAGTGGACGCCATCAACATGCGCCGCCGCGCCCGCATGGTGGACCTCGCCCGCGGACTGGTCGGCGGCTCGTTCGAGAACTGCACGGTCGGCGTGCTCGGGGCGGCCTTCAAGCCCAACTCCGACGACATCCGCGATTCTCCCGCGCTCGACGTGGCCGTCACCATCGGCCAGGAGGGCGGCACGGTCACCATCTACGACCCGGTCGCGCTGGACAACGCGCGGCGCGCACATCCGGACCTCGGATACGCCGACTCGGCTCTCGACGCCGCCCGGGGAGCCGACGTCATGCTGCTGCTCACCGAATGGCAGGAGTTCGTCGACCTCGATCCCGAGAAGCTCGGCGCCGTCGTCGCCACCCGGAACATCGTCGACGGCCGCAACGCCCTCGACGCCGAGACCTGGCGCTCCGCCGGTTGGCACTACCGCGCCCTCGGCCGCCCCTGACGCTTTTCTCCCTTACATCCTTACGTCTACGAGTTTCTTAACGCACACGGCTTTTCCATGTCGGCCATTTCCGACATCGGCGAACGGTGCGCGCCAGCCAGCCAGGACTTTCGAACAGCCGCCATTTCGGCAGCCGGGACTTCTGGCAGCCGAGATTTCTGGCAGCCGGGATTTCGAACGGCGGTCTGCGGGTGGCCAGGATTTCGGGCAGTCGGGCTTCTGGCGGTCGGGCTTCTGGCGGTCGGCACAGTGGATGCGCGCCGCCTGGGCAATAGCGGCTTCGACGACGGCCGCCCTCGGTAGGCCCCCGACCAGCGGTCCCCACGCTCGTGATCATGCACAGGTTCGGCGAAGGGCGCGCCGACGTGCGCAAACCCAGCCCGCGATCATGCGCAGGTTCGGAATCCTGCCGTTTGACCTGGCCAAACTTCGCTTGTGATCATGCACGCCGTTCCGTCGCGTTCTCCAGGTCAGCGAAGGAGGGGTGGCCCCGGAACGGGCGCCGAATCGAGACCTCAGCTGGCGGATTCCCGTTCAGCGGTTACCCCCCTCGGCCACGCCCTGGGGCAGCCCTCCCGCCGCAAGCCTGACGCGTTCGCGCGGCCGCGTTCAGTCGCCTCCCCCTCGCGAGCATGTGGCGAGCGAACGCATTCGCGGCAATTGCCTTAATCGGTAGTGCTCCGAACCACATGGCACAATTTTGGCATTTAACGCTTAGACGAATAGCGCCCAATAAGCCTCATATTTCTTATCTACTTCCTTGCCGATAAGCATTGCTCACTGTCCATTCCCATGAAATGATTCGTGCAGGTGTTCGAATCAAATCGTGGGG
>NZ_BOOO01000039.1 GCF_016863275.1 Planotetraspora mira
TTTCCAAATCCCAGCAACATCAATGTTGCACAGAATCGCCATATCCGCAGGTAGACTCAATGAAAGTGTTGCAACAGCGCTCGCGGTTAACGCAATGACGACAACCCGATCATTGCAATGTAATGAAACTGAACGCTATGGTGAAAGCCGTCGGGAACATCGGGCAACGCCCACGGAGCACCCCACCGGGGCACGAAGGAGCTCACCATGCCGGGAGGCAGACTCACCCAGCAGGAACGCCAGCAGATCGCACTGGGACTGGCCGACAGCCTTCCCTACGCCGAGATCGCCCGACGCCTCGACCGCCCCACCTCCACCGTCACGCGTGAAGTGATGCGCAACGGCGGCCCCACCGCCTACCGCGCCGACCTGGCCCACCGCGCCACCGAACGCCGCACCCACCGGCGCAGGCAGACCACACCTCCGGGACCACAAGCACTCCCGCAACCCCACGGACACGACGCCCAGGCCGTCCGCGACTACCAGGAAACCCTCACCACCGTCTTCATGACCTCCGGCCTGCCCAAAATGATGGCCCGGGTGCTCGGCTGCCTCTACACCACCGACACCGGCAGCCTCACCGCCTCAGAACTCGCCCAGCGCCTCCACGTCAGCCCCGCCTCCATCTCCAAAGCGATCACCTTCCTCGAAGGCCTGGACCTCGTCCGCCGCGAACCCGACGAACGCCGCCGCGAGCGCTACGTCGTCGACGACGACCTCTGGTATCAATCGATGATCCGCAGCGCCCGATCCAACGACCAGGTCGTCGAGGCCGCCCGCCAAGGCGTCACCATCCTCGGCCCCGGCACCCCCGCCGCCACCCGCCTGGAAAACGTCGCCCGGTTCCTCGACTTCGTCAGCGAAAGCATCATCCGCGCCGCCGAACAAGGCCGCGAGGTCCTCTTCACCAGAACCGAACCCACCTCGAACGGCACCACCGAACCGAGTCCAGATCACGGACGGGCAGCCGTCCCGACGGCGGCCGAGGACCCGATCAGCTGAGTGGCGGCCCGACGTCCCTCACGGGCCATTAGGAGAACTTGCCATGTCGCTGCTTGGCGCATGCCGTACGAGACCTCGATATTGAGCGGGTGTGGCGTGGCGTCGGCCTGGTGACCTGCCTGGTGGCCGCGTTTCTCGCAGGTTGCGGGATCGGCGGCGGCCCCCTGGTCATCGGCGTGCGCCAAGGACAGCCAGGGCTGGTCACCCGCCTCCCCGACGGCAGGTACGCTGGCTTCGACATCGCCGTCGCGACGTACGTCGCCCGCGAACTCGGCTACCGGGACGACCAGATCACCTACACGTACGACCCCACCCAGGCGGACATCGTCATCGGCCCGGACGGCCCCGGCCCCGTGGCGGGCCCCTATCTCGTGACGAGCACCGACATCCTCGTCCGTGCCGGCGACCTGTCGATCAACGGTGTCCGCGACCTCAGCCGCAAGCGCGTATGCGCCACCAAGGCCTCGGCGAAGCCGCTCGTGGCCCGTTTCGGCACGAAGTGGCGGGACGTCTTCCTCGCGCAGGCCAACGTCCCCGCCGCCTGCGCGCCTCTGCTCGCCGACGGCAGGACCGACGCCATCGTTGCCGACGCCCCCGTCCTCGCCGGTCTGGAGGCGCAGTACCCGAGTCGCTTCCGGTTCAGCGGAAGGCCGCTGACTCCCCAGACGTACGGCATCGCCACCGGGTCCGTCGCCCTCAGCGACCAGGTCGACGACGCCTTGCGGCACATGTTCGACGACGGCACCTGGAAACAGGCGGTCATCGACTATCTCGGCGTTCTGGCCACTCGATACACCACTCCCCCTGCCCTTGAATCTCCCTCCGCTCCCGAAAAGGGATAACCGGCCTCACGTGGAGCCGGTTTCCGGCAGGATGCGGTCATGCCCCCCGAGCCCCAGGCGCCCTATGCTCCCTGGCCGTCACCGATCTCCACGTCCGACGTCGCCCGCTCCGGCCTGGGTCTCGGTTTCCCCACGGTCCTGGGCGAGGAGGTCTGGTGGGAGGAGAACAGGCCCGCTGAGGGCGGCAGGCGCACGGTCGTGCACCGAGCCGCCGACGGAACACGCCGCGAGTTGCTCGCGGCGCCGTGGGACGCGCGCACCCGCGTCCACGAGTACGGCGGGCGGTCATACGCCGTCGTGCCGGGTCGCGGCATCGTCTTCACCCATCACGCGGACCAGCGGCTCTACCTCGCGGAGGAGGGCGCGGAGCCCCGGCCGTTGACCCCGGAACCCGATCTGCCCACCGGTCTGCGCTACGCCGACCTGCTGGTCCGCGACTTCCCCCACGGGACCGAGGTGTGGTGCGTTCAGGAGCGTCATCATCCGGACGCCAAGGTCAGCCGCTCGATCGTCTCCATCGCGCTGCCACCGGCCGCGCAGCCGGGCGCGGAGCCGGACGGGCGGCTCGCGGAGGTCGTCGAGCGGGCGAGCGGCAGTGACTTCTACGCCTCCCCCACGATCTCCCCCGACGGGGAGCACGTCGCCTACATCTGCTGGAACCACCCGCGCATGCCGTGGGCCGGCACGGAACTGCGCATCACCAGCGTCGCCGACGGCAGGTCGTGGACCATCAAGGGCGGCGTCACCGAGTCGGTCCTGGCGCCGCGGTGGCGGGACGACCGCCACCTCTACCTCGTCTCCGACTGGTCCGGCTGGTGGAACCTCTACGAGATCGGCATCTTCGGCACCTCGCCGCTGGCCCTGTTCCCCGCCGAGGAGGAGTTCGCCGGGCCGTTGTGGCAACTCGGCGGCCTGCCGTACCTCGTGCTGGACGACGGGCGGCTCGCTGTCGTGCACGGGCGGGGTGACCTCCGCCTGGGCATCCTCGACCCCGACACCGGTGTCCTCACCGACGTCGACGTGCCGTACCAGGGGTGGATGCCCGCGTTCAGTGCCGACGGCACGATTCTCGCGGGCATCGCGTACGGCCCGGACACCCCCCGCTCGGTCGTCCGCGTCGACATGGTGACCGGCAGGGTCGAGGGGCTGCGCCGCGACATCCCCGAACTGCCCGACGTCGCCTTCCTGCCCAGCCCGCAGGCCATCGAGATCGAGGGCGGCCTCGGTCGTCGCGTCCACGCCTACCTCTATCCGCCTGCCAACCCGGACCACACCGCCGAGGGGCCCTCGCCGTACGTCGTCTTCGTGCACGGCGGGCCGACCGCGCACGCGACCACCGCGCTGAGCCTGGACAAGGCGTTCTTCACCAGCCGCGGCATCGGCGTGCTCGACGTCAACTACGGCGGCTCCACCGGGTACGGCAGGGCCTACCGCGAGCGCCTGCGCGGCCAGTGGGGCATCGCCGACGTCGAGGACACCGTCGCGGCGGCCAAGTGGCTCGCGGCGGAGGGGCTGGCCGATCCCACGCGGATCGCCATCCGCGGAGAGAGCGCCGGAGGCTGGACGGTCATGGCGGCCTGCTGCGCCTCCGGGGTCTTCGCGGGAGGGGTATCCGTCGCGGGCGTCAGCGCCCTCGGCCCGTTCGTGGCCGCGACGCACGACTTCGAGTCCCGTTACGTGGAGTGGCTGGTCGGCCCGGAGTCCCTGTACGGCTCCCGCGAGCCGTTGTCCCGCGCCGACGAGGTCACCTGCCCGATGCTTCTCATGCAGGGGCTCGCCGACCCGGTCGTGCCGTCGTCCCAGTCGGAGGCGTTCGCCGATCGGCTGACGGCCCGCGACATCCCCTGCACCTATCTCACCTTCGAAGGCGAGGCCCACGGGTTCCGCCGGCTGGAGACCAGGACCGCCGCCCTGGCCGCCGAACTGTCGTTCTACCTGCAGATCTTCCAGAAGAGCGGCTGACACCCGGCCGAGCGGCGGGCCCCGGCCGGACATTCACGGTTCGGCACGTCAGGGGTTCGGCAGGTCGAGAGTTCACAATGTCAGGGGTCCGGCAGGTCGGGGGTCCAGAGCCTCAGGGATTCTCAGAGCTTCGGGGAGCTTCAGCGGGCGAACTCGGTCGCACGGGACTCGCGGACCACGGTGATCCGGATCTGACCGGGGTACGTCAGCTCCTCCTCGACCTGCTTGGCCACGTCCCTGGCGATGACCTGGGCCTGGATGTCGTCCACGGAGTCGGGGCGGACCATCACCCGGATCTCCCGCCCGGCCTGCATGGCGAACACCTTGTCCACACCCTCGTAGGACTGGGCGATCTCCTCCAGTCGCTCCAGCCGCTTCACATACGCCTCCAGCGACTCCCGCCGGGCGCCGGGACGGCTCCCGCTGATCGCGTCGGCGGCCTGGGTGAGGACCGCCTCGACCGTGCGGACCTCCACCTCGTTGTGATGCGCCTCGATCGCGTGGACGACGTCCTCGTGCTCGCCGTACCGTCGGGCGATCTCAGCGCCGATCAGCGCGTGGCTGCCCTCGACCTCGTGGGTGAGCGCCTTGCCGATGTCGTGGAGCAGCGCGCCCCGCTTCACCAGTTCGCGGTCGAGCCCCAGCTCGGATGCCATGATCCCGGCGAGGTGCGCCGACTCGATCAGATGCTTCAGCACGTTCTGCCCGTAGGAGGTGCGGTAACGGAGCTGGCCGAGCAGGGTGATCAACTCCGGGTGCATCTCGGTGATGCCGAGCTCGACCAGGGCGTCCTCGCCGGCCCGGACGCACAGCTCCCGGACCTCCTCGCGGCTGCGCTCGTAAGCCTCCTCGATCCGCTGCGGGTGGATGCGGCCGTCGAGGACGAGCCGCTCCAGCGTCAGCCGGGCGGTCTCCCGCCGCACCGGGTCGAAGCAGGACAGGAGCACGGCCTCGGGGGTGTCGTCGATGATGAGGTTGACGCCCGTCGTGGACTCGAAGGCCCGGATGTTGCGGCCTTCCCGCCCGATGATGCGGCCCTTCATCTCGTCACCCGGCAGGTGGAGCACGCTGACCACCGACTCGGCGGTCTGCTCCGTGGCGACCCGCTGGACCGCCAGGGTCACGATCTTGCAGGCGCGCTTCTCGCCCTCCTTGCGGGCCTCGCCCTCGATCTCCCTGATGATGAGCGCGGCCTCGCGCTTGGCCTGGTTCTCGATCTCCTTGACCAGCTCTGACTTGGCCTGCTCCGCGGTGAGCCCGGCGACGCGCTCCAGGATCTGACGGCGCTTGTCCGCGACCCGGTCGAGCTCCTCGCGACGGTCGGCCAGCTCGGTCTCCGTCTCGGCCAGCTTGCGCGCCCGGTCGGCCTGGCGTCGGGCCTCCTCGTCGAGTCGCTGCTCGCGCTCGCCGAGCCGGTTCTCGCGGCGTTCGAGGTCGGAACGGAGCTCCTTCAGCTCGTCCTTGCGGAGGCGGGTCTCCTCCTCGACCTCCTTGCGGGTCAGCAAAGCGCCCTCGGCCAGGGACTCCGATCGCTTGAGGCTCTCCCCCGCGTCCTTCTCGGCCTTCGCGCGGATCTCCTCCGCCTCCTGCCGCGCCCGCTCCAGCTCCTCGTTCACCTCGGCCCTGGCCTCGGCGATCTGCTCGGGAGAGGGGCCTGACAGCTTGACAGAGGCGGCCGTCCGCCGGATGACGACGAGGAGCGCGGCTATCGCCACCAGAGCCAGCAGGACCACCGCAACCGCCAGAACGATCACGATCGTGTTCATGCTCGCTCACCCCTCTCGCCTCACGACTTCCCGGCAAGCGAGGGGTCACACGCGCAGCACAGCACCACCCGGTGGCGTCACCAGGACAAATATCGTCACGATATCCGGGCGGCCGGCAGGCTACCCGATATGACCCGAAGGCCCGTCTAACTCTCTTGTCCGTCGTTCACCGTTATGGCAATCCGCGCTGTGCGGAGTAACTCCTCACTGCGGTCGAGATTAAGCGTCAGAGAGGTAACGAGCAAGCAAAGACGGTCTGTCAAGTCACTTTGGTCCGGCGTTCTTGGTCAACCGAATTCCTCGGGAAGGTCGTCCGTCTCCATGCCTTCCGCCTCCAAAGCCTCCCGGACCACGCGAAACGCCAGGCCCGGGGAGTAGCCCTTGCGGGCGAGCATCCCGGCCAGCCTGCGAGTGCGGGTTTTCGGATCCGCTCCGCGCGTGGCCGCCAGCTTGCGTGCCACCAGCGCGCGAGCCGTCTCGAGCTCCTGCTCCGGATCGAGTCGATCGACCGCCTCCTTGACGGTCTCCTCCTCCACGCCCCGGTGGCGCAGCTCCTGGGCGAGCGCCCGGCGGGCCAGCCCTCGCCCGATGTGCCGGGAGCTGACCCACGCCGCGGCGAACGCCTCATCGTCGATGAGCCCCACCTCGGAGAACCGCTCGAGCACGGCCTGTGCCGCCGCTTCGGGCACCTCGCGCTTGCGCAGCGCCTCGGCCAGCTGAGCCCTCGTCTTGGGCGCCATGGTCAGCAGGCGCAGGCAGATCGCCCTGGCCACCGCTTCGGGGTCGGCATCGGGCCCCTGGCTCGCCGGAGAGCCCTCCTGCGGGCCGTCGGGCGACCATCCCCGCCCCCGCCCGCCCTGCCTCCTGTCACGGCGCTCACGGCGAGAACCGCCGCCACGCCGTCCCGAGCCGCGCGCGAATCCGCCGCCACCGGTCCCGAAGACGCCGTCGTCATCGTCGCCGGCGTGGCCGGCACCACCGCCGGCGCGATCGGGCCGGGCGGTCTCACCTTGCCGGATCCGCTCGCGCAGACCGTCGAGTGTCGCAGCGGGCTCACGCGGGCGGTCTTCGCCGGAGGAGCCGTCAGAGCCGTCCCACGGACCGGAGTTCCAGTCCCCCGGCCTGATCTCGTCGGCCGGACCGGGGGTGTCGTCACGCTTCATGGCGAAGCTCAGACATCACCAGGCTTGGGCGCGGCGGACTTGGCGCCCCGGCCGGCCGGCGGCGCGGCGGCGGCGGCGGGGGCCGCGGCGGCCACGGGCTCGCCGGGCGTGTCCAGGCGCGGCCCGATCCCGAGCTTCTCCTTGATCTTCTTCTCGATCTCGTTGGCGATGTCGGGGTTGTTCTTCAGGAAGTTACGGGCGTTCTCCTTGCCCTGCCCGAGCTGGTCGCCCTCGTAGGTGTACCAGGCGCCCGCCTTGCGCACGAACCCGTGCTCGACCCCCATGTCGATGAGGCCGCCCTCGCGCGAGATGCCGAAGCCGTACAGGATGTCGAAGTCGGCCTGGCGGAAGGGCGGGGCCATCTTGTTCTTGACGACCTTGACCCGGGTCCGGTTGCCGACGGGCTCGGTGCCGTCCTTGAGCGTCTCGATCCGCCGCACGTCCAGCCGGACCGAGGCGTAGAACTTCAGCGCCTTGCCACCCGTGGTGGTCTCGGGCGACCCGAACATGACGCCGATCTTCTCGCGCAGCTGGTTGATGAAGATGGCGGTCGTCCGGGTCTGGTTGAGGGCGCCCGCGATCTTCCGGAGGGCCTGCGACATCAGGCGGGCCTGAAGGCCGACGTGGCTGTCGCCCATCTCGCCCTCGATCTCGGCCTTGGGCACCAGCGCCGCCACCGAGTCGATCACGATGATGTCGACCGCGCCCGACCGGATCAGCATGTCGGCGATCTCGAGCGCCTGCTCACCGGTGTCGGGCTGCGAGACGAGCAGCGCGTCGACGTCGACGCCGAGCTTCTTGGCGTACTCCGGGTCGAGGGCGTGCTCCGCGTCGATGAACGCGGCGATGCCGCCGCCCTTCTGGGCGTTCGCCACGGCGTGCAGCGAGACCGTGGTCTTACCGCTGCTCTCCGGGCCGTACACCTCCACGATGCGGCCGCGGGGGTAGCCGCCGATGCCGAGGGCGACGTCGAGGGCGATCGCCCCGGTCGGGATCACCTCGACTGGGGCGCGCGCGTCGTCGCCGAGGCGCATGACGGAGCCCTTGCCGAACTGCCGCTCGATTTGCGCGAGGGCGGTCTCAAGGGCCTTCTCGCGGTCGTTGATTGCCATTGGGTGCCCCCTGGAAGGGTCGTCGTCTTGCTCGGTCACCGGAAAGCTACGGGGTGCCGCCGACATTTTCCCGGGCTTTCGCGTCACGCTTCGGGAAGAGGTCTCGGGCCGGCGCACCCCGGCGGCGACTTCAATATAGCCGAACGACTGTTCGATCACACCCGGAACGCGCCGTCCTCCACCGTGGTCTCACCGCAGGACCTCCGCCAGCTTGACCCGCGCCCCGGTGCGGACGACGGCCCTGTTGTAGACACGGGCACCCGCCAGCAGCACCGCGACCGTCGCGACCACCATGAGCGCGGCCGACAACACGATCTCCGCGATCGGCACGTCGGCGGCCGCCGTGCGGACCGGCATCACCATCGAGGAGAACGGCGGAACCAGCGACAGAACCCGGGCGAGCGTCCCCTCAGGCTCGACGGCCGCGAAGTAGGCCACCAGGTAGGTGATCGTCATCGTCATCGTCATCGGCGTCAGCACGCTGTTGACCTCCTCCTGGCGGGACACCAGCGATCCGAAGGCCGCGGCGAGCACCGAGAAGAACGCGTAGCCGAGCACGAACCACACCACCGTGCTGATCACGATGCCGGCCATGCCAGGGGGGAAGTCGCCGGCGAGCCCCGTCGCGGTGGCGGCGATCAGGCCGCCTCCGATGACGACCGCCAGGTTGACCAGCCCCAGCAGCCCGAGACCGACGATCTTCCCGCCGAGCAACTGCCAGGGCCGTACGGCGGCCAGCAGGATCTCCACGATCCGGCTGCCCTTCTCCTCGACGACTCCCATCGCGACGTACATGGCCGAGTAGATGAGCAGGAAGAACAGCACCATCACCAGGAGCGTCGCGATGCCGGTGCGCACGCTCTGGTACTGCGCCGTCGCCCCGGTCTCCACGCTCAGCGGAGTGATCACCAGGCCGGAGGCCTTGATCTTCCCCTCGCGGTGCGCGCTCTCGAGGAGCAGCCCGAGGCGCTGGTCGAGCTCGCCCTTGCTGACGACCCTTTGGTCGTCGATGAGGGCCGCGTCCACGTCTCCGTCGGTGACGGCCTTGCGCGCCCCCGCCTCGTCGGCGTACTTCGTGTACGTGACGTCCGCGGCGGCCACGGGGACGGCGCCGACGACCGCGACCTCGTAGGCGTCCTGACCGGACAGGAGCTTCGGCACGAAGGCCAGGGCGACCACGAGCAGCCCGCTGAGCGCGAGGCTGATGAGGAAACCCTTCGTTCTGATGCGCGTGCGGATCTCGCGACCCGCGACCAGCCACAATCCGTTCATGCGACGGCCTCCCTGAAGATCTCGGCGAGTGTGGGCCGCTGCCGGCCGAAGTGTTCGACCTCTCCCGCGTTCACGGCCGAGCGGAGGATTTCCTGATCGTCGCCGCTCTCGATGAGCAGCACCTGCCGGTCGCCGTCGGTCGTGACCTCGCCGGTGAGGCCGTCGGCCCATCCCGGGGACGCGCCGCGGACGACGACCTTGAGAAGGGTGCGCCCCTCGGTGTCCCGCAACTCGTCGACGGGGCCCGATGCGACCATGCGGCCACCCGAGATGATGCCGACGGAGTCGCAGAGCTGTTCGACGAGCTCGAGCTGGTGACTGGAGAAGACCACCGGCACTCCCGAGGAGCACCGGTCCTTGAGCACGTCGGCCAGCGCGTCGACCGCGATCGGGTCGAGGCCGGAGAACGGCTCGTCGAGCACCAGGACCGAGGGGCTGTGGACCAGCGCCACCGCGAGCTGCACCCGCTGCTGGTTGCCCAGCGACAGCGTCTCCACCGCGTCGTCGCGCCGCCCGCTGATGCCGAGCCGTTCGATCAGCTCGCCCGCGGCGTCGCGGGCCGCGGCCCGGCCCAGCCCGTGGAGCCTGCCGAAGTACTCGACCTGTTCGGCGACCTTCATCTTCTGGTACAGCCCGCGCTCTTCCGGCATGTAGCCGAACCGGCGGCGGGAGTCGTACGTCAGGGGCTTCCCATCCAGGCGCACCTCGCCGGAGTCCGCGTCGAGCACGCCCATGACGATCCGCATCGTGGTCGTCTTCCCGGCGCCGTTGGCCCCGACGAAGCCGAACATCTCGCCCGGCCGTACGGCGAAGCCGACGCCGTCGAGAGCGACCTTGTCGCCGAAGCGTTTACGCAGATCCTGAACCTCAAGCATGGGGGATTCCTTCGGTGATCCGTCGGAGCACATCGGTGTAGGCGTTGAACGCCGCGCGCCCGCGCTCGGTCAGCGACAGCCACGTGCGGCCCCGCTTCCCGACGAAGGTCTTCTCGACGCGGACGTATCCGGCCTCTTCCAAAGTGAGGATGTGTTTGGACAGCAGGGAGTCGCTGACTTCGATCGTGTCGCGCAGGAACCGGAAGTCGGCCTTCTCGGACACCGCCAGCGCCGCCATGATCGACAGCCTTACCGGCGCATGGATGATCTCGTCCAGTTCGTGGCGAGGGTGTGCGGTCATCGCTTTTCGCTGATCCGCCAGGCGGCGTACACCAGGGGGGACCCGGCGAAGACGGAGACCGCGACGAGCGCGGCGATCCAGCCGGGACCGCGGTCGTCGGGGAGGATGACCTCGACGAAGACGAACACCAGGAGGGTGGTCAGGACGTATGCCACGGTCACCCGCCCGTTGATCCACATCACATAGCGGTCGCGGACGCGCATCCGCGACCAATAGACGCAGGACGCGATCGTCAGCACGATCCACCCCGCACCCGCCAGACCCGCGACCACACCGCGGCCGAGGGAAACGGCGGGCCAGTAGACCATGGTGCACAGGCCCATGATCAGGAACAGCCGACCGGCCCCCTGGGCGGATCTCCGCACGTGCCGATCCACCCGGTCGATCTCCCGGAGCGCCTGGACGGGTGAGAGCCGTTCCTCCGCGTTCATGAGCTGCCTCCCCGCTCAACCTGTCAACAAGGTAACAAGTGCTCAACCGCCATTCAAGTGGTGGAGCATGCGGAAAGCGCGGTTTCCCGAAGGGATTCGGTCAGCGGAGCCTGGGGTCGACGTCCACGACCTGGCAGACGGCCAGCCATACCTGCTTGGCGGCCACGCCGTCGGCGAGTGCCTGCTCGACGGTCCGCCCGCCCAGGCCGGAGATGACGTAGTCCTTCGCCCACGACTGCGCGTACACCTCGCCGAAGTGGCGGTGCATGCGGTTCCAGAACTCCGTGAGGCGCATGGGTCCCAGTATGGCCCCGCCCCGGAGGCGCCCCGGCCCAGAGCCGGTGGCCCCCCGGACGGACGAGGTCACATCACGCGGGAGCCGTACATCTCTCCGAGCGGGTCGGCGAGCAACTCCAGCCGCGCGCCGTCGGGGTCGCGGAAGTAGACCGACGCGTCGCTCTCCACCTGGTACGGCACACCGGCCGCGTCGAGCTTGCCGCGCAGCCGCTCCCACGTGGGCCGCTCCACCGAGATGGCGATGTGGTGGAGCCCGCCGAGGACCTCCTGGTACGGCCCCAGGTCGAGCCCGGGCAGATCGAAGAACGCCAGGAGGTTGCCGTTGCCGATGTCGAAGAAGAAGTGGTTGGAGCCCTTGTAGTCACGGTTCTCGAAGATCTCCGTGAGGGGGAACTCCAGCAGCTCGTGGTAGAAGCGGATCGTGCGCTCGACGTCGGATGAGATCAGCGCGAAGTGGTGCAGGCCCCTCGCGCTGCTGGCGGGACGGTTCTCGCTGATGTAGCGCTCACGGATGCTCACGCGCTCCGCTTCGATCGCCGCGTAGTCGATTTCCATAGATAGATGATGATTCAACCAAGCACAGGTATACAGACGCGGGGGGTAGTAAATTGCGGTGAACCTGCCGGTAGATCACCCCGCTGACCGGCGAGGGAGGAATCCGGCACGGCGCGTTCTGTCGGAGGCCGGATGCATGATGGGCGGGTGAGCGCGCTCGACGACTTCAGCCCGGTGACCCGACAGTGGTTCGCCGGAGCGTTCGCGGCGCCGACGCCCGCGCAGGAGGACGCCTGGGCGTCCATCGCGCGCGGCGACAACACGCTGGTGGTCGCGCCGACCGGGTCAGGCAAGACGCTTGCTGCGTTCCTGTGGGCGATCGACCGGCTCGCGGTCGAGCACGCGGCGGCTCCGAAGACGGCCGGGGAACCGCCGCGGAAGGGCCGCGGGAAGGCCGCGGAGCCTCCACGCTCGTGCCGGGTCCTGTACGTGTCGCCGCTCAAGGCGCTCGCCGTCGACGTGGAGCGGAACCTCCGGGCCCCGCTGGCCGGCATCAAGCAGACCGCCCGGCTCATGGAGCTGCCCGCGCCGGAGATCTCCGTGGCCATCAGGTCGGGCGACACCACGGCCGACGACCGGCGGCGGTTCGCCGCGAGGCCGTCCGACATCCTGATCACCACGCCGGAGTCGTTGTTCCTGATCCTGACCTCGCAGGCCCGGGAGGCGCTGCGCGGCGTCGAGACGGTGATCATCGACGAGGTGCACGCGGTCGCCGCCACGAAGCGCGGCGCCCACCTGGCGTTGAGCCTGGAGCGGCTCGACGCCCTGCTGCCACAGCCCGCCCAGCGGATCGGCCTGTCCGCCACCGTCCGTCCGGTCGGCGAGGTGGCGGCGTTCCTCGGCGGGGCCCGCCCCGCCACGGTGGTGCAGCCGCCCTCGGAGAAGGTCATCGAGGTCGAGGTCGTGGTCCCGGTGGAGGACATGACCGAGCTCGCGCCCACGGCCCCGGGTGCGGAGGGGGAGCCCTCGGAGCACAGGCGCAGCATCTGGCCGCATGTGGAGCAGCACCTGCTCGACCTCATCGAGGCGCACGACTCGACCATCATCTTCGCCAACTCCCGCAGGCTCTCCGAGCGCCTGTGCACGCGGCTCAACGAGCTCGCGTGGGAGCGCAGGTCGGCTCCCGTGGCCCTCGACGGAGCCGAGCCGGCGCCCGCCCGCGGGTCTGGAGCGACACCGGCCGAGGTGATGGCGCAGGCAGGAGCCTCGGCGGGGGTGATCCCGGAGATCGTGCGCGCCCACCACGGATCGGTCTCCAAGGAGGAGCGGTCGCAGATCGAGGAGGCGCTCAAGTCCGGGCGCCTGCCCGCCGTCGTGGCCACGTCCAGTCTGGAGCTGGGCATCGACATGGGCGCGGTCGACCTGGTCGCCTGCGTCGAGGCCCCGCCGAGCGTGGCGAGCGGGCTCCAGCGGATCGGCCGGGCCGGGCACCAGGTCGGCGCGGTGTCCCGTGGCGTGATCTTCCCCAAGTATCGCGGCGACCTCGTCCAGACGGCCGTCGTCGCCGAGCGGATGAAGAGCGGGCAGATCGAGGAGCTTCGTTATCCGCGCAACCCCCTCGACGTGCTCGCCCAGCAGATCGTGGCCATGACGGCGCTCGATGAGTGGACGGTCGACTCGCTGGAGACCGTCGTCAGGAAGGCCGCGCCGTACGCGACGCTGCCGCGCACCGCCCTGGAGGCGACGCTGGACATGCTCGCCGGGCGCTATCCGAGCGAGGAGTTCGCCGAGCTGCGGCCGCGCATCGTCTGGGACCGGGTGACCGGGACGCTGCAGGGCCGCCCCGGCGCGCAACGGCTGGCGGTGACCAACGGCGGCACGATCCCCGACCGCGGCCTGTTCGGCGTCTTCCTCGTCGGCGACAAGGCGTCACGGGTGGGCGAGCTCGACGAGGAGATGGTCTACGAGTCACGCGTGGGCGACGTGTTCGTTCTCGGAGCCACCTCCTGGCGGATCGAGGACATCACCGCCGACCGGGTGCTGGTCTCCCCCGCTCCCGGGCAGCCGGGCAAGCTGCCGTTCTGGCACGGCGACTCCGCCGGCCGGCCGGCCGAGCTGGGCCGCGCCATCGGGGCCTTCCTGCGTGAACTGTCCGGCGCCGGGGCCGACGGAGCCGGCGGCCGGGTGCGTGCGGCCGGGCTCGACGAGTTCGCCGGCGGCAACCTGCTGTCCTACCTCGCGGAGCAGCGGGAGGCGACCGGCTACGTGCCCGACGACCGCACCCTCCTGGTGGAGCGGTTCCACGACGAGCTCGGCGACTGGCGGGTGGTGATCCACTCGCCGTACGGCGCGCGCGTGCACGCCCCGTGGGCCCTGGCCGTCGGGCGGCGGCTGCGCGAGCGGTACGGCGTGGACGTGCAGGCCGTCCACTCCGATGACGGCATCGTCCTGCGCATCCCCGACACCCTCGACGAGGCGCCGTCCGACCTGGCCGCCTTCGATCCGGAGGAGATCGAGCAGATCGTGACCGAGGAGCTGGGCGGATCGGCGCTGTTCGCCGCCCGGTTCCGCGAGTGCGCCGGGCGGTCCCTGTTGCTCCCGCGCCGCAGCCCCGGCAGGCGTACCCCGCTGTGGCAGCAACGCCAGCGCGCGGCGCACCTGCTGGGTGTGGCCAGCCAGTACGCCACGTTCCCCGTCGTCCTCGAGACGATGCGCGAGTGCCTCCAGGACGTCTTCGACGTGCCGGGGCTCGTCCAGCTGATGCGGGACGTCTCCGCCCGCCGCGTCAGGATCGTCGAGGTGGAGACCTCCCAGGCCTCCCCGTTCGCGGCGTCGCTGCTGTTCAACTACATCGGCGCCTTCATGTACGAGGGCGACGCCCCGCTGGCCGAGCGGCGGGCGCAGGCGCTCGCTCTCGACACGGCGCTGCTGGCCGAGCTGCTCGGCCAGGCCGACCTGCGCGAGTTGCTCGACGCGGACGTGATCGCCGAGGCCGAGCGCGAGCTGGCCCGGCTGGACAGGCCGCTCCGCGACGCCGAGGATCTGGCCGACCTGCTGCGCTCGCACGGCCCGCTGCTGGCCGAGGACGTGGCGATCCGCGAGGGCGATCCGGCCTGGCTGGCAGGCCTCGAGAAGGCGCGCAGGGCGATCCGCGTCCGGGTCGCGGGTCACGAGCAGTGGGCGGCCGTGGAGGACGCGTGGCGACTCCGCGACGCCCTGGGCGTGCCGCTCCCGGTCGGCGTGCCCCACGAGTTCCTGGAGGCTCCCGCCACGGCAGGGCAGGGAAGGTCCGGCCCCGCGCCCGATCCGCTGGGCGACCTCGTCTCCCGCCACGCGCGCACGCGCGGCCCGTTCGCGTCCGGTACGGCCGCCGCGCGCTTCGGCGTGGGCGTCGCCGTCGTCGACGACACGCTTCGCCGGCTGGCCGCGGCGGGGCGGGTGGTCTCCGGCGAGTTCCAGCCCGGCGGGCGCGGCGAGGAGTGGTGCGACGCCGGCGTGCTGCGGTTGCTCCGCCGCAGATCGCTCGCGCGGCTTCGCAAGGAGGTCGAGCCCGTCCCGCCCGAGGCCCTGGCCGCGTTCCTGCCCGCCTGGCATGGCATCGCCCCGGCCCGAGCGTCGACCGCAGACCTCCCCCAGGGCCGGGGATGGAGTGAGACCACGGACAGAGCCCCTTCCCGACCGGGTCCGGGCCGCTCGATGGACGCGCTGGTCAGCGCCATCGAACGGCTCCAGGGTGCGGCGGTCCCCGCCTCGGCGCTCGAGACGCTGATCCTGCCGGGCCGGGTGCCCGGCTATTCCCCCGCGCTTCTCGACGAGCTGACGGCCTCCGGCGAGGTCGTCTGGGCCGGGCAGGGATCCCTGCCCGGCGGGGACGGCTGGGTGGCGCTCTACTTCGCCGACACCGCTCCCCTGTTGATCCCGGCGCCCGGCGAGATCACCATGACGCCCCTGCACGAGCAGGTGCTGGAGATCCTCAGCGGTGGCGGTGCGCTGTTCTTCCGCGAACTGTCCAACCGGGTGGCCTCGGCGGGGATCGTCTCAGCGCGCGACACGCGCCCAGGTGACAGGCCAGGTGACGAACGAGGCGACGGACCGGGGATCGTCTCGGCGCGCGACACGCGCCAAGGTGACGGCCCTGGTGACGGGCCGGGGATCGGCGCGAGCCCGGACAGGTCCGGGACGCGTGGCGGGCCGGTCATGGGAGCCGTGCCGGACGACACGGTGCTGGCCGCCGCCTTGTGGGATCTCGTCTGGTCGGGCCGGGTCACGGGAGACACCCTCGCCCCGCTGCGGTCCACTCTCGGCACCGGGCGGCCCGCGCACCGGCCGGCGACGAGCCGACGGCGCAGGGCCGTGCTGCCCACCAGGAGCGGACCACCGACGGTGAGCGGCCGGTGGTGGTTGCTGCCGTCCGCCGTGGAGAACGGCACCCAGCGCGCGCAGGCCCAGGCGGAGGTGCTGCTCGAACGGCACGGCGTGATCACGAGGGGCGGGGTCGCCGCCGAACGGCTTACCGGTGGTTTCTCCTCGGTCTACCAGGTGTTGCGGGCTTACGAGGAGAGTGGCCGCTGCCGCCGCGGCTACTTCGTGGAGGGCCTGGGAGGGGCCCAGTTCGCCCTGCCCGGTGCGGTCGACCGGATGCGAGCCATGTCGTCGAGGAGAGGCGCCCCCTCCGCCGAGGATGACCTGTGGGCGGCCCCGGCGCCTCAGGCACCGCCCCGCACGGTCGTGCTCGCCGCCGCCGACCCGGCCAACCCCTACGGCGCGGCCCTGCCGTGGCCGGCCCGGCCCGGCGAGGTGACCCACAAGCCGGGTCGCAAGGCCGGAGCGCTCGTGGCGCTGGTGGAGGGCCGGCTCGCGCTCTACGTCGAGCGAGGCGGCAAGACCTTGCTCTCCTTCGGGGCCGAGGACGACCTGCAACCGGCGGTGGACGCGCTGGCTCTGGCCGTACGGGAGGGCGCTTTGGGCAAGCTCACCGTCGAGCGGGCCGACGGCGCCGCCATCATCGAATCGCCGCTGGCCGCGGCGCTGGAGACGGCCGGATTCCATCCGACGCCGCGCGGGCTCCGCATCCGGGGCTAGACCCGTCCTTCAGCCGTCGTCCATCCCGCTGTTCCGCGTCCAACGGGGTGGGCGCGAGCCGCGAGTCTCACACCCACCCCGGGGACCGGCGCGAGTGGCCGATGACTCCGGCGTGGCGGCGGTCAGGGAGCCGCCGCGACCAGCGCGCGATGGTGCCCCGGCTCACCCGAAGCTCTCCTCTGGAGACTCCAGCCGAGCCTTGAGCGCCCGCAGGAACAGCGCGGCGTCGCGGCCGTTGATCAGCCGGTGGTCGTAGGCCATGCCGATGTTGACGACGGTCCGGGCGACGACCTCGCCCCCGTCGAGGCGGAGCTCGGCCTGGGGGGACGTCACCGCGAGCGCGCACGCGTGGCCAGGGAAGATCAGCGGGATGGCCAGCGTCACGTCGCCGTCGTGATGCAGGGTGACCGCGATGTTGGCCCCGGTCAGGTCGTCCTCGCGGAAGTCCCCCGTCAGGGCGGCCAGCCGATACTCCATCAGACGGGTCGCGATCTGCTTCACCGAGCGGCGGGCGGCGTCGTGGATGACGGGCACATACAGGCCCTCGCCCGCGTCGATCGTCACGCCGACGTGAGGGGCGTCCGGGAGCAGGGCCGACGCGTCGTCCACGAGGGTGGCGAAGCACAGCGGGAAGTCGGCGTGCAGCCGGGCCACGGCGGACGTCACCAGTTCGGGGAGCCCCACGGGCCGCCTGACCTCACGGGTCAGACGCGCCGCGAGCTCCAGCAGGGGGCCCACGTCGGCCTTCACCACCGTGTACGCGGCCGGGATGGTCGCGTGCGAGACGCGCACGACCTTCGCCACGGCCCGCTGCACCCTCGTGAGCCCGTACGGCAGGCCCGCCACGCCCTGTCTCGGCCCTCCGGGCTCGTCGACGTCCTCCACGGACGCCGACGCGGAACGGGCCGCGAGCCGTTCGACGTCGGCACGCCGGACCACGGCCACTCCGAGGGTGCGCACCACCGCCGGATCGAGGCCGAGCTCGTCGATCAGCGCCTGCGCGGGAGCGGTGATCAGCGGCGCGGCGCCGCCTGATGACGCTTCGACCGCGGGGCCGCCCGAAGACGCGCCGCCCGTGGCCGCACCGGCTGAGGAGGCACTGGCCGTGACGGGGACGTCCGAGGAGGGAGACGGCCCCGGGTGCGGCGGCATGGACAATGGCGTGGGCCGGACCTCACCGGCGGTGAGGTGGGCGAGCACATCCCCGGGAGCGCAGTCGGCGTTCGGCGCGACGACGCGCCAGACGAAGCCGTCCTGCTCGCTCTCCAGTTCCTCGGTCGCCTTCGAGGTCTCCAGGACCACGATCGGGTCTCCGGCCTTGACCTGCTGCCCGTCGTCGACCAGCCATTCGACCAGGACGTACGTGGAGTCGTTGTTGTTGAGCTTGGGCACGCGGATGTCAGTCACGCAGGGCCTCCAGCACCGCGTCGTGGATCGTGGAGTCCTGCACGAGGACGGCGCGCTCGAGATGCGCGGCCGTGGGGATCACGCTGTCGGCCGAGCTGACCAGCGCCACCGGCCGCCGCAGGTCCTTCCACATCAGCCGGTGGATCTGGTGGGCCACCTCGCTTCCCCAGGTGCCGCCCGCGGTGCCCTCCTCTGCCACCAGTACGGCTCTCGCCCCGCGGAGCGCGGGCAGCAGAGGCTCGGCGTCGAACGGGTACAGCCGCGAGGGGACGAGCAGGCAGCAGGTGACCTCCTGCTCCAGCAGGAGGTCACGCATGGCACGGACCGCACGGTCGACCATCCCTCCGGGAGCGATGATGACGCAGTCGGCCGCCTCGGGGTCGTCCAGGAACACGCGGGCCACGTCGGCGCCCCCGCCGCCTCCCGGGACGACGTCGTGCCGGAACAGGTCGCCGACGTCGTTCACGCGCCGCGTGTAGAGGATCTTGTCCTCGAAGAACACGCACGGCCCGCCGGACGCCAGCATGGCGTCGAGCACCGCGCGGTTGTCGTGCAGGGGGGACATCTCGTAGACCGACAGGCCGGGCACGCCCACGAAGTGTTTCTGCAGGCTCTGGCTGTGGGTGGGACCGTACCCCCGCCCGCCGCCCGTCGGGCACCTGACGACCATCCGGATCGGCACGCGGGAGCCGTACATCGTGACGGACTTGGCCGCGAAGTTGACGATCTGGTCGAACGCGAGCGCCACGAAGTCGCCGAACATGATCTCGACGACGGCCGCGTCACCGCACAACGCGAGCCCCGCGGCCAGGCCGGTGATGCCGGACTCGCTGATCGGGGTCCCGAGCACACGGTCGGGGAACCGGCTGGACAGCCCCTTTGTGATCTTGAAAGCGCCGCCGTACGGGTCGAGGATGTCCTCGCCGATCACGTAGGCCGACGGGTCCGACTCCAGCAGCCCGTGAAGGGCGGCGTTGAGGTTCTCCCCCACTCTCATGGGTCCCACCTCGACGGCGGGCGGGCGGAGACCTCGCGCACGATCGCCTCCACGCGGGCGCGCTGGGCCTCGTCGGCGCGGGCGAACCGCTCGGGGTCCGCCTCGCCGTACAGGCGGTACCAGTCCTCGGCCTGCGCGTGCCGTACGGCCTCGGGATCACGGGTGTCGTCGCCCTTGCTGTGCGGGCCGAGGCGGTGCGTGGCGAACTCCGCGACCAGGGGCCTGCCCTCGATCCGCACCTCGGAGACGAGCGGCGCGAGTTCGTCCCTGATCGTGCTCAGATCGGACGACTCGATGCCGTGGTGGCGCACCCCGAACGCCTCGGCGCGGGCGCGGACGGTCCCGGCCATCTGACGGGTGGTGGGAGTCGACTGGGCGATGCCGTTGTTCTCCACGATCACGAGCAGTGGGAGGCGCCAGAGCGAGGCCAGGTTGAGCGCCTCGTAGACCGCGCCCTCGCCCCACGTGCCGTCGCCGATGAAGACGCAGGCCAGCGTGCCCGGCTCGGTGCGCTTGAGATGCAGTGCGACGCCCGCGGCCACCGGGAGGCTCTCCCCCTGGACGCCCGTGGAGACGTAGCGGTCGCGCAGGATGTGCTGGCTGCCGCCTACGCCCGCGCAGACCGCGCCCTCCCGGCCCATGATCTCGGCCAGCAGTCCCGCCGGATCGTCGAACCTCGCCAGATAGTGGCCGTGCCCGCGGTGGTTGCCGAAGACGAAGTCGGCCTCCGTGAGCAGCCGCCGCAACGCGACGGGGACGTACTCCTGCCCCAGGCAGGTGTGCGTGGTGCCGTTGAGCTCACCACGCCCGAACAGGTCGAGCAGCGCCAGTTCGAAGTGCCGGATCAGGAGAAGGCGGGCGAGGTCGTCGTCATCGGCCCGCGGAGCGTGGAGGAGAGTCGCACCCGTCTCCGTCACCGGCGGCTGCCCGACGCGTCAGGCAGGCCGGGCTCACGCCCGGCGGCGATGGACTCCAGGACGCCGGCGATCGTCGGGGTGTCGAAGAAGACGTCGAGCGGGACCTCGACGTCCAGGCGCTTGCGCATCCGCGCGATGATCTGGGTGATGGTCAGCGAATGGCCTCCCAGGTCGAAGAGGTCCTCCTCGTCGCCGATCTCGTCGATGCCGAGCACCTCCTGCCAGATGGCCCTGATCTCCTCGGCGAGGCCTTCCTGTTCGGTACGGCCCGCCGCGATGTCCTCAATGACGGTGTCCGGATTTTTCATAATTGAAGAGAGGTCCTTCGCTATGTGAGTGACATCCGGAAGCGTGCGCGAGCTGTACTGCATGATCACGTCGAGGCCGTCGGGCCCGTCGACGGCCTGGAGGTGCAGGGTGCTGCGGACGGCGTGGTTGAAGACGGCCCAGTCCACGGACGTGTCCAGCTCGGCGAACTCGGGCTCCTCCCGGCGCCGGCGGTAGCTGACCGACACGGGCGCCAGTGCCGTACGCGGTCGCAGGCCCCGGACGGCACGGGCCAGCGGCACCTGACGGAACCGGTAGAGGAGCCGCAGGTCGTCATGGAGCCGGCCGGCGAGCCCGGCGACCGTCATGCCGGGCGCGGGCGCCGACCACACGGGAAGCTCGTTGACGAACAGGCCGATGTGGTCGCGCACCTCCGGCGTCCGCGTGGACATGTCGACGGCGCACACCGGTTCGGCGTTGCCGTACGCGAACAGGAGGGCGTGCACGGAGGCGAGGAAGACCTCGAACCGGGAGACGCCCGGCACGTCACGCAACGCGGCCCGGAAGGTGTGGACGCCGCCTTCCGTGGCCTCACGCGATCGCACCGCTCCAGCGGGCCCGCTCGACGAGCCGCGCCTGCCGGACACACCGGACCCTCCGGGCAAGCCGGGCATGTCGGACGTGTCGGACGTGTCGGGCTCGCCGGACGCACTGGACGCGCCGGGCAGCACGGGCAGCACGATCTCGGCCGGCTCCCGCCACCGGCCCCGCCAGTACTCCCCCGCCTCGCCGAGCACGGCGTGGACCCGCTCCCGCTCGGCCGCCGCGTGGTCCGCGTACGACATCGTGAGGCGGGCGAGCGGGCGCCCGTTGTAGAAGGCGGCCAGATCGCGGACCAGCACGTCCTTGGACTCGCCGTCGAAGACCAGATGGTGCGCCACGACCAGCAGCACGTGCCGGGAGGACGACACGCGGGCGAGCGTGAACCGGACGAGCGGCCCCTTCCCGACGTCGAAGGGCCGCAGGGTCTCCGCACGCACCAGCGGGCCGATGTCCTCCGTGGCCGTGACGGTGACCTGGGGACGTTCCGCCGGGACCTCGACCGGGATGCCGTCCTGCTCCTCGATGGCGGTCGCCAGGATGGGATGCCGTCTGACCAGCGTCTCGCACGCCTGGATCAGCGCGCAGGCGTCCAGCGGCCCGTCGAAGGTGATCAGCAACGGCATGTGATAGGCGGAGCCCGCCCGCCCCATCCGCTCGGTGAGCCACATTCCCACCTGGGCGAACGACGCCTGCCTCGGGTCGGCGCTCATGCCCGTGCCCGCAGTGCGCGCTTGTCGACCTTGCCGCCGCGGTTGCGCGGCAGGGAGTCCATCGTGACGATCTCGGAGGGGATCTCGTGCTGCGCCAGCCGGTCGCGGAGGAAGCCCCGGATGTCGGCGTTGGACACCTCGTCCCGCAGGACGACGGCCGCGGCGACGGCCGTGCCGAGGACGGGGTGGGGAAGCCCGTAGGCCGCGGCCTCGACCACCGCGGGATGCTCGTAGAGCGCGTTCTCGACCTTCAGCGTCGAGACCTTGAAAGCGCCGGATTTGACGACGTCGCCGTCCCTGTCGACCAGGTAGAGGTAGCCGTCCTCGTCGAGATAGCCGAGGTCGCCCATGCGGATCCAGCCGCCCCGGAAGACGTCGGTGCTGGCCGCGGGGTCGTTGTAGTACGACCGGGGTGCCGCGGGTGAGCGCATCCACACCTCACCGGTCTCGCCGGGCGGCAGGTCCTCGCCCTCGGGCGAGGCGATGCGGACGTCGCCGCCCGCCGCCGACCTGCCGACGGAACCCGGCCGGTCAGGGTCGAAGAGCATGATCGTTTGTGCGGGCGCCGCCTCGGTCGAGGTGTAGTAGTTGGTGATCGTCGCCTTCGGGAACATCCGGGTCAGCCCGGCCGCGACCGCCGGCGGCAACGGCGCGGCCGCCGAGCCGAGCAGCAGGACACTCGACAGGTCGGGGCCTTCCTGGAGGTTGAGCAACTCCACGGCCATCGCCGGCACGAGGAAGACCGTTCCAGCCCGATGTCTCTCGATGAGCGCGGCGAACCGTCCGGGTGTGAAGCGGGGCAGGGTGACCACGGCGGGGTGCACGGTCAGGGCGTTGACGAGCATCATCTGGCCGGCGTTGGTGCCGATCGGGAACGCGTGGACCAGGTGCCGGGAATGGGCGAACGCCCTGCGTCTCGGCTGGGCACGCGCTCCGAAGGCCAGGTTGGCGTGGGTGGCGGCGACGCCCTTCGCCCTGCCCGTCGTGCCGGACGTGTAGAGGATCTGCGCCATCCCGGCGGGCCTGAGCGGCACATCCGGCGGCGATGCGGAGCCTTCCGGCAGCCCCTCCAGGTCCGTGAGGATCAGGGACGTGGAGCAGTGCGAGGCGATCTGCTCGATCTCCGCGGCGGGCATGCGGTCCGACAGCGGGACCGCCACCGCCCCCGCCTTCAGCACCCCGATGAACGCCACCGCGTAGTCGATCCAGCCGGAACCGGGGAAGAGCAGCCCGACCCGGTCGCCGCCGCGTACGCCGCGCTCCAGCAGGCCGTTGGCGACCGCGTTCGACCGCGCCTGCCATTCTCCGAAGGTCAGCTCTCCGGATCCATGCACGATCATCGCGAGGGTTTCCGGCTCAGAGGCCGCCCGCGCGGTCAGAATGTCGGGAAGGGTCGGCGTTTCGAGCACGCTTCTCAATTGGCTGCCCCCGAATGGTTCGGATGATTACCGGACGACCGACGCGCTTGACCATGCCTTATTGAAAAGGTTGTTTCCAGTTTCCCCAGAGGGCCAGTCTCGCATGGAGCACCAACCCGAGACAAGGGATTCCGCACTCTGCGACGACGCCGCGGCGAGACGTCCGCATTTGACCGGCGGGTCTTGAGACTGCGACGGAGCCGTGCAAGACTTACGGCCATCCACTAATTGCAAACCTTCTTTTCAGTTAGTCGTCGACAGGGTCTTTGGCCTGGCCATTTGGTCTGCATTCATCCGACCACATGGGGGATCATGCCGGAAATGCGTGCCATCTCGGAGATTCCGCTTCCTTATACACAGGAACGGTCCGCTTACCGCACGAACTCATCCCAGGTGACCCCACCCCCACGATCTGTCCGGAATCGAAAAGCGGCCCGGCGATCGCACGGACCCCTGGGATCGGCACCGTGAGACCGGCCCTGACAACTGGCCCTGACGGCCGCCTGGAGAACGGACCCCTGAGAGCGGAGGCGGAATGCTCAAGGAACGACTGGCGCAACTGGTGTCGGAGGCCTGCGACGGGGAGGTCACGGCGGCCGAGGCCCTGGGTGCCACCGTCCCCCTGTCCTACCTCGGTGTCACCTCGCTTGCCCAGATGCGCCTGATCGACGCGCTCGAGCGCGAGTACGACGTAGAGATCGACCTGGCCGAGGACGTCTCGTTCCTCGACAGCGTCGACGGCCTCGCCGCGTGGGTGTCGGCAGCCCGATGATCACTTTCACGGGGGCACGCAGGGGTACGGCACCTCTGACCTGGGGCCAGCGGGCCATCTGGGACACCATCCAGCGGACCGCGCCCGACGACCACTACTTCAACTTCGGGCGGATCCTCGAGGTGCCGCGGGGGGCGCGGCCCGCCTCGATCGCCCATGTGGCACGGAGCGTCGGGCTGCTCGTCGAGCGGCACGAGGCGCTGCGCACGCTGATCGGGCCGGGCCCGGTCCAGGACCTGCGTGACCGCGGCGAACTGCCCCTCCGGATCGCGGCGGACGCGGAACCCGCCGCCGTTCTCGCCGAGTTGTCCGCGACGGCCTTCGACTACGCGGGCGAATGGCCGGTGCGGGTCGCGTTCGTGACCCGCGGCGACGAGGTCACGCATGTGGTGCTCGCGTTCTGCCACCTGGCCTCCGACGGGCTCGGCGCGGAGGAGGTCGTCCGCGATCTGCGGCTTCTCCTCCTGCGCGGAGGCCTGAGCGGCGGCCCTCCCCCGCAGCCGTTCGACCTCGCCGGGTGGCAGGCGTCGCCCGCGGGCCGGCGGCAGGCGGCGAGCGCCGCGGCGTTCTGGGAGCGCGAGCATCTCAGGATGCCGCCCACGATGTTCCACGTCCCCTCGGGGGCGGCGGAGCGACCGCCCGTCTGGCGGGCCACGCTCAGCTCTCCGGCGGCCGACCTGTCCGCCCAGCGCCTGGCCGTACGGCACGGCACGAGCACCTCGACGGTTCTGCTCACGGCCGTCGGCGCGCTGGTCGCGGAGGTCACGGGCCACGAGACCGTCACCGTGCTGCCCATCGTCAGCAACCGATTCCGTGCCTCGACGCGCACCTCGGTGACCACGCTGTCGCAGGAGGGCCTGTTCGTCCTCGAAGCGGGCAAGGCGCGGTTCACCGACCTGCTGGCCGAGTCGGGCCCCGCGGTGTTGCGCGCCTACCGCAGCGCCTACCATGACCCGGCCGACCGTGAGCGAGTCGTCGCGGAGGCGTCCCGCGAGCGCGGCACCCCGATCCACCCGTACTGCTGCTTCAACGACATGCGCTTCGTCGAGCAGGCGGTCTACCGCGACGAGGAGCTGATCCGCCGGGCACTGCCCGAGACCTCCGTGTCCTGGCCGCTCAGCCAGGACAAGCTGAACTGCCGGTTCTGCGTGCATCTCGGGGGCGCCGCACAGGTCTCGCTCACCGCCGACACCCGCTGGCTGTCCCGGGCGGACATCGAGAGGTTCCTGCTCGGCCTGGAGAGGATGCTCGTCGAGGCGGCCCTCCGATGACGGTCCGCGCCCATGCCACCGCCACCTCCTGCGCGCAGGGCGAGGAGTTGGGCTTCCGTCTGGACGCCACCGGCCCGGTGGGCGTGACCGTCCACGACGCGACCAGCGACCGGCTCGTGCTGGCGGCCACGGTCCACGGCCCGTCCTGGACGTTGCGCGTGCCCGGGGACTGGCCGAGTTCGCTCTACCGGGCGCGGTTCGTCTCCGGCCCGCCAGAGCCCGACGTGCTCGTCCCCAGGCCCTCGGGCGACCTCCCCGGCATCGGCACGTCACCCGACGACGAGGTCTACTTCGTCGTACGGCAGGCCACCCCGGGCGCCACCTCGCCCATCCTGGTGTCCGTCCCGTTCACCACCTGGCAGGCGTACAACCGGGCAGGAGTCCCCGGTGAGAGCGTCTACTGGACCGAGCAGCCCGACCGTGCCTCCCGCGTGACGTTCGACCGGCCGGGCGGCGGCCCGCCTCCCGAGCGGTGGGAGGACGGCCTGCTGCGCTGGCTCTCCCCGGCCGGATACACCGTCGAGTACTGCTCCGGTCTCGATCTCGACCCCGGTCTGCTCTCCGCGTACCGCCTGCTGGTCGTCAACGGGCACGACGAGTACTGGTCGGCCGGCATGCGGGACGCGTGCGAGGGGTTCGCCAGGCGCGGGGGGAACATCGCCTTCTTCTCCGGCAACACCTGCTGGTGGCAGATCCGCGTGGAGGGACGCACCATGGTGTGCCACCGCGATCCGCTGACCGACCCGGTGGACGACCCCGCGCTGACGACGGTCGAGTGGTCGAGCGCACCCGTCTCCCGCCCGGAGAACTCGCTGACCGGGGTCAGCTTCCGCAACGGCGCGGGAACCTGGGGACCGTCCATGCCGCTGATGCGGGAGGAGTCGTACACCGCGCGGTTCGCCGGGCACTGGGCGTTCGAGGGGACGGGACTGACCGACGGCGACAAGTTCGGGCAGGGCTCGCTCGGATACGAGACCGACGCCGCCGAGTTCACCGAGGTGATGGGCGTCCCCCGGGTCACCTGCAGGGACGGCACCCCCACGACGTTCGTCGTGCTGGCGACGGCCGACCTGCGGCACTGGAGCTCCGGCGGACAGGGCGGCTGGGCCACGATGGGCGTCTTCTCCCTCGGACGCGGCACGGTCTTCAACGCGGCCACCGTCAACTGGGGCAACACCATCCACGACCCGATCGTGGAGCGGATCACGAGGAACGTCATCGACCGGCTCTCGCGACCGGCCGTGCCCGCCTGGGAAATGATCGGCCCGGTCGCCGACGTCCGCGCACTGGCCGCGTCCGGCTCGGCGCTGTACGCCGTGAGCGCCGACGACGCGCTGCTCACCCGCGAGCTGTGCGGCCAGAACATGCAGTGGATGCCGATCGGCCGCGCGGGGGGCGTTGTGTGTCTCGACGCCCCGCGCGAGGCCGGCGCCGGCCTCGGCACCGGTCTGTACGGTGTGACCGCCGAGGGGATGCTCCGCTACCGCGAGGCGGCCCCGGGCCCGGCGGAGAGCGCTGCGGGGGGCGCGGCCGGACCCATGGGATGGGCCGGGGGTCCCGGCGAGTGGATCGATTTGGGTGGAGCGCCGGCCGGCACGATCGCCCTCGCGGTGCAGGACGGGACCTTCTTCGCGGCCACCTCCGCGGGCCGCCTGTGGGCGGTGACCTTCGCCGAACTCGCCGCGTCCCCGCACGCTCGCTGGCACGATGCCGGGGACTCGGCCGGGGCCGTCTGCCTGAGCGGGAGCAACGGCCGGGTCTACGCGCTGGGAGCCGACCACCGGTTGCGCACGCGCCTGCCCGTCCCCGCCCCCTCCGCGTGGTCGCTCCTCGGCGAAGCCCCGGGCGCGGCGGTCCTGACCGTCCACGCGGGACTGCTCGTCACCGCCGCGAGCGGCCAGCCGTTGCGGTGGCGGGCCGCCACGACCTTCACCGCTCGCCGGGCCGCTTCCTCTGAATCACCGGGCGGAATCCCGGGAGCCGGCTCCTGATCGAAGCCGCCGGCGACCACCGGGCCTTCAGGTCACGTCCGGCGCCGGATCGCCCGGCTGGACGAAGCCCGACTCGTAGCCGAGGATCACCGCCTGTACGCGATCGCGGAGATTCAGCTTGCGCAAGCCGGACGCGACATGCGTCTTGACGGTCGTCTCCGCGAGGAAGAGGTCGGCCGCGATCTCGGCGTTGGACCGTCCCCGGACGAGACCGCGGAAGACGTCGAGCTCACGGGTGGTGAGGGCGGCCAGCGGCGCAGGGACCCCGCCGGAGACGTCCACCGGCGGGCGGCGGACGTACCGCTCCACCAGCCGCCTGGTCAGTGACGGGTCCAGCAGGGCTTCGCCTGCCGCGGCCGTGCGGACCGTGTGCAGGAGATGCGCACGAGGAGACGACTTCAGCAGGAATCCGCTCGCACCGGCGCTGAGCGCCGCATACAGGTATTCATCGAGGTCGAAGGTGGTCAGCATGACGACCCGGGCTTCCAGGCGCGGATTGGCGAGTATCCGCCGTGCCGCCTCCAGACCCCCGGCTCCGGGCATCTGCACGTCCAGGAGCACGACGTCCGGCCGGTGGTGCAGCGTCTCCCGGACGGCCGACTCTCCGTCCACCGTGTCGGCGGCGACCTCGATGTCCGGCTGCGCCTCGAGGATCATCCGGAGCCCGGCCCGGACGAGTTCCTGGTCGTCGGCGAGGATCACCCTGAT
Organism: Planotetraspora mira; assembly: GCF_016863275.1. Taxonomy (GTDB): domain Bacteria; phylum Actinomycetota; class Actinomycetes; order Streptosporangiales; family Streptosporangiaceae; genus Planotetraspora; species Planotetraspora mira. The sequence goes on from NZ_BOOO01000039.1 coordinate 27,662, forward strand.
CATGTCGCCACCGCGCCCGCCGCCTGTACGGGCAGGCGGGCGCAGACCCGGAAACCGGGTCCGTCGGTACGGCGGCCCGCCTCGACGTCGCCGCCGAGGGCCTGCGCGCGCTCTTGCATTCCGACCAGCCCCATCCCGTTTCCGGTGGACGTCACACCGGCCACCCCGTCGTCGAGAACCTCGACCCGGACGATCCGATCCCCGTACTCGACCCGCACGGAGGCATGGGTCGCGCGCGCGTGTTTCATCGTGTTGGTCAACGCCTCCTGGACGATCCGGTACACGACTGTCCGCATGGCCTCGTCATCCGGAGGGGCCCCGGTCTGATCGAGATCCACCGTGACGCCGGCCGCGCGCACCGGCGCCAGCAGCGTCGCGATGTCCGCGCCGTCACCGGTCTGCCGCAGGACGCCGAGCATCCGGCCCAGATCGCCGATCGCCGCGCGACCTGTCGCCGCGATCGCGTCCAGGGCCGGCCCCACGTGCTGCGGACGGGTGGCCAGGACCTCGCCTGCCGCCTCGGCCTGCACCACCATGAGGCTCACGCCATGAGAGATGACGTCGTGCAGATCACGTGCGATCCGGGTGCGCTCCTGTGCCGCGGCGATCTCCCGGAGATGGACCCGCTCGCGTTCGAGCGTCGCCGCGTGCTCGACCGCCGCGCGCGCCTGGGCCGCCCGCTGCCGCGCCAGCCATCCCAGTAGCCCGGCACCGCCGAAGTACGCGACGGGATAGACGACGTTGAACAGGCTGTCCGTCCCCGCGGAGACCTCGCGCATGGCAACCACAGAGGTCGCGGCGATGAGCATGGGGAAGCCGGCCAGGGCCGTCCGGGCACTGCCGTACCTGGCCAGGGTGAGTGCGGCGAGGATGGCGCCGACGAACGTCGCGAAGACCGGTACGCCGAGCGTCACGGCCATGACGGAGATGGCGCCGCTCACGCCGAGCGTGCCGGTCAACGGCCGGCGCCGCAGGAGCGCGACCGAGCACCCGTTCACCAACGCGGCGACCAGAGCCAGACCCAGCCATCGGTGGCTCGCCGACTCGGCCATCAACTGCACCACGCCGATCCCGCCCGCCCCGCACCCGGCGAGTGTGTAGGCATGCCGCGTCCATCGGCGGGAGCGATCGAACGCCTCGTGAATCATGATTGCCAAGGCTAACCACGCGCGTTCGCGGCCACCGCCTCCGTACGGCCGAACCGCCTCCTCCGCCCGGAGGAGGCGGTTGCTTCCGCCGCAGGACGCCTGCCGTGCGGCACGGCTCCTACCGTTCCGACCCACGACCGCGGCACAGGGCAGCGGGTACGGGAAGGAGAGACACGATGACTGAGGCACCGGCAGTGGCGCAGCAGGTCGTTTCCGTGGAGGATCGCTGGCGCGTGGCGTCGCTCTGGGCCGGTCCGGCGGCCGCCGTGGGCGTCGTCCTGATGGCCGTCGCGATCGCCATGACCGGCGGCGACGAGCTCGCGATGGCGACCGCGCCGGCCGCGCTGGGTTCGACCCTGGCGGGACTGGTGGCGCTCGTCCTCATGGGGTTCGGGCTGGTGAGCCTGGCCGTCCGCCACCCCGGACTGAGGCGTGGCTTCGGTCTGCTGGCGTGGTTCGTGGCGGCGACCGGCACGGTCCTGAACGCCGGTGGCCAGTGGACGCAGCTGTTCGCCCTCCCCGGCCTGGCTCGTTCGGCGCCTGAACTCGCCACCAACGGCATCGACACCGTCCAGGCCGGCTACATCGCGTCGTTCCTGGTGCTGGCCCTCGGCGGCGTCCTGCTCGGCATCGCCCTGAACCGGGCCGGCGCGGGCAGGCTCGGCTCGATCCTGACGATCATCGGCGGGGTCATGATGGTGGCTCCGCTGCCGGCCAGGTGGGTGGTGCTGGCGATCGGCGTCTCCGTGCTCGCCCGCCGGCGCTGACCTGCTTCGGCCTTCACGACGGCGTGACCGTACGGTCACGCCGTCAGCGATCTTCGCCGGCCGGGCTGAGGCGGACCGGCCCTCAGAGAATCACGGGGCCATGGAGGCTCTCAGAGGATCACGGGGCCGTAGATGGCGGCGCCCGCCCGCCGGGTCATGGCCCAGTAGCGGTCGCCGTACGACCAGTGCCACCACTCCGTGGGGTAGTTCACGAGGCCGGCCGCCTCCAGCGCCACGCCGAGGACCTTGCGGTTCTGGCGGGCGTCCGGGTTGATCCCGGTCGCGGCGGTGTAACAGGCGCCGTCGCTCTGCTCCGGGTTGGCGTTCACCGCCGTCCCCATGTCGAACTCGACTCCGTCGTCGTCGCACATGGTGAGGTCCACGGCCGCACCCGCCGTGTGGGGGGCCACCTCGATCGGGGAGACGTAACGGCTCGCGGCGACGTGCAACTCTTCTTCCGACATTTCAGGAAACGTCACGCGCAGCTCGGCCTTGTAGTCCTCGAAATACCGCCTCTGCAGGGTGACCGGCCGATACCCCTCCACCACCACGATGTGGCATCCGCCGGGAAGCCGGCTCTGCGCGTCCTCGAGCCTGGCCAGCACGCCCTTCCTCAGATGGGCGTAGGCCCCCTCGGGGTCGGCCAGACGTGCGTCGACTCGGAGCCGTCCGCGGACGTCGGCCAGCGGCTCCCCGCTTTCGCGGACCGGTATCGACGTCACGCGAGCATCTGAGATCAGGACGATTCCAGCGGCTTGCGTGGCCCGCGCGGGACCGTGAGATGAGTCAGACATGAGGAGAAACCTACCGTCAGACGGTGTCGGAGAAGACCTCCTCCCTGGCCCGCGCCAGCGCCGCGACGATCGCGCCGCGGAGCACGGGATTGCCCTTGACCTGCGTCACCGCGACCGTCGGCCGGCTGGGGCACACCCGGGCGACCGCCTCCTCGACCCGGGCCGCGAGCCGCTGTCCCCCGGCCCGGCCGACGTCGCCGCTCAGCACGACGAGACCGGGGTCGAGCACGACGGACACGGCGGCGACCCCCACGGCCAGCCGGTCGGCCAGGTCGTCGACGAAGGCGTCGTTGCCGGTCGCGAGAGCCGTACGGACGAGGTCCGCGACGTCGGCTCCGGGCGACAGGCCGTAGGTCTCCGCGAGGCCGGTCAGCGCCTCGCCGCCGACCAGGCGCTGGAACGAGCCCGACTGCGGCGCGGTGACGTCGGTGGGAAGCGGCTCCCCGGGAACGGGCAGCCAGCCGATCTCGCCGGCTCCTCCGGTGATGCCCCGGTGCAGCCGCCCTCCGAGCATGACGCCGAGCCCCTGGCCGATCCCGGCCCACAGGATGGCGAAGTCGTCCACACCCCTCGCGGCGCCGTGCTCCTGCTCGGCCAGGGCCGCCAGGTTGACGTCGTTCTCGATGATCACGTACTCGCCCAGCAGGGTGCGCAACCCGGCGAGGACGCCGACGTGCCACGCGGGCAGGTCGAAGGAGTAGCGGATGTCGCCGCTCACCGGGTCGACCACGCCGCGCGTCCCGATGACGAAGCAGCGCAGGCGGGACAACTCGACATCGGCCGTCTCGCAGGCCCGCAGGACCGCGCCGTACACCATCCGGACCGGGTCCCCCGCGTCGGTCGGATCGACGGTTATCTCGGCGACGACCTTCCCGGTGATGTCGGCCACGGCCGCGGTGACGCTGTCCGGCAGCACCTCGAGACCCGCCACGTAGGCGCTCGCCGGGTTCACGCCGTACAGGGCCGCGTTGGGACCGCGCCCTCCCGGCCGTTCTCCCGCCGTGGTCACCAGGCCGCGCGTCTCCAGGCGGGACAGCAGCTGACCGGAGGTCACCTTCGACAGACCGGTGAGCTCTCCCAACTCGGCCCGGGTCAGCGGGCCCTGGGAGAGCAGCAGTTCCAGGGCCGCCCGGTCGTTGATCTGGCGGAGCAGCCGAGGTGTTCCCGGTCGTAGAGGCACTGGCTGGCTCCCTCTCGTCACGATCCGCTAACACGGGTTTTTTTTAAGAAACTTTCTTGTTAGTTTAGCGGCAGCCACCCCGGAGGCAAGCGATCAAGTCTCGGGATGCCACGAGCGCCGACCGGACGGAGAGCGTCATCCAGCAGGTGAAGGCCCGCCGACACCCCGCATGAGCGCACCCCCGACGTGAAGCCGGGAAGGGAGAAACCCATCGTGAAGATCGTGAAGATCGCGGTCGCGACAAGCGTCACCGCAGCACTGGCCCTGGGTCTCGCCGCATGCGGCGGCGACTCCGGAACGACTGAGCCGACCGCCGGCGCGCCGGCGGCCTCAGGTCCCAAGTTCGCCGGCCAGACTCTTAACGTGTGGCGACTCGGTGCCCCCACCGACGTCTTCACCAAGTACATGGACGACCTGAACGCCAAGTTCAAGGAGACGACGGGCGCAGAGGCGAAGGTCCAGTGGATCCCCTGGCCTGACGCGCAGAAGAAGTGGACCGCGGCCCTCGCGGGCGGCGAGGGCCCGGACGTCACCGAGTTCGGCAACGACCAGGTCGCCGCCTGGGTCGCGCAGGAAGCGCTGGCCGACATCTCCGACATCGTCAAGGGCGACAGCGAGCTCCAGCAGATCCCGCAGAACCTGTGGAGCTACGAGACGATCGACGGCAAGGTCTACGCGGCTCCGTGGGGCGGCGGCACCCGCGCCGTCCTCTACCGCAAGGACTGGTTCGACAAGCTCGGCATCCAGCCGCCCAAGACCTGGGACGAGCTGGTCACCGCGGCCAAGACCATCGTCGACAAGGAAGGCAAGGACGTCGACGGGTTCGCCTTCAACGGCGGCTCCGACGCGAACATGTCCCTGTCCCCCTTCGTCTGGTCGGCCGGGGGCGACTTCGCCTCCTTCGAGGGCGGCAAGTGGGTGGGCAAGCTCACCGAGCCGGGCTTCAAGGAGGGCTTCCAGTTCTACACGGACCTGGTCGCCAAGGACGGCGTCTCCGGTAAGGGCCGCCTGACGCAGAACTCCGTCGACATCGCCCAGCGCTTCGCCGCCGGGAAGGTCGGCATGTACGTCACCGGTGGCTGGGACATCGCGGCCATCAAGGAGCAGAGCAAGGGCAAGGTCGACGAGTCGAAGATGGGCTTCTTCTCGCTCCCGGCCAAGGACGGCAGCGGCCCGGCCCCGGCCTTCCAGGGCGGCAACGACATCGCCATCTGGAAGGACAGCAAGAACGTCGAGCTCGCGGCCGAGTACCTCAAGCTCGCCTCGGGCAAGGAGTTCGGCGTCCGCTACGCCAAGGAGGGCGGCCTGCTCCCGCTCTACCCGGACGCGCTCGCGGAGCTGGGCAGCGACCCGGCGCAGAAGCCCTTCACCGACACCTTCAAGGTGGCCAAGGGCTTCCCGGCCAGCCCCAACTGGGCCGAGGCCAACGACACCAAGGCGGTGCTGCAGAACGCGGCCCGCGCGGTGATCGACGGCAAGAAGACGGTGGACCAGGCTCTGACGGACGCAAACTCCGAGCTTGAAACGATCCTGAACCAGTAGGCATCGATGGCTCAGACGTCAACCGTCGCCCGGGGCGGAGGAGAACCCTCCGCCCCGGTGCGCCGGCACAAGACCCAGGCACGCAGAACCGGCCTCCCCGACTGGCTGGTCCCCTACGCCCTCCTCCTGCCCGGCCTTCTGGTCATCGCGGCGCTGCTTCTCTATCCGCTGTACCAGATGGTCGACATGTCCTTCCATCAGGTCGGACTCCGGCAGATCAGGGCCATCAACCCCAGCCCGGCCGAGTTCGTCGGGCTCGACAACTACTCGAGCATCCTCGATTCCGACCTCTTCTGGACCTCGCTGCGCAACACCGTGATCTTCGCGGTCGTCACCGTGGCGCTGACGCTGATCCTCGGGACCCTCGTCGGCCTCCTGCTCAACAAGCTCGGCCCGAAGATGTCGACGTTCGTCGTCGTCGGCATCATGGCCGCGTGGGCCACCCCGCCCACGGCACAGGCCGTCGTCTGGAAATGGTTGTTCGACTCCGACGCCGGCGTGGTCAACTGGGCGCTGAACCTGCTGCCCGACTGGCTGTCGAGCCTGGTGTTCGGGCGGTCGGACTGGAGCGGGCAACCCTGGTTCAACGACACGATCACGCTCTATCTCGTGCTCATCATCGCCGTCGTGTGGGCGTCGTTCCCGTTCATCGCGGTGTCGGTGCTCGCGGGTCTCAAGAGCATCCCCTCGGAACTGTACGAGGCGGCGCGGATGGACGGCGCCACCGGCGTCGGCACGTTCCGGAAGATCACCTTCCCGCTGCTCAAGCCGGTCTTCTCGGTGCTGGTGGTCCTGTCGACCATCTGGGACTTCAAGGTCTTCACCCAGCTCTACCTGCTGGCGGGCGGCACGGTGAACCGCGACGCGTTCAACCTCTCGTTGTGGAGCTACGCCGAGGCCTTCAGCAGCCCGCCGAAGATGGGGCTCGGCGCGGCGATCGCCGTCGTGCTCACGGCCATCCTGCTGGTGATCACCTTCGTTTACGTACGGAACATCGTGAAGACGGAGGACGTGCGATGAACCCGGTCACCAGGAAGAGGCTCGGGCGCTTCGCGCTCAACGCGGCCGGGATAGCGGTGTTCCTGTTCGCCGTCTTCCCCGTCTACTGGATGGTCACGACCGCGTTCAAGCCGAACGACCAGATCTTCACCACCAGCTTCATCCCGTTCCCCAACCCACCGTCGATGGACCACGTGTCCCGGGTCTTCACCGAGGGTGTGGCCGGGCACTCCGTCTGGCGTTATCTGCTCAACAGCACGATCGTGGCCCTCAGCGCGGTCGTCCTGGGAGCCGTCTTCGCTCTGCTCGCCGCGACCGCGGTGGCGCGGTTCAAGTTCCGGTTCCGCACCTCGTTCCTCATCCTGCTGCTGATCGTGCAGATGGTGCCCGCCGAGGCGCTGCTGATCCCGCTGTTCACCATGGTCAAGCGGCTCGGCCTGTACGACCAGTTGCTCGGGCTGATCCTCATCAACGTCGGCCTGACGCTGCCGTTCTCCGTGTGGATGTTGCGCACGTTCGTCGCCGCGGTCCCGAAGGAGCTGGAGGAGGCGTCCTGGATCGACGGCGCCGGGCGGTTCACCACCTTCTGGCGGGTCCTGTTCCCGCTGGTCGCCCCCGGTCTGGTCGCCACCAGCATCTTCGCGTTCATCACGACGTGGAACGAGTTCGTCTTCGCCCTCACCCTCATCGGCGACCAGGCCAAGTACACGATGCCGGTCGCCCTGCAGTTCTTCGTCGGCCAGCGGTCGACGGACTGGGGCGGCATCATGGCCGCCTCGACCCTGATGACCATTCCGGTGCTCATCTTCTTCCTGCTCGTCCAGCGGCGCATGGTCTCCGGACTCGTCGCGGGCGCAGTCAAGGGATAACCCGCTTCGGGCCCCCGTACGGCCACCGCCCCACGAAGGCGTGGGCCGTACGGGCATGCCCACGAATCCGCACCTCCTACAGGTAAGGAGCCGAGACAGCATGTCTGCCTCATCCCGCGATCTCCCCTCATCGGATGGGATCGCCGGCTTCTCCGCGAACATCAGCGATCGGGGGCTGCATCGTCTCGCGGCCGGCACGCTGCTCGTCGCCTTCCACGGCACCACCGCCCCCGACTGGGTCCTCCAGGCACTGGAGAACGGGCTCGGAGGCGTCACCCTCTTCGGCTTCAACGTCGCGGACTCCGCACAGCTCGCCGCCCTGACGGGGCAGCTCACAGGCGCGGGACGCCCGGTCATCTCCCTCGACGAGGAGGGCGGCGACGTCACGCGGCTGGCCTACCACACCGGGAGCCCCTATCCGGGCAACGCGGCTCTCGGCGCCGTCGACGACGTCGAGCTGACCGAGCGGGTCTACCACTCCATCGCGTCCGAACTGGTCCGCTGCGGGGTGAACCTGGACATGGGACCGGTCGCCGACGTCAACACCGCCGACGACAACCCGGTGATCGGGACCCGGTCGTTCGGCGCGTCACCCGGCCTCGTGGCGCGGCACACCGTGGCCGCGGTCCGCGGACTCCAGTCACTCGGGGTGGCCGCCTGCGTCAAGCACTTCCCCGGCCACGGAGCGACCCGGCAGGACTCCCACCTGGAGATCCCGGTCGTCGACGCGTCCCCCGAACTGCTGTGGGAGCGCGAGCTCGTGCCGTTCCGCGCGGCGATCGAGGCCGGCACCAAGTCGATCATGACGGCGCACGTCTCGGTCCCCGGCCTCACCGGCGCCACCCCCGCCACGCTGAGCACGGCGGCGCTGACCGGCCTGCTCCGGCAGGAGATGGCGTACGACGGCGTGGTGATCACCGACGCGCTCGACATGCACGCGATCACCAAGAGCGTGGGGCTCGGCGGCGGCGCGGTCCTGTCCCTGCGGGCGGGCTCGGACCTGCTCTGCCTGGGGCCGTTGCCGACGCCCGAGCAGATCCAGGCGATGCTCGCCGAGATCGTGTCCGCCGTGTCCGAAGGCCGCCTGACCGCCGCCCGGCTGGAAGAGGCCAACGAGCGGGTCGAACGGCTGCGGCACTGGTTCGCCGCGCCGCGACAGAACACGGGCGAGGGCAACGTCATCGGCCTGGACGCCGCGCGCCGCGCGGTCTCGCTGACCGGGTCGGCGGCGCCCCTGGTCGACCCGTTCGTGATCGAGGTGGACACCCCGCCGACCATCGCGGTCGGCGACGTGCCGTGGGGGTTCGCCCCCTGGCTGCCGGAGGCGGAGGTCGTCCGGGTGAAGCCCGAGGAGGCCGACGGCGGAGCACTGCTCGGCCGGGCGGGCGGCCGGTCGCTGGTCATCGTGGTCAAGGACGCCCACCGCCACCCGCGTACCCGGTCGTTCGTCTCCGACCTGGTCTCCGCGCGCCCCGACGCGATCGTCGTCGAGATGGGCCTGCCGATCTGGCGCCCCGAGGCCTCCGCCTACATCGCGACGTACGGCGCCGCCCGCCCCAACGCTCAGGCGGCCGCCGAGTTGCTGACCGCCTGAACCACCACTCGCGGCCGCCAGCGGGGGCGGCGCCGCGAGTGGTGCACCTCTCCGTGGGGTCAGGAGGCGAAGATGCCCTCGCGCGCCTGGTCGAGGGCGGCGAGGACGGCGCCGCGCAGAACCGGCTTGCCGCCGACCTCGCTGGTGACGACCTCGGGGCGGATCGGGCAGATCCGGGCGACGGCCTCCTCCACCCGGGAGGTCAGGCCGGCTCCCCCCGCCTGCCCCACTTCCCCGGCGAGCACCACGAGGCCGGGGTCGAGCACCACGCACACCGACGCGACGCCGAGCGCGAGCCGGGAGGCGATCTCGTCGAGCAGCCGGTCGCCCCGGTCGCCCGCCGCCACGGCCTGGGTCACGCAGTCGGCGGCGCTCGTCCCCGAGAAGCCGAACTCCCTGGCGAGTTCGGTCACCGCTTCCGCGCTCACCAGCGACTGGAGGCCTCCCGCGAGGGACGGCAATCGGCCGGGTGTGGCCTTGACGTCCTCGGCCAGCGGCACGCCGGGCACGGGGAGGTATCCGATCTCACCGGCGCTCCCGGAACGGCCGCGGTGCAGCCGTCCGCCGAGCACCACCGCGAGACCGATGCCCCGGCCCACCCACACGAGCACGAAGTCGTCGACCTCCTGAGCGGCCCCCCTGGCCCGCTCGGCGATCGCGGCGAGGTTCACGTCGTTCTCGATCGTGAGCTCCCGGCGCAGGTCCCTGGCCAGCGCCTCGTGGATTCCCTCGTGCCAGTGCGGCAGGTCGAAGGAGAAGCGCACGTCACCGGTGCGCGGGTCCACGACCCCCGGGGCGCCGATCACGACGCCGCGCAGGCGCGACAGCGCCACCTTGGCCGAACGGCACGCCTTGACCACCGCGTTGTGCACGACCGACACGGGATCGTCCTGCCCGCTCGGCGACGCGGTGACCTCGGCGACGATGTCGCCGTTGATGTCCGCGATCGCGGCGGTGACCGAGTCGGGGCCGACCTCGAGACCCGCGACGTAGGCACATGACGGGATGACGCCGTAGAGCGCCGCGTTCGGCCCGCGGTTGCCCGCCTGCTCCCCGACGACCTCCACCAGACCGCGCTCCTCGAGACGGGCCAGCGTCTGGGAGGCGGTGACCTTCGAGAGCCCGGTCAGCTCGCCGATCTGGCCGCGCGTCAGCGGCCCCGAGGCGAGCAACAACTCCAGTGCGGCCCGGTCGTTTATCTCCCGGAGCAGCCTGGGCACGCCAGGACGTCGCTCCATGCTCCTGCTTTCTATCGTCGCCCCCGTGGAACCGGCGCCGTCCGCGCCCGCAAATCGTCAACAAAGTTTCCTGCAAGCTTAGCGAGCCGACAAGGCCGTGCACCGCTCCAGGGACGCCGTTCCCGTCGCGCCCCGCCCGTACGGCACCCGCCCGCGGGCGTGCCACCCCGGAGGCGGGCTCACGGGGGCGCGTTCCCGCGATCGGCCTCGATCGCGCGGACCTCGTCGATGTCGTCCAGCCGTCGCATCCCCTGCACGCTGCGCGCCATGCGCGGGTTGGCGGCCAGGCGTTCCTCGTTGCGCGCGATGAACGACCAGTAACCGGTGGTGAAGGGACACGCGTCGGCCCCTGTCCGCCGATCGGGCCGGTACCGGCAGCCGTGGCAGAAGTCGCTCATCCGGTTGATGTACGCCCCTCCGGAGGCGTAGGGCTTGGTCGCGAGCACGCCGCCGTCGGCGTGCTGGGACATGCCGACGACGTTGGGCGTCATCACCCAGTCGTAGCCGTCGACGAAACACCGGTGGAACCAGTCCGTGAGCCGCCCCGGCTCGAACGCGCGCTGAAGGGCGTAGTTGCCGAGCACCATCAGCCGGACGATGTGGTGGGCGAATCCGTGGTCGCGGACCTGGCCGAGCGCCCACGACAGGCAGCGCGCCTCCACCGCGTCCGCATCGAGTTCGGCGAACCACTCGGGCAGCGGAGTGCGGGCGGACAGACGATTCTCCTGCCGGTAGCCGGGCCCGAGATGCCAGTAGAGGTGCCAGACATAGTCCCGCCACCCGATGACCTGCCGGATGTAGCCCTCCGCGCTCCGCAGCGGCACCCGGCCCTCTCTGTAGGCCGCCTCGGCCTCCCGCACGCAGTCCAGGGGATCGAGCAGGCCCAGGTTGAGCGCGGGCGACAGCAGGCTGTGGGCCATCACCGGATCGGCCGACGACATGGCGTCCTGGTAGGGGCCGAAGCACGGCAGACGGCGGGCGACGAAGCAGGCCAGCGCGTCGGCGGCCTCGGCCCGGGTCGCGGGGAAGGCGCGCGGGCCGTCCCTGCCGACGAAGGCGACCACGCCGTCGCGTTCCCAGCGGTCGAGATCCCGCCGCACCTGCTCGTCGATCTCGTCCTCCACAGGGCGCCACGGCCCCGGCACGCCGAGGCCGCCACGCGGCGGCGGTTCCCGGTTGTCCGCGTCGAAGTTCCATCGGCCGCCGGCGGGCTCATCACCGTCCATGAGCACCCCCAGACGGCGCCGGGCGTCGCGGTAGAAGTCCTCCATGAGCATCCTGCGGTCACCGCGTCCTTCGGCCCAGGCCGCGAATTCCTCCCGCGTCGTGGTGAAGCCGCGGGCCGGCAACACGGTCACCTTCGCCCGTCCGGAGACGAAGGCCGCCGCCGCGTGGCTGGTCGGATGGCACACGGTGAGCGGCTCCGCGACCGCGTCGAGGGCCTCGCCGTACGTGCCGGTCCTGATGAAGATCACCTGGTCTCCGAGCTCCGCCGCCCGGTGGCGCAGGGCCGACAGGACCAGGTGGGCCTTCTGCCGGTGGAAGCGCCTTCTCTCCAGCACCGAACGGGCCTCCACCAGCAGCACCGGCTGGTCGCCCTCGTCCAGGAAGTGGTCCCCGAGCTGGTCGGCGAACAACCACCGCCTGTGTTCGTTCCCCATACTTCATGCTAGGCGGGCCCGATGACGATCTCCGGGGCCGCCAGTTGCGAGGTTGCCGTCTAACCAATGCCAACCAGGCGGGATAATCGACTACATGCGACTTTCTGCCCGTGTCGACTACGCCCTCCGTGCCGCCGCCGAGCTCGCCGCCGCGGGCGAGGGCCCCACAACGGTGGGCGAGCTGGCCAAGGGGCAGGAAATGCCCCCCAAATACTTGGAGAACATCCTCCTCCAGATGCGCCGTGCCGGGCTGGTCCGCGGCCAGCGCGGCCCCGAGGGCGGTTACGTGCTGGCCCGGCCGGCCAGCCAGATCTCGCTCGCGGACGTGATCCGCGCCGTTGACGGTCCGCTTGCCAACGTCAGGGGTGAGCGGCCCGAGCACGTGGGCTACCTGGGCGCGGCCCAGGCGCTGCAGCAGGTGTGGATCGCGTTGCGGGCCAGCGAGCGGGCCATCCTGGAGGAGGTCACACTCGAGCAGATCGCCAAGGGTGAGCTGCCCGCGCGCGTGACCGAGCTCTCCTCCGACCCGTCGGCGTGGAACTCGCACACTCCGGTCTGAGCGCCGGCTTGGACGCCGGGATCTTTCCGAGTACGTGGCGCGGCGACGCGCCGGAGAGACGATCCGCATGCCCGAAGGTGACGCCGTCCACCGGACCGCGAAGCGGCTCAGGGAGGCCCTCGACGGCCGGGTGCTGACCCGGTCGGACTTCAGGGTCCCCCGTCACGCCACCGCCGACCTGCGGGGCCGCGCCGTCGTCACGACCATCTCGTACGGCAAGCACCTGCTCACGCGGGTCCAGGGCGGCGTCACCGTCCACACCCATCTGCGGATGGACGGCAGTTGGCGGGTGGTCGCGACGGGGCGTCCCGCGCCGCGAGGCGACGTCGTCCGGCTCATCCTGGCCAACGCGGAATGGACGGCCCTGGGCGTCAGGCTGGGAATGGTCGACCTGGTTCCCACGGATCGGGAGGATCGTGTCATCGGCCATCTGGGGCCGGATCTGCTCGGCCCGGGCTGGGACGCGGCAGTGGCGGCGTCGAACCTGCTCGGGGACCCGCGGCGCACGATCGGGGAGGCACTCCTGGATCAACGCCACCTGGCGGGGATCGGCACGATCTGGCGGGCCGAGACGCTCTTCGCCGCGCGTCTGTCGCCGTGGCGGACGGTGGAGTCGATTCCACCCGATGAACTGCACTCGCTGGTGACGCTCGCGCACCGGCTCATGGACGCGAGCAAGGACGCGCCGCTACCGGTCACGACGGGCGATCTCCGGCCCGGGCGCTCACTCTTCGTGTACGGCAGGGCCCGCCGCCCCTGCCGTCTCTGCGGGAACCCGGTCAGCAGCGGACAGATGGGGGAACAGCCATACGAACGGTTGATCTTCTGGTGCCACGTGTGCCAGCCCGGCTAGGCGGCGACCATGTCCTTCACTTCCGGGAAACCGTCGAAACCCGAGTCCGAGATGGCACCCGGCACGGTCTCCGCAACGGGAAGCCGCTCGTGCTCCGGCACATCGGCCATCACCGGGGCGGCCTGCAGTTCGGCGAGCGCGAACTGGTCGGACACCTCACGCAACACCTGAGAAAGCGGCACACCGAGGGCGCCGCAGATCGAGGCGAGCAGCTCCGACGAGGCTTCCTTCTGGCCGCGCTCGACCTCGGACAGGTAGCCGAGCGAGACGCGCGCGAGAGTGGAGACCTCGCGAAGGGTGCGATTCTGCCGCACCCTCAGCCGCCGCAGCACGTCACCGAGCAGCTGACGCAGCAGGACCATCTGTCGCTCCCTCCCCAGCGGGGGCGCCTTGACGACGCCTCGCGCGGTGGGCTCATGTCGCCCGTTCTTCGAACGCCCTTCGTACATGCTCCTCGCCGTCATCATCGATTCGCTCGGCCCCTTCGCCGGACGCGTGCCTGACTTGCTCCTCGCCGATGGCTCACGGACCTCACTCACACATCCACCGTACCTGTAGAGGGCAACACCGCGGCAGACCGTGGTGAGCATGTTCGCTGGTGACGTAACGCGGTAATCACCCAGAATGTTCCCCCTTATTTGCCTCCAGCACACCTGCGAGCAGGCCCAAAGCCTCCCGACATGTCCCAGTTCGTATCGCCTCGCGGTCCCCGTCAAGGAGCAGATCCCGGTGCCAGACGCGGTCCCCGGGACCCCGCAGAGCGATGTGGACCGTGCCCACCGGCCGGCCGTCCTGAGGGTCGGGTCCCGCCACTCCGGTCACCGCGAGCCCGTAGTCGGATCTTGTGAGGTTGCGCACTCCGGCCGCCATCGCCGCGGCGACGTCCGGGTGGACCGCGCCTTCTCGTTCGAGCAGATCCGAGGGCACACCGAGTAACTCGGCCTTGAGTTCGGTCGCGTAGGCGATCACGCCCCCGCGGAACGCGGCCGACGCCCCCGCCGTGCCGGTCAGGGTCGCGCCGATGAGCCCGCCCGTCAGGGACTCGGCCACGGAGATCGTGGCGTTGCGCCGGACCAGCGACGCGAGGATCCGCGCGGCGTCGGCCGTCATTCGGACCGCGCCGCCTTGGCCACCCGCCTGAGCCGGACCGCACGGAACACGTAGTCGGCGCCGGTCCCGATGGTCACGACCAGGGCCAGCCCGAGGACGGCCCACCGGAGCAGGTCCGGGACGCCGGGGAGGATGTACAGGCCGATGGCGACGATCTGCAGGACGGTCTTGACCTTGCCGCCGTAGCTCGCCGGGATGACGCCGTGCCGGATCACCAGGAAGCGCAGGAGGGTGACGCCGGCCTCTCTGGCGATGACGACGATGGTCACCCACCAGGGGATCTCACCGAGGATCGACAGGCTGACGAGCGCAGAGCCGATCAGCGCCTTGTCCGCGATCGGGTCGGCGATCTTGCCGAAGTCGGTGATCAGGGCGTACTTCCTGGCGAGCCAGCCGTCGAGCTGATCGGTGACGGAGGCGACGATGAAGACGGCCAGGGCGGCGATCCGCCACCCGGACCCCTCGAAGAACAGGAAGACCGTGAAGACGGGGACGATCGCCAGCCGGGCGATGGTCAGCACGTTGGCGATGTTCCACGTGCTGACGCGCCGGATCAGCGGCTCGGCGGAGGCTTCCGCCACGGAGGGGGGCTGAGCCGCCGGCGCGGCTTCCGGCGGGCTCGGAACGCCGGAGGGGGGCTCTATTCGCTCCGTCATGCGCCTGCCTTGATGCGGGCGATCAGGTCAACCCCCTCCGAATCGACGACGACCGCCTGGACGATCTGACCGGGGACAAGGCCGATGCCCTGAACGGTGACCGATCCATCCACCTCGGGCCCCTGGTGGGCCGCACGGCCCTCGTAGCCGCCGTCTCCCAGGTCCTCCTCTATGAGGACCTCAAGCTCGGTTCCGATGCGCTCCTCGGCCCGCTGAGCGGTCAGCTCCTCGGCGAGCTCGCTCAGCGCGGCGACCCGCTCGTCGACCACGTCCTGGTCGAGCTTGTCGTCGAAGGAGAACGCCTCGGTGCCCTCCTCGTCGGAGTAGCCGAAGACGCCGATCACGTCGAGCCGCGCCTCTTCGAGGAACGCGGTCAGCTCGTCGAACTGCTCCTGGGTCTCCCCGGGGAAGCCGACGATGAAGTTGGACCGCACACCCGCCTCCGGCGCCAGTTCGCGGACGCGCTCCAGCAGGTCGAGGAAGCGCCGCGGGTCGCCGAACCGCCGCATGCGCCGCAACACCGGCCCGCTCGCGTGCTGGAAGGACAGGTCGAAGTACGGCGCGACGCCCTCGGTCGAGGCGATGATCTCCAGGAGGCCGGGGCGCAGCTCGGCGGGCTGCAGGTAGCTGACCCTGACGCGCTCGATCCCCTTGGTCCCGGCGAGCTGGGGCAGCAGCTTCTCCAGCGCCCGCAGGTCGCCCAGATCCTTGCCGTAGGACGTCGAGTTCTCGCTGACGAGCACGAGCTCCCGCACTCCCTCGCCTGCCAGCCACTCGGCCTCGGCCAGCAGGTCCTCAGGCCTGCGGGACACGTAGGAGCCGCGGAACGCCGGGATCGCGCAGAACGTGCACCGGCGGTCGCACCCCGACGCGAGCTTCAGCGCGGCGACCGGTCCCCCGGTCAGCCGCTTCCTGAGCATCCTCGGCCCGCTCGCGGGCGCCAGACCCTCAGGAAGGGCGTCCGGGATCGCGCCGTGCCCGGGGATGTGCGCGTGCGCGGCGGAGCGGTCCACGGGACTGATCGGCAGCAACGTCCGCCGGTCGCGCGGCGAGTGCGGCGTCAGCGCCCTGCCCTCGAGGACGTCGTCGAGACGCGCCCCGATGTCGGCGTAGTCGTCGAAGGAGATCACGGCGGCCTCTGGCAGAGCGCCGGCGAGTTGCTCGCCGTACCGCTCGGCCATGCAGCCCGCCGCCACCACCTTCGCGCCCGAGTCGGACGCGGCGAGCAGGGTGTCGATGGAGTCCTTCTTCGCCGAGTCGATGAAGCCGCACGTGTTGACGACGATGACGTCCGGATCGTCGTCGTGCATCTGCCAGCCGGCAGCCTCAAGCCGGGCCGCGAGCTCCTCAGAGTCGACCTCGTTGCGTGCGCAACCCAATGTGACCAGCGATACGGTTCGGCGAGAAGACATGATGAACCTACGGTATCGGGAGTAGGCCCCTAACGGGCACCCGGGATGCCGAGCCCGAATGACCGGCGCACGGTCTGCCCGTCCTTGCCGATGGCTCCGATGTCCTTGCCGTTGACTTCGAACCGGACCGCACCCGCGTCACCGATGACGACCTTCACCTTGTCCTTGGCCGTCCACGTGACCGTCTTGCCCTGCTCCAGGGTGCCCTGGAAGAGCCGGTGGTTCTTGGCGTCCCTGACGTTGATCCAGGCCGGCTTCACGGCGGACACCTTGACGACGACGACGTCGCGGGCGACGTGCGGCGCCTTCGCGTGCTGCACCTTGGCATCCGACGAGCCCACGGGCGCCTCCGCCGCCGTCTGCCCCGTCTTCGCGTCCGACCCCCCGAGGAGTCGCACGATCGCGAAGATGACGACGATCGCCAGGGCGACCGCCGCGGCCATCGTCCAGTTCGGCAACCGGCGCCCGTGTTTGCCCGGGAACAGGTTGTTGACGTTGAACACGGTCGCCGCGCGGACGGGAGGCCGCGTGTCCGCGTGCACGTCGTCGTACTCCCGGATGATCGACTCCGGTTCCACTCCCAGATAACCGGCTATCGCCCTGATGTGACCGCGTGCGTAGAAGTCGCCGCCGCACGCGGAGAAGTCGTCCCGTTCGATGCCTTGAATGATCGTTTCTCGGATATTCGTGCGATCGCTGAGCTGGCTAACGGTCAGTTCGGCGTTCTGTCTCGCCTCCGACAGAGCAGCGCCAACGCTCATTTGGTCACGCCCCCTCGCCCGAGCTTCCACCTCGTCCTACATTGCGTAGTTAATCACATTCAGCCAGTAATCGCTACGCAGCGTACAGGCGAGTCCACTCAGCGCATTCACCGGCCCCCTTCGGCCGGCCCTCTCACTGGCCGCGGAGGTCGGCCAGCAGGCCGGGCAGGTCGTCGGGTTTGACCATGACCTCGCGCGCCTTGGAACCCTCGCTGGGCCCCACGACGTTGCGGCTTTCCAGCAGGTCCATCAGGCGGCCCGCCTTGGCGAACCCGACCCGCAGCTTGCGCTGGAGCATCGAGGTCGAGCCGAACTGGGTGGAGACGATCAGCTCGGCGGCCTGCACCAGCAGCTCGAGATCGTCGCCGATCTCCTCGTCGACCTCACGCTTCGCCGCGGCCGGCGCGGCCACGTCGTCGCGGTACTCGACCTGCATCTGGGCCTTGCAGTGCGCGACGACCTCCGCGATCTCCTTCTCGGAGACGAAGGCGTTCTGCAGCCGGATCGGCTTGCTCGCACCCATCGGCAGGAAGAGCGCGTCGCCCTGCCCGACCAGCTTCTCGGCGCCGGGCTGGTCGAGGATGACCCGCGAGTCGGCGAGGGAGGAGGTGGCGAACGCGAGACGCGACGGCACGTTGGCCTTGATCAGGCCGGTCACCACGTCGACCGAGGGGCGCTGGGTCGCGATGACCAGGTGGATCCCCGCGGCGCGGGCGAGCTGGGTGATGCGGACGATCGAGTCCTCGACGTCACGCGGAGCGACCATCATCAGGTCGGCGAGCTCGTCGACGATCACGAGGAGGTAGGGGTAGGGCTGATAGACCCGCTCGCTGCCGGGCGGCGGCACCAACTTGCCCGCACGGACGGCCTTGTTGAAGTCGTCGACGTGCCGGAAGCCGCTGGCCGCGAGGTCGTCGTACCTGCGGTCCATCTCCCCCACGACCCACTCGAGGGCCTCCGCGGCCTTCTTGGGGTTGGTGATGATCGGCGTGATGAGGTGGGGGATGCCCTCGTAGGTGTTGAGCTCGACCCGCTTGGGGTCCACCAGTACCATGCGCACCTCATCGGGCGTGGACCGCATGAGGATCGAGGAGATCAGGCCGTTGATGCAGGTCGACTTGCCCGCGCCGGTGGCGCCCGCGATGAGGATGTGCGGCATCTTCGCCAGGTTGGCGACGATCGTGCGGCCTTCGACGTCCTTGCCCAGACCGACGATCATGGGATGGTGGTCGGCCTGCGCCACCTGGGAACGCAGCACGTCGCCCAGCGAGACGAGGTCCTTGTCCGTGTTCGGGATCTCCACCCCGATCGCCGACTTGCCGGGGATCGGGGACAGGATCCGGACGTCGGCCGACTTGACGGCGTAGGCGATGTTCTTGGTGAGGGCGGTGACCTTCTCCACCTTGACCGCCGGGCCGAGCTCGATCTCGTAGCGGGTGACCGTCGGCCCGCGGGTGAACCCGATCACCTGGGCGTCGATGCCGAACTGCTCCAGCACGCTCGTCAGCGCGTTGACCACGATCGTGTTGGCCTTGGTCTGCGGCTTGGGCGCGCTCCCCGGGCGCAGGACCTTCGGGTCGGGCAGCGTGTACGGCCCGGCCTGCGGAGAGAGCACGAGTTGCTCGACCTTGCGCGGGGCGGGTGTGGGGAGGGGCGGCTGCGAGGGCGACTTCGCCGGCTCGGCCTCGACTCCCTCCAGCGCCTCCGCGTCGTCGGCCAGGCCGGGCACGATCTCCGGAGAGTGGTCCTTCTCCGACAGGACCGGGGTGTCGTACGGCTTGACGTTGTCGCCGACCTCACGCTTGCCCTCGGCCGGCTTCTTGGTCCGCTTCCTCGGCGACGTCGCGGGCTTCGGCTCGCCGTCCTCGTCCGGCCGCTGGAAGAGCAGGTGCCTGATCTCGGCGAAGCGTTCCGGGATCCGGTGAATCGGAGTGGCCGTGATCACCAGCACGCCGAACCCGGACAACATGAGCAGAAGCGGGATCGTGATGAACGAGGGCAGGATGCTCGACGGCGGAGCCGACACGATGAACCCGAGCATGCCGCCCGCCGCGGACACCTTGTCCATGCCGTCGGTGGCGCCGCCAGAGGGATACGGCGTGCCGTGCGCGACGTGCACGACGCCGAGAACGCCGACGAGCAGCGCCGTCCAGCCGATCCCCATCCGGCCGGTCTCCGCGTTCTGGTCCGGGTGGCGCAGGAGCCGCCACGCGAGCAGCGCGAGCAGGACCGGCACGCACCAGGCGAACGACCCCACGACACCGCGCAGCGCCACGTCGACGACCAGGGCGATCCCGGTCTTGGTGTCGCGCCAGATCATCGTCGCCAGCACGATCGCGCCCGCGAGCACCGACAGGCCGACGCCGTCGCGGCGATGCGCCGGGTCGAGGTCGCGCGCGCCCTGCCCGAGCGCCCTCGCCGCCGCGCCCATGCCGTGGGCGAGCAGCAGCCACAGGCCGATGACCAGCTTGCCGATCATCAGGAAGACCCAGCTGACGGGATCCTGGCCTGTCGCCACCGGGCGCTTCTGCGCGGGCCGGGAGGACGTCCTGCCCCGGGCCGGTGAACGCTTCGCGGAAGTCGTGCGAGACCCGGAGCGCGCTGCCGGGCGCTTCCCGGAACCCTTTCCGGACGTACGGGTGGCCATGATGCCGAAGGTACCGGGGTGGCCAGGAGATTTCGGGAAGACTCGCCGAAGGCGGAAAGCTCTACACTGGCTGTTGCATAGGGGCCTAACAGTGTTTCACTACATGGAACATGGGAGCACTCATGGATGTCGTGGTGCTGGGCGAGCCCCTGGTGGAGTTCTCGACGGCGGCCTCCCTCGACCGGGCCGACCTGTTCTACCTCTCCTTCTCCGGTGACGCGCTGAACGCGTCCGTCGCGGCCGCCGCCACGGGGGCGAGCGCCGCACTCGTGACCCGCGTGGGCGCCGACGCGTTCGGGGAGCGCCTGGTCCGGTTCGCCGCGGGGCACGGCGTGGACACCCGGTGGATGGTCACGGGTGAGGGCTCCACCGGCGCGTACGCCCTGGGCGCGGACCCGACCGGCAGCCGGGCGTTCGCCTACATGCGCGCGGGCAGCGCGGCCTCCCGCATGGCTCCCGGCGACGTCGACCGCTCCCCCGTCTCCGCCGCAGGCGTCGTACTGCTCTCCGGCGTCACCGCGGCTCTGTCGCCATCGTGCGACCAGGCCGTACGGCATGCGGCGGCGACCGCCCGCGGCAAGGTCGTCTACGACCCCAACTTCAGGTCGAGGCTCACCGGCCCCGAGGCCGCGCGGGTCGTCCTGGAGGCGGTGGCGCCGCACGCGGCCCTGATGGTGCCCTCGTGCCCAGGCGACAGCGGTCCGCTCTTCGGCACCGACGATCCGTACGAGGTGCTGCGCGCCTGCCTCGGCCTCGGCGCGCGGGCGGCCGCGGTGACGATGGGGGCCGAGGGGGTGCTCCTCGGGACGGAGGACGGCTCGGTCCTGCACGTCCCCGCCATCCCCGCCGAGTCCGTCGTCGACCAGACGGGCGCGGGCGACGCGTTCGCGGGCACCCTGGCCGGCTGGCTGGCCAGGGGCGCCGACCTCGTGCAGGCGGTCCGGGCGGGCACGGCCGCCGCGGCGATCTCCCTGCACGGCCGGGGCGGCACCGGCCGGGTCGCAACGACGGAGGAGATCCACGCCCTCATCGGCGAAGCGGCCTGAGCGCCGCGTAGACCACGGCGGAGATGACGAACCCCACCTCGAACGCGATGTCGCCCACCTCGGGAACCCGCGCGGGCACCAGGCCGACATACCGCTCCTGGTTGGAGAACAGCCAGACCGACAACACGACGCCCGCCACCATCGCGATCGGCCCCGCCCAGTTGACGTGCCGGCTGTCGAACAACAGGCGTTCGATGTCACGGTCGCGGCGCAGGTATCGATCGGCGAGCACGACGCCGAGCCACGGGCCGATCCAGTAGGCGATGATCAGCAAGAACGCCTCGTATTTGTGCCCGGCGTCCTCCAGGCCCGACAACGCCACGAGGAAGCCCGCCACGCCGCAGGCCAGCGCGACGATCGCGCGCCGCAGCGTGAGCGGGAGCCGTACGCCGAGGGCGAGCAGGGACATCGCGCCCGAGTAGACGTTGAGCGCGTTGGCCGAGATCGCGCCCAGGGCGATCGCGAGCAGGGTCAGGTTCGCCACCAGGCCGGGCAGGTGACCGGTGAACGCCGTCGTCGGCTGTCCGAGGGCGTCGCCGCCGATGGTCGCCGACGCCGCTCCCACGACCTCGAGGACCACGCACGAGACGAACACGCCCAGCCCGGCCGACAGTCCGACCGCCCGCCTGCTGGAGCCGGGGGGAAGGTAGCGGGTGTAGTCGGCGGCGTAGGGGTTCCAGCCGGCCGCGTACCCGAACGTGGCGCCGACGGCCAGCAGGAAGCCGCCCGTCCCTCCCCCTGTGCCCGCGTAGCCGAGATCGGCCTTGCCGAGGATGACGGCCGCGGCGATGAGGAAGATCAGGGCGAGCACGGGGAAGGCGTACCGTTCGAAGGCCTGCACGAGGTTGTGGCCGAAGAACCCGAGCGCCACCATCACCGCGACCACGATGACGAGGCACGCCCAGCCCGGCAGCCCGGTCAGCGTGTTGAGGGCCAGCGCCCCGCTCACGCTGTTGACGGCGAACCAGCCGATGCCCGCCGCCACCGTGTTGAACGCCGACGGCAGCAGGTTCCCCCAGAAGCCGAACGGCACCCGGCCGAGCACCATCTGCGGCACTCCGGCCGACGGGCCGCGGGCCGAGAGCACGCCGTGGGCGAGGGCGCCCAGGCCGGTGCCGACCACGGCGGCCAGCGCGGCCTGCCAGAAGCTCAGCCCGAAGGCCGCGACCGCCAGCACACCGAGGAAGACGGTCGCGAACTCGAGGTTGGGCGACATCCATGTCCACAGCAGATCGAGGGGCCTGCCGTGGCGCTCCTTCAGGGGGATGAACTCCAGGCCGCCGGGCTCGACGGCCGCGACCCTGTCGCCGTACTCGCCTTCCCGTACGGCAGGCCCTGTGGTGCTCATAAGCTGATCGCCCTCAGTTTCTCCAGCAGGTAGTCGGACGCCCGCACCGGCGGGTAGGTGGCCGTGCCGACGGGCAGCGACTCGACGAGGGCTCCGGGGTCGCACTCGTAGAAGTAGATGAGCGAGACGAGTTCCTCGTCGGGGGCGCTCGGGTCCGGCGGCAGGACGCGGTGCCGGTTGGAGCACCATCGATCCCCCGTCCACCGGGCCAGGAGATCACCGATGTTGATCGTGAACGAGTCCTCGGCGTAGGGGGCGTTCACCCATTCGCCGTCGGCCCAGACCTGCAGCCCGCCGACGCCCTGCTGGCGGTCGAGGACGGTGACCGTGCCGAAGTCGGTGTGCGGCCCGATCCGGAACTGGCCCGGCTCCGGCTCTCCCACCTGCGACAGCGGCGGATACCTGTTGATGTTCATGGTGTAGGACGGGTGGCCGGCGCGTGAGGTGAAGAACTCCCCGTCGAGATCGAGCGCCTTCGCGCAGATGACCAGCAGTTCGTCCGCCAGGGCGCGCATCCGGGCCAGATATTCGACGATCAGCGGTTCGAGGTCGGGCACCTCGGCCGGATAGACGTTGGCCAGGAACCAGACGTCGTCCACGGACGGGTCGCCGAGCGGCCGGTCGGCCCCTACGGCGAACGTCTCCTTCAGGTCGGGCGGGGTGGGCGTGCCCTCGGCGTATCCGTTGGCCTCCACCCCCGGCGGCAGCCATCCGCGCTCGCCGACCTTGGCCGCGTAGCGCATCTTGGTCTCCTGCGGCAGCCCGAAGAACCGCTTGGCCGCCGCCCGAACGTCGGCCCGCAGGCCGGGCGGCACGCCATGGCCGGTG
The DNA here is from genome assembly GCF_016863275.1 of Planotetraspora mira. GTDB lineage: Bacteria > Actinomycetota > Actinomycetes > Streptosporangiales > Streptosporangiaceae > Planotetraspora > Planotetraspora mira. The sequence continues at coordinate 50,674 of NZ_BOOO01000039.1, forward strand.
ACGAGCAGGAAGCCCACCTCGCGGAGGGCGGCGTCGACCCGTTCCGCGACGTCCTGCCGGTCCGCTGGGCCGCCCTCGAACCAGGGCGTCAGGTCGATCGTCGGGACGGTCCGCATGGGCCCTCCTAAGGCGGCGGATCAGGGGCTTCAGCGACCGATGTCCTCGTTCCAGAGCTCGGGACGGGCCGCGATGAACTCGGTCATCAGATCGACGCACTCCCGGGAGTCGAGGACGTGGACCTCGACACCCGCCTCGGCCAGCCATTCGTGGCGGCCCATGAACGTCCGGCACTCGCCGACCACCAGGCGGGAGATGCCGAACTGCCGGATCAGGCCGCTGCAGTACCAGCAGGGCGACAACGTGGTCACCATGGTCGTGCCGTGATAGCCGCGCTGGCGGCCCGCGTTCCTGAAGGCCGCCGTCTCGCCGTGGACCGAGGGGTCGTCGTCCTGGACCCTGCGGTTGTGGCCCCTGCCCAGCAACCGGCCGTCGGCGGCGAACAGGGCCGCCCCGATCGGGATGCCGCCTTCGGCGTATCCCTTCCTCGCCTCTTCGACGGCGACCGCCAGCATGGCGAGGTCCGCGTCGTCACGTCCGTCTGTCATCGGGCCGCCTCTCGCTCCGCGAAGGGACCTGCGACGGAGGATCACACGGCCGGGGCCGCGGTGTCCGCCGCCTCCACTATCCGCCTTCGGGGCGTCCGGGAGAAGATCTCCGGACGTCCCAAAAGGGCCCGATGGCCGGCCGTGCGATCAGCGCAACATCCGTGACACGAATCCGCGGGCGCACGAGCGGCGCGAGCGCCGGGGGTGCGGACGCCGGCCGCGGAGCGTGGGTTCAGTAGGCCCGGCGTTGCCGCAGCGCCGACCGTTCGATGCGCTCGCGCGCCTCCAGGAGGCAGGCGACGATGTCCTTCTCCCTCTCGGCGGTCAGCCGCGGCACGGGCACCGAGCAGCTGATGGCGTCGCGGGGCGGGTCGGTGATGTGCAGGGCGACGCCGAAGCAGCGCAGCCCCTCGGTGTTCTCCTCGCGGTCGACGGCGTAGCCGCGCTTGCGGACCCTGTGCAGGTCGGTGATGAGCCGGTCGTGGTCCACGATCGTGTGACGGGTCAGCGCGGGGAGCTCGGCCGGCAGCAGGGTGCGGACCTCCGCGTCGTCCCTGGTCGCCAGGATCGCCTTGCCCAGAGAGGTGGTGCTGGCGGGCAGCCGCCTGCCGACCCGGGAGAACGGCCGCAGATAGTGACGGGATGCCCGGGTGGCGAGGTAGACCATGTCGAAGTGGTCCAGCCTGGCCAGGTGGACGGTCTCCCCCGTGGTCTCGGCGAGCCAGTCGAGCGCGTCATGGGCGATCTGCACCAGCGGGTCCCCGTCGATGTAGGTCGCGCCGACGAGCAGGGCCCGCATGCCGATCCGGTAGAGCGTGCCGGTGACGTCGGTCTCGATCCAGCCGAGGTCCACGAGCGTCCTCAGCAGGGCGTGCAGGCTGCTCTTGGGGTAGCCGAGCTTCCCCTGGAGATCGGTGAGGCTGTGCTGCCCGGGATACTGCGCGAAGAAGTCGAGCAGTTCGACCGTTCGCAGCGCCGACTTCACGTGTGGCACCGGTTCCGCCATGTGTACCTCCCTGACCCGCCTGTCCGCCTCCTATTGTGAGCGGGTTCCCCAGGACGCGACCGCGTGGGCGGCGATGTAATCGTGGTCCAGATCGTCGCCCAGCCCCGGAGCGGTGGGCATCCGGACGTTTCCGCCGGTCAGAGGGTCGACGATCGACCGCAGATGCGGCGGCGCGGTGTCGTAGTCCGAATGGGGATGCAGCAGCCCCCGCTCGTACCACTGCCCGCACGTGGTGGCGCCGATCACCGCGAGCGCCCCCGAGCCGTTGCCGTGGATCTCGCACTCCATCCCGAACGACTCCGCGAGATGAACGGCCTTGAGCGCCGGGATGACTCCGCCGGATCCCACCACGCCCACTCTGAGGATGTCGCACGCCCCGGCGGCGACCCACTCGGCGCGTGCCATGTGCTTGCCCCACGAGGTCTCCGGCCCGAGGATCGGCGTGCTCAGCTGATCGGCCAGCCAGCGGTAGGACTGGACCGACGCCTCCTCCATCGGCTCCTCGTACCAGGCGAAGCCGAGGTCGTCGAGCGCCCGCCCGAGCGTCAGCGCCTCCGACCGGGAGTACCAGTGATTGCTGTCGAGCATGAGCGCGACGTCCGGCCCGACCGCCTCGCGGACCGCGGTGCACGCCGCGATGTCGCGGGCCACGCCGTACGGCATGGGCGGCATCCAGGTGTGCAGTTTGATGGCGCGGTAGCCGCGGGACACCAGGTCCTTGGCGAAGGCGGCGTAGTCCTCCGGCGTCGCCAGCCCGCCGGGGATGTCGTCGCCGCACATCGTGCTCGCGTAGGCGGGGACCTCGGACCGGGCGCCGCCGAGGAGCTTCCACACGGGAAGCCCGACCGTTCGGCCGGCCAGATCCCACAACGCCTGGTCGGCGGTGCTGAGCGCGCGGTCGGAGAGGTTGCCCTGGGCGCCGCGCTGGCGGTGGGCGATCCGATGCCACAACCGCTCGCGTTCGAGGCTGTCCTGGCCGAGGAGCGCGGGCCCGATGTGGTTCCTGATCACGGTCTCCCTGACCGTGTCCGGCTGGGTCAGGCAGTGGCCGGTGACGCCGTCGCCGTCGGTGACGGTGAACAGCGCCTCCTGGATCTCGCGCGGCGGCCCCGGATGCCGGTGACCGTGCCCGTCGACCACGGATCCGGTCACCGTCGTGAACACGGTGACCTTGACGCTTTCGACGACCGCCATGTGCCTGCTTCCCTTCTCGATGCCTGCTCTGGTCACTCCTGAGGGCCGGTGCGAGGTCAGGGTCGCACCGGCCCCGTCCAGGGGTCAGCCGCCGGTCGCCTTCTTCCATTCGGCCTGGGCGTCGGTGAGCTTCTGCGCCATGGTGTCGAGGAACTCCTGGGGCTTCATCTGCCCGAGCAGCACCTTCTGGAAGAGCGGTTCGGTGTCGGCCTTCGTGATCGAGGAGAACTGCGGCAGGTAGTAGGGCGGCGACACGACCGCGGTGTTCGGGTCGTTGAGCGCGTCCACCGCCGTCTTGAGGTGCGGCAGGGCCGTCACCCAGGAGTCGCCCTGCGCCTCGGTGTTGGCCGGGATCTGACCCGTCTGCTGGTTCCAGTAGCTGTTGCTCTCCTTGGAGACCAGGAACTCGACGAACTTCCAGGCGGCGTCCTTGTGCTCACTGCCCTTGAAGACCGCGAAGCCGTCGACGGGGTTGGCGACGATCGTGCGCTTGCCGGACAGGCCGGTCGGCAACGCGAACGCGCCGATCTTGTCGGCCCCGTGCGCCTTCACCTGGTCGTTGTACGAGCCGAGGTTGTGGTGCATCATCGCGATCTTCCCGGTGCCGAACGCGGCCACCATCTTCGGGAAGTCGTTGGTGACGTCGGCTTCCGGCGTGTCCTTCTTGTACAGGCCGGCCAGCTTGGTCAGGTACTCAACGTTCTTCGGGTCGTTGACCGTGCTCTTGCCCGAGGCGTCGAAGAACTCGGTGACGCCCGAGTAGGCGTACATCTCGGCGAGCACCTGGAAGATCGAGCCCGCGCCGCCGCGGATCGTGTAGCCGTACTGGTCGGGGGCCTTGGTGAGCTCGTGCGCGTCGGTGAAGAACTCGTCCCACGTCTTCGGCGCCTCGGGGAGCTTGTCCTTGAGGTACCAGACGACGTCCAGGTTGGAGGTGCCGGGAACGAGGTACAGCTTGCCGTCCGGCACGGTGTCGCGGACCGAGTCGAGCATGGGCGCGGCCAGCTTGCCGTTCACCGCGCTCTTGCCGAGCCAGTCGTCGGCGGGCTCGAGGGCCTGCTGGCCGACCAGGTTCGCCAGGTAGGAGGTGGTCACGCCGCCGACGTCCGGGGTGTCGCCGCCCGCGATGGCGGTGTCGTACTTCTGCTGGACCGAGGCGATCGGGATGCCGACGTACTCGACGTGGATCGTCGGGTTGGCGGTCTCGAACCGCTTGATCAGCTCCTGGTAGATCGGGGTGCGCGTGCCCCCGTTGTTGTCCCAGAAGGTGATTGTCGTCTTGCCGGACTCCTCCGAGCCCGGATCGGATCCCGAGCCGCAGCCCGCGACCGCGACCGTGAGGACGGCTATCGCCGCCCAGGCCGTTGTTCTCTTCATGGTTCCTCCTGATGGTGGCGGGGGGAGCTATCCCTTCACCGCCCCGGCGCTGATGCCGGTCACGAGATAGCGCTGGACCACTGCGAACACGCAGACCACGGGAACGGCGGCGACGACGCCCCCGGCCGCGAGGGCCCCGAAGTCGGCGCTGTACTCCCCGATCGTGTAGCTGAGCCCGACGGGGATCGTGAAGCTGTCCTGCCGGCTGACGAACATCAGCGCGAACAGGAAGTTGTTCCACGTGTGGATGAACGCGAACGACCCGACGGCGATCAGTCCCGGCCGCAACTGGGGCAGGACGACGGCGAGGAAGGCCCGCAGTCGCGTGCAGCCGTCGACCATGGCCGCCTCCTCGACCGTGAAGGGGACGGCCGAGATGAACCCGCTCATGAGGATGACCGAGAGCGGCAGGTTGAACACCGTGTCCGCGACGATGAGGCTGCCGAGATTGTTGATCAGCCCGAGCGTCTTGAAGATCGTGAACAGCGGGATGAGCAACATCGCCCCAGGGATGAACTGGGTGCACAACAGCACGACCATGAACAGGCTCCGGCCCCTGAACCGGAACCTGGACAGGGCGTACCCGCCCATCACGGCGAGGACGGTGGTGGCCAGCAGCGACCAGACCCCCACGATCACGCTGTTGCGGAAGAACACCGCGTAGCCGATGTCGTTCCACACCGTCTCGAAGTGCTCGAAGGTGATCGGCCAGGGCACGGGCGTGGTCGAGCCCGAGGGCCGCACCGCGAAGACGACCATCCAGTAGAAGGGGATGAGGGTGAAGACCAGGTACAGCCCGAGCGGCACGTAGAGCCGCAGGACGCGGCCGCGGTCCCGCTTCGGCCGGGGCCGCCTGCGGGACCGGTTCTGCGGCGCGTGCGCCCGCCCCGGCCGGATCGCGACGTCAGTGCTCATGCCGGCCGCCCGTCTTCTTGGCTTCGCCCGTCATCGTTCCTCCCCGAACCGGCTGAGCCGGAGGTAGAGGAGGGAGAAGAACAGCAGGATCACGAACCCGGCCATCGTCAGCGCCGAGCCGTAGCCGAAGTCCTTCGAGTCGATGGCGCGCTGCGCCACGTAGAGCGGCAGCGTGGTCGTGACCTGCGCCGGGCCGCCGCCGGTGAGCGTGTAGAGCAGGTCGACGTTGTTGAACTCCCACACGGAGCGGAGCAACGTGGCCAGCACGATCGCGTCACGCAGATGGGGCAGGGTCACGTGACGGAACCGCCGGACGCGGCCGGCGCCGTCGACGGCCGCCGCCTCGTACAGCTCTCCGGGGATGCCCTGCAGTCCGGCGAGCAGGAGGATCGCGAAGAACGGCACCCCGCGCCACAACTCCGTCACGACGACGGCGGGGAACACCGTGTCGAGGTTCCCGAGGACGGCCGTCTCCGGCTGGCCCAGGAACCTCAGCACGCCGGTCTGCGGTGTGTAGAGGAGGATCCAGATGCCCGTCGTGAGCACGCCGGAGACCGCCCACGGGGAGAAGACCAGCGACCGGGCGAGCCCCCTGCCGATGAAACTTTCATTCACGATGAGCGCCAGCGCGAGACCCAGCAGAAGTTGCAGGCCGATTTCCGCGACCACCCATTTCGCGGTGAAGCCCAGGCTCTGCCAGAAGAGTTCGTCCTCGAAGAGCATGCGGCGGAAGTTCTCCAGCCCGGCGAACCCGTCGGCCCACGGCCGGGTCAGGTTGCGATTTTGCAGGCTGTAGTACGCGACGCTGCCGATCGGATAGACGAGGAACGCGGCGATGAGCGCCACCGTCGGAGATATCAGCAGGTACGGCACCGCTCTGCGGCGCAGGGACGCCATCGGCACCCACCTCTCAAGATGACACATTTCTGAACCAAGTTCACAAACGTGGACGGCCTCCACGGTGATGTTCGGTCAGGAGGTTGTCAAGGAGTCGTGTCCTATTCGAAATGTTTCCGGTCATCGCACTCCTGATTTCGGCTTGATGTCTTGACCGCGGGGCCTGCCGGGCTTACCGTCCGGGTGTTCATGTATATGAATTCCGTCCAGAAACATGTCAGGGGGGTCAGTTGTCCTTCGACGGCCTGCTGTTCTTCCCGGTCACGCCGTGCGACGAGGAGGAGCGGCTCGATCTCGGAGCCTTCCGGCGGCATGTCCGCCAGGGCGTCGAGGCGGGCTGCGGAGCCGTGTTCGCCTGCTGCGGGACCGGCGAGTTCGCCGCGCTGAGCCTGCGCGACTACGCGGCCTGTGTGGCGGCCGCCGTCGAGGAGGCCGGCGGGCGGGTGCCCGTCGTCGCCGGCACCGGATACGGCACCGCGATGGCCCTGGAGTTCGCCGCGGCCGCGGCGGACGCGGGGGCCCAGGGCCTGCTGGCGCTCCCGCCGTACCTCGTCCACGCCGGCCAGGACGGCCTGCGCCGCCACTACGAGGCGCTCGCCGACGGCAGCAGGCTGCCGATCATCCTCTACCAGCGGGACAACGCCGTCTTCGAGCCGGAGACCGTGGCGGAGCTCGCAAGGCACCCCGGGATCATCGGCCTGAAAGACGGCCACGGCGACCTGGATCTGATGCGGCGGATCATCGCCGCCGCGCCCTCCGGGCTGCTCTACTTCAACGGCCTGCCGACCGCCGAGACGTCCCAGCGGGCCTACCGCGACCTCGGGGTGGTCCGGTACTCCTCCGCGGTGTTCTGCTTCCTGCCGCACCTGGCGCTGGCCTGTCACGACGCGTTCCGCGACGGGCGGGACGACGTGGCGGACCGTCTGATGAAGGAGTTCTATCTGCCGCTCGTCGAGTTGCGGGGCCTGGGCCCCGGATATGCCGTCTCCCTGGTGAAAGCGGGGGTGCGCCTGCGTGGTCAGGACGTGGGACCCGTCCGCCGGCCGCTGGTCGATCCGAGCCCCGAGCACGTGAGCAGGCTCGCGGAGCTGATCGAGCGTGGCCTCGCCCTGATGGAGGACCTGGAGCGATCCCCGGACCCGCCATGAGATCGCGGCTCGGCAGCGATCGCGGGAGCCGGCCCCGGGCCACCGGAAACGGAGTCAGCTCATGCGCAACAAGACCCTCCTCCTGTCGGCCGTTCTGGCGCTCGCGACAGCCGCGCCCGCCGGGGCGGCCACCGCGAGCGAGGCGGCCACCACCGGGACGGGTGCCGGCGCCATCAGCACCGCCGGCACGACTACCGGCACGGTTGAAGGCGCCGTCAGCACCTCCGGCGCCGGGCTCGGCGCCGGGCTCGGCCGTCGGATCCTGCCCGCGAACGACGGCTGGGCGTCCGCGGGGACGGGGACGACCGGTGGAGCCGCGGCCCCACCGGCGAACGTCCACACCGTCACCAGCCGGTCGCAGCTCGCGGCGGCGCTCGCCGCGCCCGGCCCCCGGATCATCTACGTCAAGGGCCGCCTCGACAGCGGCAGGACCTGCGCCGACTACGCCACGGGCGGATACACGCTCGCGGGCTACCTCGCCGCCTACGATCCGGCCGTCTGGGGCAGGGACGCCGAGCCGTCCGGCCCTCTCGAAGACGCCAGGGCCGCCTCGGCGGCGAACCAGACCGCCCACATCAAGCTGAAGGTGCCGTCGGACACCACGATCGTCGGCCTGCCCGGCGCGACGATCCGGCATCTCAACCTGCACGTCGACAAGGCCGACAACGTCATCATCCGCAACATCCGGTTCGAGGACGCGGCCGACTGCTTCCCCCAGTGGGACCCCACGGACGGTGAGACGGGCAACTGGAACTCGCTCTACGACAACATCTCGGTGACCGGCTCGACACACGTCTGGGTGGACCACAACACCTTCACCGACGGCACCAACCCCGACTCCGCCCAGCCGCTGTACTTCGGCCGGCCGTACCAGGTGCACGACGGGCAGACGGACATCACCAACGGGTCCGACTTCGTGACCGTGTCATGGAACGAGTTCTCCGGCCACGACAAGACCATGCTGATCGGCTCGACCAACAACCCGGCGGCCGACTCCGGCAAGCTCAGCGTGACCGTGCACCACAACCATTTCTCCGACACGCTCCAGCGACTGCCCCGCGTGCGATTCGGCAAGGTCCACGTCTACGACAACTACTACGAGGTGCCCGACGCCGCCACGTTCGTCTACGCGATCGGCGTCGGCGTTCAGTCCCAGATCGTCGCGGAGAACAACTACTTCCGGCTGAGTCGCGCCGTCGACCCGGCGGCGCTGCTCTACGACTGGGGCGGCACCACGCTGACCGCGCGGGGCAATCTGCTGCGCGTCGGCGGGAAAGAGCGGCCGATCGACCTGGTCGGCGTCTACAACGCGGCCCACGATCCCGACCTGGGCACCGACGCGGGATGGACCCCGACTTTGCACACACGGATCGACCCCGCGAGCACGGTCAGGCGTGAGGTGTCCCGCCACGCGGGTGCGGGTCACCTGTCCTGACGGAAGGCCCGCCTGGCGGAGGGCCCACCGGACGAAGGGCCCACCGGCCGGAGCGGAGGAGCCCGCCTGGCGGAGGCCCGCCGGTTCTCACCCGGCCTGGCGAGATCGGGTGAGAACCGGCGAGCGGGCCTTCCGCTCGGCGAAAGACCGGGTGCCGAGGACCGGGGGCCCGCCAGGCCGAGGGTCCGTCAGGTGCGCAGGTGGCCGTCCACGCGCTGCGGCACGCCGAGCGGGTTGTCGTCGCGCAACTCGGGCGGCAGGAAGGCCTCGGGCCAGTCCTGGTACGCCACGGGGGTCAGCCACCGCCTGATCGCGGCCGCTCCGACCGAGGTGTGGGCGGGGGCGGTGGAGGCGGGCCACGGGCCGCCGTGGTGCATGGCCCACGTGACGGCGACGCCGGTTGGCCAGCCGTTCCAGATGAGGCGGCCGGCGAGCCGTTCGAGGACCGGCACGATGTCAGCGGCCTCCTCGGGCCCGGCCCCCTGACCGCCGACCTGATCGGCTCCCTGGACGCCGACCTGACCAGCTCCTTGACCGCCCACCTGCGCGGCCGCGTGCACGGTCGCCGTCAGCGAGCCCGGCAGCCGCCGCAGTACGGCAGGCAGGTCGGACAGATTGCGATATTTCACGACTATCGCTGTGGGGCCGAAGCACTCCTCCCCCAGCTCGGGAAGCCCGTCGGCGAAGGCCTCCAGCGAAACGGAGAACACCTGGGGAGTCACCGCGTCCGCGGCCGTCCCGGCGGCGCCGGTCGCCAGCCGGGCCACGCCGGCCCGCCCGGACAGCCGGTCGACCGCGCGGAGATACCCGTCGTGGATTTTGGCGGTGAGCATCCGGCCGCCGGTGGTCGCGGCGACCGCGTCCCCGATCGCCCCCTCGAACCCACTCCTGTCACCGTCGGGGCCCTCCGGCACGAAGATCAGGCCGGGGTTGGTGCAGAACTGCCCGACGCCCAGCGTCAGCGAGGCGGCGAACCCCGCCGCCACGGCCGCCGCGTCCGCCGAGGGCAGCACGATCACCGGGTTGACGCTGCCGAGCTCGCCGTAGAAGGGGATCGGGTCCGGCCGCTGGTCGATCAGCCCCTTGATGGCCGTGCCGCCCGCGAGCGAGCCGGTGAAGCCGACCGCCGACACCAGCGGATGCCGCACCAGCGGTCCGCCCGCGTCGAAGCCGTGCACGAGTCCGAGGAGGTCGGGGTCGGGCAGGGCCTGCCGTACGACGGAGGCGGTCAGGTCGGAGGTCTCCGGGTGGCCCTCGTGCGCCTTGACCACGACGGCGCAGCCGGCCGCGAGCGCCGAGACCGTGTCGCCGCCCGCCACCGAGAACGCGAACGGGAAGTTGCTCGCCGCGAAGACCGCCACGACCCCGACGGGGTGGTTCATCCGCCGCACGTCGGGGCGGGGAGGCGTCGCCCCGGGATCCGCGTGGTCGATGACGGCCTCGGCCGAACCGCCGTCTCTCAGCACCTCGGCGAACAGCCGGAACTGCGAGGCGGTCCGCCCGACCTCACCGCGCAGCCGCACCTCGCCGAGGTGGGTCTCGGCGTCGGCGACCGGCCACAGTTCGTCGAGATGCTTCAGCAGCGCGTCGGCGACGCCCTCCAGGATCGTCGCGCGCTCCGCGGCCGGAGTGGCCCGCCACTTCGTCCCCGCCGCGGCCGCGCGTTCCACCACCGTGTCGATCACCGTGTCGATGCCGGTCATGTCAGCGCTCCCGGGTGAGGTTGTCGACGTCGAGCGCGGGTCCGCAGAACCGCCCGCCCAGCAGCGCGTGCTCCATGCTCTCCGGATCGGGCTCACCCAACTCGGCGATGAGCCCCGGCGCGTAGACCTCGGCGTCGTCCTTGGGCTCGTAGCCGATGGCCCGGCCCTCCTCCGGCGACCACCAGCCACGGGTGTTGGCGGAGACCCCCCAGACCACGTGATATCCGTCCGCGGCCAGCCCGGCCTCGGTGAGCCGGGCGCAGTCGTCGGGCGACAACCAGGTCGAGAGCATGCGCAGGTCCCTCGGCCGTTCGAAGCACGACCCGATGCGCAGGCAGGTCACCGCCATGCCGTACCTGTCGTGGTAGAGGGAGCCGAGGGCCTCCTTGGTCACCTTGCTGACGCCGTAGAAGGTGTCCGGACGGGGGAACAGGTAGTCGGGGGCCTCCGCCTCCCGGGGGTGGAAGCCGACGGCGTGGTTGCTGCTCGCGAGCACGACGTGCCGGACGCCGGCCTTCCTGGCGGCCTCCAGCACCACGTACGTGCCGTTGATGTTGACGTCCAGGATGTCCTGCCAGGGGTGCTCCACGCTGTACCCGCCGAGGTGCAGGACGGCGTCGACGCCGTCCATGGCCCCGGCCATGGCCTCGGGATCGGTCACGTCGGCCGTGATCGCCTCCTCCCCGTCGCCCGGCTCGACCGCGGCGAGGTCGAGCAGGCGAAGGACCCGCCCCTCGCGGGCCAATCTGGGACGCAGCAGGGTGCCGACGCCGCCCGCGGCCCCCGTCATGAGAATTCGCATGGTTCTCCTGTCCGACGTCGAACCCGCCGCACCTTGGCCTTGCCGGCCCGTCGTGGCGGCCTCTCCCGTAATCTCCACCTGTCAGATATCAGCATCTATGTCCGCTTATTTGGGGAACCTTGACACCGTTAGTACCGATTCTTACAGTTGCCGAGGACAGTTCACAATCCTGACTCTGATTCACGTATATGAACAGAGATGGGTGCCCCCTCTGCTCCGGCCTGGCCGCGCCGACGGTGACGGCTACGAAGATTGCGTGGATCGATGCGTCTCGATGGTGTCTTGTTCTTCCCGGTCACTCCTTTCACCGCCGACGGCACGCTCGACGAGGAGGCGCTGCGCCGGCACGTGGAGGACGGCGTGCGCGCGGGCGCCGGAGGGGTCTTCGCCGCCTGCGGCACCGGCGAGTTCCATGCCCTGAGCCTGGAGGAGTACGCACGCGTGGTGCGGATCGCCGTCGAGGCGACGGCGGGGCGCGTCCCCGTGTTCTCAGGTGCCGGAGGACCGTTGCCGTTCGCGCGGGCGTGCGCAGAAACCGCCGCCCTGGCCGGAGCGGACGGCCTGCTGGTGTTCCCGCCCTACCTGGTGACCGCTCCCCCCGCGGGCCTGGTGGGCTACGTCCGCCACGTGTGCGCGGCGACGGACCTTCCCGCGATCGTCTACCAGCGCGGGAACGCGGTGTTCACCCCCGGCGCCGCGGCCGAGCTCGCTCTGGAGCCGAACATCGTGGGGTTCAAGGACGGCCTCGGCGATCTCGACCGGCTGCAGCGGATCATCCTGGCCGTACGGCAGGCCACCGACCGCGACTTCGCCTTCTTCAACGGGATGCCCACGGCGGAGATGACGGTCCTCGCCTACCGGGGGCTCGGCGTGAACCTCTATTCCTCGGCCGCCTTCTGCTTCGTGCCCGAGGTCGCGCTCGCCTTCCACCGGGCGGTCACAGAAGGAGACGACGTCCTGACGCGACGGCTGCTGTCCGAGTTCTACCGCCCGCTCGTCGAGCTCCGCGATCTCGTGCCGGGTTACGCCGTCGCCCTGGTCAAGGCGGGCGTCACGCTGCGCGGGCTCGACGTGGGCCTCGACGTGGGCGGGGTGCGCCCGCCCCTGGTCGACGCCGCGCCCGAGCACGTCGCCCTGCTCGAACGCCTCATCACGAGGGGAATGGAGATCGCCGCATGCTGATCCGCGAGGTCACGGTCACACCCGTCGCCTTCAGGGACCCCCCGCTCCTCAACGCGGCGGGCGTGCACGAGCCGTGGGCGCTGCGCACGATCGTCGAAGTGGTGACCGACGAGGGCCTCACCGGCCTGGGCGAGACCTACGGCGACCTCGACCACCTCGGAAAGGTGCGGACGGCCGCGCGGTCGCTGATCGGGCTCGACGCCTACCACCGCAACGCCGTGTACTCGGCCGTGGCCGCCTCCGTCGGCGCCGAGGTCGTCACCGACAAGCACGGGCTGACGGGGGCCTCCACGCGCGAGAAGACCGTCGACCGGGTGTTCTCCCCGTTCGAGGTGGCGTGCCTCGACATCCAGGGCAAGGCCGCGGGACGGCCCGTCGCCGACCTGCTGGGCGGCAAGGTCAGGGACGCCGTGCCGTACAGCGCCTATCTCTTCTACAAGTGGGCCGGGCATCCGGACGGGCCCGACGACGTGTTCGGGGCGGCGCTCGACTCCGCCGGCCTCGTCGAGCAGGCCCGCCTGCTGGTCGACCGGTACGGCTTCCGCTCGATCAAGGTGAAGGGCGGGGTTCTCCCTCCCGCTGAGGAGATCGAGGCCGTCCTGGCCCTGCGGGAGGCCTTCCCCGGTCACCCGCTGCGTCTCGATCCCAACGCGGCCTGGAGCGTGGACACCTCGATCGAGGTGGGCCGCGCGCTCGACGGCGTCCTGGAATACCTGGAGGACCCCGCCGACGGCATCGCGGCGATGGCGGCCGTCGCGCCGCACGTCCCCATGCGCCTGGCGACGAACATGTGCGTGGTCACACCGGACCACCTCCCCCCGGCGATCCGGCAGGGGGCGATCGGCGTGCTGCTCATCGACCACCACTACTGGGGCGGGCTCGTGAAGTCCTCCCACATCGCGACGTTGTGCGCGACCTTCGGCATCGAGCTGTCGATGCACTCCAACTCGCACCTGGGCGTCAGCCTGGCCGCGATGACCCACCTGGCGGCGGCCACGCCCGCCGTCACCCACGCCTGCGACACCCACACGCCGTGGCAGGACGGTCAGGACGTGGTCGCGCCCGGAGCGCTGCGCTTCGTGGACGGGGCCGTCCCCGTGCCGGACGGTCCGGGGCTCGGCGTCGAACTCGACCGTGACGCTCTCGCGGTCATGAACGAGCAGTATGAGAAGTGCGGGATACGCTCTCGCGACGACACGTCGTACATGAAGCGCTTCCACCCGTCCTTCTCCCGCCGGAGGCCACGCTGGTGAACGTCATCTACGCCTATCCCTGGGACCTCGTCGGAGACGACGCCGCCGCCGGACGCCTGAAGGCGCTCGGTGCCGACGCCGTGGCGCTGGCCGCCTCGTACCACACGACCCGGGCGGCCACCCCCCTGCATCCGGCCCATCGGCTGGTCGACGCCCTGCACTCCGCGTGCTACGTCCCGGTCCGGGAGGAGGCGTGGAAGAACAGCCGTCTGGTGCCCGGCACGCCGTCGTGGATGGCGCCCGGCGACCCGTTCGGGGAGGCGCGTGACGCCCTGCGCGCCGAGGGCCTGGCCGTACACGCCTGGACGGTGCTCACGCACAACTCGCTGCTGGGCGCGGCCAACCCTGACCTCGTCGTCAGGAACGCCTTCGGGGAGTCCTACCGATACGCGCTCTGCCCGGCGTCCGGCGACGTGCGCGAGTACTGCCGGACGCTGGTGCACGAGGTGGTCGAGCTCGGCGCGCCCGACGCGCTGATCCTCGAGGCCTGCGGCGCACTGGGGTTCCGCCACGGCGGCCACCACGAGAAGACCGACGGGACCGACTGGTCCCCCGCCCAGCTCGCGCTGCTGTCCCTGTGTTTCTGCGCGGCGTGCGTCTCCCGGTACGAGTCGGCGGGTCTCGACGTCGCCGTGCTGCGTTCGAAGATCAGGGCGGCCGTCGACCGCGACCCCCGGTCCGTGTCGTCGGTGGAGGAGGCCCTCGGCGACCTGGCGGAAGCCGTACGGGATCTCCGGACGGGGCTCGCGGGCGAGTTGCGGGACCTGCTCCTCGCCGAGGCCCGGTCGGTACGGCCCGGCATGCCCGTCGCCCTGCACGCGAGCGCCGACCCATGGGCGACTGGACCCTTCGCGACCGTGCCCCCCGGGGTGGACGCCGACGTGCTCGTAGGCAACTGCTGGAACGCCCTCGAGGTCGACGAGGCCGGTCTGCGGGCGCTCGGGCGGCTCGGCCCTCGCGTGGGCGCCTACCTGCTGGCCCTTCCCCCGCGGCCCGCGGACCCGGCGGCGCTGTCCTGGCTGGCCGACGCCTACATCGCGGCGGGAGCCGAGGAGATCCACTGGTACCACGGCGGCCTCGCCTCGGCCGCCCGCCTGGAAGCGATCTCCGCGACCATCGCCCGGTGAGCGACAATCACTGTCATGCGGTTCGGCATTCTCGGCCAGACAGAGGCCTGGCTCGACCACGAGCGCCCGGTCTCCATCGGAGGCCCGGGCCTTCGTGCGCTTCTCGGACTGCTGCTCCTCGGCGGGGGCCGGGTGGTCACCAGCGAGCGTCTGATCGACGGCCTCTACGGCGCCGAGCCTCCGGCGAGCGCGACCAACGCCCTGCAGGCCCAGGTCTCCCGGTTACGTCAGCAGATCGGCGACCTCGTGGTGCGCCATCCCGCCGGCTATCGCCTCGCGGTGGAGCCCGACGACGTGGACGCGTTGCGGTTCGAGCGGCTGGCGGCCGAAGGCCGGCGCGCCCTGGCGTCCGGCGATCATCACGCGGCCGCGGCGCTCCTGCGTGAGGCGCTCGGCCTGTGGCGCGGCCCGGCCCTCGCCGACATCCCCGACGCGCCGTTCGCCGCCACAGAGACCGCACGGCTGGAAGAGCTGCGCCTGGACACGGCCGAGGACCTCGCGGAGGCGGCGCTCGCCCTCGGTGAGCACCGCGATCTCCTGCCCGAGTTGCACCGGCGCGTGACGGCCCATCCACTGCGCGAGCGGTCGCGCGGCCAGCTCATGCGTGCCCTGTACGCGAGCGGACGCCAGGCCGAGGCGCTCGCGGCCTTCGAGGACGCGCGGCGGCGGCTCGCCGACGAACTGGGCACCGATCCGTCCGCGGAGCTGGCCTCGATCCACCTGGCCGTGCTCCGCTCCGACCCCTCCCTCTCCCCCGCCTCAGCGGCCCGGCGGTCGATACCGGCCCAGCTCACGACGATGGTCGGGCGGACGGACGAGCTGCGGCTCATCGACGCCCTGCTCAGCGAGGCACGGCTGGTCACCCTCACGGGACCCGGCGGCACCGGCAAGACCCGTCTCGCCACCGAGGCCGCGGGACGCCGGTCCGGCGGCGTCTGCTTCGTCGAGTTGGCGCCGCTCGGCGACGGGACCGACGTGCCCCAGACCGTGCTCGCCGCGCTCGGCCTCCAGGAGACCGGCCTGCTGGCAGGCCCTGCCCCCGGGCGGCAGGCGGCGCCCCCGGATCCGCTGGCCAGGCTCGTCGCGGCCCTCACCGACCGGCCGCCACTGCTCGTGCTGGACAACTGCGAGCACGTCGTCGAGGAGACCGCCCGGCTCGCCGACCGGCTGCTGGCCGCCTGCCCCGCGCTCCGCATCCTCGCCACCAGCCGCGAGGCGCTCGGCATCACCGGCGAACGGCTCTACCCGGTTCCGCCGCTGGCCCTTCCGCCGTCGGGCAGCGGCGCCGACGAAGCACTCGCCTATCCGGCGGTCGAGCTGTTCGCCGAGCGCGCCCGCGCCGTGTGGCCCGGCTTCGAGCTCGACGCCTCGATCACCGAGGACGTCCTGCGCGTGTGCCGCGCACTCGACGGGCTGCCGCTCGCCATCGAACTGGCCGCCGCCCGGCTGCGCTCGATGAGTGCCACCGAGATCGCGAACCGGCTCGGAGTCGCCGTGCGGGGCGACCTGGAGACGGTCTCAGGAGTCGTGGACGACGCTCCCGCCGACCGCTTCGCCCTGTTGTCACGCGGGAGCCGTACGGCGCAGCCCCGGCATCGGACGCTGCGCGCGGTGGTCGAGTGGAGCTGGGACCTGCTCGACGACACCGAGCGTGCGCTCGCGAGACGACTGACGGTCTTCGCGGGCGGAGCGACGCTGGAGGGGGCCGAGCAGGTGTGCGGGCTTCCGGACACCGACGGCGTGCTCGCCTCCCTGGTGGACAAGTCCCTGGTCGAGGTGGTGGGCGACCGCTACCGGATGCTCGAGACGATCAGGGCCTTCTGCGCGGAACGGCTCGCGGAGGCGGGCGAGGAGGCACGCCTGCACGACGCCCACTCCGCGTATTTCCTCCGGTTCGCGGAGACCGCGGACGCCCATCTGCGCCGGTCGGAGCAGTTGGAGTGGCTGCGCCGGCTGGACGACGAGCACGACAACCTGCACGCGGCCGTGCGCAGGGCGACCCGCTCGGGTGACGCCGTCCGCGCGCTGCGCCTGCTGTCCGCCTCGACCGGCTACTGGCTCCTGCGCGGTCTGCGGAGCGAGGCCGCCGGCCTGGCGAGGGACCTTCTGTCGCGGATCGGCCCGGAGGTGCCGGCCGGTCTCGACGAGGAGTACGCACTGTCCGCGTTCTTCGCCGTGTGGGGCGGCGGTCACGTCGCCGAACTCGGCGGCTACATGGAGACCGCTCTTGGGCTGGTGGACCATGTGGAGACGATTCCCCGCCAGCCGTACGTCTTCCTGGTCCGCGCGACCGTGGGCGGCCCGCCGGAACGGGGCACCGAGATCCAGGTCCCGCCCGGCCTGCTCGGGGTGGATCCGTGGGTGAGCGCGCTCATCAACTTCGGCGGCGCGTTCCTCCTGGCCTTCAACGGGCGGCTTCAGGAGGCCGAGCGCCAGGTCATCGCGTCGGTCGCCGCGGTCAGGGCCATCGGCGACCGCTGGTTGCTGGTGACCATGCTCTCCGCCCACGCCGATCTGGCCACGCTGCGAGGCGACTACGGCGAGGTCGAGGCGCTCTGCAACGAGGCACTGGAACTGGCCGAACAGTTGGGCGCCGTGCTGGACGTGGCCGAGATCCTGTGCCGCCGGGCCGCGGGACGGGCCCGGATGGGCGATGAGGCCGGAGCCCGTGCCGACTACGAGCGCGCCGTGGGCCTGGCCCGGCGGGCCGGCGGGCCGGAGATCCTCGCCACCGCGCACCTGGGACTCGGCGAGATGGTGCGCCTGCGAGGGGACCTCGGCGAGGCCCGCTCTCTTTTCGAGAAGGCACTGGCGGAGTGCACCGCGGACTCCTACAGCGCCGAGGAGGCACGCACCCGCCTGTTCCTGGCGCTCGGCTGGATCGCCCAGATGGAGGGCGACGAGGCGAACGCCCTGGCCTGGCACCGCCGGGCGCTGACCACGGTGGTCAGCGACCGGGACCTCTCCCTGGCAGCCCGGATCGCGGAGGGTCTCGCCGGAGTCGCCCTTCTCTCCCACGACGGCGAACGGGCGGCCCTGCTGCTCGGCGTCGGGTCGGCGCTTCGGGGCTCGGCGTCCGTAGGCGACCCCGACGCCGCCCGGGTCGCCGCCCGCTGCCGCGCGCTCCTCGGCGACGCCGCCTACGACGACGTGTACGAGCGCGGCAAACTGCTGACGAGTGAACGGATGACCGCAGTCCCCGACGCCTCGGCGCCCGCGCTGACCGTCCTGGAAGGGCACCTGTCAGCGTTCGGTGGGTGACTCGTCAGCGCTCCCGTCCACGCTGACGGCATGAACGACACCCGTAAATGGGGCACGCTCGTGATCGCCTGCCTCGCCATGTTGCTGCTGTCCATCGACCTGACCGTGTTGCACCTCGCCGTCCCCAAGCTGGTGGTGAGCCTGAACCCGTCGGCGACCCAGTTGCTCTGGATCGTCGACATCTACGGCTTCGCGCTGGCCGGACTGCTGGTGACCATGGGCAACGTGGGCGACCGGATCGGCAGGAAACGACTGCTGCTCATCGGCACGGTCGCCTTCGGGGTGGCCTCCGCCGTGACGGCCTACGCCCCCGGCCCCGGCCTGCTCATCGCGGCCCGGGCCCTGCTCGGCGTCGCCGGGGCGACCATCATGCCGTCGACGTTGTCGCTCATCCGCAACGTCTTCACCGACCCGCGGCAGCGGACCACCGCCGTCGGCATCTGGAGCAGCGTCTCGGCCATCGGCTTCGCCCTCGGGCCGATCATCGGCGGGGCGCTGCTCGACCACTTCTGGTGGGGCTCGGTCTTCCTCATCAACCTGCCGGTCGTCGCGCTCATCCTCATCGCGGGTGCGGTCGTGTTGCCCGAGTCGCGCAACCCCAACCCCGGCCGGATCGACCTGGTCAGCGTCCCGCTCTCGGTGATCGGCGTCCTCGGGCTGGTCTACGCCCTGAAGGAGGCCGCCTACCACGGTGTCGCGGAGGTCTCCGTCGTCGTCTCCGGCGCCGTCGGCCTCGCGGCGCTGGTGGTCTTCGTCCGGCGGCAGACGAAACTGGCCGAGCCCCTCATCGACGTACGCCTCTTCCGCCGGCGGTCGTTCTCCGCGTCGGTGGGCGCGGAACTGGTCGCCATGTTCGCCATGCTGGCGATGTCGCTCGTCTTCGCCCAGTACTTCCAGCTGGTCGCGGGCTGGACACCCCTCATCGCGGGACTCGCGGGGATGCCGGGCGGGCTGGCCGGCGGCGCCGGCGGAGCCCTGGCCGGGCCGCTCGTACAGAAGATCGGACGGGGACCGGTCGTCGCCCTCGGCCTGGTCATGGTCGCCATCGGATTCGCGATGTTCAGCCGGATCGGGATCGAGGTGAGCTATCCCTACATCCTCGTCGCCATGATCATCCAGGGTATGGGCATCGGATTCACCTTCGCCGTCACGAACGACACGCTCCTCGCGACGGCGCCGAAGGAGCGGGCCGGAGCGGCGGGGGCGATCTCCGAGACCGCCCACGAGATCGGAGGCGCGCTGGGGATCGCCGTGCTCGGGAGCGTGCTCAACTCCGCCTACCGCAACGGGCTCGTCCTCCCGCCCGGGGTGCCCGCCGCGGCTGACGGCCAGATCCGCGACACACTCGGAGGTGCGATCGAGGCCGCCTCCACGCTGCCCCGCGACCTGGCCGCCGCCGTCACGAACGCGGCCAGGCAGGCGTTCGTGGACGGCATCCAGGTCACCGTGCTGACGGCCGCGGCGATCCTCGTCTGCCTCGCGGGCGCAACCCTGTTCGCGCTGCGCGGGGTCCCCAAGGTGATCCCCGAGCACGAGGAGCCGGCCGACCGGCCCGTCGCCGTCAGCTGACGAGCGACAACCACGGGGCGTGCGCGCCGCCGAAGGGGCCGCAAGCACGGCCCACGGCGTCCATCAGCCAGGCGGCCGACCGCTCCGCCTGGCTGATGACGTCGTCCGGATACGCGTACCGGACCTGATGCTCGGCGAACTCGTCCTCGTCGTCCAGGTGAAGACGGCCGTCTCTGAACCGGATGACGTCGAGGTCGAGGTCGACCATGGCCACCTCGTCACCGCGCCACCGCGGCACGGTGGTGACATCGCAGTAGATCTCCATCGCGTGCGGGGCCGCGTAGAACATCGCGGTCCACCACGCGTCGCGGGGGAACAGGCCCACATACGCCTGCACCCACGTCGTCGGCGGACCGTACCCCTTGCGGGCCACGGTCCCCGCGGGACAGCCGACCCACACCCCGTGCTCGTCCTCGCCGAGCAGCCGCCCGGCATGGTTCCAGTGCAGGCCGCCGCCGTACTTGCGGTAGACCACCCTCACCTCGGCGGCGCCCACCCCGCCCGCGCTCACCTTGTCCGTGCCCACCTCGTCCGCGCCCACCTCAGACATGGGCGGCACGCTACGTCAGGGCGCGCGCCGGGCGCAACGGTGATCGCCGTGCGGGGGCCACACCGGAGTGCGGCCCCTGCGGAACTAGACCTCGACGATCACCGGAATGATCATCGGCCGGCGACGGTAGGTGTCGCTGACCCAGCGGCCCACCGTGCGGCGGACCGTGCGGCGGATCTGCATGATGTCCGCCACCCCGGCCGCGGCGACCTCCTGGAGGGCGATCTCGATCTGCGGGATGACCGCGTCGAACGCCTCCGGGTCGATGCCGGACCCACGCGCGGTGATCTCCGGTCCGCCTGCCAGCTTCCCCGTGGTGGAGTCGACCACGATGACGATGGAGATGAATCCTTCGTCACCGAGGATGCGCCGGTCCTTCAGCGCCACATCGGTGATGTCCCCGACCGAGGTTCCGTCGACGAACACGTAACCGCAGGGCACCGCACCGACGACGGAGGCCTTGCCGTCGACCAGGTCGACGACCACGCCGTCCTCCGCGATCACGATGTTCTCCTGCGGGACCCCCGAGAGGCTCGCCAGGTGCGCGTGCGCCCGCAGATGGCGCCACTCGCCGTGAACCGGCATGAAGTTGGACGGCTTGGTGAGGTTCAGCACGTACAGCAACTCACCCGCGGCCGCGTGACCCGAGACGTGGACCCGCGCGTTGCCCTTGTGGATGACCTTCGCGCCCCAGCGCGTGAGACCGTTGATGACCTTGTTGACCGCGGTCTCGTTGCCGGGGACCAGCGAGGACGCCAGCAGGACGGTGTCACCCGCCGCGATCCGGATCGGGTGATCCCGGTTGGCCATCCGTGACAGCGCCGCCATCGGCTCACCCTGGGAGCCGGTGCAGATCAGCACCACGTCCTCCGGCGGCCACTCCTCGATCTCCCTGGAGTCGACCAGCAGGCCGGCCGGGATCTTGAGGTAGCCGAGGTCACGGGCCACGCCCATGTTGCGGACCATGGACCTGCCGATGAGGGCCACCTTGCGGCCGTGGTGCTCCGCCGCGTCCATGACCTGCTGCACGCGGTGGATGTGCGAGGCGAAGCTCGCCACGATGATGCGCTTGTCGGCCGTGCGGAACACGTCGTCGATGACCGGCGCGATCTCCCGCTCGCTCGTGACGAACCCGGGCACCTCCGCGTTGGTCGAGTCCGACATGAGCAGGTCGACGCCCTCGGCCCCGAGCCGGGCGAAGCCGCCGAGGTCCGTCAGCCGCCCGTCCATGGGCAACTGGTCCATCTTGAAGTCGCCGGTGTGCAGCACGATTCCCGCGGGCGTGCGGACGGCGACCGCCAGCGCGTCCGGAATCGAGTGGTTCACCGCGAAGAACTCGCACTCGAACGGCCCGAACCGGCGCCGCTCCCCCTCGATGACCTCGGCCTTGACCGGTTGAATCCGGTGCTCGGCCAGCTTGCTCTCGATCAGCCCCAGGGTGAGGCGCGACCCGACCAGCGGGATGTCCACCCGCTCACGCAGCAGGTACGGCACGGCGCCGATGTGGTCCTCGTGCGCGTGGGTCAGGACGACCGCCTCGATGTCGTCCAGGCGATCGCGGATGTAGTCGAAGTCGGGCAGGATCAGGTCGATGCCCGGCTGGTCGGGCTCGGGGAACAGGACCCCGCAGTCGACGACGAGAAGACGGCCCTCGTACTCGAAGACCGCCATGTTACGGCCGATCTCCCCCAGACCGCCGAGCGCGACGATGCGCAGCCCGTTGTCGGGCATCGGCGGGGGCGGCGCAAGCTCGGGATGCGGGTGGCTCATGAGAGCTCCTCCCCGCGCTCGTGCCGGCGACTATCTCTGGTATTTCGCTCGCTCATTCGGCTCCATATGACTCAGGGATTGTGGACAACGTGCTGACCGCCGCGGCCCCGGTTCCTCGGGGGAAGGGGACACGGCGAAAGGGCCGGAGCCGGGCTCTGGCCGAAGACGAAGGGGCGCGGCGCCACGAGGGCCGCGCACGGCAGGACGCGACGCGTCCGGCTTGACTCAGCTGTCGGCAAGTTTGAGACCTCCGGCGATGAGGTCCTCGCGCAGCACCACGACCTGCTCCTGGGTGGCGTCGACCAGCGGAAGCCGGACGAAGCCTGCGTCCAGGCCGGCCAGCTTCAACGCGGCCTTCACCATGATCGCACCCTGGGTCCGCGTCATGATGCCGGTGGCCACCGGCAGCAACTGACGGTGGACGGCGAGCGCGCCCGCCACGTCACCGGAGCGGTACAGGTCGATCATCGAGGCCAGCTCGGCGCCCGCGACATGGCCGATGACGCTGACGACGCCGGCCGCGCCGACCGACAGCCAGGGCAGGTTGAGCAGGTCGTCGCCGGAGTAGAACACCAGGTCGGTGGTGGCGATGACGTGGGAGCCCGCGAACAGGTCGCCCTTGGCGTCCTTGACGGCGACGATGCGGGGATGCCGCGCGAGCCGTACCAGGGTCTCGGTGTGGATCGGAACACCGGAGCGGCCGGGGATGTCGTACAACATCACGGGAAGCTCAGTCGCGTCGGCCACCGCCGTGAAGTGGCGGAACAGCCCCTCCTGCGGTGGTTTGTTGTAGTACGGGGTCACCGCCAGCAACCCGTGCGCCCCCGCACGCTCGGCGGCGCGGGCGAGTTCCACACTGTGGTGGGTGTCGTTGGTCCCCGCGCCCGCGACCACGCTGGCGCGGTCGCCCACGGCTTCCACGACCGCTCGCAGGATGCGGTCCTTCTCCTCGTCGGTGGTGGTGGGGGACTCCCCCGTGGTGCCACTGACGATGAGACCGTCATTGCTCTGCTCGTCCACCAGGTAGGTGGCGAGCCGCTGGACACCCTCGTAGTCGACCGCGCCGTCGGAGGTGAACGGCGTGACCATCGCAGTGAGCATGCGGCCGAAGGGGGCGTCGGAGGTTCCAGTTGGCGATGCCATAAACGGAACGCTACCTGGATCCCGACATGCCCGTGGACCCCGCCACCCCGTTATGCCGAAGTCATCGCCGCCGCCGCGACACGCGGGACGAGACAGGGCGATCCACATCACATGCGGGCAACGAAAGAGACCGCCGATATGTGCTCGGGGGTACACACATCAGCGGCCTCTACCGGAGAATCGCCGCGTCTTACGCCGGCGTTACAGCCTCCTGGTGAGAATTTTTCCGAAGCTCGCCGCGGGACGGCGAACGCTCAGCGCGCCTGCCCAAGAATCAGCCTCATCCATAGATCTTCCATGCGGACGGTGATGAGCCGTTCGGTCTCGTGAGCCACAGGACCGCCCGGCTCGCGAATGGTCCGCCGGATGAACAGCAGGCCACCGGCGTGGCACAGCTCGTAGATCGTCTCCTTGCAGTCGCAGGTGTGCCTGCGGACCCGCACGCGATCACTCCGCCGCGTGTCCCTCATCCACTTGATCCGCTCGTGCTCCCGCTGAAGGGGCGCGACGTGGATGCCGTGATCCGGCGGGGCGATCGCGACCGACCGGCGGACCCGGGACTTCGCCGGGGTCCGCCCTCGGGACGGCCCGGCGGTCCGAGAGACGGGACGGATTCCCCCCGATCGCCAGGCGGCGCCGGCCACCCGACTCGGATCGTCCGGTGACCGGGAGCCTTCGGCAGCCGCCGTGAGATTACGTGAAGAATCCAGAATCGGGGGACCTGACCGTGGAGCACCACATTGGACCATTTGGCGACCTTTCAGCAGGCAAAGTTGGAGCCACAGGCGAGCTTCATTACTCAGGGTTGTCTGTCGAATACGCCAAGATTGGGTTTCCGCCCAGCCCCCGAGGGATGGATTGATGGCCAACTCTGATCCGGTTTACCTGCGCGTAGTCGAGGACCTCCGCCGCCAGATCGTCGACGGCACGCTTCCGCCAGGAGCTCCGATCCCCTCGCGGCATCAGATCACCCGGAAGTACAGCGTCGGTGAGACCGCCGCACGTCACGCGCTGCGCGTGCTGGCCCAGGAGGGCCTGATCGTCGGACGGGTGGGCTCGGGACACCGGGTCCGTGAAAAGCCGACTCTCCTGCCTTCCTACCGGAGCCGCGTGCCCGAACCCCACACACCGTTCGCCATGGACATGCAGGCCAGCGGGCGGCAGCCGAGCTGGAACTGGCGGAGCGAGCTCGCCGAGGCGCCGCCGGAGATCGCACAGCGTCTGCAGCTCAGTCAGTGGAGTCCGGTGATCAGAATCCGCTTCGTCTTCCGTGGCGACGGAAAGCCGATGCAGCTCGCCACGTCCTATGAACTGATCGAGTTCGGCCAGAGCCAGGCTCCGGAAGAGGGCACCGCCGAGCGCAGGAGCACGGTGTCCCGCATGGCGGCGAACGGCACCAAGATCACGGAGATCAGTGAGAGCGTTCACGTGCGCGTGCCGCAACCGACCGAGAGCGACCTGCTCGAACTGCCCACCGGCGTGCAGGTCCTGCACGTCGAGCGAACCCACTGGGCCGCGGAGCGCCCGGTGGAGACCAGTGACATCGTGATCCCGGGCGACAAGTTCCGCCTGGTCTACGGGATTCCCGTCTCCCTCTGACTGTCGGTGACCGCTGGTACAACCATTCCGGATTCCCCATCCGGAGGTGCCGATGCGCGTCAAGGACCTGCCCCCGGCCGACCAGCCTCGCGAACGGCTCCTGAACTCGGGCGCGACGGCCCTGGCCGATCGAGAGTTGCTCGCCCTGCTGCTCGGCTCGGGCAGCAGGGGCGTCAGCGCGGTCGAGCTCGCCTCCCAGCTCATCGCCCACTGCGGCGACCTCGGTGAGCTCTCCCGATCCGAGGCGCACCGGCTGCTGGCGGTGCCCGGCGTGGGGCCCGCCAAGGCCGCGCGGGTCGCGGCCGCCTTCCATCTCATGCGGAGAGCACAGGCCGAGCCCGAGCGGCTACGCGTCAGATGCTCGGCCGACATCGCGATGGTGGCCGCTCCGCTGCTCCATGGTTGTCCGCGCGAGAAGCTCGTGATCGTGGTCTGCGATCCGCGCGGCGCCGTGATCCGCCGGACCGTGATCAGCGAGGGCGGCAGCGACCACACCTCCGCACCCGTTCGCGACATCGTCGCCACCGTCCTGGTCTCCGGCGGGGCCGCCTTCGCCCTCGCGCACAACCATCCCAGCGGTTCTCTCGAACCGAGCGCCGCCGACCTCGAGGTCACCGCCCGTCTCAGTGAGGCCGCGGAGACCGTCGACCTGCGCTTCCTCGACCACGTGATCGTCACCGACGCCGCCTGGCGCAGGATCGCTCTTCCCTCTGACACGGATCGAAGATACGTCTAGTTGTATTGACCTGTCTAGTGGAATACTTTGGTCTAAGCAGACATAGCCCTACGATTGGCCTCGTTCCGGGTCGCCTATCTTTCGAGCGTGCTCGACCATGACGGTGACACTCACCTGTACGTGCAGATCGCCGAGATCATCCGGCAGCAGATCCTGCGCGGCGATCTCGCGCCCGGGCATGCCGTTCCGAGCGAGGCGACGATCCAGAGCGAGTTCGGCGTGGCCAGGACGACGGCCCGGCGGGCGTTCCATCTGCTACGCGAAGAAGGCCTGATCTACACGGTGCAGGGAGAGGGCACGTTCGTCGGCCCTCCGAGCGAGGCGGCGAGGGAGCCGCGCAGGACTCCTCTGTACCGCCAGATCGCGAACGACCTCATCGACCGCATCCGCGGTGGAGATCTGCGGCCCCGTCGCCCCGTCCCCAGCGAGACCACGCTGGTGCAGCAGTACGACGTGGCCCGCGAGACCGTGCGCAAGGCGATCGCCGTCCTGCGCGAGGAGGGCTGGATCTACACGGTCCCGCAGCGGGGGAGCTTCGTCTCCCCCGAGGACGACCAGCCCAGGTCGTAGGCCGTCGCCCCGCTCCACCGAGGCGCCCGATCGGACGCGCGGCATCGCGCCCGGCCGTCCGGACGCCTCGCTCGTCCTCCGAAGGGAATCGGTCAGCCGATCAGCTGCAGGGCCCGGTCGGCCAGTCCTTCGGGTGCGGTCGCCGGCGAACCCGTGTCGAACGGCGGCTCCGGGTCGTACTCCATCGCCAATTGAACGGCCTGCGCCGTCGTCACGTCGCTGAGGCGCGCGAGCAGGGTCAGCGCCATGTCGATGCCGGACGATACGCCCGCCGCGGTGACGATCTTCCCGTCCATGACGACACGCTCGCTGACGGGCTCGGCGCCGAAGCCGGCGAGATGTTCCAGCCATCCCCAGTGGGTGGTCGCCCGCCTGCCCTTCAGCAGGCCCGCCGCGCCGAGCAGGAACGAGCCGCTGCAAACGGACGTCGTCCACAGGGTGTGCTCGTGTGCTTCGGCGATCCAGGCGACCAGGTCCGCGTCGGCCAGCGCCTCGGCCGTACCGGGACCACCGGGAACGATGATCACCTCCGGCCTCGGGACGTCCGCGAGGGACGCGGTGGCCGTCAGGCTGAGACTCCCCCTGTCGTCGACGACCGGCCCGGCCTCGGCGGCCACGAAGGTGACCGTGCAGCCCGGCGCGAACGCCATCACCGTGTACGGCCCGACGGCGTCGAGGGCGGTGAAGCGGGGGTAGAGGGGGATGGCGACGTGCACGATCGGTTCTCCTTCGACTGGAACCGGCGACGGTAGTCGCCGGGTGAGATGCGCCAGTGACGGCGGAAGACGCGGTAGAGGGTCTCCGGCGCCCCGAGCCCCGACTCCCGTGCCACCCGGTCCAGGGGGTGGGCGGTGACCTCGAGCAGCCTCCGGGCGATGTCGGCCCTGCTCCGCTCGACGTACCGGCCGGGCGAAAGGCCGGTCTGCTCGGTGAAGACGCGGGAGAAGTGGCGCTCGCTCATCCCCGCGCGCCGCGCGAGAGCGGGCACGCTGAGATCTCCCGCCGGGTTGGCGTCGATGAACGCCTGAAGCTCGCGTAGAGGCTCCAGACGGGGGACGACGGCCCGCATCGCGGTGCTGAACTGACTCTGCCCGCCGGGCCTGTGCAGGTAGACCACGAGCCCGCACGCGATGTCCCGTGCGAGCGCGTGGCCGTGGTCCTCCGCCACGAGAGCGAGGGCGAGGTCCACCCCGGCGGTGACTCCTGCGGAGGTCCAGACGTCCCCGTCCTTGATGTAGATGGGGTCGGCGTCCACCTCGACCTCGGGATATTCGGCGTCCAATTCGGAGGCCGTCAGCCAGTGCGTGGTCGCCCGCCTGCCGTCGAGCAGTCCGGCCTCCGCCAGGAGGAAGGCGCCGCTGCAGACCGATGCGACCCTGCGCGACGCCGGTGCAAGGCGGGCGACTCCCTCGACCAGGCCCCGATCACGCCGGTGCCCCTGCGCGGACAGGCCGCCCACGACCAGGAGCGTGTCGATCGGCCCCTCGACCTGGTCGAGCGGGGTCTCCACGACGGTCGTGATCCCGTTCTGCGCCGCCACCTGACCGGCCCGCACGGCGGTCACCTCGATGCGATAGCCGTACTCGGCCGCAAGCAACGTCGCGGTCCCGAACACGTCCGCCGGACCCGCCAGGTCGAGCAGTTGAAAGCCATCGAAGACCACGATCACGACGCGCCGTTCCATGGCCCCATGGTGGCCACAAGGCAGGCATGGCGTCCACGACACGTGTATTGCAGATCACGCCAAGAGGCGGCTCCTGGACAGGGCTAGCCGAGCCCGTCGATCTCGACCTGGCATGACCCGAACGAGTTCGCCTTCTCCTCGCCGACGGTCTTCCCGTCCACCTTGATCCGGCAGGTGACGGTCCCGTGGGCATCGTCGCTCTGCACTGACAACGCCAGGCCGTGGACGTCTTCCTCCGCCGAGTCGGTCCTCGAGACGGGGAGGGGGACGCGGAACTCCTGCGTCTCGCCGAACCCGACGCTGTACATGAGATAGCTGACGGTCTTCGCTCCACCCGAGCCGGTCACCTCGAAGGTCACCTCGTGGTCACCGTGGGCGGGCCCACCGCCCGTGCACCCACCTGTGACGAACCCCGTCAGGCCGAGGACGAGGCTTGCGACAGCCAGTCGGTTCGTACGGCCCGGCTGCGGCGGCCGGGCGGGCTGACCGTACGGGGGCTGCTCGGTCATCGTCGGACTCCAGGGGGTGAAGGGAGGCCATGTCCGGTCGGCAGAGGGTGTGCGTCACCCATGCTCCACGATCTTGCCGGACTCCGGAACGTCCCGCCGGGCAGAAGAGGGATCCTCTCGCCCAGGCCGGGCGAACCACGACCGATCACCCATGCCGGCCCCGATCAGGCCTGTCAGAACACCGGAATGATGTCCTCGGGGTCGATCACGTCGACCGCGACGCCCTCGATGTCCAACTCGGGGATCGCGGGGAACTCGATCCCCCACCGCTCGACGATCACCCGGACGCGTGCCATCGCGATCCGCCAGTTCTCCGCCTGCTCGTCGTAGGACAGCACGCCGAGACCGGCGTCCCGCGCGCGGTCCATCAGCACCCGGTGGTTGTGCAGGAAGTACGGCGGGAGCTCCCAGAAGCCCTCCGGCGGCTCCCAGAGGATCATCGACAGGAACACGAACCCGGCCCTTAGCTGCCTGGTGATGAGGCTGCGCACGTCGTCGGTGAGCCCGGGCCACTCGTTCTCGAGGATCGTCATGCAGATCTGCAGGTGCCGCGACTCGTCCCGGCCGATCTTGTGGAACATCTCGGAGAACAGGGGGTGGCCGGTGGCGCTGGCCATGCCCCGGAACAACGTCGAGGCCGCCATCTCCCCCATCATGAAGCTGGTGAAGAGCACGGCCAGCGAGTACTTCCCCACGGCCGCGTTGTAGCCCGTCCAGTAACGGCCGCCGTTGTGGTAGAGCCAGCCGATGTTGTTGTGCGCGGCGTGCTCCAGGTCGGTGGACGGCTCCCAGCCGAGCGGCCCGCCCGGCCACAGCCGGGAGATCGACCGCTGGCAGCACTCCTCGTGGTTCATCTCGTCACGGGTGATCGAGAAGAAGCACTTGCGGACGGGATCCTCCTCGTGCTTCTCGAACGCCTGGATCGTCGCGCGGGCGAAGACGGCGGGACCCGACGCGTCGAAGTTGGCCAGCACGGAGAACCAGTACATGATCCCCAGCCGCTGCTCGCGGGTGAACGCCGCAGGATCGAGCAGGTCCCAGGGGAGATCGGCGGGATTCCACACCATCCGCTTCGACTTCTCGTAGATCGCCGCCAGCTTCGCCGTCTCGACCCGCCACTCCATCGGGTAGATGTTCGGCTGCGGCACCTCGGGCGCGGGCCAGAAACCGCCTTCGGGAATCGTGACGTCCGTCATCGCTCCACCGCCGCTCGTCTGGTGTGACAGTTTCAGCCCTATCCTGCGCCGACCTGTTACACGATTCAAGCCCTTCCGGCTCCGCTCTCGCCCGTGTCCGGCAGGGGACGGCGCCCGAGGCGGGCCCGCGGCCCCCGCTCCCGCCCGGGATCGGCGGCCCTCCGGCTGCCCTGGCTCACCGCGACGCAGACGAGCACGGCGGTAGCGGCCACGACGGTCGCGACGCCGAACCGCTCGTCCAGCAGCAGCCAGGCCCAGACGAGGGTGAGGAGCGGCTGCGTCAACTGGACCTGCCCGGCGCGGGCGATCCCCCCGATGGCGAGACCGGCATACCAGGGGATGAAGCCGAGGAACATCGAGATCAGGCTCACGTAGGCGAAGCCCGCCAGGGACACGGCGGTGAGCCGGGGATCGGTCACCAGCGCGAGGACGACGGTCGCGGGCACCGTGACCGGGGCCGCCATGACCAGCGCGTACGAGATGACCCGCCAGCCCGGCTCCGCGCGGGCCAACCGGCCGCCCTCGGTGTAACCGACGGCCGCCGAGAGCAGGGCGAGGACGAGCAGCAGGTCGGCGCCCGCGAACTCGCCGCTTCCCCTGGTGAGGGTGAACGCCGTGATGGACACCACTCCCCCGGCGCACGCGAGCCAGAAGAGCGCACGCGGCCGTTCCCCCGCTCGCAGGACGGCACAGGCCGCGGTCGCCGCCGGCAACAACCCGATGACGACCGCGGAGTGCGCCGTGCTCGCGCCGCTGTGCAGGGCGAGCCCGCTGAACAACGGAAAGCCCACGGCCACCCCGAGCACGATCAGGCCGTATGACCGGAGATGCGCACGAGGCGGCAGGAGGGGCGCGCCCGCGGCCTTGAGGCAGATCACGGCCACGATCGACGCGAAGGCGGCTCGCCCGATCGCCACCAGATAGGGATCGAGGCCGCGCATCGCGAAGACGGTGGCGGGAAACGACCCGGAGAACGCGATCACTCCGATCCCCGCGAGCAGAGTGCCCTTCCAGGCACGTCGCCGGTCCGCCGCCATGTGCAGCGCTACCGATGGAGAGACGATAGCGCTATTGTCAATCTTCATGAATGACGATAGCAGTATCGCGCGTCTTGCCGCGATCCTCCGGAAAGAGGTGGAGAAGTCGCGGCCCGGCGAGCGACTGCCGTCGAGCCGGGAGATCATGCGCCGTCACGGGGTGAGTCCGGTGACGGTCTCCCGGGCCATCGCCCAACTCGCCGCAGAAGGGCGTGTGGTGACCCGGCCGGGCAGCGGAGCGTTCGCGACCTCGGTCCGCACGCCCGCCGCCGAGGCCCCGGACCTGTCGTGGCAGACCGTCTCACTCGGGGACCGGGTCGTGGACGACTCGGGTGTCGTGAGCCTGCTCGCACAGCCGCCGGACGGTGTGATCCCGTTGACCGGCGGCTACCTGAATCCGCAACTCCGGCCGGTGCGGGAGTTGTCGGCCGCGGCGGCGAGAGCCGTACGGAGACCGGGAAGCTGGGCGGTGCCGCCCCTCAGCGGTCTGCCCGACCTGCGGCGGTGGTTCGCGAGCGAAGTGGGCGGCACGGTGACGCCGAACGACGTCCTCGTGGTCAGCGGAGGCCAGTCGGCGCTCACGCACGCCTTCCGCGCGCTGGCCGCCCCCGGCGAGGCCGTGCTGGTGGAGACTCCCACGTATCCGGGTGCGCTCGCGGCCGCCAAGGCGGCCGGACTCCGGGCGACGGCGGTGCCGGTCGACGTCGACGGCGTGCGGCCCGACCTGCTGGCCGAGGCCTTCGCACTCACGGGCGCACGTGTCTTCCTCTGCCAGCCCACACTGCACAATCCGACCGGGGCCACGCTGCCCCTCGATCGCAGGGAACAGGTGCTGGCCGTCGCCACGGCCGCCGGAGCCTTCGTGATCGAGGACGACTACGCGAGATATCTCGCGCGGGGCCCGGTGCCGCCTCCCATGGTGACCCTCGACCGGCACGGCACGGTCGTCCACATCCTGTCACTGAGCAAGATCACCGCGCCGAGCCTCCGGGTGGCCGGTCTGATCGCGCGCGGCCCGGCCGCCCGGCGTCTGCGGGCGAGCCAGGTCGTCGAGTCCTTCTTCGTCGCCGGCCCGCTCCAGGAGACCGCGCTCGAGTTCGTCGGCTCACCCGGGTGGCGCCGGCACATCAGGGCGGTCGGGCACGAGGTCGACGTCCGGCAGGAGACGCTTCTCACCGGCCTGGCCCTGCATGCCCCCGAGGCGGAGGTCCATCTCGTCCCGCGAGGAGGCCTGCACGTCTGGTTGCGGCTTCCCCCGGCGACCGACGAGGCGATGCTCGTGGAGGCGGCACGCCGGGAGGGCGTCCTGATCAGCCCCGGGCGGATCTACTACCCCTCCGAGCCGCCCGGCCCACGGCTCCGGCTGACCCATATCGCGGCCGTCACCCTCGCCGAGTTGAGCGAGGGCGTCCGGCGCTTCGGGGTCGCGCTCCGGGGTCTTCACGAGTGAGGTCGACGGGCTCTCGGTCCACTCAACGGGTGGCGGCCTTCTTGCGTGCGGCGGGCACGCGCCTGCGGTCGCGGCGGCTCTTCTCCTGCATGGCCAGGTAGGCCAGGTAGCTGAAGCGCATCGTTCCTCCAGAAATAATCGACACCAGTAAAACACTTACACTGGTGTTGAATATTCCGCACCCGGCGACTCCCCTACAGTGGTGGAAGGAGGCGATCACCCAGATGACGAGTCCGGCGGAGCTGCTCCGCGACTTCGTGAACACCTACGACGTCGAGGAGGACGCCGATGAGCTGTCCTCCCCCGCCGAGCTGTCCCTATGGCTTCGCGAGCGGGGACTGATCGACGCCGCCGACAGCGCCATGGAAGGCGACCTCATGGTGGCGACCCGGCTGCGCGAGGGACTGCGGCACGTCCTGATCGCCAACCACGACGCCACGCCGTACGACGTCTCCGGCGACCTGGCCTCCGCCCTGCGCGCGCTGCCGATGCGGGTGACGCTGACCGGCGGGACGCCGGCGCTGGAGCCGGCGGTCACCGGCGCACCGGCCGGGCTGGCGAGGCTCGCCGCCCTGATCCCCGCCGCCCACGCCGACGGTTCCTGGTCACGGCTGAAGGTGTGCGCCGAGAGCACCTGCCAGTGGGCGTTCATCGACTCCTCGAAGAATCGATCCCGCTCATGGTGTTCGATGCGCGTGTGCGGAAACCGCAGCAAAACCCGGACATATCGGGCGCGACGTCGGGCGGACGACCCATCAGGCCACGCTGACCAGTACGGTGAGACGGGCAAGGAAGGGAGTTGACGCACATGGGTGTCAGGACTGCTCGCCTCGAGGACGTCGAAGCGGTGACGAGCACCCAGATCCGCGCGTGGAAGTACGGCTACCGCGACTTCCTGCCGGCCGGCCCGCTGGAGCAGATGACGGGTGCGGCCGCCGAGAAGATGTGGCGCCGCCAGTGGGACGAGGCGATCGTCTCGCCGCCCACTCCCCGGCACCGCGTGCTCGTGGCCGTGGAACGTGTCATGCCCGACGGTGAAGCCTCGGACGCCGCGGAGACCGAGGAGTCGCCGGACTCCGACCGCGTCGTCGGACTGGCCTCGCACGGACCGGCCGAGGACCCCGACGTGAGCCCCTCCACGACCGCGGAGCTGCTCACCCTGCTGATCGACCCCAATCACATCCGGCGTGGTCACGGCAGCAGGCTCCTCAACGCGACCGTCGACCACCTGCGCGATGACGGCATCCGCACCGTGGTGACGTGGGTCTTCGCCGACGATCACGCGATGGTCGGCTTCCTGGAGTCGGCCGGCTGGGGCGAGGACGGAGCGGAGCGCGTGCTCGACATGGGCCGTCCCATCCGCATGATCCGCCTGACCACCGACATCAGCTGACCCCCCGCCCCCTCCGTCGTGATCATGCACACCTTCGCGCCCACCCCCTCCGACCTGCCCACCCCCCGGGCGTGATCATGCACAGGTTCGTGCATATGGCCTCCGACCAGCACACCCTTCGCGCGCGATCATGCACGGATTCGCGCGCGCGGCTGTGACCTGCGGGCATTCAGTTCGTGATCATGCATCCTGAGGCGTCCCTTCCGCGGTCCCGCGAAGGCAAGACAAGCAAGAATCCCGCGAAGCAAGACAAGCTAGAAAAGGTAAGAAAGTGGCCACACCAGCTCAGTGGTTAGCGGGCGCACGCCCCCGTACGCTCCCCGCGGCCGTCGTCCCCGTCGTCGTCGGCACAGGGGCGGCGATCTCGCAAGGCGGCGCGGTCTGGTGGCGGGCCGTGATCGCGCTGTTCGTGGCGCTGGCCCTGCAGGTCGGGGTGAACTACGCCAACGACTACAGCGACGGCGTCAAGGGAACGGACCGGGACCGGGTCGGGCCGATGCGACTGGTGGGCTCGGGCGTTGCACCGCCCAAGGCCGTGCTCGCCGCCGCGCTCGCCTGCTTCGCCGCCGCCGCGGTCGCCGGGCTCGCCCTCGTGATCGTGACCGGCGCGTGGTGGCTGCTCCTGGTCGGGCTCGCCGCCATCCTGGCCGCGTGGTTCTACACCGGAGGTTCCCGCCCGTACGGCTATCGCGCCATGGGCGAGATCTCGGTCTTCGTGTTCTTCGGCCTGGTGGCCGTCGCGGGCACGACCTACGTCCAGCTGGAGCGGCTGACCTGGCTGTCCCTCGTCGCGGCGATCCCTGTGGGCCTGCTCGCGTGCGCCCTGCTGGTCGTCAACAACCTGCGCGACATCAATACCGACGTGGTGTCCGGCAAGCGGACTCTCGCCGTGGTCCTCGGTGACGGCCGCACGCGCGTGCTCTACTCCGCGGCACTGATCCTGCCGATCGTGATCGCGCTCGCCCTGGTGCCGGCGCGGCCCTTCGCCGCGCTCACCCTGCTGGCCGTTCCCCTTGTGGCGGCTCCCGTCAAGACGGTCCGCTCCGGCGCGACCGGCCCGGCGCTCATCGCCACACTCCAGCAGACCGGGCGCCTCCAACTCGTCTTCGGCGTCCTGTTCGCCATCGGCCTCGCGCTCTGACCCGCGTGTGTACGGCTGCCGCCGAACCGCCGGCAGCCGTACCCCTGCGCGCGGCCTACAGGTCGAGGAGACGGTCGAGCCCGACCGTGAGACCGTCCAGTCCCTGAACACGCCGGATGCCGAGCAGCACGCCCGGCATGAAGGACGACCTGTTCATCGTGTCGTGCCGGATCGTCAGGATCTCCCCGTCACCGCCGAGGATCACCTCTTGGTGGGCGATCAGCCCGGCCAGCCGTACGGCGTGCACGTGAACGCCGTCGACCGAGGCCCCGCGGGCGCCTTCGAGCTCGGTGGTCGTGGCATCGGGTGACGGGCCCAGGCCCGCCTTCCTGCGCGCCTCGGCGATCAGCTCAGCCGTACGGCGGGCAGTTCCCGACGGCGCGTCCGCCTTGTTGGGGTGGTGCAGTTCGACGATCTCGGCCGACTCGAAGTACTTGGCCGCCTGCTGGGCGAAGTGCATCATGAGCACGGCGGCGATGCCGAAGTTGGGCGCGATCAGCGCGTTGGTCCCCGGGCTGGCGGCGAGCCAGCCGCGCACGGTGTCGAGACGCCCCGCGTCGAAGCCGGTGGTGCCGACCACGGGGTGGATGCCGTTGCCGATGCACCATTCGAGGTTGCCCATGACGACGTCGGGGTGGGTGAAGTCGACGACCACCTCCGCGCTCGCCAGAGCGTCGAGGGAGTCGTCCTTGTCGACCGCCCCCACCAACTCCAGGTCCTCCGCCGCGTGCACGGCCTTGCAGACTTCCACACCGACGCGCCCACGAGCGCCCAGAACACCGACCTTAATCACGCGCCCAAGGCTATATCGACCGCACGGGCCGACATGACGAAGCCGCGCGGGCGACGAGCGCACCGCGCGGCTTCGAGTGAACGACAGACCTCAGGCGATCGCGAAGCCGAAGTCCTTGTCCGAATAGGGACCGATGACCGCGAGCGTCAGCGGCCGGTTCAAGATGTCGCCGGCCACGGCGGCGAGGTCGTCGGGCGTGACCGCCTCGATCCGGGCGAGGACCTCGTCCACCGACATGAGCTCCTCGTAGACGAGTTCGCTCTTGCCGATGCGGGACATGCGGGAACCGGTGTCCTCCAGCCCCAGCACGAGCCCGCCGCGCATCTGGCCCTTGCCGCGGGCGATCTCCTCGGCGGTGATGCCCTCGGCCACGACCCTGGCCACCTCGTCACGGCAGATCTTCAGCACATCGTCGATCTTGGACGGCAGGCAGCCGACGTAGATGCCGAACTGGCCGGTGTCGGCGTACTGGGAGGTGTAGCTGTACGCGCTGTAGGCCAGGCCGCGCTTCTCCCGGATCTCCTGGAACAGGCGCGACGACATGCCGCCGCCGAGCGCCGCGTTCAGGACCCCCAGGGCGAAGCGCCGCTCGTCCGTCCGGGACACGCCCGTCATACCGAGGACCAGGTTGGCCTGCTCGGTGGGACGGTCGACGACCCTGATGCCGGAACGCTCCTCGACGCCGGGACCGCCGAGACGAGGAGGCGCGGGGCTGGCGACAGCGCCCAGCGCCCCCGCCCGCTCGTATGCCGCGGCCACCAGTTCGACCACCCGCTCGTGGCTCACGTTGCCGGCCACCGACACGACGGTCTGCGGCGGCACGTAGTAGCGCTGGTAGTACTCGGCGATGCGGTCACGGGTGAGCGCGTTGATCGACTCCTCGTTGCCGAGGATCGGCCGCCCGATCGGCGTGTCGCCGTACAACTCGGCGGAGAACTGCTCGTGCACCACGTCGGACGGATCGTCGTCGTGCATGGCGATCTCTTCGAGGATCACGCCGCGCTCGGACTCCACGTCCTCAGCGGTGACCAGCGAAGAGGTGACCACGTCGGCGAGCACGTCGATCGCGATCGGCAGGTCCTCGTCGAGCACCCGGGCGTAGTAGCAGGTGTACTCCTTGGCGGTGAAGGCGTTGATCTCACCGCCGATGCCCTCGATGGACGCCGAGATCTCCATGGCGTCGCGCGTGGGCGTGCCCTTGAAGAGCAGGTGCTCGAGGAAGTGGGTGGCCCCCATGTGCTCGGGGGCCTCGTCACGTGACCCGATGCCGACCCACATGCCGACCGCGACGCTCCGCACGGTCGGCATGGTTTCGGTCACCACTCGAAGACCGCCGGGAAGGACGGTGCGGCGAATGACGCCCGCGCCGTCCTTACCGGGGTGCAGAGTCGTGGTGGTCACGAGTTGCGGTCGTCCCGGCCACCGCGGGTGCGGCGGCGCGGCCTCTCCGTGCGCTGCTCGTCCTGCGGCTCCGCCGCCGCCACGGGCGCGCTCTCGCCCTCGTCGCCGCCACCGGCCGCCTTCTCCGCGGCCTCCTTCTCGACGACCTCGACCGGCACCAGGGACAGCTTGCCGCGGGCGTCGATCTCAGCGATCTCGACCTGGACCTTCTCCCCGACGCTCATGACGTCCTCGACGTTCTCGATGCGCTTGCCGCCGTGCAGCTTGCGGATCTGAGAGACATGCAGCAGGCCGTCCTTGCCGGGAAGCAGCGACACGAACGCACCGAAGGCGGCGATCTTGACGACCGTGCCCAGGTAGCGCTCGCCGACCTCCGGCATGTGCGGGTTCGCGATGCCGTTGATCAGCGACCGGGCCGCCTCGGCCGACGGGCCGTCGGTGGCGCCGATGTAGATCGTGCCGTCGTCCTCGATCGTGATCTCGGCGCCGGTGTCGTCCTGGATCTGGTTGATCATCTTGCCCTTGGGGCCGATGACCTCGCCGATCTTGTCTACCGGAACCTTGATCGTGATGATGCGCGGCGCCGTCGGGTTCATCTCCGCCGGAGAGTCGATCGCCTCCTGCATCACGTCCAGGATCGCCAGACGCGCGCCGCGCGCCTGCTTGAGCGCGGCCGCCAGCACGCTGGCCGGGATGCCGTCCAGCTTGGTGTCGAGCTGCAGGGCCGTGATGACGTCCTTGGTGCCGGCGACCTTGAAGTCCATGTCGCCCATGGCGTCCTCGGCGCCGAGGATGTCGGTCAGCGTGACGAACTGGTCGCCCTCGCCGATGAGACCCATGGCGATGCCGGCCACCATCTCCTTGAGCGGGACACCCGCGTCGAGCAGGGCCATCGTCGAGGCGCAGACCGAGCCCATCGAGGTCGAGCCGTTCGAGCCCAGCGCCTCCGACACCTGCCGGATCGCGTACGGGAACTCCTCACGCGACGGCAGCACGGGGATGAGCGCGCGCTCGGCGAGCGCCCCGTGGCCGATCTCGCGCCGCTTGGGCGAGCCCACGCGGCCGGTCTCACCGGTGGAGTACGGCGGGAAGTTGTAGTTGTGCATGTAGCGCTTGGTGCGCTCGGGGTTCAGCGTGTCGATCATCTGCTCCATGCGGAGCATGTTCAGCGTGGTGATCCCGAGGATCTGGGTCTCACCGCGCTCGAACAGCGCCGAACCGTGCACCCGCGGGACCACGTGGACCTCGGCGTTGAGCTGCCGGATGTCCTTGGGGCCGCGGCCGTCGATGCGGACGCCCTCCTTGATGACGCGCGCGCGCATCAGCTTCTTGGTCAGCGACCGGAACGCGGCGCCGACCTCCTTCTCCCGGCCCTCGAAGTCGGGGAGGACCTTCTCCGCGGCGAGCGCCTTGACCCGCTCGATCTCGAGCTCGCGCTCCTGCTTGCCCGCGATGGTCAGCGCGGAGCCGAGCTCGGTGCTGACGGCCGCGGTGACGGCCTCCAGGACGTCCTCCTGGTAGTCCAGGAAGATCGGGTACTCCGCGGTCTCCTTGGCGGCGACCCCGGCGAGCTTCGCCTGCGCGTCGCAGAGGACCTTGATGAACGGCTTGGCCGCCTCGAGGCCCTGGGCCACGGTCTCCTCGGTCGGCGCGACGGCACCATCGGCGACCAGCTTGAGCGTGTCACGCGTCGACTCGGCCTCGACCATCATGATCGCGACGTCGCCGTCCGCCAGGACGCGACCCGCGACGACCATGTCGAACGTGGCGTTCTCAAGCTCGGTGTGGGTCGGGAACGCCACCCACTGGCCCTCGATCAGCGCGACGCGGACGCCGCCGATCGGGCCGGAGAACGGCAGACCGGCGAGCTGGGTCGACAGGCTGGCCGCGTTGATCGCGACCACGTCGTACAGGTGCTCCGGGTGCAGCGACATGATGGTCGCCACGACCTGGATCTCGTTGCGCAGGCCCTTGACGAACGACGGGCGCAGCGGCCGGTCGATCAGGCGGCAGGTGAGGATCGCGTCCTCGGACGGCCGGCCCTCCCTGCGGAAGAACGAGCCGGGAATCCGGCCCGCGGCGTACATCCGCTCCTCGACGTCGACGGTGAGCGGGAAGAAGTCCAAGTTCTCCTTGGGATTCTTGGACGCGGTGGTGGCGGACAGGACCATCGTCTCGTCGTCGAGATAGACGACGGAGCTTCCTGCCGCCTGGCGCGCGAGGCGACCGGTCTCGAACCGGATCGTGCGCGTGCCGAAGGAGCCGTTATCGATAACGGCTTCCGTGCTGTGGACACCCTCCACGGGGGACCTCCTTCTCGGGTCGGTCTCCCGCGTCCTTCCGTTTGCCGGGCTCCCCGTTCAGGTGCAGTGCCGGTCTTCGATCGAAGCGCCCGGTTTCGTCTGTACGGCTGTCGCCGTACTGACCGGGGGCCACTACCGAGGACCGGCCCTCTCACGCCGCGGGATCGCGCGTGCTGCTTGCTTGCGGACGCGGGGCACATGTTCTGTCGGGTCGAGTCGGCCTTCCGGCTCCCTCTCCCTCTCGGCTATTCAGTTGTCTCGGCCCGGGCCGCTCACACCGGCGACTCACCGGGACCTTTCTCGTAGCAGGCCAATTGTGGCCTGCTACGAGAAAGGAGCGGCGAAGACTCGCCGCTCCCCGCCCACGCTATCGGCGCAGACCCAGCCGCTCGATCAGGGTGCGGTACCGGGTGATGTCCTTGGCCTGCAGGTACTTGAGCAGCCGACGGCGGCGGCCGACCAGCAGGAGCAGACCGCGACGGCTGTGGTGGTCGTGCTTGTGGGTCTTCAGGTGCTCCGTGAGGTCGCTGATGCGCTTGCTCAGCAGCGCGATCTGGACCTCAGGGGACCCGGTGTCGCCCTCGCCCGTGCCGTACTCGGTGACGATGGCCTTGGTGGTGGCGGTGTCAAGCGACACTGCTTCTCCTTCTCATGGGAA
This sequence comes from Planotetraspora mira, assembly GCF_016863275.1. Taxonomy (GTDB): domain Bacteria; phylum Actinomycetota; class Actinomycetes; order Streptosporangiales; family Streptosporangiaceae; genus Planotetraspora; species Planotetraspora mira. The sequence continues at coordinate 90,081 of NZ_BOOO01000039.1, forward strand.
GGCACGCGGAATACTCTCAAGCCCGCGAACGACCGTGCGTGCCTACAGTCGCCGTGACAGGCCAGCCCGGTGGTGAGAAGCACCATCTGAACATGGCTGACATGCAAGGCTACCACCGCAGCTCAGCGGGCCGCACACTTGCGATCACGGAGGGGTCCGGACGGCCTTCCCCGCCCGGCCTGCCTGGCATCTTGCCTGGTCATCCCCGACTTGCCTGGTCATCCCCGGCGGTCAGGCGGCGGGCCTCGTCGACGTCCGCATGCATCTGCTCGATCAGATCCTCGATCGAGTCGAACCTGAGGGTGTCACGGAGCCGCTCCGAGAAGTCGACCGCCACGTGCGCGCCGTAGAGATCGAGATCGTCCCGGTCCAGCGCGTACGCCTCGACCGTGCGCGACACCCCGTCGAAGGTCGGATTCGTGCCGATGGAGATCGCGGCCGGCCACCGCTGCCCCTCGTACTGCGAGGGCTCCTGCGTGCACTGCAGCCACCCCGCGTAGACCCCGTCGGCCGGGATCGCCATGTGCTGGGGTGATTCGACGTTGGCCGTGGGGAAGCCGAGCGCGCGGCCGCGCTGATGACCCCGGACGACCACTCCCTCGACCCGGTGGGGGCGGCCGAGCGCCGCCGTCGCGCCGACCACGTTCCCCTCGGCCAGCATCTCGCGGATCAAGGTCGACGAGATGGCCTCGCCGTCGCGTACCAACGGCACGCCTTCAGTCACGTAATCGTATTTTTCGCCCAGCGTCCGCAATGTCTCTATATCGCCGGAGGCTTTGTGGCCGAAGCGGAAGTTCTCCCCCACCACGACCCCCGCTGCATGGAGCCGGTCGACCAGGGCGGTCTGCACGAACTCGTCCGGCGACATCCGGGAGAACTCCAGCGTGAACGGCAGCACGCACACCGCGTCGACGCCCAATGCCGCGAGCAGTTGGGTGCGCCGGTGCGGAGTGGTCAGCTGCGGAGGGTGGCTGCCCGGCCGCACGACCTCGTCAGGATGGGGGTCGAAGGTCACGGCCACGGCGGGAACACCGAGGTCGCGGGCCAAATCGACCGCCCTGGCCACCATGTGCTGGTGACCGTGGTGCACACCGTCGAACACGCCGATCGTGACGACGGACCTGCCCCAGTCCCCGGGGACGTCCTCCAGCCCGTGCCAGCCCTGCACCTCGACCTCGATTCCTGTACGGCTTTCGCCAACCGGCCGAAGACAAGCCTGCCATGCCCTACGGCGATTGCGGGAACCAGCCCCTGGACAGTCTCCGATCAGTGCCTGATTCGCTGCCTGATTCAGAACTCGCTCAGGGCACGAAGACCGCGAGCGGCCGCGCCGTCCCCCCGCGCTCCTCGACGAGCGCCAGCAACGTGCCGTCGGGGCCGAATACCCCGACGGGCCCGGCTCCCAGGCCCGCCGACGCGAGGCGCCCTCCGTGCGCGACCAGCCGGGCCTCCTCCTCCGAGACGTCCCTGCGGGGGAACGCGGCGGCCACGGCCTCGGCCATGGGCAGGATCACGCACTCCCGCGACAGGTCCTCGATGGTCCTCGCCGACTCGATGCCGTACGGCCCGACCCGCGTCCTGCGCAAGTAGGTGAGATGGCCGCCCACGCCGAGGGCCGCGCCGAGATCACGGGCCAGGGCACGGATGTACGTGCCGCTGGAGCAGGTGACCGTGGCATCTACGTCGACCGACTCCCCCTCCCGGCGGATCCCGGTCACCTCGAAGGCGTGGATCGTCACCGGACGAGCCGCGAGCTCGACCTCCTCGCCCGCCCTCGCCCGCTTGTAGGCCCGCTCACCGTTCACCTTGATGGCGCTGACCTGCGGGGGAACCTGCATGATCTCGCCGGTCAGCGCCGCGATCCCCTTGCGGACGTCCTCCTCGGCGACGTGGCCCGCCGGCGTGGTGGCGGTGATCTCCCCGTCCGCGTCGTCGGTGTTGGTCGTGGCGCCGAGACGCAACGTGGCCTCGTAGACCTTCTGAGTGAGGGCGAGATGCCCGAGAAGCCGGGTCGCCTTCTCCACGCCGATCACCAGGACCCCGGTCGCCATCGGGTCCAGGGTGCCCGCATGGCCCACCTTGCGGGTCCCGGCGATGCCGCGCATCTTGCCGACCACGTCATGCGACGTCCATTCCGCCGGCTTGTCGACGATGATCAGCCCACTGGGGGGCGCGGGCCGGCGCGGCCTAGCCGTACTCATGAGAGGTCCAATGCATGGTCACGAAACGAGGGTACGCAGGTCAGGGTGCACGTTCGGGAATTCGTGCATGATCACGAATCGGGTCGTCGCAGGTCATGCCGGTCACGCCCGAACCTGTGCATGATCACGGATCAGGTTGGGGCAGGTCAGGACCCCTGCGCCCGAACCTGTGCATGATCACGCGGAAGGGGGGTGCGGGGGGCGGAGGTGGGGGCGGAGGGCGGCCATCGTCTCTTCTGGGGACACGTGGGAGGAGAACCCGGCGGCGGACGGATGCCCTCCCCCGCCGAGGGTGGTGCAGGCCCTGCCCACGTCGACGGCCCCCTTGGAGCGGGTCGAGACGTTCCAGACGCCGTCGTCGGCCTCCTTGAGCACGACCGCGACGTCCGCCTCGTCGACCCGGCGGACGACGTCGATCACGCCCTCCACCTCGTCGTACGGCAGGGCATGTGCCGCGCGGTCGGCCCTCGTCACGTAGGTCCACACGATCCCGTGGCCGGCGGCCTCTGCGGGCTCCAGCGTGACGCGGTCGAGCGCGGCGCCCAGCACCCGCAGATAGGCGAACGGCGACCGGTCCCACAGCTCGCGGGCGATCTCGTCCGGGCGCAGGCCCGCGGAGATCAGCCGACCTGCCATGGCGTGGGCCGCGGGTGTGGTCGCCGAGTATCGGAAGGACCCGGTGTCGGTCACCAGCCCCGTGTAGAGGCAGGCGGCGACGTCCCGGTCGATCGTGAGCCCGAGCCGGTGGATCAGCTCCTCCACGATCACGGTGGTCGAGGCGGCGGACGGGTCGATGAGGTGCAGCGACCCGAAACCGGTGTTGGAGACGTGATGGTCGAGCACGACCAGGTCCCCGGCCCTGCCCGCGTTGGGGACGAGCAGGCCGAGCCTGTCCATGGTCGAGGCGTCGAACGTGATCATCAGGGGTGGCTCCGCCGGGTAGGCCGCCGGCTCCACCAGGAGGTCCTGCCCGGGAAGGAATCGCAGCAGCCTGGGCACCGCGAACCCCCGGTCCCCGAACGAGGCGACCACTTCCGTGCCCGTCTGTCGCAGGGCCAGACCGAAGCCCAGCATCGACCCGAGCGCGTCCCCGTCCGGGGACACATGGCAGGCGAGCGCGACGGAGTCCGCGCCGCGGACCAGTTCGACGGCCCGATGCCAGTCCGTCTCGGCGACGGCCGTACCGTGCGTGATCACGTTGTGCGGTGCCCCGCCCGGTCCGAAGTCTCGTCCTCGTCCTGTTCGTCAGCCTCGCCGTCCAGTTCGTCGTCGAACCGGTAGGGATCGGCGTCGCCGGCGAACTCCGCGCCTTCGGCCCGCTTGGCGATCTCCTCGTCCCTGGCCTTGGCCACGGCGAGCAGATCGTCCAGATGGCGCGCGCTGTCGGGCAGCGGGTCGTGGACGAACGAGAGCGTCGGCGTGTGCCTCAGGCCGGTCTGGCGGCCCACCTCGGATCGGATGATCCCCTTCGCGCTCTCCAGCGCGGCGGCGGTGCCGCTCCGCTCGGCCTCTGAGCCGAACACGGTGTAGAACACCGTCGCGTCACTCAGATCCGCGGTGATCTTTGCGTCCGTCACCGTCACGAAACCGAGCCGCGGATCCTTGATCCGCCGCTCGAGCATCTCGGCGACGACCTGCTGGATGCGGTCGGCCAGCTTCCTGGCGCGCGCTGCGTCCATGCTCACGCTCCCTCGTTCGATGTACGGCTGACGCGCCGGCCGTTCGGTCTATTCCTCGTGGTCGTTGAACAGCCGCTGCCGCGCGGACAGCAGCTCGATCTCGGGGTGGTAGGCGACCACTCGCTCGCACGCGTCGAGCACCTCGTCGCAGTTGGCCGCCGACGCGGAGACGACGGCGACGCCGATCTCCGCGCGACGGTGCAGGTCCAGATGGCCGGTCTCGGCCACGGCCACACCGGGGAACCGCCGCTGCACCTCAGCGATGAGCGGGCGGATCACGGAGCGCTTCTGCTTCAGCGAGTGAACGTCGCCGAGCAGGATGTCCAAAGAAAGAGCACCTACATACATGGGTACGTGTCCACGTCTCGGACGGTTCGGCCGCCGCCCGTGAGGGCGGCGGCCGAAGACGTCAGCTACGCGGCTTCTCCCGCATCTCGAACGTCTCGAAGACGTCGTCGATCTTGATGTCGCTGTATCCGAGGCCGATACCGCACTCGAAGCCCTCGCGGACCTCGGTCGCGTCGTCCTTGAAGCGCCGCAGGGACACGACGTTCAGGTTGTCGGCCACGACGACACCGTCGCGGATGATGCGGGCCTTGCTGTTGCGGGTGATCGTGCCCGAGCGGACCAGCGCACCGGCGACGTTGCCGATCTTCGGCACCTTGAAGACCTCGCGGACTTCGGCGGTGCCCGTCTGGACCTCTTCGAACTCCGGCTTCAGCATGCCCTTCAGGGCCGCCTCGATCTCCTCGATCGCCTGGTAGATGACCGAGTAGTACCGGATGTCGACGCCCTCGCGCTCGGCCAGGTCGCGCGCCCGGACTTCGGGGCGGACGTTGAAACCGATGATGACGGCGTTGTCGTCGGCGATCGCGAGGTTGACGTCGTACTCCGTGATCGCACCGACGGCGCGGTGCAGCACGCGGAGGTTGACCTCCTCACCCACATCGATCTTGAGCAGCGCGTCCTCGAGGGCTTCCACCGAACCGGAGACGTCACCCTTGATGATGAGCTTGAGCTCGTCGACCTGGCCCTTCTCGAGGTCCTTGAACAGCTCCTCGAGAGTGCGCCGGCGGCCGGACTTGGCCATGTCCGCGATGCGCTGCCGGGCCGCCCGCTGCTGGGCGATCTGACGCGCCATCCGGTCGTCGGTGACGACGATGAAGTTGTCACCGGCGCGGGGGACGGCGGTCAGGCCGAGCACCTGGACCGGACGCGACGGGTCGGCCTCGTCGACCGTGTCCCCGTTGTCGTCCAGCATCGCCCGGACGCGGCCGAAGGCCTCGCCACAGACGATCGAGTCGCCGACCCGCAGGGTGCCGCGCTGCACGAGCACGGTCGCCACGGGACCGCGGCCCCGGTCGAGGTTCGCCTCGATGGCCAGGCCCTGGGCGTCCATGTGCGGGTTGGCCCGCAGGTCGAGCTCGGCGTCCGCGGTCAGCACGATGGCCTCGAGCAGGTTGTCGATGCCGGTGCCGTTCTTCGCGGAGATGTCCACGAACAGCGTGGAACCACCGAACTCCTCGGCCACCAGGCCGTACTCGGTCAGCTGGGCCCGGACCTTGGTCGGGTCCGCACCCTCCTTGTCGACCTTGTTGACCGCCACCACGACCGGCACGTTCGCCGCCTGTGCGTGGTTGAGCGCCTCGATGGTCTGCGGCTTCACACCGTCGTCGGCCGCGACCACCAGGACGGCGATGTCGGTGGCCTGCGCACCACGGGCACGCATGGCGGTGAACGCCTCGTGACCCGGGGTGTCGATGAAGGTGATCTTCCGCTCTTCACCCTCGTGCACAGCCGTCACCTGGTAGGCGCCGATGTGCTGGGTGATGCCGCCGGCCTCGCGGGCGACGATGTTGGTGTTCCGGATCGCGTCGAGCAGCTTCGTCTTACCGTGGTCGACGTGACCCATGACGGTCACGACCGGCGGACGCGGAGCGAGGTCCTCCTCGTCACCCTCGTCCTCGCCGAACTCGATCTTGAAGGACTCGAGAAGCTCCCGGTCCTCCTCCTCCGGGCTGACGACCTGGACGACGTAGTCGAGCTCGGCGCCGAGAAGCTGCAACGTCTCCTCGTTGACCGACTGGGTCGCGGTCACCATCTCGCCGAGGTGCAGCATGATCTGCACGAGCGAGGCGGGGTTCGCACCGATCCTGTCGGCGAAGTCGGCCAGCGACGCGCCGCGCGGAAGGCGGATCGTCTGCCCGCCGCCACGCGGAGCCTGCACGCCACCGATCGCCGGGGCCTGCATGTTGTCGAACTCTTGACGCCTCTGACGCTTCGACTTGCGACCACGGGTGGGCCGGCCGCCGGGACGCCCGAAGGCACCCGCCGTACCGCCGCCACGGCCACGGCCGCCGCCACCACCGGGACGACCGGCGAAACCGCCGCCGCCGCCACCGGGACCGCCCGTGCCGCCACCAGGACGACCGGTGCCCGCGGCACCCGTGCGAGGACCGCCGAAGCCGCCACCGGGACGACCGCCGCCGCCACCAGGACCCGGACGGCCACCGCCGCCACCAGGACCCGGACGACCGCCGCCGCCACCAGGACCCGGACGGCCACCGCCGCCACCGCCACCGGCGGGACGGCCCTGCGGCATCATCATCGGGTTGGGGCGCGGGCCACCGGGACGAGGACCACCGGCGCCGGGACCAGGGCGAGGACCGCCCGCGCCGGGACCGGGACGGGGACCACCGGGACCGGGACGAGGACCGCCCGCACCGGGAGCGCCCGTACGGGCACCCGGCGGACGCGGCATCGCTCCGTCACGGCCGCCGTCACGACGCGGCTCGCGAGGGCCGCGATCTCCGCGATCGGGCCGGTCGGTGCGCTCAGGACGCTCGGCGCCGCCGTCGCGGCTGCCGGGACGCGCGGGACGCTGACCCATGCCGCTGGCGGTCGAGGAGAACGGGTTGTTGCCCGGACGCGGGCCACGGGGACCCGGCTTGGGACCGCCGGGACGCGGAGCGCCTCCGGAGGGCGCACCCGGGGCCGCAGGCGCACTCGACGCGGGCCGGGGGGCCGGGGCCGGTCGCGGACCGGGCTTCGGCGCTCCGGGACCGGCGGGCCTGCCGCCGGACGCCGCCGGACGCTGAGCCTGTGCCGGGGGACGGGTGACCTCGGGACGCGCCACTTCAGGCTGACGCGTCACCTCAGGCTGGTGCGCCACCTCGGGCTGGGGAGCCGGCTGGGCCGGCTGCGTCGGATGGGGCATGGGAACCGGACGCGGCGCAGGCCGCGGACCCGGCTTGGGGCCTGGCTTCGCCACCGCGTCGGCCGACGGGGAAACGGGCGCCGACGGGGCGCCACCGGCCAGACTCTCGGCCGGCCTCGGCGCGGGCCTCGGCGCCGGACGCGGGGACGGCTTGCCGCCACCCCGGGAGGCGTCGCCCTTGCCGAACGCCTCTGTTAGTTTGCGGACGACCGGCGCCTCTATCGTTGAAGACGCCGACCTCACGAACTCGCCCATCTCGGTGAGCTTGGCCATCACGACCTTGCTCTCTACCCCGAACTCCTTGGCGAGCTCGTACACACGGACCTTCGCCACTGCACTCCCTAACTCGGCCCGGGAGGCTCGCAGTGCCGCCGGACCATCGCTACCTGGACATACTCATCGCCGCGTGCTCATCAGGCGCTCATAGCAATCTGACTCCGCCCATTCAACTCGGCGTCCTTACATGACAGTTCTTCGTACGTCGGCCCCAGGCCGAATTCAGGGGCCAGCGGTAACCATTCACCCGGGGCTTACCCCTAGTCAAGCCCCTCAAGGTGAGCACGCAGACGCGCCACTTCGAGCGCTCCCTCCGCGCGAAACGCGCGAGAGAACGCCCGGCGGCGTTCGGCGAGCTCCAGACAACCCAAAGACGGATGCAACGAGGCACCGCGTCCCGGAAGCCGTCCTCGTAGGTCGGGGACGATGACGCCATCGACCACTACCAGGCGGAGCAACTCGGACTTTACCGTGCGAACCCGGCACCCCACACATGTTCTCAGTGGAGCAGCCTGGTCACCGCTCTCCAGCTTACCTTGCCGAGGCATCGGCGGGATCAGCCGGTACCTCCTGAGCATCCGACCGGATGTCGATGCGCCATCCGGTCAGACGCGCGGCGAGGCGGGCGTTCTGGCCCTCTTTGCCGATGGCCAGCGACAGCTGGTAGTCGGGCACGGTCACCCGTGCCACCCGGCCGTCCAGATCGATGACCTCGACCCGCGAAACACGTGCGGGCGAGAGTGCATTCCCGACGAAGTCGGCCGGATCGTCCGACCAGTCGATGATGTCGATCTTCTCGCCGTGCAGCTCGGTCATCACGTTCCGCACGCGGGAACCCATCGGACCGATGCAGGCGCCCTTGGCGTTCACACCGGCCTTCCTGGACCTCACTGCGATCTTCGTGCGGTGGCCAGCCTCGCGCGCGATGGCCGCGATCTCCACCGTGCCGTCGGCGATCTCCGGGACCTCCAGGGCGAAGAGCTTCTTCACCAGGTTCGGGTGGGTACGCGACAGGGTCACCGAGGGACCCTTCGGCCCCTTCTTCACCTGCACGACGTAGCAGCGGATGCGCTCGCCGTGTGTGTACTCCTCACCGGGGACCTGCTCGTTGTGCGGAAGGATGGCCTCGATCTTCCCGAGGTCGACCAGCACTACGCGCGGATCCTTGCCCTGCTGGATGATGCCGGCGACCAGCTCGCCCTCGCGGCTGGCGAACTCGCCGAAGTTGATCTCGTCTTCCGCGTCGCGCAACTGCTGGAGGATGACCTGCTTGGCCGTCGTGGCCGCGATCCGGCTGAAGTTGCCCGGAGTGTCGTCGAACTCCCTGGCGACCTCGCCGCCTTCGTCGAGCTCGGCCGCCCAGATCGTCACGTGTCCCGAGACTCGGTCGAGCTCGGCACGCGCCTTCTGCGCCGCGCCCTCCGTGCGGAAGTAAGCGATCAGCAATGCGTCCTCGATCGCCTTGACGACCAGGTCGAAGGAGATGTCCTTCTCCCGCTCCAGGCTGCGCAGGACGCTCATGTCAATGTCCACAAGGTTCCCCCTAGCCCTCGTCGTCGATGTCGTCGTCGCCGAGGTCGTCCAGGTCGTCGTCCGCGTCGTCGAGATCGGCGCCTGAGCGGCTGAACTCGACCTGCACACGGCCTCTGACCAGTTCCTCGAACCCGAGGCGGCGCGTCCCGTCCAGCTCGACGCCGGAATCGTCCGCGCCGGTCACGCGGCCTTCGGCCGACGTGCCGTCCTTCAGGTCCGCCTTGACCAGACGGCCGGTCGCGCGCCTCCAGTGGCGCGGCTCCGTGAGCGGGCGGTCGACTCCAGGGGAGGTGACCTCCAGGACATAGGGACCTGTGCCCAGGGCGTCCGTCGCGTCGAGCTCCTTGGAGATCGACAGGCTGACGTCGGCCACGTCGTCGAGGCTCACGCCGCCGTCGCGGTCGACCACCACACGCACCAGCCTGCGCTTGCCCGCCGGAGTGACCGTCACTTCCTCGAGATCGAAACCGTCGGCGGCGATCACCGGGCCGAGCAGTTCCGCAAGGCGGTCGCGTCGAGCACCGTTGCCCATACCGACCTCCCATTTGTTCGTTTGACTCGCCCGATGTGCCAACAGCCTATCGACACTATGGGACGGAAAGAGCGCCACACCCGGCGGCTACCCGACACGGGCACGACCATCCGCACGAAGCGGTGACCACTGGGCGGCGCGCCGTACGATGCTGTGTCGTGGAGCACACAAGCGGGGGACACCTCACGAGGCGCGCCCTGCTGGGCACGGCCGTGTCCGGGTTGATCGTCTCCGGCTGCTCGTCCGTCTCCTCCGGGCCGCCCGAGCAGAAACCGGTGGATCCCCAGGTCGTGCTGCTGAGATCGCTCATCGCCGCGAAGGAGCAGATGATCGCGCTCTACCAGCGCGGGACGCTTTCCGGGGATGTGCCGGCCACCGCGCTCGAGCCGTTCCAGGAGCGTCACGCCGCCCATCTGGCGGCCTTCCGCAAGATGCTCCCGCCGGACGCCACGGCGAGCCCCTCCCCGACGGGAACCCCGTCGCCGGTCCCGACATCCGCGGTATCGGTCAAGAAACTGCGTGACGCGGAACGCAAGGCGGCGGCCGGGAGACCCGACCAGATGGCGACCGCGTCTCCCGCGCTCGCCCAACTGCTGGCAAGCGTGGGCGCCTGCGAGGCCGTGCACGTGATGGCGCTGGGGAGGCTCCGTGGCTGACGCGCTCGCCAAGGCACTGTCCGCCGAGCACGCGGCGATCTACGCGTACGGGGTGATCGGCGCCAGGACGTCGGGAAGGCTCCGCACCCGGGCGACGGCGGGATTCGACGCGCACCGGGCGCGCCGCGACAAGTTGCGCTCGCTGATCACCCAGCGCGGCGGTTCCCCTGCCGAGCCCGGCCCGACCTACCAACTGCCGTTCGAGGTCTCGTCCTCGTCCGACGCGGCCCGCCTCGCCGTGCTGGTGGAGCAGCGGCTCACCACCGCCTATCTCGAACTGGCCGCCGACCCGGACGCCTCGGTGCGCCGTGTGGCCGCGCTGGCCGCGCAGGAATGCGCCACCCGCGCGTACGGCTGGCAGCCCGCGATCGCGGCGTTCCCCGGGATGCCGGGGCAGACGGCCTCGCCCGCGCAGTCGAACGACGCGAGCGAGACCACAGACGACACGACAGACGAGACGACGGAGGAGACCACGGACGCGGCCACCGATACGGCCGCGACGATCGACCCCACGCCGCCCGCCTTGGAGCCGTCCGCCGCCCAGTGAGGCGGCCGCGATCAGGCCTGGGCGGCCGCCAGGACGCGATCCACGGCCTCGGCGAGCGGGATCTCCTCCTTGGTCCCCGCCGCACGGTCGCGCAGCTCCACGACGCCCTGGGCGAGCCCGCGCCCGACGATCAGGACGGTGGGCAGCCCGAGCAGCTCGGAGTCCTTGAACTTCACGCCCGGCGACACCCCGGCGCGGTCGTCGACGAGGACCCGCAGACCGCGCGACTCCAGCGTCTCGGCGAGCTGGGCGGCCACCTCGATCTGGTTCTCCTTGCCGGTCCCGACGATGTGCACGTCGGCGGGGGCCACCTCACGGGGCCACACGAGGCCGAGCTCGTCGTGCCTCTGCTCGGCCAGGACGGCCACCGCACGCGAGACGCCCACGCCGTACGAGCCCATGGTGATCCGGATCGGCTTGCCGTCGGGCCCGAGCGCGTCGAGCCCCGCGGCATCGGCGTACTTACGGCCGAGCTGGAAGATGTGGCCGATCTCGATGCCGCGGTCGATCGACAGGGGGTGGCCGCAGCGCGGGCAGGCGTCCCCGGCCCTGACCTCGGCCGCCTCGATCGTGCCGTCGGCCTCGAAGTCGCGCCCCGCGACCACGTGGGCGGCGTGCTTGCCGGGCTGGTTGGCGCCGGTGACCCACGCCGAGCCCTCGACCACGCGGGGGTCGACCAGATAGCGGATGCCGAGCGACTTGAGGACCTGCGGGCCGATGTAGCCGCGCACCAGACCGGGGTGACGGGCGAAGTCCTCCGCCTCGAAGATCTCCGGCACGCCGGGCGCGAGGAAGGCCTCGAGCCGCTTGAAGTCGATCTCACGGTCGCCGGGGACGCCGATGATCAGCGTCTCGAGCTTGTCCGATCCCGGCGTGCGGACCTTGACCACGATGTTCTTCAAGGTGTCCGCCGCGGTGATCCCGAGGCCGAAGTGCTCGTTGACGTGGTCGACGAGGGTCTCGATGGTGGGCGTGTTCGGCGTGTCGAGCACCTGGACGGCGGGCTGCTCGGTCCTGACGGCGGGCGGCGCGGTGGTGACCACGGCCTCGGCGTTGGCCGCGTAGTCGCAGTTGCGGCAGGCCACGAACGTGTCCTCGCCCGTGGGAGCCTTGGCGAGGAACTCCTCCGAGGCCGACCCCCCCATGGCTCCCGACATGGCGAAGACGACGCGGTAGTCGATGCCGAGCCGGTCGAAGATCCGGATGTAGGCGTCGCGGTGCATCTCGTAGGAGCGCTTGAGGCCGTCGTCGTCGAGGTCGAAGGAGTAGGAGTCCTTCATGACGAACTCACGCCCGCGCAGGATGCCGGCCCGGGGGCGGGCCTCGTCGCGGTACTTCGTCTGGATCTGGTAGAGGGTCACCGGATAGTCCTTATAGGAGGAGTACTCCCCCTTGACCATGTCGGTGAACATCTCCTCGTGGGTCGGCCCGAGGAGGTAGTCGGCGCCCTTGCGGTCCTTCAGGCGGAACAGCGTGTCGCCGTACTCCGTCCACCGGCCGGTCGCCTCGTAGTAGTCGCGGGGCAGCAGCGCGGGGAAGAGCACCTCCTGGGCGCCGATCCGGTTCATCTCCTCGCGGACGACCCGGGCGACGTTCTCCAGGACGATCTTGCCGAGCGGCAGCCAGGAGTAGATTCCGGGGGCGACCCGGCGGACGTATCCGGCGCGGACGAGCAGCTTGTGGCTCGGCACTTCCGCGTCCGCCGGATCCTCACGCAGGGTGCGCAGGAACAGGGTCGACATACGCAGCAGCACGGCTACTCCTTGCTCGTGAGAGCTCTCGAGCCGCGTCCTGCGGAAAGCTCGCGGAGACCGGCGTCTGAGAGACGACGTGAGTACGACGTGCACCAAGGGTATCCAGTCCCGGCCGCGTGACGCCTCCACGTTTGCGCCTAGCCCGGCGCGCGCCGGTCACAGGAAGCCCTGGAGCCTTCCCACGCCGATCAGCGACGCCGCGAGGACGGCCATCGCGGCGAAGGATCGAAGGCGCGCGGCCGGCGTGGGCCGCAGGAGCACCGTGAGGGAAAGGGCCAGAGCCAGACCTGCCCAGTCCTGCCAGGGATGGCCCCATTCGACCGCCACGCAGCATTCGCCGCCTTCCCGGCTGAACAGATACAGCAGCGACGACACCGCGGGGATCAGTTGGGCCTGCAGGAGAACGGCGAGAGCCAGATCGCCGCGAAAATCGACGCGTCGTGTCAGGAAGGCCAGCAGGACTCCGACCGGCGGCAAGATGAGCGCCGCCGACAGTCCGGGACCGAAATCGCCCGCGCCGAGGCCGAAGGGGCCGAACGCGACGGGCCACCCCCCGAGCAGGTCGGCGGCCGCTCCACCGGCGTAGGCGCCGAGAGCGAGAATCAACCCGGCGGCCGTCGCCTGGCGCGGCCCGGGAGCCGATCGACCGCACAGGACCACGACCAGGAAACCGGCGAACCGCGCGAAGAACGACTCGGTGACGAGATACGCCTGTGACACGTCGCCACCGCGATAAGTGATCACCTCACCGACGCCGCCGAGCACGAATGCCGCCGCGAGGACGAGACCGGCCTGCCGGAGCTCACGCGACTGCGGAACCAGGGGGGAACTCGCCTCCGCGACCATCTCCGCATTGTGTCAGCGCGACAATCATGCCTCGCTTCCCGCGAAATCCCGCAGATCAGCCAAGACAACAAGATCACACTAAGATCATCATTTTCTTTGACAACTAAAGAAAACGGACCAATCACTCCTTTCGCGTAATTTGCGACATCGGCGTCCGATTTTCATGATTCACTTCGCAGCGCTGTCTCCGATCATGAACCCCCCTAATTGGAGAATCCATGCGGCCTGCCCTCATCAGGCGTTCCCTGCTCGCAAGCTGCGCGCTCGCCGTCGCACTGACCGCCGTCGCCGCTCCCGGCGCCGCGGCCGATCCTGTGACTCCGGTACCGGTGTTCACCGAGGACCCGTACGCCAACGTCACGGCCCCCGACTACAGGCTGAGCTACGCGCTCAGGGAGGCCGAGACGCGTGCGCTCGCCAACCCCGATGTGTACGGCCAGCCGTACGTCTCGAGTGGCACGCTGGTCACCGCCGTGACCAGCGCCGACCTGGAGAGCGAAGCAGGGCGGCCCGTGTCGCTGCCGCCCCAGCTCACGCCCCCGGATGACGGGACGGCGGACCTGAGCGCGGTGCCGCCGCCGGAGGACAAGGACGCCGTCGCCCCGCCCGCTGAACCCTCCAGCGTCGGGGGATCCCCCGTGTCGGCCGCCTCGAAGGAGAAGGCGGCGAGTCCCGCGTCCGCCTCCGCCACGAACCCGTGGATCATCTATCCCAAGGTCCACATCGTGAAGTACAGCTGGAACAGGCTCAACGCGATCAAGGACGAGGTGGTGACGCTGACTCCTGACGTCCTCCCGGACAGCGGCAAGATCCTCAACGCACTGGTCCAGCCAGAGCTGGACCGGGTCATCGTCGAGGCCACTGCCGCCAGTGACGCGCTGCGCCTGGGGTTGGCGGTCCGCTACGGCTCGGACGCCGTCGCCATCCGGCTCGTCGACGATCCCGGCCTCTCCCAGTTCGACGCGCGGCAGAACGACACCAGCAACGGCGGCTTCTACGGGGGCGCCCGCATCCGCACGAGCGTCGGCACCTGCACCAGCGCGTTCTCCTGGCGTTACGACGGCTACAAGGCCATGATCACGGCCGGCCACTGCACCACGTCCGGCGGCACCGTCTCCACACCCGTGGAGACCATGGGGACCGTCGTCAAGGACACCTGGTCCAACAGCAAGGGGACCGTGCTCATCGACGGGCAGTCCGCCTACCACGGCGACGCCTCATTGATCAAGCTGAGCGGGAGCAAGACGAGTGCGGCGCGCATCTACGTGGGCTCCAGCACATCCACCTCGAGCCGGGCCGTCGGGGCGATGTGGTCGCGGCGGGCCGGCTCTGGCGACCAGTACTGCACGGGCGGCGCGACCACCGGAGAGATGTGCGGCTGGAAGGTGAACGCCATCCGCATCAACCACAAGTACAGCGACGGAACCGTCATCAAGAACGCGGTGCGCGGCATCAAGCAGGGCCAGTGCACCATCGGCGGCGACTCAGGCGGCCCCGTCTACACCGTCACCTCGGCCGGCAAGGTCGTCGCCAAGGGAATCCACAGTGGGACAGGAGGCGGCGGCTCCGACCACTGGGGTGGCGCCTTCGATCCCTGCATCGAATACTTCACCGACATCTGGGACCCGTATACCGCCTTCCCCGGCATCCTCGCCACAAGCTGACGAGTGCGGCCCGGGCGGCACCTGCGGCCGCCCGGGCCTCAGCCGCCGAGAAGCTCTTCCCAGTGTTGCCTCTGGGTGACGCGTCTGCCCGCGGTCACCGCGCCGTCGAGCGTCGCCGACATCCGCCACAGCCCCGGACGCGCCCGCAGCCGGGTCATCCCGATGGGATCGACGGCCCGCAGCACGAAGCTGACGCCCATCACGTCGAGCGTGGCCATGGAGGCGGTGACGAGACCGGCCGGTCCGGCCAGCGAGCCGGCGAACCCCGGCTCCTGGACGCGCTCCATCAGCAGCGCCGCCACCTCGGAGGCGTTCGGCCCGTCACGCCACTCGATGTGCCAGGAGTGGTCGCTCCCCCGCCACCAGGCGAGGTCGCGGCAGGCCTCGAGCATCTCGGCCTCGCCCGCCAGTACGGCCATGACCCGGCCTAATGCCTCGTATCGCCGCGCGTTCGGCGTCCGGGCGTCGTCGCGATCAAGGCTCGCGTGCGCCCCGATCGCGTCCCGCCCCCCGCGGAGTCCCGTCATGTCTGGGAGGGTTTCATCATTCGGCCGCCTCGTCCCGGAGTTGCCGTCTTTTGGGCCGCGGCAGGAGTTCTCGTGGTCTAGGCCGCCTCCGGGCCGGGCGGTGTGCGCCCCGCCGCGGACGTGAACGAACCGCACGTCCGCGCCTCCCTCCCCGGCCGCGCCCGTACGGCGGCGCACGGAGACGGGCCCGCCGGGACGGAAAAGTCGCGACCGGAACCGCCTTTTCCGGTCGCCGCCGAAGGTGGGCGGTCATTTCCTCCAGGTAAATGAATGACGTCCTTTATTGAAATGACACATCATTTGCCCGGAAATTTCATCTCATTGCCCCGACCGCGGTCGAACGTGATACTCACCGCGTGCGTCCTTTCCGGATAACCGCATGGAGGAGAGCCGATGGGCGAGAGGATCTGGAGCCGTCGCGAGACGCGACGCGCGGTGGGCATCGACCTGGGAACCACCGACTCCGCCGTGTCCGTCCTCCGGGACGGCGTGCCGAGTGTGGTCGTCAACGCTGAAGGCTCGCGGACCACGCCGTCCGTCGTCGCCTTCACCGAGACCGGTGAGGTCCTCGTCGGCGAGGCCGCCAAGCGGCAGGCCGTGTTCAACCCCGGCCGGACCGTCCGTTCGGTCAAGCGCCGGATGGGCACCGGCTGGACCGTCGAGATCGACGGCAGGACCTTCACGCCGCAGCAGATCAGCGCCCTCATCCTGCGCAAGCTCAAGGAGGACGCCGAGGCCCGCCTGGGTGAGAAGGTCACCGACGCGGTGATCTCCGTCCCGGCCTGCTTCGGCGAGGCCGGGCGGCAGGCCACCAGGGAGGCCGGCGAGATCGCGGGCCTCAACGTGCTCCGCATCGTGAACGAGCCCGCCTCCGCGGCTCTGGCCCATCGGCTGAACCGGCTCAGCGCGAGGAAGGAGCAGACGGTTCTGGTCTTCGACCTCGGCGGCGGCACGTTCGACGTGTCCCTGCTCGACGTCGGCCCCCACGGCGTGAGTGTGCGGGCGGCGAGCGGCGACGCCCGCCTGGGCGGCGACGACTGGGACCGACGCATCGTCGAGGAGCTTCTGAGGCGCTACAGGGTCACGCACGACGCCGACCTGTCCGGGGACGAGCAGGCTCTCCAGCGCCTCGGGGAGGCGGCGGAGAGGGCCAAGATCGAGCTTTCCGACAGGTCGCAGACGGGCGTGCACATGGCCTTCAGGGAGTCGCGCCAGGCATTCCCGCTGTTTCTGGACCAGACCCTGACCAGGCGCGAACACGAGTCGATCACGGCCGACCTGCTCGATCGTTGCAGGGCCCCCTTCCACCAGGCCACCGAGCGGGCGGGAATGAGGGCCTCCGACGTCACCCATGTGGTGCTGGCCGGCGGCGCGACCCGGATGCCCGCCTTCTCCGCGCTGGTCAGGGAGCTGACCGGCAGGGAACCCATCACCGACGGCCCGAACGAGTCCGTGGTCCTCGGCGCCGCCCTCCAGGCGGGGGAACCCGCGGACGAGACCGCGGAACGGGCCTCCACCGACCGTCTGACCCGTTCGATCGGCATCGAGACCAGAGGCGGCGTGCTCACCCCGATCATCGAGCGCGGCGCGCCGCTCCCCGCGAGGCGGGTGGAGGTCTTCACCACGGCCGATGACGGCCAGAGATCGATCAAGGTCGCGGTCTTCCAGGGGAACGACGGACGCGTCGCCTCCGCCACGGAACTGGGCAGGTACGAGGTGACCGGAATCGACCCCGCTCCGCGGGGCCTTCCACAGATCGAGATCACGTTCGCGGTCGACGCCGGCGGGCTCTTCAGCGTGTCCGCGCGGGACGCCGGCACGGGGAGGCCGCAGCCGGTGACGCGCCTGGACGGCCCCGCCGACCAGTGACGACCGTGTCCGCGCGAGCCGGCGCGGGAGCCCGGGACACCGGCTCAGGACACCGGCCTCAGGGCACGGGAACCCCGGACACGGGGACCCGAGCGGACACGGCGCCGGACAGGTCGCACGCCCAGGTTCTGGCCCGGAGGGGTGCCGATGATTGAGAATCACGGGGAGGACGTCTGCAAGTGGAGGCCATGATGGCGTTGCGCGTAGCGGTCGTCGGATCGGGTCCGGCCGGGATCTACACGGCGGAAGCGCTGACCAAGCAGGCCCAGGGGCCTGTCGAGATCGACGTGCTCGAGCGTCTGCCGACGCCCTACGGGCTCGTGCGGTACGGCGTGGCCCCCGATCACACGTCGATCAAGTCGATCGCGGGTTATCTTCGCCGCGTGCTGGAGGCGCCGGGCGTCCGTTTCCTGGGCGGCGTCGAGTTCGGCTCCGACGTGTCGGCGGACGACCTGCTGTCCTGCTACGACGCGGTCGTCTACTGCACGGGCGCCATGGTGGACAGGCACCTGGGCGTGCCCGGCGAGGATCTGCCGGGAAGCGTGGCCGCCACCGACTTCGTCAATTGGTACTGCGGGCATCCCGACGTGCCGCCCGACACCTTCTCCCTCGACGCCGAGGACGTGGTGGTCATCGGGGTCGGAAACGTCGCGGTCGACGTGGTCCGCGTGCTCGCCAAGGGGGCGGAGGAGCTGCGCGACACCGATGTCCCCGACGAGGTCCTGCGACGCCTGGAGGCCTCGCGGGTCCGGCGGATCCACATGGTCGGCAGGCGAGGACCGGAACACGCCAAGTTCACCCTCAAGGAGCTGCGTGAGCTCGGCGAGCTGATCAACGCCGACATCCTCACCTTCCCCCACGAGGTGGAGGTCGAGGACCTCACCACGCTGTCGCGCCAGACCCGGGGGAACGTGGAGGTCCTCCGCTCGTGGTCCGAGCGCGTGCCCGTGGACCGGCCGAGGCGCCTGGAGGTGCGCTTTTGGCTGCGCCCTGTCGAGATCCTCGGCGTCTCCCGTGTCGAGGGCATCCGGCTGGAGCGCACGCGCCTGCAGGACGGCCGGGTCGTGGGGACGAACGAGTTCGAGACCATACCCGCCGACATGGTGATGCGGTCGGTCGGCTACCAGAGCGTCGCGCTGGCCGGGGTGCCCTTCGACAGCTCCACGATGACCGTGCCCAACGTGGCGGGCAAGGTGTCGGACCGGCAGTACGTGGCGGGCTGGCTCAAGCGGGGGCCGACCGGGGTCATCGGGACCAACAAGTCCGACGCCGCGGAGACCGTCCGCACACTGCTCGCCGACACGGCGCCCGGAACGGCCCGCATCCGTCTGGACGATCTCCTGAGCGCCCGCGGCGTGACTCCCCTGACCTACCAGGACTGGCTCGCGATCGAGGCCGCCGAGGCCGAGCTGGCCACGGCGCTCAAGCGGGGCGAACGAGTCAAGCTGGTCGGCCGTACCGCCATGCTCGCCGCCTGCGGGCGGGTCACCCATCCCGCGCAGGACGCCACGCCCTGACCTGGGCCGTCTGAAGGACGGGCGGCCCGGCGAAGCCCGGCCCTATCCACGAGACGAGGGCCGCGCCCCGTCCGGCAGCGCCGGCTTTCCCCGATCGCGGGGGTCTCTGCGAAGATCGGGCCATGGACACGACGCTGGCCGAGCCGGACGAGTCGCTCGAGGGATTCGACGAGGCTCATCGTGGGCAACTGGAGCGCTATCCGGCACAGGAGATCGCCTGGCAGCCGGTGCACACGGTGTACGTCCCCGCCGACCGGGTGACGCCGGGGATCGTGGCCGACTGGCGGCACGCCGCGATGAAACTGCTGCACCGGCACGTCTTCGCGCCCACCGAACTGGCTTCGCTGTTCGGTCTCGACATCGACCTCGCGACGCCCGTCCACGACCGGCTGAGGAAGAAGCTCGCCGCGGAGCCGATCGAGGACCTGCGGATCGACTTCGAGGACGGCTACGGACTCCGGTCGTGGGACGAGGAGGACCTCCACGTCGAAAGCGCCGCCGCCACGGTCGCGGCGATGCACGAGGAGGGCACGCTGCCCCGGCGCTGGGGGCTGCGGGTCAAGTCCTTCGCCGACGGGGACCCCCGCCGGTCGATCCGCACGCTGGACGGCTTCCTGACCGAAGTCCTGAAGCGCACGGGACGCCTGCCCGACGGGTTCGTCGTGACCTTCCCCAAGGTCCTCGTCGAGGCCTACCTCGGGCAGTTCGCCCGGTGCCTTGAGGCGCTGGAGGAGGCCCTGCGCCTCGACCGCGGCACGCTCAGGTTCGAGATGCAGGTGGAGGCGCCGCAGACCGTGCTGTTCCTCCAGCGGACCGCCGATCTGGTCCCCTCGCTGGGCGGACGGCTGGCCGCGGCGCACTTCGGGGTGTTCGACTACACCGCCTCGATCGGCCTGCCGCCGCACGAGCAGCGGCTCGACCACCCCGCCTGCGACCATGCCAGGCACGTCATGCAGACGGCCCTGGCCGGCACCGGAGTGGAACTCTCGGACGGTTCGTTGGCGGCGGCTCCGGCCTCCGACTCGGCCGAGGACGTCGGCGAGCTCCTCCAGCGGCATTCCGCCCAGGTGCGCCACTCGCTGGCGCACGGCTACTACCAGGGCTGGGACATGCATCCGTCCCATCTCATCAGCCGGTTCGCGACCGTCTACGCCTTCCACTACAAGTGCTACGAGGCCTACGCCGAGCGGGTCCGCGCGTGGGAGGACCGGCGTGCCGCGGAGGGCGGCGTGCTGGACGAACCCGCGACGATCAGGACTCTGGTCTCGGCCCTCGCCCGCGCCGAACACGCGCTGTCCTGACCCGCGTCTCCTCCCGCGTGCTCACGCGGCGGCGCCTTCCCGCGGCCGCGCCTGCGGGTGATCTCAGTCGAGGTCCACGAGTTCCCGCCACGCGCGCACGCGGGCCGGGTCGACGGGCAGGCTCCACGACTCCCGTACGGCGCTGCCGACGTGGAAGGCCCTGATGCCGTAGTTGAGCAGCACCGGGACGTGCTCGGTCCTGAGCCCTCCCCCGGCGAGCGTGAGCGGGCCGTCCCCCGCCTCGGCCCTGGTGCGTAAAACCGCCAGGCCGTCACCCACACCGTCGGGAGAGCCCGCCGTGAGCACGGTGGCGAGGTTGGGCAGGAGCCGTACGGCGCGCCAGGCCGCCCGGACGTCGGCCGCGTGGTCCACGGCCCGGTGGAACGTCCACGGCAGCGGCGCGACGGCGTGGATCAGCGCCTCGGTGGCGTCCATGTCCACGGAGCCGTCGCCGGTGAGGAACCCGAAGACGAATCCGGCCGCGCCCGCCTCGGACAGTTCCTTGACGTCGCGGCGCAGCCGGTCCAGTTCCTCGGGCGTCACGCCGAAACCCGCGTTGCGGCGCAGCATGACCATCTGCGGCAAGCCGCACTCCCCGGCGATCGCCGCCACGGTGTCCGCCGAGGGGGTGAGCCCGTCGGAGCTCATGTCGGCCACGATCTCCAGGCGGTCCGCACCGCCCTCCTCGGCGGCCACCGCGTCGCGCACGTCCAGCGCGATCACTTCCAGGAGAGATCCGGTCATGATGCGAACAGTATCGGGTCCCTTTGCGACGCCGTACGGCATCCGCCCCTGTTCAGGCCCGGATCAACTCCTTGTGAGCCTCGATGTCAAGAGCGCGGCCGTATCCCGCCCCGCGGGCGGGGCGCTCGAAGAGCGCACCCGAGGCGCGGTGCGGCAGGTCCACCGTGCGCACGTGGCGGAACCCGAACCTGCGGTAGTAGGCCTGCAACCGGGGGTTGTCCTTGGCGCAGTCGAGACGCAGCCAGCGCCGGCCCTCCTCGGCGGCACGGCCGGCGGCCCAGTCCAGCAGCACCTCGCCGAGCCCCTGTCCCGAGTAGGCCCTGCTGACGGCGAGTTTGTGCACGTACAGGGCGTCACCCGGCCGGTCGCTCCTTGTCCAGAACTCCGGGTCGGCGTGGCCGTCCAGCGCCATGGTCGCGGCGGGAACGGGATCGCTCCCGTCGTCCAGCAGGTACATCGTGCCCTGCTCGATGAGGGGCTCGATCCGCGCGGCGGGGAAGCCTCCGTCCGGCCACTGGTGCACTCCGGCGGCGTTCAGCCACTTCGCCGCCTCGGCGAGAAGGGTGAGCACGGTCGGGAGATCGCCCGGCTTGGCGCGACGGAGCGTGAGTTCGACCGGCAGATCGAGGGTGTTCGTGGGCATGAGAGAGTCCTTCCGGTGCTGAGCGAGTTGATGTGAACACGAAGAGTGACGACCGCACGCCGCACGGCGGCCGCGTCAGCGAAAGGCGGAAAGCAGCGTCAGGGTGCCCGAGCGTTGCGCGGTGATCGCTCGCGGCGGGCGCACAGCCAGAGACGACCCCTCCGGCGAGGGGTCATCCGTGTTTCGTCAATGACGTTCCAGCTCGTATCTGATCAGGTGCTTGTCGGCGGGGAGAACCGACACGGCGACGCGCACCGGCGTATCGCCCGAGTCATATCCAACTCGGACATAAACGACAACTGGCGTACCCGGTTCCAGCTGAAGTTGCAATGCTTCATCCGGAGTCGGCATACGTGCCGAAATGTCGTCAACAGCTCGGACTTGGTGATGTCCGAGCTCCGCCAGTACGCGGTTGGCCCCGCGTTTGATGTCCCCCGGCCTCGCGATCTCCGAGTCTCCGACGAGATCGAGCGGGAAATACGAGTCATACGTGTTGTACGGCTGGCCGTCCACGAAACGGAGACGGCGGCGGACGACGGCGAGGGAGTCGTCGCCCAGGGCGAGACGGATGGAGACGTCCTCCGGGGGTTTGACGATCGAGACCTCGATGTTCTGATCGGCTCTGCGGCCCTCCGAGGTGACCGCGTGAACGAACGAGTCGAAACGGGGCTCACTCTGGTCGAGCGGGAGGAACTCGTCCTGGGGACGCATGAGAAGGGGCCGGCGCTCGCGTACGAACGTTCCTCGCCGGCGCATCCGGAGGATGAGACCCTCGTTCTCCAGCTCGCCCAGTGCCAGCCGTACCGTGTTGCGGCTGACGCCGTGCGCTTCCATGAGGTCGGTCTCGGTCGGAATCTGGTCGCCTGGCGCGAGATCACCCGTATAGATGGCCCGGCGTACTTCGGCGGCCACCTGTTGGTAGAGCGATGATCGTGCCATCTTTCCTCAATCTACCCTTTTGTTCCAACAAATCTAGACGATCTCGGTCTGCCGGGGAACAACCCCTTGACCTGACCCCGCTGGGCCGCGCATTATCCAAACGTTGGTACAAATCCATCAAATGGGGGTGGGAGCCGGTGCTAGCGGTCCGCGCGGGTACGCCGTACTTGCCCTGGCGCGATCCCGGCGAGGCGACCCGTTTGCTTCGCTACGCCCTGCACCGGCAGGGATTCACCCACACCTATCAGAGCAATGGGAACGGCATGTCCGTGCTGTCGGTATCTACCGAACTGACCGTCTGGTGCAAGAACGGATGCTTCGTGTGGAGCGAAGGTGACCTGGTGGTCACCCATCCGTCCGACGATCCCGACGGCGCGACACGCCTGATCATGCGGCATTACCGCGTGCCGGAGCAGCAGTCGGACGACGGCTGATCCCCCTGAACTCCGCGCGATCAAGCGAGGCTTCGACCCCAACCCTCGCCGGGGTCGAAGCCTCCCGCCGGGGAGGTGCGCGTCCTGGCGGGTCCCCCACGCCCGCCAGGACGCGTCGCCATCTCGGCGACGCGTCCGCCCCCTCGCCGGCCTCCGCGCCGCCGACGACCGCCCCGCCACGGGAACGCCGCTGAGACCGCCCTGGCACGGGACCGACCGGTCGGTATGCTTCGGGCATGACTCTGTTCTCGGTGGAAGGCAAGACGGTCGTCGTCACCGGCGGCTCCCGCGGGATCGGCAAGATGATCGCGGCCGGTTTCCTCGACGCGGGCGCGACGGTCTACATCTCCTCGCGCAAGAAGGACGAACTCGAGGCCACGGCGGCCGAGCTCGGATGCCATGCCGTACAGGCCGACCTGTCGGGGCCCGAGGGCGTGGAGACGCTCGTCGAGGCCGTGTCGGCCCGCGAGGACCGGCTCGACGTGCTGGTCAACAACGCCGGCGCGAGCTGGGGCGCCCCGCTGGAGGAGTATCCCGAGCACGCCTTCGACAAGCTCTGGAACATCAACGTCAAGGGGATCTTCTTCCTGACCCGGCGGTTCCTTCCCCTGCTCAGGGCATCCGCGTCGGCCGACGACCCGGCACGCGTGATCAACATCGGCTCGATCGACGGCATCCGCGTCCCGGCGATGGAGAACTACGCGTACTCGGCGGCCAAGGCGGGGGTCCACATGCTGACCCGTCACCTCGCCCACCAGCTCGCCGTGGAGTCGATCACGGTCAACGCCATCGCACCGGGGCCGTTCGAGTCGAAGATGATGGCGTTCGTCCTCGACGACCCGGGAACGCGCTCGCTCGTCGAGAACTCGGTGCCGCTGGGGCGGATCGGCAGGCCGGACGACATGGCCGGCGCGGCCATCTTCCTGGCCTCCCGGGCGGGCGCCTACCTCACCGGCGCGGTCATCCCCGTCGACGGCGGGATCTCCACCCACGGCTGAGCCCGCCTCCTGGGAAGGGACCGACCGCCTAGGATGACCGCCATGACGCAGGTCGCGGTGTGCGGACCGGCCGACTGCACTCCCGACGAGGCGGCGGCCGCCCGGGCAGTGGGCCGCCTGCTGGCCGAGCGCGGCGCGGTCGTCCTGTGCGGGGGTTACGGCGGTGTCATGGCCGCGGCCGCCGCGGGCGCCCGCCGAGCCGGAGGCGTCGTCGTCGGCATCCTGTCCGGCCGGGATCGGACGGGCTCGAGTCGCGACCTCATGGTCGTGATCCCCACCGGCTTGGGCGAGGCGCGCAACGCCCTCCTCGTCCGGGCCGCCGACGCGGTCATCGTGGTCGGCGGGTCATGGGGCACGTTGTCCGAACTGGCACTGGCTCGGCGCGGGGACACTCCCGTGATCACTCTCGGCGGGTGGCGGATCCTCGACTCGGCCGGAGAGCCCGTCCCCGGGCCGGTTCCCGCCGCCGACCCGGCCGACGCCGTGCGCCTCGCCCTGGCCTAGTACTACGGCCTGATTTCGTGATATCTGAGCCGGCGTTTCCAGTAGTGGTTGCTGCGGGCGCGGGTCTGCTGCCGGCGTCTGCGGTGTGACCAGGCAGGTGCGAAAGTCGAGTGGTCGGGAGATGGCGTGGGTCATGTGTGCCAGGACACGCGACGGGTCACGGCCAGCGCACCTCCGGGGTGCATTCCACGAACCGCGCGTACTGCTCGAACGCCTGCTCGACCTCCGCCCGGTCGCTTCTGTGGAGCGGTACGAGCGGCTGAACGGCGATCCGCACCCGGCTTTTCGCGAGGGTGCGTTTCCAGGTGGCCACGACCCGGCCGGCGCGTACCACGGTGGACCGGAAGACCCCGTTGTTGCCGGGGGTGATGGCCGCCTTGTGCTCGTCGGCGACCATGAGCGAGCGGTCCTTGTAGCCCAGCAGGTATTCGTCGAACCCCGGCAGCACGAGCACCTCGTCGTCGTCGCCGGCCGGAGGAGGGGCGGTGTCGAGGAGCGTGGCGTCGAGGTACGTCTCCACCCCGTGGACGGTCACCCGGGCCAGCGCGTCGCCGGCCACGGCGATGCCGCGTTTGGCGTCGGCCGCGGTCAGGCCGGTCCAGCCCGCGAAGTCGTGCCGGGTGGTCGGCCCGCGGCCGCGGAAGTAACGCAGGGCGACGATGCCCAGCGCCTCGTCGCGCTCTGGCCGGTGCGGGTCGGGGACCCACTCGTCGAGCAGCACGAAGCTCTGCTCGTTGCCGATGTTGGGGGCGATGCACAGCAGGCCCCGCTGGCTGGCGTAGCACAGCAGGTGGTAGCCGCGCTGGCCACTGGTGTCGATGCCCTTGCCGGCCAGCACGGCCAGGCACTCCGACCGGCTCAGCCGCCCGCCGCCGGCCAGGGCCGAGCCCAGCACCTCCATGGCTTCGACAACGGTCTCCTCCAAGAGGCCGAGTTGCTCGTGCCGCCTCGCCGCGCCGTTCAGCACCCGGACACCCATCAATTCGAGCATCCAGCGGGCGTCGCGGGACGGGACGAAATGGATGGTGCCGCGCATCGGCCACGTGCGCAGCGCCTCACGCCGCTCAAGCGCGGCGGTGACGTCGGCGGCGGTGTATCCGGGCAGTCGCGCGCCGAACGACCACAGACCGCTGGCCAGGTCTTGCGCCTGCATCGCCCCGAGCCAGGTCACCACTTCGGCCACGCCCGCCGCCCGGCCGGCGCCACCGGCCGACGCTCGTAGCAACAGGCTGGACATCCGCAGGCCGAGCACCTGTTGGGGGGTGAGTTCCACTGATTGCCGCCTCCTCGCGGTCACCGTAGCCGTCGCCGCCGACAATCCCGCCGGAGTGATCGTCTGCTGGTGAGCCGGGGTCATGAGGGCTTCGGGGATGTCGATCGTCAGCGCGGGGTGCGGCCGAGGTAGCGGAGCAGGTCGTCGACGACCGGGGTGGAGGAAGGGCTGTCTGCAGCCTCAGCCTCTACCACGGGAGCGTAGGCACCCCACTGGCGCAGCGGTTCGACGATACCCCTCGCGACGGCGAGAAGGTGGCCGGCGAGCTCGTCGTCGAGCGGGGACGGCTGGCCCGTGGCGATCGCGATGTCCCATGCGTGCACGGCGGCGTCGAGCGCGCACATCACCGCGGCGACCGGAGTGGGCAGGTCACCGTGCGGCAGCGGCGTCGGAACGGTCTCGGTGTCGTCGGACACCGCCGCCCACGCCGCGGCGGTCTGCTCGACGGCGTCTTTCACCAGCTCCGCCGCAGTGCCGTCGACTGCTCCGGAAGGCGAGAAGGGGTCGTAGGCCGGACCGTTTCCGATGCCGAGCATCTTCGCGTAGGCGAGCTGGTCACCTGCGGCGTGCTGAATCACCTGGGTGACCGTCCATTCGGAGCAGGGGGTGGCGTCGTCCCCCTGGCCGTCCTGCACACCCGCGACGCTGTTCTCCAGCGCCCGGTACGAGGCGGCCAGCACCTCACGCCAGACCGGCTGCAGGGAGGTGGGGGTGTCGGTGGCGTTCATGATCTGCCTTTCGATCTCTTTCTTGCTTGTAACACCAACCTAAAGGCCTATTAGGCTACTTTCGTTCCTAATAGGTCCGGGGGTAAGAAAGAGATGGCTCCGACGACAACCCGAGTGCTGCGCCTGCTGTCCCTGCTGCAGGACCGGTCTTACACGGGCCGCGAACTCGCCGAGCGCCTCGGCGTCGCCGATCGCACACTGCGGCAAGACATTCAGCGCCTCCGCGAACTCGGCTATCCGGTGCACGCCGTGCGCGGCGCGGTAGGCGGATACCGGCTCGGACAGGGCACGAAGATGCCCCCGCTGCTGCTCGACGACGACGAGGCGGTGGCCGTGGCGCTGGCCGTCGGCCTGGCCGAGGACGGCTCCACCGGGATCGCGGACATCGACGCCAGCCTCACCCGGGCGCTCGCCAAGCTCCAGCAGATTCTCCCGAAACGCCTGCAGCGCAAAGTAACCGCCCTGCGGTCGGCCACCGCGGTCGGGCCCGCCACAGTCGGCTCCCGCGAGCCGGACGCCCCGGTGCCCGCCGCCACCCTCACTGTTGTCGCGGGCGCGATCCGCGACGGCGCGACCCTATTGGCGACCCGCGCCGACACCGAAACCGAGGTGGAGCCCTACCGCCTGATCAGCTGGCGCCGCCGCTGGTTCCTGGTCGCCTACGACCTCGGCGCACACACCTGGCGGGCGCTGCCCGTCGCCGACCTGACCCGCGTCCGGTCCGCGTCCCGCCGCTTCGCCGCCCGCTCCCTGCCCGACGACGACCTCGTCGCCTTCGTCCTGCGCGAAGTCGCGCAGACCGGCTGGAAAGTCCATGCCCGCGTCACCGTCCTCGCCCCCGCCGAAACCGTGATCGCCCGCATCAACCCCGCCGTCGGCGTCGTCGAAGCCGTCGACTCCCACACCAGCATCCTCGTCACCGGTGCCGACGCCCTGGAGACCATCGCCATCTACCTCAGCATGCTGATGATGGACTTCCGCGTCGACGGCCCACCCGAACTGGTCGCCCACATCCGCACCCTCGCCCGCCGCTACACCGAGGCCCTCGACGGGTAGGTCGCCGGCAGGCCACGCACGTGCGCGCCGGCCGTACGCCGCGGCTCGATCCGCCCGAAGCGAGCCGGGGACGGCCGCGCGGCACCCGGCCCCGGGCACGGCTCAGAGGCTGTCGGCCAGCACCCGCGCGAACAGCTCCGGCGCGTCCAGCTCGTAACGCAGGAAGAGGTACGGCTCTGCGGCCTCGAGCTCCATGAGCACCGGCTCCCCGTCGGGCATGCGGACGAGGTCGACCCGGGCGTAGAGCAGGCGCTCCCCCACCTTGCTCAGGACGAGCTCCGCGAGGGCGAACTGGTCGTCGTCGGGATCGCGCAGGCGCGCCCGGTTGGCATCGTCGATCGCGGTCTCGGTCAGCATCGGGTGACGCCGTACGGCATGGCTGAACTCGCCCCCGAAGTAGAGGAGGGACAGCTCCCCCTCGTGCTCGACCGCCTTGACGTACGGCTGCACCATGGCCGTCCTGCCCGCGCCGACGAGCTTGGCGACGTGCGCCTCCGCCAGATCCCGATCGGCGGTGCGCATCGTGTCGCGCGCGCCGGACGAGATCGCGGGCTTGACGACGTACTCCTCCCAGTGGGGAAGCTCCGCGTTCGTCCCCGGCTCGGCCCAGTGGGTGGGCACGGTCGGCACACCCAGGCCGCGCAGGTAGGTCTTGTCGGTGTTCCACTCGAGCACGGACGCCGAGTTGAACAGCCGTGTCGCCTGCTCGACCCGCCGGGCCCAGGCCGTGAACTCGTCACGGCGCTCGATGTAGTCCCACGCCGAACGGACGACGACGGCGTCGAACGAGGACCAGTCGGCCCGGGGGTCGTCCCACGTGAGCGTCGTCCCCTCGATCCCGGCTCCCAGCCAGGCCCCCAGGAGGATCTCCCGCTCGTCGTCGAACCGCGCGACAGGATTGTCACAGGTGACGTATGCGACCTTCATCGAGTTCTCATCTCCCCGTTGTCGGCGACCATCGTACGGACCCGGGACGAGCGGGCAGAAACGGCGTCAGGCCTGGCCTGTCAGCACCTCCGCGGCGGCCTGGCCGCACACCCGGGCCGAGCCGTGGGTGGCGATGTGCACCGCCCCGAGGTCCGTACGGCCGGGCAGGCCCATCTCCACGATCACGCCGTCCGGGCGGGCGGCCAGGACGTGTTCCACGAAGTCCAGCTGCCAGGCGTGCCGGTGCGCGTCGCGCACGACGATGACCAGAGGCCGGTCGGCGGCCTCGCACAGCACGCGGTCGGGTGCCCCGTCCCCGGCCTCCGGCTCGCTCAACCGGGTGACCGTGGTGCCGGGCAGCAGCTTGCTCAGCGGCTCACCCGCCCCCCACGGCATGCCCTTGTCGATGGCCAGATTGGTCTCGGGCGCCAGTTCGACCACGTGGGCGGCCACCACCAGGGGCAGGACGGCAGGCATGCCGGGCCTGCGGGTGACCCTGACGGCCCTGCGGGCCGCGGCGAGCCCGATCTCGTCGGGAAGCTCCGTCTCGGCCGCGGCGGCATGCCATGAGGCGAGTGCCCGCACCCGGACCGCCGCGTCGGCCAGCCGCTCCTCAGGCAGGGTGCCCTCGATGACGGCGTCGACGATGGCGTCGCGGATGAGCTCGACCGTGGCCTCGTCGGAGTTCTCCCCGCCCACGCAGATGGAGTCCGCGCCGGCCGCGATGGCGAGCGCGCTGGCGCCGCCCAGCCCGTAGCGTCCGGCGACCGCGGCCATCTCGATGCCGTCGGTGACGATGAGCCCCTCGAAACCGAGCCGATTCCGGAGGAGGCCGGTGAGGATCTTCGGGCTGAGGGTGGCGGGGAGTTCGTCGTCGTACGCGGTCACGAGCAGGTGACCCGTCATGACCGAGCGGACGCCCTCCTGGATCGCGGCGCGAAAGGGCCACAACTCCACCTCGTCCAGCTCCTCCGCCGAGGCGGTGACCCGGGGGATGCTGTGGTGCGAGTCCACTGACGTGTCGCCGTGCCCGGGGAAGTGCTTGGCGCAGGCGGCGACCCCGGCGGCCTGCAGTCCCCGGATCCAGGCCGCGGTGTGCCTGGCGACCAGAGCGGGGTCGGCGCCGAAGGACCGGAGGCCGATCACCGGGTTGTCCGGGTTGGAGTTGACGTCGGCCGCCGGCGCGAAGTCGATGTTCACCCCCGCCGTGCGCAGGTCACGTCCGACGTCGCGGGCGACCTGTTCGGTCAGGGCCACGTCGTCGACCACGCCGAGCGCGTAGTTCCCCGGACGGGAGCTTCCGGTGCGGGCCTCCAGGCGGGTGACCTCGCCGGCCTCCTCGTCGATCCCGATGAGGATGTCGGCGTTCTCCGCCCGGAGAGCCGAGGTGAGGTCGGCGAGCTGCGCGGGGGTGTCGACGTTCCTGGAGAACAGGACGACTCCGGCGAGTCCGTCGGCGAGCCGCCGGCGCACCCAGTCGGGTGCCGCGGTTCCCACGAAGCCGGGAAGGAGGACCGTTTCGGCCAGACGGAGAAGGTCCGGGCTTCGCTTCATACTGTGCCCACTGGGCAGCGCTCTGGCATGCGAGAAATCTAATAGGAAACTTTCCTATTCGCCAGTCTATTGACCTCGGATTTTACAGATCGACATGTCGCAGCTTGTTCCCCACGACCTGGAAGCGCGCGATCGTCGACACGGAGGCCCCCGGGCGGTCCACGAAGTCGACCGCCCGGTAGTCGGCCTGGAACCGGTCGGCGGCGGCCGTGCAGGACATGTAGCCGCGCCGGCCGTCGAAGAAGGCGAGGTGCGGGTTCGACTCCAGGACCGCGCCGGAGTCGACCTCGCCGGGCATGCTCGTCACCGACGTGCCGGCGAACTCGACGCCGAGCGCCTTCGAGCCCGGGTCGGCCCAGTCCGACCGCAGGTCGCCGGCCCACGCGTTGTGGACGTCCCCGCTCAGCACCACCAGGCCGTCGGGGGCGTGCGCCAGCACGCGGGCCCTCGACTCGGGGTAGCCGTCCCAGGCGTCCGCACTGAGCGACCCCGCGGGGAACCTCCGCGGCGCGAAGAACACCGCCTGCGCGAGCACCTTCCACCGGGCGGTCGAGGCGTCCAGCCGGTCGGTCAGCCACTGCTCCTGTTCGGGGCCGAGCAGGTCCCGCCCCTCTCGGTACTGCCGCGTGTCGGCGAGGACGAAGTCGACGACCTTGCCGTAGGCGCGCAAGCGGTGGTTGCGCAGGTTCGCACCCTGCGGGCGGTCGCGCAGCGGCAGGTGCTCGAAGTAGGCCTTGAACGCGGCGGTCCTGCGCTTGAGGAACGCGCCCGGGCTGCTGCCGTCACCCGGCAGCCTGCCCGAGTAGCCGTCGCGGACCTCGTGGTCGTCGGGCAGCGCGATCCACGGAGCCGCCGCGTGGGCGGCCTGCAGGTCGGCGTCCATGCGATAACGGGCATGGCGGTCGCGGTAGGCGCCCAGCGTCCTGCACTCGGCTTCCGGCTCCAGCCTGCGCACGTAGCGGCCCGGCGCGGGATGGGCCGGCTTGCCGTACTCGTAGATGTAGTCGCCGAGGTGGAGGATCACGTCGGGGACCTCGTCCGCCAGATGACGCAGGGCCGTGAAGTATCCGTGCTCGTAACGCTGGCACGAGACGACCCCGAACCGCACGGGGTCCGTGGATGCGGGATCGGGGGCGGTCTTGGTGCGGCCCACCGGGCTGGTGTGGTCGTCGACGGAGAAGCGGTAGAAGTACTCCGTCCCCGGCCGCAGCCCGGTGATCTCGGCGTGTACGCTGTGGGCCCAGTCGGGGTTGGCCGCCGCCGTGCCCGCCTGGACCACCCGCGCGAACGCCCGGTCCTCGGCCACCTGCCAGTGGACGGTCATCGTCTGGTTGGGCATGCCTCCCGGCCGGGTGGGGTGCAGCGGTTCAGGCGCCAGACGGGTCCACAGGATCACCCCGTCGGGTAAGGGTTCTCCCGAAGCCACCCCCAGTGTGAACGGATAGCCCAGTTTCGCCATGGCTCCGATCCTGCCCTACCCGCCGTCGAGTCCGGCGTGCTTGCGCAAGGTCGCAAGCAGGCGGAGCCAAGGCCGGCCGGGACGGGGCGCCGACCAGGGGTGGAATGCCCGAAGTTGTGCACACTCGCACGGGCTGAGCACAGGGAAACCTCAGGGCGTTCGAGCAAGCTCTTGCTCGAAGGCTCATAATGGTCGGCGTGAACCAGCGTAAGAACTCCGGCGCCACCGCCGCTCCCGTACGGGCGAAACGGACCGGTGCGACCGGCCCGGCGTCGGAGCGGCGCGACCACCTCGTGAAGCTCGCCGCCGAACTCTTCGCACGCAAGGGCTTCCAGGCCACTACGGTCCGCGAGATCGCCGACGAGGCGGGCATCCTCTCGGGAAGCCTCTACCACCACTTCGACTCCAAGGAGACGATCGTCGACGAGGTGCTCCGCACCTTCCTCGAGGACCTCATCGCCCGCTACCGCGCGGCGCTCGCCGACGCCGCGGACGCGCGCGCGGCCCTGTCCCAGTTGGTCAGCATCGGGTTCCACACCCTCGAGCCCCACCGGGCGGCCATCACGGTCATGCAGAACGACTGGAACTACCTCCGCTCGCTGCCCGGCGACCGTTTCGACTATCTCGTGCGGGCCGAGGACGAGGTCGAGCGCATGTGGATGGAACAGATCAGGCGTGGCCAGGCCAGCGGCCAGTTCCGCGCCGACGTCGACCCCAAGCTCACCTACCGCATGATCCGCGACGGGATCTGGGTGGCGGTCCGGTGGTTCCGTCCCGGCGGACGCCTCGACACCGACGCCCTCGCCGAGCACTACATCAAGGTGCTGTTCGACGGACTCGCCACCGGGGACCGGACGACGCAGCCGGCATGACACTCGTCGAGAAGGTACGGGCCGCGCTCGCCGAGGTGGCCGATCCGTCGAGTGCCTCCGCCATGCGGGCGTACATGAAATCGGAGATGCCGTACCTCGGGGTGACGGCGGTCCCCCGGCGTGCCGCCCTGCGGCGGGTCTTCGCCGAGCACCGCCTGGAGTCGGCGCCGGAGTGGCGCAGGACCGTGCTCGCGCTGTGGCGGGAGGCCGAGTACCGCGAGGAGCGCTACGCCGCGATCGAGTTGTCGGGCTTCCGCTACTACAAGCCCTGGCAGACCCTCTACACACTGCCCATGTACGAGGAGATGATCGTCACAGGGGCCTGGTGGGACTTCGTGGACGATCTCGCCATCCGCAGGATCGGACCACTGCTGCGGCTGTTCCCCGAGACGATGCGCCCGCTGATGCTGGAATGGGCCCACGGCCCGGACCTGTGGAAGCGGCGCACGGCGATCATCTGCCAGAACTCCTTCAAGGACGCCACCGACCGCGGCCTGCTGTACGCCTGCATCGAGCCGAGCCTGTCGGACATCGACTTCTTCGCCCGCAAGGCCATCGGCTGGGCGCTGCGCGAGTACGCCAAGACCGACCCGGTCGAGGTGGTCCGTTACATCAGCCACCACGGCATCTCCGGGCTGTCCCGGCGCGAGGCCCTGCGCAACATCCCCGGCCAGGGCTGAGAACAGGGGGCCCGGCGGACCCGGGGACACGGGGCTGACGGCTCGCGCGCCCCGAATACGCGCGAGCCGTGCCGTCTCATCGCCGGTCAGGCACCGGGAACCGTGTCGACCCAGGAGGTCGACGCCGTGCGGTAGCCGTTGACCCGGTTGACCACTTCGCTGGGCGCGACGACCTCGTTCTTCGCGTGGTAGAACCAGTCGACCTGCTGCACGTACGTGCGCGGGGTCGAACTGCCGATCTGGCCGCCGCTGATGAACCACAGGTTGAAGTTCACCGACTGCACGGTCTCGGGGTAGTAGACGCCGCCGTGCTCCGCGAACAGCGCGCCGTCGATGTAGTACTTGATCGTGCCGCCGGAGACCTGCAGCACCAGGTCGTGCCAGCCGTCGTAGCTCTGGCGGACCTCACCGTGGACGTTGACGGCCAGCCAGGGTTCGTTCTGGTAGGTCTCCCACGACGTGGCGTACATGATGCTGGACGGCTCGCCCCAGCCTCCGTTGGGCAGGTACTCGAAGTCCTGCTCACTGTAGTCCGGGTCGAGGTCGCGGTTGAGTGGTGTGATGGTGAAGAAGGTCTCCACGATGGCGTCGCCGTCCGGACCGCTGACGGGGGCGTCGGAGAACTTCACCCGGGCGGCGTAGGTGCCCTCGAGGAACTTGCGCTGGTTGAGCACCTCCGACTGCTGCGTGCCCGAACCGGTGCCGTCGGTGACCGACTTGAGTTGCAGCGCCTTGTTGGAGCCGGAGACGACCGGGAAGGAGATGTTCTCCTTGGGCCAGGAGGCGCCGGGGATGCCGGGGCCGCCCTGGTTCGTACGGATGATCCAATTGTGCGCGTTGATCCGCGTGTCGTTGGCGTCGGTGTAGGTGAAGTCGTCGAAGACGACTCCGGCGTTGCCGCCGGTGGGCGGGGGACTGGGCGACGTGGTCGGTGTCGGCGTCGGCGTCGGATCGCCGCCCGCCGGGGCGTCGCCCCAGACGAGTGCGCCGTTCTGGTAGGCGGTCACCTTGGACCAGTCCGCGTAGGTGGTCCTGGACGAGCTGAAGGAGTAGTCGTCGCTCTGCGTGATCCGCTGCCAGTCGGCCCGGTAGAACCGCAACTGCAGGTCGCTCGTCTGGGCGCCGGGAGCGAGCGAACCCGCGGTGAAGCCCACCTCCAGGTACCGGTCGGCGGTCGCCGTACCGGGGGAGATCGTGCCGAACGTGCCGGTCACGGTCGAGCAGGAGACCACCGCCCACGAGCAGGCGAAGCGGTACTGCTGCGTGGGCGAGTCGGCCTTGAAGTAGTAGCGGATCTTCACCGAGCTGAGCGGCACGGCCGTGGTGCCGCTGTTGACGAGGTTGAACCACGGCTCGACCTGGTCCGCCGTGGCTCCGGCGGCGCTCGTCTTGTACTGGACGCGGAGTGAGGTCGCGGCGTCGGCCGGGAGGGCGGCCACGCCGATGAGGGCGAGGGCGGACACGAGTCCGCCGGCTAACCACTTCTTGCTGGACACTTTCGTCCTTTCCTTGGGTGTGGTCCCCCGTGGTCTGGCGGTCCCCCGTGGCCTATGGGATGAACGGCCCGACCCGGACACCCTGGGCTTCCAGCCGGGCCAGGTGCGGGTGGAGTCGCTGAAGGAAGTCGGGGTAGTCGCCCGCGGAACCCCAGGCGACCTCGGCGAACGCGCAGAGCCGGGGAAAGGCCTGGCGCTCCACATCGGAGGGGGTGGGCATGTACTCGGTCCAGAGCTGGGCCTGGACGCCGAGGATCCGCCCGTCGGCCCGCTCGGGGGCGGCAGGAGGGTCGAAGTGGTAGGCCTCGGAGAGCGACAGCACCCGGTCGGGCGCGAACGGCCCCGGCTCCAGGACCGGCGGGTAGTCGAGGTACGTGCGCAGGTGGGGGGCGAGGACGACGTCCCTGCCCTCCAGCGTCGCCTGTGGACCGCTCTCCTCGTCGAGCCAGGTCATCGTGGTCGCGCCCGGCGGGCCGTCGGCCTTCTCGTACCAGTAGACGAGCTTCCTGCCGCGGGCGGCGAGGTGCTCGGCCATCCGGGAGGTGATCCAGGCCCGCGCCGCGTGCGCGCCCGGCAGGCCGAGCTCGCGGATGCGCTCCTGGGCCCGCGGCGTGCGCTCCCACTCCCCCGGCAGACACTCGTCGCCGCCGACGTGCACGTAGTCGTCGGGGAACAGCTCGACGACCTCGTCCAGCACGTCGTGGAAGAAGGCGATCGTGGACTCCTCCAGGTTGAGGGTGTGCTCGCTGATCCCCCACCGGTCCCAGACGCCGAGCCGCCTGCCCGGGTCGTTGCCCAGGTGCGGGTAGGCGGCGAGCGCGGCCTGGACGTGCCCGGGCAGCCCGATCTCCGGGACGACGCGGACGAACCTGTCGGCCGCGTACGAGACGATCTCGTGGATGTCGTCATGGGTGTAGTGGTCGCCGGTGACCTCGGTGAGCCGGGGATACCGCTTGATCTCCAGGCGCCAGCCCTGGTCGTCGGTCAGATGCAGCTGCAGCACGTTCAGCTTGAGCTCGGCGATCAGATCGATCAGCCGCAACACGAATTCCTTGGGCATGAAGTGCCGGGCGACGTCGAGCATCACGCCGCGCCAGCCGAAGCGCGGACCGTCCTCGATCGTCCCGTACGGCACGGCCGCGCCGAGCTGCCGCAGGGTCTGTCTGCCGTAGAACTCGCCGACGGGCCCGCCGGCGGCCAGATCGATCACGCCGTCGGAGACGCTCAGGCGGTACCCCTCCGGTCCCAGGTCACGATCATGCGACAGCAGTACGGCACTGTCCGCGTACGTGACGAAGCCCCCGAGGACGGCCAGTTCCCTCGGCCGCGGAATGATCACGTTGAGATTCCCTCCAGGCAGGATTGACGAGCGGCCCGGCGGTGGGCCGCACGATGACACACGAGCGGGGCGGCTCAGCCCTTGACGGCGCCGGCGATGAATCCGGTGGTCACGCGGCGCTGCAGGACCAGGAAGATGAGCAGGACCGGCACCATGAACAGGGAGGCGGCGGCCATCGTCGCGCCCCAGTCGGTGCCGAAGACGTTGCTGAAGGACGAGAGCCAGACGGGCAGCGTCCGGTCGTCCTGGTTCTTGATGATCAGGGCGTTGGCGAAGGCGAACTCGTTCCAGGCCGTGATGAACCCGAACAGCGAGGTCGACATCAGGCCCGGTGCGAGCAGCGGGAGGACGACGCGGCGGAAGGCGACCGCCCTGCCGGCCCCGTCCATCTGGGCGGCCTCCTCCAGCTCCGCCGGAATCGCCGCGAGGAATCCCCGCAGCGTGACGATGGTGAACGGCAGCGTGACGATGAAGTAGATGAGGGTCAGCATCGACAGCTTGTCGAGCATCCCCGTGTCGCGGGCGATGATGAACATCGGGATCAGCAGCGCCTCCCACGGCGCCATCTGCGCGATGAAGACCATCAGGATGAAGGCCTTCCTGCCGCGCCAGCGCATGCGGGCCACCGCGAAGGCGGCGAGCAGGGCGACGGCGAGCGCCAGCACCACGGCGGTGACGGAGACGAGCAGGCTGTTGCGCCAGAACTGGGCGAAACCGTCCGCGCCGACCGCGGTCCTGAAGTGGTCGAGCGTGGGGTGGAGGGGCAGGAACTGCGGGGTGTCGGCCTGGATGTCCCTGGTTGGCTTGAACGCGGTCACCACCATCCAGTAGACGGGGAAGACCGACACGACCAGCACGCCGAGGGCCGCGACGTTCAGGGGCAGCCGGCGGAGCTTCACAGGCCTTCTCCTTCGTGCTTGTACATGCGCCGCAGGTGCGCGACGAGGACGACCAGCAGGATGAGCACGGTGAGCGTCGAGATCGCCGAACCGAGGTCGTACTTGTGCAGCGACTGGGCGACCTGGAAGGCGTACACCGGCAACGTGGTGGTGGCGTCGTCGGGGCCGCCCTTGGTGATCGCCCAGATCTGGGCGAAGCACTTGAACACCCAGATCACCTCGAGCGAGGTGATCAGGCCGAAGAGCGGCCGGAGCATCGGGAAGGTGACGCCGCGGAAGATCTGCCACGCGCCCGCGCCGTCGATCCTCGCCGACTCGTACAGCTCGGCCGGGATCGTGGTCAGCCCGGCGTACAGGGTGAGCGCCGCGAACGGCACCGACTGCCACACGATGAGCAGCACCATGATGGCGAACGTCGCCTGGCCGCTCGCGAACCAGCTGAACCCGTCGAACGAGTCGAAGCCCAGGGAGACGAGCGCCCAGTTGACGACGCCGAGTCTGGACTGGAACAGCCACTGGAAGACGGTGGTGGCGGCGAGAACCGGGGTGGCCCAGGTGAGGACCAGGCCGCTCATCACCGCCAGCCGCATCCGCCTGCCGAGGCGGACGATCATCAGCGCCGTGAGCGTGGAGATCACCATGATGAGGACGACGTTGACCGCGGTCCACACGAGTGTGCGGCGGACCACCGTCCAGAACTCGGCGCTGCCGAGCACGTCCTGGTAGTTCTCCAGACCGACGAAGGCCG
The DNA here is from genome assembly GCF_016863275.1 of Planotetraspora mira. Taxonomy (GTDB): domain Bacteria; phylum Actinomycetota; class Actinomycetes; order Streptosporangiales; family Streptosporangiaceae; genus Planotetraspora; species Planotetraspora mira. Next base: position 127,493 of record NZ_BOOO01000039.1, read on the forward strand.
CCCCGCCACGGATCAGCTCGCCGGTCCGGAAGTGCTGGAAGGAGATCACCACGCTGCGCAGCAGCGGATAGAAGAGCAGATAGGCCGTGCCTATCACGGTGGGCAGGACCAGCAGGTACGGCCAGGCCGCGGCGATCGTGCGCACGGCGCCCCGGCCGGAGCGCCGGCGCCGGGGGTTCACGCCGGAGGGCCGGGCCGCCGCGGACGGGTGCCGGCCGCCGGCGTCCCCGGAACCGGGATGTGACGGCTCTCCGGCGCCGGGCCGGCGCCGCCCCGACGGTACGGAGATCCCGGCGGACAGGAGGTTCCCGGGGGGTTGTGGAGCCTCGGAGGCCACGACTTTCCTCTCACACACCTGGCCCGCCCGTTCCGCCCCCGGGAAGGGAGGAGAGGGGGCGGAACGGGACAGGCGGCTCTCTCAGGACACCGGGCTCTCAGGACTTGGTGTTGAGGATCTCGGCGATGGACTGCGAGGCCTTGCCGGCCTCCGCGGCGGCGTCACCGGTGAGCGCCGCCGTCATGTACTCCTTGATGACGTTCTTGGCCTCGACCGCGGCCCAGTTGGGCGAGTTCGGCGTGGCGTGGCCGTTCGCCGCGCCGATCGCCATGGCCGCCGCCCCCTCGCTGCCGCTCAGCACCCCGGCGAGCGACACGCGGTTCGGCACGTACGACATCTCCTTGGCCATGTCGGTCTGGAACTTCTCGCCGGCGAGCGCCTTGACGACCTCGTAGGCCGCGTCCTGGTTCTTGGACGCCTCCGGGATGATCAGGTCGGAGCCGCCGGTGAAGACCGCGCCCGGCTTGTCCGCCGTCTTGCCCGGGATCGGGAAGAACCCGAGCTTGTCCTTCAGGTCGGGGTTGGCCTTCTCGATCGCGACCGCGCCGCCGGGAGCGGAGATCAGTTGCGCGACGTCGCCCTTGGCGAAGACGTCGGCCTGCGGAGGGTTGGCCTCGTCGGAGTCGCGCGGGCCGTCGCCGAGGGCCTGGAGCTTCTTGTAGAAGTCCATGCCCGCGAGCGCCTGCGGCGTGTCGAGGCCGCCCTTCCAGGTGGTCCCGTCGTTGACGGCCAGGTCGCCGCCCTCGTCCCAGATGAAGCCGGAAAGGGTGTACCAGTTCTGGCCGGGGAGGTAGATGCCCTGGTCGCCGCCCTTGTTCAGCTTGGTGGTGATGTCGATCCACTCGTCGCGGGTCTTCGGTGCGGCGGTGACGCCGGCCTTCTCGAAGAGGTCCTTGTTGTAGATGACGACACGGTTGGCCGCGTACCACGGGATGCCGTACTGCTTACCGTCGATCTTGCCGGGCTCGGCGAGGCCGGGCAGCCAGTCGGCGCCGCCGAGGTCGGTGGTCTTGTCGGTGAGGTCCTTGACGCCGCCGCTCGCGGCGTACTCCGCGACCTGGGTGTTGCCGACCTCGATGACGTCGGGGGCGTCGTTGCTCGCGAGGGCGCTGGTGACCTTCTGCCCGATGCCGTCCCACTCCTGGATCTGGATGTCCAGCGTGGTTCCCGCGTGCGCGGACTGGTAGTCCGAGGTGAAGCGCTGGACCAGCGCGTCGGAGATGCTGTCCCGCATGATCCACACGGTCAGCTTGGTGGAGGCGGTGCCGCCCGCCGAGCCGGGGCCCTCACCCTGGGTCTCGGTGGAGGAACTGCACGCGGTGAGACCGGCTGCGATCGTGAGCACCGCGGCCGCGGCGAGAAGGCGCCTCATGGCTACTCCCAGTGGTCATATATTGGTAAGTAATTGGCCTACTGCGGATAGAGTGGTCTTAACCAGTTGTGCCGTCAAGACCCATATTTAAAGGGAAATGTCGGCGAACTGGTAAGGCTTTGGTAAGGTCGAGGCGTGACTCTGAACACGGGAGCCGGGCTGAAACGCGACCGCGTGCGGGACTTCCTGCTGGACTTCGTCGCCGACATGAAGGCGGGTGAGGCCATCCCCTCCGAGCGAGACCTGTGCAAGGAGCTGGGAGTCTCCCGGCCGACCCTCCGCGCCGCGATCGACGACCTCGTCCGATCGGGCGTGCTCGTGAGGGAGCACGGCCGCGGCACCTTCACGGGGCCGCACCGGGTCACCCAGGCCCTGGCCGCGACGCCGAGCGGATCGTTCTACGCGCCCCCGGCGGAGGGCCACTGGCTGAGCAGGATCCTGGAGTTCGGCTCGGCGCCGGCCGGCCCGCAGCTCGCCAGGCGGCTGCAACTCGCCCCAGCCGCGCTCGTCCTGCGCGTGGTCCGGCTGCGCGTGGTGGACGACGAGCCGATGGCGATCGAGCGGCTCCATCTCCCCCACGTGCTGGTCGACGGTCTCGTCCCCGACGACATGGAGTCGGGCTCGTTCTACCGCGTGCTGCGCGAGCGGTTCGGGGTGGACGTCCGCAGCGCCGTCCAGACCATCGAGGCCACGGTCACCGACGAGACCGAGGCCGTGCTGCTGAGCGTGCCCGAACACTTCCCCGCGCTGATGGTCGAGCGGACGACGCGCGACGTGAACGGCGGAATCGTGGAGTTCACCCGGTCGATCTACCGGGGTGACCGTTACCGGGTGACCTCAGAACTGCACTTCGACGCCGCCTCGGGCTGACGCCGCGACATCCGGCATGACAAGGGCGCCCGGCCCGGGCGGGCACCACGCCGCATGACGGGATGCCCCGGTTCGGACAGGCACCACGCCGCAGACGTGCCGGGGCGCCCCCGCCCGGGGCGCCCCGGCCCGGGGCGCCACCGGTCAGGCCGGCCGGAAGGAGTCGCGGGCCTGCGGGGCGGCGTGCTTGATCATCAGGTGCCGGGTGACCGAGTACTCCTGCACCGCCTCCTGGCTCATGTCCTTGCCGAAACCGCTGCCCTTGACCCCGCCGTGCGGGGCCTCCGACGCGATGGGGAGATGGTCGTTGACCCACGTCACCCCCACGTCGAGCCGGTGCGAGACCCGCAGCGCGCGCGACACGTCCGCGGACCACACCGACGAGGCGAGGCCGTACGGCGTGTCGTTGGCGAGCCGCACGGCCTCGTCCTCGCCGTCGAACGGGACGGCCACGAGCACGGGGCCGAAGATCTCCGACTGCACGATCTCGCTCGACTGGTCGGCGTCGGCGATGAGCGTGGGCGAATAGTAGAAGCCGGGCCCGTCGATCGGCGTGCCGCCCCAGACGATCCGGCCGGAGGCGCGGCTCACGAAGCCGTGGACCCGGTCACGGTGGGCCGCGGAGATCAGGGGGCCGATGTCCGCCCCCTCGTCCCACGGGTCGCCCGGCCGGACCCGGGACAGGGCGTCCCGCAGCGCCTCGACGGCCTCGCCGTACCGCGATCTGTCGATGTAGACCCGGGTGGCGGCCGTGCAGTCCTGCCCGGTGTTGTAGGTCGCGCCCATCACGACGCCCGCCGCCATGTCCTCCAGCGCCGCGTCCTCGAAGACCAGGGCGGGCGCCTTGCCGCCCAGCTCGAGATGGACCCGCTTGAGGCCGTCGACCGCGCCCCGCATCACGGCCCGCCCTGTCTCGGTCGAGCCCGTCACGCTGACCATGTCGACACCGGGATCGGTCACCAGCGCCTGGCCGACGTCGGCGCCGCCGGTGACGACCTGGAGCAGGCCGTCGGGAGCGCCCGCCGCCGTGAACAACTCGGCGAGCCGCAGCGTGGTGCGAGGCGTCCGCGGCGCGGGCTTGATGACGACGGCGTTGCCGGCCGCCAGTGCCGGGCCGGCCTTCCAGACCGCCATGATGAAGGGGAAGTTCCACGGCGAGATCGACCCCACGACACCGATCGGCCGTCTGACCAGGACCGACGTGTATCCCTTGCTGAGCACGCCCGCGCCGGTCCCCTCCAGCGACCTGGCCGCTCCGGCGAAGAACCGCAGGTTGTCGATGGCGAAGGGCAGTTCCCCGTCCCTGAACACGGCCGCGGGCTTGCCGGTCTCCTCGACCTCCAGCCGGGTCAGCTCGTCGGCGTCGCCCTCGACGAGGTCGGCGAGGCGCAGCAGCACGCGGGCCCGCTCCCCCGGCGTCGCGTCCCGCCACTGCTCGAAGGCCTCCCGAGCCGTCTGGACGGCTCCGGCGACGTCCTCGGCCGCGGTGTCCGGCACGTCGCCGATCGTGCGCCCGTCCGCGGGATTGATCAGGGTGGTCATGTGGATCCCTTTCCGCGCTCAGTCGGAGCACAGTAGCGCGTGGGCGAATTCGAACAGCGCATCAGGCCGGGCGCTCAAGCGGTCACCGAGGCCGGGACGACCCGGTCGGCGACTCGGCTCGGAAGCGGTCGCCTACATCCCTGGGCGGAGCAGACCCGACTCGTACGCGAGCACCACGAGTTGAGCCCGATCCCTGAGCCCCCGCTTGGCGAGCAGGTTGGTCACGTGGGTCTTGACCGTGCTCTCCGCGAGGAAGAGCTCCGCCCCGACCTGCGTGTTCGAAAGGCCCCTGCCGACCAGGCGCAGCACGTCGAGCTCGCGCGGAGTCAGCCCCTTGAGCAGGACCGGCGTCGTGGATCCCGGTGGCGGGCCGTTGAGGAACTCCTCCAGCAGACGCCGGGTGACGGCCGGCGCGAGCAGGGCGTCTCCCCCCGCCACGGTCCGGATCCCGGCGACGAGGTGCTCCCGCGGGACGCTCTTGAGCAGGAACCCCGACGCCCCCGCGCGCATGGCCTGGTAGACGTACTCGTCGAGGTCGAAGGTGGTCAGCACGAGGACACGGACGCCGGCCTGGGTCCTCGTGAGCCGCCGGGTCGCCTCGACGCCGTCGAGGATCGGCATCCGGATGTCCATCAGCACCACGTCCGGATTCGTACGGCGCACCTCGGCCAGCACCGCCACCCCGTCGGCCGCCTCGGCCACCTCGATATCCGGTTCACCGGTCAGGATCGCGGTGAGGCCCTGCCGGATCAGCATCTCGTCGTCGGCGACCACGACACGGATCACGATGTGACCTGTCCGGTCACCGGCAACCTGGCCCGCACCGCGAAGCCGTTCGAGATGTCGAGGGTCAGGCGGCCGCCGCAGAGGGCGACACGTTCCCACATCCCGATCAGGCCACGCCCGGTGCCACCGGCGGGCGGGGACGAGGACCCGTCGTCTGCCGTGCGCACCTCGAGATCGAGCACGTTCTGACCGTATCTAAGTGTCACGTCGGCCTGGTCGGCGGCGGAATGCTTGAGGGTGTTGGTCAGCGCCTCCTGAATCACGCGGTAGGCGCACAATGAGACGCCCTGCGCGAGCGGCCGCGCCTCGCCTTCGATCTTCAGGCGTACGTCGAGTCCCGCGGCGCCGATGCGAGCCACGAGCGAGTCGAGATCGGACAGTCCCGGCTGCGGCTGCAGCGGTTCGATCGGGACCGGCGCCTCGTCCTCGCGCAGGAGGCGTAAGAGCCGGGCGAGTTCCACAAGCGCGGATCGCGAGGCGTCGGCGATCGCCGTGAACGCGCCGCCCGTGGCCTCCGGGCCCCCGTCCAGCACCCGCTTACCCGCCTCGGCCTGCACGGCGATGACGCTCACCGAGTGCGCCACGAGGTCATGCACCTCACGGGCGATGCGCCGGCGCTCCGCGGCCACCGCTCCGCGGGCCTGCCGCTCCAGTTCCTCGGCCCTCGCCTCGAGTGACTGCGTGGCAAGGCGCCGCCGCCGGTACGCGGCGCCCACGGCGGCGGGAAGGACGATGAACAGGACCATTCCCGTCGCCACGCTGGATGCGTCGGTCTCCGCCGTGTCGGTCAGGATCGAGACGGTGAGCGCGGCGGCGTTCGCGGCGGCCGCGCCGACCATGACGAGAGTCGGCAGGTACGCCGCGGCGCTGAAGACCGACACGATCACGGCGAGCAGCACGGCCACCTCGTCGGGCGGCTCGGCACCCAGCGATGTGGCCATCACCGTGACCGCGACAGCGAGCGCGACCGCGAGCGGATGGCGGCGCCGTACCGCCAGCGCCATGGTCGACACGAGCACCGCGAACAGATGCTGCTGCACCGCCTCCGGAGCCAGCCCGGAGCCCGGGAGCTCCAGGAGTCCCACGGAGAGCAGGCCGATCGCCGGGCCGAGATCAATGACCACGTTTCGCCAGTCTTGCCGCACCCGCGCAGCCTAGATCAGCGCGCACGGCCCGGCCTCCCCCTGGAGTACCGGTCGGACTCCGTCCCTGGACGGGCATGGCCCCTACCACGGGCGGGTGTAGTGAGCCGCGACCGCTGGGAGGGTCGGGACCGCTAAGAACCAGCCTTTGGAGGATGCAATGCCCAAACTCCCTCAGATCGCTCTCGTCGCCGCACCGACGCTCGCCCTGGTCTCCGAGCTCATAGAGCCCAGGGACGAGCCCGCCACCGCCGCCGCCGAACTGGAACTGATCGCCGCCAACTCCACGGCCTACCTGCTCGCCGACGTCCTCGCCTTCGTCGCCTTCGCTCTGTTCGCCGTGGGCGTGATCGGGCTCGTCGGCACGGTGCGCGAGCGTGGCCGACTCGCAGCCCGGATAGGCGGGACCATGACCGTCATCGGAGCGTTGGCGATGGTCTCGCACTCCATGGTTCTGCTGGCCTCCCGCGACATCGCCCTCATCGGCGACGCGGCGGCCGTGGCTCCCGCCAACGAGGCCATGTCGAACGGCCTCGCGGCCACGCTGCAACTGTCCATGCTGTTGTTCGGTTTCGACCTCGGTCTCACCGTGCTGACCATCGCGCTCTGGCGGGCCCGGCTGCTTCCCGTCTGGCTCGCGCCCGCCGGGTTCCTGGCCCTGGTCGCCGACTTCTCGCCGACCTCGTACAACGCCGTCCTCATGTACTGCGTGCTGCTCATCGCGTTCGGACTGCTGGCCCTGCGGTCACGTCAGGTCACTCTCGTGACCCCCATGGCCGAGACGGTCGCCTGACGACGATCGGACGCCCGTGGCGTCGCGCCGGGCCTGCGGAGGGGCAGGCCCGGCTGCCCGTTGCTCAGCGCGAGATCACCTGACGGCGATCTTCTCGATCACGTCGGCGGCCACGCGCAGGCCGTCTCTCCGGCGGATCTCCTCACCGGCCGCTTCCAGCCGCGACCGGAGATCCGTGTCGCCGAGAAGCCGGTCGACGGCGCCCACCAGTTCGTCGTCGGTGAAGCCGTAGGTGTCCAGGCGGACGCCGTAGCCGGTCTCGTCGACCCGCTGGGCGTTGTCGTACTGATCCCAGAAGAGCGGGAGCACGATCATGGGCTTGCCGAAGTGGAGCGCCTCGGTGGTCGTGTTGTTGCCGCCATGGGTGATCACGAGATCGGCCAGCGGGAGGATCTTCGTCTGCGGCAGGAACTCGGCGCCCCACATGTTCGGGGCCAGTTCGATCTCCTCGTGCAGCGGGCCCATGGAGACGACGTAGCGGTGGGGCGTGCCGGCCAGGACGGAGATGATCCGGCGCATCAACTCGACGTCGGCCGACCCGAGCGAGCCGAGGGAGAAATAGACGAGCGCGCCGTCTCCCGGGATCTCCGGCAGGGTGAACTCCTCGTCGGTCTCCCTGACCGAGGAGTCGAGCCGCGTCCAGGAGGCGTCAAGCGGCCGGTCGGCGACGTAGTCGACGATCTCGGGATAGACGTAGAGGTTGGCGTCCCCCTCGTACATGAACTCGAGATCGGGAAGGGCCGGTGCGCCCTGCTCGACGACCCACTCGTTGAAGGAGGTCCACAACTCGCGGTGGGTCCTGTCGTACTCGGCGCGGAACTCCGCCCATCCGGTCCCGTCGGCGGGCAGTCCCGAGAAGACCGGTGCGACCCCCGGGCCGTTCACCTCGAGCGGGTTGCACGACACGATCCGAACGAACGGCACACCCGCCGTCACCAGGGCGGGGAAAGCGATGACGTTGTCCTCGACGATCACATCGGGCCTGACGCGCCCGATGATGTCCTTGAGTTGCGGCTCGCAGTGTTTCGCACCGTCGGCGAGAGCCTCCCAGATCGGCTTGGTCACCGTCTCCAGTTGCTCCAGCGTGCTTTTGCGGTACTCGGGGGCCGTCTCACGGATGAAGTCCTTCCAGAACTGCCCCGGATCCTGCTCCTCCTCGGCCGGCGGAGCGAGGTCGACGAGGTCCTCCTCGAAGCCCAGCGCCTCCAGTTTCCCCTTCCAGGACGCCTCGGCGGCGAACACCACCCGATGACCGCGCCGGCGCAGGACGTCGCCGATCCCGATGCAGTTGTTCGTCGGCCCGTAGGCGCTCTCCGGCATGAACAGGATGGTGAGTCGCTTGTCTGTCATGTGGGGGCTCCCTGGATATTGTTGAATTGAGATTCAAATGCGCGGCCGGCGTTCCCGTCAAGGGCTGGGGCACCGCGCGGCGGGTGCGGTGAATCGGAGTGCAATGACCCAGCGCAAGAGCAGGGCGGACCGCAGGGCCGACCTCATCGACGCGGCCCGCAGGGCGATGATCCGGCACGGCGCCGAGGGCGTACATCTCAACCAGATCGCCGAGATGGCCGGTCTCACGTCGGGCGCCGTGCTCTACCACTATCCCGACCTGCGCGACCTGCTGATCGAGGCGCACCACGCGGGGATGGAGCGCTTCTACGAACAGCGGATCAGGAAGGCCGCCGGCATCGCCGACCCGGTGCGGAAGCTGATCACCACGATCCGTTCGGGCCTCCCGGAGGGCCCCGACGACGCCGGCGTCCGCCTCCTGTGCGAACTGGGCGGCGCCGCCGGGCGCAACCGGGTGTACGGCACGCTCCTGACGACGTTGTTCGACCGGCAGGTCTCGATGTACCAGGCCATCTTGGAGACGGGGGCCGCCCAGGGGGTCTTCACGCTGGCCGGGGACTCCGAGACGATCGGCCGCAATCTCGTCGCCCTCGAGGACGCCTACGGCTACCGCGTCGTCGCCCGTCATCACTCGATCGACGCGGAGACCGCCGTGGAACTCGTCCTCGGCTACGCGCGACTCGCGACGGGCAACCCGCTCACGCCCGCCGTGCCCATCCCCCGCTGACCGCCGGTTCTGTTGCGGCCCGGCTCAGACTCGTGCTTCCATCATGAGCTCGACGTCCGTCGCCGAAGTTGAACTCTGATTCAGGAGATCGCGTGGAACACTCGCCGTGGCCGACCGTGGAGCGGCGGCCCGACGGCACGCTCGCGCTCGAGGCGGGCGCCGGCGTCACCGAGTCGGTGGTGCGGGCTCTGGCGCGGGGGGCGGCCCCACCGCCGCCCTTCACCGTGCGGGCCCTCGCGCCGCTGCCCGACGTGCCGCCCGGGGAACGGGCGATCACCGTGGACCAGACCAACCACTCGGTCATCGCGGGTGAGACCGTGGTCGTCAAGTGGTTCCCCGTCCCTTCCCGGGCACCTCATCCCGCTCCCGCCCTGCTCACCCATCTCGCGGGGTTCACCCGGACGGCCACGCCGTACGCCGTGATCTTCTGGGAGGACGCGCTGGTCGCCCTGGTCACGGCTTACCTGCCCGGCGCGCGCGACGGCTGGGAGTGGTGCGTGGACGAGGCGGTCGCCGGCCGCACCGCCTTCGCGACCGACATCGGGCGCCTCGCGGCCGAGTTGCACGCGGCGATGGCGTCGCCGTCGGAGGCCTTCCCCGATCCCGTACGGCTCCCGCCCCGGCCCGCCTTCGCGGCACGGGCCGAGGGCGCGTGGCGGGAGGCCCTGGAACTCACCGACGGGGACGACGGCGAGTGGCTCGCGCGTCGCGCCGGGGCGTTGCTGGCCGAGACGGCCCCGCTGGCGTCCGCCGGCCGCACGCCACTGATCCACATCCACGGTGACCTGCACGTGGGGCAGATCCTCCAGTGGCGTGACGGCTACGCGGTGGTCGACTTCGACGGCAACCCCACGGTGACGGAGGCCGAGGTGTTCCAGCCCGCGGCACGTGACCTGGCGCAGTTGCTGACCAGCCTCGACCACGTCGGCCAGGTGGCGATGTTGCGGCGGTCGGCGGACCCGGCGGCGACGGCCGCCTGGGTGACGGCCGTCAGGGGGAAGCTGGGGACGGCCTACGAGAACGGCCTCGCGGACGCGGGACAGGCGGACCTGCTCGACCGGTCGCTGGTCAGGCCGTTCGAGATCGAGCAGGAATGCCGCGAGCTGATCTACGCGGCCCGGCATCTGGCGCGCTGGCGGTACGCCCCCATGGGCGTGCTGCGGGCATGGTTCGCGTGATCACGACAAGGGGTGGGTGTGGACGCTGAGCTGTTCGTGACCGATCTGGAGGCCAAGCCGGAGGCCCTGGGCAGGCTGGCCGGCCTGCTCGACGGGGGCGACCCGTTCGACGGACTGCCGGACGCCTACGACCGGATCGTCTTCCTCGGGATGGGCAGCTCGCGGTACGCCGCGGGGGTCGCGGCCCAGCGGCTGCGCGCGGCCGGCGTCGACGCCGTCGCCGAGCACGCCTCCGCGTCGGCCGGCACCCTTCCTGGGCCGCGGACCGTGGCGGTCGCGATCTCGGCGTCGGGCGGCAGCCGGGAGACGCTCGACGCGCTGTCCCGCCACATCGGCAGGTCGTTCGTCGTCGCGATGACCAACAGGCCGGGATCCGCCGTCACAGAGGGCGCCGACCTCGTGGTGCCCATGACGGCAGGTGAGGAGGCCGGTGGCGTCGCCTGCCGGACCTTCCAGCACACCCTGGCCCTCCTGCTCGCGATGACGGGGAAGGGCGAGGTCCCGGCCCTTGTGCGGAGGGCGGCCGAGGCGACCGCCGACCTGCTCGACCGGCGCGGAGACTGGCTGGCGGAGGCCGCACGCCTGCTCGACGGCCCGCACGGGGTCTACACGATCGCCCCCGCCGAGCGGCTGTCGTCCGCCGAGCAGTCCGCGTTGATGTTCCGCGAGGGACCGCGCCGCCAGGCCGACGCCTGCGAGACGGGCGACTGGGCCCATGTGGACGTGTATCTGACCAAGACCTACGACTACCGGGCGATCATGTTCCCGGGATCACGCTACGACGAGCAGGCGATGGAGTGGATCCGCGAGCGGGGGTCGACCGTCCTCACGGTCGGCGGGGACCTCGAGGGGCAGGCCGCCTCCGTCCGCTACCTTCACGACGACGATCCCGACGTGGCCCTGCTCACCGAGCCTCTGGTGGCCGAACTGGTGGCGGCGGCCTACTGGCGCTCGGCGCGGGCCTGAGCCCGGGGTCAGCGCCAGCCCAGGCGGGAGGCCGCGCCGTCGGGGACGTAGCCGTCGGATCCGGCCTCACCGATCCACAGGATCTCGTCGTACTCGGCGAGCGGCCCGACGGTGTGGCCCATGGGCATGCGCGGCTGGACGGCGAACCTCACCTCGAGGTCGGAGTCGTAGCGCTCCAATGCCTCGATGAGATCCCCCACGGTGTGAATGCCCTGCGTCTTCCCGCGCCTGTGCCTGCCCATGGGTTCTCCGCGCGATTGTCCGGTGCCCCAGAATCGACCGGTGACCAGATCGACCGGTGCTCAGATCAGAGGGTAGACGGAGCGTAGCCCATCGGCCCCGAGAGTGACTACGGTCGCTCAGGGCACATCGGCCACCCTGTGCGCACACGCTGGATAGCCGGACTATCCATTATTATCCCCCCATGCGGATCTCCCAGCTGAGCGCCGAATCCGGGGTGCCCATCCCGACGATCAAGTACTACCTGCGCGAGGGACTTCTCTCCCAAGGCGAGCAGACCTCGGCGACGCGCGCGGAGTACGGCCCCGCCCACCTGCGCAGGCTCCGCCTCATTCGCGCGCTTCTCGAGGTGGGACGGGTGCCGGTCGCGGCGATACGCAAGGTGATCGAGGCCGTCGAGGACGAGCGGACCGACGTCCACACCATGCTGGGCACCGCCCACTACGCCCTCGCCTCCCCTCCGGAGCCGCACGCCGCCGGCGACGAGGAGTGGGCACGGGCGCGCGACGACGTCGACCGGCTGATCGCCGGCCTGGGATGGCGGGTCGGCCCGTTCGCGCCCGGCCGCGACGAACTCGCGCAGACACTCGTCACGCTCGAACGTCTGGGCATGCCCGCCACCGAAGCGGACCTGCTCGTATACGCTAGGACGGCCATGGATCTGGCCCGCGACCACGAGATGGGCAAGATCCCCTTCGACGGCCCGCGCGACGTGGCGGTGGAGACGCTGGTGATCTGCACCGTGATGTACGGCAAGGCCCTCGACGTGTTCCGGCGCCTCGCGCAGGAGTCGGAGTCCGCCAGGATCCTGGAGGCGTGACCCCTATCGCGGGGCGAGCCCGGCGATGAGCGTCGCAACCAGGCCGGGTGCCACGGCGTCGTCCGGCCCCAGGTCGACGAGGCTCCCGAGGACCGACCGGTGGTGGCAGGCGCCCAGCAGAAGCGCCGCCGCGCTGTCGGGGTCCGCGTCCGCGTCGACTCTGCCGATCTTCTGCTCCTCCCGCAGGTAGGCTCCCAGAAGCAGGATGGGCAGGTGCGGGCCGCCGCCGGTCTCCGCCAGCATCGCGCGGAAGCCGGTCAGCAGGGACGCCTCCGCGAGCAGCCCCGAACTCAACGGCAGCGACCTGCGGTAGAACGCGATCGCCGCCCGGGCGAACTCCTCCAGGTTCTCCGCCACGGTCGCGACGCCGACCTGCCCGCTCAACCTGGCCACGGCGGGCGTCAGCGCCGGCATGCGTTCGAGCAGCACCGCGTGGAAGAGGTCCTCCTTGCGGCTGAAGTGCTTGTAGAGAAGGGCCTCCGAGCAGCCCGCCGCCCGGGCGATCTCCCGGGTGGTCGCCCGGGCCAGGCCGAGCTCGTTGATGACCTGTTCGGCCGCGGCGACGATGCGGTCGCGAGTGCCCACGTATGACTCTTCCGGTATTGACGGGTGAGTGAATGCTCACCACTATATGGGTGAGTGAGTGCTTACTAACCATCCATCTGGGGGCACAGTGCGCATCATTGTCTTCGGCGCCACGCGCGGCACAGGGCGCCATTTCGTACGGCTCGCGCTCGCGGAGGGCCACGACGTGGTCGCGGTCGCCAGGAAGCCCGAAGCCGTGACGGAGCGGCATCCGAACCTCTCCGTACGGCAGGGCGACGTGCTGGCACCGGAGACGCTCGACGTGAAGGGAGCCGACGCCGTCGTCTTCCTCGCGGGGCCCAGCGAGGCCGGCCCCACCCGGCTGTACTCGCAGGGAGGCCGGAACGTCATGGACGCCATGGCCGGGCAGCAGGACGGACACGCCGCCCGCAGGCTCGTCGTGGTGACCAACGCACTCGGCGACGACCCGTCGGCCGCGCCGCTCCAGCGCCTGCTGACCCGGATGGCGCGGGCGACGGCACTACGCCACGTCCATCGTGACGCCCGCCTGCTCGAACGGGAGATCCTTAGCCGCGACCTCGACTGGACCGTCATCCAGCCTCCGCGCCTGACCGACAAGCCGGCCACCGGCGTCTACCGCACGGCGCTGAACGACTGCGTCCGGGGCGGGCTGACCATCTCCAGGGAGGACCTCGCCCACTACGTGCTCACGGCCGTCACCTCGCCCGAGACGATCAGGGCGACGGTCGGGATCGCCCACTGACCGCCGTCGCGTTCCCGCGAAGGGGCGTCAGGACTACATCCATGCGGTGACATTATGCTCCGGTGACAATCGGCCTTTCGGGTGAGACCTTGGTGCAGGGCTATCCGAAGGGGCCGCGTCATGATCGCCTGGTCGGTTCCCGGATACCGGGAAGTGCGAGAGCTCGGCACCGGCGGTGCCGGCAGGGTCGTGCTCGCGACCTACTCGACCACCGGGGCCTACGTCGCGATCAAGTACCTGCATGACGGGCTGCGCGGCGACCCGCGTTTCCTGAGGGGGTTCCGTCAGGAAGCCCGCATCATGGTCGAGCTGAACGACCCCGCCATCGTGCGGCTCTACGAGTACGTCGAGACCCGCGACGGCGCCGCCATCGTCATGGAACTGGTCGACGGCGTTCCGCTGAGACGGATCCTGAGCGAGCACGGCGCGACCAGCCCGGAGGCGGCGCTGGTCGTGCTCAAGGGCTCGCTGACCGGCCTTTCCCTCGCCCACGCGTCCGGCATCGTCCATCGCGACTACAAGCCGGAGAACGTGCTCGTCCAGGCCGACGGGGCGAGCAAGCTGTCGGACTTCGGCATCGCCACGCCCGGCGCCGAGCCCGGCGTCCCCGCGGGCACGCCGCCCTACATGGCGCCCGAGCAGTGGGATGACGGCGCGGTCAGCCCGGCCACCGACGTCTACGCCGCGACCTGCGTGTTCTTCGAGTGCCTCACCGGGCGCAGGCCGTACCGGGCCGATCACCTCGCGGGGCTGCGCCACCGGCACAAGACCGCGCCGATCCCCGCCGAGGAGGTGCCGAGCGCGGTGCGGGGCCTGGTGACGCGGGGTCTCGCCAAGAACCCGGCGGACCGGCCGCCGACCGCGGGAACGTTCCTCGGCGAGCTCGAGGACGCCGCGGTCGCCGGCTACGGACCCGACTGGGAGCAGCGTGGCCGTCGCCGGCTCGCGGAGCTGGCCACCCTCCTCGCTCTGGCCTTCCCCCTCGCCAAGCCTGCCGAGCCCGTCGAGGTGGCCACCTCGGTCGCCCGCACCGTGCTGTCCGGCCGGCTCCGGTCCTCCGTGCCCCGGTTCGCCGTCGGCGGCGCGGTGTTGTCCGCGGTGGTGGTCGCCGCCCTGGTCGCGGCGAACCGGCAGACCCCGGTGGCCGGCGACTCGCCGATCGTGCCCCCCGTGCACGCGGAGGACGCGGGGCCGTCCGCCGGACCCTCCACCCCGTCGCCGACGCCCTCGCCCAGCCGTTCCAAGGCGCCCGCCGGGACCGGCACGTCACCGAGCGATCCCCCGGCCGGCGCCCCCTCCGACCCTCCGTCCGATCCTCCGGCCGATCCTCCGCCCGGGTCGCCGTCTCCGCCCGGCGTCACGCCGTCAGGCACCCCGGTGATCACACCCAAGCCGGCACCGCCGAAGGTGACGAGTCTCGGCATCGACGGATTCGACGGGCAGTCGGCGACGATCCACGTGCGGGCCGCGAACGGCAAGAAGGTCACGCTGACGGTCCGCTTCTCCGAAGGCCCGGCACCGGACGATCTCGACCCCCTGCCTCCGCAGATCATCCCGCTGGCGGGCGCGACCTCCTATGACACGGGAGTCCAGCAGGGTTTCCCCGCCCCGGAGTGCGACACGACCGTCTACCGCAGGATCGAGGCCGGCACTTCTCCGGCGGCACCGGGCGGCACGCGGACCACGACGCTGCGGGTCGCGGGGGCGCCCTGCCCTTCTCCCACGGTCGACAGCGTCAAGATCTCCGGCTGGGACGGCACGGAGGTCGATGCCGACATCGGCACCGGCGGCACCGGCCCGGTCCGGGTGACCGTCCAGTTCAGCCGGAACGGCACTGTCGTCGACACGGTGACGCGGACGTTGCGCGGACGGACGGCCTACTCCTTCAGCGCGAGCGCCGACCTCGGCCCCGCCGACTGCGAGAAGAGGGTTACGGAGTTCAGCGCGGTGGTCACGACCGAGCCGGGCTCCGCGAACGGCCCGCAGCGGGCGTCGATCCGGAAGGTGTGCACCCCGCAGGAGCCCGTCTCGCCGAGTCAGGGCGAGCCGGGCCTCGCGTCGTGACCATGCCTTTCCTCTGACCGGGCCCTACTGCGCGGGCGTTGCGCCCCTCGTCGGCGGCGGCCCGTTCACCGGGGCCGGCTGCTGACCGGGCTCGACCGGTCGCATCCACATCTCAGGGGTGACGAACAGGCCGGTCGCCTCGACGAGCGGCGTGCCGTCGGGAAGGGCGATCGAACCGTCCGCCCAGGTCTTGCGCCCTTCGCTGCGGGTGACGTTGGCGGTGGCCACGACCCGCTCGCCGTACGGGACCCGCTGCCTGTAACGAATGGTCAGCGTGCCCGTCACGCCCCCTCGGCCGGAGGCGGCCACGGCGTCCCCGAGGAGATGATCGAGGATCATCGCGCTGACGCCGCCGTGCACTCCGGCGGGCGGCCCCTCATGGGCGGGCCGGAAGTTCACATCGGCACGGGAGCCGCCCTCGGGCGACCGTTCGACCTCCAGTGGCAGGGCATGGGGGTTGCACGCGCCGGTGACGGCGTTGCCGAGATGCCGGAACGTTCCGTCAGGGGCGAACTCGTGCGGCAACGCGGTGTCGCGCCGGACGGCCCGGAGGCGCTCGGTGAGAGCCACGAGTTCTGCGGTCACGGCCGCGATCTCGGTCTCGTCAACGTCGGTCAGCACGACCGCGTCCATCAGTTCCCTCGTCTGCTGGGACAACACCGCCAGGGCCGCCAGTTGCGCTTCCCCGTTGGCGAGTTCGATCGTCATGGCGCCGATTCTAGAACATGTTCTAGCCCTACCTGGCCGATTTGTCATGTTTAGGTAGATAGATTTGACTTTGTCTAGATATATGCCGTTTTGCGAAGGTAACGTGCCACGTCACCAGAACCCCTCGACCGAACGGCAGGCCCACCCTTCGCATGAGCCCCGAGATGAAGAAACTTCTCCACCTCCTGCAAACCCAGGTCGGATACGGCGAGCAGGCGGGTGGCTACACCAAGTTCGGACATTGGTACGACACCGTCGAGAACGATGCCGACTACACCAGCCAGCCGTGGTGCGACATGTTCCTGTCGTGGGGCGCCCACAAGCTCGGCTACGCCCCCTGGTTCGGGCAGTTCGCCTACACGGTCGGCCACGCGCGGTGGTTCAAGCAGCATCACGCCTGGGGGTCCACCCCGGTGCCCGGCGCCGTCGTCTTCTTCGACTGGGCGGGAACAGGCACGATCGGCGGCATCGACCACGTCGGCATCGTCGTCAAGATCGCCGGGAACAAGATCCACACGATCGAGGGCAACACCGGTGGCGGGCAGGTCCGCGAGCAGGTCCGTGACCAGAGCTCGGTCGTGGGATACGGGTACCCGGAGAAGATCAGGACGCACCAGGAGCAGAAGGTCATCAAGGCGGGGAGGGCGACGGCCGCCGCGACCGCCCACCAGACGATGTCCCTGCCGACGCCCGCCCCCCAACCTGCCGAAGCACCCCCTGCCGCGACATCCACGGCACCGCCCGCCACGCCGTCCACGGCGTCCCCCGCCACGGCGCCCGTCGCGACACCGGCGACCTCATCCTCCACATCGCCGGCGACCTCCCCCACGCCGACGGCCTCCGCGTCACCGGCAGCCTCCCCCACGACGACACCCTCCGCGTCACCGGCAGCCTCCCCCACGACGACACCCTCCGCGTCACCGGCGACCTCGCCCGCGCCGTCACCAGCGCCCGTCGCGACCGCCCATCAGACGATGTCCCCGCCGCGCCACCATCTGTCGCGCGCCGGCCTCACGGACGGCGCATCGGCGACCGTGCGGGACGCGGTCATGACGACGGGCGCCTCGGCCGGCGCGGGAACGACGGCTTACTCCGACCCGGACGCGAGAACGGCATCCCACACGACGCCCGCCTCCGTATTCGAGCCGACGACGACCCGGCCCGTCGCCGATTTCCAGCCGTTTCCGAGCATCCCCCCGCAACTCGGCGATACAGCGATCATCAGCCCGCTGCTCGTCGCCCTGCTGGCCGCCGCCTACGTGAAGGTCCGGCGAGGTTCCCTACGGCGTGCCTCCGCCGATGGCGCCGCGCGGACGATCCTCGATTCACCAGCAGGCCGGATGCCGGGGAGCACCGCATCCGATGAACAGGGTGGATGGTTCACTCCCGTCCGGGCGAACGCCGTGGCCGACCGCGCGGATGTGCCGCTGCCCACGCCCTGGCCGACGATGCCGGTGAACCGACCGGCCACGTCGCCGCCACCCGCGGACGCAGACGCAGTGAACGCACAGCCGGCCGACACGCACCCGGCCGACACGCACCCGGCCGACGCACATGCGACCGACACGCACCCGGCCGACGCACATGTGACCGACGCGCACCCGGCCGGACCGAGCGCCGCTCCGGAGGCGGAGCCCGTCTACTTCATGCCCGCCCTGCCCGATCCGAGCAGCGCCCCCGAGGAGCCGACGAGCCCTGGCCCGAGCCTCTACCAGGGCAGCGACGGGCTCGCGAACGCGCTCGAAGCCTTCTGGAGCACCACTCTGGAGGACGAGCGCACCGGCATCCCCGCCGCCGTACCCCTCGGCGACCGGCGTACCTCGGACACGCACACGAGGCCGGACGAGCACCACGCTGAACAGCGCGCATCGGACGTGCAACGGGGGGACGAGCCGTCACCGTCAGACACGGGGGCGGCATCGAACGAGCGGCCGTCTCCCGCTCGGCCACGTCGCCCCAAGGGCCGTCACCGCAAGTCCTGACCCCTTCCCTGCGGCGACACAGCCCGGGGAAGGTCGGACGGGAGAGCGGGATCGCCCAGGACGGCGGCGCGCAGACGGGCCCGATGGACGCCCGTGTCACCGTACGCCGAGACCAGGGACCACACCCGGGCGAGCCACAACCGCAGATCGAGTTCATCGGCGTACCCGGCCGCGCCGTACACGCGCAACGCCGTCTCCGCGGCCCTCGTCGCGGCCTCACCCGCGGTCGCCTTGGCCGCGCTGACCGCCCGGTCCAGCCCGCTCGCCGCGACCGCGCCACGTCCCGCCCGGTCTACGGCCGCCGCCGCCGCGTAGACCACCGGCGCGGCGAGGTCGATCGCGACCGCCACGTCGGCGAGCCGCCCCTTGATCGCCTGAAAGGCGGACACAGGCATGCCGAACTGCCTCCGGCTCCTGGCGTGATCGGCCGAGACGTCCAGCACGTGTCTGGCCAGCCCCACCAACTGCGCGGCCACCGCGACGGTCGCCGCCTCCAGAGCGGGCACCGCCGTCGCCGTCGACCGGCGCGCCGTCCCCGCCTCCGTGAGACGGCCGGTGAGACGGCCAGTGGGACGGCCAGTGGGACGGCTCGCGAGGCCGTCCGTGCGCTCCCCCGCGCCGACGGTCAGGCTGAACAGGCGGCGTACGGGATCGGCCCCTGCCTGCGGCGTCAGCCGTAGCCCGGCCGCGGGGAAGACACACGACTCGCCGTCCCGTTCCACGATCAGCAGGTCGGCGAGATCGGCGTCCGGTGCGTAGACCTGGTCGCCGAGGCGGGCGGAGACGCACAGCTTCCCGGCGGCCAACTGGAGGAGCAGGTCACCGTCTTCCACGAGCAGCGGGGCCACCACCGCCGTCTCGACCACCGGGCCGGGAAGCGCCGCCCTGCCGGTCTCCTCGAACGCCAGGATCGAGCCGGCGAGCCCGCGGCCCCGGCCCTGCTGCTCCTCGGGTACGAGCATCCCGAAGAACCCCATATCGGCCAGTTGCGACCATGCGGGGAGGCGCCCGTCCCGTCGCACCGCACGGCTCGCTTCCCGTACGGCTGCCGCGGGGCAGTGCTCGGCGAGCACCTCCCGCACCGCGAACGCGAACGCCAACTGATGGTCGGCGAAGGGGAAATTCGTCTCCACACTCCGACATGTACGGCTTACGCGGGGCGATGCGCCATGGCGAAGGCTGCCAAGGATGCACGAAGAGCCGGCTGCGCGGGCCTGGCCGTACGGCGGCGCATCCAGCACAGCGGTCGTGGAGCCGAAGTCGAGCCGCGCAGGAATTATCGGCACGGCGTCGGGTCTTGTAGGCGAAGTAGTGGGACACACATCTGAGGAGAGACGCCATGTCAGCGATCTACACCGCGATCGGCACCGCCACTGGCCGCGAGGGCCGCGCCCGCACGAGTGACGGCAAGCTGGATCTGCAGTTGTCCCGGCCCGTCGAGATGGGCGGCGACGGTGCGGGCACCAACCCCGAGCAGTTGTTCGCCATGGGGTACTCCGCGTGTTTCGCCAGCGCGCTGTCCCTCGTCGCCAAGCGGATGAAGGTGGACGCCTCCGACGCCTCGGTGACCGCCGAGGTGAGCCTCCTGCCTCTGGAAGGCGGCCGGTACGGCCTCGGAGTGGTGCTCCGGGTCGAGTTGCCCGACGAGCTTCAGGGCGAGGTCGGCACGAAGCTCGTCGAGACGGCCCACGAGGTCTGCCCCTACTCCAACGCCACCCGCGGCAACATCCCCGTCGATCTCGTCATCGAATAAACGCGGAACCGCTTGCGATCACGGCCATACGGCGTCACATTTCCTGTGAACGTTCAAGCATTGCGCGGCGTCCTACTCGTACAAGGGGACGGGTGTGAAGGGGGTGACCGCCGACCGTGGATTCGCGGGTGGTCACTGTGGGCCGCGCCGACATTCTGGACAAAGTGGTCTCCGCTCTCTCGGAGCCGCCGCAGATGGTCCTCATCGGCGGCGAGCCCGGCATCGGGAAGACGCATCTCCTGGGTGAGGTGATCGCACGGCTCCCGGACTTCCGGGTGCTGCGCGGCCAGGCCAGGGAGCTCGACGGAGGTCTGGCATACGCGCCGCTCGCCGGAGCCTTCGCCTCGCTGGGCGAGGAGGCGCCGACAGAGCTCGCCGAGTTGTACGGGGCGATCGACGAGGCGGCGCTCGGCCACTCCCCCGTGGCCCCGGCCGTGCTCGCCGCCCAGTTGCTCGCGTCCCTGCCGGGGCGCACACTGCTCGCCATCGACGACCTGCACCTCGCCGACGCGGACACGCTCAGCGTGCTCCGTTGGCTCCCCCACCGCGTCCCGCGCGTGGCCATCCTGGGAACGGCACGCCGCCCTCCGGCTCTCGACGTGGATCTGGCCATCCGGCTGGAGCCGCTGTCGATGCCGGAGGTGGCCGGGCTGGTCACCACCCTGCTCGGCCGTACGCCCAGTGACACGATCGTCCGCCGCGTGCACATGATCAGCCGGGGCAACCCGTGGTTCGCCCAGGAGGCGGTGCTGAGCCTCGTCCAGGGCGGCGCCGTGTGGTCGCCCGACCCGGGCGCCCGCCGCGGCGCCATCCTGCGGCGTCTGTTCCAGCGCGACCAGGGCGGCAGGACCCTCGCGAAGGTGCTGGCCGCGCTGTCGCGGACCCGGGAGAACACCGACCTCGAACCACTCGCCGAGCTCGCCGGGCTCGGGGCACGCGAGGCCGAGCACGCCTTCGACGGCCTCGTCCGCGACGGCGTCGTCACCCGCACGGCCGAGGGGTACGGCCTGGCCCACCCCCTCGTCGCCGAGGCCCTCTACGACGACCTCGGCGTGACGGAACGGCGCAGAGTGCACACTCGGATCGCCGAGTGGCTGCAGCGTGAGGGCCTGACCGGGACACGCCGCGTCCTCGAGTGGGCCGCCCACGTCGCCGAGGGCGGCTCGCCCGACGAGGCGCTGACCGCGATGATGCGCGCGGCCAAACTCACCCGCTGGACGGCGCCGCTGTCGGCCGCCCACTGGTACGGCAGGGCGGCGGAGATCGCCGACGACAAGGGCGATCTGCTGGCGAGGCAGGCGATGTCGTACTGGAAGGGCTCCCGGCCGGCGCTGGCGCTGAACTCCGGGCAACGCGCGCTCGCCGTGCTGCCTCCTGGGCGCAGGCACACCCGCACGGCCTGCACCGCGGTCGCGGCCGCCCACTCCATGGGATGGTACGAGGTGGCCCTGGCCGTCGCCGCCCGGCAACTTCCCCACGCCGACGACCCGACGGCGCTGCTCGCGCAGCAGGCGATGATCAAGGCCGAGCTGGGCCACCCGGACGCCGATCTGGTCAGACGCGTGGAGGAGGGTCTTCTCGACTGCCCGCCGGAGGATCGCGTCATCGCGGCGGGATCACTCGCCATCCGCGCGGTGATCCAGGGCGATTGGGCGGCGACGCAGAGGTCCGTCGACGACCTCCTCGGATACTCCGCGGCCCTGCCGCCGGGCGCACGGCTGGCGGCCCTGGAGTCCGCGGCCCACGTGACGTCCGTCGCCGGGCTGCGCTCGCGGACCATCGAGCTGCTCGACCAGGCCGAGCAGATCCACCGGGGTCTCGGCTGGCACGACATCGCCGGGCAATACGTGCGGACCATGGCGGTGGTGCGACGGCTCGGCGGCGAATGGGACCGGGCTCTCGACGACATCGTCGCGGGCATGGGCGCGATGGCGGAGGCCGGGCTGCTGGAGAACCTCGCGCTGCTGCGGAACATCCAGCTCGACATCCTCCTCGACCAGGGCAAGACCGACGAAGTGGAGAGCGTCCTGGCCGACCCTCCGCCCGAATGCGCCATGCAGACGGGGCTGCGAAGCACGTCGAGCGCCAGGCTCGCGCTGCTCCGCGGCGACCGGGCCACCGCGCGGCGCGAACTGGAGCACGCCATCGGATGTGGCATTCCCGACGTGCTCCACCGGGCTCTGGCCGTACAGGTGCTGCTGCACGTGTCGTCGGGCGACGAGGCTGCGGCGCGGACGGCCGCCGCGCAGCTCTCGGAACACGCGGCCGCCGGGACGCCGCGGGCTCAGCTCGCCGCGGATCTGGCGATGGGCCGCGCCTTCGGCGACCGCGCGCGGGCCGAAGCGGCACTGGACAAATCGCGGGCGGACGGCCTGCCGTTCGAGGAAGCCCAGGCCCGGTTCGTCCTCGGCGTGCTCGGCGACCACATCCAACTGCCCCGGGCCCACTCGATCTTCGTCAGGCTGGGCGCGACGCCGTGGCAGCAGGCGGCCGAACGCCGCATGCGCGAGGCCGGCCTCGCCCCGACGGCCGACAGCGGGCTGACCCCGAGCGAGCGCCGCGTGATCGCGCTGGTCGCCGACGGCCTCAGCAATCCCCAGATCGCCGAGGAGTTGCACTACAGCCGCAAGACCGTGGAGGTCTACCTCACCCGCGTCTACGCGAAGACCGGTCTCAGGTCCCGTGTGGAGCTTGCGCTGGCCGTGGCGCGTGGGGAGCTCTAGGGACCTCCCTACTGCCGAAGGAACCGGACAACAGCCAGGATCTGGAACATGACTTCGCCGATCCTCGAATACGCCGACAAGGTCTGGCGTGGGATGGTGCGGCCCGACGAGGTCCCCCTCACCGCGTTGCGCGCCGCCGGCGCCCAGGAAGTGACCTACGGCGTGGCGATGTGGCCGGCGTTCGGCAACGTCTACGCGATCCGGGGAGAAGAGGGCCTGGCGCTGTTCGACACGGGCAACGCCGTCGACGCCCCGGCCATGTACCAGGCGATCAGGCAGTGGTCCGACGAGCCCATCAAGTACGCGATCTTCTCGCACGGCCACATGGACCACGTCGCCGGCACCGAGGCGTTCGACGAGGAGAACGGCCCACGGCCCATCGTCGTCGCCCATGAGGGCATGGCGCGGCGGTTCGCCAGGTACGGCCGGACGGCCGGCTACAACACGGTGATCGACCAGAGGCAGTTCGGCTTCATCCGGATGACCTGGCCGACCAGCTACCGGGTTCCCGACCTGACCTACCAGAACCGGATGAACCTGTCGCTCGGGGACGTCACCTTCCAGCTGCGGCACGCCCGCGGTGAGACCGACGACGCGACCTGGGCCTTCCTGCCCGAGCGCGGCGTCCTGCTCACCGGCGACCTGTTCGTCTGGGTGGCGCCCAGCGCGGGAGGGCCGCAGAAGGTCCAGCGGTACCCCGACGAGTGGGCCGTCGCGCTGCGCAAGATGGCCACCATGAACGCCGAGCTGTTGCTTCCCGGGCACGGACTGCCCATCGCGGGGGCCGATCGGGTGCGCCAGGCGCTCGTCGACACCGCCGACTACCTCGACAGCCTGGTCGAGCAGACACTCGACCTGATGAACGCGGGCGTCCGCCTGGACGAGATCCTGCACACCGTCAAGCCGCCTCAGGAACTCGCCCACCGGGTCTACCTCAAGCCGTTGTACGACGAGCCTGAGTTCATCGTCCGCAACATCTGGCGGCTGCACGGAGGCTGGCACGACGGGAACCCCGCCCATCTCAAGCCCGCGCCGGACGCGGTGTTCGCCAAGGCCGTCGCCGACCTGGCGTCGGGTGCGGCGTCACTGGCGGGGCGGGCCATCGTGGCGGCGGCCGACGGCGACCTGCGGCTCGCGTGCCAGCTCGCGGAGCTCGCGGCGCAGGCCGACCCCGACGATCACAAGGTGCACGAGATCAGGGCACGCGTCTACGCCCTTCGCGTGCAGGACGAGACGGGAGCGCTCGCACGCGGCATCTTCGCCTGGGCCGCGGCGGAGTCCCGTAGCAAGATCACTGGTCTGGACATCCTCGACGTCTATCACGAGGTGGCCGGCGGCCAGATGTGGTGGATACCCGGCGCTGCCCGGTAATCCTGCAGGCGGGCGTGCGGAGGGGTCACGCCCGCCCCGCAGGACCTTTTTGCGCGTGATCATGCGCAGGTTCGGGATCACGGCTCCCGACCTGCCCGTCGTTCACGCGTGATCATGCACAGGTTCGGAGACATGGCCGCCGAGCTGCCCATTCCGTGTTCGTGATCATGCACAGGTTCGGCGCAACGCCATCTGACCTGCATATACACACACGGTGATCATGCAGATGAGCCGCGCTCATCCAGTTGCGCAGCCATCGACCGCACCGCCTGCATGACCACGAAGCGGATCCGACCAGGCCGGGGGTCGAATTCCCGAAAGCGTGCATGATCACGCTTCAAGAAGAACCAGCTCATACAGGGTTTCGCCGAACCTGCGCATGATCACGCCTGAACAACGAGCAGGTCGGGGGGCATGGCGGCGAACCCATGCATGATCACGCCCGACTAATGGGCTGGTCACGTGGGCGATTTCCGAACCTGTGCATGATCACGCGGAAGGCGAGGAGGGGCGTGGGGGAGGGGGCGGTAGCCTCGTGTCGTGCTGGATGAGATCACAGCGACGAGATACGTCACTCCCCTCCGAGAGGGCGGCTCCCTCCCCGGCGTCCTCGAAGCCGACGACCTCGGCACATATGTCGTGAAATTCCGGGGCGCAGGACAGGGCCGCCGCGTCCTCGTCGCCGAGATCATCTGTGCCGAGCTGGCCCGGCGGCTCGGATTCCTCACCCCCGAACTCAAGGTGATCGACCTCGACCCCCAGCTCGGCGCCCGCGAGCCCGACGAGGAGATCCAGGATCTGCTCACCGCCAGTGCCGGCCACAACCTCGCCGTCGACTTCCTCCCCGGCGCACTCGGTTTCGATCCCCTGGCCTGGGAGCCCGACGCCGACTTCGCCTCGCGGCTGTTGTGGTTCGACGCCCTCATCCACAATGTCGACCGCAGCTGGCGCAACCCCAACCTGCTGGTCTGGCACGGTGACGTGTGGCTGATCGATCACGGCGCCGCCCTGTGGTTCCACCACAACTGGCCGACGGCCGATCCCCAGCGGCGCTACGACGCGAGCGATCACGTGCTCGCGCCCTACGCGACCGAGCTCGCCGCCGCGGACGCCGACCTCAGCGCCCTCATCACCCGGGAGTTGCTCGACGAGGTCGTCGGCCTGGTCCCCGGCGAATGGCTCGACGGTGAGCCCGGCTTCGCCGAAGCCTCCGCCGTACGGCAGGCCTACAGCGACCATCTGCTGGCCCGCGCGCAGGGGCCCCGCGCCTGGCTCCCCGACCTCACGGCGTCCCCGCCCGCGGCGCGGCGCCAGGAGAGCACCATCGGCGGCTTCTGGCGCGCCACGCGAGGGGGACAGTGATGAGCCGCGACGTCTACGAATACGCCGTGATCCGCGTGATGCCCAGCGTCGAGCGCGGCGAGCTGGTCAACGCCGGGGTCATCGTCTACTGCCAGCCCCGCGGCTACCTCTGCGCCCGCGTGGAGCTCGATGAGGCCCGGCTGCTCTCCCTCTGCGCCACCGTCGACCTCCCCGGCGTACGGCACGCGCTCACGGCCTACGAGATCGCCTGCGGCGACGACGTGGGCCCGCTGCGCAAGGAGTCGCTCGGCAACCGGTTCCGCTGGCTCACCGCGCCCAAGAGCACGATCGTGCAGACCGGCCCGGTGCACGCCGGACTGACCGGCGATCCCGGAGCCGAGCTCGACCACCTCATGGGCAGGCTGGTCAGAACAGCACGGACATGAACGTGTCGACCTCACGGAAGCCGACCCGGCGGTAGGCCGCCCGGGCCGACAGGTTGTAGTCGTTGACGTAGAGCGTGACGAGGGGCGCGAAGTACTTCAGCGCCTGCTCGACCACGGTCGCCATGCCCGCGACGGCGTGGCCGCGCCCGCGGAAGTCGGGATGCACCCACACGCCTTGGACCTGGCACGCCTGGGGCGTGACCGCGCCGATCTCGGCCTTGAAGACGACCTGGCCGTCCTCGATCCGGGCGTAGGAGCGGCCGATGCGGATCAGCTCCGCGACCCTCGACCTGTACAGCGCCCCGCCGTCGCCGTTGTCCGGAGAGACGCCCACCTCCTCGGTGAACATGGCCACGCACGCCGGCAGCAGGGTGCCGAAATCCTCGGGTTTGACCCGCCGGACGAGAGGGTCGGGCTCGGCCGCGGGCGCCGAGGCGGTCGCCATGACGGGCTGAGCCCATCTGATCGCGCGGGCGCTCCCCCAGTGCGGCTCGAGGCGTTCCCACATCTGCTCGACCGCGGTGGCCGGCCCCACGATCGAAGAGCAGCGCCTGCCCTGCTTGCGCGCGCGGTCGGCGAACGCCTGTACGGCCTCCCGGCCGGCGTTGACCGGCACCAGGTTGGCACCGGCGTAACAGAGGGACACGAGCCCGCCACGCGGCCCGAAACCCCACATCTGACCGCCGAGGCGCCCGGGATTCAATCCCACGGTCCTGACCCGGGAGGCGACGAAGACGTTGGCGACCGGATCAGCGTCGAGGAGCGCCAGCACCTCCTCGCGATCGTTGTCGTCGAGCACGCGCGACGCCGATGTACGCAGCATCACGGCCCAAGCCTACGCGAGCAGCCCGGCTTTTGAAGTTACCGATCAGACACGACCGGCCGCTCGCCTCCTTCGAACGCCCCAGGCGGCCTACCGGGCCGCGACCACCGGGGAGCGCGCGGCCATCCGGCTCACCGGCCGGGGTTCGGGCTGGGCCGGGCAGGTGGCGTCCGTCCCGCGCGTGGCCCTCCGCTCCGGCGGCAGGCTCGTGTCCCGCAGATATGCGGCGAGGTGACGATCGACACACGGGTTGCCCGCGAGTGACACACCGTGATCTCCGCCACCTTCGGTGAGAAGCCGCGCGGTCGGGAAGAGCGCGCGCATGCTCAACGCCCCTTCGTACGGCGTGGCCGCGTCGTGCACCGACTGGATCAGCAGCACGGGAGGCACCTGCGAGGTCCCCACCTTGACCGGCGTTCCGCCGCGTTCGGGCCAGAACGCGCAGGGCAGGTTGTAGACCGCGTTGGGCCAGGCCATGAAGGGGGCCTTTTCATTGGCACTCGCCGTATCGGCCCGCCACCGATCCCAGCTTCGCGGCCATACGGCGTCGCGACACTGGACGCCCAGATAGACGGCGTAGGAGTTCTCCTCCTTCGCGTCCACCTCGGACTCACTGTGGAACAGCGTCACCAGGCCTGCGGCGTCGGCCCTGAGCACGTAGTCGGAGAACGCCTGGGCGAGTCTCGGCCACAACCGGCTGGTATATCCGCCTGCCGTGTAGATGTCGTCCAGTTCGCTGGAGCCGACGACGCCTCCGGCGGGTTGCGCGTGGAGCCGGGCCCGCATGGCGTACCAGGCGAAGCTCACGGCCGCCTGCGAGTGGCCCAGGCGGTACACGCTCTCGTTGCGCGCCACCCAGGACAGGAACTCCCTGTGGCGCCGGTCGAAGCTGAAGTCCTGGGCGATGTTCGCGTCGTACCAGACGCCCGCGGGATCGACCACGCTGTCGAGCACCAGACGGCGGACCCGCTGCGGGAACAACGTCGCGTAGACGGCCCCCAGGTACGTGCCGTACGAGTAGCCGAGATAACTGATCTTGTCCTCGCCCAGGGCCGCCCGGATCGAGTCCATGTCCCGTGCGGTGTTCTCGGTCGTGAGGTACGGCAGGAACCAGGCATACCGGTTGCCGCAACTCTGCGCGTAGTTCCGTGCCCGGGCGATCAGCACGTCCTCGTCGGACTGGACGCGCGGGATGTTGTCCGGACGTGGCGCGGCGTAGAAGCGCGTGGGATCGACGCAGCTCAGTGCGGGCTCACTGGCGCCCACCCCTCGGGGGTCGAAGCCGATCACGTCGAATCTCGCGGCCACGTCCTTCGGCAGCGTGGCGGCCACGTACCTCGCCAGCGGCCGGCCGGACGCGCCGGGCCCGCCGGGGTTGACCAGCAGCACGCCGAGATGATTGCCGTCACGGCTGGCCGAGCCCTTGACCCTGGTCAGGGCCAGCGAGATCTGCTGACCGAGCGGCTCGGAGTGGTCGAGCGGCACCCGCACCTGCGCGCACTCCACGGCGCCGGGCGGCGGATCCCGCCGTGGAATGGGCTGAGGCCCCGAGCTCAGGGCCGTGCCCAGCGGCGACGTCCTGTTCTGGTTGCACGCTCCCCAGACGATCTCCCGGCCGGGCGCGGCCCGCGCCCCGTCCAGCCCGATCCCGAGCACGGCACCCAGCATCGCGACACCCGCGACCACTCCGACGACCCGCTTCACCGGCACGCTCCCTCTGCTCACACGGCAGAGGCCAGCTTCCCGGACGTGATCGTACGGCTACACCTCGCACACACGAACGGTTGACAAGGTGTAGCCAAGCGATTGCGTACTGTAAATCAGTGTTATTGGACGACGACCTCGGGGCCGGGGGCGTCGTCGTCGAGGTCCACGTCGACGCCCATCTCTTCGGCCAGCCGCAGGGCCTCCTCGATGAGCGTCTCCACGATCTGCGACTCGGGGACCGTCTTGATGACCTCGCCCCTCACGAAGATCTGGCCCTTGCCGTTGCCGGAGGCGACGCCGAGGTCGGCCTCCCTGGCCTCGCCGGGCCCGTTGACGACGCACCCCATGACGGCGACCCGGAGCGGCACCTTGAGCCCCTCGAGGCCGGCCTGCACCTGCTCGGCGAGCGTGTAAACGTCGACCTGGGCCCGGCCGCAGGAGGGGCAGGAGACGATCTCCAGGCCGCGCTGCCGCAGGTTGAACGACTCCAGGATCTGGATGCCCACCTTGACCTCCTCGACCGGAGGCGCGGACAGCGAGACGCGAATGGTGTCGCCGATCCCCTCCGCGAGCAGGGCGCCGAAGGCGACGGCCGACTTGATGGTGCCCTGGAAGGCCGGCCCGGCCTCGGTCACGCCGAGGTGCAGCGGGTAGTCGCACCGCTGGGCCAGCAGGCGGTAGGCCTGGACCATCACGACGGGGTCGTTGTGCTTGACCGAGATCTTGATGTCGCGGAAGCCGTGCTCCTCGAACAGCGAGCACTCCCACAGCGCCGACTCGACCAGCGCCTCAGGGGTGGCCTTGCCGTACTTCTGGAGCAGGCGCGGGTCGAGCGAACCGGCGTTGACGCCGATCCTGATCGGGGTGCCGGCGGCCTGCGCGGCGCGGGCGATCTCGCCGACCTTGTCGTCGAACTTCTTGATGTTGCCGGGGTTGACCCGGACCGCCGCGCAGCCGGCGTCGATCGCCGCGAAGACGTACTTCGGCTGGAAGTGGATGTCCGCGATGACGGGGATCTGCGACTTCTTCGCGATCATGGGAAGCGCGTCGGCGTCGTCCTGCGACGGGACGGCGACGCGCACGATCTGGCAACCGGACGCGGTGAGCGCGGCGATCTGCTGCAGCGTCGCGTTGACGTCGGAGGTGAGCGTGGTGGTCATCGACTGCACCGAGACCGGCGCGTCACCGCCGACCGGAACCGAGCCGACCATGATCTGACGGGACACCCTCCTCGAAGCGATCGGCTGGGATCTAACCGAAGGAATGCCGAGATCAACAGACATTTCAGTCCCTTTTGCACTGGCTATCGGGCGACTTCATCAGTTTAGGCAATCCAGCGGGCGCGCTGAGCGGCAGCCGGGCGTCACAGGATGAAGGTTTCATCGCCGTTCATCCAGGCCACCCGATCTGACCTGGGAGAACACCTAACGGCGCCCCGCCCCTGGCACTCCCGGTTCCTGTGCACGGGACCCGACCTGCTCAGCTCGGCCGGGCTCGAAGCCCTTCGCACACCACCGTGACGAGCCGGATCAGCGCGTCCCCGTGGGCGTCGTCGACCTCGCGCGAGAGACAGCCCGCCATGAGGGCTTTCACATCCGGATACGTGATGTCGGCCCGCACCGCCCCCGACTCCTGCGCGCGGGCGAGCATGGTTCGCAGCCGGCCCGGCACGTCGTGGCCCGCCTCAGCGGCGGCGGTCTCCACGTCGTAGCCGGCGCCGGCCAGGGCTTCGGCCAGCCCACGGTGCTGCGCACCCTCGTGGACCAGCGTGGCGAAGAAGGTGAAGAACGCCGTTCCGGCGTCGTGGCCTTCGGCGAGCGCGTCCGCCTGGCCGCTGAGGTGCTCCATGCGGTCGAGCAGGATCGCCGCGAACAACTCCTCCTTCGTGGGGAAGTGGCGGCTGACGGTGCCGGTGCCCACGCCCGCGCGGCGGGCGATCTCGTGCACCGGCACGGACAGTCCCTCCGTCGCGAAGATCTCAGCCGCCACCTGCAGCACCCGGGCACGGTTGCGTCGGGCGTCGGCGCGCAGCGCCCTGCCGGGCTTCCGACCGTCGGCATCGGTCGCGGTGGGCTTGTCCGCCATCGCGGAGCCGTACCTCTCTCTCACCATCGACAAACGGGATGGCCGTCCCGTATATTCAAGAAAACGGGATGGCAGTCCCGATTATATCGGCGGATCGGAGCATCAGATGACCCCGAGCACGAGGCGGCGCTGGACGTCCGCCGACATACCCGGCCAGCGAGGACGCACCGCCGTGATCACCGGAGCGAACACGGGGATCGGCTTCGAGACCGCCAAGCTGCTCGCCGAGCACGGCGCCACCGTGATCCTGGCCTGCCGGAACGCGGGCAAGGCGGCGGAGGCCGCGGCCCGTATCACCGCCTCGGTGCCGGATTCGACGGTCCACACGCTGCAACTCGACCTGGCGTCACTGCCCTCCGTCCGGAGCGCCGCCGAACAGCTCAGGGCCGGCCACCCCCGGGTCGACCTGCTCATCAACAATGCGGGCGGGGTCAGGCCGCGGTACGCGGTCACCGAGGACGGCTTCGAGTCGACCTTCGCCACCAACCACCTCGGCCCGTTCGCCTTCACCGGGCTGGTCCTGGACCGGCTGCTGGCCGTACCCGGGTCCCGGGTCGTCACGGTGAGCAGCATCGGGCATCGGCGAGGAGCCGTCGACTTCGACGACCTGAACTTCACCCGCGGGTACCGGTACACGCACGCGTACTTCCAGGCCAAGCTGGCGAACCTCATGTTCACCTATGAACTGCAACGGCGGCTGGCGGCGGCCGGTGCGCCGACCGTCGCGGTGGCCGCCCACCCCGGCAACGCGCGCACCGAGTTCGGCCGGGAGATGCCCCTCCCGGTCAGAGTCCTGATGCGCCCCCAGTTCCGGATGCTCACCTGGTGGCTGATGCAGAGTCCGCAGGTGGCGGCCTTGGCCGCCGTACGCGCCGCGGTCGACCCGGATGTGCGTGGCGGCGACTACTACGGCCCGCCGGGCCGAGCTCAGTTCACCGGGCATCCCGCCCGCGTCCAGTCCAGCGCCGCCTCCTACGACATCGCGGCACAACGCCGCCTATGGCAGGA
This sequence comes from Planotetraspora mira, assembly GCF_016863275.1. GTDB lineage: Bacteria > Actinomycetota > Actinomycetes > Streptosporangiales > Streptosporangiaceae > Planotetraspora > Planotetraspora mira. The sequence goes on from NZ_BOOO01000039.1 coordinate 158,897, forward strand.
GTCCGAGCGGCTGACCGGCGTCACCTATCCGGTCGGGGCGGCACGTGTCGTACCGTCCTGACCGCTGCTTCCTCCCGGCTCCCGCTCCCGGCCGATCGACGGCGACGACCACTGAGGGAGCCGGCGCACGACTCGTCGGCGGGGCTCAGGCGGTCGTCAGCTCGGCGGCGCGCGACCTGGCCCAGGAGTCGGCCGCGAGGACCTCCTCGACCGACGACGCGGGGCCCGCGGAATGCTCGGCGACGACCCGCTCCACGGTGTCGACGATGCCGAGGAACGGCAGGCCCCCCTTGAGGAAGGACTCCACGCACACCTCGTTGGCCGCGTTGTAGACCGCGGGAGCCGTACCGCCCAGGGTGCCGACGTGGCGGGCCAGCGCCACCGCCGGGAACGCCTCGTCGTCGAGCGGATCGAAGGTCCAGGTGTGGGCGGTCGTCCAGTCGACCGCCGGGGACGCGCCGGGGACGCGGTCGGGGAAGCCCAGGGCCAGGGAGATCGGCAGCCGCATGTCCGGCGGACTCGCCTGGGCGATCGTCGAGCCGTCGGTGAACTCCACCATCGAGTGGATCATCGACTGAGGATGGACCACGACCTCGATCCGGTCGAAGCCGATGTCGAACAGCAGGTGCGCCTCGATGACCTCGAGCCCCTTGTTGACCAGGGTGGCCGAGTTCACGGTGATCACGGGGCCCATGCTCCACGTCGGGTGGTTGAGCGCCATCTCCGGCGTCACGTCGCCCAGTTCCGCCCGCGTCCTGCCGCGGAACGGGCCGCCGCTCGCCGTCACGATCAGGCGTCGTACGGCTTTCGCCTCAGCCCCGGCCGGGCCCGCCGCCCACAGGCACTGGGCCAGGGCGGAGTGCTCGGAGTCGACGGGCAGCAGCCGCCCCGGAGCCGCCAGGCGTTTCACCAGCGGCCCACCGATGATCAGCGATTCCTTGTTGGCGAGGGCGAGCACCCGCCCCGCCTCGAGCGCCGCGAGCGTGGAGGTCAGCCCGAGCGCCCCGGTGATCCCGTTCAGCACCACGTCGCAGGACCACGCGGCCAGTTCGGCCACTCCCTCGGGGCCGGCGAGGATCTTGGGCCGGGCGCCGTGCGCCGCGAGCGCCTCCGTGAGCGCCGGCACGGCTCCCGTGTCCGCGACGGCGACCGCCTCGACGCCGTACGCAGCCGCCTGGCGGGCGAGCAGATCCACCCTGCCGCCTCCGGCCGCCAGCCCCACCACCCGGAACCGGTCCGCCGCACGGGCCACGACATCGAGCGCCTGAGTGCCGATGGAGCCCGTCGAGCCGAGCACCACGATCGACCGTGATTGGGAAGTCACCTTCCCATTGTCCCCGAGGGTCGGGCCGCCCACAGCACAGTCGAAGCCGGGCAGTGCGGGATTTACCGAAAGTAGTCACGTGACCACCGATGGTGGTCCAGACTCGGGTGCCATGACTCCGAGCCTCCCCCTGCTTGCCGTCGTCACCCTGGCCGCCGGGCTCCTGACAACTCCCGCAGGTCAGGGAGATCCTGTGACGGACATCGTGGAACACGCCGTGGCGCCGGCGCTCGGCGGTTACTGGACTCCTGAGCGGATGGCGCGGGCGGTCCCGATCGACCTGCTCCCCGCGATCGGCGACGTCGGCGGGGCCGGGAAGATCGGCGGAGTGACCCGGGGCGTGCTGCCCACACCCGGCGAAACCGGCCACGGCCCGGCCGCCATCCTGCCGGCACCCGCCGGAGCCGGCGAAAGCCCGGCCGCGATCCTGCCGGCGCCCGTCGGATCGCTCGCCGACGGGCTGAACGATCCGGGCAAGGCGCTCCCCACCCGTGACCTCGCCGCCCGGGCGAAGGAGCTCACCACCCCGGAGAAGACCACGCGGGAGAAGACCGGCCCGGCGCAGAACCCGGGGAGGACGCTCCCCACCCCGGGACGGGCGCTCACCGGCCCGGTGAAGAAGCTCACCGCCCAGGGACAGGCGCTCACCGATCCGGATCTCCTCGCGGCGGGCCGGCCGCTGCCGCTTCCCGCGAAGTTCCTGCGCGACCGGGGCGGGCCCGCCCCCCGGCAGGTGAAGCCCGGGGGCGCCCTGCGGCGCGGCCTGGCCGTGCCCGGTGGGGCGATGCGTGACAGCGACCAGGCCGCACGCCTGAGGCAGTCCAAATCCACCCGGCAGGCCATCGCGGCCCCGGCGTCCACCACGAACGGCTCGCACTGGGGATCGGGCGGATCGGTGACCAGGACGACCGGCCGGGTGTTCCTCACGATGAAGGGCGTCGACTTCGTGTGCTCGGCCAGCGCCGTGCGCAGCGACAACCGCGACGTGGTCGTCACCGCGGGCCACTGCGTCAAGGACGGCGCGGGGCCCTGGGCCGAGAACTGGACCTTCGTCCCGGGCTACCAGGGCGGGCGGCAGCCGTACGGCGCCTTCTCCGCCCGGCGGATGTTCGTGCCCGGGCCGTGGTCGCGAGGCGGCGACGACGACTACGACGTGGGCATGGTGGCGGTGACCCGCCACGGCGCACGGCACCTGACCGACCTGGTAGGCGGCCAGGAGATCGGTTTCTTCCCCAAGCGCGGCGTGCGCACCTACGGCTTCGGGTTCCCCGCCGACCCGCCCTACGACGGCGAGCACCTGCTGTACTGCGCGGGCGCCGTGCACGGCGACCCGCAGGGCCAGACCCAGGATCAGGGTCTGCGCTGCGATCTGACGGCGGGCGCGAGCGGCGGCCCGTGGCTCACCGACTTCGATCCGGCGACGGGCCGCGGCACGCTCACCTCGGTGAGCAGCTTCAAGTACAGCAACGACCGCGGCACGATGTACGGGCCCTACTTCAGCACCGCCACCCAGGACCTGTTCCGGCTGGCCGAGGGCGCCTGACCAGGTCGTCCCGGGCCAGGCGCGCCGCTCGTCGGCTAGGCGAGCGGATTCAGCGGCTCGGCGTTGTCCTCGTCGACGATGTCGACGGCCGACCTGACGATGGCGGGGTCGGGCATTCCGACAACCGACAGGTCCTTGTCCTCGTACTCGAAGAGCGACAACACATACCGCATGGCCTCCAGGCGGCCACGCTTCTTGTCGTTGCTCTTGATGATCGTCCAGGGCGCGTCGGCCGTGTCGGTGTTGAGGAAGATGTCCTCCTTGGCACGGGTGTAGTCGTCCCAGAGATCGAGTGACGCGATGTCCATCGGGGAGAGCTTCCACTGCCTGACCGGGTCGACCTGGCGGATCACGAACCTGGTCCGCTGCTCGGCCCGCGACACGGAGAACCAGAGCTTGACCAGGTGGATCCCGTCGCGCACGAGCATCCGCTCGAACTGCGGCGCCTGGTTCATGAACTCCACGTACTCCTCATGGCTGCAAAAGCCCATGACCCGCTCGACCCCGGCCCGGTTGTACCAGGATCGGTCGAACATCACGATCTCCCCCGCGGCCGGGAGGTGGTTGACGTAACGCTGGAAGTACCACTGCGTGCGCTCGCGCTCGGAGGGCTTCTCCAGCGCGACGACCTTGGCGCCTCGTGGGTTGAGGTGCTCCATGAACCGCTTGATCGTGCCGCCCTTGCCTGCCGCGTCCCGGCCCTCGAAGAGGATCACCAGCCGGCCGCCGGTGTCCTTCAGCCAGTACTGCAGCTTGAGCAACTCGATCTGGAGCAGTCGCTTGTCGCGGTCGTAGTCGGACCTGGGCAGCCGCTCCTTGTAGGGGTAGTGCTCGCGCCAGGTGTCCACGGGCCGCCCGTCGGCGCGCACGAGGACGGGATCGTCGTCATCGTTGTCCACCACCGTCAGCCCGGGCGTACGGCGCAGCAGTTCCCAGTCGCCCACCGGGTCCGGCAGCTCGGTCATGTCCAAACATCTCCTGACCTCGGAAGTCCCGCAGAAGTTGGTGAGACTACACAACCATCTCAAACAGGAGATTGCGGGAGAGCACCGTCACTTTTTCAACATCACGTACAACCCGAGCGCCGCACCGGCGACGACGATCGTGAAGCACACCACGGCGAGGGCCAGGCCCGCCACCCTGGCCTGGGATCCCGCGTGCGCGGTCGTCCGCGCGGCCAGCCCGACCATGCCCACGGCGAACAGGGCGACGAGGCCCACGCCCCCGGCCAGGCCGGCGACCAGCACCTTCCACAGGGCGTCGACGTCGACATACTGGTTCACCCGACTCGCTCCTTCTCCGGGTCCAGCGTCCCGGTCCACTCCGCGTTGACGTTGGCGTGCGTGACGGGCACCCTCCGGGCCGCCAGATAGAGCGCCGCGGCGAACGCCACCGCGAGCGCGAAGACGACCGCGACGCCACCCGTCCCGCCGATGACGTCCGCGCCCTTCCACGCGCCCGCTCCGACGAGCGCCGCCGCGGGGATCGTGATCAGCCAGGCCGTCACCATGCGGCCCGCGACGCCCCACCGGACCTCCGCCAGGCGCTTGCCGATCCCGGCGCCCACGATTGAGCCGCTGCACACATGCGTCGTGGAGAGGGGGAACCCGAAGTGGGAGGCCGCGAGGATCACGGCGGCCGACGAGCCCTCGGCGGCGAAGCCCTGGGGACTCTCGATCTCGGTCAGCCCCTTGCCCAGCGTCCTGATCACCCGCCAGCCGCCGATGTAGGTGCCGAGCGAGATGGTCAGGGCGCAGGCGACGATCACCCAGAACGGCGTGCCCTCGGCGGGTCTGATCGTGTGGTTGGCGAGCAACGCCAGCGTGATGACGCCCATGGTCTTCTGCGCGTCGTTCATGCCGTGCGCGAGGGAGACCATCGACGCGGACCCGATCTGGCCGAGCCGGAACCCGCGGGTCCTGATCGGCTTCGGGACGTTCCACGTGATCCGGTACACCAGGAAGGTCCCCACGATCGCCACCATGCCGGCGAAGGCGGGCGACAGGACCGCGGGGACGATCACCTTGGACATCAGGCCCTCCACCTTCACGGCGGAGCTTCCCGCGGCGATGAGCGTGGCTCCCACGACGCCCCCGATCAGCGCGTGGGACGAGCTCGAAGGTATGCCGAAATACCAGGTCAGGAGGTTCCAGGCCAGGCCGCCGACCAGGCCGGCGAACACGACGGTCAGCGTGACGGCGCCGCTGTCGACGATCCCGCTCGCGATCGTCGCCGCGACCTTCAGCGACAGGAACGCGCCGGCGAAGTTGAGGACGGCGGACAGTGCCACGGCTATGCGCGGACGCAGCGCCCGTGTCGCGATCGAGGTGGCCATGGCGTTGGCGGTGTCATGGAATCCGTTGGTGAAGTCGAAGGCGAGCGCCGTGATGACGACGACTCCCAGGAGCAGGGCGTTGGCGTCCATGTCACGATCCCTGCGCGAAGAAAGAGGCAATAATCCCCTTTATCCGATTTTTCGCCTCTCGTTCACCAGTAATTCGACATCGCTCACAGTGACAGGCCGGTGAGGACCATGACCTTCTCGTACGTCAGGTCGTCCATCGCCGAGTGCAGTCCCTCGCGGCCGATGCCCGACTCCTTGACCCCGCCGTAGGGCATCTGGTCGGCCCGGTAGGACGGCACGTCGCCGATGATCACGCCGCCGACCTCCAGTTCGCGGTTCGCCCGGAAGGCCGCGTCGAGGCTCCGGGTGAAGACGCCGGCCTGCAGGCCGTACTTGGAGTCGTTGACCGCGGCGAACGCCTCGTCGACGGAGCCCACTCGCTGGACGACCATGACGGGTCCGAAGACCTCCTCGCGGACGACCTTCGCGTCGGAGGGCACGTCGGTCAGCACGGTGGGAGTGAAGGCGGCGCCGTCCCGCGTGCCCCCGGCCAGCACCCGCGCACCGGCGGAGACGGCCTCCGTGACCCAGCCCTCCACCCGCACCGCCGCGTCCTCGCTGACGAGCGGCCCGACCTGGGTCTTCTCGTCCGCGGGATCTCCCGTGACGAGCGCGCCGACGGCCGCCAGCAGCTTCCCGGTGAACTCCTCCGCGACGGAGTCCTCGACGATCACCCGCTGTACGGCGATGCAGCTCTGGCCGGCCTGGTAGTTGGAGAACAGGGCGATCCGGCTCGCCGCCCAGTCGAGGTCGGCGTCCGCGAGGACGACCGCGGCGGCGTTGCCGCCGAGTTCGAGCGTGACGTGCTTGCGCGGGACCTGATCCTTGATCGCGAACCCGACCGGGCCCGAGCCGGTGAACGAGACCACCGGAAGCCGGGGATCCTCCACGAGCGCACCGGCCCGGTCGTTCGGGACGGGCAGCACGGAGAACATGCCCTCGGGCAGGTCGGTCTCGGCCAGGATCTCCCCCAGCACGAGCGAGGACAGCGGCGTCGCGGGCGCGGGCTTGACGATGATCGGGGCGCCGACGGCGATGGCCGGGGCGACCTTGTGCGCGACCAGGTTCAACGGGAAGTTGAACGGCGTGATCGCCAGCACCGGCCCGTACGGCACGCGCGTGACGTAGGCCAGGCGCCCCTGGGCGGCCGGCTCGGTGTCGAGGCGCTGCACGGCGCCGCTGAACCGCCGGGCCTCCTCCGCGGCGAACCGGAACGTGGCCACGGCCCGCCCGACCTCGCCCCTCGCCCACAGGATCGGCTTGCCGTTCTCCGCGGTGATCAGCTGAGCGATCTCCTCCGAGCGCTCGGAGAGCCGCCGCGAGACGTGCGCGAGGGCCTCGGCCCGCACGTGGACAGGAAGCGCCGCGGCCTGCCTGCTCACGGCGTGCGCGGCCGCCACGGCCTCCTCGACCTGATCCGGGGTCGGCACGGAGGCGACGCCGACGACTCGCCCGTCATGGGAGTTGGTCACGGTCAGCTTCGCGTCTCCCGTCACGGGACGGCCGGCGAGCCAGAAGGGGCGAAGATCGGTATCACGGCGCACGTCCATGTTCTGACGGTATGTCAGCAGGTCGCGATAGGCTCTACGCCTCCCAGCACAATCACCCGTCAGCGGCGTACCGATGTGGACAAGTTTGGTACGTCACAAATGCAGCGCAATTTCGGGATGTTTTCCGTTTCAGAGCGGTTTGAAAGCCGAGCCGCATGGTTAAGTCATCATCCGGGTCCGACGCGAGGACCCGATTCGAGAAGGGCTCGTCGCTGATGGGTACGCCGGCGCCGCTCGGTCTTCAGGGTGCCTACGCGCGCGGCCAGCGGAGCACCTACGACGAACTCCGTACCAGACTCCTCGACGTCGCCAGCGGGCTCCTCACCTCGGACGGGCCGGAGAGCCTCACCGTGCGGCGGATCGCCACGGAGGCGAACTGCCCGACCCAGGTCATCTACACGATGTTCGGCAGCAAGGAAGGCCTGGCCGAGGCGCTCTATCTCGAGGGCTTCGAGCGTTTCCGCCGCCGTCTGGAAAGCGTGCCGCTGCGCAGCGACCCCTACGACTACCTGTTGGCCCTGGGTCCCGCCTACCGCGACGCCGCCCTTTCCGAGCCGGGCTACTACAGCCTCATGTTCGAGCGGGCGATCCCCGAGTTCGTGCCGAGTGAGCGGGCGAGGACTCTCGCCCGCGCCGCGCTGAACATCTTCGACCGGGTGATCGCCGACTGCATCTCGGCGGGCTATCTCGTCCCCACGCAGCCCCGGAGGGTCGCCGACGCGTTGTGGGCCGCCGCGCAGGGCGCGCTCAGCTTGGAACGTGCCGGTCACCTGCAGGACGCCAAGACCTACGAGACCGTCACCACCGCCACGATCTCCTCCTTCCGGACCAAGAGCGGCTGACCCTCACAGGCACAGCGCGATCCAGAGTTCGGCCCGTGCCGAGGGATCGTCGAGATCACGGCCGAGCAGTTCGCTCACCCTCTTCATCCGGTATCTGAGCGTGTGCCGGTGGATCCCCAGCCGCTGCGCCGCCGCGTCCCAGTGACCGTTGCTGGCGAGATAGGCCCGCAACGACTCGACCAGGTCGCCGCGCGAGCCGTACTCACGAAGCGGCGCGAGCATGGCGGCCGCGAACGCCGTCGCCGCGCCGGGCTCCAGCAGTGCCAGCAGCCCCTGCCCGGCCAGTTCGGCGAAGTGCGCCACCGGGTCGGCCGAGGCCAGCGCACGCTCGGCCTGGTCGAGGCCGAGGGCGAGGCCGACTCCGGGAACGCTCACGCCGACCCGGCCGTGCCCGGCGGCGCGCTCGGCGAGCCGGTCGGCGTCGGCGGCGGGGGCGAGCGCGACGACCACCCGGCCCCACCGCGCGGTGAAGCACGGCAGCGCCTCAGTCAGTGACTCCTCGTCGGCCGTCTCACAGGCCAGTACGGCCACGGCCCCCTCCGGCAGGGTCCCGCCCAACGCCGCGAGAGCGTCCGCGGCGGCCTCGGCCTGTCCGGCCAGCAGCAGGCGGAACACGGCGGTGCGGACCCTGCCCGCGGCGACGCGCTGGTCGCGGCCCTGTTCCAGAGCGAGCGTGAGCAGGGAGCCGGCAGCGTTGACCACGGTGTGCTCGATCGGCGAGAACGGACGCGCCGCCCCGACCACGAAGAACCCGCGGCGGCCGAGCGGCTGAACGATCATGTGTTCGCCGGGCGTGGCCAGCGCCAGGCTGGCCGGCGACGACGTCCTCTTCAGCCGGGCCAGTTCGGGGCGCAGCGCGGCGGCCTTCTCCTGCGCCGGCGGGCCCGTCCCCGTGGCGTCCGCGACGTGCCTGACGGCGCCCTCGTCGTCGAGCAGGAGCGCCCAGCCGGAGATCTCGCGGGACAGGCGGTCGATGACGGCCCCGGTGCCCGAGGGCTGAAGCGCGGCCCGGGTGAGGCGGCCCTGCGCCGCGAAGGCCCGGCTGATCTCCTCGTACTGCTCGGCGGCGATGAGTTCGCTGACGGCCTTGCCGATCGCGATGAACGGGGTGTCCCTCGGCACCTCGACGAGCGGCAGACCGGCGGCGGCCGCGGCGTCCACATAGGCCGGCGGCACCAGGTCGTGGCCGAGTCCCACCCCGAAACCCAGCCCCGTCGCGCCCCGTGCGACCAGCCGCGAGACGTACGGCACGGCGTCGCCCGAGGTCAGCCGCATGCCGGTCGTCAGCACCAGCTCTCCGCCCTCGAGGAACGGCGTGGGATCCTCGAGCTCGCTGACCGCCACCCAGCGGACCGGCCGGTCCAGCCCGTCATGGCCGGCCAGGACGTCCAGGTGCAACGGCGTGATCGCCGTCACCCGGCGCAGCGTCGGCGCCACCAGCCCCCCAAAGCCCAACTTGTCCGAGTTGGCCAAAAGTACGGCCTTATTCTGCCATGACGACGTATCGGCAGGTGAAGGTGGTGGCCGTACCGTCGAGGGCATGACCGTCGAAGGCACCACCGGCACCGTCCATGGCGGCCCGCGGCTTCCGCAGGAGCGCCGCCTCGTCACCGAGATCCCGGGACCGCGGTCGCGCGAGTTGTTCGCGCGCAAGCAGTCCGCCGTGCCCCCCGGCATCGGCACCACGCTTCCCATCTTCGTGACCCACGCCGGTGGCGGTGTCGTCGTCGACGTGGACGGCAACTCCCTCATCGACTTCGGCTCGGGCATCGCCGTCACGAGCGTGGGGAACTCCGCTCCCCGTGTGGTCGAGCGGGTCCAGAAGCAGGTGGCCGACTTCACCCACACCTGTTTCATGGTCACGCCGTACGAGTCCTATGTGACGGTGTGCGAGAAGCTCAACGCGCTCACGCCCGGCGACCACGACAAGCGCACGTTCCTGGTCAACAGCGGCGCGGAGGCCGTCGAGAACGCCGTGAAGGTGGCCAGGCACGCCACCGGACGGCCTGCCGTCGTGGTGTTCGACCACGGCTACCACGGCCGGACTCTCCTCACGATGACGCTCACCGCCAAGAACATGCCGTACAAGGACGGCTTCGGCCCGTTCGCGCCCGAGGTCTACCGGGTGCCGCTGGCCTACCCGTTCCGCTGGCCGAGCGGCCCGGAGAACTGCGCCGACGAGGCCGCCGCCCAGGCCATCGACATGATCGAGAAGCAGATCGGCGCGGCCAACGTCGCCGCCGTGGTCATCGAGCCGATCGCCGGCGAGGGCGGCTTCATCGAGCCCGCCCGCGGATTCCTGCCGAAGATCGCCGAGTTCTGCCGGGCCAACGGGATCGTCTTCGTCGCCGACGAGGTCCAGACCGGGTTCGCCAGGACCGGCCACCTGTTCGCCTGCGAGGACGAGGGCATCGTCCCCGACATCATCTGCACGGCCAAGGGCATCGCGGGCGGTCTTCCGCTGGCCGCCGTCACGGGCCGCGCGGAGTTGCTCGACTCGGTCCACGCCAGCGGGCTCGGGGGGACCTACGGTGGCAACCCGCTCGCCTGCGAGGCGGCCCTCGGCGTGCTGGAGACCATCGAGCAGGACAAGCTCGTCGAGCGGGCAGCGCACATCGGCGAGATCATGTTGCCCCGCCTCCGCTCGCTTCAGGAGCGGTTCGGCATCGTGGGCGACGTCCGCGGGCGCGGGGCCATGACGGCGATCGAACTCGTGGTCCCCGGCACCAAGGACCCGCTGCCCGCCGGCCCGATCGCGGCCAGGTGCCACGCCGAGGGGCTGCTGGTGCTCACCGCCGGCACGTACGGCAATGTGCTCCGGTTCCTTCCGCCGCTGGTGATTCCCGACCATCTGCTGGAGGAAGGGCTTTCCATCCTGGAGAGAGCAATCAGTGCGGACCAGAGCGCTTAAATAAGATTAAAAGGGACACCCGCCTTAGCGTCGGGTGTCCCTTTTGTTGTTGTAACGCCCGCGCCATGCCGCGATTTAACCGCCCCTTGGCCTGACACGCGCCGATCACAGCCCGTAACCACGTTATAACGGTTTCGATACGCGATCGAGGGGGGACGGGGAATGGGCTGGAATCCGAACGGTGCCGACCGGCTCATGCTGACGTTCGACCCTGCCGGCCTCACTCCCGTTCAACGCGAGGGCGACGCCTGCGTCGTCTGCCACAAGAAGTGGCCCCGCCCCCGTGTGAAGGTCGGCCTGCTCCCCGACAACGCCCCCGTCCATGCCTGTGACGACTGCGCCGAGGCGCTGCTGCCCGCACCGGAAGGCAAGGTGCCTCTTCCCCGCCGCTCCCGCGCCGCGATGTCGTGACGCGAGGCCGGCCCGCATGTGAGCCCAAGAGGTGATCTCATGAGATTCGACCGTTTCCACGGGCCGGTGCTCTCGTTGTTCCGCATGGTGGCGGCCATGTTGTTCATGTGCCACGGCCTGGCCTCGTTGTTCAACGTGTTCGGCGGCAACCGCGGCATGGGTCACGCGGTGGAGTTCGGCACGTGGCCCGGCTGGTGGGCCGCGCTCATCCAGGCGCTCTGCGGGGGGCTCGTCCTCCTCGGGCTCCTCACCCGGATCGGCGCGCTGATCGCGTCGGGGTCCATGGCCTTCGCCTACTTCATGGCGCACCAGCCGAGAGGCGTGCTGCCCCTGACCAACGGCGGGGAGCTGTCGGCGCTGTTCTGCTGGTCGTTCTTCCTCATCGCCGTGCTCGGCCCGGGCACCTGGGCGCTGGACACGCTGATCCGCCGCCGTAGAGACCGCGGGAAGCCGGACGGACCCGACCTCAGCGTCTGGCTCGCTAACCGTGAGCTATCTGGGACCAGCGTTCAGCCCACTGGGCGTAGTCGTCCGGGCGAACGGCGAAGTAGACGCCCTTGAAGGCCGCCGGGTCTCCAACGTGATAGTCCGTGCAGACCCGCTTCGCGTCGCCCGTGCAGGCGGCCGGGTTCGCTGGGGCGAGGCCGGTCCAGGCGGCCGCCGGTCCCTGCGCCTGCGCCGAAGCCGTCCACGCCAGCCACTGGTAGGCGCATGACGGATGGGCCGCGGCCGCGGCGACCATCCACGAGTCCACCCAGCCTGTCAGCGGCCGGCGGCCGAGCGCCTTGACGGGCTTGTGCCCGCTCTTCAGCACGTCGAGGTGGTACGGCGTGCCCTGCGCGAGCCGTGCGGAGCCGGAGGCGAAGCCCTCCACGACGTCGATGGGGTCACGCCAGAAGGCCCTGTCCCCGGACTTGTTCGAGGTGAGAAGGGCGACCGCCGCGTCCAGCTGGGACGGGGTGAGATCGAACGGGTCCTTGACGCCCCGCCGCTTGAGAGCGAGCGCGGCGTCCGCGATCGTCATCGGGTCGTCCCTGAGCAGCACCGGCCCCTTGTCGGTGAACAGGGCGCCGACGTCCTTCGGCCTGGTCTTGGTGGTGTCGTAGAGCACCTCGTCGAACCCCCACAGGTACGGCACGCCGTACACCTGGTCGTCCTTGGCGTACGCGGGAAGCTCGCGCAGGTGCGCGGGGATCTTCGCGTAGTCCTTCACGAGCGCCGTGTTCAGCGGCGTGACCTTGCCCTCGCCGATCAGCCTGCCCGCGATCTCCGGCGTGGCCGAGACCACGTCGAAGGGGCCGAGGGGCGCGCCACCGGGCTTCGCCTCCAGGCCGGGGTCGTAGAACGAGAGCGACACCTTGCAGCCGGTCTTGGTCTCGAAGGGCGCGACCCAGTTGACCGACGGGTCGGTCCCGCCCCACTCGACGTATCCGCTGATCGCCAGGACGCGCAAGGCGCCCTCGCCGGGGCCTGCCGACGCCATCGCCGTCGGGGTGGCCGAGCCGCTCGGCGTGGCGGACGAGGTCGTCGCCGGCGCGGTGACGGGAGTCGTCGCGGCGGCGGCACCCGTCCCCGGCGTGGCCTCGACCGCCCGAGGCGACCCGTTCCCTCCGCAGGCCACGGCCAGGAATCCCATGGCCGCCGTGGCGACCGCGAGCTGTGTACGGCGAAGCCTCACCGGGCGGACCCCCTCACGAGACGGACATCACGAGCCTACTGGCCCCGGTGGCCGCGTCCCGCCCCGCTTCGCCCATGGAAGGGGTCCTGCCCCGGGCACCGGGCTCAGCCGTTGGTGGGGAAGCCCAGGTTCACTCCGCCATGGGAGGGATCGAGCCAGCGCGAGGTGACGACCTTGCCCCGGGTGTAGAAGTGCACGCCCTCGGTTCCGTGAACATGGGTGTCGCCGAAGAGCGAGTTCTTCCACCCCCCGAAGCTGTAAAACGCCATCGGCACCGGGATGGGCACGTTGATGCCGATCATCCCGACCTCGACCTCGTTCTGGAAGCGCCGTGCGGCGCCGCCGTCGTTGGTGAAGACGGCCGTGCCGTTGCCGTACTCGCCGGTGTTGATCAGGCGGAGCCCTTCCTCGTAGGACTGCACCCGGACGATCGACAGGACCGGGCCGAAGATCTCCTCACGGTGGACGCGCGAGTTCGCCGGCACGTGGTCGATCACTGTGGGGCCGAGCCAGAAGCCGTTCCCACGGCCGCCGGAGACGGGCGTCTCCCGGCCGTCCACGACGACCTTGGCGCCTTCCTCCACACCGAGGTCCAGGTAGGAGGCCACCTTGTCGCGATGCGCCGCGGTCACCAGTGGTCCCATCTCGGACGCGGGATCGTCGCCCGGGCCGACCGTCAGCCGCCCGACCCTGGAGACGATCTTCTCGACGAGTTCGTCGCCGACCGGCTCGACGGCCAGGACGACGGAGATCGCCATGCAGCGCTCCCCCGCCGAGCCGAAGCCCGCGGAGACGGCCGAGTCGGCGACCAGGTCGAGGTCGGCGTCCGGCAGCACGAGCATGTGGTTCTTGGCGCCGCCCAATGCCTGGACCCGCTTGCCGTGGGCGGTCCCCGTCTCGTAGACGTACCGGGCGATCGGGGTCGAGCCGACGAACGACACGGCCTGCACCGCCGGGTGCTCCAGCAGCCGGTCCACCGCGACCTTGTCGCCCTGGACGACGTTGAACACGCCGTCGGGCAACCCGGCCTCCGCCCACAGCTCGGCCATCAGCAGGGACGCCGAGGGGTCCTTCTCCGACGGCTTCAGGATGAAGGCGTTGCCCGCGGCGATGGCCACGGGGAACATCCACATCGGCACCATCGCCGGGAAGTTGAACGGCGTGATCCCCGCGACGACGCCGAGGGGCTGGCGGATCGAGTAGGAGTCGACCCGGGTCGAGACGTTCTCCGAGAAGCCGCCCTTGAGCAGGTGCGGGATGCCGCATGCGAACTCGACGACCTCGAGGCCGCGCGCGACCTCGCCGAGAGCGTCGGAGTGGACCTTGCCGTGCTCGGCCGTGATCAGCGCGGCGAGATCGTCGCGGTGACGGTCCATCAGTTCGCGGAAGCGGAACAGCGTCTGGGCCCGCTTGGCCAGCGAGGTGTCCCGCCACCCCGGGAAGGCGCGCGCGGCGGAGTCCACCGCCGCGTCGACCTCGGCCACGGACGCGAGGGTGACCCGGCCGCTGACCTCGCCTGTCGCCGGGTTGAAGATCTCGGCGTACCGCGCCTGAGGCGCGTCGGCTCCCCCGAAGCGGGCGCCGTCGATCCAGTGGTCAACGTGCTTCATCGTTGACCGTCTCCAGCGCGGTGACGAGGATGCCCAGGCCCTCTCGTGCCTCGTCCTCGGTGAGCGTGAGCGGCGGCGCCATGCGCAGGGTGTTGCCGTACAGGCCGCCCTTGCCCGCGAGGAGGCCGAGCTTCTTGGTCTCCTCCATGAAACGGGCGACGAGCGCGGGCGCGGGCGCTCCGGTCGCGGGGTCGACCAGTTCGATGGCGAACATCAGACCCCGGCCGCGCACGGCTCCGACGACGGCGAGGCGCTGCTCCGCCTCGCGCAGGCCGGCGAGGATGATCTCCCCGGTCCTGGCGGCGTTCGCCTGCAGATCGTGGTCGAGCACGTAGTCGAGGGTCGCGTTCGCGGCCGCCATGGAGATCGGGTTTCCGCCGAACGTCGACAGGCCGACGGCGTGCGGGCCGTCCATCAGGTCGGCGCGGGCGACGATGCCGCCGACGGCGAAGCCGTTCCCCGTCCCCTTGGCGAAGGTCAGCATGTCGGGCGTCACGCCGTGGTTCTCGATCCCGAAGAAGGCCGAGCCGGTACGGCCCCAGCCAGACTGGACCTCGTCGGAGATGAACAGGATGCCCTCCTCGTCGAGGACCTCCTTGTAGGCGGCGAACAGGCCGTCGGGCGCCATGGTGAAGCCGCCCACGCCCTGGATCGGCTCGGCGATGAGCGCGGCGACGTCGTTGGAGACCGCGGTGGCGAGCACGTGCCGCAGGTCGTCCACGCACGCCTTGATGTAGTCGGCGTCCGACATCCCGCGGAACTGGACGAGGTGCCGGTCGGCGCCGTGCAGGAAGTGCACGTTGAGCGGCGACAGCGAGTTGTTCTTCCACGAGCGGTTGGAGGTCACGCTGATCGCGCCGAACGACCTGCCGTGGTAGCTCTGCCGCATCGCGAGCACCTGGTCCGTCTTGCGGGCGTAGGTGGCGAGCAGCAGCGCGGTCTCGTTGGCCTCGGTGCCGGAGTTGGTGAAGAAGACCTTGGCGTCCGGGATGCCGGAGAGCCGGGCGATCTTCTCGGCCAGCTCCACCTGCGCGCGGATCAGGTAGAGCGTCGAGGTGTGCACGATGCCGGTGGCCAGTTGTCTCTCGACCGCCTCCCGCACCTCGGGCACGTCGTACCCGATCATGTTGGTGAGGATGCCGGCGAAGAAGTCCAGGTAGCTCTTCCCGGACGCGTCGACGACACGGTTGCCCTTGCCGCCGACGATCTCGATGGGCTCGTCGTAGTACAGGCCCATCCAGTTCGGGAGGACCGCGCGGTGCCGTTTGAGCAGGTCGGCGCTGCCGGAGGGCGACTCAGGATCACGGAGAGACATACTTCGAGTATCGCTGCTCCGAGCCGCCACTCCCACCTGCAACCTGTCGGCATGCCGAGATTTCGCCTTACACAGTGGAACGCTCCGGCGGGGCCCGCATGTCAGGACATGCCGACGGGGTTCACACCGGGGCGGCCTCCTTCTCGACGGCCCCCTCGGCGGCCGGGGTGCGACGCAGGAGGAGCAGGGCCATCACCGCTGCGGCCACGCAGAACCCGAACCCGACCAGCGAGCCGACCGACATGGCCGACACGAAGGCGTCGCGGCCCGCCTCGGCCACGGCGGGATCTCCCAGCGCGAGCGCGCCGCTGATCGAGTCACGGGCGACCTCGGGAGCGGAGGCCGGCATGGAGGCCGTGTAGACCCCCGCGAGCACGCTGCCGAGCACGGCGACGCTGAGGGCCATGCCGACCTGCTGCACCGTGTCGTTCAACGCCGAGCCCACACCCGCGCGCTCCGGCGGCACGGCGCCCATCAACGTGGCGTACGCCGCCGGTCCGGCCAGGCCGCCGCCGACACCCATGATCATCAAGCTGACGATGAGCATGCCGTACCCGCCGTCGAGAGTGGCGAGGACGCCGAAGCCGACGGCCATGACGAGCAGGCCCGTGACGATGAGCGTCCGGTTGCTGACCTTCTTGCCCAGCGCCGCCCCGAGGCCGTTGAAGACCAGAGCGGCCATCACGTACGGCAGCAGGGCCATTCCGGCCTTCAGCGGTTCGTAGCCGAGGACGAACTGGAGGTACTGCGTCAGGGCCAGCATCAGCGCTCCGGACCCGAAGGACAGCAGGACGATCGAGAACGACGCGCCGCTGAACGACCGGTCCCTGAAGAGCGACAGCGGCAACATCGGCTGCGCGGCCCTGCGCTCCCACAACACGAAGCCCAGCAGTGCCACCGCGGCCACCGCGACCACGAGCGGGTTCCACTCGCCGGTGGGCGCGGACACGACCGCGTAGACGAGGGCGCCCATGCCCACGATCGACAACACGACGCCGACCGGGTCGACCGCGCGGGCGTCCCCCTTCGTCTCCGGCATCAGGACGAGCGCCGCGATGATCGCCACGACCGCGATCGGCACGTTGAGCAAGAAGACCGAGCCCCAGTAGTAGTGCTGGAGGAGGAATCCGCCCAGCGTCGGCCCGGCGATCACCCCTGCCATGGCCACCGAACTCCACGCGGCGAACGCCTTCCTGCGCTCGCTCTCGTCGAAGACCGTGATCAGGATGGACATGGTGGACGGCATGACGAAGGAGCCGCCCACCCCCATCAGGGCCCGGGCCCCGATGAGCTGCCACGGCTCGGTCGCGAGCATGGCGGCCACCGACGCGCCCCCGAAGAAGGCCAGGCCGAGGATCAGGAACAGGCGCCTGCCGTATCGGTCGGACAGGCTTCCCGCGGTGAGCAGCAGGCCGGCGAAGACCAGGATGTACGCGTCGATGATCCACTGGACGTCCGACGGGGATGCGCCCAACTCGCGCATGAGCGACGGGATCGCCAGGTTGAGCACGGTGTTGTCCACGACGAGTGTCAGCAGACTCAGGCAGAGGACGCCGAGGATCCACCAGCGGCGGGGATGCGACATAGGAGCCACCTCGAACAGTGTGCGATAAGACTGGAACACTGTACGACAGCCTCGAACAGCGTGCGAGCGAATATCCTGTGGCGGTGTCAGCGAAGCCGTTCTCCTCGGTCTGGACGCGTGAGCGCAGGGGCCCTCGCGACCAGGGCCTGAGCCGCGACCAGATCATCCGGGCGGCGATGGAACTGCTCGACGAGGACGGCCTCGACGCGCTCAGCATGCGCAAGCTCGGGGCGCGGCTCGGAGCGGGGGCGACCAGCCTCTACTGGCACGTGGCGAACAAGGACGAGTTGCTCGAGCTCGTCATGGACGAGGTCTACGCCAAGGTCTCCATCCCCGAAGGGTCGAGCTGGCACGACGCCGCCACCGCTTTCGCGTACGGCATGCGCGACGCCGTCTCCCAGCACCCCTGGAGCATCAGCCTGATCGGCGTGCTCCCCGCTCTCGGGCCCAACGCCATGACGGCCGCCGACCGTCTCATGGCGGCGTTCTCCAGCGCCGGCTTCGACGGAATCGACGTCGACTACGCGGTCAGCGCTGTGGTGTCCTACACGCTGGGCGCCACCATCCCCGAGGTCGCCTGGCTCAACGCGCTCGACGAGGCCGGCACCGACGTGGCCGGAATCCAGGCGTCCGTAGAGCCGATCATCGAGGAACTGGGCGCCGACTACCCCAGCCTGCGGGAGCGGTACCGCGCCTACTCCGGCATGGCCTTCGACCCCATGACGGCCCGGCGGATCGCGTTCGACTTCGGGCTGGTGGCGCTGCTCGACGGCCTGGCGGCCCGGCTTCCGCACGGAAGCCGGCGAGATCATCCTGTCAGCGACTGACCCGTCCTCTTTACACAATGATCAGGTAGCCTCGGAACATGCTGCCCACAGTCGCCGACGTGCTCGCGCTGGACGCGGTCCGACGCGGTAATCCGCGCGTCGTCGCGGGCGGCGACCGTCTCGACACCCGGGTCCGCTGGGTGCACGTCGGTGAGATCACCGACATCGCCCATCTGCTGCGCGGCGGCGAGCTCGTGCTCACCACGGGCGTGGCCCTGCCGAGCGAGCCGGACAAGCTCGCCGACTACATCTCCGACCTCGCCGCGGTCGGCGCCTCCGGGCTCATCGTGGAGCTGGGCCGCCGGTTCGTCCGCGAGTTGCCGCGCTCGGTGATCGAGGCCGCGGAAGACCACGGCCTGCCGCTCGTCACCCTCGCGCGCGAGACCCCGTTCGTGCAGATCACCGAGTCGGTTCACGCGCGGATCATCGACATCCAGCTCCAGGAGCTGCGGGCGTCGGAGCAACTGCACGAGGTCTTCACCGAGCTGTCGGTCGAGGGCGCGTCGCCCTCCGAGGTGCTGGCGCAGGTCTCCCGGTTCTCCGGACGGCCCGTCGTCCTGGAGAACCTCGCCCATCAGGTCCTCGCGTGCGACGCCGCCGGGGGCGACACCGGAACGATCCTGGCCGGCTGGGAGACGCGGTCCCGCGCGGTCTCGCCCGAGGAGCGCACCGCGTACGACACCGCCGCCGGGTGGCTCGTCACCATGGTGGGCGCCCGGGGGCAGGACTGGGGACGGCTCATCCTCCTGTGCGACACCCCTCCGAGCCCTCATGACACCGTGCTCGCCGAACGCGCGGCGACCACGCTCGCACTCAGCCGGCTGCTTGAGCGCCACCAGGAGTCGCTCGAACGGCAGGCGCACGGCACGATCATCGCCGGGATCCTCACCCACGCCTACTCCGATCCGGACGAGGCGGCGGCCCGGGCCCGGGCGGTCGGGGTGCCGCTCACCGGCCGGAAGCTGATCAGCGCCGTCATCAGGCTGACCTCCTCGACCGGAACCGCGCTGGGCGAGCAGGCCCAGGTGGGCGAGCTGGCCGAGGCCACGGCGGCCGCCTGCCGCGACGCGCGGCTCCCGGCGCTGGTGGGCGCGCTCGATCAGAGCCGGGTGGGCGTACTGCTCCCCCTACCGCCGCGCTCGCTCGCGGAAACGGCTCTCGGCGCCCTCGCGGACCGCCTGCGGGCCACCTTCCCCACGCCGTTCGTGCTGGCGACCGGTTCCGTGGTCGAGTCGATCAAAGACGTACGGCGCAGCTTCCTCGAGGCCGAGCAGGTGGCCGACGTGGCGGTCCGCCAGCCTGACGGACGCGCGTTCTATCGCCTTCCGGACCTGCGCCTGCGCGGGCTGCTCCACCTGCTGCGCGACGACGCGCGACTCCAGACCTTCGCCGAGCGCGAACTCGGAGCGCTGCTCGCGCACGACGCCCAGCGGCACGGCGACCTGACCCGGATCCTGCGGGTCTACCTCGACGCCGGCAGGAACAAGGCGGTCGCCGCACAGAAGGCGCACCTGTCCCGCCCCGCGTTCTACGACCGGCTCCGGCGGCTCGAACGCATCCTCGAGACCGACCTCGACGACGTCGAATCGTGCATGTCCCTTCACGTGGCGCTGCTGGCCCTGGAGACGTTCCGCCGCGAAAGCCTGTGACCTGGGGATCCGCCTCTCCGCCCGAATGAGGATCGGGATGAGGCCGCATATGCGGATACAGGTCTGCCTCACCAGGTGTAAGTCCTATGGCACCTGACTACTCTCCGTACACTCGCGCACACGGTGTGAATCGTGCTTGTCTCAGAGGGTGCAGATGACGAGCGAACCTCAGATCAGTCCGGCGATCGTGGTGCGAGCCTTGTCCGCCCGGTTCCCCCGGTGGACCATCTGGTGGGGTCAGGCCACCACGCACTACTGGGGCGTCTCACGGCGCCGCAACGGGCTGCTCCTTCACGTGGAGGCCATGTCCGCCCAGGACTTCGTCCAGCAGGCGCGCGAGATCGACGCAGTGACACCGTGACCACGGGCACGGCGACCGCCGTGCGGTTTCACCGGAAAGTCGTGACCATTTCTCACGATCTTTGGCGTGTACAGCGCGAGCGGCCTGCGATCCTCGTCACGATGGTCCTTCGAAGGATCACGAACGAGGGAAGACCGCATGCGACGCCATCTGATCGTCGGGACCGCCACCGTGGCCCTGACGATGATCACGCTCTCGGCCTTCGCCAGTTCGTTCTCCCCGCTTCCCGGGCCTCGGTACGCTCTGCGCCTGCTTCCCGAGATCCCGGGCCTTGCGGGCCTTCCCGCCGCTCCACCACCGACGGCCCTCCCCACGGCGGCCCTCCCGACGACCGGCTTCCCTCTCGGATCCGCGAAGGCGCCGAAGGTCGTGTCCGAACGGGTCGTACCGGGCATCGAGTCCTTCACGCTGACGCACGGCACGTCGACCGACGGCTACACCGTCAGCGTCGTGGCGCGCGGCAAGGACGCCTTCTCCGAGGCGACCGCGAGGGCCCAGGCCCTCGCGGTGGAGGAGGCCGGTTACAGCCCCTCCATCGTGAAGTTCACCGAGCCGGCGGTCGCGGACCATCCGGCGGCCGACTTCTGGACGGTCAGGATCGGGGCGTGGCCGCTCGGCAAGATGACCGAGGCCGCCCACGTGGTCAAACGGCTCAAGAAGGCGGGCATCACCGCGAAAGTCGACTTCGGCGGTGACGACGGTTTCCAGACCAGCGGCCCGTGGACCATTCGTGTCCTCATGATCGACCCTCGCTCCTTCCACGGCACCTTCCGTTCGTCGCTCGGCGCCGGAGTGGCGGCGCGGGAGACGGTCTCGGCGATGGCGGCCTCAGCCGATGCCGTAGCGGCGGTCAACGGCGGGTTCTTCGACATCCACACGCTGAAGGACTTCCGCGGTGATCCGACCGGCATCTCCGTAGTGGACGGCGACCTGCTCAGCGAGGCGGTTCCCGGGCGTACGGGTCTGGTCCTCGCGGGCCGCAGGGCACGCGTCACCGAGCTGTCCTCGTCTGTCGTGGCGGCCTCAGACGACGGGGCGAAGCTGGAGGTCGGGGGCCTCAACCGGGTCGCCCGGGCGGATGAGCTGGTGATGTACACCGAGGAACTCGGCCGCGCGACTCCCTCCGATCACGGAGCCGAGGTGGTGCTCGACGCGTCGGGCGAGGTCCTGCGACCGCGCCGGCCCGGCGCTCCCGTGCCTCACGGGACACGGGTGCTCCACGGGAGCGGCACCGCCGCCGACTGGCTCACAGAGCACGCCGCCACGGGCATGACGGTCGACGTCACGGCGAAGGTGACCGACCTGCGCACCGGTCAGGTCGTTCCGCTGACCTCGGAGACCAGCATCATCGGTGGAGGGATCGGCCTCGTCAGGGACGGGCGGACCTCGATCACCGCCGCCAAGGACGGCATGGCCAACGTCAACATGATCGTCCGACGGCACCCCCGGACGCTCGCGGGAGTGACCGCGTCCGGAGAGTTGGTCATCGCGGTCGTGGACGGCCGTGCTCCCGGCACCAGCGTGGGCGCGTCGTTCTTCGAGTCGGCGGAACTCATGCGCTGGCTCGGCGCCCGAGACGCGATCAGCCTGGACGGCGGCGGCTCGAGCACCATGGTGGTCGACGGGAAGGTGGTCAACCACCCGTCCGACGGAGCAGAGCGCGGCGTCGGCGACGCCCTGCTCATCGTCGGCAAGT
This sequence comes from Planotetraspora mira, assembly GCF_016863275.1. Classification (GTDB taxonomy): domain Bacteria; phylum Actinomycetota; class Actinomycetes; order Streptosporangiales; family Streptosporangiaceae; genus Planotetraspora; species Planotetraspora mira. The sequence goes on from NZ_BOOO01000039.1 coordinate 180,603, forward strand.
GACCTGGGGACGACACGTCGGACCTCTGCGCACGATGCCGTCGAACCACTTGTCCTCGACCCTCTTGCGGGGCCTTCTTGCCGGGGCCTCTGCAGGGCCTCTGCAGGGCCTTTTTGCGGAGGCATCTTGCGGGGCCTCTGCTGGGGCCTCGGTGGGAGCCGATGAGGCTGGCCGCGCACAGCGGGGCGAGTGTCAGCGCGACGCGGCCAGGCGGGCGATCGAGTCGTCGTCGCAGGTGTCCCAGAACGTGCCGACCACGTCCTCCAGGTGGTCGAACGACTCCGCCTCGAACAGCACCTCCTGATACTTCGTGATGTCGTAGTGGGTGGTGCCCATGGCGGTGAGCTCGAGCGGACGGATGTCCATCCCGCGAAATTCCTCGATCTCGCCGGACGAGCTCAGAATGCCTGCGCCGTACGCCTTGGACTCGCCGTCCTCACGCATGACGCCGAACTCGAGCGTGAACCAGAAGACCTTGGACACGAACTCCAGCGCCTCGTCGGTCTCGACTCGCCGGGCGGCCCGGCCGGCGAGCCGGTAGAGCTCGGCGAAGCGCGGGGAGGCCAGCGTGTTCGCGTGTCCGATCACCTCGTGCACGATGTCGGGTTCAGGCGTGTAGAAGGGCACCGAGTGGTGCCGGATGTACTGGGTGGAGTGGAACAGGCCGTCCGCCAGCACGCCGTAGAACTCCCGCAACGGGACGAGCCCGGCCGCCGGCAGGTATCCGAACCCGGTGATCGGCTTCAACAGGTCACTGACCTCCTGAAGTTGCGGGATACGCTCCGTCGGCAGCCGCAGCCGGGCTGCGGCGTCGATGAACTCCCGCACCGCGTATTTGCCGTGCTTGACGGCGAGTTCCTGCGTGACGAGCGCCCACACGTGGTGTTCCTCGTCGGTGTACTCCGCATGGGGAATGGGCTCACCCGGTTTGTGACCGAGCGCCAGTGCCGCGATGGCGTTGCGGCGGTTCCGGTACACCGTGTCCGCGAAACCCGGGTGGCCGCTGGCCAACTCGACGACGACGGATCCATCGTCTTGCGTCGCGACTGGAGCAAAGTACTGCGCTTCCTCGAACATAACCCCATATGACAGCAACTCGCCGATTCGCTGACAAGAGCGACCAGTCGGAGTGGGCGGAACGCACAATCTGCGACCAAAATGGTGGATTGAGCTAGCCGATTCGACCAGTCGGAGCGTAGCCTCGGGCGCATGCTCGACGCGCTCGACAGTCAACTGTTGATCACCATGCGTGCTCACCCCCGGATCGGGCTGACCGAACTCGCCCGCCTCCTCGGGGTGGCACGCGGCACCGTTCAGGCGCGCCTGGAGAAGCTGACCATGCGAGGGGTGATCAGCGACTTCGGCCCCACGGTGGCGACGGAGGAGATCGGCTACCCGATCCTCGCGTTCGCGTCCCTTCAGATCGCGCAGGGCAAGCTCACCGAAGCGGTGCGGACGCTGGGTTCGATACCGGAGATCCTCGAGGTGTACGGCACGAGCGGCCAGGCCGACCTCCTGTGCCGGGTGGTCGCGCGGAGCACGCCGCATCTCCAGGACATCATCGCGGAGATCCTCGCGTCGCCTGCGGTGCAGCGCACCGATACGACCATCGCCTTGTCGACTCAGATCCCCTTCCGGGTCGAGCCTCTGCTCGGAGCCGCCGCGGAGTCTCCGGCCTAGCGAGCAGCAGTTCAGAGATCAGCCGAGCGGCGATTCAAGGATCGGCTGTAGTCATTGAGGGGATTACGCAGACAGTCGGTCGGGGATCGGCCGAGCGGCAGACAATCACACGAAGCGGTCGGTCAGGGATTACGTGGACGCGGGCGTTCGAGGACCAGACAGAAGGGGTGGCCGGCGGGATCGGCGTAGATACGCCACCCGCGGGTGCCGCCGCCGTCGTCAAGCAGCGTCGCCCCGCTCGCCAGCACCTGCTGATGGGCCCGGTCGAGATCCTCTACTCCGACATCCAGATGGAACTGTTGCGGGTGATCTGATTCCGGCCACCGCGGTGGACGATGGTCCTCCACCCCCTGGAAAGCCAGAACCTGCCCGGAAGCCGTGTGAAGAGTCACCCATTCGTCACTGAGATCCCATCGTCGATCGCGCTTGTTGACGGTGCCGCCCAGGAGCGCCTGGTAGAACCGGGCCAGCGGCAGCGGTTCGGCACAGTCGAGCACAACGCACTGCAGGTTGCCGATCACGGCCGGCCCTCCCGGGGAAAAGCGACTCAGGCTCCACTTCCGGGACCACGATACTTCGCAGGGAAATGCGTTATCGCTGGAAATAAAAAAGGAGGGGCCG
>NZ_BOOO01000040.1 GCF_016863275.1 Planotetraspora mira
TGTGTGACGGGCGGGACCCGAGCACCCCGCCGGACTTCAAAGACTGCCTGAACGGCGGATTCGGCGTCACAGTGCCTTTCACCCTGATCTGGCACGACCACGACATCGCACGTCGCGCGCTGGCCGACGTCGTATACGACCCCGATGATCGGCTCCCATACTTCGAGGACATCGTGCAACTCCTCGAACGCTTCGGTGTCACGCTCGTTCTCCAGTGACGCGGCCGTTTGGGCGTTTGCTGTACAGCAACCGATACAGCAACAGCGCTTTACACGATCACACGCCACCGGCCAGCACCTACCGCCAGAACAGGAGGGAACGCCGTCGACTGTCGGACCTCGGTTGATGGTTGACGAATTGGTCTCGGGTGATGCTTTACATGATCACAACAAGGCTGACCCCCCAAGCTCGGGCCTTCGTGGAGCCATCAGGCATTCTGGGCGCCGTGAGTGATATGTACATCCGTCTGATTCCGACCGACCTGAATTGGCAGCCGAGCCGCGAGGCCGCCAGCGCTGCCGTGGCCTACGTCGCCGGGCTCTTCTCCGGTCCCGGCGACGCCGTGGAGCATGTCGACTATGAGTTCTACGACCGGATCACCCTGATAGACGCTGGCGAGAACACCAGCCAGATCACGTGCTCGCGCTGCCGAAGTGATATCAGCTTGGACTGGTTGGGCGACGTGGTCAGAGAAAATGGCGGCGTGAGCTTCGAGCACCTGGACATGACGGTGCCCTGCTGTGGCGCCGTGGTCGGGCTGGATACGCTCCACTACGACTGGCCGGTCGGCTTCGCGCGATTCGAGGTGAGTGCCATGAACCCCACTCGCGCCCAATACGAACTCGACGCCCAGGAACTCGCCGACATGGCCAGCATTGTCGGCCACCCCGTTACCCAGGTCCTCGCTCACTACTGATCAGGCACGCCTCCGGATTGATCATGTCAACCGTCAACCGAGGCGGCAGTGTCAAGCATCAACCGAAGCAGGACAGGGAACGCCGTCGACGTGGTACCTACCTTGTACTACGGATCAGAAGGTCAAGCGCCATCGGAGCCGAAACGGCTTGGGACCCCGTGGCGGTCGACGCGCTCACTGTCTCCTTCCGGCCGGCACGATCGGCCCTGTGGGTCGCGCATTCGAGGGCACACGACGATGGATACGAGACCATTTGGCTTCCCCGCGATGTCCAGTTGCCGGCAATCCTCCGCTCGGGGAGGCACATGACAGCGTTCTTGTCTCTGGATTCCACGCTCGCTCACGCTGATCTGATCGCGGCGCGGAGCGCGAAGCGGCCCGTTCATGTCATCAATGGGAGGGTCGAACGACTCGTCGACGCTGCGGTCGCAGACCTGGCGGTCGCGGCGGCTCGGCGGCACGACATGCCGCTTTCGCAGCGGCTCCTCGCTGAGCGCGTTCGCATCGACTCGAGTGCCGCCGCCTCGCGCAATCACACCAGCCGAGTCTTCACTCGTGCCACCGGCATGACGTTGTCCCGCTATCGACAACGGATGCGAGTCGCCGCCGCCGTGCGAGCCATTGCGTCACGTGACGACAGCCTGGCGACAATTGCGGCAGAGACCGGCTTCGCCGACCACGCCCACCTTTCCCGTTCCCTAGTCGGCGCAACTGGATCGATTCCCACGAGCTTGCGGCGCCGCTTCCACACCGGCTCACTCGACTCCCCCGGCTCGGGTGGGCTTGATCCGGTTTGACGGACGGTGAGCGAGACACCGCCCCATGAGTGACTCGAGAACGGCGTCCATCTGTGAGCACATCCGTTCAGGCGGGGGCCGGCTGTGTCATCAGACGATGGACGGGCCGCAATACGTTCAAGAGGAGAGCGATGCCTGTCATCACCGTCGCCATGCGCACCGGACGCACGATCGACCAGAAACGCGAACTCGTGCGGCGGGTGACGGACGCATTCGTGGAGACGTGTGGAGGCGAAGCCGACGGCGTGTGGGTCGAGATCGTGGAGATTCCCGCCGAGCACTGGGGCATCGGAGGACGCCTCCAGTCCGATCTGCTCGCTGAAGCCGCGGTCGCTGCGGATTCGTTCCCAGCAAGGGAACGGTCACCGGATCACTCATAGCGCGTGGGCGGGCAGCTCTGCGAGGAGGGAGAACACAGGCCGGCGTACGGCTGTCGCGAGATGCCATCACGCACCGGCTCGCCGCGCTCGCGAGCAGGTTTCGACATCATCGCTCGCAATCAACGCGAGGAATGGAAGGAATCGGCATGAGTGAGGGACCACGCGAACGAATTCGCTCGAGGATCTACTCGACCCTGGCGACAGAGGGCCGCGCTCCTTCCATCGCTGAGCTCGCTCGAGTGCTGGGCACCAGCGACAGGACGATTCGTCGCGCACTCATCGAGCTCGCGGAGCGGCATCTCTTCGTATTGAACCGGGACGGGGACGCGATCCGCATGGCGCACCCCTTCTCCGCGGCACCGATGGCCTTCGTCGTGGCTCCGGCAGACGGGCACGACGAGCGTCGCTGGTGGGGAGGATGCGCATGGGATTCGTTCGGGATCAGCGCCTGCTTGCACCTCGACGTACTGATCGACACGACATGTCCTTTCTGCGGGACTCATCTGCGCATCGAGGCGGGACCTGAGCGACCGCCATCGTCCGGGCCCGTCGTACGCTTCCCTCGACCGGCGGCCGAGTGGTGGGACGACGTTGTCGCTACGTGCACCGACATTCGCCTCTTCTGCAGCACCGACCACGCTGCGGGTTGGATGACCGCGACCGGCACTGCCATCGGTGAGATCGTCTCTGCGGAGATCGTCTGGAGACTCTCGCAACCGTGGTACGGAGATCGGCTGGACCCCGACTATCAACCGCACACTGCGGCTGCCAACCAGATGACACTCGCAGAGTTGGGGCTGACGGGAACGTTCTGGGAACTCCCCTGAGTCGTGACGAGTCCTCGACCGAGCTTCCCCAGACTGACCATCGTGCGCACAGGAGCGCCTGACGCGGTTGAGCGGCGGCGCACGGAATGATGGTCGGCGAGTTCGCCTGAGAGTTGACGGGAGCCATGAATGCGGATCGGTGTCGTCTTTCCCCAGACCGAGATCGGCGCGGACGTGGGCGCGGTGCGCGCCTACGGGCAAGGGGTCGAGGAGCTCGGTTTCCGGCACGTGATGGCCTATGACCACGTAGTCGGAGCCGACCCGGCGATCCACCAGGGCTGGCAAGGTGTCTACGACGTGCGGACCACGTTCCACGAACCGATGGTCCTGTTCGGCTACCTCGCCGCACTGACCTCACTGGAACTCGTCACCGCCATCATCATCCTGCCCCAGCGGCAGACGGCCCTGGTCGCCAAGCAGGCGGCGGAAGTCGACCTGCTCAGTGCCGGCCGGTTGCGGCTGGGCGTGGGCCTGGGGTGGAACCAGGTCGAGTACGAAGCCCTGGGCCAGGAATTCACCACCCGGGGCAAGCGCGTCGAGGAGCAGGTCGAGTTGCTGCGCCAGTTGTGGACCGAACGATCGGTCACCTTCGACGGCACCTATGACCGGGTGACCGGAGCGGGGTTGGCGCCCCTGCCGGTGCAGCGGCCGATCCCCATCTGGTTCGGCGCACAGTCGCCCGCGGCGTACCGCCGTGCTGGACGACTCGCCGACGGCTGGTTCCCGCAGATGTCCCCAGGCCCGAAGCTGGATGAGGCCAAGGCGATGGTGGACGAGGCCGCCGTGCTGGCGGGACGCGACCCCTCCACGCTCGGCATGGAAGGCCGGGTCAACTGGACAGGCAACGCAGAGGAGCTGAACGATCTGGCCCGCCGGTGGCGGGAGTCCGGCGCCACTCACATCGCCGTCAACACCATGAAAGCGGGACTGCGCTCGGTCGACGAGCACCTGTCCGCGCTGGAGACCGCGGCCGAGACGCTCGAACCACGGAAAGGCTAGGAGGCCGGTTCCCGGGAAACGGGCTCAAGAGATCAGGCGTCCTCGTCGCCCGCAGCGAGGGCTGTACGACGTGGTTGGGTGACCGCCTCCCTAAAACACGAGATGGCGGCGCGGACCCCGCGCGGGGCCGCACCGCCATCTCATTCGGGTGAGAACGTTATGCGATCGCCGGTTCGCCCGAGGAGCGCGGCGCGCTCACCGGAGCCTCGTCGAGCGGCTGCGGAGGAGCGTTGAGCACCGCCTCATCGATACGGCCCTCGCTGCGGGCGACGAGGACCGGCACCACGATCTGCCCGGCGACGTTGGTCGCGGTGCGGATCATGTCGAGGATCGGGTCGATGGCCAGCAGCAGGCCGACCCCCTCGAGCGGCAGTCCCAGCGTGCTCAGTGTCAGCGTGAGCATGACGATCGCGCCGGTCAGACCGGCCGTCGCGGCCGACCCGACCACGGATACGAACGCGATGAGCAGGTACTCGCCGACCCCCAGATGGACGTTGAACACCTGCGCCACGAAGATCGCCGCCAGCGCCGGGTAGATCGAGGCGCAGCCGTCCATCTTGGTGGTCGCGCCGAAGGGCACGGCGAAGGAGGCGTAGTCACGGTCGACGCCCAGACGCTCGATCGTGACCTTCTGCGTCAGCGGCAGCGTGCCGACCGAGGAACGGGAGACGAAGGCCAACTCGATCGCCGGCCACGCGTTGCGGTAGAACGTGATCGGGTTGACCTTGCCGACCAGCGCGAGCAGCGCCGGGTAGACGGCCAGCAGGACGATGAAGCAGCCGATGTAGACGCCGAGGCTGAGCTTGGCCAGCGGCGCGAGCAGGTCCCATCCGTACGTGGCGACCGACTTGCCGATCAGGCCGGCGGTCCCGATGGGGGCCAGGCGGATGACCCACCACAGCGCTTTCTGGACCAGTTCGAGGATCGAGCGGCTGAAGCCGAGGAACGGCTCGGCCTTCTCGCCGATCGCGATGGCCGCAGCGCCGAGGACGATCCCCAGGAAGACGATCTGGAGGACGTTGAGCTCGGTGAACGCCGTGACGATGTTCGTCGGGATGATGCCGGTGAGGAAGTCGACCCAGGTGCCGACGTTCTCGGGCGCCTTCGCGCCCGCCGTGCTCAGGGTGACGCCCTGGCCCGGGTTGATGATCAGTCCGAGGCCGATGCCGACGATGACGGCGATCAGCGCGGTGGCCAGGAACCAGAACAGCGTCTTACCCGCCAGCCTGGCCGCGCCGTTGACGTTGCGGAGGTTGGCGACGCTGACCACCACGGCGGTGAACACCAGCGGCGGCACTGCCAGCTTGAGCAGCTGGACGAAGATTTTTCCGACTTCGGTGAGGGTCGTGGCAAGCCAGGCGACGTCCCAGATGCGGGCGGCGAAGCCGAGGGCCACGCCCACGACCAGGCCCAGCAGCAACTGCAGGGAGAAAGAGAATCTCTTCACGATGAGGAAGGCTCCGAAAGACGGCATGCCGGAGAGGGCATGCGAAAGGGGGGTGGGTGAGGGGTCGGGGGGATCGAGCGTTCGTCGAAACGCGATCAGCGACAGAGGGAGCCGGTCAGACGACAGAGATCGATGTGCAGCCGCTCAACAAGCCACACAGACAGGACGGAAAACCTCACGCGATCAGTGAACCGCAGTCAAAAGGACAGTATTCCAATCACAAAAGTGATCTAGCTCACAATCCAGACTTTCCTGGTGTGACATGACGGGGTCAGGGCTGGGCTCGAGCCGTGAGCACCAGCGTGAGGTGCGCGACCGGGCTCTGCAGGGCCTGCTGAAACTCCTGCAGCCCACCCGGTCAACGTCTCGAAACGGTCGCACCGATCATGACTGCGGTGGCCAGGCCGTTGATGATCAGAAGTGCGACGGCGGCCCACAGAGCGGCGGGTGCCGCGCCCGTGCGGAGGAACAGCGTGCCGAGCAGGGCGATGCCGAGCGTGCCACCGAGTTGCTGAACGGCGTTGAGCAGCCCGGCGGCCGAGCCCGTTTCGTGCGGGCGGACGCGTTCGAGCGCGGTGCTGAAGAACGGCGTGGTGAACATCCCCAGCCCGAGCCCACCAAGCGCCAGCGCGGGTACGGCCGGCCAGGAGTAACCGGACTCGGTCGCGTAGGCGGCGATGAGGAGCAGGGTTCCCGCCAGCAGCGCGGTGAGCCCGCCGAACATGAGTTTCGCCCCGAACCGTGGGAACAGATAGGCACCCGACACCCACGAGGAGACCGCCATCCCGCACGACCATGGCAGCAGCGTGAGACCCGAGGTCAAGACGTCGACATGGCGAGTGAGCTGCGCCTGCAGGACGACGGTCAGCATGACGCCGTTCATCACCGCGAAGAACAGCGTGGAGCTCACCAGCGCGGCGGGAAAGCCGCGGTTGCCGAACAGGCTGGGCTCGACCAGCGCGGCTCGCCCCCGCCGCGATCGTCCATGCTGCTGGAGCCAGAACACCACCAGCACCACCACGCCACCGGCGAGCGCGATCCAGGTCCAGGCAGGCCATCCGGCGGCGTCGCCCTCGATGAGCGGGTAGACCAGCAGGCCCGTGCCGAAGGTCACCAGCGCGGTGCCGGACAGATCGAGGCGTTGACGGTGGGCGGCGCGGTCTTCGCGCAGCAGCGGGGCGAGGGCGAGGACCGCCAGGCCGAGCGGGACGTTCACGACAAAGACCGACCGCCATGACGATCCGAGCAGGTCGGCGTGGGTGAGGAAGCCACCGAGCACAGGGCCGCAGACCGCCGACAGGCCCATGACCGGGCCGATGCTGCCCAGCGCCCTGGGCAGTTCCGCACCGTCGAACATGGCGCGGATCAACCCGAGGGTCTGCGGAATGATCAGCGCCGCCGCGGCCCCTTGCACCGCTCGCGCGGCGATCAGCATTCCGGCGGACCCGCTCAGCGCGCAGGCCAGCGAGGCGATCACGAACCCGGCGACGCCGACCCGGAAGACCCGGGCGCGCCCCGCGATGTCGCCGAGCCGCCCGCCAGTGATCAGTAGCACCGCGAACGGCAGCGTGTACGCGGCGGCGAACCACTGGATGTCGGAAGCGGGACCGGCGAGGTCGGCATGGATGGCCGGCCCCGCGACCTGGACGATCGTCGCATCGAGGAGGTTCATCGCCTCGGCGGCCAGCAGCGCCGCCAGTGCGGCCCACCGCCACCGGTAGGCCAACGTCGGACTCGTCAGCACAGAAAGCTCCCTCAAGCAGGTTCCGTTCTTCGCGGTCGATCCTGCGGTCGAGAGTGGGATCGGTTCCACTCTTCGCCGGGAGGTAGGTGATACTTTCCACGAACAGGGCGAGGGATGAGGGAATGTCACGTGCTTGACGACGTCGACCGGGCTCTGATCCATGCGCTGCACATCGACGGTCGCACGCCGTTCAGCAGGATCGCCACCGTCCTGGGCGTCTCGACCCAGACCGTGGCCCGCCGCTACCGGCGGCTGACCGCCGAGGTCGCGCTGCGCGTCGTCGGGCTCCCCGACACCCGGCACTCCGGTCAGGCGCAGTGGATACTGCGCCTGACCGCCGCCCCGCACAGCGCACAGAATCTCGCCCGGGCCCTGGCGCGGCGGGCCGACACCTCGTGGGTCAAGCTCATCTCCGGCGGCACGGAGATCTTCACGATCGTCACCACCCCGGACCATCAGCCCGATCGCGCGCTGCTCCTGCACGACATCCCGCGCACCGCGGGCATCACCGCGGTTTCCGCGCACTGCCTGCTGCACCTCTACCATGGCGGTCCCTCCGCCTGGCGCGGGCGCCCGAACGTGCTGGACGAGCGGCAGCAACGGCTGCTGGAGCCCGTCGTCCAGCCTCACAGCGAGCGGCACGCCGTCACCCGCTCCGACGCCGCCCTGCTGGCCGCGCTCCGCCATGACGGCCGGGCCAGCCACGCCGACCTGGCCAAGACCACCGGCTGGTCGGCCGCCACCGTCGCACGCCGCCTGGCCGAACTGCGGGCCGGCGGCGCGCTCTTCTTCGACATCGAACTCGACACGGCAGTGCTCGGCATCGCCGTCCAGGCCCTGCTGTGGATGTCGGTAGCCCCGACGCACCTGGACCGGGTCGCCACCACCCTGGCCGGACACGCCGAACTGGCCTTCGTCGCCGCCACCACCGGCTCCACCAACCTGGTGGCCAACGCGCTGTGCACCGGTCCGGCCGCCCTGCACCGCTACCTGACCCAGAGGCTCGGCTCAGTCGAGGGCATCCACACGATCGAGACCGCGCCCGTGCTCCGAACCGTCAAGGCGACCAGCCCGATGGCCGTCGTCTGATCGCGGTTATTTCCATCCGGTGCAATACGTGTCGTCGTTCCGGCTGGAGCACACGTCCCACTGCACGTCCTTCGCCGGGCCGCCGACCGAGAACTCGAAGTCCTCGTACTGCCCGTTCGACACTTCGACGTACGGATCGGGCTGCGCGTAGCGGAGCTTCCAGACTCCGCCCACGTCGACCCTGTAGGCGATCCGCAGCCAGGAATGGGACTCGTACTGCTTGGTGTCCTGCAGCCTGCCGCTCGCGGTTCCCGCCGTCCCGTTCCAGGAAACGGACCCGCGAGCCCATGCGTAGTTGGTGCTGACGTCCAAGGTCGAGCCACCCGAAGGCAGCGGCGGCGGCGTTCGCGGCGGTGATCCCGGCTGCTGCGACGATCCCGGCTGCTCCGGCGAGACCGACACGGCAGGCGAGGAGTGCCCGGCCTTGGCCTTGGTCGACTCGGGTGATGTGGTCGATCCGACCCGAGCGGTCTTCCGGGGCGACGAGGTCGGCTTGGGCGCAGGCGGGGTCGCAGGCGCGGCACTCGTGCCGGAAGACGCCGTGACCGAGGTGGAGGCCACCGTGCCGGCCGCGGTGCGGCCGTCACCCGGTGGCCCGACGACCACGAATCCGATTCCGACGCCCACGCCGACGAGCACCACGCCGGCAGCGGCCACTGTCCTGCTCCGGCCACGCGATCGGCCCGGAGACGTCGGCTCAGAGGTGACGCCCGGCCGGGGAACGGAGGCAGGCGACGAATCCCCGCCGTCAGCGGTGGGCCCAGAGGAAAGGGGCGCGCCGGTCAGTGCGGGCTGTGCCAGGTCTGTTGCGGCGTCGCCGAGCCGCCGTGCCAGATTCGCCGCGGTCGGCCGTCCGGCCGGATCAGGTTCAAGGCAGGCGGTGATCAGAGACCACAGCACGTCAGGCACGTTTCCCGCGCGCTGTGGCGCCCCCGACTCAACGTCCGACTGCGATCCGAGCAGATGAGCCAGCAACATGCCCGCCGCACGTACGTCGTCGGGTCTGCCGGTTCGTCCGGCCGGCATCCCGGATGCGACGATCACAGGACGCGTGTGTCCGTCCGCCGTCTCCACCCGCACGCCGGCGTCGAGCGCTCCGTGCGCCTTTCCCTCTGCGTGCAGTGCGGCCAGTTGCCCGGCCAGGTCAGCGACGAACAGAGCGGCCTGCCGAGGTGCCAGCGGGGTATGCGACCGCAGGTACCCGCGCAGGTAGAGCCCGGTCATCCCACGTTCGGTCGCCGGTGAGGCCGGACTGACGGCGCCGGCTTCGAGACCCGGCTCATGAAGGGGCGCCGGCCCGGCGGAGGGAGCGGCGGAGGCGCCAGGGGCGCGCCGTGGCGATTGAGACCTGGTGGTGAGGCTGGCCAGCAACTCCTGAACGGTGGGACGTGCATCAGGGTCCTTGGCCAGGCAGGAGAGCACCAGCGGCCGCAAAGGTTCGGGCACGCCGCCGACCTCGGGCTCGCCGGTCATGATCCCGTGGATCACCGCCGACGGTGTTGCTCCCGGAAAGGCGCGGTTACCGGTGGCGGCGTACACCATGGTGACGGCCCAGCTGAACACATCGGAGGCCGGGCTGGCGGTACGCCCGTCGAACTGCTCGGGGGCCATGTACGCGGGAGTGCCCACGATCCCCGACCGAGTGGTGGCCTGGTCCAGCAGCCGGGCGATCCCGAAGTCGATGACCACCGGCCCCTCGGGGCCCATGATGACATTGGCCGGCTTGAAATCGCGGTGCACGATCCCCGCCCGGTGGATCGCTTCCAGCGCGGTCAGCGTGGCCACCGCCAGGCGTTCCAGACCGCTGCCGGTTCGTGGCCCATCGCTTTGGATCAGCTCATGAAGGGACGGACCGGGAATGTACTCGCTGACGATGTAGGGACGCTCACGGAACACCCCCATGTCGATGACCGTGGCGGTACAGAAGGTCGCCACCTGGCTGGCGATGTCCATTTCGCGGGCGAACCGCCGGCGCTCGTCGTCGTCGGCGGCCATCCGGGCGTGCAGCACCTTGATGACCACCTGGGTCCCTGTGGGCGACTCGGCCCGGTATACCGTGCCCTGTCCGCCCTCGCCGACGACACTGGCGAGCCGATAGGCGCCGATCCGCTCTGGCTGCTCCGGTTCGAGGAGGCGCGAACTGGACAATCGCCAATCCTTTCAATGGCTCTCGCGACAATTCAGCCGCCAGTGGGACCTGTCACCAGCAAAGGGATCTGGAGCATCGAAAGACTATCCATGTGTCGCCGGCAGGGGGACAGTGTTGTGGACCTTGGTCACCCTCTTTCCAGGTACGGCAGGACCCGGGAGCCGACGGCGAGGCCAGGGGGCACCACGGCAACGGCACCCTTCCCTGTCCCCTGATCAAGGTCCGCGTAGCGGAGAAGGCGAAGAGTCGTGGCCTCCTGCGTCCTGGACGGCTGCATCGTCTGTCGTGTCGACATCATGAGCGGCGAAGATGGCGATGAGCGCTCGAACATCGTGGTCCGCTTCGGCAGGATGGCGAAACGGCCGGGCGGGATCGATGGAGTAGGTGTTGCGACGACCTACTCGGTGCCGGGTGAGGTATGCGGCGTCTTCCAGGTCAGCGATGATGAGCTGGGCGGCGCGTTCGGTGATGCCGATTTCGTCGGCGATGTCGCGGATCCGGATGTCAGGGAAGCGCGCGATGGAGATCAGCACGCGTGCATGGTTGGTCAGGAAGGTCCACGTCTTGCGATCTTCGGTGTCACCTGCCGGCTTCACGGACCACCTCACCGTCCCGATGGACTTCCTTGGACGGGGCTAGTCTAGAACCGGAATTAGCGAATAACATTTCGCGTAACTACTTACGCGTGTGCTCATGCCGTGGAACCCGCCTGGCACGACGCGCCTGCCGTTCCAAGGAGGGCAATCAGGCATGGCCGCACACGACGAGAGGCCTTACGACGTCTTGGTGGTCGAGGACGATCTTGGAGATCAGTTACTGATCGAAGAGGCGCTCACTGCCGAGGGGCAGCCCCGCAAGATCGTGCAGGCTCCTGATGGCCTGGCCGCACTGGACCACCTGCGGACCGCTGAGCGGCACCCGGACCTGATCATGCTGGACTTGAACATGCCTCGGATGAGCGGAGCCGAATTTCTGAGCATCCTGAAAACCGATGACCGACTACGAACCATCCCCGTGGTCGTGCTCACCACCTCCGCCTCCCCCGACGACATCTCCGACGCATACCGGCGCCACGCCAACGCCTACGTGATAAAGCCGGCTGACTTGGATGAGTTCACCCAGGCGGTGCAGAGGATCGATACCTTCTACAGCAGCATCGCCGCCCGCATCCCTCAAGCCTGACGGTGAACGCGCAGAGCCGGAGCTGGACCTCGCTCTAGCGCACAGCGTCGTCTTCCATGAACGCCGATCCGCCAGCGCGGCGGTCACCACACGACGGGGCCGAGGCGATCGATGAAGGTCCCGGTCGGCCCGTCGGCGTCGATCATCGCGAGCTTCACGATCGAGTCGGTGCCCTCGGTGACCGTCAGCTCGCCGGTGTGGTGGTTCATGTCGGTGGCGGCGAATTTGCGGTTGGCGACCTCTCCGGGAGTGGCGATGTTGAACTTGATCTCCGGGAGCGCCTGCGCGTACCGGACGGTGATCATGTTCAGAGCCGCTTTCGACGAGCTGTAGGCGAGCTCGTGCATTTTCGAGACGGGCTGCTCTGGATCGGTCACGACCGCGAAGGAACTGCCACCGCTGGACACCATCACCACCCGCGGATGGTCCGCCGCCTGCAGCAGCGGAAGGAACGCATGCGTGACCCTGATCGGCCCGTACACGTTGGTGTCGTAGACGGAATGAATCTCGTCAACGGTCGCGTCCGCCGGCGCGATGACCCTTCCGGGCGCGCCGGCGTTGTTGATCAGCACATCCAGCCGGTCGGTGTGCTCCCGGACGAGCCGTACGGCGTCGGCCACTGATTCGTCCGAGGTCACGTCCAGCGGGACCATGACCACGTCGGCGCCACCGGCGGTCAGCTTCTCGGCGGCCACCCGGCCGCGCCCTTCGTCGCGCGAGCCGAGGAAGATCGTCCAACCATGTTCCCCGAGCCGCCGGGCCGCCTCAAAACCGAGTCCCTTGTTGCCTCCGGTGACCAACACCGAAGTCCGTTCCGAGCTCGCTATATCCATATTGGTTCCTAATTGAGCAACTGGTCGTATATGAGCTGCCGACGACCCCATCCCTGCGCTCCGGTGTGAGCAGCCTCGCGGCATGGCCGTACGGGCCGACGGTGCACATCGCGACAGGGCTGGGCATCGCGTCGACGGGGGTCGGCCTTGTCAGGTCTGCCGGATCGCGGCGACGTCGATCTCCAGCGCCACCTTCGTGCCGACCAGGCCCGCGGCGGCGTTCCAGTTCACGCCCCAGTCCTTGCGGTTGATCGTGGCGCCGCCCTTGAAATGAATCCGGACATTGCCCTGCGGGTCGTGCTCGGCGCCGGTCTGCTCAAAGGCCACGGTGATCGGCTTGGTCACGCCGCGGATGGTCAGGTCACCGGTGAGCTTGAAGGTGGTCTCGTCGACCTGCTGTGCCCCGGTCGAGATGAAGGTGATGGTCGGGTGTTCGCCGATGTTCAGGAACCTGCCGCGCAGCAGGTTGTCGCGTTGCCGGTTGTGAGTTTCGAAGCTGCCGGCCTGGATCGTGAGCCTGACGCTCGATTTGGACGGGTCGTCGCCGTCCAGGTGCGCGCTGCCCTCGAACTCCTCGAACTGTCCGCGCACCTTGGGGCCGATCGTGTGCCGGGCGGCGAAGCCGATCCGGGTGCGGACGATGTCGAGGACGTAGTCGCCGGTCAACTCGCCGCGCATGGGCGTGGTTGTCATGCGGGTCGCTCCTAGAGAAAAGGGCAGGAGGAATCGTTCAGCTCCGACGGGGCTCTTGCGCTGTGGGGGGCGGCGAGCCCGCCAGCGGGGTGGCGTCGAGGTATCTGACCTCGTAGACGCGTTCGCTGAACTTCCAGCCGCCGGGGGTGCGCTGGTAGCGGTCGTGGTACACCGCGTAGTTCAAGTGCGAACTGCCGTCACGCATCCGCCCGAACTCCTGGATGTATGCACGACCGACCGCAATGTCGCCGTCCAACTGGATGATGCCGGGGTGGACATGCTGCACGAAGAACTCCCACAGCCCTTGCCCCCACTCGATCCCCGCGCGGATCTCCTCGCGGCCGACGAACTCCTTGTCGATGTGCGGCCACCGGATTGCGCCCTCGGGCGTGAACAGCGATTCGACGCGGTCGTAGTCGCGCATCATCGCCGCGTCGGTGAGCTCGGCGCGCAGCGCCTCGATCTCGAAGCGATCGGCGATGGCCTGCATGTCGCTCATTGATTTCCCCCGCCTTATGGATGTGCCGATCAGGCGCGTACCGCCTGTCCGAAGGGTGATGAATCTCAGCATCCAGGCAGGTCAGCGGCGGAACAATGTAAGCTTCGTGGGGCGATCGATAACACAGGGATTATTTGTGGAGCTACGCGACATCGAGATCTTCCTGACATTGGCCGAGGAACTGCACTTCGGCCGCACCGCCGAACGGCTTCACGTGTCCCAGGCCCGCGTCAGCCAAGCCATCGGCAAACAGGAACGACGCCTGGGCGTGGCCCTGTTCGATCGCACCAGCCGACGCGTAGCCCTCACCCCTGTCGGCCGGCGCCTCCGCGAAGACCTTCAACAGGCCCTCGACCTCCTCCAGGCAGGACTCGCCCGCGCCGAAGCAGCCGGCCCAGGCACGGGCCAGACCCTACGGCTAGGCGTCTTCGGCCATGCCGGATACGAATTACGCCCCCTCCTCGACGCGTTCCGCACCCGCTACCCCGGCAGCGACGTCCAGTTCGGCGAAATCAGCGGCAGCGACCCGTTCACCGCCCTGCGCACCGGAGACCATGACGTGAACGTGCTGTGGTTGCCCGTCGCCGAACCGGACCTCACGGTCGGCCCCATCGTGCTCACCGGAGGCCGCGTGCTGGCCGTGTCGGCAGACCATCCGCTAGCCGATCGCGGCACCGCGTCCCTGGAAGACCTCGCCGACAACCACGTCGTCGACCTCGGCCCCCAAGCCCCCGAGTACTGGGTCGCGTCAATGGTCCCCACACGCACACCACTCGGCCGCCGGATCCCACGCGGGCCCATCGCACGGACCTTCCACGAAATCCTCTCCCTGGTCGCCTCCGGACACTGCGTCCACCCACTCGGCGAAATCGCCGCCCGCTACAACAAGCCCCCCGGCATCGTCTTTCTGCCCATCCATGACGCCCCTCCCATCCAATGGGCCCTGACGTGGCGCTCCACCGCCGACAACCCCACCATCCGCGCACTGGCCCAGACCGCCGCCGACCTCGGCCCCATCTCGATGTAACGGCGACGACGGGTAGCGCTCAACTTGTTGGGTCGCGGCCGCGTTGCGCTCCACTCGGGTCACCGTGGGGGCCTCCTGTTCTCGTGCGGGACGAGAATTCCCGATGACATCACGACTGGTGAATGCCACGCTCGTGGTGTGGAACATGTGTCGATCCGCCCAGTCCGGCTGGACGAACTCCCGTTCCTGGATGAGCTGGTCCTGCGGTCGAAGTCGCATTGGGTGGGCGGACGCGTGGAGGAGGTTCCCGCCGTGATGCCGAGGCTCACAGCAGAGGACATCGTGTCTCGCCATGCCACGGTCGCGGAGAAAGACGGCATCCCTATCGGCTTCTACACACTCAACGAACACGACGACTACCTGGGAATCGGTCTGCTGTTCGTTGATCGGCACATCATCGGCACGGGGGTCGGACGCCTGCTGTGGAGTCACCTGGTCCAGCACGCGGCCTCACTGGGCGCGCGCCTGCTCGGCGTCGGCGCGGAACCCCGCGCCGAGGGCTTCTACCAGCGGATGGGCATGGTCAGCCGGTACGAGATCGATCACAACGGTGAGCGCCTGATCTGGATGACGGGCGAAATCGGCAAAGTTGTGAGCTGAGGCCCGTGTGATCATGGAATGCGAGCTATCAGAACTTGGAGTGCCACCGGTTCGAGAGCCAAGACCACTTCATGCGGGTCGGCCGGCGTTCCGGAACTGGTGCCGGGAATCGGCCCCAGGAAGCGGTGCTGCACTTCCTCGATGATGTGCTGCCACGGTGTGATGGGTCGCACCAGACACCCGTCATTGGCGATCACGAGACCGCCATGGCCGTCCACCATGTTGGCCAGCACTTCCAGCACCTGCTCGCGATCCATCCAGTGGAACGAGCGGCCCATGGTCACCAGACGGAATCGTCCCAACTGGCCTGCAGGTCCGCTGAGCCGCCGCGCACCCAGGTCACGTTGCCGACCTTGCCGGCGACGGCATGCTGAGCGGCCGCAGTGAGCATGTCGGGCTCGGGATCCATGCCGGTCGCTTCGCTGAAATGCTGAGCCAGCGGGATGGTGAGCTGGCCTGTGCCACAGCCAGGTCCAACAGACGTCCGGAACCGTCGAGGCGGAAGCGCCGGATCAGATCGTCGAAAAACTCTCCTGGATAGCCGGGACGAAACCGTGCATAAGACTCACTCGTTCCTGCGAACAGTCCATGACTCGTCACTCCGTCACCTCAAGGACGTGCTGGATCGCCGGCGGCGGGTTTGCCGCAGATGATCCAGACTGAACCAAGACTCAGCTGTGAGCTCCTTTCATCCTGAAGTAGCAGCTCATGTGTATGGAAAGCAGGGGCTAATGATCAAGGCTGCCGGGGGTCGTCGTGAGCGCCCGGCGAGGCTCGCCGCTGCCGCCAGTGGACACCCCCGGGTGCCGGCCAGGTGTCTGCCATTCGCATCCGCCACCGATCCAGGTAGTCCTGGAGGCCGGTCTGCGTCCGCGGCATGTCCAGCCACTCCTGGGCCGCGCGCTTGAACTCGCGTAGGGCGAGGGCCTCGCTGTCGGGTCCGTAGTCGACGGGCCAGCCGTCGAGGATGTCGTCGATGTCCATCCAAATGCAGTAGATGCTGCTCGCACTCGACAGGTGCTCCCAGTAGGGCGATTCCATACAGTGGCGCGTCACGTCGTCGACGAAGTCGCCTGCCTGTTTCACGTCACCACTGGCGAGGATGCCGCACATGAGTGGGTCGAGCTCTGCCGTGAGTCCGGCGAGCAACTCCAGGTCCACGTGCACAAGGTCGGTCATGACTTCAGCATCCCAGGCCGGTGCTGAACTGCTTGTGGTCAGCTCGGCCAGGACCCCGGCGATCGCTGGACTTCCCGGTTCACCTGTCGTGAGCTGCGGCTTCAGAATGAAAAGGGCTCTGTGATCAAGCTTGATATCGCTCGACGGGGAGCAATCGGATCAGCCCTCTGAGCTGCGTCGGCGCCAAGATTTGTCGGCCCCGTAGGCAAGGATGCCGGCCATGACGGCTACCGCTGCTGACTATCTGTGGTTCGAGGAGCGCTTCCCGGACCTTGCTGAGGCCTACTGCATCACCCTCGTGCACGACCTCTCCCCCGCCGATCTACTCGACAGGCTGGGCGGCCGCCAGGATCCCGCACTGACCGGTGTGACAGCCATCGTCGATGCCGCCTTCGACGTGACGGACCGCTACGACTTCCATTGGCACCTCGCCGCCATGACCCGAATCGGATCATGGACCTTGATGATCGAGCCGAACGGCTGGCTCGGTGTCACCGAGGAGCAAGCGCTCCCCGCCTCCTCGGGCACGACGTGGGTGTCCCATTTCACGAACATCAAGGGTCTGGATTCGTTCCTCTGGGCAGAGGACGCTACGAATCGCCTGGCCTTCGAACCGATGTTCCCGGACGACCGCTACGGCAGCACGCCGGACGACGTCCTGGACGTCATGCACAGCATCGGTTTCCACTTCGGTACCGACGCGCCTGAGACCGACATCTCAGTCCCCGCATCCTTCGCCCTGGCCGAAGAGCTGACCGGAGTACGGCTGACGCCCGAACTACTGGAATCGACCACCTACATCTGCGGCATCGTCAGGAATCCATAGCTGCGTTGTAAGACCTTCGAGACTCCTTATCGACCGGCCCATCATGTGGCTGATCGCCGTACGCGCCGAAGCGTCCTCGCCCGCGGCGGACCTGCTCGCCGCAGACGGCCCGGGTCTGCGCTTCCGTCACGAGCCGGTCGCAAGGCCGTCGAGCACGGTGTTCCGCCAGTTTTCACCGAGCGATCAGGCGCCAGGTCGTGGAGGTCCGGCTCGCCCGCTTCTATGGCTGGCCGATGCACCCCTGGCCGCGCTGCGAAGATCGAGACCACAAAGACCCCTCCGGCCTGTGGCAGAGTCGCGACGGTAGCCATCCTGCAGATCCACGCACATGGCTAGGGCGGTCACGCGGTTTCTGGCGCTGGTGGCTCCAACGTGTCAGCCGTGAATCGGCCCTCCCACTCCCGGAGTTCTCGTTCCAGCCCGGCGAAATCGTCGGCGGTGTTCGGGACGAATCCGAGGAACTCGAGCGGGTCGTCGTCCGGGTCGAGGGCCGCGAAGCCTGCTTCTTCGAGGCGGCCGCGCATCCAGTCGAGGAGGGTCTCGGTGAGAGTACCGGGCAGCGGCGAGCCCTGGTCAGCGTGGCGCGGGTAGACGATGACCGGCCATTGGTCGGGGTCTCCCTGGGTCAGCCATCCGAGTTCGTCGCCGTCGATGGAGTTGGCGAACGCCAGGAAGCCTCCGGGCTCCGGCCAGGCGGCCAGTGGATAGTTCTCAGGGAACGATTCTCGGAGGTCGCGGTAGCCGTCGCTGACCACGGACGCCGTCTGGATGAGACCGTACCGGTCGCCGCGCAGGGGTGCGACGAACCGCATCCAGCTGCTGAAGCAGCCGGTTCCGTAGACGTCCATCAGCTCGACGTACTCGGACGGCAGCCGCGTGCCGAGGGCCGCGAACACCTCTTCCCAGGTGAGCTCGCCGAGGTAGGGATCTTCGGGCGGCGGGGCAAGGAGGCGGAGAGCTGCGAGGCCGGCTCCCTCGGTGAGTGCGGCCCGGCGCTCGTTTTCCGGGACCCGTTCGGGCGACTTCTCGGCTGGGGTCCAGGGCGTGGCCGCCCGTAGGAAGGCGGTCCTGCGCGCAATCGGCGGAAGCGGGCCGAGCATCTGGCCGCTCGGCAGACAGATCCCCTCGCTGAGGATGAGCGTCAAGGTCTCGAGCAGGGGGGTGTCGAGGGTGAGCCAGGGGTTGTCGCCCTTGAGGGCGGAGTCCTGTTCGAAGACCACGACGGGCCATCGGTCCGGATCCTCGGACGCGGAGGTGTCCCAGAACAGGTAAGAGCTGCGTCGCGTACGTCCCCAGGCGAGCAGCCCACCTTCCAGGGGGTGGAATGGCGGCGGCACGTGCGGCGGCACGTCTCGGGCGACGATGCGGCAGTGGCGGTGCGTCTCCTGCAACCAGCCGACGTAGTCAAAGGCGTCCAGCCGGTTGAACTCGTACTCCTGAACGCATGGCGTGTAAAGCCAGACGAAGTCGCCGATGTCGAGCGGGCCGTAGGCAGCGAGGGCCTTGTAGTCCGAGGGCAGCGCGATGCCGACGTGAGACTCCACCACCTCCCAATCAACCTCGATCGGGTCGGCTTCCACACGAGAAAGGAGGCCGAGGTAAGCATTCGCGTCCATGACTGGTGATTTTGCCATTGCCACACGACATCTCGGGAAGATCCCCCATACCCAGGCGCGGGAGCAGACCGCCCACTGCATGCAAACAGATTCAGGCCGCTACCCAACAGGCAGACCTTCTACCTCGGCCACGGCCCGGACGCCTACAGCGCCGCAGGGGAAGAAGTAGGTGCGCGGCCGGGTCGTATCCAGCCCTTCCGCTCGCCTACGACGAACTCGCCCGGCGCGGCGCGACCTCGCACGACCGTGGCACCCCCGAGCGGATTAAGCCCACTGAGTCAAATGACTTAGTCGTACCGAGTCCGGGCGTCCCTCAGTTGAGTCATCCTTCTCTGTCAGGCGTCTACTTCAGCACTTAAGGTTGTGATGATTTTAGATGGCCCCCGGGGTTTCACCAATCTTTTCCGCGAACATTTCACAATACCCGGCTTCCAATTGCAGATCCGGGCGGGTTCGATCTGTGTCGAGCTTGACGTGAATACGTGGGGACTCGTTGTTACCGCTCTTCTAGGGAGGAATGTAGATGCGGTTGCGTACAGCGCTCGCGGGCGCGGGAATCGCCGCTTCGTTGGTCGGCGGAATCGCCACCCCCGCCCTCGCGGCGACCTGGTGGGATGTCGGAAGTTATGGCACCCAAAAACTCTGCATAGACGCCGGCCAGCAATATCAGCGTGAAGGCTGGCCCTACAAATGCCTGCACGTCTCAGCTACATGGGCGCTGCTGATCTGGCAGTAAGCCTTGATCGGGCCGACCCGCCTTCATGCTGGTCTCCGTCATCAAGTGAAGCAAGTCGCAAGGTCCGTGGCCGACGCGCCGAATCTTCGATGCGTCGGCCACCTCCCCGCCACAGGTCGAAACGGGTGACGGCGCACTGGAGCTGATCTTGCGGCACGACGGCGACTGGTGGGTCGAGTCGGTCGCCGACTAGCTGTGTTGACCACGAGCGTTGTTGGCAGGGGTGCCCGCAGCCAGGTCAGGCGCTGGATCCGGGCAGACCGCTGACCGGGGCGGGGGCACGCTCGACCCAGGCGGCGGTTTCAGGGTGGGCGAGGATCCAGTCGGCGATCTGGTCCTTGCGGGCCCACCACACGTCGTCGTACCGGCGCAGCCTGGTGAGCACGCGGTCGAGGACCCGGACCCGGGAGGCATGCCCGGACAGCCGGTCGTGCAGCGCGATCACCATCATCCGGCGTCGGCGCGCGCCTTCCTCGTAAAGCTGTTCGAACTCGTCGATCAGCTGCCGTTCGTAGGCGTTCGGGTCAAAGCCGGCGAAGTCGTAGCTGACGATGTCGTTGAGGTGCACCGTGTACGGGACCGTCGCGAACGGCTCGCCGTTAATGGCCTGCAGGAAGGGCTCGTCGGCCGACAGGTCGTCGATGTGGTACCGGAACCCCAGTTCCTGCAGGATCTCCAGGGTGTTGACGCCGGGGCGGATCCAGTAGTTGGTGTAGCCGGTGGGCCGCGTGCCGGTGACCTCCTCGATGATCTGGACGTTGCCCGCGATCCACGACTTCTCCTCCGGGCGCGGCAGGTGGTACTGGCGCTGCCAGCGGAGCCCGTGCGCGCCCGCTTCGTGCCCGCGCCGTACGACCTCAGCGGCCAGGGCAGGATGGCGGCGGACCGCCTCGCCGATCATGTAGACGCTCACCTTGACGCCGTGCTTGTCGAACAGATCCAGCAGGCGCGGTATACCCTCGCGGGCGCCGTACTCGTAGAAGCTGTTCTGACCGAGATCGGGGAAGCCGGGCAGGATCGGCTCGCTGATCGGCCCCGGGGCGCCGCTGATCGGCTGACCGCCCGCCTCGAACTGCACGGTGATCGAGAAGGCCAGCCGCGCCCCCTCTGGCCAGAAGGCGTTCGCTGTTGTCATGGCTTCGTCCCCCTGTGCGCCTGCTCGGCGGTCCCGTTCGGACGCGGCCCGATCTGCGGGCTCTTTCTGGAGCGCTGCCTCATACACAGGCCATCCCCTGCCTACGCGGCCCTATTCGGCCCTCTGACCAGCCCAACGTCCGCCCCGATCGAGGAGTGGAGCGCCCATGCCAGACTTCGTAGGCTGTGGGCATGCCTATCAAGCCAGGAACGATGACCGCCAAGGGGCAGGAGACCAGGCAGCGCATCGTGGCCGCCGCTGCCCAGCTGATGTTCGAGCGCGGCGTGGCCGACACCACCATCGAGGATGTCCGCACGCTGGCCCAGGTGAGCAATTCGCAGGTCTATCACTACTTCGCAGACAAGACCGCCCTGGTGCGTGCGGTGATCGAGTACCAGACGGACGCCGTCATCGAGCCCCAGGAGCAGCTCTTTGCCCGGCTGGACACCTTGGATGGCCTGCGCGAGTGGCGTAACTTCGCAGTCGCCCGCCAACGCGAGCTCAACTGCCGCGGTGGGTGCCCGATCGCCTCGCTGACCAGCCAGCTCGCCGAGCACGACGAGGCAGCGCGGCTCCAGCTGTCCCACAGTTTCGCGCGCTGGTCGGCCGGCCTCCGTTCGGGACTGGCCGCCATGCATGCAGCCGGCAGATTGCATCCCGACGCCGACCCCGAGGCGCTGGCACTGTCACTCCTGGCCTCGCTGCAGGGCGGGATGCTGATAACGCAGCTCAACCGCGACACCAGGCCTCTTGAGGTGGCGCTCGACTCCACGCTTGCCTACATCGAATCCCTGACCGTGCCATAGGCATCCCCCGAACGCTCCGGCTCGTCGGCTGAGGATTGGCATTGCGATGCCAATCCTCGCGAGCAATTCTGGATCGCGCATGCCAGTACTCGGCATTGCCGCCGACCAGAGGGGTCGGCATCACGTCCGGGAAGGCAAGACCATGTACATCCCCACCACCTCCATCCCTGGAGAGTTCGCCGGGCGGCGAGCGCTCGTCACCGGCGGCTCGCGAGGAGTCGGAGCCGCCATTGCCCAACGCCTGATCGATGGCGGCGCCACCGTCGTCACCAGCGCTAGGAGCTCGCACGACGAAACCCCCAAGAACTCCACGTTCATCAGCGCGGACATCCGGACGGACGACGGCGCACGCCAGTTGGTCCACGCCGCCCATGAGGCACTCGGCGGACTGGACATCCTGGTGAACAATGCAGGAGCCGCACGCGCACACTTCGGCCAGATTCCCGACGCGGAGTGGGAAGACTCCCTCGCCATCAACTTCCTGTCCGCCGTACGCGTGACGAACGCGGCTCTACCGGCGCTGCAGGAGGCCGACCGAGCCACCGTCATCAACATCTCAAGCGGCGTCGCAGCCAATCCGCCCGCGCCCCTGCTCCACTACGGAGCCGCCAAGGCCGCACTGGCCAGCTGGTCGAAGGGCCTGGCCGCTCAGCTCGCCCCGGTCGGCGTTCGAGTCAACGTCGTCACGCTCGGCATGGTGGCCACGCCCGGCGGCACCGAACTGCTGCAGTCGGTGATGGAAGCCATGGGAGCCGGTGTGGAACAGGCGTACTCCGCCATTCCTCTGGGGCGTGTGGGCGCCCCCCAAGACGTAGCCGAGGCCGTCGCATTCCTCGCCTCCGACCGAGCGCAGTGGATCGCCGGGGCCGACCTCCATATCAACGGAGGAGCCTGATGCTCAGCGCCTCCGAAGGCCTTGCCATCAACGCGCCGCGCGCCCTAGCTGTATTGACCCGCAGGGTTGTTGACGCGGGTGATCGGTGGCCGGCCTCCGGGTGCGGAGTCAAAAGGGTGATCATGGCAGCGAAGCCGGCACCCGAACGAGTGTGACCTCAATCGGCGGTCTCGGCGAGGAGGTCTCGGAGCAGTTCCTCGCCCTGGGGCCATGGACCGAAGCCGGCTTCGGTGTTGACATGGCCGACGTCGCCGAGGTTCACGAACCTTGCGCCCCACTGTTTGGCCAGTAGGCGGGACCAGTCGATTCCTGCCCAGGGGTCGGTGCTGCTGGCCGCCAGGACAGTCGGGAACGGCAACGGGTTCGCTGCGGGCGGGCCGAAGCCGGCGATCGGCGCGCCACGGGATGCCGAGTAGTCGATATCGGGCGGCGCCACCAACAGCGCCGCACGGACCTGGGCGTCGTGTCGGTGAGCCCAATGGGCGACGGTGTGACAGCCGAGGCTGTGTGCCACGAGCACGACCGGTCCTGTGGCCCGCTGGACCGTGTCGTGCAATTCGGCAACCCACTCATCCCGGTCCGGCCGTTCCCAGTCCCGCTGCTCGACCCGAACGGCACCGCGCCGCTCCCGGAGCCAGTAGGACTGCCAGTGGTCACGCCCGGAACCGCCCAAGCCCGGCACGACGATCATGTTCCCCATGGCGGAGACGGTAATGCCTCCGCCTCACCGTCGTCGAATACCCCACAGCTGGAGACGGCCAGAGCGACCGCCGCCGTAGACGGCCACCGTTGCCGTCGGGATGGAGGCTTGAGCTCACACGGGACGGCATGGGAGTAGTCCACACGTCGGAGTGCCTGTCTGAGCGACGTGGACCGTCATGACCTCGCCGTTCAGCCCTGCGAACCTTCCGGTACCCCGTCATCCATCACAGCGCTCTCGGCATCGGTCATGTACACATGCTGATGGCCGTTGCCTGAGTCGACGTTGAGCTGGTCAAGCTGGGTGGCGGCGACCGACCAGGTGTCGATTGCGAGCAACCTCTGACGGCCGGCCAACTCGATCACCATCGGTCGCCGTTCCTCCGGCAGAACTGCGGCCGTGGTGTAGGTGTCCAAAGCGGTGGACAACAGGTTCACGGCAGTCCGCAGGGCGTTCCGCGCGACATTGGTTCCCGTGGAGCCCGAGACCGTCTCCGCGTACCGTTGCCGCTCCTGCTCCATGATCTTTTTCCAGTCGGCGAGCTGGGCGTCCGTCGCGGGTTGCCTTGCTGTCCCGTCGCCGGGCGCCGCCTTGCCCAAGCCGTCGACGACGGGCGCGAGCGCCTGCTTGGTTTCGCGTGCCAGGGAAGTCAATTCAGTGATCTGAGCAGCGTCTCGGCGAGCTTCAGCCCGCTCCATCTCCGCCACCGCTCGGTCTGAGTCGCCGGTTCCCGCGTTGGCGACGACCATTCCCACGGGGACACCGATGGCGAAGGCCAGAACGATGCCGATGACCAGCCAAAGCTTGCGGATTCCGCTCCCTTTGGGAGTTGGGATGGGCCGGGTGGGCGTGTAGCTGGACTTGGCGGTCTTCGGCGGCATCGGATCCCTTTCGGCTGTCGATGATCACAGGAAATCCCATGCCGCGCGGCGCGTCTAGAGTCGCCCGATCCTTCACCGTTCATGGCCGCAGGGGTCAGGGAAGGCCGATGACCAGGCGTAGGGAACCGTGGAACTCGGGTTGGTCGCGCAGGTGGCCGAAGCGGGCGTCCCAGGCTCCGCTTTCGAGGTCGGCGCGCAGGCGGTCAACGGCGCACTGTTCGGCGTCGTGGTCCACGAAACCCCAGGCCGACTGGGATCTGCGCACTTCGGGTTCGAGGAAGCGTTCCGGACGGCCGTAGTAGGCCTCGGTGAATCCGTCCACGCAGTCGAGTGGGATCGGGACCGTCTCCACGCGGCTCGTCGTCCCGATCTGTTCGGCGATCCAGTCGATCTCGGGGTATCGACGGCGCTCGGCGGCGACGAGCTCGGGACAGTACTCGGCCAGGTTCGCTCTCTCCCGGTGAGATCAGGCCGCGTTCACCCACCTCGGCGAACAACTCGACGGCCTTGGCCTGAGCGTCCAGCAGTTGCGCGGCCCGCATGCGTTCATCGTGCATACGTCGGACCGTACCCGAGCCTCCTCACGACGTCGGTGACCAGATTGGACGGCATTCGCCGAATGGCTCGGGCCTCGGTGACGGGCGGTGTGCGCGCCCGTCCCATCAGGCCGGTCCTGTCGCCGCGAGGCGCCGGGGCTCGCGGGTCAGGCGTCCATACCCGCCAGAACCAGGGCCAGGCGGGTGTCCCCGTCACCGCTCAGGCGGACGGGAACACCCCAGTCCTGCTGGTGGACATGGCAGGCGGGATATTCGTTGTCCGGGTCGTCGTCGCATGAGGCGGCCATCGCCGACACGTGGAGCACCCCTTCGGCGACCTCGCCGTTGAGAACGAGATCCCGAAAGAGATCCGTGCCCTTGCCCTCACCCTGGAGCAGCAACTCGGGCGGGGTGGAACCGACCAGCAGCCGGGTGGACGGCCCGTAGCGCCCGTCCAGCTTCTGGCCGGCGGGGGCGGTGAAGACCACGTCCAGTCGCACGGCCCCCGGCGCCACAGCGGTGGCGGGCCGCTGAGTGCGGTGGGCCGCGCCCTCAACTCGTACGGACTCCTCCGGCAGCCGAAGCCTGGTCAGCCGGTGCCGGGCGGACTCCACGACGACGATGTCCGCGCCGTCCAGCACCGCGCCGGAGGGCTCGCGCAGATCGGTGGCGAGCGTGGCGACCTCGCCGGCCACCGGGTCGAAACGGCGCAGCGCGTGGTTGTAGGTGTCGCTCACGGCGACCGAGCCGTCGGGCAGCGCGGTCACCCCTAGCGGGTGCTGCAGCAGCGCCTGTCCGGCCGCGCCGTCCCGGTGCCCGAAGTCGAACAGGCCGCGGCCGACGGCCGTCCGGACCGTGTAACCGTCACCGTCCTGCTCCACCCAGCGCAGCGCGCTGGTCTCGGAGTCCGCGACCCACAGCCGGTCGCCGGCGGCGGCGAGACCGGACGGCTGGGCGAACCACGCGTCGGCCGCCGGGCCGTCGACCAGCCCCTCATTGCTCGTCCCTGCCGCGAGTCCCACCGTCCCGGCCTGCGGGTCGTACGTCCACAGCTGGTGGACGCCCGCCATCGCGATCCACACCTTGCCGTCCCACCAGGCGACGTCCCACGGCGAGGACAGGTCCACTTCCAGGGCCGGCCCCGCCGTCGGCGAACCCTGCCACCACTGCCGCCCGGTGCCGGCGACGGTCTCGATCGCGCCGTCCGCCGGGTCATACATCCGCAGCCGGTGGTTGACCGTGTCGGCGACGATCACCTTTCCGTCCGGAAGCAGCGCCAGCCCCTGCGGCTCGTTGAAGTCACCCGGCTCGCCGATCCGCCGCACGACCGTCTCGGCGTCCGCCTCCAGTTCCACGAGCTGATGCCGGGTCGAGTCCGACACGAGCAGGTTGCCGGACGGCAGCCGCAGCGCCTTCCCCGGGAACCGCAGATTCGTCGCCACTGGTTCCGGCGGCACATACGGGCCGTCGCCGCGCCGCAGCGTCCCCTTGGCGCCGTGCTCGGCCTCCAGTTGCGCGACGAGCGCCTCCAGCGCGTGCGCGTGGCCCTCCCCGGAGTGCTGGGCGACGATGTACCCCTCGGGGTCGATCACGGTAAGCGTGGGCCAGGCGCGCACCGCGTACTGCTTCCAGGTGGCCAGGTCGGGATCGTCCAGCACGGGGTGGCGCACCCCGTACCGCTCCACCGCGTCGACCACCGACTGGTGCTCCGCCTCGTGCACGAACTTCGGCGAGTGCACGCCGACGATCACGACGGTGTCGCGGTGCTTGTCCTCCAGCTCGCGCAGCTCGTCCAGAACGTGCAGGCAGTTGATGCAGCAGAAGGTCCAGAAATCAACGATGACGATGGATCCCCGCAGGTCGGAGACAGTCAGCTCTTTGCCGCCGGTATTCAGCCAGCCGCCCCTGCCTGTCAGCTCGGGGGCACGGAGCCGGGCACGGCGGGGAGCGGGTGCTGCGTCGTTCATGACGCAAGGATGCCACTCGCATGTGACCGCTCATCACGCCGGAGGTCGGCTTACTCGTGACCATGCCGTTCAAGTGACCGGTGCGAACGGCGGGCACCTTGACGGTAGAGGCGGACGGCCCGCCGGGATCCCGGCGGGCCGTCGTGTAAATGGTGACTTAGTCGGAGGTCAGCCGTCGTTCTCCGACGACGGGATGTAGGCGCCCGGCACCTGGTCCGGCGTGTAGATCTCGGTCTCGCCCGGGTAGGGCTTCTTGAAGTCGTGCGCCTCGTACCACGAGAAGCGGTTCATCTGCTCGGGGCTGGCGGAGTCGGCCCTGGCGTCGGGCCCGGTGAACTTCTGCTGCGACTTCCAGGCCCCCCACTTCGCCGCGGTCCCCTGCTCGGCCGCCGGCACCTTCGCCGTCGGCGCGGCCGCGGCGGCCGGGTCCTGCGGCGCCGGGACGTCCGCACCGCAGGACGGCAGGTTCGCGGTCGACAGACCCAGGGTCAGCGAGGTGCGGTTCGGCAGGGCGGTGAACGGCGTGTAGTCGGGCTTGTTGGTGAAGGCCGCGGTCATCGGGGTGGCGGCGGTGTCCTTCTGGTTCATCGGGTGGATCCCGAGGATCTGCTCGATGGTGCGGACCATGGTGATCTGCGTGTAGTAGTGGCTGTCGACCTTGCCGTGCTGGGCCCAGGGGCTGATGATCTGGACCGGGGCACGGTGGCCGTCGACGTGGTCGGTGCCGGCCTGGGAGTCGTCCTCGACCACGAAGATCGCGGAGTCCTTCCAGTACTTGCTGTGCGAGATCTCGTCAACGATCTTGCCGACGGCCAGGTCGTTGTCGGCGACCTGAGCGGCCCCGTTCACCGGACCACCGGTGTGATCGCTGGAGAGCCAGAACATGTTGAGGTTCGCCGGACCGTTCTTCTCGAAGTCCTGCTTCCAGATCTCCTCCCGGTAGATGTCCGGGACGCTGGTGTCGAACTTCGGGAAGCCGTGCACGGACACGTCGTTGAGCGACGGGATCGGCGAGGACGAGTCCAGGGTGTAGGCGGTGTTCTGCCCGGTCGCCTGCATGTTCTTGGTGTCGCAGTACAGGTTCTGCCAGCTTGCGCCGGCCGGCTTGGTCAGGAACTGCTGGAACTCACCGAAGTCCCGCACGGTCTTGCCCGCCGCCTGCGCACCGGACCAGATGAAGCCGGTCCGCTGGTGGCCGAGAGCGTCGTCCTCGGTGTCGTAGCTGCGCAGGTACTCACCGGCCGAGGACTCGGTGTACTCGGGGTTGTCGGCCTGCATGAGCCAGTTGTGACCCTCGGCGGAGTTCGTGCCGATGTCGTAGGTGTTGTCGTAGAGACCGAACTGCTCAGCCAACGCGTGCTGGTTCGGCGTCACGTTCTCGCCGTACTGGGCCAGCGCCGGGGCGCCGTTGCCCTGCGGGATGTCACCGAAGACCTGGTCGTAGGTCCGGTTCTCCTTGACCAGCAGGAAGACGTGCTTGATGGTCGACGGGTCACCGAGGCGCTTCGGGACCGCCTCAGCCTTCTGCTTGTTGCCGTGGGCTTCCTTGAGGTCGTTCTTGCCCCAGCCGTTCTGCTCGAAGACCGTGTTCGTGTACTTGGCGATCTCCTTGTCGGACGGCAGCTTGAACCGCGTCAGGCTCGACGTCGTGTCGTGGGTGCCGTGCCCGGCGGCCGTGGTGGGGCGGCGGGCGTCGATGCCACGGGTGTTGGAGACGAGCACGTCGTCGCCGACGGTGGTGATCTCCGCGGGGAAGTAGTCCGTCGGGAGCAGGCCGACGTAGCTGACCGGCTCCTGCGGCTTGGTGTAGCGGTAGACGGCGACCGCGTTGGCGCGGCCGAGCGTCACCAGCAGGTGACCGTCGTGGGTGAGCGTCACGGCGTCGGGCTCGTAGCCCACCGAGGCCTCCGGCCACGGCTGGGTCGCGATGGTCTGGACGACCTTGTCGCGCTTGGTGTCGATGACCGACACGCCGTTGGTGGCGGTGTTGGTGACGAACACCGCGCCGTCCTTGGCGTACACGGCGGTCGGGTGCAGACCGACGTCGATGCTCGCGGGGGCGGCAGCCGGGTTCGCCAGGTCGATGACGCTGACCGTGCCGGTGGTGGTGGCACCGGTCTTCGGGTCGGCCGGAACCTGGGTGCCGTAGGAGTTGATCGTGGTCTCGCCGGGCTTGGCCGGGCGGCCGCCCTCGTTGCTGACGTACAGCTTGTTGCCGACCTGGACCATGCCGCGCGGGGCGTTGCCCACGGCCCAGCTCTGCTTGATGGCGCCGGTCGCCGCGTCGAGCGCGACCACGCGGTTCTGGCCGTTGACCGCCGAGTACACGGTGGAGCCGTCCGCCGAGAAGACCGCCGCGGCCGACAGCGCGTGCTTGGAGCCGTCCGCCGGGATCTTGATGTCGACCGGGTTGGTGACGCTGCCGTCCGCGTTCACGTCAAGCCGGGTGTAGCCGTCGGTCCGGCCCAGCCACAGGTGCTTGCCGTCGGGCGAGTACGTGGGGCCTTCCTGGCCCACGTCGGCGCCGCTGAGGCGCGGGGTGGACGACGCGGCGTTGCTGACGACCTGCTGAACCGTGTAGGTCTTCAGGTCGACGATGGCGAGCGCCGCCCCACCGTCGGTGACCGCGGCCGCGAGGTGGGTGCCGTCCGGGCTGACCGTGGACGACATGATCTTGCCGTTGTTGATGACGAGCCGGTCACCGATCGGCTTGATGTACTGGTCGCCGGACACGACCAGGCCCTTGTCGGTGGTCTGGCCGACCTGGTCGGTGCCGAACATGCCGGTCGAGGCGTAGGCGATGCCCCCGCCGGCGACGACGAGAGCGGCGGTGGCGGCCGCGAGGAGCTGAACCCGGCGCCCGGTGGGTCGGAGTCCGAAACGGTCCTTTGTGACGCGCTGGCGCGTGACGTGCATGAAACTATTCCTTCGTGGTGCTTGTGAGCAGGTCGACGTTCCCGTCGAACTGCCACAGGGGGTTGGGCGCGTCCCCGTTCGGGGTGCGCACCTGGAAGTAGCCGTTCACCTCCTTCGGCCCGTCTCCGTCGGCGACGTACCGCCCGTCCGCGGTGACGTCGAGCTGGTAGATGGCGTTGCCCACGGCGGTCGCGCCGGGGACGTGCCAGGTGACGACGCATCGCCAGTCGTTGCCCGGCCCCTCGTCGAGGTCCCGGGAGTCGCCCTTGTCGCAGGACGCGGTGGCCTGCAGCTGGGCCTCGGGGACGTCGGGGCGATGGAGCTCCTGCGTCTGCAGCCGGTAGAGGTGGGAGTACGCCGTGGCGAGCGAGTCCTGCAGCTTCACCTTCTCGATCCCCGAGCCCGTCGCGGGGGTCGCGACGGCGATCACGCCGATGGTGAGGGCGACCACGCCCGCCAGCGGCAACACCCCCGCCACAAGGGCCCGCCGGCCCGACCCGTCGTATGTCAGGTCGGTGAAGTCGCGGCGCAGGAACAGCAGGTAGGCCAGCACGGTGGCGACGACCGCCCACACGAGGCTCACCACGAGGCCGATGAGGAGGGGGCCCGCCTGCGCCGGGCTGGTGAACAGCCCGCGCCAGGCGAGGAACGCGTGGCTCGGCAGGGCGAGCTGTACGGCCACCGGCAGCGGGAGCAACTGCGCGAGCTGAAGCACGAAGGCGAGCAGCGCGGGCATCAGCAGCCCCATCGGAGAGCGGCCCAGGGCGACCGAGCCGAGGAGGCCGACCGCGGCGAACGCCAGCGTCGGCGCCAACGCGCAGGCCCACGCGAGCAGGACCGTGCCGGCCGCGTCCGCCGGGGCGAGGAGATGGCCGTCCAGACCTGCGAGCGGTCGGTTGCCGACCGCGGCCAGACCACCGGCGATGCCCGACGCGGTCA
The DNA here is from genome assembly GCF_016863275.1 of Planotetraspora mira. Classification (GTDB taxonomy): domain Bacteria; phylum Actinomycetota; class Actinomycetes; order Streptosporangiales; family Streptosporangiaceae; genus Planotetraspora; species Planotetraspora mira. The sequence goes on from NZ_BOOO01000040.1 coordinate 30,315, forward strand.
GCCCGGCCACCAGCAACAGGATCACGGTGAGGCTGGCAAGGGTCTTCGCCACGAAGATCCGCCGCGGGGACCGGACCGCCACGAGGAGGTGGCGCCAGGTGCCCAGCCGGTCCTCGACGGCGAAGACGTCGCCGGCGACCAGCGCCGTCAGCAGCGGAAGCGCCCAGCTGCACGAGAAGTCCAGCACGACCAGCGACCCCGCCCAGCCGGTCGCGTTCATCCAGCGGCCGAAGACCGTGTCGGCGGGTAGCGAGCTCTGCAGGCTCACCACGGCCACGAAGGCCGCCGGGGCGATCCAGCAGGCGAGCAGCAGCAGGCGGATCCGCCACTGGGAGAGCAGCTTGACCAGCTCGAACCGGTAGCCGTGCAGCACAGGCGCCGGCCTGGCGTCGGCCCGGGGTCGGGTGACGGTCGCGGTCATCACAGGTCCTCCTGGTCGGTCTGCGCGGGCTCGGTGCCGGTCCCGGTCAGGGCCAGGAACGCGGCCTCGAGCGGCGTCATCACGGGCCCCAGCTCTCGGAGCGCCACGCCGGCTTGCACGAGCCGCACGACCAGCTCGTCGAGGGCCGGCACCGGTCCGCGGACGACGATGTCGGCGTCCGCCCGTTGACCGGGGTCGCTGCCGGGCACGACGCGGAGCCCCGGTGTCTCTGCTGCCAGCCGGCGGGTGGCCTCCTGATCAGAGGTGAGCAGCCGGTAGTCGAGCTCGCCGCTTTCGGCGGCGAGTTTGCTCAGCGGCCCGGAGAAGACGACCCGTCCGGTGGCGAGGATGGTGACCTCGGAGCACAGCGCGGCGAGGTCGTCCATCCGGTGGCTGGACAGGACCACCGCGGTCCCTTCCGCGGCGAGTCCGGTGATGACGCGGTGCACATGCTGCTTGCCGGCGAGGTCCAGGCCGTTGGCCGGCTCGTCGAGAACGAGCAGCCGCGGTGTGGTGAGCAGCGCGGCGGCCAGCCCGAGCCGCTGGCGCATTCCCAGGGAGAAGCCGCGGACACGGTCGTCGGCGACGTCGGTGAGCCCGACCTGCTCCAGTGCGTCGTCGACGCCGCTGGTTCGGCCGGCGTCGTACCGGCGCAATGAGGCCAGGGCCGAGAGGTTCTGCCGCGCGGTGAGCGAGGGATAGAGCCCGGGGCCGTCCACGAAGCCCGCGACACCGTCGGGGACGGCGAGCGTCCGCCCGACCGGCGTACCCAGGATCTCGAGGCTGCCGCTGTCCGCGACCGCCAGGCCCAGCAGCAGACCGAGGAGCGTCGTCTTGCCCGCGCCGTTCGGGCCGACCAGGCCGTGGACCTGTCCGCCCCCCACGTCGAGGTCGATGCCGTCGAGTGCGACCACGTCACCGAAGGACTTCCTGATCCCGCGACCCCGGACTGCGGGGCTCCTGTCCATGTCGGTCTCCTCTTTGCTTGATCAGCAGCAAGAAGAACCTAGAGATCACGGTTTGCCTCAGTAAGGCATGCAGTCAAACATTGGAACAATGCTGATTAACCTGCCATTTGCCATTTAACCGGGCGATAACCTTTCCACTTAGACGGCAGCCCACGGCAACGATTAGCAGGCGTTCCACGGAGTGACACGGCCGCCATCACGACCTTCAGTCAGGGAGTCGCGGGTACAAGCCTCGACCGCTCCCCCGACGACCGCGCCCGGTCCCTATTGATCTGGACCCCCTCCGCGCGTCGGGTTTTGCCCGGTGGCATGAGAGGAGGGCCGGGCGACCCGACCCTCCTGCTCGATTTCCTCGTTGGGGCTATTTCTGCTTGGGGACGTACAGCTTGATCGAGTCGATCGTCGCGGTGCCCTCACCAGCGTCGGTGTACGGGTCGCCGATCACGGGGAAGTCGGGGTAACCCGAGCCGGACGGCCACTGGTCCGGCCACTCCTGCTGGTCGTAGACGCCGTTCTGTACGAGGGTGGCGTTGTAGCGGCCGTCGTACTGATCGGGCGTGTTGTTGTAGTGCCAGATGGGCACGTTGTCGACGACGAAGTCCCGGTGGAAGCGGATCGTCTGGTGCCCGCCGTGCAGGAACGTTCCGGTGACCTCTTCGGTGTAGCCGGTCTTGTCCCGCTCGACGGCGAAGACGTAGTCGCTGTTCGGCATCAGTTCGGGGACCATCTCCGCCGCCGCGGACGGCGACACCTGCGCCGAGGCCACGCCGTCGGAACAGGTGGTCATGAACCACTGCGAGTTGCCGGTGATTCCGCCCTTGCCAGGGTGGAAGTTCGGCAGGCCGTTGATCCACATGTCCACGACGTTCTTGGTGCTGTCGCGGTATGGGTAGTACGTGTTGGTCGTCGGGTCGCAGACGCGCCCGCCGCTACCCGTGCCGATCCGGTCGGGGTGCTGGGCGAACGAGTCCATGAGAATCTTCCGCCGGTAGTGCCAGAAGTGCAGGTTCGCCGGCTGAGGGTTCGAGAAGTCGACGATGCCGAGCAGGTGGAAGGCGTTATATCCGAAGGGACCGTTCGTCACGCTCTGCCAGTCACACGGATCTGTCGTGATCTCGCTGTTCCACCCACGGGTCCCGATGCCTTCCGCGTACGGGAACTGCGTCTTGCACTCGCCGGCCACTGTCGAGTAGCCGTTCTCCTTGCCGTCGTAGATGACGCTGCCGTTGCGCTCCCCGCCGAAGTCGAGCGTCTTGAGGTGGTACTCGAGACGGTATTCGGCTGGCAGCTTCTGCGTGGTGGTGATGAGCGCGCCGTCGTAGGAATCCGGTGAATTGATCTTGAGAACGTTGCCGCCCTTCGCCTTCTCGGTCGAGATTGTCGGCGGCCGCTCCGGAGTGCCGTTCTTGTCCCAGTCGCGGGCCGATAATGAGGCGGTCAGCCAGCCGTCCTTGCCGAACGGCACCTGCTTGCGGTACGTCGCGTAGCTGCTCAGCGCAGCTTGCATGCCGGGGCCGTAGTCGTTCTTCCACCAGTCCCCGTAGTCGTCCATGATCGTGTCGAAGGGCTGGTCACCGGTGAAGCGGATCCACGGACTCGAGTCCGTGTTCAGGTTCTTCTCGTGGCCCTGGAAATCCTCCGAGTACTTCAGTTTCCACTTGGTGGCGGCCGCCGCCGACTCGCTGTGCGTGGCCGCCGTGGCCGGGACGCTCACGCCCGGGATCGCGGTCGCCGCGATGACGAGTCCGGCGATACCGGTCCTCAGTGTTCGCTTACTACGCATTGGCATCTCCTAGAAATCCTGCTTGTTGTCGTACAAGCCCAGGTTCAGGTGCTTGCCTTGCTCAGGGCCCGTTCCGCCGGATCGTTGCCGGCGCAGTCACTGCCGCCCCGTCCGGCGCAACCGTCGGAACGTGCCCTTGTGGATGTGCTCCTGCGTGCTCCTTGGTGGTCTGTGACGACTCGACCAGCGTGTCCTTGTCCACCTCCTCGCCGTCAGAGCACCTTGATGGCCTGGTCGAGCCCGAGGCGGCCGATCTGGTCGGCGCTGTTCACCCTGGTGACGGCATAGATTCAGACGATGCGTCGCCCGCCGCGGATCGCGCCGGCGGGCGACTGCGATCAGGTGCCGGACTCGGCCGTGAGCAGGGTGGCGCCCTTGGCGTCGGTGAGTACGAGGCGGGCCTGGGCGCCTGGCGCGACCTTGCCCTTGAGCTTGACCGCGGTGTTCACCGTCCCGGTGAAGGCGCTCTTGTCCAGCGTCTTGCCGGTCGCGGCGTCGACCAGGGTCGCGTGCAGCCGCTGCCCGATCTTGGTCGAGAACAGCCTGCTGGTGACGTTGCCCGACGCGTCCACCTTGACGTCCGCGGCGCCGTCGGTGTTCGCGTTGGTGACGTCGCCGAGGTCCATCGTCGGCAGGAACGTCTCCGTCCACGACAGGGTCTGCCCGGCCTTGAGCGTGGCGGGGGTGAAGAACTTCAAGGACGCGCCGGCCCACAACTCGATGTAGGGGCGGGCCGAGTTGCCCTTGCTGTAGACGTTGGTGTCGAAGGAGCCGTTCTGGCCCCACTCCCAGAACTTCATGCCGGGGGTCTTGGTGTTGTCGCCGACCCGGATGACGCCCTCGTCGTTCTCATGGTTGACGACGCCCCACCAGTTGCCCTGCTGCATGGTGGCCAGGTCCTGGCCGTAGGCGATGCCCGAGTTGGTCCAGTTGGACATCTGCTTGAGCTTGTCCAGCTTGAGCAGGCCGGAGCCGGCGGGTCCGGCAGGCTGTTCGACGCTCTCCATCCACTTGTAGCCCGGGTCGCGGTAGACCGTCTTGACCGGCGAGACGACCGACATCGTCGGGGATCCCGAGTTCGACGGGGCGCCCGGCGCGAGCGTCGTGCACGTCCAGTACTCGAACTGCTTGTCCTCCGCGTTCGGGTTGTTCAGGCTGACCGCCATGTCGACGGTCGGCTTGCCCGCGTCCACGGAGTAGGTGACGGACGTCTTGATGCCGGTGGCGCCGTGCACGTACTTGGACGGCTTGAACGGGTAGTCGACGTCGTCGGTCTTGGTCATGGTCAGCGAGAACCTGCCGTCACGCTGGTCGATCTTGTAGTCCCACGGCACATTCCAGTACTTGCCGTGCTCGGCTTCGGTGAGCGTCGGGAACACACCGCCGTACACCATGAGCCAGTTCTGGTAGAACGGCGAGTTGCCGGGGGTCCCGGGCGCCGCGCTGGAGAACCCGTACGGGGTGCCGACGGGGTTGGTGTACAGCAGATCGTGCCCGGTCGGCTTGTAGATGATCGAGAGGAGACGGCCGCCGTAGCTGGGCGCGAACGTCGCCTTGATGTACTTGTTCTCCACCTCGATGGTCTTGATGGTCTGCCCGACCACCTTGTTGGCCACGCCGTCCGACCGGACGGACACACCGTCGTCGCTGACCTTGTAGTCGTAGCGCTCGAAGACGGTGGTGGCGTGCGTGTCGACCTTGAGGTAATCCGGGCCGTTCGAGTTGAAGCCGGCACCCGGCGAGGTGAAGTGCCTCGGGGCCTGGACGGACACGGACGCGGTGCCCGTGCTGGCGGTGCCGGTGACGTCGGTGACAGCCCCCTGGGCGAGCGCCACCGAGCCGCGCGCGCCGGCCTTGAAGGTCTGCCCGCTGTCCAGCTTGATCACGAGGGTGGACGCGTCGGAGAAGTACGCCGCGTCGTCGCGCAGCGCCTGGTTCACGTCCTTGCCCGAGGTGGTGGTGAGGCCGGTGAAGCGCAGCAGTCCGCGGACCTGGTCGGCAGTGACGTTGGTGCCGCTCACGCCGGTCTTGGTCTCCTTCACCGCCAGGTCGCCGGCCTTGGCGATCCGATGGTTGAACCGGATCTCGATCCTGTCGCCGGACTCCCCGACCTCGGCACCGGCGATCCCCGGAGCCGCGTAGGCGCCTCCGCCGCCCGCGACGGTCGCGCCGACGTCGGCGGTGGCCGATCCCGCGTTCGTGGTCAGTTTCAGGCGGGTGCCGAGAGTCAACTGGTACGAGGCGTCGGTGTTCAGGTCGGCGCCGAAGTACAGCCGGTATCTGCGCTGGTTGGTCCCGGTGAGGCTTTCCACGTACACCGGGTGGACGGACGAGTCGCCGCTCGTGAGCGTGATGTCCGATCCGGTGTAGGCGCCGGTCGGCATCCCCGACCAGACCGTCCCGGCGAACGTGACGTCCACCGTGCGCGAGTCCACCTGCTGGGCGGACGAGACGCTTGCGAGCGCGGCGTCCTGGGTGGTGCCGCGGAACTTGGACTGCTTCGTCGACGAGCCGGGCAGCACGCCGCCGTCCGCGGATCGGAAGAACAGGTCGCCGAGCTTGTCGCTCCCGCCGTCGAACCACAGCTCGTAGGTGTGGCCCTCCAGCGTGGCGCCGGCGCCCAGCACCACCCTCAGCGTCCGATGGTCAGGGGTGTCCACGGGACGGACGGTCGTGCCCGCGACCTGCGAGAGCGGCCGGCCGTCGAGCGCCGCGTCCGCGCCGCCGGCGACGCCGCCGCTGACCTTGATGTACTGCGCCGCGTACGCCAGGTTGGCTGCGGAGAACTGCAGGATGTCCGACCCCAGCGCCTTGTTGAAGGTGATGTCGATCGACTTGTCGTCGACCGAGGACACCTTGCTGACGCGCAGAGACGGCTGCGCCGAGTGCTGGGACTGGGCCAATACCGGCTGGGGCAGCGACACGACCGCGCCGCCCACCGTGGTCAAGGCCAGCGCCACGGCGAGGGCAGCGCCACGTGGGCGCGTCCGGTTAAACTGCGTGTTCATGTAGTCCTCTCCTATGAGGGGTGGTCCCGGAGCCCGGTGTGCAGACCGGGCTCCGGTGGCTTTTTCAGCCGACTTCTTCGGAATGTGGACTGATGTCCGCGTCTGTCCTTGTGTGGAGTGGGCGGGAATCACGACGGCAGGGCGTCGCCCAGACCTGGCAGGCACCGGAGCCGAGCACTTCCGCTGAAGAAGTTCGACCTAGGGGATACGGATCAGAGCCGACAGTTGGGTAGACGGGCGGCCGGTGGACGGAGGACGCTGCGGCGGTCAGGCGGATTCGCTGGAGGAGGGCTGTGGCTCGACGTCCGGGGACGCGCCCGCCCGCACCCGCATCACCTCCTCCGCGCTCGGATAGGACCTGGCGCAGCCGGCCCACCGGCACGACAGCGCCCCAGCGATCACGGCCAGTTCGAGCGCGTCGGGCGGCGCCGTACCGGCGAGCCGTCCGGACAGGTAGGCGCCGGCCAGCGCGTCGCCGGCCCCCGCCGTGTCGACGACCACCACCTGTGGCGCAGCGACGCGATGGATCTCACCGTCGGTCAGCACCACCGCCCCGGCCGGGCCGTCGGTCAGCACGATCTCCTGCGGCCCCTCCCCCAGCGCGGCCCTGATCCGGTCGGGACGGTCCGTGTCGAGCATCGCGCGGGCGTCCTCACTGGACAGGATCACGATGTCGGCGGCGCGGGCGAACGCGAGGTTCTGGTCGGTGTCGGGGCGCAGCATCGGGCGGTGGTTGACGCAGAAGGTCACCGTGACGCCACTGTCGCGAGCCAGTTCGGCCGCCCGCTCGGCGGCCCGGGCGGCACTGCCGGAGATCGCCAGCGAGATCCCGCTGACGTGCAGCGCCCCGGCGCCGTCCAGCAGGCGCTCGTCCACGTCCGCCGCGCTGAGCCGCGTCGCCGCCGAGCCGGACCGGTAGTAGTCGAAGGTGTGCCCTCCGTGCCGCACCGCATTGACGTACAGCCCGGTGGGAGCGGACGGATCGACGGCGACCCGGTCGACGTCCAGGTGCGCACGCCGCCAGAAGTCCAGCAGCAGGCGGCCCGGGGTGTCCGCGCCAAGGCGAGTCAGCAACCTGGCTCGGGTGCCCATCCGGGCCGCCATGACGGCCACGTTGGCGACGTCCCCGCCGATACCCCGGCCGAGGTAGTCGGAGGGAAGGTCGTCACGCACTCCCACCTCCAGCAGCCCCTCGCCCACAGCGACGAGGACGGGCGTCCCTTCGCTGCTCGCGGGATCGGTGTTGTCTTGGATCACGCCGGCTTCCTCACTCCCGATTCGGTACGGCACAGCGGCGAGCGGATCAGAAGATGCTGTCCGGGTTGCTGTACCGGTCCACGTTGTCCCCGGTGACCAGCGGGGCCTCCAACGGGGTGTCCTTGCTCGGCTCGGCCCCCGCGAGCACGGCCATCATCCGGTCCAGGCCCGCGCGGCCGATCGTGTCGGCGTTGTTGACCGCGGTGGCGGCGTAGTTCGAGCCGCTCTTGATGGCGGCCAACGCCTCCTTCTGGCCGTCGGCCGCGACGAGGAACATCTCGCTGGTCCGCCCGGCGTCAGAGATCGCCTTCTGCGCGCCGAGGCACATCGCGTCGTTCTCACAGAACACCGCGTCGATGTGCTTGTTCTTGGCGAGGAGGTTCTCCATCACCTTCAGGCCTCCGTCGGAGCTCCACCCCCCGAAGTCCGGGGCGGTCACGACCGTGATGCCGGGCGACTGCTTGACCACGCCGAGCAGGCCGTTCGTCCGGTCCAGACCGATGGTGTTGTCGGCCGGGCCGCCCGTGATGACGGCGAGAGTGCCGTTGCCCTTCAGCCGGTCGGCGATGTACTGGCCGTCGCCCTGTCCGATCTGGGTGTTGTTGGGGCCGATCCAGCTGGTGTACTGGCCGCCGGCGAACTTGCGGTCCACCAGGATCGACGGGACCTTCTTCTGCTCGATGGCGTTCATCGCGGCGGGCGCGGCGTTCAGCGGGCCGCCGGAGATGATGATCCCGTCCACCTTCTGGGTGAGCAGGTCGTTGACGTTCGTGGTCAGCTTGGCCGCGTCCCCCTGCGCATCCGTGCTGATCACCTTGACGTTGCTGTAGGTCTTGGCCTCGGTCTCGATGGCCTTGGCCATCGCGATGAAATACGGCGCCTGGAGGCTGTAGTTCGCAATGCCGATGGTCAGGGTCTTCTTCGCGGCGCCTCCGCCGCTGTCACCTCCGCTGCCATCGGAGCCTCCGCACGCTGCGAGCGACAATGCGAGCGCACTCACGAGGGCACAACCGGCGATCTTCTTCATGGTTCTTCCTTCGGGGGGATTGGACGCCTCACGACATGGCGAACGAGGCGACGGGGATGAGGGCGTAAGAGAGGAGAGTGTGAGGGACCGGTGCGGCGGAGGAGTCAGGTGTTCTGCCGTTCGCCTCGGCGCACGAGGATCGCGACCGCGATGATGAGCCCCTTCAGCACCTGCTGCCAGTAGCTCTGCACGTCGTAGAGGCTGAGCAGGTTGTCGATGAGCCCGAGCAGAACGACACCTGCGAGGGTGCCGCCGATGGTGCCGCGTCCGCCCGACAGGCTGGCTCCGCCGATCACGCAGGCGGCGATGGCGTCGAGTTCGAAGCCCTGGCCGACGCTCGGCTGCGCGATGCCGACCCGGGAGGCGAGGATGACGCCCGCGACCGCGGCGCACAACCCGGACAGCGCGTACGCGAGCACCAGGTGACGCTGCACCTTGACGCCCGCGAGCCGCACCGCCTCCCGGTTGCCGCCGATGCCGAGCAGCGCCCGGCCCGCCGACGTCCGGTTGATCAGGACCCAGCCCAGCGCGAACATCACCAGCGTGATGATCGCCGCGATCGGGATCGGGCCGACATTCTGCGAGCCGAGAGTCAGGAAGTCCGGCGAAGTCGGGGTGATCGGGGTCTTGGAGTAGACGTAGGTGAGGCCCCGGAACGTCGTCATGGACGCGAGGGTCACCACGAACGGGGCCAGCGAGAACCGCGCGACCATGACGCCGTTGACCGTTCCGCACAGCACGCCGACGACGATCGCCACGAGGATCGCCAGCGGCAACGGCAGCCCGCTCACCAGGCCGGCCGACATGATGCCCGTCAGCGCGACCACGGATCCGACCGACAGGTCGATCCCTCCGGTGAGGATCACCAGCAGCATGCCGAGGGCGAGCAGTCCGGTGGAGACCATCTGCCGGAGCAGGTTGGTCATGTTCCCCTCGGTGAGGAACGAGTCATTGGTGACGCCCGCTACCACGACGATCGCGACCGCGGCGCCGATCAGCACCAGGACGGTCGGCGACGGGACGGCCGCGCGCCACCGGGCGGACGCCGGTGCCGTGACCCCCGCCGCCTCACCCGAAACCGTGTCCAGCACCGCTGATGTCTGCTGCTCCGTCATGCCGCGACTCCCACCGAATGCGCGAGGACCTCGTCCTCGGTCGTATCCGCCGAGCCGACCTCGGCGACGAGCCGTCCGCCGCGCATCACCAGCACGCGATCCGTGGCGCCGAGGACCTCGGTCAGGTCGGAGGAGATCAACAGGATCGCGACCCCCTCCCGGGTCAGCTCGTCGATCATGCGGTAGATGTCGACCCGGGTGGCCATGTCGACCCCGCGGGTCGGCTCGTCCAGGATCAGCACCCGCGGCCGCGTCAGGAGCCACTTGGCCAGCACGACCTTCTGCTGGTTGCCGCCGCTGAGATGGCGGACCGGCATCTCCGGACGTGGCGGGTGGATGCCCAGCCGCTCGATCATGTCCTGAACGTTCGCGGCCCGCCGCCTGGTGTCCAGCAGGCCCGCGCGTGAGATCCGGGCCATCGTCGCGAACGTCGTGTTGTCGGTGACGTCCATGCCGAGGACGAGCCCGCTGTGCTTGCGGTCCTCGGTGACAAGCGCCACCCCGGCGCCGATGGCGTCGCCGGGTGTGCGGAACCGCGTAACGGCGCCGTCCAGCTCAACCGTCCCGGACGTCGGCCGGTCGGCGCCGAACACGCACCGAGCGACCTCACTGCGGCCGCTGCCGACCAGTCCGAACATGCCGACGATCTCGCCCGCTGCCAGATCGAACGAAACGTCGTCGAACACTCCGTCCCGGCTCAGGCCCCGCACGCTGAGCAACGGCTTGCCAGGCTCGGGCACCCGGTCCGGGTAGATCTGCTCCAGCCGGCGCCCGGCCATCAACGCGATGATCTCGTCCTCACTGGTGCGGGCCGGGGTGAGCGTATCCACCACGCGGCCGTCCTTGATGACGGTGATCGAGTCGGAGATCTCCATCACCTCGGCCAGCCGGTGCGAGACGTACAGGATCGCGACGCCACGCTCCCGCAGCCTGCGAATCAGGTCGAAAAGCCGGTCGAGGTCGGTGCCTGCCAGCACGGCGGACGGCTCGTCCAGCACGAGCATCCGCGGCTCGACCGCCAGCGCCTTGGCGATTTCCACCATCTGCTGGCGCGCGACCGACAGCCTGCCGGCACGCACGCGCGGATCGATGTCGGCGAACCCGATCTCCTCCAGCAGCGCCCGCACCCGCGCGTGCGCCGCCGACCAGTCGACCAGGCCGCGTTTGGTGGGCAGCGCCCCCAGCAACACGTTCTCTGTCACCGTCATCTGGGGCACGAGGCTGAGCTCCTGGTAGACGGTCCGGAACCCCAGACCCTGCGCGTCCTCGGGGCCGCGCAGGGTGAGCGGCTCGCCGTCCAGCAGGATCTCTCCGTCGTCCAGCGGCACGGCCCCCGCCAGCACCTTGATCAGGGTCGACTTGCCCGCGCCGTTCGCGCCCGCGATGGCGAGAACCCGCCCGCCCTCGGCGGTCAGGTCGACGCCGTGCAGGACCTCGACGCCGCCGTATCTCTTGCGGACGCCCCGCAGTTCCAGCTTCATGCCAGGCCGTCCATGACGATGATGGTCTTCTGCTCGGTCATGTCGAGCAGAGTGTCGTGCAGTCCCTCGCGGGCTCCGCCGGTCAGCTTCACGCCGCCGAACGGAAGGTTCTCCGCGCGCAGTGCCGTGGAGCCGTTGATCACGACGCCCCCGACCTGGAGGCGCCGGGCCACCGAGAAGGCCCGTCCGATGTCCCTTGTGAAGATCGCCGCCTGTAGCCCGTAGGCGGACTCGTTGGCCAGTCGCACCGCCTCCATGGCGTCGGTCACCCGCAAAAGCGGTGCGACGGGCCCGAAGATCTCCTCGGCCACGGCCTCCGCATGTGGTGCGACGTCCACCAGCACGGTCGGCGGCACGAACGCCCCGTCCCGGGGTCCGCCGACCACGACGCGTGCGCCGTCATTTACGGCTGCCCGAATCGCCTGGTCCACGGCGACGGCGGCAGGCTCCGTGATCAGCGGGCCGACGTCGGTGGCCTCGTCCAGTTGGTCGCCCACGACCAGCTTTCCGGCCTGCGCTTCCAGGGCCTCAGCGAACGCGTCGTACACACCGTCCTCGACGTAGACGCGCTTGACGGCGCAGCAGATCTGTCCGTTGCCGCGCGCCAGCCGCCCGAGCACGACGGCCTCGGCGGCACGCTCCACGTCGGCGTCCGCACACACGATCAGCGCGTCGTTGCCGCCGAGTTCCAGATGGGTCCGCTTGAGTGTCCCGGCGGCGAGCTCGGCCAGGGCCTTGCCCGCGGCGGTGCTGCCGGTAAGGCTGATCATCTGCACGCCGTCGGCCGACGCGAGGAACCGCGCCAGCTCCGGGCCGCCGGGGACGATCTGGTGCGCCGCCTCGGGGAACCCGGCCGCCTCGACGATCCGGCCGATCTCCATCAACGTGAGCGGACACTTCTCCGGCGGCTTCACGATCACCGCGTTGCCCGCCGCCAATGCCGCTGCGGCCTTGTGCGCCCACAGCTCGACCGGGTAGTTGAACGGGACGATCGCCGCGACCACCCCGATCGGCTCCCGGACCGTTACCGCCAAGTGGTTCTCAAGACCGGGGACGGCGTCCAGCGGGATCTGCCGGCCGAAGATCCGGGTCGCCTCCCCGGCGAACCCGCGGAAGATCCGGACCGCGGCTGCGATCTCCTCGCGGGTTTGCCGGATCGGCTTCCCGTTCTCGGCGGCCAGATCCCGGGCCAGTTCCTCGGCCCGCGCCTCGATCCCGTCTGCGACCTTGGCCAACAGCCGTGCCCGCTCGTGCGAGGGGGTCGCGGCCATCGCGGTCCGGGCGTCCTGGGCCGTCCGGACCGCCGCGCGCGCCTCGTCCTCGGTCGCGACCGGCATCTCGCCCAGCACGGCGCCGCTCCCAGGGTTGTGAACAGGTAAAGCTCGTCCGTCGGTCAACGGATTTGTCAACGTATAGCTCCTTGCCGGTCGTTCCACTATGTAGAATCACACTTCGTATGGTGGAATTGTCAGCACAGTAAAACGGAAGGAAAGGGGCTGTCAATGGGTTACGAACCAGCCGAAAACGTGCGTCACAGCGGCCGGGCTTCATCGGCTGGCAACGCGGTGACCAAGACGCTCAACGTGCTGGAGGCCGCCGTCGCAGGACAGGGACCGCGCCGACTCGCCGATATCTGCGTCGAATCAGGCGTGCCGAAAGCCAGCGTGCATCGCATCCTCGCGACACTCACCGACCTCGGCTTCATCACCAGTGAGGGCGGCGGCAGCTACCGCGCGGGCCCCCGCATGCTCGCCCTCGCCGAGGAGGTCAAGGCCGCCAGCGCAACCGGCATCGGCGACGTCCTCACCCGGCTCTCCCGGGATGTGCGCCAGACCGTCCACCTCGCGCTGCACAGCGGCGACCACGCCGTCTACGTCCACAAAGTCGAGGCCGACCAGCCCTACCGGATGGCCTCCCGCGTCGGCATGCGCCTGCCCCTGCACTGCACGGCCATCGGGAAATGCATCCTGGCGCACCTGCCGGAGGACGAACTGGTGTCCATCGTCGCCAGTGCGGGAATGCCCGCGAAGACGTCCGAGACGATCACCGACCTCAAGCGGCTGTCCGTAGAGCTGGCGCAAATCCGCGAACAGGGCTATTCCATCGACAACGAGGAGAACGAGAAGACCATACGGTGCATCGGCGCCCCCGTCTTCGACCGCACCGGTGCCGTCGTCGGCGGCGTCAGCATCTCGACGGTCGCCTTTCTCCTGCCCCGCGAGGAGTTGCTCACCTTCGCACCCGTCCTGCAAACGGCTGTCGCCTCTCTCACGAACCTTCTCTAATCGCAGCGCAAACACATTCAGGGAAAGCGCCGGCCACCGAGACTCGACCGTGAAGGCCCAATGGTCGCGCAGCGCCATTGGCGTGCTTGGAACTTCACTCAGCACCGCAGCACAGGTCAGGAGCCATCTTGCGCAGGTGACGCTGAACGTCTTTCGTGCGCCCAGCGGCGCAGGAGTTGAAGCCGCCTCCGTGACAGCGACTGACCTGTATCTTCGTAAGCCCGCCATCGCTTGCCGATGTGAATCCGGTCCGAGCCACTGCCGGGATCCCCGATAGCAGGGGGCCGGCAGTTTCGTATGGAAACCCCGTGATGCGAGATGCGGTTAGACCAAACGCGCGGTTCAGGGAGCGTGCCGAAATTTGATTCGACACCTCGACGCTCAGAATAGATGAAGCTCTATGGCAATGATCCAGGGGCAACGGCTGAAGCAACTTCTGGCCCAACATCGAATTCCTCGTGGCCACGGAAATATCGCTTTCAAGGCCCATCCTCCCGAAGCTCACGGGTCCGAAATACTCGAAGCTCATCGCGGACGCTCTAGCCAACGAGACAGTAGAGAACGAGCCGATCTGGGCGGACGGGGAACCATTCGAGGTGCTCGACACGATCTCCGCAGCGTTCCCAACCGAGCCCACGCTGACCGTCTCCCTGCTCGCCCTCGCCGACTGGCTACGCAGCCAGAGCCTCAATGCGGGTAGGTGCGCGTTCGCGCGGAGACGAGTCCCCGACAGCATTGAAGTTCGGCCCCTGAACGGGACATTCGGCACGGGCAAGATAAGCATTGCGAACGAACTTGCCCGGCCAATTCCTAAGGCCCGCTACTTTGATACCGAGCAGTTCGGCTAAATGCTGAAAACCGTCTCGAATCGGCACGACCCGCGTCATCCGCGATGGCACCTCGCTGGTATTGGACTCAATCCGCGAGCATGTGCAGGATGGGAGCTCCGAGCGCCCCCAGCCAGCCCGCCAGAGCCATCAGCGGCCCGCGCAAGGACTCCCCCATCGCGGCGATCGCCCCCGCCGAGGTCAGGGCCTCGGTCAGCCGGGCCAGGCGGGTTGCGATGCTCTGACGATCGGGTCGTGCGCGGTCCAGTTCGGTCTGTACGGCCTCTGCCTCGGCCGCTTCGGACGGCAGACCGAGGGCATGGAGCCGGGTTACCAGCGACGCGGCCCACTCACTGGGCTCCCCGCCGAGGAACGTGCCCTGCTGGCCGCCCTGGATGGTCTGGTCGCCGCCCACGTTGTTGATGTTGACGGCCTGCTGGTTGCCGATATTGAAAGTCAATTCCGTCCTCCGACTCATCCGCGCTGAACCGAGTTCCAGCTGTGCCGTGGGTCGCTGTCCACTTTCTTGCCACGCGCGGCGGCGATGATGTGCATGATCAATGCAAGCAAGAAGAGCATTACGCCGACCGCCACGATGACGTACCCGATCCTCTCGACCGACGATGCGTTTCTCATCGCCTCGATTGCAGGGCCGTAGCCCTTGCCGAGGTCCGGTATGTCCGGTATATGGTCAGGCCCTGAAGTCCTAAGGGAGTCCCAACCTTCAATGGACGCATCGGCGGCGATCCTCACGGCCTGATCTTCAAGGTGTGTCCCCCAGAGGTAGACCAAGCCTCCGCTGAACGTCAGCGCTAGGCTCAGCCAGATCAACCGCAGAGAACGGGTGCGAGCCGCCGCGACCTCCCTGAGGAAGCTCTCCCGCTGCTGGGGATAGTGGTTGTACTGGTCGCGGCCCACGTTGTTGATCTGGCCGCCTGCCTGCCGGTCGATGTCGAAGCGGACCGGCGGCTCCTGCGCGGGCCGGGCGGGCGGGATCATGCCGGTGCTCCCAGGCACCTCGTACCGTGCGCGGACCATGCCGAACTGGACCACGTCGCCGTCGTGCAGGACCCGGGGCCGCCGTACCGGTTCGCCGTTGACCGACGTGCCGTTGCGCGATCCCAGGTCCTCAACACTGGTCTGGCCGCCCGTCTGGCTCAGCGCGGCGTGGATGAAACTGAGATAAGGATCGTCGAGCCGTAGATCGGCAGCCTGCCCTCGGCCGAGCGACCGCCGTCCGGGGCTCACAGGAAGCACCGTACCCGCAAGCTGCGACGGATGGATGACGACCAGTCGGGGATCATCTGATGACATTGTCATGCCGTCTCCTCGGCGACCGGCGGCGAAATCCATGGTGCGTCGTCCGAACGCATTCCGCCAGCCTTTTCAGACTCGGCTTCGCGACAGTTTCTCTCGGTTTGGTCGTTCCGGAGAAAGAGTTTTCCGGAACCGGGGAGGGCGGGGTTGCCGGAATTTCTGTCGCGAATCCGGAAACGATTCCCGCGATCGTGTGATCGAGTAAGGCGATGTTGCTTGTATCGGTTGCTGTAGTGCACCACGAGGCGCGATGTGACCGAGCGGAGGTGAAGCCCGGGAACGGGAAATCCTTTCCCTTGCCGTCCCGTAGATGAAACCCCAGCCAGCTCCGAGCCCGAACATCGGCGGCTGAAAGCCAGGCCTAGCGCGGCGAAGCGCGCATCCAGGCCATGAGGGTCAGCCTGCCGATGGTGGAGGCGTCGTCGCCAACGGTGTTCAGGCGTCCGATGCTGCTGGGAGCACGTCGGCGACGGTGCGACGGCGGGCGAGCATGGACCAGCCGATCGGCACGAGGGCGAGTACCAGGGCGATGTCGCAGGCGACGGCCAGAGATTCGATGCGGGCTGGGCGGGAGGCGATGAACAGGACTCCGCCGAGCACGAGCAGCGCCGCGGACCAGGTCGACACCATGCGGGTACGCCAGAGCAGGATCCCGGTGGCGACCAACGAGACCGGGACGAGCCAGCCCCACGGGAGGAAGGCGAAGAAGGTGACCGCCGAGACGTCCGGCAGCGCGCCCTCCATGACGTCGGCGAGCAGGTCCTTTCCGTACACGGCCAGGTACATGGCCTGAAGGTTGAACAGGGCACCGGCGGTGAAGCCGATGACGGCGATGGCGCCGAAGATCGGCCCGATGCGGGGTGCCCTCGGTTCGACCATCCGGTAGATGCCGACGAACGCGATCGCCAGCGCGAAGGTCGACCAGATGCCGATCATCCCGCCGACGACCCCATCGTTGATGCCGTTCTCGGTGAGGAAGGCGATGGTGCTGCCGAGCAGCAGCAGGGGGCCGGCGACCGTGGCCAGGCCGAAAACGCGGGACGCGGCCGGGCTCAGGATGCCTGAGACATCGATGCTCATGGTTGCTCCTTGTGTGTAGTGCCCATGTCCATCAGCCTCGCCGCCGCAGGACGGGCCGACCAGCGGGGCTGACCGACCAACCGTTGGTGCGGCCAGCCGTACCCCGATGGTGCGGTCGGCTCCTCTATCAGACCGACGCGCGAGCGCCGATACTCGGGGGATGGAGCAGCGCGACGTGCGGTGGCTGCGGGCGGTGACCGCTGTCGCGGTGGCCGGTACGGCCGTGGTGGTGGCGGCGTTCACCGCGATGCTGCTGCGGCAGCGGTCGGTCGAGGTGCAGTACGGGCTTTTCCTGTTCCAGAACGGGCCGTCGGCGGTCGTGTTGCTGTGGATGGGCCGCTTGGTGCTGCGCCGGCAGCAGCGCAACATCGCAGGGTGGGTTCTAGTCGCCATCGGCGTCATCCAAGTACTGCATACGGTGGTCTCGGTGTGGGCCGACATGGAACTGGTGGCGGCCGGGTTCACGGCACCGGTGACCCAGATCGCGGAAGGGCTGGCACCCGCGGATCTACCGCCGGCCGCGGCGATCCCTCTGTGGGTGACCGGCTGGTTGTGGGTGCCGGCCCCCGTGCTGGCCGCCACCGTCCTACTGCTCGCCTTCCCCGACGGCACGCTCTCCGGCCGGGCCTGGCGGCCCATCGTGGGGGCAGCCACCACGGGCGGGGGTCTGCTCATGGTGGCATTCGCCATCGACAGGTGGCCGACGGCCGGCTGGACCACTCCAGAGGGGGCGCCGGCCATCGTGCGTATCCTGCTCGCCCCGGGAGGACTGCTGGTCGCCGTCGCGGTCGCCGCCAGCATCGGCAGCCTCCTGCGGCGGTGGCGGCGGGCGGGCGGCACACAGCGGCAACCGTTCCGGGTGGCGGGCGTGACCGCCATCGGGTTCGCGGCCATCGCCGTCCTCACCTACCCCTGGCAGCACATATGGATCCCCGCCATCCTCGTCAGCTTCAATCTGTTGATCGTCGGCTACGCCCTCGCGGTGGCCCGATACCGCCTGCACGACCTGGAACCAGTACTCGGCCGCGCAGCGGTGGCTGCCGTAGTCTCGTTGCTGGTCGCCGCAGTCTGTGCCACAGTCCTGATCGGCGCGACCAGCCTGGTCGGCCAGCGCGTCGACAGCCGACTGCTGACGCTGGCCGCCGCGGCCGCCGCGGCGCTGCTCGTCGAGCCCGCCCGCCGGCGGACCCGGAAGCTGGTCGACCAGCTGATCTTCCGCCGAAGCGCCGACCGCACCGAGGTGATGTCGCGCCTGGCCGCCCACGCCAACGCGGCCTCCGCGGCCGACGTCCTGGCCGAGGTGACCGGGCTGCTCGTGCGCAGCACCGGGGCCGCGCGAGCCGAAGTACACCTCGCGGCCGACCCGTATCCCCCATCGACGGATACCGCGGCCGCTTCCCAACTGCCGGTACTTCGGGCCGCCGTGCAGCACCAGGGCGAGACCTTCGGCGAGGTACGCCTCTACGCGACCGCGCGGGCCGACCTCGTCCCCGACGCGCCGCAACTGCTCAACGACGTCGCCCACACCCTCGGCATCGTCCTGCGCAACGACCGGCTCACCACCCAACTCCAGGCCCAACTCGACGAACTGCAGGCATCACGCCGACGCCTCGTCGAAGCCCACGACCACGCACGCCGCGGACTCGAACGCGACATCCACGACGGCGCCCAAACCCGCCTCATCTCCCTACGGATACGCCTCGCCACACTGCGCGCCCATCTCGACCGAGACAGCGACACCCTCCGGCTCACGACCGAGCTCGACGACATCGGCAACGATGTCGACGCAGCCGTGCGATCACTCCGCGCCCTCGCCCGCGGACTCCACCCGCCCCTGCTCGAACAGGCAGGGCTTACCGCCGCGTTACGCGCCCATGCCCGCGACCTGCCCGTTTCCGTATCGGTCACCGCGCGAGGGGTCGACCGCTACCCCCGCGCCATAGAGGCAGCGGCCTACTTCTGCTGCCTCGAAGCCATCCAGAACGCCATCCGCCACAGCAGCGCCACCACCATCACCATCGACCTCACCGCCGACGACAGCCGGCTCTGCTTCCAAGTCGGCGACAACGGCATCGGCTTCGATCCCACCCGCACGCTCGCCGGCACCGGCCTCGCCAACATCGACGACCGACTATCCGCCCTGGGCGGCCAGGCACACATCCACTCCAGACCCGGCCGTGGCACCCGCGTCAACGGCGCCATCCCCGCACAGGCGCTCACCGGCGCCTAAGACGCTGCGGCGTGTTCATGACGGTTGCTCTGGCCCTGGTGGCAATACGGTGTGCCGCGCACTGCTGTCGCCGTAGTCGTAACCGCCTGCCCGTGGCCTCGCCCAGGGCTCGCCTCTCTCGGTGTTCGTACTCCCCGGCAGGGGTGTGCTCTCCCGTGTTCTGGAGAATGGCGGCTCCGTTACGGGTTCTGTGACGAGAGGTAGAGCAGGACGGCTTGGACTCGACGGTGTACCCGGGTGTCGTCGGGGTCGAGGTTGAACTTGGCCAGTAGTGAGGTGATGTGCTTTTCCACGGTTCGTTCGGTGAGCACCAGCCTGTTCATGATTGCGGCGTTGGAGAGGCCAGTGGCGATCAAAGCTAAGACTTCCCGTTCGCGTGGAGTCAGCCGAGCCAATGGCGACGACGCCTGCCGAGTGCGGGTTTGCACGAGTGCGTCCACGACATGCGGATCCAGGAAGGAACCGCCGGCTGCTACGGATTCGATGGCGTTGCGAATCTGTGCGGCGTCACCGACGCGTTCTTTGAGCAGATACGCCCGTCCGGAGGCTCGAGCGGCGAACAGTCTCAGCGCCCATTCCGGTTCGAGGTGTTGGGACAGCACCACGACGCCGATTTGGGGATGCGAGTGGGTCAGCCCCTCAGCGAACCGGATCCCTTCGTCCTGGTCGCCGGGCGGCATCCGCACATCGGTGACGACGACGTCGGGAAGATATTCGTCGACGGCTGCGGTCAGCTCCGGCAGGTTCGCCACGCTGGCGACGAGATCGACGTAGTCCTGGGTGGCGAGCAGCAGCCGCAGGCCCTCACGGATGAGGTAGCTGTCCTCGGCTACCACGATGCGGATCCGCATAATAGGCAACACCGTAGTACTAAGAAATAACCCTTGAGTTCGTTGGGCTCGTTATGGGGGTTGAGGAACATCGGAACGAAAAGTGGCACTTAGGTCACGTGATCATGGTTCTTAACGTGACTGGCCGCTCCGATGTGCTGGACTCCCACCGGCCGGGGTGACGCAAGGTACTTAGCGAGCATCCTGAACTGCGAGAACAGGTTCCCAGTCGTTGCCATGGCACGAGATGCCGGACTAATCCGTGACGTTTAGAGCGTCTGCTCCAGCACCTGCGCCGCGGCGAGCATAAGCCGTCCTTCGGTGTCGAGATCCCCGAAATACGGCGGGTTGAGATCGTCGTAGCTCACTCCGGACAAGCGGGAACGACGCCACGATGGCGGGTCGCACCTGCACCGCACGTCGAACGCTGGGAACGCATGTCACCCGGGCGTCCGTATCACCTCAACGCCCAGTCCCGGGCCGGTTTGATCAGCACCCTTGAGGCCTACCGGAAGGGCGTGGAGCCTGATGGTCTCGCTGAGCGTGTACATCACCTCGACGTGAGGGGTAAGCCAAGCCGGCTGCACAACTCCACGAACAGCCGCCCCATTGGCGAGATTGGACGATTGCGTCCACTATGCTAATGCCTAGCGGATTTCGTTACAACAACTCGCTGTAACGATCAGGAAAAGACGATCATCAGTGTTCGTCCGTGAGAACTGGTCCGCTATCTGGTGTGCACCCCGCGTAAGCACGGCCAGCTGTCGCCCGACGGCGATCGATGGACTGAATCGTCCAGTTTGTTGCTCAGGTGCCGCGTGGGAGTGACCTGACCAGCGTGTGCGCGGCTTGTGATGCTCTGGCGAAAGAGGAGGCAGTGGACCCAGAGACTGATCGGGAGAACCGCCGATGGGTGCGTGATCTCGCTGCTGCCGGCCCCGTCAGAGAGGCGGCATGCAGGGAGCTGTATCCGTTGCTGCTTCGCGTCGCGAAGTCTGAGGCACGTCGGCGTGCGCCGGTCCTAGAGCTGGACGGCCCGGAGCTCGAGGACATTGCTCACCAGGCCGCCGCTGACGCGTTGATGGCCATCGGCGAGCGTCTGGATAGGTTCCGGGGTGAGGCAAGGTTCACCACGTGGGCGAGCAAATTCGTGATCTTTAACGTGGCCACCAAGATGAATCGTCACTTCTGGCGTCGCCACGAGGTCCCCTACGATCAAGAGGATTGGTCCAGGATCGCCTCGAGGTTCGACGTGGGCCCCGACGACGAGGCGCAAGTCCGGGAGTTCGCGGCGGCGGTCTCGACCGCGGTCGAAGAGAATCTGTCGGAGCGTCAGCGCATTGTGTTCGTCGCGACGGTCCTCAACGGCATGCCGATGGATGTCCTGGCTGACGAGCTGGGCTCGACCCACAACGCGCTGTACAAGGTGCTCTTCGACGCCCGGAAGAAGCTCCGCGCTGCGCTGGTGGCGAGTGGCTACCTGCCCCCTACGCCACAGATGACCGCACGCGACTCGACACCGTTGTCCGATGGGTCGAGCGCGTAGTCATCGCGAGCGATGACGTGGTTGCAGGGCCACGGGTAGCGCCGTTGGCCCGGATCGTCGGTTCGGCGGCACATGCGTCGGAGCCGGGCCTGATGGGCATCGCGCCGACGTGGCGGACGACCATCGGGCCGCCGGACCCAGGGTGAAGGCGAGCACCGGTGCCTGAGGTCGTGGACGGTGCGTGTGCAGGCATCGCCGATCGCGACAGATGCGTACACCGGCCCGCGGCCGCTACGGAGATAGCGCGTGATGCACACCCCCGGCGGGCGATCGACGAGCGCTGGCGGGGCTCTGCTCAGGGTCGAGTGAGGTCTGGATGACGGTGAGGTTCGTCATGATTACTCACGTGCCGGCTGATTCCGCTCGTGTCGGGGTGCGGGTTGCGTGCAGCGAGGACGGTGAACAGGGTGGCGACGATGGCAAGGCCGCCGTAACCGAGGGCGAGCTGCGGTAGCGAAAAGGTTCTCGAGAGTTCCCCGGAGATGAGGCTGGGGAAGGCAGCGCCGCTGTAGCAGAGGAGGTAGATCGCGCTGAAGATCGGTGCCCGGTCGGCCAGGGTGCTGCCGTGCAGCAGGCCGCGGGTGGCGGCGCTGATGGCGATGCCTTGGCTGGCGCCCGCGACGATGGTTGCGGCGATGAACAGCACCAGTGTGCCGGTGGCGATCGCTGTGATGATGCCGATCCATCCGGCCAGGAAGATGCTCATGCCGAGGCGTTGGGCGGCCGCGGATGTGAACCGGCCGCCGAGGGGAGCACCGAGAATGCTGGGAGCCATGTAGGCGGCGAACACCAGCCCGAGGATGAGCGAGCTGTGGGTATGGAGTTGATCTTCGACCAGTGCGGGCACGAAAGCTTGGTAGAAGGCCCCGGTCGCCCAGGTGGCCAGGAACACCGCCGCAGCGACAGGGAGCAGATGCCTGACCCGGGCCGGTAGCCGGACCCGGGGACGCAGTGACAACCAAGCGCCCGGCGACGGAGTTGCCGTCTCCGGGCTTACGGCGACGAGTGCGGCAGACAGGAGGAGGAAGCCGACGGCAACCAGGTAGATGAGCTCGCGTGGCCAGGGGCCGAACTGGACCAGGGCTCCGGACGCGATGGCGCCGACGGCGAGGCCGAGCATGACTGTCTGGCTGGAGGCGACGGAGGCCAACCAGGCCGGCCTGGCCGGTGCGGCATCGACGATGTAGGAGGTGAGGCTGCTGCTGGCCAGCCCGGCACCGAGGCCCATCAGGAGCCGGCCGGCGATCAGGATGCCGATGTCGTGCACGTTCAGCAGCAGCAGACAGCCCAGCACAAGAAGGCCGAGGCTCGCGATCGAGGTGGGTCGGCGGCCCAGATGATTTGACAGCCGTCCCATCATCAACAGTGTGGTGAGAGTGGCAGCGGAGTAGGCGACGACGGTCATCGAGATACCGGCGTTGGTGAACCCGTCCTCGGCCCGGTAGATGTTGAAAAGCGGGATCGTCGAGCCCACCGCGGCAAACGCGGCCACCAGGGAGAGGACCGCAGATACGAATGCCAGCCGGAGCGTTCTGCCCCGACGAGCCTGGTTGAGCGCTGGTGCCCCGTTTTGCATCGAGCCGTGCCTTTCCATTGTTCTGAACCACCCCGGAGTCTCTGGAGGCTTCGGATTGCGCACGTCGACGTAGCTGCGCACCGTGGAGGTGTCGGTGAGCCAGGTCCGCTCTGAGCCGATGTCGGTCGTGGACGCTCCGGCCTGCTTGAGCGCGTCCTGGGGGTGTCGATTCCGCTGATCTTGTTCGGGTCAGGCGCCCGGGGCGATCGCGCAGGCGGAGACGCAGACCCAGGCGCCCTCACGCTTCTGGTACACGTCCGTGTACAGCGCTTCTTGCTCCACTCCATCGGCGATCATGGTGTATGCGGCGCGGCCGTGGATGAGCGCAACATCGCCGAGGATGCGGATCTTGGCTTCGCGCAGTGCGAGATCCTTGAAAGGGCGCGGCTTAGCGATGTACTCGAGGTACTCGTCGCGGTTGCGGGTGACGCCCGGTGTCTGCACGATGAAATCGTCAGCAAGAAACTCACTGAAGCGCTTGGCATCGCTGGCCTGATCCGCATGGTTGTAGTCGAGGTTAAGCTGCTCGAGGATCGCCAGATCTTCGGTGGACTGCTTGGTGTCGTTCATTTTCTTGTTCCTTCTATATGCGTTTCGGCGTTCGCTGCAGGTGGGTTGTCGTTTCGGTGCCGTGTACGCGGTGCAGCTAAGGATGCTGAGCCGCCGGACGGTTACGCCAGGTCGCGCTGGAACGCGGTGAGCTCCTCGTCGTGACCGACTTCCGCGGGTTCATGCTTGGGGTGGGCGCCGGAGCCAGGACGGACCTTGTCGATGAGGTCGGCGTACTCGGGGTTGCGGTCGATGAACTCCCCCACGAACGGGCAGATGATGGTGATCTTCTTCCTGCTCTCGCGGATCTCGTCCAGCACGCGAGCTACGAGCTCCGTGGCCACCCGATTTCTGCGGTACGCGGGGTCGACCCAGGTCGTCAGCAGCACAACACGGCCGCCCACGAACCGGTACGTGAGTTCGGCGATCGTGTCGGCGCCGAGGGTGGCGATCCATCGGCCGTGCTCGGTGTCGTTGATGACATCGAGCTCCCAGCTGGATTCCACCTCGCTGGGTTCTGTCTGGTCCAGAGCAGCAATGAGCGCTGCGTTGTTCTCTTCGCGGGTGGCCGCCTCGGCCTCGAGATTGATCGTCATTGTCGCGCTTTCTGTCGGGGGAGCCAAGAAGTGGGCTTTGGGCAACGGGTGTTGCCTCCGCGTCCTTATGGACGAACGCGGATGATGGTCTTTCCCTTGATCCGCTCGGTCGGGTTGAAGGCAGCGACGGCGTCGTCCAGGGCCGCGACGGTGCCGATGTTCGTTCGCACTCGTCCGTCCCGCACCCGCTGGGCGATCTCATTCAGTTGAGAGCGGTCGGACACGACGACGAAGTCGATCGCCAGGCCGTCCGCAGGCCGTGCTTCCGGTGGTCCGGTGACGGTCACCAGCGTTCCCCCGGCTCGAATCAGACCTGTAGACCGCTTCTGGATGTCGCCGCCAAGGACATCGAAAACCAGGTCGACTCCGCCGACATCTTCCAGAGTGTCGCTGTCGAGGTCGACGAACTCGTGCGCGCCGAAGTCGAGCGCGGTCTGCCGGCCGATGGCGCGGCCGGTCCCGATGACGTGGGCGCCGGCCTCACGTGCGAGCTGGGTTGCCATCGAGCCGACAGCGCCGGCCGCGCCGTGCACGAGGACGTTCTGGCCGGCCTGAAGGTGGCCGTGCTCGAACAGACCTTGCCACGCGGTCAGGCCGGTCATCGCGACGCCTGCGCCGACCGTGAAGTCAATATCGTCCGGCAGCGGCGCGAGATTGCGTGCCTCGACGACTGCGTACTCTGCGAGGGTGCCGTCGCGAGTCCAGTCCGTGAGGCCGAACACCCGCTGTCCCACCGACAGGCCGGTGGCGCCATAGCTGAGGGCGGTGACCACACCGGCTACCTCGTGTCCGGGGATCGACGGCGTGCGGTCACGGCCGAGGCGATCGATCCAGGTCGAGGGCCACTCCAGCTCATTCCCTGTGAATCCCGACGCATGAACTTCAACGACGACATCGCCGTAGTTCGCGCCCTCAAGACTGGCGAGCCTCGCCGCATCCGGATCAGGCCGCTCCACCAGCTTCATCCCGGCCGTTCCCGCGGACCGGTTCGTCACCACGATCGCTTTCATTGAATACCTCTCTGCAACAGTGCTCACAGACACCCGCCACGTCGTAATGAGGGTCTGTGTTGTCTCCGCGTCCTTATCGGCGAACGCCGATGATGCCCTTGCCCCAGACCGGCTCGGTCGGGTTGACGGCGACGACGGCATCGTCGAGAGCCGCGACGGTGCCGATGTTCGTCCGCAGCCGACCATCCCGGACCCGCTGAACAACTCGAGCTACGTCTGAACGCCGGACGGCTACGTCAGGTCGTGCTCGAAGGCGGTGAGCACCTGTCTGGTCCAGAGCAGCGGTGAGCGCTGCGTTGTTCTCTTCGCGGGTGGCGGCCTCGACCCCGAGATTGATCGTCATTGTCACGGTTTCTGTCGGGGAGCCAATAGGTGGCCTTAGAAAATCGGCTGTGGCCTCCGCGTCCTTATGGACGAACGCGGATGATGGTCTTTCCCTTGATCCGCTCGGTCGGGTTGAAGGCGGCGACGGCGTCGTCGAGCGCCGCGACGGTGCCGATGTTGGTCCGCAACCGACCATCCCGGATCCGCTGGACGATCTCACCCAGCTGCGCGCGATCGGCCTCGACGACGAAGTCGACCGCCAAACCCTCCGCCGGCTGCGCTTCGGGCGGGCCGGCGATGGTCACCAGCATTCCGCCGGCTCGAACGAGGCTCGCGGACCGCTTCCCGATGTCGGCGCCGATCACGTCGAAGACCAGATCGACTCCCCCGACGTCGTCCAGCGAGTCGTTGTCGAGGTCGACGAACTCCTGCGCGCCGAAGTCGAGTGCGGTCTGCCGATCGGCGGCACGTCCGGTGCCGATGACATGGGCACCGGCCTCTTTGGCGAGCTGGGTCACCAAAGAGCCGACTCCGCCGGCCGCGCCGTGCACGAGGACGCTCTGTCCCACCTGGAAGCGGCCGTGCACGAATAGTCCCTGCCACGCGGTCAGGCCGGAGATCGGCAGGCTCGCGCCCACCGTGAAGTCGACATCGCCCGGCAGCGGCGCAACGTTGCGCGCCTCGATGGCTACGTACTCGGCCAGGGTGCCGTCCCGAGTCCAGTCCGCGAGGCCGAAAACCCGCTGTCCCACCGACAGCCCCCTCGTGCCATAGCCGAGCGCGCTGACCACACCGGCAACCTCGTGGCCGGGGATCGACGGCGTGCGGTCGCGGCCGAGGCGATCGGTCCAGGTTCCGGGCCACGTCAGCTCGCCGGGGGTGAATCCCGACGCATGTACCTCAATGAGGACATCGTTCACCGCCGCCTCCGGCTCGGGCCGCTCGACCAGCGTCATCCCGGCCGTCCCCGCGGCCTGATCCGTCACCACAATCGCCTTCATCCGGCGCCCCCTGTATCCAATCCTCGCCTGCATGACATTTTTGGTTCACCAGTGTTCGTGGCACCTAGACCGCGGCTTCTTACGCTGATCGATAGGGCTTGTGGCGCAAGAGCGTCGTTGCCTATGCGCCTCCGTAGGCGCTCGTGTGCGAAGAGCCCGTTCTACTGCACCCTGCAGAGCTTCGTGCCTAGAGTTCTCCGGGGACATAGAGGTCCAGCGCTACTGCCTGCGGACCGAGGCCACCAGGTCGCCTTGGCCCGCTTCCCCTGCGGGCGGGTCGACGGCACACGGGGTGATCAGGAAGGTGGAATGTGCGCGGGCACGCAACTTGGTTGCGGACAGGCTGGTTGCTTTGTCATGGTGTCCGCCATGGAGCTTGAGCCGGGCATCGATCCGGACCGCCACCACGACTCGGGACGGTGGTTGGCTCGGTTCGCCGGCCGAATCCTCGTAGTGTGCCCGCGGTGCGGTGGGTGTGCCGTCGTCGTTCCCCGGCCGGGTCTTCCTGAACTCAGATTCTTCAGTGAGCTGTTGTACCGGCCGCGCCGTCTGACTTGCGGGGAGTGCGGCGCCGTCGCCGATTGGACACCCGAGCTGCGGGGGACCGGGTTGGTCGGCGTGGCATTGGGCGGCACTGAGGACCCGTTCTTCCGTCGACCTCTGTGGCTGCAGACCCGTAGTGTCGGCCAAATTCTCTGGGCCTACAACGAGGAGCACGTCAACGAGCTGGCGGCCTACGTTGGCGCCCGGTTACGTGAGCGCGGCGGTGCTCGGCCGACGAGGGCCATGTTCGCGCGATTGCCACGATGGATGAAGACGTCAGGCAATCGCTCTGATGTCCTCGCCGGCTTGGAGAGGCTGCGAGTTCTCGCCAAGCGGTCGACGCCCGCCGACCGGTCCGACGTCGCGCATGAGCGCGGCGACCGTCCTCGGCCACACAAGAGCATGTATTTCCGGGGTGGTCCTTACTAGGCATGAGGTTCAGAGCCCGAGTCACAGCCACACGGTGACATCCGGGACGGAACCGCAGCCTCGCAGGAAGTAGGCTCTGATCACCATTACAGTCCTTATGAGGCACACGGCCAGACGCCCAGTGCCTAGGCAGACTGCGAGCCCCCCAAGAGGTCCTGTGGCTGAGGCAGTGAAGAACGAGCGTATGTCGCTCGCGGTTAAGAGCGCCCAGTTCATCATGATCGTCCAAGGGGCGCTGGGACTCTTGTCCGGCGTGCTGCTTATCGCTCCGCTAGCGGCATTGGGCGGTAAAGGTGATGTCCTGACATCACTGGTTCTCGGCCTCAGCGTTGTGATCGCAGTGCTGATCGGCTGGTGGGCAGGCAAGTGGATCTCGCGGAGAAGACGGGTCAGGATCGCCGCGCTTGGACTCGAGTGCCTCATGGCTCTCACCTACGTCTCCGGACGTACGCTCGACCCCCCTCCCAACATGTACAGCCTGGTCCTGCCCGTCGTCGTACTCCTTCTGTTGCTCCTACCCTCTGCCAAAGCGTGGTTCGACCGCTGACCCGGTAGGGAAGGGCTGCGCTCATCAACCACTGGCCCGCGGTGTGGGAGTTGAGCAGCAGCTACGCCCGTCAAGCCGCGGGTGAACCGCCTGATCGTCGTGCAATTAGCGTGCAATTAGACAGGGGGACGAGGGGTCAACCACGGTCACTCACGACCGGCCTGAAGCCCAGCTCAGCGGCCCTATGAGCCCTGATCCATACACTTCCCAAGCTGACAGCGCGGGTTCGATTCCCGTCACTGGCTCTCAGCGTGATAGTCCAGATCGGATACGAAGCCTGGGCTTTCTTGATCGCCTTGGCCCAGATCTTGGTGGAAGCGCTCCTCCTGAGCTGGGCACGTACTCGCTTACGAAGCCAACCCGTCAGTCATCGCCGGCCTTCCTACCCTTCACCCATACGGGCGGCGACCACATGCACGGTTCCTCTTCTTCTCCTATAGTGCTCACCGCGATCTCTGCCTCATCTCGCGGTGAGACCTCGAAGTAACCGTCATAGAACGGTTCGGCGAAATCGCGGCCGATCGACTCCGCGAGCCACGACGCGAAGGTGATGTCCTGAGGGAAGAGCGCATGATCCAAGCAGCACAGATTGGGGTCCCATCCCCACATCGCCCCCTCGGGGTCGCGGCAATCTAGCAGTGACGCGATTGCACACCCCCAGTCCAACAACTGGATCATGCCCGCCCGCCGTCCGCAAGGCTCGGCACGAAACGCCACAGCCGATTCAGTGACGTCCGCGAAAATGTCGCTTTTCCAAAAGTCATAGCCCCGTACACCGATGATGCCACCGCGAGGACCGAAACCTCCGTTTCCCACCTCCAGATACAACCGCCGCAGCAGCGAAGGAAGCGGGTAACCGATGGCCTCTTCAGCCTCAGCGACGGCCTCGGACGGGGCCACCGGTAGTACATCGGGCCCAGGGTCTGACCGTATCGCTTTGAAGATCTCATCCTCGGTCATGATCGGCACTCCGCGTGCGGGGACTGTTGGAAGTCGGTCGGACAATCGACTGAGTATGGCCAGCCTGCGGTGAGGCCGTCATCCCAATTCGTGGGAGCCACGCTGGGAGCCGCCGGGGCGTACGACGGCGGATCGGGCCGTACGGGTCTGAACAGGCGCAGTGTCGTCGACCAGCGCCGCGAACTGATTCGGACGCTGTTGGAGATCGTTTGGGAACCTTCCTGCACGGAGTGCGAGCCCCTGCTACCACGTAGGCATCTGTAGCCACGCGCGAACGGTAACGAGTTGCCCGATCGGTAACATGAACCCGTGATGACCACCGCTGACTCGCACGATGGCAGACGCCTGACGGCGCGCGGCGCGAAGACGCGGGCAAGGATCGTCGCCGCGGCAACCGAACTGATGTACATCCAAGGAGTCGGGGCCACCACGCTTGATGACGTGCTCGCGGCGAGCGGAGTGAGCAAGTCGCAGTTGTACCACCACTTCGACGGCAAGGACGCGCTCGTGCGGGCCGTCGTTGACCACGTGGGAGAACGCATCATCGAGCGCGAGCGCGAAGCCCTCGGCCATGTCTCGACGATCCGGGGCCTGCGACGCTGGCGGGACGCGTTGGTCCAGAACAATGCCCTTCGACATGGTGCCTACGGCTGTGCGCTCGGCTCGCTGGCCTCCGAGGTCTCCGATCACGACGCTCTCGCACGCCAAGCCCTGTCTCAACTGTTCACCGAATGGCAGGGACTCCTGGCAGGCGTGTTGCGACGGCTTCAAGACGGTGGTGCGCTTGCGCCCGAGGCGTCGATAGACCAGCTCGCGACCGGGCTCATGGCCGCCCTCCAGGGCGGGTACATGCTGGCCCAGACCGCGCGCGATGTCACACCGATGGCAACATCAATCGACATGGCACTTGCGTACATCGAGAGCCTTAGCCCGTCTGGGTCATAGGAGTCCAGCAAGACTCCCGGTCGGATCTTGTGAAGGTCGGCCCGGCTCATCCGCAGCACCTCGAGTTGTACGCCGTGATGTGCCCAGTCGAAGTGATCGACGACTGTCATTCCAAGACGTTTGCCCTCGTAGATCTCGAACGCGCCGTGGGCGTCTTCGGCAGACCAGGACCGCAGGATGAGGGTCGAAGTGACGATGCGGTCAGGCTCGATGGTGATGTGCAGGTCATCCATGACGTCAGCGCCCGCTGTTCGTGTCTCGCGCGGTGCGAGTGGCGATGAAAGCCGAGCGGCTGATGTCGACGGCGTCGTTGAACTCGGGGTGGTCTTGGACGTAGTCGGCAACAAACCCGCAGTAGATGCCAACCTTGGTCTGACTTTGGCTCAGCTCTTCCAGGGCGTAGCGCGCCAGTGCCGAAGCGACGCCCCGATGCCGTTGGTCTCGGTCCACGTAGGAGTGTGTGAGTGAGACTCGTCCGCCGGAAGTCTCGTAGGCCAGATTCCCGACGACCTGGCCATCGATCAGTGCCTCGTAAAGGCGGGTGGTCTCATCCTTGCGCACCTCAACGGCGGCCGGTGATGGCTTCATGCTCTCTTCTCGCCTCGTTCGTCTCCAGTCGGTGGGTCTAGCCAGCACCCGCAAGGGCTCACGCGGACTATCTAGTCCAATTTACGACACTACGGTGGTGCTCTGCGAGCATTCACACGACATACTTGGACTTCAGCGTCCAAAACGAGGACTGCCCGAACGCACGCCGCAGATACACGTTGAAGGAGTGGGCCGATGAGCAGTGAAGAACAGGCACCGGCTGCTGAGGACCTGATTGACAACACCAGCCAAGGCCGCTTGGAGCTCTACCGGGACGGCGAACTGGTCGGCTGGCTCTACTACACCCATCTGAAGCCCAACCGGTACGCCCTCCGGCACACCGAAGTCGAGCCCAGTCATCAACACCAAGGTGTCGCCGGTGCGATGGTGCGGCGCGTGCTCGACGAGATCCGCGCCCGCGAGGGCACGATCACCGCAATCTGCCCCTTTGTGGTCGACTATCTCTCGCGAACGACCACCTATGCCGATCTGATCGACGCCCGACACCCCGGCTACTCCGATCGTGCGTCCGCCGAGTCGGCGCGCGCGAAGGCCCGTGGCTGAGACCACGCAGCCATCAGGAGATCCCTCGGAAGAGCCCTACTGCGGCCTCACGACATGGTCGCGCGGCTGAAGTTCCTCCGCAGCTTCCTGGGAGGTCACCGCAGCGGATAGCAGGCCCTCCAAGTCTTGGGCGCATGGACCGCAGGCCAGAAAGTGCGCATGAACGCCCGGGAACCGCTCGCTCGGATCGTTGCCCGCAGCAAGCAGCTCCGCGTAGACGTCCAGCATCTCCATGGCTTCGTCGCAGCCGGCGTCGCGCGGATCGGTCTGGAGAAAGGCGTCCAGTCGAGCCCAGTGATCACTCCGCTGATCGCCGGATGCGTTCTGCGCGTTGTCATCCACGCGTCCACCTTGGTTGATTCATGCCTTGGATGCCTAGCCAGAGTGTCCAGCCAACGAGAAGCACTCCCCATCTTCTTGGAGTCGCGGGGTCTGCTCCTAGCCGTGGGCAATTCGCTCTATCAGCTGCCGTGTTCCTGGTGGGGCAGCTGCCACTGAGGTCGGACGTAGTGGCACGTGCAGCCGTTGGGATGCTTGATCAGGTAATCCTGGTGCTCAGGCTCTGCCTCCCAGAACGTCCCGATGGGGGTCACCTCCGTAACGACCTTGCTGGGCCACATACCGCTGGTCTCGACGTCTTTGCTCGTGGCGTTGGCGATATCGCGCTGTTGCTCGTTCTGGTAGAAGATCGCCGAGCGGTAGCTCGTCCCGACGTCATTGCCCTGCCTGTTCAGGGTCGTCGGGTCGTGTGACGCCGGCCGAACGCTCCTTGGGGAAGTAGCGCAGCAGCACGACGTCGCCGACCAGGCGGGCCTCCATCGGCCTCATCTAGGCGCACGAGCCGCCCGGATACGCGGCGGGTCCCAGAGCGCGGCGTCGACAGTGACGGTGACGGTGACGACCAGCTTCGCGCCGCCGCAGTGCCACAGGGCCAGTGACGGGTCCAGGTCGCCGGAGCCGGTGACCACCACCTTCATGGGGTGCTCGGTCAGACCTCCCCCAGGTGGGCGGTTCGCCGCTCCGCCGAGCCGACCAGCAGTCGCGGGTTGTCGCGGCGCACGGCCGTGGCCCCGAGGAGGATGGCGTCGACTTCGGCGCGCACCGCGTCGACCCGGTCGAAGTCCTCGCCGCTGGACAACAGGAGCCGCTCGGGGCCGGCGTCGTCGAGGTAGCCGTCGGCGGTCGCCGCGGCGGACCGCAGCACGTACGGCCGAGTGGTGGCCATCGGGGGCTCCCGGCTAACTCGCGAGTTCGGTCAGGGCGATGGTGTGGCCCGTACGGTCGACCTTGGCGCGCAGGTAGCGCATGTTGCTGTCGGTGGCGAAGACGCCTGTGGGCACCCGGCGGCGCACCGTCACGCCGAGGGCGGACAGCTGACGCTCCTTGTCGGGATTGTTGGACAGCAGGTCGACACTGCCGATCCCGAGCGCGCCGAGCATCTGCGCGGCGACGGTGTAGTCCCGACCGTCCTCCGGCAGCCCGAGCGCGGCGTTCGCGGCGTAGGTGTCCAGGCCGTGGTCCTGCAGGGCGTAGGCGTCCAGCTTGTTGTACAGGCCGATCCCCCGACCCTCCTGACGCAGGTAGAGCAGCACCCCTTCCGCCGCGGAGAGCCGCTCGACGGCCTCGCGCAGCTGCGGGCCGCAGTCGCAGCGTGCCGAGCCGAAGACGTCGCCGGTGAGGCATTCGGAGTGCAGGCGCACCAGCGGGGACGCGCCCGCGTCCGGCTCACCGAAGACGAGCGCCACGTGCTCGCCGTCGTCGGCCAGACCACGGAAGGTCACGGCCTCGGCCACCGTGCTGAACCCGTCGCGGAACCGCAGGGGCACACGCACCCGTGTTCGTACGACGGCGTCCGCGTTGTGGTCCGACGCGGAGAGCGGTTCGCCTGAGACCACATCGACGTAGATGCCTGGCTCCTTTGAGTTCCAGAACTCGTTTTCCAAGGGCGGCTCGGTGACGTCGTCCTGGGTGACCGCCCCCTGTCGTGACGTCAGTCGTTCTACTGCCTCGGGCGTGCGCTCATATGTCTGTGCCATGGTTCTAGCTCCTCGCTGTGGGGTTTGACTTCTCGTGTTGGTTTGCCAAGGAGTCCGTGCTGTGCCCGGACCTCGCGTGGCAGGGGATCTCTTTGAGGCCTGATTCCGGCCCGCCATAACGCCGCCGTCGACGTTGACGATCGCGCCGGTGACCCAGCTGGCATCGTCGGAGAGCAGGTAAGTCACCGCAGAGGCAATGCCCTTGGGCGTTCCCACACGGCCGAGCGGGTGGAAGCCGTTGAAGGTGTTGAGCGTGGCCTCGGGCTGGTCCCTGGGTACGAACGCCTCATACAAGGGGGTGGCGCCACGGCGTTGACGCGGATCTTGTGCTCCGCGAGCTCCATGGCCAGGTTGTGGGTGAGCGCATGGAGGGCCGCCTTGCCCATCGAGTAACCGGTCGCGGGGGTGCGGCGACGGCTTGGTGGGCCCACATCGATGGCGCCTTCGCCGGCGCTGATCATGCCTCGGGTGACGGTTGGGTGAGGAAGAAGGCTGACATGGCGAGCTCGAGGTAGGCGTCGTAGTCGGCGCCCTCGTAGTCGAGGAAAGCCTTGGGGATGAAGAAGCCGGCTGAGTTCACCAGGAGGGCGGCGTCAGCGTGCTCGGCCGCCGGCGTGTCCTGGACCCGCCTGACGTCGTCGTGGTTGGCAAGGTCGGCAGTGATGCCCCATGCCTCCCCGTTCTGGACAAGGTGCTGACGGTGTCGTCCACGCGGGCCTGGTCGCGGCCGATGATGACGGCCGAGCCGCCGGCCGCGATGACGTCTTCAGCACTCTGCCGTCCCATGCCGCTCCTGCCGCTGACGGCGATCAGTTTGCGGCCTTCGAACGCCCATGCTGCTTCACTCCTTTGCGATGCGGCTCGTGCCGCAGTTGGCGTCTGAACTAGAGATCCTGCCGGGCACGTCTTGGTGAGTGACAGGCGCGCGGCAGGTCTTACATGCCAGGTCGTCGGAGGTCTAGAGGCCCGCCGGCATCTCGCTACGCGACGACGCGGATGACCGGAGACGACCCGGGGAAGCAGCCGGATAGGCCCCTACGATCAGGCGGGCCCCTGCCCGACGGGACTGCCGGTCATCGCCCGCCGTGGCACCCCGTACGGCTCCGGCCTGGGTAGGCATCGCTGGATGATCGAGCAGACGATCGCCCTGTTCCATTGGCTCCACCGCCTGCGCATCCGCTGGGAGATTCGCGACGACATCCACGAAGCCTTCATGACCCTGGCCGCCGCCATCATCGCCGGCGACGCCTCATCCACTGATCATCCGATAGGACTTCTCATAGCAGTCGGGCCCGCGCAGCCTCACAGCCGGGATCTCAGCACGTCGACCTCACAGCCCGGCGCGAACGGGTCGAAGCCGTGCTCGACCAGCCAGCGAACCACCAGCAGGCTTCGCAACGACCACCACGCGCGGATCACGTCGAGGTCGACGTCGGTGCCATAGCCGGCGACGACGTCGCCGAGGTGCTCCTCGTGTCCGAGCGTCAAGATGGCGAGGTCGAACAGGGCATCACCTCGGCCCGCCTCGGACCAGTCGATGATGCCCGTGATCTCGTCGCCGTCGACGAACACGTGAGCGATCTGCAGGTCGCCGTGCGTGAACACCGGGGCCCACGGCCGGAGCGCGTCCTCGGCGACCTGGCGGTTGCGGGTGACCAGGTCGGCGGGCAGGACGCCGTTCGTCACGAGCCACTCGCACTCACCGTCGAGATCCGCCGCCAACTCGTCGCGGCCCCGGCCGGCCCGGCCGAGCCGGGGCGGCAACGGCGCGTCGTGCAACCTCCGGATGGCGGCGCCCGCCGCGGCCCACGCCGCCGGGGACGCGGTAGACGGCTCGCCGAGGCGGCCGAGCGCCGTCCCCGGGACTGCGGCGATGGCGAGCACCGGCGGCTTGTGCCACAGGACCTTCGGGGTCGGGACCGGCGCCAGGGCCATCGCCTCGACCTCGACGTCGATGCGCGCCTGATCGGCGTCCACCTTCAGGAACACGTCGCCGACGCGCAGGGTCGCGCGCTCGGAATGGGCGACGACCATTTGGACTTCATCCATGGGCGACCAGTATCCCGGGGGCAATCGTCGACGTCGCCGGGTTTTTCGCGTGCGATGGCGGCTGACCGCGTCCCGCTACCGAGCAGCCTCGTGCGCGACACCGACCGCTGATCAGGTCAAGTCCGCCACTTTTGTTAAGAGCCCTTAGGGGTTGCATCCCGTACCTAGGTACAGGCTTACCGTCGGACTGTGGGTCGCTCGCAGGAGAGACGGGTGGGCACGATTTGGCAGGGCAATGTGGCATCCCCGCGTGGGCCTATGCGCATCACGCCTGAGCTGATGCGTCCTGGCGGCGCCTGCGCGCCAGTGCGCGTGCGATCAGAGGAAAGCCGATCAGCGACGGCAGAACCCAGTAGGAGACGGCGGGAAGCCGATCCCATAGGGGCAGGTGCGGGCCGTTGTCCACGTAGAACCCGGTGAGGAGGAGCACGTAGGACGCCCCCATCCCGAGAATGTGGACGGCCGGTCGACGTCTCCGGTTCAGGTAACCGGTCAGGCCTGCGGTGAACGCCAACGTGCCGATGGCGAACAGGTAGGCGTTCTCTTTCCAGCGGATCGCCGACATGACGGTCAACGTGACGTAGACAATCAGGAGCCCCCAGAAATAGGCGCGGCCGAACCGCCTGTGCGATGGGCTGCCCTTATGTGTGAGGGCGGCGATCGCGCCCCCGATGACGCAGGTGAGCCCCGCTATGACGTGGACGGCGAGTGCGGCCAGGAACACCGGCCCCGCGTTCGGAATCGGAGTGCCCAAGATGTCGATGTCGTTCACGGCACCTCCATACGTCGCGTCGCTATATATAGCGACGCTACTCCGAGCCTTGGCCGACGGGAAGAGCAGGAGTAGCGTTACTACCTATGAGAGCCGAAGCGCTCAAAGGCCACTTGGACGGACTCCTGCTCGCCGCGCTGGAGGACGGCCCACGACACGGCTACGCCGTGAAGGAAGCCCTGCGGGACACCACCGACGGCAGGCTCGACCTTCCGACGGGCACCGTCTATCCGGCCCTGCACCGTCTGGAACAGGCAGGCCTGATCTCAGGAAGCTGGTCCGTGGTCGGCGGACGCAGACGACGTACGTATGAGTTGACCGAGGACGGGCGGCGGTCCCTCGCCGGAGCCCGTGACCACTGGCAGGAGTTCGCCACCGCGATCTCAACAGCCCTGGGGGGTACGCCGTGGCCGGCCACGAGCTGATCGATCGCCACCTGCAGGCACTCGCCGTACGGCTCCCCCGGTCCGTCGTCGAGGAACTCGCCGACGGGCTCGAGACATCGTATGAAGAACAGCTTGAGCGGCTCGGCGATCCGGAGGAGGCGGCCAGGGCCGCGCTGGCCGACTTCGGTGACCCCGACACGATCACCACCGCGTTCGTCCGTCTGTCTCCTGGCAAGACGACCGCGATCCGGCTCCTCGTCATCGGTCCACTCGTCGGACTGAGCTGGGGAGCCGCTTTCGTCACCGGCCACGCGTGGGCCTGGTCGATACCCCTGCCGGCACGTCTGGCCTTCGGTATCGCGCTCAGCGTGGCCGTGTTCATGCTGGTCCTCGCCGTCCGCGAACGGCGCCACTACCAAGCCGTACGGCTGGCGGCGCTGGGCGGCG
This sequence comes from Planotetraspora mira, assembly GCF_016863275.1. GTDB lineage: Bacteria > Actinomycetota > Actinomycetes > Streptosporangiales > Streptosporangiaceae > Planotetraspora > Planotetraspora mira. The sequence continues at coordinate 66,812 of NZ_BOOO01000040.1, forward strand.
CGGCAAGCGCGGTCGTCCTCGACGCGGCCATACTCGGGACCGTCGCGTCGATCGTCCCTCCGCCTTCGCTCCTGCTCCTGCTGGCGCTGACGGCCAGCATCGTAAGAATCTTGCTCGTGATGCGAGCCGTACCGGCGATGATCAGGCACCCGTGATCGTGCTGCGGGGTCGGTGAAAACCGTCACACCAGCAAGGTTCTGTCGCGTCCGACAAGCCGAACGATGGTTCCTCACCGTGGTGATCGACACTGCGACGAACACGGTGATCGCCACCGTCCCCGTCGGCAGCAGCCCGGCTGATGTGGCGGTCAGTCGCGGCGGCACGCGCGTCTACGTCACCAACCTGGGCGCAACACGGATGACGGCGTCAGAGACGGAGCGTCACCCGGTGCCCCCTGACCTCGTTGGAGGCAGGGGCGCATTTTCTGCGGTGTGTGTGGATGCCTGGTGGCCGATCCAGATCGGACTCGACTTCCGTGTCCTTGGCCGGAGGACAGGCGGGATGTTCGGGTCAACGTGAGTTACTCGGTCCCCGCGATAGTGCTGCGGCGCTCGATGAAGACGACGTCGCGCCAGCGGTCGCGGTGGCGGCCGATGCGCTGGCGGGTGCCGATAATGCAGAATCCGGCCTTCTCGTGGAGGCGGAGACTCCCGGTGTTCTCGGGGAAGATCCCAGACTGGATGGTCCAGATGCCTGCGGTCTCGGTGGACTGGACGAGGGCCTTCAGCAGCGCGGTGGCGATTCCGCGGCCCCCGTGATCAGGGTGAACGTAGACAGAGTGCTCGACCACTCCGGCGTAGACGCATCGGTCGGAGATGGCACTGGCGGCGACCCAACCGAGTACCTGACCGGTAAGCGCTTCGACGGCGACGTGCCGATGGAGAGGTAACTTCGCGGCGTCGAACGCTTCCCAGGTCGGTGCGGTGGTCTCGAAGCTGGCATTGCCGCTGTCGAGCCCGGCTTGGTAGATGTCGAGGATCTGCCTGGCGTCGCCGGCCGTCATGGGGCGGATGTTGATCTCGGGCGGTGCTGCCGGTTTGGTCGCCTGGATGATCGCCGAGTGGAGACCGTCGGCTGCTGCCTGGGTACGCGTGATCGTGTAGGTGGTGAACCCGGCTGCTGCCAGCAGAGAGAGGTACTCGGATTCGGCGAGGGTGCCGATGGTGCAGCCGACGAGTTGTTCGGCTTCCGCGCGCTGCGCGGGGTCGAGTCCGTCGTCCGCGATGACGTCGCTGATGCCGAGTCTGCCGCCGGGTTTGAGGACGCGGAAGGCTTCGGCCAGGACGCGGGGTTTGTCGGCGGACAGGTTGATCACGCAGTTGGAGATGATCACGTCGATGCCGGCATCGGGAAGCGGGATGTCCTCGATGTGCCCGTGGAGGAACTCGACGTTGTTCACCCCGGCTTCGGCGGCGTTGGCCCTGGCGAGGGTGATCATGTCGGGGGTGGCGTCCAGGCCGTAGGCCTTGCCGGTGGGGCCGACTCTGCGGGCCGAGAGCAGGACGTCGATCCCTCCGCCTGAGCCGAGATCGAGGACGGTTTCCCCCGGTTGGAGGTCTGCGACGGCGACAGGGTTTCCGCATCCCAGGCTGGCGCGGACCGCTCCCTCGGGGAGCTCTCCTGTGTCGCTGTAGGCGGCGGCCCCGAATCCGCCGTCGTTGAATTGTTGTGGTCCGCAGTCGACGATCTGGAGTTGGGCTTGGGCGGTGCGGGCGAGTCGGCCGTAGCGTTCGACGATGGTTGCTCGGACCTTGTCGGCGTCTTCGGGCATGTGTCCTCCGGTCAGCAGGCGCAGCCTGGCGGGGAAACGGGATTGCCCATGACCACGTCGGCGGCCGTGGGGAAGGCCCCTATGCACGCCTTGTTGATCTCATACAGGCTGGACGTGCCCCGACGCTCGACCAGGACGAATCCCACCTCGGCCAGCACCTTCAAATGCGCGGACACGGTCGACTGCCCGACGTCTACTGCCTCGACGATCTCTTTGACCGACATGGGCGCTTGGCGCCTGGCGAGCAGGGTGACGATCTGGATGCGCGTGGCGTCGGCCAATGCCTTGAACCACGAGGCGTACTTCATGGCTGTGGTCCGGTCGAGCGGTCCTGTTCCCTCATTCATCGTTAATCGACGATAAACGATGAAGCTGGGTAAGGGAAGGGGTCGGGTGATTGCCTTCGCCGGCCTGTCCCGTTGCCAGGCCGGTGGTCTCTTCGTGGTGATGCGTCAGTGTGGAAGTGTCGGACGGCGAACTCATCCCGTCCCGTGCCAAGGGTTGTCGCTCGTCCGCCATGGCATCGTCGGCTTCAGCGCCAAGTGCCCGACGGCCCCGTCTCGGGGCTCGTGCCGAGTCAGCGAAATGTCAGCTAGGCCGCCGGCACGAGGCCGAGCAGCGGATTCCGGACGCCAATCGGGGTATGCAACGACACCGCGCCGCGCGGACGGTCCCTCAGCGTCAGGTGACGAAAGCGCATTGGACCCGCGGAGTGAGAAGAAAGGAGCTGCCGCCGTTGTTGAATACCTGCACCGACCATATATCCGCGGTCGAATTGGATTGGTTCTCTGAGACTGAGATGTTTGTGACTGTACCGGATGTGCCGTAGCCACCGCCGAGTACCCGTTTGGATGGTGGGGCTGGTCAGTGTCGTGCATGGGGCGGCCTCCCGGATGGTGCCGAGAGACCGCCCCCTTCATGATCAAGTTACTGTTGGCGCCGGCTCCGCTGCTGGTAGGCGCTCACGCCCATGGCTCTGCGGCCGGAGTGCCCACGCGACCGGTCGTTGTGCACCTAGATCACGGAACGGGCGTTACCGGGACCATTGGCGCCAGGTAGCGTCACTCAGCCTCCGCCTCCGACTTGCTGTCGGTGTCCTGCCTCTGGAACGGGGTGGCCTGGGTGTCGCTCTTCTGGAACGGCGTCACGACCAGGCTGAAGTCACGCATTAGGTACTGACGCTGGAACTCGAACTGGCGCTCGTGCTGGCGCTGGCGGAGGTGGTTCCGGTTGTGGTTGCTGTTCCGGTTGCCCCGGCCCCAGCCGCCCCCGCCGCAGCCGCCGCCGCAGCCCATGACGGTCGTGGCGTTCGCTGTGCCGACGGTGACAGCGGTGCCGAGGGCAACGGCTCCGCCGGTCAGCGCGGTGCTGATGGCGAGAACCCCGACGAGGCTCTTGAAGTTAGGCATCCCATTTCCCCTTTTGACGACTTTTACCCTTGCGCTAACTTTCCCCAATGATTAGGGAAATGCGCTTATGGCCACGCTTAGTGCACCATCCGCGCATTGTCGTATTTTCCGTGCCGAGCGACCGACAAACGAGAGTCGATGGCTTTTGTCATCCGCTTATCTCTTTATTGACCATGCCGACCAATAATGGCCGCCATTGATGCGAAATGGGCTTTATGTCGGACATAAACGTCCCGATATGGGCGATATTTCGCGCCCTTGATGAGCCGGCGGTAGTCGAACAGCTCCCGCTGGATCGCGTCGAGGCACCGTCCGGCGCATACGTCAACCCAGGCCACAGCTCATCCGCGAGCTCCCGGCTTGGCAGACCTTGCTCGTGTGAGAAAACCAAGCACGTAGAGCGCACCGATGGCGACAACTCCGCGTACCGCACCCCCGATGTGCTGATCGACGGCCAGGGAGTCCAGTTCGGCGGTCAACCCGCCCGCGGGGCTTCCCAGGACGGGATCCTGCTGCAAGGGCGTGTACATCAGGCCGAGTTGCCGGTACCACTGCTCTCCGATCAACGGCCAGGTCAGCACGACGGTGACAAGCACCGTCTGGACGGCGATGCCGCCGAGAACCAGCCGCGCACGGGTGGCCGAGCTCAGGGGCACAGGCAGCGGATCGATTCCGGCGGCCACCCAGAAGTAGAGAAGGCCCGTAGCCGTGAACGTCAGCTGGGTCGCGAGATTCACGGCCTGACTCGATTGGGAGTATCCGAACCAGTCGGTCACATAGAACGAGAACACCGGGATCACGTAGGCGAGGAAGACCACGATCGGTTTGGTCGCCCACCTTGCGAAGCGGTTGCTCAGCACATCCGCCGTTCGGCCGAGAGCCTGCAAGGTCAAGGTGACCGGAGCACCACCGGCTAACAGCACGGGACCTAAGACCGTGATGACCACATGCTGGACGGAGTGCAGGGAGAACATCACTCGTGCGTAGGTTCCGATACCGGTCACCTCTACCAGCGCAAGCATTCCGAGACCGGTGAACCACGCCGACGTCCGTCTTCGCGGCCATGCGATTCCTCTCATGGTCACGCGGCGAACCCCCACCAAGTACGCCGCCGCGGCCGCGAGGAACAGCGAAATCAGGAAGGGGCTGGGGCGCCATTCGGTGATCAGCCGAGTGAAGGTGAAGGGAAGCACCTCGTATCCGAGGAGGTGCCGGAGGTAAAGCAGTTCGCCGCTCTGCACATTCGTCGCCGTGACGGGAGACACAGCGGGAGGTGCGGTACGAGACAGTGCGACTGCGAGTCCGATCGTCGCGCCCATGACCGCGACCTCGCCGGCGGCGAGCCGGAGAAACGGCCGCCTGGACTGCCCACTCGCCAGTCCGGCCATCGTGGTGCGGCGATGTCTCCAGCCGAAGTATCCCAGCACGAACAGCGCCAAGATCTTGCCCGCGAGCAGCAGGCCGTACCGCGACGTCCATAACTGAGAAAGCTCACCAAGCCGAATCCAGCCGGCGACCCCACCCGACAGGGCCACCGCGATGAAGCACGTCAGCGCGACGACGCTGAAACGGCTGATGCCGGAAGGCAGAAGCTCGCGCTCATCGCGCAGGTAGAGCAGGATGCCGACCAGGCCCCCCACCCACACCGCGATGGCGACGATGTGGACCATCATGGCCGATACAGCCAGGTCGTGGTCGGCGGCCGACGTCGCGTGCCCGGCGAAGGCAGGCGGCAGAAGCCCGAAGATGCTCGCGGCCAACAGCGCACGCGCCCATCCGGTTCGCGACACATTGCGACACACGGCGGCAACGACGAGGGCGATCAAGGCGACGATGAGGAAAGCCCGTCCCTGCGTGATCGACAGGGTCAGATCTGCCACCGCCCCGACGGAGCCGATCCTGGAAAGCGGCACTCCTGAGACGTCAGATGCCGTCAGGACGAGCACGAACGCGGTACTCACCGCCCAGCCCAGCGCCCATGCGCCTGCGGCCCGGATGCACCGCGTGGCAGCCGGGCTCAGCTCACCCGGTGATGTCGGCACCAAGACCGTCCCGGTGAACAACGCGCCCACCGTAGCTACGGCACACGCGTCGTGCGCAAGACGAGCCAACGGCAGGGTCCAGGTGACCACGGCACCTGCCGTAGGGAGGAGGTATGCGAGATCACCATCGGCTCCGGCTCCACCGACCCACAGTCCCAGGACCAAGATCCCGATACTGCATGCAGCGGCACCGGCGAAATAGGCGCGAACAGTCCTCCTCTTCTCAGTGACCGTCCTCATCCACATCTCCCCGTCGCCGCATGGACAGCGCGCCAACTCCTATGAGGGCGAGTGCGGCGATTCCCAGCGCCATGAGCGCTCGCGTCCCCAGGCCCTCCGCTTGCGTAGCCGGCCGCGCCATGGAAGGCGCTTGCGCCCCAGGTGGTAGGGCCACGGTTGGAGGAGAAGAGACATCTCGGCCCGACGGCGACGGCTTCTCATCCGGAGATTCGCCTGAAGAGGCCGAGGCGGCCTCGGCCGTCGCGGTAAGGGCTGACGTGGTCAGCTTGAAGGAGATCTGCCCTTTGATCGGATGACCGTCAGCCGACACGACTCGGAAGGCGACGACGTACATTCCCGCAGCCTGGAGCGGCTTCAGTGACTGGCGAATCGTGTCGCGTTTGATCGCAACTGATCCATTCTCGTATCGCTTCCCTTGTGGCCCGCTCACGATCACAGTCGCGAATCGAGGAAGAACCTTGTCGTTGAAGTCCAGCAGGATGGTTCGCGGCGCGGTGTGCAGCTCGGACTTGTCCGCGGGATTGCTGGCCTCGAGAACGTTGTGGGCGAAGGCGCCCTGGGCGGCCACGGTTGATGCGCAACCAATGGAAACGGTGCAGAACAGCCCTACCAACATCCGGCGAATCGACCGTCGAGCCATCACACCTCCTAGAGCGGCGTCTCACGGCAAGACCTACGTGCACGACAGGCAGGACTACGCCGACATCATGGACGGCCTGTGCCAAGGACTTGCACAGGCATCCATAGGGTGAAGCCTTCTGCCCGGATGGAGCATCGGCGGCTTCAATGTCCCGGCATTTCCATCTGTCCGCCGAGCTGACCGTGCAGCGATGACAAGAGGTCTGGGCTCGCGATGACGACCCATCGGTTGCCGACGAGATACGCCCCGCCGTACGACTGGGCGTCGTCCAGCCAGTCCCGCTTGCCCTTCTCGGTGGCGAAGCTGGTGATGATGTAGCGCCCCCGCGGTGTCTGGCAGATCGCCTGACGCAGTTCGTCGGCGTCAATCTGTACGTTTGGACTACCGCAGCCGCTCTTGGCGGCCAACTGCTCGACGCTCAACGGCGAACCGGCACCCAAGGTGGGGGCACCGAGGGCGTGGCCCTGAACCGACTTATGGCTCCGCCCCTCAGATGAACAAGCCATGGCGAGCGGCAGAGCGAGGAAGACGGTCAACCTGCGGAGCGTCAGACCCCTGTGCCGGCTCATCAGGCCGGCAGTGTGCTGCAGTCGACGAGTCGGGCACTTTCCAGCGAGCTCGTGCGGGTCATCATCTTCACGGCTCTCCCTCCACGGACGCCAGCGGATCCAGGCGCTCGCTGGGAGGTACGCAGAGCTTGTTTCCACGGTTCATCGAAAGCCTGTTCCGTGAGGTCGAACGGGCTCGGCGAGCTATGCGTCGCTGTGTCGAACTGGCGCACACCGTCGATGGGGAAGAAGAAGCGATATGAGTGAGCAGGAGAGCTGGCGAGAGCTCAGGGATCGCCGGTTGGCCGAGCCGGGCGCGGTTGAGGCCTATGAGGCGACGCGTCTCGCCTACGAATTGGGCAAGACGGTTCGGGCGATGCGTGAAGGGCGAGGCTGGAGTCAGAACGATCTGGCACGCGAGGCCGGCATGACGCAGTCGGCGGTGGCGCGGTTCGAGGCCGGCGGGACGATCCCCACGTTGCCGGTTTTGGAACGCCTGGCACGTGCCTTGGATGCGGATGTCGAGGTCCGTCTGACACCACGGGCTCCCGCCGCTTGAGCTGAGCCGATACTGGGGAACATCGCGGCCCCGTTGGCGCCGGCGGAGCCTGCCAGGTCGGCCTGACGTCTGGTGACTCGCAGGCCTGTGTCGCAGGCTCACAGCCGGCTGTCGCGCACGGGGGTATGAACGGTCTCAGACGGCGACGACGACCTTTCCCTGTGCGTGTCCTTCCTCCTGATATCTGATGGCCGCCGGGATCTCCTCGAACGGATAACAGCGGTCGATGACCGGGGTGACCTTGCCGTCCTCGATGAGCTCGGTCAGCGTCATCAGGTTCCGCCTGTTCTCCGTGCAGCCGACCACGTCCGCCACGGCCATCCGCTGCGACACGAACGGGGACATCGCGACCGCCGAGAACACGCGGACGGCCGGCTGGAACCATCGGCTCGCGGGTCCGCCGACGGCGACGTAGGTCCCCTTCGGCTTCAGCACCCGCCGGCATGCGGACCCCGGACGGCTTCCCGCGTTGTCGAGCAGCAGGTCGTACCCCCGCCTGTCCCGCGTGAAGTCCTCCTTGGTGTAGTCGATGACGTCGTCCGCGCCTATCGACCGGACCATGCCGACGTTCCGCGGCCCGCAGACACCGGTGACCTCCGCGCCGAACGCCTTGGCGATCTGCACGGCGAACGTGCCGACACCGCCGGAGGCGCCGTTGACGAGGACCTTCTGGCCCGGCTGGATCCGCCCCACATCACGCAGGCCGATCAGGGCGGTGTTGGCCGCGAGCGGCACCGCCGCCGCCTGCTCGAACGACAGGTTCCTCGGCTTCGGCGCCAGTTCTGCCGCCTGCACGCAGACGTACTCGGCGAAGCCTCCCTGCTTGATCTGCGCGAACACCTCGTCGCCGCTGCGGAACCCCGTCACGCGCCCGCCGACTGCCTCCACCTGCCCCGCCACGTCCGCGCCCAATATGTCCAACTTCGGCCTGCGCGGCCCGAGGCTGCCGCCCATCAGGCGCGCGATGTACGGCTCGCCTCTCATGTGATGCCAGTCGTAGGGCTGGACGGAGGTGGCGCGCACCCGGACGAGCACCTCGTCCTCGCCGGGCACGGGCCGGTCGATCTCGGTCAGGTCCAGGACGTCGGGGGAACCGTACGAGCGCAGAACGAACGCCTTCATCACTTCTCCTCATCCACTGCGGGCGGGGACGGCGACGAGCGGGTCTCGAGCCGGAAATTCACTGTAAAAGTCCAGGAGAAAGGGCTCATCGGCCGAAAGTACGCCCGTTTGGCGGACGATAGGCCGACCCGGATCAGGCCCATCGCCCGATGAACCGCCGTCGCCCGCCGATCACGATCGGGGCATGACCGACGAGAACACGGTGGAAAATCCGACATCGCCTCGAGGCGGCCCTCCGGCGGGCGCCCCCGACAAGGCGGGGACGTCCGCCACGGCCTCCTGGCTCGTCCCCGCGGCGCTGATCATGCTCAGCGCCGTTCCCGTGGTCGCCGGAGCGGCCCGCCTGACTCAGCTGGGCGGGGGCGCGGCGATCACGCCGGAGAACGCGCGCTTCTTCGCCGTGCCCCTTCCCGTGGTGCTGCACATAATCGGCGCCAGTCTCTACAGCGTGCTCGGCGCCTTCCAGTTCGCGCGCGGACTCCGCCGCCGACACCCCCGCCTGCATCGCGCGGCCGGACGACTGCTCGTTGCCTGCGGAATCGCCGCGGGGCTCACGGGCCTGTGGATGACCCTGTTCTATCCCCGCCCCGAAGGCGACGGCGATCTCCTCGCGGGTTTCCGGCTCCTGTTCGGCACCGCGATGGTCGTGTCCATCGTCCTGGGGCTGGCCGCCATCCGGCGGCGGGACGTCGCCCGGCACCGCGCATGGATGACCCGGGGTTATGCCATCGGGGTCGGCGCGGGGACGCAGGCGCTGATCCACTTGCCCTGGGTCCTGATCTTCGGCATGCCCAGCGGGACGTCCAGGGCGCTGCTCGTGGCCGCCGGCTGGCTGATCAATCTCGCCGTGGCCGAATGGGTCGTCCGCAGCCGGTCCGCGTCCTTCTAGAGGCGGTTGGTCTCGTAGGCCCACATGGCGATCTCGACGCGGTTTCTGGCGCCGAGCTTGGCCATCAGGCTGGCGATGTGGGACTTGACCGTGCTGAGGGAGATGTGGAGTTCCTCGGAGATCTCACTGTTGGTCCGTCCGCGCGCCACGGTGGCGAGGATCTGCTCCTCGCGCTCCGTGAGCGCCTCGACGGGGCGCACCGGGGCTGAGCCGGTCGTCGTCCGGGCGAAGGTCCTGAGCAGCCGCGCGGTGACGCTCGGGGCGATGAGCGCGTCGCCGCCGGCGGCGGCGTGGACGGCCTGGGCGAGCAGTTCCGTGCCCGCGTCCTTGAGCAGGAAGCCCCGGGCGCCGGCTCTCAGCGCGGCGTAGACGTACTCGTCGAGGTCGAATGTGGTGATGACGACGACGGCGAGAGGGTCGGCGACGCCGGGCCCGGCGAGGGATCGGGTGGCCTGGATGCCGTCCACGCCCGGCATGCGGATGTCGAACAGGCACACGTCGGGGCGCAGGCGCCGGGCGAGCTCGACGGCCCGCCGTCCGTCGGCGGCCTCGCCGACGACCTCGATGTCCGGCTGGGCGTTGAGGATCATGGTGAGCCCGGTGCGCACGATCTCCTGGTCGTCGGCGACGAGCACCTGGATGCTCATGTCGCAGGTCCCGTCCGGGGCAGCGCGGCGGTCACGGTCCACCCGCCGTCGGGATCCGGGCCGGCCGCGCAGGTGCCGCCGAGCAGGTCGGCGCGCTCGATCATGCCGAGGATCCCGTATCCCGCCGACGCGTTCGGGCGGATGAGGCCGCTGTCGCCGTCGTCGCTCACACGTAGGTGCACCGAGGTCTCGTCGGCTGCGACGCGTATCTCGACGCGGGTGGCGTGCCGCGCATGCCGAAGGGCGTTGGTGACGGACTCCTGGGCGAGCCGGTAGACCGCGGACCCCACCGCTGGGGAGAGGTCGCCGAGATCGCCTGAGACCTCCACGTCGACGGACGGGCCGGAGCCACTCCGTCGCGTGAGCTCCTTGAGGTCGCCGATGCCCCGGCCGGGTGTCAGGTCCGCGGGTTGGCCGCGACGCAGGACGCGGACCATGGCGCGCATCTCGGCGAGCGCGCGTGACGCCTCGGCCTCGATCACGCGGAGCGCCTCGGTGGCGGCGTCAGGTCCCGACGCCGACGTGGCGAGGCCCGCCTGGGCGCGTATCGCCATCGCCGAGACGTGATGCGCCACGGTGTCGTGCAGGTCGCGGGCCAGCCGTTCGCGTTCGAGTAGCTTCACCTGATCCAACTCGCGCATCCTCTCCCCGGCCCGGTACCTGAACGCACCGCCCAGGCCGATGGTCGCGAACATGACGGCCAGCGCGCCGACCAGGTCGCCGGGCGCGGAGATCGTCGAGACGCCGACCGAGATGAGCATGACGGCGAACCCGATCACGGCTTCGCGGCCCGACCCCCATCGGAACAACGCGTACGGAAGGATCAGCAGATACGCCGCCGTGTACTCGTCGGAGGACGGCCCGCCCAGCAACGCGGGGATCAGACTCGTGGCGACGAAGCAGATCGTGAGCATCGACAGCGGCCTGGTCCTGCGCCACAACAAGGTGGGCACCAGCCCGATGGCGACGGTCACCGAGTAGGCCCGCCACGGAAGATCCGGCCGCAGGACCCCTTCGAGCGCCGCCGCCGGTATGAGCAGCGCCACGAGCACCCAGTCTCGCCAGACGCGGGCCGGCACGGGGGAGGGGCGCGGCTCGTCCCAGACCGAGCGAAGAAGGGCGAGCACGTCAACATCGTAGGAAAGCCTCGCCCGTTCGAACAGATGCATGTTCAGCCGACATGCGCGCCGCCCGCGCACGCGACGGCCCGGCCGGGTCGCGTCTTCGGCTCAGAACAGGCCGAGATGATCGATCGTCTTGCCCGCAGCCTCGATGATCGACGCGGCGGAGGTCGCTGCCTGTTCCGCCTCCTCAGGCTCCACGGACTCGTCGGGGAACATGGGTACTCGAGTTCGTTGCTGCGCCGTCGAAGGAGGCCGAAGGGCTCGAAGGGGGAACCGAACTGGCGGACCACGGCCTGCTGGACGGCGTAGTGGCCACCGGCCGTGGTGGCGCGCAGTCCTCGCCCTCCACCGGGCGCAGCAGGACAGGGAACGGGCTGAGGCCGGCGACAAGTGGCGGGAACACGGTCTCGCCTTCGCCTCCCTCGCCGGCACTCCCCTCGACTCCCACAACGTACGGCGAGCCTTCCGGAAGATCGTCAAGGACGCCGGCCTACCCGCCCACGAATGGACACCACGCGCGATGCGGCACAGCTTCGTCTCGCTACTCTCCGACTCCGGCGTAACCCTCGAAGGCATCGCCCCTCTCGTCGGCCACAGCGGCACCGCCGTCACCGAAACCGTCTACCGCAAGCAGATCCGCCCAGTACTCCTCGGCGGAGCCGAAGCCATGGACGGATCTTCACGTGATCAGGCCCCTTAGAACTGCCCGTAGACGCTGATCGCCCGATAGACGCACACCAGAACCATCAACGCAAAGACGGCCTTGGAGACAAGGGGCCGCCGGAGCAATGCCACGGCCGCCGCCGCGAAGAGCACCGCCAAGCCCACGCTGAGGAACGCACCGAAGGCCTCGTCCTTGTCCAGCATGCCGGGAAAGGCCTCCGGGTTATCCGCCTCGATCGTCGTGGCGTAGCTGAACAGCACCCAGAATGCCGCCACCGCATAGAGCGCCGCCGCACCAACGGACCTCGCGACAGAGGCGGCTCGATTCGCGGTCATCCCATAAGCCCTTCCGGAAGCCACAGCGAGATCGGATCCGTTGTCACTCAGTTAGTCACTCAGCACATGAAAAAGGTGCCACGTGATCACGTGACACCCTATCCGACCAGCCAAAACCTGGTCGGGACGGCAGGATTTGAACCCGCGACCCCTTGACCCCCAAAAAGTGGGGTTAGGCGTTTTTGCAGCTCAACGGCCTTCAGGTAGACATGCACGACGTTTGGTGACGTGCGGGTTGTTCGGCTGCGTGCACGACGTGTGGTCCCCATGAAGTCCGCCCGGACGCCTCCGCCGCTCACCTGATTACTCGGTCGCTCAGATCCTCGGGCAGACGCTACGCTCCCGGGGATCCACCACGGTGCAGGTCTGGTTTCGAGGCCTCACGGAACATGGGCGGAGCAGGAGAGATTCATGGCGATGCCCAAGAAGGGCTCTCGGCTCATCACCGTGGCCGACGTGGTGTTCCGGTGGCACATCCGTCACCGGCCCACCTACTGCGAAGGCAACGGCTGGACTCCCCTCTCTTTCTCGGTGGAACACGCCGCACAACCCGCCAACGTCCTCATGGTCACCCTCCCCTGCGCCCGGCCCGACAACTGGCTCGGAGAGCGAGCCATCGCTGTACGCCCGGTCCTGGTGGAATCGACCATCCGACGTGCACTCGACGAGGGATGGGCACCGGCGCGCAGGGGCAGGCCCTTCTCCCTCGATATCACCGAAGATGAACTCCCGGACCTTCTCGGCGAGCCGCCCAACTACGTGATCCCATTCCTATGGGGCGTGATTCCTCTCGGCGGCGGAATCGAGGACCTTCCGCGCGCCCGCCAGATCTGGCCGCAGTAGCCGTACGAACGCCTGCGACAAACCGCCACTTTGTGGCGCACCCGTCTGCTGACGATGCCGTCAACTACTGCCGTTAGACACCCCCCAATCAACCACCCAAGAGGGCCCTACCGGGATCATCTCCGGGAGGCCCCTGCGATCTTCAGGCAGAAATCAAACTACTGAACTACGAATGTGGCAAAATACTTCGGCTCCCTGGATGCTGCAATCAAGAATTGCCGCCAAGCCGAGATTGCACCCTCGCCGGGGGAGTCCGTATACCATCCCTCAAAAACTGGCTCGAAGCCCTCCGGCACCTTTCGCCATAGGTCGCCACCTAGAATCACGAAATCATTCTGAACAAGAATGTGAAAAACCTGATCTAGGCAATCGACCGGGAAGGCGTACTCGGCAGATCCAACATCAGTAAGATCTGCCGACCTTTCCTGAATCGAAGTCGGCAGCACTGCGAACAGCGCTTCCTGCCTAACATGAGCCACGGGTCACCCTCCTGGTGTAGATAGGTGATGGTTTATAGTTCCATCTTGTTCAATGATCCAACGAAAGAAACCTTGCTTTCCGTCATATTCACCCGGCAGTCGCACATGCATTCTTGGAATACCATCCCTGTCAGATTCAATTGTCACATTGCGCATGGCGGGGATCGTATCGGCAATCCCAGGAAAGCCGAGGCGCACCGGGCCCAGTGGGCGCTGGTGCTCGCAGCGATGAGCCGGAGGTATCCGGGCTGCTCGCACTGCTGCTGGTCAGCGACTCACGGCGGACCACCCGCACCGATGCCCAGGGTCGGCTGCTGCGCCTGGCGGAGCAGAACCGTGCCCACTGGGACCAGGCAGCGATCACGGAAGGGCGGGCCCTCGTCCTGCGCGGCATGCGGCTGGGCCGGGCTAGCCGGGTATCTTCTGCAGGCCGCGATAGCCGTCTTGCACGCGGAGGCGCCTAGGGTTTGTCTGATGAATGATCTCTGTTGGTGCGGTTAGATGATCGTTCGTGGTGAGACGTGGTGAGCTGACCGATAAGGCCTGGCAGCGGATCGAGCCGCTGTTGCCCGCCACGGACGCGCGGGGTCGTCCGTGGCGTGGCGGCTGCGGACCGGATCGCCGTGGCGCGACATTCCCGAGCGGTACGGGCCCTGGCAGACCTGTTACGAGCGGTTCAAGCGCTGGGACGAGGACGGCACATGGGCGCGGCTGCTGGAACAGATACAGGTCAAGCTGTGATCGATGAGTGGCTGTGATGGCAGTTCTGCTCGGGGCTGGGATCCTGGAGTCGCCGCGTGGACGGGAACAGGAGAGTCGGAAGGACGATCGAACCGATGAGACACGACTACATCCCGCTTAAGGCGGAGACCGAAGGCGGCGAGCTCATCGTGGAACCGTCGGAAGACGCCCTTTACGAGATGATCATCGAGCTGACCGCGCCCGATAACACCTTCGTAATCGTCGAACCCGACGAAGATGACCCCGCTTGGTTCGCATCTGCATCCCTCCTCGATGACGGTACCTACGAGGTCGAGTACCGGGATACCGTTCGCAGACGGCACGAACTCAGCGTCGGAAGCGACCCTGACCGCATCGCTCGCGATGCAGCCGTCTGGGTTGCTAACACCGCCCGAGCGCACAGAGCCCTCAGCGGACATCAATCCTCAGCCGACTTCTGAAACAGGCCCTGGGTACGAAGACACTGACTGGCCACAAATCGTCAGCTTGTACGACCGGCTGCAGCAGGTCTGGCTGTCCCCGGTGGTCGCACTGAACCGGGCCGTGGCGCTGGCCCGGGTACCGGGTTGCGCGAGGTGGAGGCACTGGAGAACGACCCGCGTCTGGCCGGGTACCACTACCTCCCCGCGATCAAAGCGGATCTGCTGCACCGACTCGGCCGATACGCAGAGGCCGCCACCGCCTACCGGGCGCCGTTCCTCATGAGATGCACCTGGGGCAGAATGCGGAGGTGGTGGAGATCCGGTTGTTCCGATCTGGCGACGGTCCGGCCGTGGCCGACGTCATCGAGCGGTGCCTGCGCGAACTCAACAGTCGCGATTACCCGGAAGAGATCATCGAGCGCATGTGCGCACACTTCTCCGCCGAGCGGATCGTGCAACTCGCCGACGAGCGGCAGATGTTCGTCGCCGAGAGTGCGGGGATCGCGGGCACCGTCTCCCGCGATGGCAACAAGGTCTTCACGATGTTCGTCCATCCCCGGGCGATCGGTCAGGGTCTCGGACGGCGGTTGATGCGCCACATCGAGACACTGGCTGCAGCCGAGGGGTACGACTACATGGAAACCGGCGCCAGCGTGACTGGGCACGGGTTCTACCAGCGGCTGGGTTACGTCGACGTGCGCACGAGCGAGACGGAGTTCGGCTTCAACTACATTCTCCGGAAGCCACTGCGATGACACCGCTGGAGACGCAGACGGTAATGCAGGACAGCCCCTGACCTGGTCCTGGACTTCCGCCTGCGAGCCCTTGGACGATGATCATTCCAGCCATATTCCGGATCATGGTCTGTGCGATCTCGCACGCACTCCCCCGCCGGATCGTCCAGGAGCGGGAGCGCCGCCGCTGGATGCATGGATTTAGGGGTTGCATCTCGTACCTAGGTACAGGCTTACCGTCGGACTGTGGGTCGCTCGCAGGAGAGACGGGTGGCCTTGGCAGTTGGGAGGGCTCATGGATTGGGCGCCGGCTGAATGCACACTGCCGACCGAGGAGCAGCCGTTGCGAGTGGCAGAGTTCGACGCGCTGTTCGCCTCCACGCTTCGTGGGGTGGAACGTGTGGGGCCGACTCATCTTCGGCTCATGCTGGAAGGCGGTGCGCTCGTGGAAGCGACTGCGCGGGAGTTGGCGGCGCGGGAAACGAGCTGCTGTTCGTTCTTCACGTTCACCTTCACGCCAGGAGACCAGGGCCTTGGTCTGGATATCGAGGTCCCTATGGTTCACGTCAAGGTCCTGGACGGGTTGGCGGTCCGGGCGAACGAGGCGGCACCCCGGATGGCGTCATGAGTGAGAAGTGGCTGCGGACCGGGCAGGTCGCCGAAGCGGCGGGGGTGAACGCTCAAACGCTGCGTTACTACCATCGCCGGGGTCTCCTGCAAGAGCCGCAGCGTAGTAACGGTGGTCATCGGCTGTACCCGCCGGAAACCGTGATCGCGCTTCGGGTGATCAAAGTCGCGCAGCGGCTGGGCTTCACGCTGGACGAGGTTGCCGACCTGATCGAGACCATCGGGCATCGTCATGGCAGACCGAACAGCGGATTGCAGGCGCGGGCGACAGCCAAGCTAGCAGAGGTCGAGCAGAAGATTGCCGACCTTCAGCTGATCCGGCAGACGCTGGTACAGGCGGTGGATGCCGGGTGTGATGATCTGGTGGCTTGTGCGGCAAGTCCGTGTTGCCCGCTCCCCTTCTCTGATCTTGCAGGCGGAGGGCACCGTGTCGACGTCGGCTGATTCGGATCGGCGTAAGCGCCTTATCCCGGCCCGTCTGACCGGCTTGGCGGCGGCCTGCGCTGCGTGCTGCGTGCCGTCTTCGCAGTCATCGAGCACCTACCCGCCGCATCCGTGTTCTCGATGTCACCGCCCATCCCACCGCGGATGATTATTCGGCACCCGCAGGGTTCGTTACGCGCATGTCCGTATCGAGTTGGCCGCGGCACCGGGCCGCTTTCGGACATGACCGGGACACCAAAACGCAGGGAGGGCGGGCCCGTTGTGCGCCCGCCCTCCCCGACCGTCAGTGGGTGACTCGCTACTGCTGCGGAAGCGCGATCTTCCAGACGCTGCGGCCGAACGTGGCCGCGTAGAGCGTCTTGCCGTCACCGGTGATCTTGATGTCGAGCACCGGCGTGTTGGGCAGGCCGTCGCCGAACCGCTTCCAGTTCTTCTTGCCGTTCTTGTCGTAGAAGACGCCGAAGTCGGTCGCCGCGTAGAGCTGGTCGTTCGGCTGGTCGTAGGCGAGCATCTCGACCGGCGCGTTCGGCAGCTTTCCGCTGATGTTCTTCCAGCTCGCTCCGCCGTTGGTCGTCTCCCAGACGTTCGCCGCGTAGTCGCCCTCCCGGTAGCCCGAGTAGGCCACGTACACGTGGTCGGCGTTGGCCGGGTCGACCACGATCGAGTTCACCCACCGGACGGGCAGGCCCTTGCCGGTGAACTCGGTCCAGTTGGCGCCGAGGTCGGTCGTCTTCCAGAGCCGGCCGGTGTCGGTACCGACATAGATCGTGTTGCCGTCGGTCTTCGCCACACCAACCGTGGTGATCGTGGAGTAGAGGCCGCCATAGGAACCCTGGTCGTCCTGTTCCGGCGGAACCGGGCCGGTCAGGTAGTCCCCGGGCGGGCTGATCTGCGTCCAGGTCGTTCCCCGGTCGGTCGACCGGTCGAGAACGTTGCCGCCGAAGTACACGATCGAGGGGTCGCTCGGGTCGAGGACGACCGGGGCGTCCGTCGTGATCCGCGAGGAGTGCCGCGTTCCGAACCGGATGTTGCGGGTGGTGCCGTTCGCGTCCTCGTGCCGGGTGCAGTTTCCGACCTGGGAGCACTCGTAGTAGATGTTGTGGTCGCTCGGGTCGATCACGACGAAGTGGCCGTCACCGCCGCCGTAGGAGTTCCACTGCGTCAGGTCCGAAGGCCCGGCGGCGGCGGTCCAGGTACGGTTGCTGCCGTTGTCCTGCAGGCCGGACGCGAGCCGGCTCGGGTCGTCCATGGCCACCGCGAGGTGGTACGACTGGTTGAACGGCTCGTACGTCGCGTGGATCCACGAGCGGGTGGCGCCGTTGGCGTCGGAGCGGTAGACGCCGCCGTCGTCCCCGAGGTAGACCCGGTTCGGGACGTTGGGGTCCCACTGCACGATGTGCTGGTCGGAGTGGGGTCCGCTGGAGGTGGCCCACGTCGCGCCGCCGTCCTTGGACTCGCGCAGGTTCACATCGGCGTTGAACAGGTGGTTCTCGTCCTTCGGGTCGACCCACAGGCGCCCGAACCACCACTCGAAGCCGCTCGAACCGCCCGCACGACCGCCCGGCACGAATGAGTCGCCGCCGTCGTTCGAGACGTAGAAACCCTTGTCTGGACCGTAGGTGTTCCCGGAGATCACGTACACCCGGTTCGGGTCGTTCGGCGCGATCGCGACTCCGATGCGGCCGAGGCTCGCGTCGCTCGTCAGCCCGGTGCCCGAGGTGTCCGAGACATGCGTGCCGGTCACGTTCTCCAGCCGCTTCCACGTGTCCCCGCCGTTGTCGGAGCGGTACAGACCGGAGCCGACACCGCCGTAGAGGCGTGCGCCGCTGTTGCGCTGGTGGTCCCACAACGATGCGAAGATCCGCTTGGGGTTCGTCGGGTCGATCGCCAGGTCGACGCCGCCGGTGGTGGCGTTCGGCGTCGGCAGGACGAGCTTCCAGTCCTTGCCGTGGTTCGTCAGCCGGTAGATGCCGCGCTCACTCGCGGACCCGGACAGGTTCCCCGCGGCCGCGACGAAGACCGTCTGCGGGTCCGTGGGGTCGACGACGATCCTGCCGATCGCCGCGCTGCCGGTGAGGCCCCACTGCTGCCAGTGCTTGCCGCCGTCGGTCGACCTGTAGACGCCGTCGCCGAAGTAGGTCAGACCGCCGCCGGACGGATTCGCCTCGCCGGTGCCGGCCCACAGCGTGCCGTCGGGGCCCATCGCCAGCGCGCCCACCGTCTGCGTGTAGTCGTCCGGCCAGGCCGGCTCGAAGGTGTTGCCGGCGTCCGTGCTCTTCCAGACGCCGCCGCCCGATGCCGCGACGTACAACGTGTCGGGGTGGGCGGGGTCGACGGCCAGGTCGGTGACACGGCCTCCGATGTTCGAGGGGCCGACGAGATCCCAGGTGCCGTCGCCGGGTTTGAGCGCCTTGGCCTGCTGGACCGATTGCTTGATCTGCGCGGCCGTCACCTCCTGGCCGGAGGTGAACTTCTGCGTGAGGTATTTCGCCGGTTCGGCGGGACCACCGTCCTCCTCCTCGCCGGGAAGCTGGAGAGAGGCGCTCGTCTGGCTTCCCGCGGACAGGACCGCCTGACCCGAGAACGCGGGCCCCTGGAAGGTCAAGGCCGACACGCCGAATGCGAGCACGCCCGCCGTACCGATCGCGGGCAGGGCACGCCTCATCCGACTCTTACGTCTCTTGACCATTCCGTCTCCCAATAACCCGTCCACAGTTGGACATCTGGGGCAAAAGGTAAAGAGAGCGAAAGTATTGAGTCAATAGACGTTTGTCGAAGGGTAACTACTTCCGGGACGTTGCGGGCACACCCGCTCGATGCCGCATCGCGCGTCAGCGTCGTACGGGGGCCGGCCCGTGCACCGCCTCCAGCAGCACGAACCCGTTGGCGGAGCCGTCAGGGTCTCGTGCGACAAATGTAGGAAGCCACGGGCCGGCGTTTGTCTCCTACGACAACGTGTACTTGACCCGGACCTTTCCTTCGCACAGCTGGATCACCTGAATGGCCACGTCGTGAGGTCCAGACAGGTGCGCTTCGGCCTCCGAGCCTTCTTCCTGGTCCTTGCGCTCGATCTTGTACCCGGCCTTGGCGAGCACGTCCGCGGCCTCGTCGCGAACACTGTCGAGCTTGGTGGGATCCGCGTCCTTCGCGACGAAGAACAGCTCGGTCTTGCCGAAGGGCCCCTTGGACATGTAGACCTGCCCGCCGGACGGCACCGGCAGGTCCGCGGGCGGCTGCCGGTCCGGCTTGCCGGTCAGGTCGCCGGCCTGCGAGCAGGGGATGCCGTTGCCCGCCGCCTCAGGGCTCGCCGCCGCCGAAGTCGCGCTCACGGGGCTTTCCTGCGCAGCGGCGTTCGAAGAAGTCTCCCCGCAACCGGCGAGCGATGCCACGGCGGCGACGGCGATGCTCGCCGCAGCGATCAGTCGTGTGATGTTCATGAAATGGTTCCTCAGGGGGTGAGATAAGGTCCTGCGCATGATCGGGCAGGAATCCCTCAAAACGGGCGGATACGCCCGCGGGCGGCGACGCTACCAGGTTCGCCGGCGTGGCCACAGACGACGGATGGTGCCGATGTGGGTCGCCGCTCTCATCGTGCTGATCTCTGCCTGCTCGGGCGGCGGGTCACAGGGGGCGTCCACCGACGACCTACTGGTGGTGGTCAGCGCGCCGATGTCCACAGAGCCGTGGATCGACGCCTTCATCGAACGAGGGGCGCGGCTCGCGATCGACGAGCTCAACGCGCACGGCGGGGTCACCACCTCGTCCGGATCGCGCCGGGTCAGGCTGACTGTGCTCGACAACGCCGGGTCGCCGGCACAGGCCGCGGCGAACGCCCGCAAGGCGGTCGACGACCACGCGGCCGTTCTGCTCACCGACGGGACCGGCGCGGCCTCCGTCGCGCCGATCACCGACGCCGCGCACCTGCCGGTCTTCATCTGCTTCGAAGGCGGCGAGGCGCTGATCGACCCGTCCCGCTGGCCGAGCCTTTTCCGCATGGCGCCGGCCAATAAGCCGATGGCGCGCCGGCTCGCCGACTACATCGCGAACAGCCGCCCCAAAGTCGGCGTGATCAGTGACGACTCGACGTACGGAGAGCAGGGCCGGGAGGCGCTGCTACAGGCCTTCAAGATCGACGAGGTGGAGGTGGTGGCGGATCAGAAGGCGCCGGCACGCTCCCCCGACCTGACGACGCAGGTGCTGGCCGCACGGCAGGCGGGTGCCGACAAGCTCGTGGTGTGGGCGAGCGCGAGCGACGTGATCGCGGCCATCCAGGCCGTCCACGCGCTGGGCTGGAAGGTGCCCGTCTACACCGGGCCCACCGGTGAGGACCCGCTGATCCGTCAGCGCCTCGCCGAGCATCCGGAATGGCTCGACCAGGTCACCTTCGTCTCATTCCGGATGACCAGCGAGGTCGGGCCGGGGCCGTTCGAGCAGTTCCGCGCCGGCTACGAGGCGAAGATGGGCGTCGATCTGGTCGGTGTCCGCCAGGACGGCAAGCAGGTCGTGCAGCCGCCGGACTGGCCGATGTTCTCCTACGACGCGGTTCACCTGGTCGCCGCATCGCTCAGCGAGAGCGGCGCGCCAGGCGAGCCGCTCATGGAGGCCCTGAACAAGATCAGCATCACCGGCGCCAACGGCGACTACCGCGGCTACGCGGCCGACCAGCACGAGGGGGTGAACCCCAGCGACATGTACTTCGCCCGGTTCCACGGCTTCGTCTTCGAACCCGTCGGCGACGACCCGCTCTCCGACACCATCCCCTCGGTGCACCAGTTGCAGGACTGACGCCCGTCACCACGGGGACGCATATCGGGGCCTCCGGGAAACGAGGCGGCTCACTTCAGGGGTTGCCGTCGCCGAAGTACATCCGGCCGATCCGCGGGTCGGCCGCCACCGTCGCGGTGGACCCGCTGAGGATCACGTGACCTTCCTGCAGCACGACAAGCCGATCGGCGAGCCGCAAAGCCAGCTGAAGGTGTTGCTCGATGAGCAGAACGGCCGTGCCCATGGCCCGGATGGCGGCGATGTCCTCGGCGAGCGCGGCGATCGACGCAGGAGCCAGACCAGCCGACGGTTCGTCGAGGACCAGCAGCGAGGGGTCCGACATGAGGCCGCGGCCGATGACGAGCATCTGCTGCTCTCCGCCGGACAGGCTGCCGGCGCGCTGCCCGCGCCGCTCCGCCAGCCGCGGAAAGGTCCGGTAGACGCCCTCTCGGCGCTCGGCGACGACGTACTTCCTACGGCTGTCGAGATAGCCGCCGAGGGTCAGGTTCTCCTCGACGGTGAGACTGGGGAAGACGCGTCTGCCGTCGGGCACGTGGCTCAGTCCCCCCTGGACGATCCGCCGAGGGTCACACCGGGTGATGTCCCGGCCGTCGAACATCACCTCGCCCGAGCTCGGCCGATGCAGGCCCGACACCGCACGGGCGACGGTCGTCTTACCCGCGCCGTTGCCGCCGAGCAACGCGACGATCTCGCCGCGCTCGACGTGAAAGGACACGTCGTCCAGCACCGGTGCGGCGCCGTGGCGGGCGCACAGTCCGCGAATGTCGAGCAGCGCCACGCGGTCTCCTCTCAGCACGTCAGGCGCGGGTGGACGACGGATCGGCATCGCCGAGGTAGATCCGGCGTACCGCGGGATCGGCGGCCGTCGACTCGGGGGTTCCGCTCGCCAGCACCCGGCCGCGGTCCAGAACGGTGATCCTGTCGGCGACGCCGTACACCAGCGCCAGATCATGTTCGACCAGCAGGACGGCCACGCCGCCTGCCGCGAGGCGACGCAGGACACGGGTCAGGGCGGCTCGTTCCGGCCCGGTCATGCCGACGGCCGGTTCGTCGAGCAGGAGTACGTGTGACCCGGTCGCGACGGCCCGGGCCACCTGCAGGAGACGCCGTTCGCCGGCGCCGAGCGCCCCCGGGCGGTTGAACGCGCGCTGGGCGAGTTCCGTCACATGCAGCGCCCTCCATGCCTCGCGGTCGGCGATGTCGGCGTGGTCCTGCATCGACGCACTTCCGAAAAGGTGCCGGACGGCGGCGAACGGCACCGGTGTTCCTCCGCGCACCCCAAGCAGCACCTGACGGTGAGGACAGAGCCGCTCCAGACCGACGGTGCGCTGGAACGTCCGGGTCACTCCCCTCCTGACCATCTCGAACTGGCCGGCCCCGGTGACGTCGGTCTCCTCCAGCAGAATCCGGCCGCCCTTGGGACGCAGAGCGCCGGCGAGGGCGCGTAAGGCCGTCGTCTTGCCGCTGCCGTTGGGGCCGATGAGCGCGTGGACCTCTCCGGCTCGCACCTCCAAGTCCACTCCCGTGAGGATGTCCGTCTCCCCGATACCGACGTCCAGCCCCTGGGCGGCCAACACCACCCCCTCCCGGGAAGCGGTGCGGGTGGCGGATTCCCCGGAATGTTCCACCGGTTCACGCGGGCGCTCCGCCCGCTCGGGCCACCGGGCCGCCAGCCGTTCGATCGGCTCGCGGAGGAAGGGAACCGCGACCAGCGCCAAGGCGGTGAGCACGCCACCGGACGCCTCGGCCGGCAGACCCACCGCACCGGCGAGCGCGTCGCCCAGCGGTGGAATCACGGCGATCACGAGCAGGCCGAGCACCGGCCCCCACAGCCGTGCCGTACCCCCGATCAGCGCCGCCACGAACAACTGGAGGGACAGCAATGGCGAGACGTCGGATGGGGCCGCCACCCCGAGCAGCACGGTGATGCCCGCGCCGGACACCGCCGCGATGGCCGCGGTCGTGGCGAAGAGAGCAGCCCTGCGGCGAAGCACCGGCACCCCGAGGGACGTGGCCAGCGCGGGAGCCTCGCGAAGGGCCGCCCAGTCCAGGCCGGCCGGGCCGCGGGTCAGCCGGGCCACGGCGGCCAGTGACAGCAGGCACAGCGTTCCCGCCACGGCGACGTGCGCCCACGGGGTGAGAGTGACGGTCACGCCGAAGAACGGTGAGTTCAGGCGGGTCGGTGTCGGGCGAACCAGCCCCTGGCTCCCACCGGACACCGCGGGAAACGCACGGAGCAACGCGTACACGAGCCAGGCGAACGCCCATGTCGACAACGCGACCTCCGCGCCGCGCAGACGAGCCGTGAGCAGGCCGACCAGGTAGCCGGCGCACGCCGCGATCGCGGCGGCGGCGAGCACGGCCGCCGCGAGCGGCAATCCGGCGCGTTCCAGATGCACGACACCGAAACCGCCCACGGCCAGGAACGCGCCTTGGCACAGGACGGGTTGCCCTCCGTACGAGACGGACAGCGCGAGCCCCAGCACGGCGATCAACAGGTACAGATGGTGTGCCAGCTCGACCGTCATTCCGGGTCCTCACGCAGCGGCGATCGCAGGCCCCGCCGTCCGAGGGCGAGCACGATCAGCAGGATGGTCAGCGGTACCACGTCGGCGTAGTGGGGGCCGAGAACGCTCGATGCGACGACGAACGACTCGATCACGCCGAGCGCCAGCCCTCCGGCCAGCGCGCCACGCACCGATCCCAGGCCGCCCACCAGCGCAGCCGCCATCGCCTTGAGGCCGAGGACGACGCCGTCGTCGACACCGAGCGAACGGTCTGGGGAGATCAGAAGCCCCGCCAGACCCGCCAGCGCGCCGGCCACCACGAAAGCGACGAGCACCAGCCGCCGCACCGGGAGCCCGAGCAGCGCGGCGGCGGTGGGGTCCTCGCTGACCGCCTTCATCGCCGTGCCGACCGAGGTGAGTACGAGCAGCCGCTCGACCAGGATCCCCACGGCCAACCCGATCCCTATGACCCCGAGAGCGCGCACCGACACCGTTTCTCCCCCGGGCAGTTGCAGCACTCCTGAAGGCGTCAGGCTGCCCAGGCGCAACGGATCCGGGACCGCGTACGCGTCCTGCGTGAGCACCAGCCCGAGAACCTCCCGGATCAGCAGGCCGGCGGCCAGGCCACCCGCCACCCAGCCCAAGACGTCCCCGCGGGTGGACCGGTGCCCGACTCCCGGCAGGAAGGGCCGTACGGCGACGAGGTAAACGCCCGCCGACAGTGCCGCTCCCGCGGCGACGATCAGCACCGCCAGCCCGACGGAGTGCACCATGTCCAGGGCCGCCGCCACCGGCGTGGTCCCGAGCACCACCAGCACACCGATGAACACGCCGCCGACCACGAGATCGCCGTGCGCGAAAGAGATCACGCCGGTCAGCCGGTAGACGAGACTGAACCCCATCGCGATCAAGCCGTAGGCCGTACCCAGGGCCAACCCGCTCAGGATCGCCTGCAGCGCCACCCCTCCGCTCACCGAGCGCCATCCTCAGTGAGCGGCGAGCCAGATGAGTGATAACAGGAGATGTCGATGCACCCTTCGTCAGTCTTTGGAGGGGGATCTTATAGCCCGGTGACCGGTGCTCTGGGAACCGCAGTCGCCGTCGCAGCAGCACCCGGAAGGCCGGGGAACGCGACACTGCTCAGCACATCGCTGATCGGGTCCACGGGCCGCTCGGGCAGGGGCTTCGCGAGTGGTGTCGGGAGCTGCGAGTGCGAGGCCGGCTGGGGGGCGGCCCAACGAGCGCGCCGACGCCTCGCAGGCGGGCACCCGCGTGCGGTGCTCCTGCAGCGGATGTTTCCCGGCGCGCGGGTTGACCCGATCGCGCATCACCGAGCCCATCGGCTGCACGCGTTCGCCACCTCCGGCTGGGAGAGCGCCACACCGCCGGATTCATCGGTGGCCAAGCACGTAGCGAGCCGCACAACGCAAAAGGCGCCCGCCCGGTCCGAAGACCAGGCGGGCGCCATCGATGAAGCAGACATCGGCTACGCGCATGACGTGTGGTCCCCACGTGGTCCCCACCGTGCCGGCCAACGTGCGGGCCTGCGTCCGTCACCCGCAGGCGTCTCACGGCCCAGTCGGGGCCCCGCATCCGTCGGGGTCGCCGGACTCTGACCAGCTGCGAAGATGGCCTCGTGGATATGGACAAGATTCGTTTTCACGTCGAGGAGATGTCCCGGCTGTTCGGTGTCAAGCCCCCTGAGGTCATCCATGGCACGCCGCCAGAAGGAGCGGACTGCATTCTGAGAAGACTCGGGAAGAGCTCAGTGATCGTCATCGGAGATACTTTCGACGCGTTGCCAGAGCGTTTACAGGATGCGGATATCGCGTGGCTTGTCGCGGCATCCGATCGCGAACGTTCCCGTAAGGACGGTGTATCCATCAGGCGCGCCCTTGTCATAGGCCTTGTGGTCGGCACCCTGGTGGCCCCGTTTGTCATCCTGTTCGACTCGTTCATCCCGGCTGTCGTCGCAATCGTGGCGGTCGTCATCGTGATGAGTCCGTACGCCTTGAGGCAGCGGATATATGGGCTGGACCGCAGGGTGGCGAAGGTCTGCGGAGAGGAGATGGTTCGTCACTTCTTCGACTACTGGCAGGAACACCCTCCTCAGATGCGGGGTCTCTATCGACTCGTGATGAAGCTCCAGCCGTCCTTGGCGAAACGAGCCGCTCGGCTGGCGTCCGCGAACCTGTAAACCCCGGAGGCGGTGCAAACCACGGGATCGCCGAACTCCGATCCCGAACCTGGCCCGGCCCCGACACGTCAGGCGCACACAGCCGCCCGAGGGGGCCGGGTTGAACAGCCTCGTCCGCGCGAGACTCAAAGGAATACGGCGGCAATCGCCATGACAGCTCTTGACCGGCAGTCAAGCAACGCCATCAGCCGGACGCAAGATGATCGTGGTCCTCAAGACGCCGAAAGGGCCGGCCCGATCAATCGGATCAGCCCTCTGAGCTGCGTCGGGACGACAGGATTTGACCCTGCGACCCCTTGACGTGGCCGCGGTATCAAGGGGCGTCGTCCTGGTGGCCTCGCCGCCTGCGGCAGTGCCATCTCATCTGCTCTCGCGGATTGATCCGCATAACGCTTGATCCCAAGTTCCGGGCGGGATCGGTGCGGATCGTCAAGGAGACCGACCCGATCTGCCCTTCTGGCCAGGGCACTGGGACAGGGGTGACAAGGGTTGGCCACGCGGCGCTCGAATGCTCACCTGCCGGGAATCAATGGGTTACTCGTCCATCGCCTGCAAGCCGCGATCAATGGGGCGAGTTCAGCTCGTGGTAGGCCTAACCGAGTACGGGGAGATCTGAGTTGCGCCGAGTCGGCCTCATCATCACCACCGCCCTGGCTGCCATGGCGGTAGGTGCGAGCACAGCGGCCGCCGATCCTTCAACGGTGATCGGCGTCGCCCACCGCGGAGCGTCGGCGTACGCGCCCGAGAACACCGTCGCGGCCTTCAAGCTGGCCGCCGAACAGGGCGCGGACATGTTCGAACTCGACGTTCAGGAGACCAAGGACCACAAGCTGGTCCTGATGCACGACACGACGCTGAACCGCACCACCGACGCGGAAAAGGTCTTTCCCAACCGGAACTCCTGGAAGGTGGGCGACCTGACCCTCGCGCAGATCCGCAAGCTCGACGCCGGTTCGTGGGCCGACACCGATTACGAGGGCGAACCGGTGCCCACCCTTGGCGAGGCGCTGCGCGCGATGCAGGGAAGCGGGCTCGACCTGCGGCTGGAGATCAAGTCCCCGCACCTCTACCCGGGCATCGAGGGCCGCGTCGCCAGCAAGCTGCGCCGCAACTCCTCGTGGCTCAGCGGGAGCAGGCTCGTCCTCCAGTCGTTCGACTGGGACTCCATGCGTACCTTCAACAAGGAACTGCCCCAGGTGCCGATCGGCCTGCTCGGCACACCGGAGACCGCGGATCTCGACGACCTCGCCAAGTTCGCCGACGAGATCAACCCGCCGTACGCCGACGTAACCCCCTCATACGTCAAGTGCGTACACGACAACGGCATGAAGATCTTCACCTGGACCGTGAACGACCCCGACGACATGAGCCGCATGACCTCCTACGGCGTAGACGGCATCATCACCAACAAGCCAGACGTACTGAGCGAGCTGGCCGCCACTCCGGACCAGCGCGCCGGCAACGAGAAAGCCGACGACGAGTCCTTCGAGAAGCTGACCACCGTGGACGAGATCAACATGTATCAGCGCGCCGCCTGACCGGAGTCCTCAGTGCCCGCCTCCCTGGCTCGGCGGGGCCGGCCCCACGGGCGCCGTCGGCCCAGGTCCACAGGGCGAACATGTGCCGTTCGGGCAGGTACGTGGCCTGACTGTCCGACGGCGCCTCGGGGAGTTTCTGCCTGGTTCCCATGGCTTCAGCGGGTGCCCACCTCGTCGCCTTCGCGGGCGGTCAGGTCCTCGGCCCCAGCCCCGGGGGCCGTCTCGTCCGCGATCGGGCTGCCGTCCCGCGCGGGCTCCGGCTCGCCCCCGGCAGCCGCGGGCTTGCGGATCGCGCGCAGGGCGAGCAGCAGCACGGCCGCGCCGAAGAGCGCGATGAACATGATCCAGACCGCGCCGACATGCATGGCGTGGACGAACGCGTCGTCGGCGGCGTGCCCGAGCGCGGGCAGGTGGGACGTGGTGGCGACGTGCCGCGCCTGTTCGGCGGAGACCCGCGCCTGCTCCCGTACCGGTCCGGGGACACCGTCCAGCGACGGCTCGATCGCGCGTCGGTACACGATCGACATGATCGTGCCGCCGACGGCGATACCGATCACACTGCCGGTCTGGCGCACGGTGTTGGTGACGGCCGACCCGGCACCGGCCCGCTCCAGCGGCAGCGTGCTGATCAGCGCCGCGGTCACCGGGCCGAGCACCATGCCGATGGACAGGCCCTGGACCAGCAGCACGACCTCGATCCAGACGAGGGGCGTGCCCAGTCCGAAGAGCCCGTACGCGCCCATGGTCAGTGCCGCGACGATCAGCGCCGGCACGGCGACGAGCCGCAGCGACCAGCGGTGCACCAGGCGGGCGCCGACGGGCGCGCCGAAGATCGCGCCGAGCGCGGTCGGGAGGCCGGCCAGGCCCGCCTCGATCGGCGAGTAGCCGCGCGCGCCCTGCAGGTAGAACGCGTTGTAGAAGGTGACCGCGGATATGGCGAACAGGAGCAGGCCGAGCGCCGCGTTGCCGCCGCCGAACGCGCGCTGGGCGAGCAGCCGGGGATCAAAGCTCGGCATCTTGCTGCGCAGTTCGACGCGGACGAACACGGTCAGCAGGATCAGTCCGACGACGATCGGCGCCCAGACGTCCGTACGGCCCCAGGCCGCCGCCTGACCCGCGCGGATCAGCCCGTAGGCGAGCGCCGCGAGGCCGGTGATGGACAGCAGCATCCCGGCCGGGTCCAGCGGTCGCACGACGGGGCTGCGGAAGTTCGGGACCAGCAGGGCGATGCCGATCAGCGCGAGGACCACGACCGGGACGTTGACCAGGAAGACCGAGCCCCACCAGAAGTGGTCGAGCAGCACACCGGCGAGCACCGGGCCCACGGCCATGCCGACCCCGGCGGAGGTCGAGGAGATGGCGATCGCGGTCGACCGCGCCGGGCCGGTGAACGTCCATATGAGGATGGCCAGGTTGGCCGGCATGATCAGCGCGCTGCCGACGCCCATCGCCGCCCGCGCGGCGATGAGCTGCCCCGCGTCCCCCGCGTACGCTGCCCACACCGAGGACGCGGCGAAGACCACCAAGCCCGTCGCGAGCACGGCCCGGTGGCCGAAGCGGTCGCCCAGCGCACCCGCGGTGAACATCAAGGTGGCGAAGGCCAGCGTGTACGAGCCGGTGGCCCACTGCAGCTCGGCCGGGCCGGCGTTCAGCCCACGGACCGGGTCCGCGAGGGTCTCCAGGGTGGTACTCAGGACGGTGTTGTCCAGCCAGATCAGCAGTGAACACACCATGAGAACGGCAAGAATCAACCGCTGCCTGGAATTCGGCAACGTGGATGTAGTCATGAATACCTTCGAATGCGATCTGGAAAAGCTGACGAGCGGGACCGTAGGCAACCATCGGGCGTATGTCAATTCCCGGGTAGCCGGTCACGGTCGGCGATTTTCCAGCGCCCCCGAGGGCATGCCGCCAAGCGTTCTGTCAATTCTTGAAGATGTGAGCGGGCCGGCGGTTTAGTGCGCTCCCGTGGGCATGCCGCCAAGCGTTCTGTCAATTCTTGAAGATGTGAGCGGGCCGGCGGTTTAGTGCGCTCCCGAGGGCATGCCGCCAAGCGTTCTGTCAATTTCTGATCCTGTTGTTTGACTTCGCGTGAATTCCGTGCCCCACCCCGTGTTCCGGCTCTGCTCCGCGCCCTTGTCCCGCCCCGTGTACCAGGTCGTGCGCTGCGCCGGACGTAGGAAGGGGGTGGGCGCCAGCGCCGGTGCGACCGCTCTCGGGGCCGCCGGGAGCGGCCGAGTACCCAGACGGCTACCCCGTGCGGGCGGTCCTTTCGGCCTGCCGGTTCAGCAGGCCGAACGTTCTTCCTCGCATATTTTTGGAATAGGAGGATTGGAATTCACCCGCGCCAGTGGAACGGAAGTCGCCGGGGTATTCATGGAGAGGCAGGGGACAGAGCCGACCGCACTCTCGCCAGGGTGTTTCTCGTCCGCAGGGAAAGGAGAGGCGCGCCCTGGATCAGGTTTGCTCTGTCGGTTCTTCTATTCGCGTCCACCAATTGATGTTCTGACCGGTGGTCCCGAAGGCTTCGTTCAGTCGGTTGCTGAGATCGCGAAAGGTGCCGCGCTCGGGTTGCTGTTCAGGCGTCCAGGTGGCGTCGAATTCCTCGCAGAGGAGGAAGCTGATCTCGCCGCCCCGTACTCGGTAGGGCTTGACCCATCCCTGACCGCATCGAGGACACTACAGTCGCCTGTGCATGCGGCCATGCTTTCCAACTGGAAAGCGTTCGTCGCAACGGCACGCTTGGTGAGAAGTCAGGCTGTGAGGTCGTATTCGGCCTGGTAGGTGCGTTTGTGTTCTTGGTGGCTGTGGTAGCCCGTTCTAGGGCCTGCCTCAAAGTCCCGGCTTATTTGATCTTGTGACAAGATCCCGGGATGCTGCGATTCACCGACTTCATCATCGATTGCCCAGACGCGATGAAACTGGCGGCCTTCTACTCCGAGGTGACGGGTCGCCCGCTCAAGGAGGGCAGCCACGAGAACTGGGCCGGTATCCAGTTCGGCGAGATCGAGTTGGCCTTCAACCCGGTGGAGGACTACCACGCCCCCCAGTGGCCCGACAGCGAGCACCCCAAGCAATTCCACCTCGACTTCGAGGTCGACGACATCGAGGCCGAACAGAGCCGCGTCCTGGCCCTCGGGGCGTCCCTGCAGCAGGACTCCATCGGCTCCGACGGCTATGGCTGGCGCGTCTACACCGACCCCGTCGGCCACCCCTTCTGCCTCTGCCACAACAAGGGTGTCATCTGGACCGACCAGGGCCTCATCTGGCCCAAGCGCGCTTAGAGCGGCTCCAAGGCGCTACGAGGGTGCACGGCTGACCCGCTAGGACGTCACCGCGGATGACTGCCTGGTGCTCGATGAGGTGTCCGCCGGCGTCCGGTCGGGGTGCCCGCCCGGCCCGGTCGCGCCGGGCGGCCCGTGACCGACCACGCGCCGGGACGTTCCCGCGGCGGCCTGACCACCAAGCTGCATCTGGCGTGCGAGCAGGGTCAAAAGCCGCCGGCGATCCTGCTGATCGCCGGTCATCGTGGCGACAGCCCGCAGTTCACCGTGGTCATCGACGCCATCCGGGTGCCTCGTCTGGGTAGCGCGCGGCCCCGGACCCGGCCTGGCAGTGTTCTGGCGGACAAGGCCTACACCTCGGGTGCGGCCCATGGTGCGCTCGGATAGCTCGCCCGGCGCCAATCCGCAAACGTCAGTCCAAGATCGTAAGCTTGCCGCCCATGACCAAGGCTCGGACCATATCGTTCGATCTCCACGTCGCCTATAGCCAGGCGTACCTCATCGACCTCATTGACGACGCGATGGGCCCAGGCGACCTACTCGACGACCACCCCACGCATCCCGTCGGGATCATACGTGTGAAAGACGGCATCGCGTTCCTGGTCACAGGCCTGCACACGGGCACGGTCGGCTTCTCGGCGACGGTGGCCGATGGCGACCCGGGAGCGGACACCGACGGGTACGAGGACATCGTGGAGATCAGTTTCAAGTCCACCGTCGGACGAGTCTCCCTGCTCGAGTGGTCGCCCGAGGTGGCCCATGACCTCCCCGACCTAACCACAGGACCGGGGTGGTACCGACTGCGCTATCACGCCCGGGGCATGGACGAGGCGCGGGAGGCGGACACCTCGGCAGAGATCATCGATAGCTATCTGCTGCAGATCCGGCCCCAGGACGAGTCCCAACCGCGCGTGGTCAAGAGCACGAGCAAGCTGCTCGCCATGTGGCGCAGCGCGGGCTGAGATATCCGACAGACTTCGCCGCCGACAGCACAAATTCCTGTTCCGGCTCGTCGGGGGCTTACGGCGTGCTTCAGACCGGCTGGGGGATGGTGAACAGGCGCAGAAAGGTGTTCAGCAGTTCGCGGCGCCCGGACAGTTCGACCAACCCACACTTGGCCGCCCGCATGAGCTCCCAGTAGGAGGGGAGCCCGTCCGGCTGGAAGGCGATCGCGAGATCGGGCTCGCCTGAAGCCGGGCCTACGCCGGCTTCGAGCTTCCCGTCGGTGACCGCGAGGTGCACCACCAGGTCGGGGGCGCGGACCTCCCAGGTCGCGGTCACCCCTGCCGCGGCTTCGGCGTGGAAGACCCCCCGCAGGTTCATGATCAGCGACTCGGGCGTGACGATCTCGCCCGGTCGTGGCTCGCCCGTGTGCACGGCGCCCCAGCGCCCGAGGGCGAAGATGGCCGGTTCGAGTTCGCGGCCGACAGAGGTCAGCGTGTAGAGGACGCCGCGCTGTGGCGCCGGCGCGACGCGGCGTTCGACGATGCCCGACTGCTCGAGCTCCTTGAGTCGGGTGGAGAGCACGTTGGTGGGAATGCCCGGCAGCCCGTCGAGCAGGTCGGTGTAGCGGTGCGGCCGCACCGCGAGATCGCGCACGATCAGCAGCGCCCATCGTTCGCCCACGAGCTCCAACGCGCGGGCCAGGCCGCAGTACTGACCGTAATCACGACGCTTCATGCTTCAACTATAGCAACCTCTTTAATCTGCCGCCTGATTCGTTTTACGAAGCTGACTTGCAAAAACGAAGTAGCACGCCTAGGGTCACCGACATGACCGAACGGACCCTGGGCGACCGTCCTGGTCCAGAGTTGCGACGGGCGGTCACGCACGGCCCGCGCACGGTCCCCGTCGCTCGCCGCGTCCACGGCGGGCCCGGACGCCTTCGCCGTCACCTCGAACCCGTGATCGGCGGGCTGCTTGTCACTCGAGCCGGCGCCGGGAGACTCCCGGTGCACCCTGCCGGTCGGGATCGCGGCCGCTCGGCTCGTGCCGTACGTCACGAAGATCCCCGATCCGTTCGGCACGGGGCGGCTGACTCCACCCAGTCCACCACCGCATCGTGAATCGACCAGCGGAGAACCATATGTCCTCATCAGCTACAAGCAAGACCGTCCTCGTCTCGGGAGCGACGGGTGACACCGGGCGAGCGACCGTCCGGGAGTCCATCGCTCTCGGCCTCAACGTCAGGGCCATGGTGCGCAGCATCGATGCACGTTCCCAGGCCCTCGCCGACCAGGGAGCCGAGGTCGTCGTCGGAGACTTCCTGGACCCCAACACCCTTCGCCCGGCCATGGAAGGCGTGGACGCGGCATATCTGTGCTATCCGGTCGCGCCGGGGCTCATCCACGCGACCGTCAACTTCACCCAGGCCGCGAAGGAGACGGGCGTCAAGGCGGTCCTCAACTGCTCCCAGCGGTCCGCGAACCGCGAGTCCACCAGCCCCTCGTGCCGCGACACCTACATCGCCGAAGAGGTGCTCAACTGGTCCGGGCTGAACGTCGTTCATCTCCGCCCGACCCTCTTCCTCGAGTGGTTGCAGTACTCCTGGATGCCGTCCAAGCTGCGGGAGGGCGTCCTGTACATGCCGGTGGGCGAGGGCACCAGTTCCCCCGTCGCCGCCGAGGACCAGGGACGCGCCATCGCCGCGCTGCTGCTGCACCCCGAAGAGCACATCGGCACCACCATCCCGCTCTCCGGCCCGGTCGAGATGGGCCACGAGCAGATGGCGGCCGAACTCACCGAGGCACTCGGCAGGAAGATCGTCTTTGAGAACCCGCCCATGGCGGAGTACGCCGCGCACCTCGAGGCGGCCGGCGTGCCCCCCTACGGCGTCGCGCACATCACCGGCGCGATGCTCGACTACCAGAACGGCCGCATGTCGGGCGCCGACGACAACATCGAGAAACTCACCGACCGCCGGTCGATGACGGTCGGCGAGTACGCCCGCGCGCACGCCGACCTCCTCAACGGCGACAGACTGACCTAGGTGGTGCTGTGACCAATCCAGACACGGTTGGGTTGCTTTCCGGCCCCGAAGGCCGGCGAGCGCGAAACCCGTCCTCGCGCCGGCCGCACCTGCCGCGCACCGTCGGCTTCGCCGGCATCTCGGCGGCGATGGTGGCGATCCTCGTCGCGGCCGGCGCCCCCACGCCGCTCCTGCCGATCTACCAGAGGAACTGGGGCCTCGCGCCCTGGCAACTGACGCTCGCGTTCGGTGTCTACGCCATCGCGCTCCTGATCGCGATCCTCGTGATCGGATCACTGTCCGACCACGTCGGCCGGCGCCCACTCATGATCGCAGCGCTCACGGTCGAACTGGCGGCGATGCTGGTATTCCTGTTCGCGCCCTCGATCGGCTGGCTCATCGCCGCCCGCATCGTCCAGGGAGTCGCCACCGGGGCGGCCTCCAGCTCGCTCAGCGCCGCGGTCGTGGAGCTCGCTCCCGAGCGGCACAAGAAGCTCGGCGCCCTGATGACCAGCATGGCGCCCCTGGCGGGCCTGGGCATCGGGGCGCTCTTCGCGGGCCTGCTCGCCCAGTTCGTCTCCGATCCCGCGTTCACGGCCTGGCTCGTTCTCGTCGTGGTCGTGGCCGCCGGAACCGTCTTCACCGTGTTCACGCCGGAGACGTCGTCCCGCAAGCCGGGCGCGTTGGCGTCACTGGTCCCGCGCGTCTCGGTGCCACCCCAGGTGCGCGGTCTCTTCGCATCGACCCTGCCCGTCGTGATCAGCGCGTTCATGACGATGGCGCTGTTCCTGGGCCTGGTCCCCATCGTGATGGGCGCCGTCTTCGGGGCCGGAACACCATTCGTCGGCGCGTTGGCCGCGTTCGTCACCTTCGGCGTCGGGACCGTGGTATCGGCGGTCACGACCGGCGTGCGACCTCACCACTTGAGGCTAATCGGGGCCAGTGCGATAACCGTCGGCGCGTTCGAGTTCATCGTGAGCGTCCGCGCCGAAGCACTGCCCTTCCTGTGGATCGCCGCCGTGTTGGGCGGCGCGGGGCTCGGTGCGTCGTTCTCGGGGATCACCCGGGGACTCGTGCCCGAGGTGAAAGCTCACGAGCGCGCGGGGTTGTTCACCGCCATCTACCTCGTGGGCTATCTCGCCATGGGCATCCCCGCGATCATCGCCGGCCAGTTCGCCGGGGCCGTCGGCGTGACGTCCATGGCGACCGGCTTCGGGATCGTCATCGCCATCGTGGCCATGGCCGGCGTGGTCGTCACCGGCACGCGCACTGCACGGCGCCGGAAGGCCCATGCGGCCTAGCGCCGGCCTTCTCATCGCAAGAGATCACTCCTGAGTGAAAGGGAACAAGAACATGACATCGATGAACAACGCGACCGTCCTCATCACGGGCGCCAACGGCGGGCTCGGTACCGCACTCGTCCAGGCCGCCCTCGAGCGAGGCGCCGCCCGTGTCTACGCCGCCGCACGAAACCCGAAGGACTGGGACGACAAGCGCGTCGTGCCGCTGCGCCTTGACCTGACCGACCCCGCCTCGATCGAACGGGCCGCGGGCGAGGCCGGCGACACCACCGTCCTGGTGAACAACGCGGCCATCTTCCCCCGAGGCGACCTGCTGAGCGCCCCGATCGAGGAGATCACGGCGACCATCGAGACGAACCTGGTCGGACCGATCCGCCTCACCCGTGCCCTCGCACCCGCTCTCCGATCGGCCAAGGGTGCGCTGGTCAACGTGGGTTCCGTCCTCAGCTGGCTCGCGGTCGGCAAGGCGCACAGCGTCTCCAAGGCCGGCCTGTGGATGGCGACGAACGCCTTGCGCCTCGAACTCGCACCTGACGGAGTGCAGGTGCTCGGCGCCTACTTCGGCCCCACCGACACGCCGATGCAGGCGGACAACCCCTCGCCCGGCAAGCACAAGCCGTCCGACGTCGTCGCGTCGGTGTTCGACGCTCTGGAGGCCGGCGAGAACGAGGTACTCGTCGACGACATGACCAAGGGCGTGCACGCCGCGCTCTCCCAGTCCGTCACCGTCCTGTACCCGGCTCTCGCATCGCGATAGCTCGCCGGCGGCCCCGGTGTGGTCGGTCATGGACTCATGGCGATCACACCGGGCACACCCCGGTGCGCCAGCACCACTACAGCACGGACGTCCTCGGGAACCCGCTGACGGGCCCACTAGATCACCGGCTACCGGCACTACGACGGATTCGCCTACCCCACCCGCCGGTTCGTACTGCGCCGCCACCCCGACGACATCACCCCGGGCCGGCCGCTCACCTTCCTGAACATCGACTCAGTGTCCGTGTCCTAAAGGAACACACCATGAACATCCTGGAAGCCCTCATCCGCCGGAACCGAGCGTTCGCCGAGACGCGATTCGACCCGCGGCTACGTATGCGGCCGAGCCTGAACACCACCGTCATCACCTGCCTCGACCCCCGGGTGGATCCAGCCGTCGTACTCGGCACCGAGCAGGGCGAGATCGCCGTGCTGCGCAACCCCGGCGGGCGGGTGACCCCGCAGACGATCGAGCAACTGCTCATACTCCAGGAGGTGGCGCGGGCCAACCAGCCCGATATCCCGTCCGAGAGGCACATCGTCGTGCTCCAGCACACCCAGTGCGGCATCACGCTCATCCAGAACCGGGCCGACATGCTGGCCTCCTACTTCGAGGTGGCCGAGGAGAACCTGCCCGCCGTCGCCGTCGGCGACCCGCGGGCCGCCGTCGCCCGCGACGTCGCCGCGCTACATGCCGAACCCTGCCTCGACGGCATCCAGGTCTCCGGACTCGTCTACGACGTCCTCACCGGCCTCGTCGACACCGTCGTCCCACCACGAGAACTCTGAAATCGACGTGGCGGGCGATAGCCTCGGCCAAGCCGGGCTCGGAGAACGGGACCCGGCCCGAGGACAAGGTACGGACGATGGCCGGGGCGACGTCCAGGCCGAGGACCTCGTTGCCCCCGATCGCCATACCGGCGGCGTACGGGATTCCGAGGCGGCCGCATCCGATGACGCTGATGTTCACTGAGTACCTCCGAGCGAAGGGACGACCAGAACGTGCGGATGACGATGATCGGGTGCGGCCATCTGGGAGCCACGCACGCGGCCTCGATGGCGGAGATCGGTCATGACGTCCTGGGCGTGGATGTCGACGCAGCGAAGATCGAGACGCTGCGGTCGGGTCGGGCGTGGTTCCACGAGCCCGATCTGGACGAGATGCTGGCCAGGCACATCGCGTCGGGCCGGCTTCGGTTCACCACGGACTTCGCCGAAGCAGGCGAGTTCGGCGACGTGCATTTCATCGGGGTGGCCACCCCGGGCACGGACACCGGCGAGTACGACCTGACGCAGCTGTTCTCGGCGGTGAGCATGCTCGCCGGGCACCTGCACCGACCCTGCGTGATCGTCGGCAAGTCGACCGTCCACGCCGGCACCACCTCTGCCGTGCAGGAACTCGTCCGCGACCTGGCCCCGGCCGGGGACGCCGTGGAGGTCGTATGGAACCCGGAGTTCCTGCGCGAGGGCCACGCCGTTCAGGACACACTGCGCCCGGACCGGATCGTCATCGGCGTGACCAGCGCGGAGGCCGAGCGGATCATCCGCGAGGCCTACGCCCCGATCACCGACGCCGGTGTTCCCCTGGTCGTGACCGACCCGGTGACCTGCGAACTGGTGAAGGGCTCGGCCAACGCGTTCCTCGCGATGAAGATCTCGTTCATCAACGCCATGGGCGACCTGTGCGAGGCGGCTGGAGGAGATGTCCGTCTGCTTGCTGATGCCATCGGGTTGGATCCGCGCATCGGCCGAGCGTTCCTGGACGCCGGCCTCGGATACGGCGGCGGCTGCCTGCCGAAGGACGGGCGGGCGTTCGCCGCACGAGCACGCGACCTCGGCGCGGACGGCGCCGTGGCGCTGCTGTCCGTCGTCGACGACATCAACGCGGCCCGGCGCACCCGCGTCGTCGACCTGACGACGAAGGCGGTCGGGGGTGACGTGGCAGGCACACGCATCGGCGTCTGGGGTGCCGCATTCAAGGTCGGAACGGACGATATCCGCGACTCCCCCGCCCTGGACGTCGCCACCCGCCTCCACGCCGCAGGCGCCGCCCTCACCATCTACGACCCGATGGCCATCGACACCGCCCGCGCCGCCCACCCGGAGCTCGGCTACGCGCAGGATCCGATCGCGGCCGCGCGGGACGCTGACGTGCTGCTCGTCATGACCGGCTGGCCTGAGTTCCGCGCCATCAACCCGCAGGAGCTGGGCGAGGTGGTGGCCAGGCGGGTCGCGATCGACACCCGCGCCGTGCTCCACGACGACTGGTGGGCGGGGGCCGACTGGACGATCCACCGGCTCGGCCGCGGATAGCCGCGTCACGGCCGTTGACCGACGATCACCGCGGCCTGCACGGTCGCCGTGAACCGCCCGGACGGCTCGATGCCGGTCCAGGTCTTACGCAAGGCCACATCCCACGCGTCGTTTCGCGCTTCACTGATTCCATGCGAAAGGGCCGGTCCGCGCGGGGACCGGCCCTTTGCCTCGGCTCTATAGCCCGTAGGTCTCCAGCAGCCGCAGCCACACCTCGCTGACCGTGGGGAACGACGGTACGGCATGCCAGAGCCGCTCCAGCGGCACCTGCGCGGTGACGGCGATGGTGGCCGAATGCACCAGCTCCGCCACTCCAGGGCCGACGAAGGTGACCCCGAGCAGGACCTTGCGGTCCTCGTCGACCACCGCCTTGGCCCGGCCGCGGTAGGAGGGCTCTCGCACGTAGGCGCCGGACACCGCCGCCATGTCATACTCCACCACGCGGACCCGGTAGCCCTTCTCCCGCGCCGCGGCCTCAGTCAGGCCAACGGCGCCGATCTGCGGATCGGTGAAGATCACCTGCGGCACGCCGGACGCGGTGGTCACATCCCTCATGGCGGGTAGGTCATCCGGCTCGCCCTTCGCGCGGGCGACGATCACGTCCCCACACAGGCGGCCCTGATACTTGCCCATGTGAGTGAGCAGGGCACGCCCATTGATGTCGCTGACCGCATACTGTCGTCCACCTGGACAGGCGAGCCCGGCGTCAGGCCGACGGTGACCAGGCCGAGCCCGCCACTGGCCGGGACACGGCCGGTGGCGACCAGCAGCTCGTCGGCGACCACGGGCGGCCCGTCGGCCAAGTGGATGGTCACCTCACCGTTGCGGACGCGCCGCTCCACCCTGGTCACCCGCGCGCGGCATGACCCTGGGCCATTACCCGCCTGCACGCATCGTCCTCCAAGCACACGCCGATCACCTCAGTCGCCAAGTACCGAGCGTCAACAGGTACGTCAACACGGCAGTCATCGCCGATCATCTGACCCAAAAGCCACCGGAACGGCTCAGCTGCACCGCTGAAGATCGCAACCGGATCCTGCAGCAGTACCTGGCGACGCTTAACCGGGATGACTGGAGTGAAACGGTGCGCGCGGACTTGGACCCGAGTACCGACTACTTCACCTGGTTCACCGCCAACGTGGCAGCGCGCCTGCCCCTGAGAGCCTTCCCCGACGCTAACGCTGATGACTAATGCATGACCAGGCTGATCAACGTCTGATTGAGCGAGTGAACGCCGGGCAAGGCGGCGCGTTTACCGGCCACCGGACCCCCGGCGACGAAGGCCGCGACCACGACTCCGCGTGGATAACCCTCACCCTGTAAGCAGGAAGGCCTCTGACGGCGTATTGCCAGTTCAGGGGCCTTCATAGCTGTGTGCGGCCGGAGGTACTCGAAACCCGTACCTTCTGATCCGGTCCTGACCATGTGCCTCGGTCGATCCAAATTGCTCGCACCCTCCAGGGGACAGCGTCCCGCGAGCTCAACCCGTGAGCATGTGCATGATGGGAGTTCCGAGCGCCCCCAGCCAGCCCGCCAGAGCCATCAGCGGCCCGCGCAGAGACTCTCCCGCCACGGCGATCGCCCCCGCCGAGGTCAGTACCTCGGTCAGCCGGGCCAGGCGGGTGGCGATGCTCTGCCGATCGGGTTGCGCGCGGTCCAGTTCGGTCTGTACGGCCTCCGCCTCGGCCGCCTCGGACGGCAGGCCGAGAGCCTGGAGCCGGGTCACCAGCGACGCGGCCCACTCACTGGGCTCTCCCGCGAGGAATGTGCCCTGCTGGCCGCCCTGGATGGTCTGGTCGCCGCCCACGTTGTTGATGTTGACGGCCTGCTGGTTGCCAATGTTGAACGTCAATCCCATCCTCCAACTCACCCGCGCTGGACCGGAGCGTTCCAGGCGTGCCGGGGGTCGGTGTCCACTTTCCTGCCACGTGCTGCGGCGATGATGTGCATGATCAATGCAATCAAGAACAGCATGGCGCCAACCGCCCCGACGGTGTACCCGATGGCCGAAAGTGCGAAGCCCTGCTCGTCGAACAAATTGCCCAGGGACGGTGGCTTGCCGGCCTCCGGGTTGCCGATGTTGTTGAAAATGTCGCCAAAACTTCTGCCGAAGCTGTTGGCGGTGCTGTAGAACCCCCAGAGGTAGACCAAGCCTCCGCCGAACATCAGCGCCAGGCTCAGCCAAATCAACCGCAGAGAACGGGTGCGAGCCGCCGCGACCTCTCGTAGGAAGCTGTCCCGCTGTTGGAAGTAGTGGTTGTACTGGTCGCGGCCCACATTGTTGATCTGGCCGCCTGCCTGCCGGTCGATGTCGAAGCGGACCGGCGGCTCCTGCGCGGGCCGGGCGGGCGGGATCATGCCGGTGCTCCCAGGCACCTCGTACCGTGCGCGGACCATGCCGAATTGGACGACGTCGCCGTCGTGCAGGACCCGGGGCCGCCGTACCGGTTCGCCGTTGACCGACGTGCCGTTGCGCGATCCCAGGTCCTCAACACTGGTCTGGCCGCCCGTCTGGCTCA
The DNA here is from genome assembly GCF_016863275.1 of Planotetraspora mira. Lineage (GTDB taxonomy): Bacteria > Actinomycetota > Actinomycetes > Streptosporangiales > Streptosporangiaceae > Planotetraspora > Planotetraspora mira. The sequence continues at coordinate 107,260 of NZ_BOOO01000040.1, forward strand.
GCGCGGCGTGGATGAAACTGAGATAAGGATCGTCGAGCCGTAGATCGGCAGCCTGCCCTCGACCGAGGGAGCGGCGTCCGGGGCTCACAGGAAGCACCGTGCCCGCAAGCTGCGACGGGTGGATGACGACCAGTCGGGGATCGTCTGATGACATGGTCATGCCGTCTCCTCGGCAACCGGCGGAACTGGGCCGCCCGGACGGGCGGCTGCTACGGCGCGGCGTCTTCGCCGCCTGACCGACAGATGAGCGATCCTCGAGTGAACCTCGCGCCGCGTGGGCGCGGGGTCACCCAGGAGCGGCGGTGCCACAGCGGTGGGTCGCGCTGCTCGCGGCGTGTCACGCTCGTCAGGTCGCGTTGATCGGGGTCGTCGCTCGCCGGCGCAGGAGCACCGTCACTCCGACCGCGATGGCCCACACCGCAATGCCGGCGGCGGCGGGGAACAGGGGGTTGAACCGGTCAGTGAACAGGATTGTTGCGGTGGCCAGGCCGTGCCCGATGCCGCCGAGGACGGCGGGAACCGCGATCAGCGGGTTACCCAGGGCGCGGGTCCTGGCTCCGACGACGGCGAGGGCGATGATGCCGAGGCAGAACGCGGGTATGGTGATCGTTTCCATGATGACCTGTACGTCGCTGATAGGCGTGGGCCGCCCGGCGGCGATCGCGTCGGCGTCAACGGCGGACACCAGGCGCAGCAGCCAGTCGACGGCAGCCATCGAGGCGGTGATCGCCGCGATGACGGTGACGGTGTGCAGGCGTGGGACGCCGGCGAGGCTGCGGCCGCGGGCCAGCGCCACGAGCGAGGCGGCGATGAGTGCCACGCCGACGAGCAGGATGGCTTGGGAGGGGTACCACGCGGGGTCCTCGTACATCAGCCGCAGGTGCTCCTTGAGGCTGACACCTTCGGGGTCTTCCTTGGGATGCAGCGGACCACCGGCGAGGAAGAACGCTCCTCCCGCCAGCAGTCCCCATCCGACCAGCCGGCTGGGGCGGGTCACGGTCGGCTCCTGCGTCGTCGACCACGTGGACATGGCGTTTCCTTTCCTGGCGCATCGGATCGTCTCCCGGTCACGGTAAGGACGCCTAGGTACGCGTTCATCAGGGTCGTCCCTGGAGCTTGTTGAGGGTTAGCCCTCATGTGCGGACAGCGGATGTTGTGTCAGCCTCGACGGGTGGCACCAACCGCAGTCGTCGTGGACGACCACGCCGACTTCCGCGCTCACGCGGTGCAGTTGCTCGATGCGGCGGGTTACGAGGTCGTGGGCTCCTGCCCCGATGGACGCTCGGCGCTTGCCGCCATCGTGACGCTGCGGCCGGATCTGGTCCTGCTCGATGTGCAACTGCCGGACATCGACGGGTTCGGCGTGATGGCGCAGGTGGAGGAGCTTGACGCCGACCCGACAATCGTGTTGATTTCCACGCGTGAGGAGGCCGACTACGGCAGCCGGGTCGTCCGCAGCGGCGCGGCGGGTTTCATCACGAAGGCGGAGTTATCGGTGCAGTCGCTGAGCCGGGCGGTGGCGCGGCTATGACGAGCCCAGCCGGCACCCCAGAAGCGCAGGCCGAAACGCGCACCACCGAGGCCGCGGGCGACGGCCGTCCGCCGTCACTCGATGCCCAGCGTCCCGGCACCGGGCGGTACGTCGCCGTCTCATGCCTGGGTCTGCTCTGCGCGTTGCTCGTGGTCGGGGGCTTCGTCCTCGGCGTCTATCTGCCGAATCTGCACAACGGGCTGATCGCCGCGGCGTTCACGGCCGTCGGCATCGTGGTCGTCGGCAAGCGATGGGGCAACCGCGAAGGGTGGTATTTCACCGCCACCGGAGTGGCCCATGCGGCGATGTTCTTCGGACGCCAGTACGGCTTCTACTCCGCCGCCCACCGGGACGCCGCCCTGCCCGGCGCGACCTGGGTGGCGTGGACGGGAGTCTGGCCGCTGGCGCTGGTGTTGGTGCTCACCGGCGTCACCCTGATGTGCTTTCCCGAGGGGCGGCTGCCGTCACCTCGATGGCGGGTGGTCGTGGTCGTCATGGTGGCCGACGGGGTTCTGCTGGCGCTCGCTTCGGCGCTGTGGCCGGTGGAGTACGCCGACAACTCCCTGTCGTTGCCCCATCCGCTGCAGCTGGGCGGGTACCAGACCGCGCAGCGGCTGTGGGATGTTCTCGGTCCGGCGAGCTACCTCCTGCTGCAGATTGCCTGGGTGGCCTGCCTGGTGGACCGTATGCGTCGAGCCCGCGGCGATGAGGCGCGCCAGTTCAGGTGGTTTGCGTACGCGGTTGCCATGGGTGCGGTGGCCATGGCGGCAGGCTTGGCGGTCTTCGGCTCTCCGATGCTCGGCGTACTCGCCGTGCCTGCCATTCCCCTTGCCGCCGGGTTGGCGATCGTTAAGTACCGGCTGTACGACATCGACCTGGTCATCAACAAGACCCTGGTCGTGGGCGCGCTGGCGGTGTTGGTCACCCTCGGGTACATCGCGGTGGTGGTGGGTGTGGGCCGGCTGGTGGGCGTGACACCGGGCGCCAACCCGGTGCTGTCGATCGTGGCCACCGCCATGGTCGCCGTCGCCTTCGATCCCGCCCGACGGCGCGTGCAGCGGGTCGCGGACCGCCTCGTCTACGGCAACCGGCCCTCCCCCTACGAGGCACTGGCACGCCTGTCGACGCAGCTGAGCCGCGGCGGTCAGCATGACGACCTGCTTACTGGACTGGCGTCGACCGTCGCTGACGGGGTGGGTGCCGCCGAGGTGACGTTGTGGGTCGGCTCGATCGACGAGCTCGTCACGGTCGCGTGGTGGCCGCCACGGTCCGATCACCGGTCGGCGATGACCATCGCTCCTCGGAACCTTGCCTCACTGGAAGACGGCGGCCGTGCCCATGTGCGTCCCATCGTCCACCGAGGGTTACTGCGTGGCGCCGTGACGCTCACCAAAGCGCCTGGAGAGGTGCTCACAGCCGCCGAGGACAGTCTGCTGCGCGACCTCGTCGCTCAGGCCGGACTCGTCATCGACAACGTGGGTCTCGGCGCGGAGCTGCGGCAGCGCCTTCACCAAATCTCGGTGCAGGCTGCCGAACTGCAGGCCGCCGCGAAACGCATCGTCTCAGCCCAGGACGAGGCCCGCCGGCGCATCGAGCGTGACCTTCACGACGGTGCCCAGCAGCGACTGGTCACCCTGGCGCTCAGCCTCCGGTCGGCGTCCCGCCATGCAGCCGCCGTCGGCGACGATCAGCTCGTGGCCAGGATCGAGGAGGCCACGCGCCAGCTGTCCCAGGCGCTGGCCGAGTTGCGCGAGCTGGCCCGGGGCATCCATCCCGCGATCCTGACGCAGGAAGGACTCGACGCCGCGCTGAGCTTCCTGGCCGAACGCGCACCGCTACCAGTCCGCCTCAACATCCACCTCGAGCGGAGGCCACCCCAGGACGTGGAGACCACCGCATACTTCGTGGTGAGCGAGGCGCTGACCAATGCTGCCAAGCACTCCGGGGCTTCCAGTGTGACGGTCAGCGCGGGACTGGACGGCGACCGGTTGTGGATCGAGGTGACCGACAAGGGACAGGGTGGGGCGGACGACCGCTGGGGAGGCGGTCTGCAAGGTCTGGTGGACCGGCTGGCGGCCCTGAACGGGCACCTGACGGTGCACAGTCCGGCCGGTGGCGGGACCAAGCTCCGCGCGGAGATCCCATGCGAGTGATCCTCGCCGACGACGCCGTGCTGTTCCGGGAAGGGACCGCCCGGATTCTCATCGAAGCCGGTTTCCGGGTCACCGGCCAGGCCGGCAACGCCGCCGAACTGCTCGACCTCGTCCGACGCGATCCCCCCGCCGTTGCGGTCATCGACATTCGGATGCCGCCGGGCCATGCCACCGAAGGTATCGATGCGGCCGCGGAGATCCGACGTATCCACCCGGACGTCGGACTACTACTGCTGTCACAGCACGTCGACACCCACCACGCGATGCGGCTGATGACCGAATTCGAGCGAGGCGTGGGCTACCTGCTCAAGGACCGGGTCAGCGACCTGGCCGGCTTCGCCGGCGACGTGCGCCGCGTGGCCAACGGCGACTGCGTGATCGACCCCGAACTCGTCGCCCGGCTGGTGGGACGCAAGCGCGAGCGTGACCCCCTCACCGCCCTCACCGAACGGGAACGCAGCGTGCTCGCCCTCATGGCGCAGGGCCGCTCCAACAGCGCACTCTCCACAGAACTTCACCTCAGCGCCAAGACGATCGAGGCACACGTACGCAGCATCTTCACCAAGCTCGACCTGCCCCCGGGCGTCGGCGACCACCGACGCGTCCTTGCGGTGCTCGCATTTCTCCGATCGAGCTAGGAGCCGTCGGCCCGGCAGCGTGACCCTCCTGAGGGTCTCCTCCGCATGGAGGGAGCAGGCAGCGAAGAGCTGAGTTACGTCTGAAGCTGGTCGACTCCGACGAGGTCCGCGAGGCCGCGCTGGCGTTCAGCAGTCCAAGCTCGATCGCGGCCAGCTGGTAGTCGCTCCGTAGCAAGATCGGTGACATCCACGGGTGTCCAGGCAGCTGTCACCTCGGCCATGGTCACCCGATGACAAGGCCCGACGGAGGAGGGCCGCGGCAGCGCTTCACCGCCAAGACGGGCCTGGACTTCTACCCGCCTTAACCTCAGCCATTAGGCCTCTCTAGTTGATCCGGAAGACGGGAAAGCCCGAAGCGATCGCCTGCACCTGTTCCTCGGACGCGTTCGCGTTGATTCCCTCAAAGAACCGCCCGACCTCCCAGCCCCAGCGCTTCAGGTACGCCCGGAGAATGGCCGGCTTCTCGTCGTCGGATAGTTCGGTGGCGGTGAACGTTTCGATGCGGCGGCCCACGTGCAGTTCGCCGTTTCCAGCGACGCGCAGGTTGCGGACCCACTGGGTGATGCCTCGGGGTGCGACCAGGTAGCGGGAGCCGTTCAGGGTCAGCATGTTCACCGGCGTGGTGCGCCATTCGCCGCTGGACCGGCCGCGGACGTACAGGATCCGGGAGCCCCAGACGCTGATCCCGAGCCGGGTGAGCCCTGCAACCGTACGGTTGAACAGGTGATCCATGCGGGTGGGTTCGATGTAGCGGGTCATCACAGCTCCTCAGCAGATGATTCCGAGAGCACTGCTCTCGCTAGAGAACAAGCATGCTTGGAGATCCGCTCACAGTCAAGAGCAGTGCTCTCTGATTTGTGCGCCGATCTCGCTGAGGAACGGACCCGGATGGCTCCCACAGACGCGGAAGAGGACCGGATGATCCCCGAAAACACCCAGGCCTGTGATCGTGGTGCCGCAAGTCGCCGAAGACATCCGAAGTGCTTCCCCTGCTTTACCTGCATGGACTGTCCTCGGGGGACTTCGTGCCCGCGCTGGAGCAGTTCCTCGGCGGCTCGCCCGGCCTGTCGTCGGCGTCCGTGACCCGGCTGACGAACCAGTGGCAGGACGACCACACCGTCTTCCAGCAGCGCGACCTCAAGGACCGCGACTTCGTCTACGTGTGGGCCGACGGCGTGCACCCCAAGGTCCGGCTCGGACAGGCTCACTCGTGCGTGCTGGTCCTGCTCGGAGTGCGGCTGGACGGCGCCAAGCAGCTGATCGCTCTCGCGGAGGGACTGCGGGAGTCCACCGAGTCATGGGCCGACCTGCTACGCGACTGCCGCCGACGCGGCATGCGAGTCCGAGCTGGTGGTCGGCGACGGCGCGATGGTCTATGGAAGGCCCTGGCCGCAGTGTTCCCCGCCGCCCGTCATCAAAGGCGCTGGGTCCACAAGGCCCGAAATATCACAAACGCCCTGCCGAAGTCCGCGCAGCCGGGCGCGACGAAGGCCATGCAGGAGATCTACAACGCCGAGGACCGCCGGTAGCCCGGCCGCCGCCCTCGCCATGGTATTCAAGCTGGTCGAGTCCGCCCAGGAACGCCGGCGCGCGATCACCGGCGCCTCCCTCGTCGCAATGGTCCGCTCCGGGGCCAAGTTCGAGAACGGCTTCCTGGCCGAGCGCGACGAGACCGTCGTAGCCTGATCACACGTCACCCGAACCACAGCGATTGACAATTGCTCCGCCACCCGCCTTCTTGACTCCCGGCTCCTCCAACGCGGGACATGATCGCCTACTTGGAATCGGCCACGCTCGCGTTCAGCGGCTTCATCAGATCCAGCGCCTGGCCGTCGCCGATGGCGGCCACCTGGTGAATTACCCGCACAATTAGCTAGGTTGCCCGCACCTCGTCCGATTCGCACAGGGGAAAGTGGCAGCCATGCGGCAACAGCACAAGACCTTCCAGGCGATCGAGGTCGGCGACGGCGGCGACGGGCGGTGGGCCGCCCACGCCCGGGCCCTGTGGCAGGACATGGAGGGCCTGCTGACCGCGGAGGGCAGGACTCCGGAGGGCGCGGACCGTGTTCGGGCGCTGTTCCGTGCGCACATGCCGGAACTGGTCCCGGTTCTGGACCGCCTGGCCGGCCAACTCGTCCGGCCCGAGGCGGAAGTCTTCCTCACCCACGCGGCACTGCGGCCGTTCTCCCCGTCCTGCACCCAGATCGGCAGGAACGGCACTCTGCTGCGCAACTATGACTTCCCGCCCGATCAGTGCGAGGGCACCATCGTCTCCTCCTGCTTCCTGCGCCCCGTGATCGGGATGCAGGACGTGCTGTGGGGCTTGCTGGACGGGATGAACGACGCCGGTCTCGCGGTCTCGATCACCTTCGGCGGACGTTCCGTCTACGGACGTGGCTTCGCCATTCTCATCGTGGTGCGCTACCTGCTGGAGACGTGCGACACCGTAGATGAGGCGGTCGGCAGGCTGCGGTCCCTGCCGGTCGCCGTCCCACAAAACCTCACCCTTGTCGATCCCGCGAAGGCGGTGACGGTGTTCGTGGGGCCGGATATGTCGCCGACGGTGGCGCCGGATGCCTGTGCCGCCAATCACCAGCACCTGCCGGTGACCGACGAGCAGGAGCGGGCCTTGCGGACGCAGGAGCGGCTGCGCGCCATTCGCGCCGCGGGTGCGGACGTGGCGGCGATGCTGAAGCCGCCGCTGTATCGATCCGTCGACGAGCAGGGGTCGGGAACGCTCTACACAGCCCACTACCGGCCCGTCGAGGGCCGTGTGACGTACTACTGGCCCGGTGAGTCCTGGCAACAGTCCTTCGGTGACTTCACACCCGGATCCCGCACCGTGACCTTGGGCCGGGCCAGCTGAGAGGCTTTCCGGACTCCTGCTCACCCTTGTACGAAGATCTTGCAAGAACGTGATTTAACCCGCCGCCGACAGGCCCTCCCTAGGCCGACCCTGCCACGGCCGCACGGTGGACCGGCAGGGGCTCGGCACCGCTCCACTGGTCGGACGAGCGCTGACCGAGCCCTTGGGCCGGCTGAGAAAAGGTCTCGTGCGTGACGAACTGCGTGACAACGCCAACGGACAACCTCGGACACCGGTGACCGGCGGTGGACGATCCCTACAGGTGAAGACCGTGTTCGGGCAGTTCAAAACGCTCATGCCTGTTGCCTGATATGAAGGGGTCCGACACGCCCAGGGCCACTATTCATGGCCAGGCGATGCGTCTTACGAGGTGGCGAGAGCGGTTGAGTTCCGACGGTGTACTCATGAATGAGGACGAAAGCCTTCGGCGTTACGGTCTGAGTCCAGCCGTGGAGGACCTTGGCCAAGTTCGGGAGACCCTGGAGGCTCAAGCAGAGCAAGCCGACAGTGACACCGAGTTGATGAAGCTCTGCTGCGTGCAGCTCTTCAACGCGGGCAACCTCGATGATGTGCTGCCTATCTGGCGGGCCAAGGAATCGAGCTGGGATGCCCACTGTTCGATCGATGTGCAGTTGCTCTGCGGAGCTGGTCTCGAAGAAACCAAGGCGTACCTGGCCACAGAGAAGTCAGCGGATGCTTCAGAGGCATTGGACTACCTGCTGAGCTGCGAGGCAACTGGGGACTTCCTGAACTTCTCCGTAGAGAACAGGTCGCGGCTTTATGCCAGGTACTACCTGGGTTGATCGAGTCCTGTAAATGGTCATCCCCCATGCGTGCCACAGGCGTGCCAGGCGGGACGGTCACCAGAAGAACTCGCGGGGACTCCCGGACAAGGTCACGCGCCCTTGAGCTGCTTAGCAGCACGTCCGTGAGCCGACGTTGTCGTCAGGGTTGTCGTCAGGCGCGACCGCGGAGCCAACAGCAGCAGCGACTCTCCCGACCTGTGATCAAGATGGCCTGCCTAGCCCGCTCAAGTAACCACGTGGTTCGCTGGTCCACCGGTGGAGGCCGCGTGAGGGCTATGACCAGATGATCGTCCCGAGGTCGTAGTACTTGTTGAAGTCCGGCGACGGATCTCCGGGGTAGTGGCCCTCGCTGCCGTACGGCGGGTCCATGTACTGGAGCCCTGTGATCGGCCGCGACGGGGTCGACACGTTGACCATGCAGGTGACCCATCGATCGCCCCTGTGATCGAACGACTCCGGCTGGGGGGTCTCCGGGCAGTTGGGCAGATCTCCGCCGAACCCCATGAGGATGACGTCGGACGGGCCTCCGTCGCGGAACACGGGGTTGAACCGGGGCGCGTACAACGACAGGGCGTCGCCGCTTTCGTTGGTGATGACGACATTGGCGTAGTACGCCGTGCGAGTCTTGAGCAACGCCCGGCTGTCGGCGTCGAAGTCGCCCCGGATGGTGGTGGCCGGGGCACGCCGGATCGGCTGCACGATGATGCCCAGCACGCCTTCGGAGTAGGTCTTACTCATGCGGTTGTACTGACGGACGGGCACGATCGCCTTCTGCCCGAACCGCAGTCGCGTTCCCGGCCGGGTCATCTTCCCGCTCAGCCGCACTGGCCGGGTCGGCGGCGTGGTCGTGCCGGATGAGGATGGGACCGGTGTCGCCGACGACGAAGCCGGGGCAAGGGGTGGCGTCGGGGATCCGGGTGAGGAAACCGGCCGCGTGGTGTCGCCGGCTGTGGAACACCCCGACGCCGGCAGCCCGCCGACCAGGACAAGGGCGCAGGACAAGGCCCTGACCCGGCGAAGTGACCCGCGAAGCGGGGACCTCTCGGCGGCAGACCTGGGAATGTTGCTCACACGCATGATGTCTCCCCCGGGGACCGGTCTCGAAGTAGTGCGACTCGAAGCTTCCCAAGGAGAGGTATCGACGAATGCCTCCCACCGCAAGGCCGGCGACCCACGACTGCACGACCACAACCACGACCGAGAACGCAGTGGTGACTAGCGGACAGCCCACTCAAGGGAGTCGCCGCTGCTTGGCGAGTACGCGATGTACGCCGGCTTGAAGTCCTCCGGCACCTCAAACAGAACGTACCCGCGCACACAACGGCCCTTGTGCACTGTGCGCCCCGGGTTGCCTGGGCACCTGCGTGGTCAGGTCTCCGCAAGGCGGTCATGCCCGAGTTCAGCTTTCCGCAAGTCGAGACCCGACACCCTAAGGAGGGCGGTCTGTGACGAACCCGCTGTCCAACTCTGAGTACCTGGTAATTCAGTTCGATCAGCGCGACGGCAGCCTGGTCGTGCTGGAAAGCCTCGGATACAGCGCGTACGACCGAGACGACGCATTGCGCGACGCCGAGTCCGCGGCCGCCCAAGCGCACGCGCGTGGGCTTCCGATCCAGTACGTGGTGATCCGCCTAGACACCGAGGCAGTCTTCCCAGCCCATGAGTGACATACGATCGGGGACCGTATCGGCGTTAGGGACAAGCACCGCCAGGGCGACTTCTCCCCCAACAATCCCGACAGCTGCGGCTGGTGCTTCGTTGTCGTCGAACGCCTCAGCCAGGGTCTCCAGAACAACATCTGGGTTGTTGGCGCACAACTGGTTCCAGCGTGCGTCCAGCGCGGCTTGCCACTCTGCTCGCTGAGCGGTCAACTCCTGGCGGACGCGGGCGATCTCCTGCTCCCCCGTCCGACGGGCGTGTTCCTTGGCTACTGTCCGCTCGCTTCGCTTGAAAATGCCGATGCCTTCCAGCGCCTTGCTCTCATGACGCTTCCGGATAGCCGACTCATCGACGGGTGACGGCTGCGGAGCTATGGGTGGTGTCGCTGGTGCGAACCCCTCCCGGTGGATGTTGTTGATGGCATCGAATGCGCCGGCGAGCGCCTGCGCCTGCTGAGCCTTCTCGGCAGCTTGCAACTGCCGCTGGTAGGAAGCGACGGAACGTGAAGACGATCGTGAGGATCGTCCTCCACCGATAAGACCGAGTTGCCGGGCATTGAACGCGAACAGCGCCTGACGCCAGCCGGTCGCGGATCACCGCAGTCACGAGCGGGGCAAACATGAGCGTGCCGAACCCGGAACCCGAGTTGACGGTGACCTATCCGAGGGCAGGCAGTGGCATCCACGCCATGGAGAGACGGGCGCGCGGGAACTCGCTGACCGCCACACGATGGCCCGCCCCATGTCCGGGGCTTACGTCAGCAGCTTGGCGTGACACCCCCCGAGGGGACGTGACCGACCTGGCTGGCACTGGTCGCCCGCGGTAGCCGCCGGGCCGGACCACCCCCTGCCATCAGTGCCCGCAACACCCCGGGGTGAGTGATGGTCGGGGCATTGGGCCATGGGCGGCAATCACGCTGCCGGGTTAGCCCGCGGGCGTACGTCCCCGGGCCGATGTCTCGCGGGCGGCGTCTGGTTAGTCTCGCCGCATGGCCACCACACGGAGGACCCCGTTGCCTGCACGCGCTTCGCATCGCGACCTCCCTCGTAAGAGGGGGCCCCGCCGATGACGAGATCGAAGGTCATGGCCTGGGTGGGGGGTGCGCTGTACTTCGTCATGGTGGCTCTGCTGGTGTGGGGTGCGCCGCGGGCTTCGGGCACGGTCCACGCCGTCGGGTCACTGCTGGCTGTGAGCCTGCTCGTCGGTGTGCTGCGACGGATGCCGCTCCTGGCTCTGGCCATGACGCTGCTCGGGGCCACCGCCGTGGTGGTGGGCCCTCCAAGCGCCGCTTATGCGAGCCTGTCGGTGTCGTACCAGGGCCAGTTTCTGTCGTATCTGGCGGTGGACCTCGTCCTGGGCTTCATTGTCGCCACCCGCACCCGGCGAGCTTCGATCGTCGTAGTGGGCGTGTCTCTCACCGTTCAAGCCTTGGTGATCGGCGGGTTCGCTCACGGAGACAACCTGATCGTCAACGGCGTGATCGCCCTCTTGGCGACGGCCGCGTCCTGCACGGTCGGTCTGCTCAGTCGCGAACGCCGCGAACACGCGGTGGCGCTGCGCTCGCAGGAGGTGGCCGAGGCCGTGACCGCCGAACGGCTGCGGATCGCGCGGGAACTGCACGACATGGTCGCGCACAGTATCGGCATCATCGCCATCCAGGCCGGGGTCGGCAGCCGGGTCATCCAGACGCAGCCTGCGGAGGCCCGCGAGGCACTGCGAGCCATCGAGACCACCAGCAGACAGACCCTGTCGGGCCTTCGGCGCACACTGGTGGCGCTCCGTCAGGCCGACCCGGGCACGGCGGCCTCGGGTCACGCACCTCTCGAACCCTCGCCCGGTCTGGCGGACATCGAACGCCTGGCCGCGGCGACCGCGGACGCGGGGGTACGCGTCGACGTGCGCCGCAGCGGGGAGCAGCGTCCTTTGCCGGCCGACATCGACCTGTCCGCCTACCGCATCGTCCAGGAGGCGCTGACCAACGTGATCCGCCACGCGGGGACCGGGCGTTGCCGGGTGGCCATCGACTACGGGAACGATGAACTGACCGTGGAGGTCGTCGACGACGGGCGCGGCGCCACCGAGAACGGCTCGTCCCACGGCTTCGGCATCGTCGGCATGCGGGAGCGGGTCGGCCTGCTGCACGGCCACCTCAGCGCCGGGCCGCGTCCCGAGGGCGGCTTCCGGGTGATGGCGAGGCTGCCGCTGCCCGAACCCGTCGAAGCTCCGGCGGAGGTTCGATGACCGTCCGGCTCGTACTCGCCGACGACCAGCCCTTGGTGCGATCCGGTCTACGCGTGCTCATCGCCGATCACCCCGACCTGGAGGTCGTCGGCGAGGCCGCCACCGGCGCCGAGGCGGTCCAACTGGTCAGGGACGTCGACCCCGACGTCGTGGTGATGGACATCCGGATGCCCGGCATGGACGGGATCGAGGCCACTCGCCGAATCACCGCGGGTCCGACAACGGCCCGCGTCCTCGTTCTGACCACCTTCGACGAGGACGACCACGTCTACGACGCTCTCCGGGCCGGCGCGAGCGGCTTCGTGGTCAAGGACATGGCGCTGGACGACATCCTCACGGCGATCCGCGTCGTCGCCGCCGGCGACGCGCTGATCGCGCCGGGCGTGACGCGCCGTCTGATCGCGGACTTCGTCGGGCGACCCACTACTGCTCCGGAGCGCTCCCCACGGCCGGTCGAAGGACTCACCGATCGGGAACGTGAAGTGCTGACCCTGGTCGGACGCGGCCGGTCGAACACCGAGATCGCGGAGGATCTCTTCATCACGGTGGCCACCGCCAAGTCGCACGTCTCACGGTTGTTCACCAAACTGGGCGCCCGGGACCGGGTTCAGCTGGTGATCACCGCCTACGAGATCGGGCTGGTCAAGCCGCCTCACTGAGCACGTCGCGGCTGTGAGCACCTCGGGACGCTGGCCCGGCGGGGCGCGGCGGTGCTGGTGTCCAGTCACCAGCTGGCCGAGGTGCAACAACTGGCAACCCATGCCGTCGTCATGAACCACGGCCGCCTGGTCACCTCGGGCCCGCTCGCCGACCTGCTCGGCGACACCGACACCTACCGCCTCCAGGCGGAGGACACCGCGGGGGCGGCCGACGTGCTGCGCCGGATACCGGGCGTCGAGTCGGTCACCGTGAGGGGCGCCGAGGTCATCGTCACCGCTCCGAACGTGCCCTCCCGTGATCTCGTGCGTGAACTGGTCACGGCGGGCATCGGCGTCACGGCGGTGCACCAGGCGAACCGATCCCTCGAAGAGGCGTTCCTCACCATGACCGAAGGAGACAGCCGGCATGCTGCGCGTTGAACTGACCACTCAACTCCTGCGCATCCGCACCCTAGTCGCGCTCGCCTGCCTGGCCGCCGTCCCCGTCTTCGCGGGGCTGGCGACCATGTCCTCTGCCGGGCATCGCTACAACAACCAGAGCGGCCTGTTCGGCCCGTCGCCGTACTCGGCGCTCAACCACGCGATGGCAAGCCTGCAGTTCATCGCGCCGCCACTGCTCCCCATCGTGGTGGCGTCGCTCGCGAGCGCGATCGGATCCGCCGACCGGGACTGGGGGACGTTGCGCTACCTGTACGTCACCCCGGTCAGCCGGGCACGGCTGCTGGCGGGGAAACTCGGCGCCGTCGCTGTCGTCACCGCCGCCGCCAACCTGTGCGTGCTGGTGGCCGGGCTGCTCATCGGCCTCGCGTTGTTCGGCTGGCATCCCTTTCACATCATCGGCGCGCCTGACCTGAACGCCGGCGACGCGACCGCCCGCGTCCTGGCCGCCAGCGGCTACACCCTGCTGTGCATGCTCAGCATCGCCGCGATCGCGTTCGCCCTTGGGCTACTTCTGCCACGGGGCGCCGAAGCCCTCGGGACCGCCGTCACTTTCGTGGTCGTGGCCGGCATCCTCAACGGCCAGCCCGCCCTGCACACCGTGGCGGTAATGCTGCCCGTGCACTACTGGCAGAGCTGGACACATCTGTTCGATCCCACCGCGACAGCCGCCCTCGGGACCGGAACCGTGTGCCAGATCGCCACCATCGTCCTGGCCACCGGCGTCGCCGTCCTCGTACTCCTGCGACGGGACCCGGCCGCGTGACACCGTTCTAGATCGACTGAGCTGCAACGCCGAGGCACGACCCATCCAGGTCGCTCCGCGAACAACGAAATCTCTGGAGCTTCCGCTTTTCGGCGCCATCCATTCGGAGCTCTTCGTGTTCACGCCATCAGGTCCTGCGCGTCATGGCACGAGCGGCGTCAATCCAGCGATGCGACAGGGGCGCTCGCGTTCCACGCAAGGCGACGTCATGCCGTTTCGCCCAGGGGTGTGGAGCGATAGCTGCGCCAGACGGTGATGTCGTATCCGATGGCAAGTGCCGCTCCCAAGAGCAGTGGCGCGCCTATTGCTGCGAGTGCACCGGTGAGCAGGGCCGTGGCGACGAGAGGGCTGACGGACACGGCAACGCTGCGGGCGATGCTGGTCATGCTCGCAGCGGCGGTCCGATCCTCAGGATCCACGACAGCGGCGGTGAAAGCTTGGCGGGCCGGAACGTCGATCTTCGAGAGGGCTTGACGGATGAGCAGCAATGCGACCGCACCGCCCAGAGACGGGGCGAACGGGATGCAGGCCAGGATCAGGTTGGAGGCGAAATGCGGCACAAGCATCGCCGCGAGCAGGCCTCTGCGTGCGGCCAACAGGGGTGCGGTGAGCTGAGCAAGCGCGGGTAGAAGGTTGGCGGCGAAGAACACCAGACCGAGTTGGGCGGTGGTGGCGCCGTAACGGTGGGCGAACCACCAGGCCAGCACGGTCTGTACGGCCAGTCCCCCGGCGAAGGCGTCGACCGCGAAAAGTCCCGCCAAGCGGCGGATGTTGGCGGGTACCCGCCAAGGCGCCCGGGCGGCCGGACGGCCGATCGTTCCGGTGTCGGGTGCGGGATACGCCCGCGCTTCGGCCTCGGGCGACAACCTGAAGAAGAGCGTGACGGTGCCCGCAGCCAGCACGGCATACAACGCGAAGGCCGCATCACCGGCGGACACCAGGTGCTGCAAACCCAATATGGCGGCGGCGAGCCCACCTAGGGCTCCGGCGACCAGCGCCGTCACGTTGTAAATGGTGAAGACCCTGGTGTGCTGGGACGGCTCGCACGATTGCGCCAGGATCGACTGCTCCACCCCCGAGAAAGGGGTGTTGTCGTTCGTCGACGGCGAGATCGTGCCGACGAACGCCGCAGCCGCCAGTGCGAGGAACGACTCGCTCAGGGCGAACACCACGCCCGCCGCCGCCATCAGACACCCGCAGGCGATAAGCGCCCGCCGCCGCCCCCACCGATCAGCGAACAACCCCAAAAGCAGACTGGAGGCGACCGAGCCAGCCGACGCGGCAGCCAGCAGCAGCCCTATCTGCCACGGGGCATCACCATCTTCCGCCAGCATCCCGGCCAGCAGCACACTGGTACACCCGTAGCCGAAGGTACGAACCGCCCTCGCCGCTACAACCAAGCGGACGTTCCGCGCCGATCTGCCCCAGAATATGTCCCTGACCTGCATGTTTGCCATGCCTCAGTTGAGCGGAGACAGGCCACCGAGGAATCAGACACGCCGACTTCTTTACGGACCATGTGTCCTGCCGATAGGCGCGGGGGCCGAGGCAAGGAATTTCTTGTCGCGCATCGTTCAAGAAGCGCTCGGCCGATCCGCGTTCAGGACTTGCCCGGCGGTCTGAACGGCGACCACCGGGCGGTCACGCCCTGCGACCTTGATTCGCACGCCGGGCACCGTATAGAAGGTGAGGCTCTGCTAGGAGGCAATGCGTACGGTGCCCACTACCGGCAACGTGATCTGAGACTGATGATCTCCGTGGTGTCGGCCACCTGCTTGGCGGCCCAATCTGTTCGATGTCCCAGCCATGGCGCTCATTGATTGCCCGTGGTAGGACGGCGATGGCACGGACAAACGTCAATTGGCCGCGATTGCACAGGAGGAAGACGCCGTCGAAGAGCAGTACGGCGTCTGCGGGGGCGGTCGTGGCCAGCGGGGACGATGGAGTGTCGGTGTCTCTGTCGTAGACCGTGTGCTGGAACCTTCGGTCTCCGCTTGGGCCCAGCGGATCGAGCAGGACCCGGCACAGCGCGGCGTGGTCGTGACGGATCTGATCGCCTCGGCCAGCCGGCTGATGAGCTCGCCGCGGGCGCCTTGGCCCATTGCTGCCTCTCTCACGGCGTCTCTACTTAGCACCGCACGTCAGGCTATTGTCCGAGTGGACGGCCCGCACGCGGTCGTCCTCGACCATGTGCTGCCGTTCGCTGCGAGGACGACACGGATCTCGCCGAACTCACCCGCCGTCTCCGACACGGGGCCGACCGTGTCGTCTTTGCACGTCAGTACGTTGATCAACACTTGACTTCAACACGTCAGGCGACATTTCCCCACGTGTTAACTTGACGGCGTCCTTGATCAAGTCGACGAAGTCAAGGGAAGCCAAGGGACGATGAACAGAATTCTCACAGCCGCTCTGGCGGGGATCTCAGGGGCGATCTGTGCGGGCGTGCTGACGGCGATGCCGGCCCACGCTGCCACGTGCGCGGAGAGCACCGCATGTAACACCACCACGACATTCGACGTGACCGCGGGTGCGCTCGAGATCACCGTGCCCGACACCGCCGTCCTCGCCACCGACGGATCGCCGGGCGGATTCGCCTACGGGCAACTGGGGGACGTCACCGTGGACGACGAGCGGGCGTCCGGCACGCCGACATGGACGACGACGGTGACCTCGACGGACTTCACCACGGGCGCCGCCGCCGCCGGTGAGACCGTGAGCAACGCCAGCGTGTACTACTGCTCGGGCGACGCGACCACCAGCGGAAACGGGACCTTCACCGCCGGCCAGACCGGTTGCGCTGTTCCGCCTCCCGCGACGGGCCAGACCCTGGACACGTCGCGTACGGCATACAGCCACACCGGCGGCACGGGCAACAACTCGGCCACGTGGAACCCGCTGATCACGGCAGCGATCGCCCTCAGCAATGTGGCGGGCACGTACACCGGCACGATCTCCCACACGGTGGCGTAGCCGGGTGTCACTACGCACCAGGCTGTTCGCCGCGATCGGGGCGCTGCTGGCGATTCATGTCGCCGGCGGCGCCCCGGCGTTCGCGTGGCCAACCGCCGCCCACGCCGGGGAAGCCGACGGCTCCCTCGGCATCCGGCTGCTCGAAGCCTCGTCCAATCGGAGCGACGATCCGCGGGCCCGGCTCTACATCGTCGACCACATCAACCCGGGAACCACGATCTCGCGGCGCTTCGAGATCACCAACACCTCCAGCACGGCCCAGCACATCGCGATCTTTCCCGGCGCGGCCGAGATCCGCGGCAACGCGTTCGTGCCCTCCGCGGACCGCGACGCCAACGAGCTGAGCTCGTGGGTGGCCGTCGACCGGCCCCAGGTGGTGGCCCCACCGCACAGCCGCATCCCCTTGACGGCGACGATCAGCATCCCGAAGTCCGCCAGCCGCGGAGAGCGGTACGGCGGCATCTGGGCCCAGGTGCGGTCCGCTCCCGCCGGCCCGGCCTCCGGCTCGACCATCCGGGTGGTCAACGGAGTGGGCATCAGGATCTACCTGGATGTCGGTCCCGGCGGCGATCCCCCGTCGGACTTCCGCATCGAGAGCCTGCTGCCCGGCCGTACCGAGGACGGCCTGCCGACCGTGCGGGCGACGGTTCACAACACCGGTGAACGCGCACTCGACCTCAGCGGGCGGATGTGGCTGTCCGAGGGGCCCAACGGGCTGCAGGCCGGACCGTTCGCCGCCCAGGTCGGCACGACGCTGGCGCCGGGTTCCAGTGCCCCCGTCTCCGTCATGCTGCGCCAGCCGTTGCCCGACGGCCCCTGGAAGGTGGCGCTCACGCTGGAGAGCGGCCGAGTCCATCGCACGGTCACGGGCACCCTGACGTTCCCGGTGCGAGCGGCGAGTTGGGGCCTTCCGGCGCTCCTGAATTCGGCGCCGCCGTGGATGCTCGCCGCCGGCGGGGCGCTCACCGCCGTGGTCATCCTGATCGTCGCCGTGCGCCGCCTGCGACGCATCCTCGTCTGATAGCGGAGACGCCCCTGATACCGGAGGAGGTGCCTGGCTTTTTGCAGCTCAACGGCCTTCAGATAGCTACGCACGACGTGCGGTGACATGCGCGTTGTCCGGCTACGCGCATGACGTGTGGTCCCCGGGTGGTTCCCAGTTCTCAATACGTGGCGCTCTCGTTGCGGTGCCGGCCTCCGAAACCGGTGCGCGGCTGATCCGAGTTGCGGTGAATGATGAGGGCGTGGTCACCAAGGTGCGCGCTGTCGAACTGGTCGAAGATCTGCTGCTGTGTAAGCGGCGAGAGTCGCCATGGATGCCCGAACTAGCTGTCCTCGACGTGGAGGAACATGCTCTCGGTTGGCTGGTCTTCTTGCAGTCGGTGGAGTACATCCGCACCCGTGAACAGAAGAAGATGCTGGTAGGCCAGGGCCCTTACCTGGTGGACCGGCGGGACGAGAGCATCCACCACATCCCCGTCACCACGTACGCCACTGGAGACTGGGCGGAGCTGTACCTCCGACAGGTCAAGGGCATCCGACCACCTGATCCGCTGGTCGCGGCTGTCCGAGAACACCTGCACTCCGCGGGGACCATGGCCGCGATACGTCATCTACGCAAGCAGGCCCCGGGGTTTGGACCACAGGAGGCAAAGACCTACGTCGTGGCCGTACGGGACGGTGGCGAGCCCCCGGAGGAACTCGTGACCCTCACCCAGAAGCCGGAGAAGTGCCCGCCGCTGTCCATCGAGACGCTGACTGGACCGAATCGGCAGTGTTCGAGCTGAAGGGATGGCCCCAGGTGAGGGGGTCCTAATGCGTCCACCTTGGTGCCAGCCGTTCGACACGGCCAACTAGACGGCTAATGCGGCATGGATTTCGCGAGGTCGCTGACTTGCCGAAGCTGGCTCGCGGTAAGGCGTCGCACGTCCCAGATCAGTTCGGCCACGCCGGTAACATCTGGCTTCGGAACCAAGGCTGCGTCAGGCAGCGCGACGCCGGTCAACGCCGCCAAGTCATCGGCGGGGACATCGAGCACAGCGGAGAAATCGGCCAGGAGTTCGGGGGTCAACTGCTTACGGCCGTTCTGCACCCAGCCGTAGGTGGCAGCAGACCAGTATCGCCCCGTGACCGCCAGGAACGTCTTGGCTGTGGCTGTCCAGCCGAGATTTCGGTTCCGGACCATGCGCATGAGCAGGGCCCCAGGACCCGATTGGTACTGCTCGTGCGTCGGCGGTTCGAAAGGCTGCGCCCGCTTCTCCTGCGGCAGGGATGCCACGAACTGACGCAGCACGGTCCTCTTCTCCAGCGGCAGGCGGACCGCGTCTAGGAGGAAGTAGGGGACGCTTCGTCCAGCCGTGATATCCACTGGGGCAAGATCCTCGGGTACGCCAGCACCAGCGATGGCAAAGAGGTCTGCCGCGTGTAGACCGAGCACGGGCGCGAGCGGCCGAAGCAGGGATGGGCTCGGTGCTTCACCTTGGAACACTGCCAGCAGTTCGGACGCGGGGATGGAGGACACGGCAACGAGGTCAAGGTTTCTGCGATCCGCCAATCGCTCCAACACCACGCCGAAGCCTTCTTCCCCTACCATCCGGCCAGCCTAGTTCGGCGATCACATCCGCGTCAGCAGCTGAACATGCGTCAACAGCCGCCTCCAGCGGTAGTTCGTGAACTGCCACGGTGGGTGCTGCTGACTAGCGCCAAAGCTCCAACAATGCCTCCGACCTGTGGGTTCGACATCTCGGCGCTTCTCGCCATGTGCCCTGAATGTGCCCGCGGGCCGGCGGCCTGTGAGTGCGTCACCGCAGGCATCGGCAATACGCTGACGACAGTGAGGTCGCCATGGGGCCCGGCGCGACGTCCGCAGGGGCTGACGACTCGGCGGCGGGCAGGGATGGGAACGCCACCAGTGAGGGAGCCACCGTGGCCGTAGAGGACACCCGACCCTTGAGTGAGACCCGCTCGGCGTGATCCACACCATCATTGCCGCAGGCGCCTACCAGTGCGAGCGCGATCAGGCCTGCATGGTGACGCCTGCGCGTGAAAACACGTGTTGATCATCTTGTGGCGCCGGATACGGCGTCAAGGTCCAGGAATTCGCATATGGAGCCGGTACAGCATCGCGATCGGAGCATCTTGCTGAAGAGGTGATGTTCGGCCAGCCGGAAACGTGCTCGTTGTCGGCTCAGTTGAAGACGGAGACGCGGGTGCGGTGGTGCCGTGGCGTGTCGATTTCGTCGATCACCGCCGCCGCGAGGTCCGCATAGGACAGATGCGCGGATGCCGACTGCGGCACGATCTCTCCCCCGATCCGGTAGCAGCCAGTCCTGGGACCTGTCGATTCCAGCAGCGCAGGCGGAGTCAGCATGAGCCAGTCGATCATTGTGTCCTCTGCCCCCCGGAGCCTGTCCAGGCCGGCCGTGTGCGCAACGGCGAACGGCCGGATTTCAGCCGGGAAGACCGAGGGATCGTCCATCACCAGACGCCCGTGGGCGTCGTTGAGATTCGCGAACAGCCCGATTACAACGAGCCTGGGCACGCGCACTTCTGCCAGACCGTGAAGCAGGGCGTCGGCTGCCTTGACGAAGAACTGAGGGTCGAGGCCGGCGAAGCCCTGCTCCGGGCCAGAGAACGGGCTCACCGCGTGAACCGCGGCATCATGGCCGAGCGCGATCGAGGAGATTGCCTCGACGTCCGTGACGTCGCCCCGCACCACGCGGACGCCATTTGCCTCGATGTCGCCGTACTTGTCCGGATCCCGGACCACGGCCGTGACGCGGTGTCCGCGCTCACCCGCCTCAGCGGTAACCGCTCGTCCCGCCCGGCCGCCCGCTCCAAAGATGACGATGCTGCTCATGTCACTCCAATCTGGCCACGTATATCGCTGCCAGAAAGGACCGTATCCACGAGATACTGATTACCTCAAAGATACTGGGATAGCTTCGCGTCCATGGCTGAGCCCTTGGACCCACAGATGTTCGACCCGGTGTGCCCGTCCAGCTCCATGCCGATACGGATCGGCGACAAGTGGACCGCGATGGTCGTGCTCTGTCTCGAAGGTGGCCGGCGGCGGTTCAATGAGTTCCGCGAGCCACTGCGCGGCATAACACCGAAAGTGCTCACCCAGACCCTGCGGGCGATGGAGCGCGACGGTCTGGTCACACGCACCGCATACGACGAGAACCCACCCCGGGTCGAGTACGAGTTGACAGCACTGGGGCGCAGCTTGCTGACCCTTATCGCGGCCGCACGTGCCTGGAGCAAGGACCATCTCCCCGCGCTACTCGAAGCCCGCACCGCACACGACTCCTCACCGGGCCCATCGCTGCTGAGATAGACGGCGCCGACGAGGACCGGCCCGCCGCGCTGGAAGGCGTCCGGTATCCGCGAGTGGTGAGCCTGCTCGACGATGCGGCAGACGATTCGGCAGACGATTCGGAGGGCCTCTACGGCCTCGGGCTCTCATGGTGACGGGAGGATCGTTCTGGTTGATCGGGTCCCCGAATGGAGCGGACGGCCCACCTCCCCAAACCGTCGATGAGTTGATCGATGAAGTGATCGGAGACGGATCCGGCCTGTATGGCGACGCGATAGATGATCGGCCCGACCAGTATCGCCGAGAAATCGATCGGATCGACGGAAATGTCAATCTCCCGGTTTGCGGCGGCCAACGCCAGCGCCGCCTCAAGCCTTTCGTTGAGTATTTCGAGGCAGGCGTCACGCTGCGTCGCGACATTCGGATCCCAGAGCGCACCTTGCATCAGGGTGAGCGTGACCGCGGCGATGTGGGGGACGGCCATCGCGTCGGCGAGCTCGCGAAGCTGAGAGTGCAGCCAGGGGTGGATCGGCGCTTCCGGTTCCTGGAAGTACGGCATGTCTACGTCGGTCATGAGGTCGAGAAGCAGCTGCTCAGGGCGCGGCCAGTGCCGGTACACCGTGGCGCGGCCGACGCCGGCCTGCTCAGCGACACGTTGATGAGTGAGGGCGCCGGGGCCTTCGTCGAGCAACAACGAGCTGGCGGCGGCCAGGATCGCGTCTCGGCTACGCACGGCACGGGGATCGGTCAAGCTGCTCACATCCGCATTCTATGAGACGATTTGACTCAAAGACGAGCCGATGCCACTCTCGCTGCGAGACAAATTGTCTCACAGGACGGAGTTGGGGATCGTCGTGAAAATAGTCGTTTTCGGAGCCACCGGCGGCACCGGGCGGGAGACCGTCACACTGGGCCTCGCCGCAGGGCATCACGTCACCGCGGTGGCGCGCCGCCCGGAGGCCCTGCAGGCCCGGCCCGGTCTGCAGATCGCCGTCGTGCCGGACCTGACCAACACCGAGATGGTCGATGACGTGATCGGCGGCCGCGATGTGGTGATCAGCGCGCTGGGCACCAACGCCAGAGGACCGGTGAGCGTCTGCACCGACGGCGTCCGCTCGATCCTCGGTTCGATGACGCGGACCGGGGTGCGACGACTGATCGTGGTGAGCGCCCACGGTGCCGCCGAGAGCAACGACGGTTCCCTCTATGCGCGCATGTTGTGGGCGATGCTGGGCCACAAGATGCGCGACAAGGACGAGATGGAAAAACTCATCCGTGCCTCCACCGTCGACTGGACGATCGTGCGCCCGCCCGCACTCAGGAACAAGCCCCACACCGGCGTCTACCGCACGAGCACAGACCTGAAGATCCGGCTCACCTCGGCGATCTCCCGCGCCGACCTGGCCGACTTCCTGCTCCGCGAGGCCACCACACCGGCCTACCTCCACCAGGCCCCACGGATCGCCGCATGACCGCCCTGTCTCCACACGTCGATCTGACCGGCAAGGTCAGCCTGGTCACCGGTGCCACCGGCGGCATGGGTACGGTCATCACGACCCGACTCGCCCGGCTGGGCAGCACCGTGGTGATCGCGGTCAGAAACCCCGACAGCGGCGAACAGCTCAGGCGGCGGGTCGCCGCAGAAGTCGGCGCCGACCGCGTCGAGGTGCTGACCGCCGACCTCGCCTCCCAGGACGACCTGCACCGGCTCGCCGACCGCTTCACCGCCCGGCACGGGGCCCTGCACCTGCTCATCAACAACGTCGGCGCCCACTACCGGCAGCGGACACTCAACGCCGACGGCGTGGAGATGCACATCGCCATCAACTATCTGGCCGGCTTCACGCTGACCGACCTGTTGCTCGGCCCGTTGCAGGCAGGAACTCCTTCGCGCGTGGTCAACGTCGCGTCGATGGCCTTGGAAGACACCCGAGTGGTCAAACTCCGCCGCCGCCCGCGTCCGGTCCGCATCGACCCGGCCCAACTCGACGATCTCAGACACACCAATCCGGCAGCGGGCTGGACGCCGCTCGACGCCTACGCCAGAGGCAAGATGCTCACCTTGATGAGCGGCTACCTTCTCGCCGAACGACTGCGCGACACCGGAGTCACGGTCAACGCCGTGCACCCGGGGCTCGTCAACACAGGCATCCTCGACGACATCGCGCACCCGCTCATGAAGCCGATCCTTCCGCTGACCAGGCGTCTCCTCCTTCCCCCTGAAGAAGGCGCTCAAGCCACCCTCAATGCGGCCATCGCCCCGGAACTGGCCGAGACCACAGGGCGCTACTTCCACGTCAGGACCGAAATCCGCTCCCCGGCCGCGTCCTACGACGTCGAACTCCAGCAGCGAATATGGGAGATGACCGCCGCTCACATCGCTCGCGGCGGCGTCCCGAAATAGCCTTCCCCCGCACCGCCCACTACTCCGGTTCCGACGGGTCCTTTGGGCTGTGACGCTCGACCACCAATCTCAGTCCGCTATCCGGGCACAACGGTGTGTGGCCCGGCTCCAACCGGGACGGTCGTTAGGACGCCGGCACGGTGCAGCCCGTCCCGCGCTGCGGAGATCGCTTCTGGGGTGGTCGCGAAGACGCGCCCGGCCTCGTCGAGCCGTGCGATCACACCGAGAGCGCGTAGTGGCTGGTGGTGGCCGTCGCGGATCCCGGAGACATAGACAGTGATCCCGCGGTGCTCCAGTCGCCGGATCGCATCGCCGGGTACGTCGGGCCGGATCGGTACTGCGTCGAGGCGAACATTGCGAGCGACGGCTCGCAGGAACAGCGCGCCCTGGTCGAGCCACTCTCGGGTGGGGAACAACGCGGCGGGCGCGTACGGCCCCAAGGGCCGCATGCGCAAGGCCGCCAGGCCGCCGAACGCGCGCAGGCTGCAAGTAAGCAGCACTGCGCAGATGTGCAAGCTGTCAGCTTGGGAATCGATTAGTGATCTACCCTCTCTGAGCTGGGAAACCGAGGGTGCAGCTCAGGCGTGGTCGAGTCCCCGCGACTTCGTGAGTCGAAGCGGTAGGAACCCTTTCTCGTGCCCGTCGGTACTACCTGGTGAGTCATTTCACTGGGCAGGAAGGCCAAGCGTGGACGATCAGGAGGTACTCGACAGCGGAAACGGGACACGCGTCGCGCGCTGGGTGGTTGTGGCAGCAGGCGTGTTCGTAGTGCTGCTGGCAGCAGTGACGGCCTGGCCTAGGACTGCCGGGATGCGGCTCGCGGACAGTCCGACGGCGTCGGCGGCCACGCTCACACCATCCGTGCCGGCATCGGCGGTGACAACCGCGACGGCGGTGGCTCCGGGGATCTGGATAGGCGTTGAGAGGGCCGACGAAGACCGGCTGCCCCGGCTGGAGACGGTCCTGCCTGACAAACTCTCGCTGAACGGCGCCACTCCGCTATCCGCCGCGCCGATCGCGCGGGCACTGGCGTTGTTCCAACGAGGCGGCGAGGGTGACCCCGGCCCAGTGCTCGCCCTGGGGGGCGACGGCGGATTACGCGAACTGGACAACATTGGGTTGACCAGGGTGACCGACCGGCATGGGAACGAGCAATCTGCCTTGGACGACACCGCGCTGAGCCCGGACGGACGTATGGCGGCCTTTCCACAGCGGGATGAGGTCGTGGTCGTCGACCTGACTGACGCCACCTCCCGCCGCTGGCGGGTGCCCGGCTTCAACGAGATCGTCTCCTGGCGTCCGGACGGCGTCACGCTCGTGGTCGAGCAGGAGGAGGCGGTGTACCTGGTGGACAGCGACACCGGGCGGGTCAGGCATCCGCCGTACCCCGGGTTCGGGACGGTGGCGGGCGGCGAGCCGGGGACGGACCTCTATCGACTGCACAACCCCTCATCGCAGGTGGCTGAACTGACACGCTGGGACACCTCTGGGACTCTGCTGAGCCGCATGCGCCCTCGACTCGCCGTGGGCACGGGCGATTGGTGGGGGACGGGCTGGCTGCGCGGCGGGCGTATCGCCGGGGACGTCTTCGGCGCTGGAGGCCCGCGCCCCTATGCCGACGTCATCGAGGCCGAAGTGATTGTGGTGCTGGACGCCGAGACAGGGCAGCTCGCCGCAGGACTTGTGTTGCCGGGGATGGATCGGTGGACGGGGTGCTGTCAGGTGATGGGCTGGTACGACGAGGACACGGTGCTCTTCGCCAGTCGGGGCCGGCCCTCCCGGCTGCTGGCCTGGCGGGTGTCCCGCGGCGAGCTGCTGCGGGTCGCCGACCTGCCTGACAACGCCATGGTCGCGCTAGGAGACCTCAGTCGCGGCTGAGAAGCCGCTCGCTTGGGCGCGGCGGTATCAGATGCGGTACGGGCGGAGCCTCGGCGGCGACAGATCGGCAGATGCATCGGCATCGGCCTGCTTACTCTCGTTGGAGCCAAGCTGGTCCAATGAGAGGCGTAGCCGGCGAGCTGCTTCGTCGTGATGTCCTGCGGTCGGCGCGCTGAATTCCGCGAAGCCATCCAGCCGGGCCCGTCCAAAGAAGTCCAGCCGGCGCGGATCGTCCCCGCTACCCGTTAACCCTGCTCCGCAGCGGATCCGTGCCCATCCGCGGCCGAGTCGCGGTGGAGGGGCCATGCCGGCAAATACTTAAGCAGTCACTTGACTATCAGCTCGCGAAAAGCGCATAGTTAAGTACATGCCTAACCATTCGGAGCGGCGGCAGGGCACCGGCGACTGGCTCGACGCGCTCGGCGCCGACCTGCGGCGCGGATGAAGAGAGGCCATCATGACAAGGACCCCCTGGCAGATGCTCACTCTGCTGGGCACGGCGTTCTTCATGACCATCCTGGACGGCACCAGCCTGCTGTCGGCCCTGCCCTCCATCGAGCGTGACCTGGAGTTTCACGGCCCCGCGATTCAGTGGACGGTGACGGCCTACGCATTGGCCTTCAGCGGCTTGCTGTTGCTGTCCGGCAGAGTCGCCGACTTGCTGGGACGCCGCAAGGTGTTCCTGGCCGGGATGGTGCTGCGGGTGCTGTCATCGCTGCTCTGCGGGCTGGCGCCCTCTCCTGAGATGCTGGTGGCCGCCCGCGCCCTGCAGGGCGTCTCGGCGGCGATCATCGCTCCCGCCGCGCTGTCCATCGTGATGAACGCCTTCGCCGAGGGCCCGGAGCGCAACAAGGCGCTTGCTGTCTGGGGCGGGCTCGGGGGGTTCGGGGCGACCGCGGGGCTGCTGCTCGGCGGGCTCATCACCGACACGCTCGGCTGGCAGTGGGTCTTCTGGGTCAACGTCCCCGTCGGGGCGACGGTCCTGCTGCTGGCGCCGGTACTGCTTCACGAGAGCCGTACACACACACGAGGGTTCGACCTCGCGGGCGCGCTGACGATCACCCCGGCACTCGTCCTGCTGGTGTACGTCATCGTCCGGGTGCCGAGTGACGGCTGGGACGGCAGGCTGTTGACTGTCGCAGCAGCGCTCGTCGCGTTGTTCGTGATGATCGAACGGCGTTCCGCGGCTCCGCTGCTGCCATTCCGCCTGCTGGGTTCGCGGGTGCTGGTCGGCGGGAACCTTTTACTACTGATCGCAGGGATGGCGGTCGACGGCATGCTGATCACCCTGACCTCGCACGTGCAGCAGGTGCTGGGCTGGTCTGCGGTGCAGTTCGGTCTGGCGGCCGCGACGATGACCGTGGCGTCGGTGGCGGGCGCGCTGTTCAGCCAGCGAGTGGTGACCAGGCTTGGCATACGACTGGTGGCCACCTCGGGAACCGTGCTGCTGGGCGCGGCCTGCCTGCTGCTCACCCGGATCTCGGCCGACGGCTCGCTCGGCCTCCTGCTCATGGCGCTGCTGGTGTTCGGCGCCGGGATGGGCACAGCGGCCGTGTGCGCGCAGATCGCCGCGCTGACCGGCGTCGCCGAGCGCGACTCGGGCCTGGCCGCCGGGCTGGCCGACACCTCCTTCGCCATCGGCACCGCGCTTGGCGTCGCCATCTGCTCCAGCGCCGCCGCCGCGAGCGCGTCCGCGATCGGCGGGCCCGTAACGCTCGCCCTCGTCTCCGGACACCGCACCGCGTTCGCCACCACCGCCGTCATCGCCGCGACAGGCACGGTCCTCGCCCTGGCCCTACTGGGCAAGCGCGCGAACCGTTCGGATTCCAGAGGTCCCAAGCCCTGCGGCACCGGCCGCGCGCACCTTCGACGGTGAGCGACTGACCTTCGCGGAGATCAGCGCTGGTCTCCAGCAGGCGGGATCGATCGCAGTACCTTCCGCAAAGCCCTCGTACCTGATCCTCCGTCAGCCTGTGGCGGCGAGGCGGCGGTCCGCCGTACCCGCGACGAACATGCGGCCCACCACCAGCCAGTAGACGCCGGCGACCAGACTGCCGCCGAGTTGGCTGAGGATTATCTCGAAGAACCACAGCAGCGGCAGGATCGCGGCGACGAGCCGGGGCACGTGGCCCGTCCGCCACAGCGATACCGCCATCACGATCCCCCCGGCGAGCATGGCCAGGTTCGCGGGAATGGCGACGAAGACGAACCACGGGTAGTCCTCGCCGTGCAGGTTGGACGATGTGGCGCCGAACGCCAGCAGGACGTGGCCGACGGAGATGGTTGCGGCCCCGGCGAGGGCGGCCCTGCCCCCGTGGCGGGCCAGCGCGATCAGTCCGGGGACGAGCAGGATCAGCGAGACCGCGAACAGCCCGAGGGAGAGATGCTCCAGACCGAGCACCAAGAAGGTGGTGTCGTAGGGCAGCACGGCCTGCCACACGCCGAGGCCGGCCATGATCAGGCCGCCGGCCATCGCCGACCAGCCCGCTGCGGTGCGCCCGCGGGGCGCTGTTTCATTTGAGATCACGCTGTAACGGTAGGAAGCAGGCAGATCGCGGCGCGTCCGCCGGAAGGCGCGACCTCCTACCGCGGATGGCTGACCCGGCTACCGCCACGGACTGATGCCCGGCCGCCCGCGGCGAAGTACGGTCTAGCCGTGGACCCCCTAGCCCGGCTCGCACGCGTGCCGCGCCCGTCCAGGTCGGACCTCGCGCTCGCCGGGCTGCTGGCGGTCTGGGCCGTGGCCGAGGCGCTGGTGGCGCGCCCGGACCCGCTGTATGCCGGAATCACGTTCGCATTAGTGGTGACTCTGCCGCTGATGTTCAGACGGCACGCGCCGGTGATTGTGCTGGGGGTTACGGTGGCCGCGCTGCTGGTCTGGGCGGCCGTCACCACCGGGCCGCCGGCGACCGTCGCGCCCTTCCCCACGATCCTGGTGTCCACATTCTCGGCCGCGCTGCACATCCGGTCCCTGCCGGTGGCGGCCCTGGCGTGGCCCTTGGCGGTCGGCGGTATGACCGGGGCGACGGCACTGCGGTTCTACGGCCCCTGGCCTGACGTGGGATCCCTCCTGATCCTGCTCTTCTTCGTCACCGGCGCGTGGACGGCGGGCAGGCTGCTGCGCCGCCGTGACATCCAGCTGCGCGCATCCGAGGAGCGTACGCGCGAGCAGGCCAGGGAGGCGGTGGCGGCCGAGCGGCTGCGGATCGCACGCGAACTGCACGACGTCGTCGCCCACTCGCTGTCGATCATCGCGGTGAACGCCGGGGCGGCGCGGGAGCTGAGCGGGCTCGACCCGGAACGGGCCCGCGACCACATGGACGCCGTGGCCGGTACGGCACGCGAGGCTCTGGCGGAGATGCGCCACGTGCTGGAGGCCCTGCGCGACGACGGCGACGACCGGCTCGCCCCGCAGCCCACCCTGGACAGGCTGCCCGAACTGGTCGAGCAGGCGAGGGCAGGCGGGCTGCCGGTACGACTGGTCGAGCAGGGAGAGCGCCTCGCGTTGCCCGCCGGGCTGGAACTGGCCGCATTCAGGATCGTCCAGGAAGCGCTTACCAACGTCCTGCGGCACGCGGGCGCGGCCGACACCGAGGTCAGGGTCGTCTACGGAGGCGCCGAACTCGGGCTGGAGGTCGTCAACGGGCCCGGCGCCGCCCAGGCCCCTGCGGCCGGTGGCGGCCACGGCCTGCTCGGGATGCGTGAGCGGGCCCGCCTGTACGGCGGAGCCCTGCACGCGGGTCCCGTCCCCGACGGCGGCTACGCCGTACGCATCCGACTCCCCGTGGAGCCCACGTGATCCGTGTACTGATCGCCGACGACCACGCCCTGGCCCTGTCGGGACTGTCGGCCATGCTCGGCGTCCAGCCCGACATCGAGGTGGCCGGGACCGCCTCCGACGGCGTCGAGGCGGTGGCGCAGGCCAGGCGGCTGCGCCCCGATCTGGTGCTGATGGACATCCGGATGCCCAGGCTCGACGGCATCGAGGCCACCAGGCGGATCCGTGACACGCCGGGCGGCGGCCCCGCCGTACTGGTGCTCACCACCTTCGACCTCGACGAGTACGTCTACGACGCGCTGCGCGCGGGGGCGGGCGGTTTCCTGCTGAAGGACGCGCCGCCGGGACAGCTCGCCGAGGCGGTCAGGACCGTCGCCGCCGGGCAGGCGCTGCTCGCCCCGGCGGTCACACGGCGGCTGATTGAGCGCTTCCTGAGCGTCCCACCCGGCGGCGGCACTGCCCTGGAGCGCCTCACCGACCGCGAATGCGAGGTCCTCGCGCACGTCGGGCGCGGCCGGTCCAACGCGGAGATCGCCGCGGCTCTCCACCTGTCCGAGGCCACCGTGAAGACGCACCTGTCCAGGGTGCTGGCCAAGGCCGGACTACGCGACCGCGTGGCCGCCGTGGTCTTCGCCTACGAGCAGGGCCTGGTGCGGGCGGGCGAGGCCGCGCCCGGCGGATGAACGCGCTTCAGCGGAACCGCTCGAAGACGCACCCGCATCGCCTCGAGTACCAGCGCCACAGGGGCGCAGCGATCGAAGGCGGTCCGCACAACATCGCCTGGACGCACACGCCTGCATCAACTCGATCAACGCTTCCCGCAATGGGTCCGGCATCGGCGGGTTCGCCATCCGCGCCGCCGCCAGGGACGCCTCGGCCGCATACGCTCCCTGCGCCAACCCGAGCCGCTCCGCCGCCGCACGGAAGTCCGCGTAATCCTGCTCAGTCAGGACGAACTTCACCACGTACGACCTCGCCACGGCCTGCCGCTCCCGCCGCCGCTGCCTTACCTTCCTGCCCCTTGCTTCCACTTCCCCATCGGACATGCCTCGACCGCTCCCCCGACGACCGCGCCCGGTCCCTGTTGATCAGGACCCACCTCGGCGCTACCGGCGGAAGTGGGAGGTTCTGATCAACTATGTCCCCCTCTGAATCCCGCCGGATTCAGAGGTAATGGGACATTACGCTCCCGCCGTCTTCCCACGTGCGGTACATCCCCCCGCCGGCGTCGTCGTCGTCGAGCTCGCTCGTCGGCTGCCGCGGGCACCCGGAGGCGGTCTCATGTTCGACTCCACGAGAGGAAGCTCCGACCGAGCTGTTCAACTCGCACCGAGCAACTCGGTGATCTGTGCGTAGAACGCGGCGGGGTCGCCGACGAGCGACGCCTTCACCATTGCGGTCCAGTCATCGACGATCACCTCGATCGAGCCGGCGGCCAGTCCGTCGAGCGAGCGGCGCGGCACCTCGCGGGGATCGATCTTGGGCCCGTCGTATCCGGCCATGATGTCCGTGTCGGCGGCGCCGAGGAGGACGCCTTGGACGAGCGTGCCCTGAGCCGCGAGCTCGAGACGGACGCCGTTCGTCATGTTCCACTCCGCAGCCTTGGCAGCGGAGTACGAGCCGGTGCCCGGGCCGGCGAACCACGACAGCGCCGACAGCACGTTCACGATTGCACCTCCGCCGTTGGCCGCGAGGACGGGGCTGAACTCACGGATCACGTCGAGCGTGCCCCAGAAGTGCGTGTCCATCTCGCGCTGTACCTCGTCCAGGTCACCCGTGACGAGGGCGGCACCGGTCGCGATGCCGGCGTTGTTGACGAGGAGGGTCACATCCCGCGCGGTCGCCGCTGCCGCGATGACGGACTCGTGGTCGACAATGTCGAGTCGCAGCGGCACCACCCGGGTGTCGTCGAAGTCGAGGCTCTCGGGGCGGCGAGCCGTCGCGTAGACCTTGCTCGCCCCGCGCTCGAGCAGTTCGAGCACGAACTGACGGCCGATACCGCGGTTGGCTCCGGTGACGAGGGCGATCTGGTCGGTGACGTTCATGGGTTCCTTGCTTCCTGCGTAGGTCTCTCGGGTTCGGCGAGCCGCATCCGGCCCGGCATCGGCTAACCTAAAACCTCACATTGACGTCAAGGGCAAGTCGAGAACCGCGAAGCCGGAATCAGAAGAGGGCACAGATGCGGATAGGCGAGATCGCACACCATGCGGGGGTCAGCACCAGAGCTCTCCGGTACTACGAAGAGCAGGGTCTGCTCACCCCGGAACGCACCCCCAGCGGCCAGCGAACCTACCCCGAGTCAGCCGTCGAACGCGTCCGGCTGATCCAGCAGTTCTTCACCGCCGGCCTGCCCAGCCGGACCATCCTGCAGCTGCTGCCCTGCGTCGATACCGGGCACGCCTCCCCCAAGGCCTTCGAGCTGCTGGCATCGGAGCGCAACCGCATCACCGCCGCCATGGCCGACCTTGCTGCCGCACGCGACGCCCTCGACCGCATGATCGACATCGCGAACCATCCAACTCCCGAACACTGCCCTGCCCTCCGTGAGCCCGCCTGGGCGCCGTACAACCCTGCCGACGCAACGCGGACTGCACCTCACCCAACTGCGGCTCGCGATGCGTCAGCCACGCTCATCACCATGTGACCGTGGCACAGCGGAGACCAGGCCCGCCTTGCACGGCCCTCTCCCCCGTCGAGATAGGCCAAACGGACCCCGTGATCTCGGCGAACTTCTATCTCGGCGTGGGACGGGTGTTCATCCTCGGCCTCCCTCGGGACGGGAAGTCGACCCTGCGCTGTAGGGCTCGTGAGCGCTCGCCCCTCACGTCCCCGCGGCCAGATCGCGATCCACGATCACCGCGATCTTGCCCAGCGCTCCGCCGCCCTCCTTCAGCGAAAGCAGTCCGGTGCTGATCGCCTCGACGGTGCTGTCGACGGTCTGGCTGACGTGCGGGACCACGAGCCCCTTCGTCGCCCACTCCATCGCCAGGTCCATCCCGCGCTGGAGGAAGCCGCGCGCCTCGCCGTCGAGCATGGCGGGTTCGGAGAAGTAGCGCAGCAGGTTGACGTTGACATGCCTGGCTCCGCGCTCGGCCAGGATGGCGTCCACCGGGCTGTGCGTCTCGGCCAGGCGGGTCGTCCTGCCGGGGCCGACACCGAGCACGATCCAGCTGCCACCCCGCCGGACGGTCTTCGCGGTCTCGGCGAAGCTCTGCTCGTTGTAGGTGGCGTCGAAGACCAGGTCGACTCCCCGGCCGTGCGTCAACTCCGCGATCTCGACCGCGACGTCGTCACGCTTGTAGTCGAAGACGAAGTGCGCGCCGGACTGCCGGGCCAGCGCGATCGACTGCGGCCTGCCACCGCTGCTGATCACCGTCCCGGCGTCCAGGGCACGTGCCGCCATCTGCACGGCCAGATGACCGACACCGCCCCCGCCGCCCGGTACGTAGACCGTGGCACCGGCTTGGACGGCCCCGTAGAGACCCGCGAAAGCCGAGAGGAAGCACATGGGAAGCGCCGCCGCGTCACGGAAACTCACGGACGACGGCTTGTGGACGGTGAGGAACCGCGGTGCGACGGCGTATGAGCCGCCGTCGCCACCCGTCGCGGCCCAGCCCCCGTCACCGTTCAGGCCGGCCATGGCGGCCACCTCGTCACCGACGGCCACGCCCTCCACGTCACGGCCCACGCCGGCCACCACGCCGGCGAGGTCGAAACCGAGCACGACGGGAGGCGTCCGTCCCATGAAGTTGAGGTCGGCCAGCTTGTACTCCAGCGGGTTGAGCGACGAAGCGGCGACGCGGATCAGCACCTCGTCGGCCGTCGGCCGCGGGACGGGAACGCGTACCGCCTCAAGTGGCA
Source organism: Planotetraspora mira (assembly GCF_016863275.1). Taxonomy (GTDB): domain Bacteria; phylum Actinomycetota; class Actinomycetes; order Streptosporangiales; family Streptosporangiaceae; genus Planotetraspora; species Planotetraspora mira. The sequence continues at coordinate 140,229 of NZ_BOOO01000040.1, forward strand.
GCCCGGCGCGGTCCCTCGTGTAACCGACACCGAGAAACGTCTGCTTCATGTCCGCCACCCACCTCTACCTCGTACGGGCGTCCGCCGGGACGAGCCGTTCCGGCACGGGCACGCCGAGGTAGTCGAGGAGGGCGGCGACCTTCCGGTCGAGTTCGACGCCGACGGCCGCTATCTCGGGATCGCCGAAGGAGGCGAACTGCGCGCTCGGCTGGTCGAAGGCGAAGCGCGTCACCCCACGGGCGTCCTCGTAGATCGTGGTGCGCAGAGGCGCGTAGAGCAGAACACCGGGATCGTGGTGGAACATCCGCTGGGCGATGGTGTGGTTGCCCATCAGGTACTGCACGCTGTGCCACCGGTCACCGGAGCCTTGCATGATCGCCGTGTTGTCCAGGCTCCAGAAGATCATGAAGCCGTGAGGCGCGTTTTCCCCTGCGGCTCGCAGAACGGCGTCCCAGTCGGAACCGGAATGACGCAGGCGTTCGTACTCCGCCATGTCGAGCGGCGGCACCGCCCGCTCGTAGCTCTCCCGGAAGGCCGCGAATGGCATGCCTGTGTCCACGGTCAGCCGGTGGACCTCGCGCGCGACGTCCTGGACAGGGTGGGCCTTGATAGCCGTCATGGTGATTCCCCCTTCACCAGTGCGGCCGGTCCGGCATCCCGCTCCGTGGGCGGGACCGGGACATGGGCGTCGCCGTACTGTAGGGCGCCGTTCTCGGCGTCTGCCGCAGGACGGTTCCGCGTTCCGCGACCAGCCTGACTTTCAAAACGAAAGCTATTTCTACCTGCGACGTTACGTCTTCGGTTTGTCAGGTGCAAGCCAGGCTGTGTGGGAGCGGCGGTGGCGCGGCGAGTGGCGCGACGCCGCATGCCAGGTCGAAGCGCCATGGCGCGAAGGCCGCCCCCTTCCGGCCTCCTGGGCTAGACTTGCTTAATGCAAGCCAGTGTTGGGCTCGAGAGGAGGCTGATGTGAGGACAGCGCCACAGGTGTCCGTTCCCTGCCCGATCGGCCGCGCCGCCGGCCTGCTGGGCGAGCGGTGGACGCTGCTCATCCTGCGTAACGCCAACCTGGGCACCACCCGCTTCGACGCCTTTCGCGCGGAGCTCGGCATCGCCGAGAACATCCTGTCCAACAGGCTCGCCCGCCTGGTCGAGGCCGGCGTGCTCATGCGGGTGCCGTACCACGACGGGGGGCGCACCCGGCAGGAGTACCGGCTCACGACCGCGGGGGCCGAGGTGCTGCCGGTGCTGCACGCTCTGGCCGTCTGGGGCGAGGAGCACACCAAGCCGGCCGAGCCGACCGGCTCGATGCAGGTGATCCACCAGCGGTGCGGCCAGGTCACGACCCCGGGCAGGGTGTGTGACGGCTGCGGCGAGCTCGTCCGGCGCGAGGAGGAGGCGTGGGTACGCCCCTGGCTCTCCCCCGACCCGATCATCCTGGCCAGCCCGGTCACCACCGGCACCTGACTTCCGGGTGCCCGCCGGACCAGCGGGCGGCTCCATGTCATGGACGTGTCAAGGGCCGCCGTGCTGAACGCGCACGTGATCGCCACCGTGCTGCGGGCGCGCCCCAAAGGTGCACCTTCGCGTTGTTCGCCGTGGAAGGACCTGCAACGTCCAGCACCTTCCGCTTTCCCCACCGACGGCCCCCGAAGCCCACAAGAAGGGGCCGGCAGTGGCAGCGGCAGCAGGGTTCGCGACTACGGTCAGCGTGGCGTTCAGGGTAGCCATGAACGACGTTTGGTGACGTGCGGGTCGTTCGGCTACATGCACGACGTGTCGTCCCCGGATGGTCCCCAATCCCCTGTACGTCTCGGCCTGTAGGCGGAGTTTCGACGATCTCATTCAGAGCTGACGGTCTCCCCGCCCCATTCCTCGGGGGCAACGTCGGCCAGCGTCTCCGAGAACGTCCACTGATGACCCGCAGTGTCTTGGGCCGTGTACTGCCTCTCGCCGTACTCGAAATCCGTCGGCTCCATGAGGATGACCGCACCGTGCGCCCGTGCTCGTTCGCAGTGGGCCCGCGCGTTCTCCACGCGTACGGTCACCGAATGGGTGACCTCGCCGGAACGGGGAGGACGCCGATCATGTCGGACATCGCCGACGATGACGGCACCGTCGCCGAACCGGAGTTGAGCGCGATGGTTCTCGCCGATCCGCACTCGCTCGACGAACCCGAAGGCCCCGGACAGCCAGGCCACCGCCTCGCGTACGTCAGGATAGATCAGGACCGGTATCACCGTTGCCGCTGGAATAGAGCGGTTGGCCTTCATGGCCACCCATTGAACCATCGCCGCGCCCGGTCGAGTCACGGCTTTCCGGGACACAGCAGCCCGGCCGGTTGTCTTAGGAAGCGGCTACTGATCTGCCCTCCTCTGAGCTGGGAAACAGGGGCTGCTGCTCAGCGCCGGTCGAGTCCCCGTGACTTCCCGTCAGTCCCCGCTGATCGCTGTGCCTGGTTGGTCGTGGACGGATGCGCGGCAGGCTCGGGTGCGGTCATGTCCAGCAGGAGCATCGCGTCGTGGTCGGGCGTGCCAGGTTCGGTGACGTAGACGCCGAGGCGCTGGCCGGGGGTGCCCTCCAGGTGCATGGACTGGGTGTTGAGCGTGATGAGGCCCACGTGCGGATGGTGGAAGGTCTTGTGACTGTGCTTGCGGCCGGTCACGTCATAGCGCTCCCACAGCTTGGCGAAGTCGGCGCTCTTCAGCAGCAGTTCGCCGACCAGGCTGGTCAGGTCGGGTGCATCGGGCGCGGTGCCGGCGGCGGCGCGAAGGCGGGAGACGCAGGCGCGTACTTGGTTGTCCCAGTCGGGGAACAACCTGTGGGCGGTGGGGTGGAGGAACAGGTAGCGAGCGAGGTTGCGCTGCTTGGTGGGCCAGTCGTCCAAACCCGCGTACAGCGCCAGTCCGCCGTGGTTCCAGGCCAGGAGGTCCATGCTGCGGCTGATGATGTAGGCGGGACTGGGGCGCATCGTCTCCAGAAGCAGCTTCAGGTGGGGGCGCACGGTGCGGCTGGGGGCGGGAGGCGGCTCGGGTGCGTAGTGGGCGGCACGGGCTGCCAGCTCCCGCAGATGGTGGTGCTCCTGGTCGTCGAGGTGCAGGGCCCGGGCGAGGGCGTCGAGGATGGAGGGGCTGGGGCGGGTTTCCTTGCCTCGCTCGAGACGTATGTAGTAGTCGATGCTGATCCCGGACAGGGTGGCCAACTCTTCCCGTCGCAGGCCCGGGGTGCGGCGCAAGCCGGTGCCCACGGTGAGGCCGACCTGTTCCGGGCTGGTCTGGGTGCGGCGGGCGCGCAGGAAGCGGCCCAACTCCATGCCACCGCCGCCGCTGGTGCCGGGCTCGTGTGCCATTTGTTCAGTGTCGCATCGCGCTGACCTGCCCGGGCCCCGCCGTGGGGGGCCCTGTCATTACCCCGAACGGCCCGGCCTGCCGTCTGCGCCGAAAGACGGCGAAGGTGGGATCACGGCCGCCTTGCAGCCGTGACGCGTCGGCATGCGACTCCCCAACGCTGACCGGCGCCCGAACCCGACCACACGAAGGGCCCGAAGGGCCCGCACGCTGGGAAAGGACACACACTGTGGAGTACACCCGTTTGGGAACGTCGGGGCTGAAGGTCAGCCGCATCGCGTTGGGCTGCATGAGCTTCGGCGACCCTGCCAAGCGGCTGCCGTGGGTGCTTGACGACCACGCGGCCGAGCCGATCTTCCGGCAGGCCGTCGACCTGGGCATCACGTTCTGGGACACCGCGAACATCTACGGCTTGGGCACTTCGGAGGAGATCGTCGGGCGAGCTCTCAGAAAGTACGTCCAGCGCGACGACGTCGTGCTGGCCACCAAGCTGTTCCAGCCGATGCACCAGGGGCCGGGCGGGGCGGGCCTGTCCCGCAAGGCCGTCATGGAACAGGTGGACGCCTCCCTGAGACGCCTGGACACCGACTACATCGACCTCTACCAGATCCACCGCTTCGACCCCGGGACACCGGTCGAGGAGACGATGGAAGCCCTGCACGACGTGGTCAAGGTCGGCAAGGCCCGCTATATCGGGGCCTCGTCGATGTGGGCGTGGCAGTTCGCCACGATGCAGCACACCGCGCAGGCGGGCGGGTGGACCCGGTTCGTGTCCATGCAGGACCAGTACAGCCTGATTCACCGCGAGGAGGAGCGGGAGATGTTCGGCCTGCTCGCCGCCCAGGGCGTGGGAAGCATCCCCTGGAGCCCTCTGGCGGCGGGGCGGGTCGCGCGTCCTTGGGGGGAGCGGTCGACACGCCGCTCGCAGAGCGATCCCGTCGTCGATTTCCACGGCCGGCCGCTGTTCCTCGACAGCGACCAGGCCATCGTCGACACCGTGCAGCGGATCGCGGAGACCCGCAGCGTGCCGATGGCGCAGGTCGCGATGGCCTGGGTCCTCAAGAATCCCGTGGTCTCGGCGCCGATCGTGGGCCCCACCAAGCCCCACCACCTGGCCGACGCCGCCGCCGCGCTCGACATCCAGCTCACCGACGAAGAGATCCGCTCGCTGGAAGAGCCCTACGTACCGCGTATGCCCACCTATTTCTGACGGCCCTTCCCTCCGGAGGCCAGGCCGCCGGAGCCTCTGGCCCGCAGCAGCGGCCGGGCCGCCGTCGGCGCCAGCCCGACAATCGCGTCATGTGCCGGCCTTGCCCAGCCGCCGCCCGGCGCCCTCGCCGGCTCCCACAAGGTCGGACTCGGCGATGTCGTCGAAGCCGACAACGCTCACCTGGCCGGGAACGGGCACGCCCGCTTCCGCCAACGCCCGCAGTACGCCCAGCGCCATCTGGTCGTTGGCCACGAACACCGCGGTGACCCGGCCAGGAAGTGTCATCAGCAGCTTGCCTGCCTGATATCCCGATCGGGGACTGCAGTCTCCGATCAGCGCGTCCGGAACCTGCCGCCCTGCTGCACGGAGCGCGGCGCGCCAGCCTTGAAACCGTCCGTCGGCCTCCCGCCAGCCGGCGGGACCGGCGACATGCCACACGGTCTCATGCCCGAGTTCCAGTAAGTGGCCTGGCGCCGGGTACAACAGGTGCCGCCAGCTAGCCAGGCGGCGGCGCGGTGGTGCGGCGCACGATGAGAGTGGGCTGAACGGTCGGGTCCGGCATGGGGAGCTTTGCGCCTTTCGGGTGACCAGCGTGCATGCGTCGTAGGAGTGCGGCCATGCAGCGGCGGCCGACCTCGTCGAAGTCCTGCCGGACCGTTGTAAGGGGCGGCACGAGGTATTCCGCCTCTGGGATGTCGTCGAATCCGACGACGCTGACGTCATCGGGCACGCGAATTCCGTGCTCGGCCAAGGCGCGCAGCAGGCCAAGCGCCAACTGGTCGTTGCCAGCGAAGATTGCCGTTACGTCGTTCCGTTCGGCAAGTTTCAGACCGGCTCGGTAGCCGGAACGGGCGCTCCAGCCGCCGCGAATAAGAGGAGGTGGGGCGATGCCAGCTTGCTCCAGGGCCGCACGCCAACCCTCGATGCGTCCTCGCGCGTCCAGCGAGTCGTCGGCTCCGGCGATGTGCCAGACAGTCCGGTGTCCCAGCTCCAGCAGGTGAGTGACTGCAAGCCGGGCTCCTGTGACTTGGTCCACCGAGATCGCCGGCACCGGTGCGCAGTTGTCCGGGGAGACTGCGACGGCGGCCATGCCTGAAGGAAAATGGCACAGTGCTGCGACGGCTGCGGTCTGCGGAGCGATGACGATCACGCCGTCGACTGATTGGTCGGCCAGCCGTCCGTACGCCGACAGTACGCCGTGGCGGTCGACGTGCTCTACCGTCGCGATGCTCAACCCGTAGCCCGACGCATGGGCGGCACGCTCGATGCCCAGCATCGTCGCGGCTGGTCCGTACAGGACCGTGTTGAAGCTGATCACGCCGACAACCCGTGAACGCCCTCCAGCCAGGCCGCGCGCCAGCGCGTTGGGGTGGTAGTCGAGTTGGCGAACGGCCTGCAATACCCGCTCGCGGGTGGCGGGACTGACGCGTGGGTGTTCGTTGAGGACTCTCGACACCGTCTGGGAGGACACGCCCGCTAACCGGGCGACGTCGGTCATCACCGCCGCCCTCCCGTGCCCTGCAGCTTCCATGGCTGTTCTCCAATTCGACCGGCGAGCGAGCGCAATTCGATCAGTACTTATAGCCCTGGACCGTGGCGTCGGTTAACGAGCTGATCGCCCCGAAGGTGCCGCGGCGGTAGGTGATGGGCCCGATGGTTGATTTCCTCATGTACGCATTCGGGGGCGTTTCGGCCCTACAGAGCACGTAGCCGCGCGGGACGATGCCGTGGTGGATGCCGACGAGCAGGTCCGGCAGAGTCCCGGTGGATCGCAGCGAAGGGTGTCGTCAGCGGCTGGTTCACGTGCGGCGACCGGAATCGGCAGGCACGGCGGTGGAGGCGCGCGGGACAAGACGGCAAGGATGGGCCCGCTGACCATGCACCGGCTCGCCGTTCACGGCCGCCAGGAGCAACTCGGCGGCTGTCCGGCCGATTCCTTCCAGGTCCATGTCGATGCTGGTCAGCGCGGGCCGGGAGCCTTGAACCATGACATCCCAGTTGTCGAAGCCGACCAGGGCGACATCGCGGGGGATTTCCCGGCCGGCCTCGCGTAGCCCCTCCGCCACTCCGCGGGCTATCTGGTCGCTGCCGCAGAACACGGCATCGATGTCGGCTCCTGTGGAAAGCAGGATCCCGGCAGCCTGGCGACCCCAGGCCTCGCTCCACTCGCCGTACAAGGTCCTGGACGCAGGCTCGAGCCCCTCTGCGGTCAGAGTCTCCTCGGCTGCCGCCGCGCGAACCGTCGCCGAGTAGTGGTGCTCGGGACCGGTGACATGGACGATCCGGCGCCGGCCGATTGCGAGGAGGTGCTGTATGGCCCGGCGTGCACCATCGGCCTCGTCCGGGACAACCGAACAGTCCTGCGGGTCCGAGGAACTGATGAATGCGTACACCACAGGCACCGGGAGATCCTCTCCGATCGGTGCGCGAGCTTGAGTACGCCGCCCGGTCACTATGATCCCATCGACCTTTCGGCTGAGAAGCGTGCGGACGTAGTACTGCTCGCGAATAGGGTCATCACGGGCATCACAGAGGAAGACCGACATCTGTCCTGCGCCGAGAGCGTCCTCGGCGCCGATCATCAGCGGGATGCTGAACCGGCCGATGCTGTCGGTTGTGATCATGCCTACCGTGTAGGTGCGCCCGCTGTGCAGGCTGCGCGCCGCCGCGTTTGCAACGAATCCCAACTGCTCGGCGGCCTGCTGGACGCGCAGACGCGTCTCGGGGCGCAGGGTGCCGCGACCGTTGAGCGCCTTTGATGCGGTTCCGGTGGAGACCCCGGCCAGTGTGGCCACTTCGTTGATCGTGGGTGGCCGAACGATGTTGCCCAGTGTTTCCTCCTTGGTTTCCTAATGATGCTTTTTGGTCCGGTTAACGTGACTGTAACTACCTATTGACATGGTCGCAAGGCCCAGCTTAGCGTCGGGGCAATCGTTTTCCTGATTTTCCGAACTCATCCTCAAGAGCTCCTGAACTTTCGTCCAGGCCCGTTGTGGTGGCCACGGCGGGAGGCAGGAAGCCGATGACACCCCGAACCGCATCCCACATCGCTTGACCCCCCGTGCAAAGGGATCGCCATGATTTCTTCGAACGTCACACGCCGTCGTGTCCGCACTGTCGCGGCCGTCACGCTGACGGCCTGCCTCGCCGCTGCCTGCTCTTCCACCACCGGCTCGTCCACAAGCTCGGGCGCCGGGTCCTCCGGTTCGAACGGCACGTACACGATCTGGGATCCATACCCGCAGTTCGACGACAGCGCCGACTGGGTGAAGTTGCTGCAGAAGTGCGGCACCGACACCGGCGTTGCCATCAAGCGCACCGGCTACGACACCACCGACCTGACGAACAAGGCCCTCCTCGCGGCCCAGCAAGGCAACTCCCCGGACGTGCTCATCGTCGACAACCCCGTTGTGTCGACGCTCGCAGATGCGGGAGTGCTCACCACCACCGAGGAGATGAAGGTCGACACCTCGGCGGTGGAGCCGAACCTTCTGGCGGCCGGTCAGATCGACGGCAAGACGTACGGCATCCCGATCGGCGCCAACACCCTCGCCCTCTACTACAACAAGGAAGTCCTGACCGCGGCAGGAGTCGACGCCGCGCAGATCAAGGACTGGGCGTCGCTTACCGCGGCTTTGGAGAAGGTCAAGGCCGCAGGCAAGAAGGGCATCACCTTCTCGGCGATCGGCACCGAGGAGGGGAGCTTCCAGTTCCTGCCCTGGTTCTGGGGTGCCGGCGCCAACCTGACCCAGCTCGACTCGGCGCAGGGCATATCCGCACTGCAGTTGTGGTCGGACTGGCTCAAGAACGGCTATGCGCCGAACTCCGTCATCAACAACACCCAGACCACGAGCTGGCAGGAGTTCGCCACCGGTCAGTTCGCGTTCGCCGAGAACGGCACGTGGCAGCTTGCCAACGCGGAGAAGGCCGGCTTCGAGTACGGCATCATCCCCATCCCGTCCTCCTCCGGCGGCACCGCACCGGCCCCCACGGGCGGCGAGTTCGTCACGGCTCCGGTGCAAACCGACACCGGCCGCTACGCCACCTCACAAAAGCTGATCAGCTGCTTGACCAACGCCGACAACGCCTACACGACGGACACGACACTGTCTTACATCGCGGCGACAGACGCCGTGCAGGCCAAGCAGGTGGCGGGCAACCCCGACTTGAAGGTGTGGGTCGAGGCGGTCAAAGCGGCGAAGGGCCGTACCAGTGACAACCTCGGCACCAAGTACCCGAAGATTTCCGAGCCGATGTGGACCGGGTTCCAGGCGGCTTTGAGTGGAGCGAAGTCCCCACAAGACGCTTTCACCGCCGCCCAGGCCACAGCTGCTGCGGCGACGAAGTGATCATGGCACCTCACGTGACGACCCGTGCCTCCGTCCCGGCTGTGCCGGAGACGGGGGCCGGTGCCAGGCGGCCGCGGTCGGCCCGCTCCGGCGGGCATTGGACGGCCTGGGCTTTCCTGGCCCCGGTCGTCGTGTACCTGGTCGCGTTCTACGCCTACCCGCTGTACCGCAACCTCGATTTGAGTCTGCACCGTTACACGGTCCGCTCGTTCGTGCAGGGCGGCGCACCGTTCAGCGGCTTGGACAACTACCGCACGGTCTTCGACGCCCCGACCTTCTGGCCGGCATTGACCCACACCGCGGTCTTCACTGGAGCCTCGCTGGTCTTCCAGTTCTCCATTGGCATGGCTCTGGCAATCTTCTTCCACCAGCACTTCCGTCTGTCGGCCACACTGCGCGCGCTGTTCCTCGTGCCGTGGCTGCTGCCACTGATCGTCTCGGCGTCAACGTGGTCGTGGATGCTCAACAGTGACTCGGGGATTGTCAACAGCGCTCTGGGCGTGTTCGGCATCGGCCCTGTCAACTGGCTGACCTCGCCGGACTGGTCGTTGGTGTCGGTCACCATCGCCAACATCTGGATCGGCATCCCGTTCAACCTGGTCGTGCTCTACAGCGGCCTGCAGGCCATCCCATCGGACATCTACGAGGCAGCGGCGCTGGACGGCGCCACGCCGTGGAGCACGTTCTGGCGGGTGACCTTTCCCCTGCTACGGCCTGTGTCAGCGATCACGCTGCTGCTCGGTCTGATCTATACGCTCAAGGTTTTCGACATCATCTGGATCATGACGAAGGGTGGCCCGGCCGACGGCTCTACGACCCTCGCCACCTGGTCCTATCGGCTCGGCTTCGGCAACCTGCTCCCGTCGTTCGGGCCGGGCGCGGCAGTCGGCAACCTGTTGATCGTCCTCGCCATGGTCTTCGGGCTGCTCTACATCCGCATGCAGCGGAGGGCTCCGCGATGAATCGGTCCATGAAGACGGCCATCGGCATCATGCTGACCGCGATCATGCTGTTCCCGATCTACTGGATGATCAACGTGTCCTTCACGAAGGACACGGACATGCGCGCCGACCCACCGCACCTGTTCCCGCTGCACGGCACCCTTGAGGGCTATCGAGCAGTGCTCGATCAGCAACTGCCGTACTTGGGCACCAGCCTGCTGATCGCGCTCGGCACCGTCGCGCTCACCGTCATAGTGTCCGCGCCCGCCGGATACTCCCTGGCCAAGCTCCGCCCGCGCGGTGCAGGTGCGCTCAGCTTCGTGCTGCTGGTCGCTCAGATGATTCCCGGCGTCATCATGGCTATGGGCTTCTACTCGATCTATCTCAAACTCGGGGTCCTCAACAGCGCCGCCGGCCTGGTACTGGCCGACTCGACCATCGCGGTTCCGTTCGGAGTGCTCATCTTCACGGCATTCATGTCCGGTGTACCCGCGGAATTGTCGGCTGCGGCCAAGATCGACGGGGCCGGCGCCTTCCGCACGTTCTGGTCGGTGATCCTCCCGGTGAGCAGGAACGCCGTCGTGACCGTCAGCCTGTTCGCCTTCCTGTGGGCGTGGTCGGATTTCGTCTTCGCCACGACCCTCGACGGCGGCGGCGCCCAGCAGCCGATCACGCTCGGCATCTACCGCTACATCGGCAACAACAACCAGGAATGGAACGCCATCATGGCGACCGCCGTGGTCGCGTCCATCCCCGCGACGCTGCTGCTCATCGTGGCTCAGCGGTATGTGGCCGCCGGCGTGACCGCCGGTGCCGTCAAGGACTGAGGAACCCCTGCATGCCCCACTCTGCTTCGTACGGTCCCACCCTGCCCACCTCCCAGGCGATCTCCGCGCTCAGGCCGCTGCCCGCCCACGCCGTGCGCCTCAGCGCGGACGGACTGCTCGGCGGCTGGCAGGACCGCAACGCCGCCGCCACCCTCCCACACTGCATCGGGCAACTCCACGTGCGCGGCAACCTCGACAACTTCCGTCGCGTCACCGGGGACTTCGACGGCGGCTTCGCCGGCTACTGGTTCGCCGACACCGATGTCTACAAGACGCTCGAGGCGGCCCTCTGGGAGCTCGCGCGGTCCGGTGGATCGTCGGCGTTCGTCACTGACACCGCCCAGTTGCTGGAGAAGGCCCAGGACTCCGACGGTTACCTGAACTCGTACTTCCAGGTCGACCACCGCGACCGCCAATGGGCCGAACTGCCCTCCAGCCATGAGATGTACAACGCCGGCCACCTCATCCAGGCTGCCGTGGCCGCGGCACGCACGGCTCAGCACGAGCCGGCGGCGCAGCAGATCCTCGCGGTGGCGCGACGCTTCGCCGACCTGCTGATCGAGCGGTTCGGCCCAGACGGTGTAGATGCTCTCGACGGACACCCTGAGATCGAGACCGCGCTGGTCGAGCTCTACCGGGTCACGGGCCACCGCCCCTACCTCGACCTGGCCGCGCGCTTCGTCGAACTGCGCGGGCACGGCCTGCTCGGCCCCGACAATCGCTTCCGGCAGCATCACTACTACCAGGACCACCGGCCTGTCCGCGACGCCGCCGAGGTCACGGGCCACGTCGTGCGTCAGGTGTATCTGGCCGCCGGTGCCGTGGACGTCGCCGTGGAAACCGGTGACACCGCCCTGCTGAGCGCCACTGAGCGGCTCTGGGAATCGGCGATGTCAGCAAAGACGTATGTGACCGGCGGGCAGGGCTCACGCCACCGTGACGAGGCATTCGGCGATCCCTACGAGTTGCCGGCCGACCGCGCCTATGCCGAGACCTGCGCCGCCATCGGGAGCTTCCACTGGGCGTGGCGGCTGCTGCTCGCCACCGGTCGCTCCCGCTACGCCGACGAGATGGAACGCCTGCTCTACAACGGCATCGCCGCCAGCACCGCGCTTCATGGCACCGCCTTCTTCTACTCCAACCCGCTACAGGTGCGCACGGGCCATGAGGCCGACGAGGACGCCCCTGGCCAGCGGCTGCCGTGGTACTCCTGCGCCTGCTGCCCGCCCAATCTCGCCCGGCTGATGGCATCGCTGCACACTTACACGGCCACCGGTGGCCCAGATGGCCTGCAGTTGCACCTGTACGCTCCCGGAACCGTCACAGCCGGCGAGCACACGGTCGACGTCACCACCGCATATCCGTGGAACGAGAACGTCACCATCACGGTCACCGAGACAACGGAAGCACCGTGGACCCTGACCCTTCGCCTCCCCGCCTGGTGCACAGACGTCCAGCTGACACTCAACGGGTCGCAGGTCGACGTCACAGCCCGTCACGAGGGCTACTTTGACCTTACGCGCACCTGGCGGCCGGGCGACCGCGTTGAACTCGTCCTGCCCATGCCGCCGCGGCTGGTCACCGCCCACCATCGGGTCGACGCAGTGCGCGGCAGCGTCGCACTCACCCGCGGCCCGCTCGTGTACTGCTTGGAACAGGCCGACCTTGCCGACGACCTTGCCGACGTCGTTTTCGAAGACCTGGAGTTGGACACCCGTAGCCCCATCGACGTCGTCCACGGCGCCCACGCGATCGCACCTGTAACGCTTCGAACCCCCGTACGTGTGCGGTCAGGCAGCGACGACCGCCTGTATCGGACCTTCGAGACCACCACACCTTCAGCGACGGCACCGGCCGCCATCCCGGCCGTTCCGTACTTCCTCTGGGCGAACAGGTCCGCGGGAGCCATGCGGGTCTGGATCCCGTTCCCACCGCAGGAGCGGTGACAGGGCGACGGACCGCCCTAAAGGCACCATCCACCAGGGCGCCCCGGATCCGGCCCCGCCACCCCCTCAGAGGTAACGCCCAAAGCGAGTGTGAATCGACGCAGGCCCGCAGCGCGAACCGAATGTTAACGCTCACTTCCGTTTCGGCGGGGCCTGCCCTTGCCCTGGAAGACCTCCATGGGCAACGCCCGAACCCGGGATTGTGAACGCCCCTCGTTCACGGAACACAAAGGAGTATCACGCATGTCTCGAACGGCATCACCTGCATTACCCCAGGGGAGGGCATCGGCCCTCCACCTCGACCGGTTACGGCGCCGGTCTCGCGGCGCGGGGGCCCTTGTCGCCGCGCTCACGATCGCGGCCGCGGGAACCGCGATCACGGCTTCGCCCGCGTCCGCCGCCCCGACGCCCGCGTCAACCCTTGTGGTGAGCGCCGACAAGCCGTTCCGCCCGGTCACGCACGTCGCGACCGGGTCCCTTTACGGCCTCGCCGACGACGCGACGCCGTCTGACGACCTGGTCAAGGCCATCAAGCCGAACACGTTCGTCCAGATGGCCGTAGGCGGCAGGCAGCAGGCGAAGGGCGACGTGCTGGTGGTCGCCGACAAGGCGGCCAGGGCGGGCGCGAAGGTCGTCAACCGCCTCTCTGACTACTACGCGGGCTGGCCGTACCAGTTCAGCTGGGCCACGTGGCCGACCGTCGTGGAGCAGCAGGTCAAAGCCGTCCAGGCGTCCGGCGCGACGAACATGGTCGCCTACGAGCTGTGGAACGAGTCGGACAACACCTGGCTCGCCTCCAACGGCACCTACGAGGACTTCTGGACGAAGACCTTCCGCCAGGTGCGGTCCCTGGACCCGACCACGCCGATCCAGGGCCCGAGCTTCTCCGACAACATCAACGACATGCAGAACTTCCTGGAGAACGCGGTCGCGACCGACACGGTCCCCGACATCATCTCCTGGCACGAGCTGATCAACTCGGGGAAGATCGTGGGCGACCTCGCCAAGGTCACCGCCATCATGGAGGACCTGGGCATCAGCCCGCGCCCGATCTCGATCGAGGAGTACGCGGCGCCGTCCGAGGTCGGCATCCCGGGCCCCCTGGTGGGGTACATCGCGAAGTTCGAGCGGTACGGCATCCACGACGCCGAGCTGGCGTTCTGGAATGGTTACGGCGCGCTCGGCGACCTGCTGACGGGCACCGGCGGGAGCCCGAACGGCGCCTACTGGCTCTACAAGTGGTACGCCGACATGAACGGGGACATGGTCGATACCACGCCGCCCAACGCGACGTCGGGCCTCGACGGCGCCGCCGCGGTGACCAGCGACAAGAAGCAGGTCAGCGTTCTGTTCGGTGGCGGCAGCGGCGCGACCGCCGTCCAGGTCAAGGGCCTCGACAAGCTCAGCCTCGGCGACACCGTCCACGCCAAGCTCGAGTACACCCCGTCGTACGGGCGCACCAACCCGGTCGCCGGTCCGATCACCATCTCCGACACCGTCTACCAGGTCGCCGACGGCTCCATCACCGTGCCGGTGGCGATGAACTCCGCGAACGGTTACCACCTGGTGATCAGCGGCGCCGGTACTGCGACCGACCTCGAGAACACGTACCGGATCACCAACCTCAACAGCGGTCTCGCACTCGACACCAAGGACGCGGGGACGTCGTCAGGGACGTCCGTCAATCAGGCCGGCGTCGCGGGCGGTCCCACCCAGAAATGGAAGCTGGTCTCCGCCGGCCCCGGCTTGTACAAGGTGGTCAACACGGCAAGCGGCCTGGTGCTCGGGGTGAAGGACGCCTCGAGTGGCAACGGGGCGTCCGCTGTGGTGGAGACCGACACCGGCGGCAACACCCAGCTCTGGCAGGTCATCCCTGACGGGAAGGGTCACAACAAGCTCGTGAGCTACGACAGCGGTCTCGCGCTCGCTGTCGACGGCATGAGTAAGACCTCGGGCGCCCAGGTCGTGCAGTGGAGCGACACCACCGTCACCTCATCCGGTGCCGGTGGCACCCGGGTTGCCGGCAGGCTCGGCAACGCTGTCGCGCTGTCGGGATCCAACCAGTACGTCAACGTCCCGCGGGGCGCGGTGAGCGGTGTCACGGGCGACTTCACGGTCTCGACATGGGTCAACCCGACCAAGAACTCGACGTGGTCACGCGTGTTCGACTTCGGCACCGGCGCGTCGAACTACATGTTCCTGACGCTCAACAAGAACACAGGGCTCAGATTCGCCATCACGACCAGCGGCGCCGGCGGGGAGCAGCAGATCAGCTCCACCACGTCGCTCCCGCTCAACACCTGGTCACTGGTGACGGTGACAGTGTCCGGCACCACCGGCACCCTCTACGTCAACGGCCAGGTCGCAGGTACCAACACCAGCCTCACTCTGCACCCGTCCAACCTCGGCAACACCACCCAGAACTGGATCGGCCGCTCGCAGTACTCGGGCGACCCGTACCTGGCCGCCGCTGTCGACGACTTCAACGTCTATGGCCGCGCGCTGACGGCGTCTGAGGTGTCCGCTCTTGCGGGCGGGCAGGCCGGCACCGGCAACGTCCTTCGTTACACATTCGACGAGACGACCGGAACGGCCGTCGCGGACTCGTCAGGCAACGGACGCAACGCAACGGTCGTCTCCAGTCCGGCGCCCGCCACAAGCGACGCCGCCGTCCTGGACCATTTCTGGACCCTCACCCCCTACCCGACGATCAACAGAGTCTCGGTCGCGGCCGACGCCGCCGTCTCCGGTACGCAGACCTTCACCGCCGATCTCGGCGGTACGGCATCCGACGTGTCCTACACCTACATCGAACTCAACCACGGCGGCGTCTGGCTGACCGACAACACCAAGGCACCGGGCAGCCACAACGACGGCCTCCACCCCAACCTCGTCGTCGACACCACCGCCTACCCCAACGGCACCTACAAGCTCAAGATCGACGCAGTCGGCACGAACGGCCTGACCACCGAGCAGACCGTCTCCATCGTGATCGACAACCCGCCGGCTTGGACCGCCGGCAAGGTGTACAACACCGGCGACCAGGCGTCCTACCGTGGATCGGTCTGGCGCGCCCTGTGGTGGACGCAGAACCAAACCCCCGGCGACCCCTACGGACCTTGGGAGCAAATCGTCTCCGCAGCGGACGGCACCGCTGTATGGACCCCGTCACGGGTCTTCGTCGCCGGCGACAGGGCGGACTACCAGGGCGTCGTCTACCAGGCGCAATGGTGGACCCGCAATCAGACGCCAGGTGACCCCAACGGTCCCTGGAAGCGAATCGGCTGACGCCAACCGTCTCATGTCACGGGCCGGGCGTCCTCCAGGCGCCCGGCCCGCAGCATTTGCGCGCCGATCCCGTTGTCTCGTCCCACGAGATGCTTGGCGTTTCTGTCTCAGGTCATGCTTGACAGGTGATCGAGGAAAAACCCTGAATTGTGGACATCGGCGCGTACGGGACGACGCCGCCGCCGATGGGCTCGGACCTGCCGACGGGCTTCGCCCACGCATGAAGTGAGATTGACGTGCCTGATGGATGGCAGTGGGACAGCACCCTGTTCAAGGGAAGCGCACCCTACTACGAGCGTGGCCGGCTACCGTATGCTCCGGGTTTCGCCGAAACACTGGCCACTGCCCTCGGCCTGGACGGCCAGGGCCGACTCCTCGACGTCGGCTGCGGGCCCGGCACCGTAACGCTCGCCCTGGCGCGGTTCTTCACCGAAGTAGCCGGCATCGACCCAGATGAGGACATGCTGGCCGAGGCCGAGCGAGAGGCCAGGCGTCGCGGGGTGACCAACGCGCGTTGGGTGACCGCCCGCGCCGAGGACCTGCCGGCCGGTCTGGGTGAGTTCCGGGTCGTGGTGTTCGCCCAGTCCTTCCACTGGACGGATCGGGATCGTGTCGCTGCGACCGTGCTGGAGATGCTGGAGCCGGGAGGCGCGTTCGTCCATATGAGCGACCTCAAGAACCCGCCCGCCGAACCGGCGCCATTGCCGCTGCCTGCTCCCCCGTTCGCGCAGATCAGCGATCTAGTGCGTCGGTACCTGGGCCCGGTACGCCGCGCGGGGCAGGGAACGCTCGTCAACGGCACGCCGAACCGGGAGGACCTCGTCCTGGCACGGGCCGGGTTCGACCACTTCGAACGACATGTCGTGCCTGCCGGGGAAGTGGTCAACCGCACCGCGGACGACATCGTGGCGTGGGTGTTCTCCCGATCCGACTCAGCCCCCCATCTGTTCGGCGACAGGCTTGAGGACTTCGAGCGGGACCTGCGCGTGGTGCTACAGCAAGTATCCGACAACAGCTTCGCTGAGCATCTTCCAGCAACCGAGATCATGACCTGGCTCAAGCCGCATGGTGAGCGGTGACCGGCATCACCGCCACGGGGAGCGGGACGTGCTGGGGCATGTGGATAGGCGCCCGCGGCGAGGGTGCCAAGCGAACCAGATGATCATCAGTTGTCCGCCGTATCGGCAAGCTCGCCGCCTACCTGGAGCGTCTTGCCTGCCAAAGCATCCGTATCGGCCGGGAGGCGTTACGCGCCTTACTCGCTCGCCATGGGGTCATCTTCCAACGGACCAAGACGTGGAAGGAGTCTCCCGATCCCGATTTCGACGCCAAGCTCGACAGCATCGAATGTCATCATCTTGCTCGCCTGCGCCGGCAGTCGCCTGGTGCGGGCTCAGGGCGTGAACTGCCGGCGCTTCAGCTGGTCAAACACTCAGCGTGGCTGCCCTGGGAGGGCAAGGCTGGATCACACTCGGCTCGTTGGACCGGAGGAGCTGTGCTGGAGCGTAAGGAGATCGGTGGCGTCAGGAGGATGTGGCGCTCCGGCCCGGCAGGCGAGGAGATTCGCTCGACAAGTAGTCCCACAGCGCGGTCGGCCATGTCGGAGATGGGGACGTCGGCCGCGGTCAGGGGTGGGTGGAACTCCTCGGCCCAGTGCCGTCCGACCACCCCGGTGATGGAGATCTGGCCGGGTACGGCCCGGCCGAGGCGGCGTAGCGAGCGTTCCATGCCGGGCAATGCGGCCTCGTTGGCGGTGACGATACCTGTGATCGCGGGGTGGGCGGCGAGGAGGTTCTCCACGCAGGCCTCACCGGCCATCGCGTCATCGGGGCAGCAGATCGCGGTCGCGGTGAGGGAGCGCGCGGCTGCTGCGGCGGTGAATCCGTCCAGGGCGCGGCGGGCTGGGCCGTAGCCGGAGTCCAGGAACTCCTGCGGTCGGTTGATGAGGGCGATTGCGCGGTGCCCGAGGTCTGCCAGGTGGTGCACGCAGTTCCCGATGAGCCCCTCATAGTCCAGGTCCACCCAGCAGCCGGTCCCGGCGTCGGCGGTGTGGCCGATCGCCACGAACGGTAGGCCGGACTCGCGCAGCCTGGCTGCCCGCGCGTCTTGCAATCGGACCTCCATGAGGATCACTCCGTCGACGCGGCGGCCGCTGATGATCCGCTCGAACGAGCGGTCGTGCTCACCGCCGCTGGGAGAGAGCAGCACATCTAATTCGTGAAGGCCGGCTGCCGCGACGACGCTGGCGACGAACCCCAGTTGGATGGGGGTGAGGCGACGTCCCGCAGGGGGGATCACCAGGGCGATGGTGCGGGTACGCCCCTCGGCCAGGGCTCGGGCGCTGGCGTTGGGGCGATAACCGGCCTCGTCGATGACCCGCAGGATGCGCCGACGCGTTGCTTCGGAGACCGTGCGCTTGCCACTGAGGGCGTACGACACGGTGCTGCGCGATACACCCGCCCGCTTGGCGATCTCCCCGATGTTCACCCATTCCCCCGTGTGACCGGCCCATCGTCACAGACGCGCTCGAATCGATTCGACACAGGCTAGGCGGGCCTGACCTCCCGTGTCAAAGGCACTGTCATTGTCGGTGCCGCCCCTCCTGGGCAGCGGCGAGCGTGAGGTAGGCGCTAGCCGTCCAGGTGTAGGCACGGTCGCGTAATCCTTCTCCCGTGCGGGCGTCGAAGTTCTCCGCGAACC
This sequence comes from Planotetraspora mira, assembly GCF_016863275.1. GTDB lineage: Bacteria > Actinomycetota > Actinomycetes > Streptosporangiales > Streptosporangiaceae > Planotetraspora > Planotetraspora mira. The sequence goes on from NZ_BOOO01000040.1 coordinate 158,834, forward strand.
CGGAGCTCTCGCACAACGCGCGGAAGCGCACGCTGATTTCGTCGGCCAGGTCGGTGTACCCAGCACGTCGAAGGCCGTCCTCGATCAGAACGGTCGAGGGCGCCCAGATCGGCCCGCGCCAGTAGCCGTCGTCCTGGTAATGCTCAGAGGTAGGCAACTCGGTGGCGGGCCCGAACGCGGTCAGGTGCTCCTCGATCTTGGCGGCCAACGTCGCACGAATCGGTTCGGGGAGTTCCTCCCCCAGCACGATCGGCATGAGGTCGAGCAGGCTGGAACTGGACCAGGTTCGTCCCGAACGTGCGCCCCGGGCGACGAATCGGTCCCCCGTCCACAGCTCAGCGAGCAGCGCGTCTCGCATCCGGTCGGCCGCGGCCGACCAGCCGGCCGCCGCATCAGGATTGGAGAGTTCGGTGGCCAGACGGGCGAGCGCTCGCATCTGGAGCACGAGAAAGGCGGCCAGGTCTGCGGTCTCGACGACGCGCTCAGGGTCGAAGGTGGTGGCGTTGTCCCAACCACTGTCGTTGCCGTGCTGGTAGTGCGCCAGTTCCCTGCTGGGAGCGCGCCGGGCGGTCAGCCAGAACATGGTCCAGCGCTCCAGCAGCCGGTACGTCTCGGCCAGCTCGCCCTTCGGCACCGGGGGCATGTGCCGGAGGGCCCAGCCATGGATTGGTGGCTTGACGAAGTTGTAGAGGATCTCGGAATGGGTGACGGAGTCAGGCAGCGCCCCGGCGACGTCTTGGTGGTCGAAGGGCAGCCGAAATTGGTCCCAGGCCAGATTGGGCAGGCCGCCGGACAGGGCGATGGCGTTGAAGCAGTGGTCCCAGCTCCAGACCTTGTCCATCCAGTGCTTGGACATGAGCACGGCGGGTCGGGTGACGAACCCGGCTGGGCGGACCGTGGCCGACCACAGCACGTAGGCGGCCAACTCGGCGGCAGGCGTACGATCGCTGCGCCAGGGCGCCACCGCCGCGGCGAACGCGTCGAATTCGGCCCGCGCCGCCTTGGCCACCTGCTCGAAAGTATCTGCACTGGTGTAGGGCTCGCGGGCGGCCTCGTATTCCTCGATGGCGATCTCCCAATCGCCGCTCAGGACGACGCCGCGCTCGGCGGCGCCAAGCGTCTGCGCGTTGAGCTGCTCGGTGATCTGCCCGTAGATCAGGGTGATGCGATAGCGGCGCCCGGTCTGGTAAACGGTGAAGACGAATGATCCGTCGGCGGGATCCTGGTAAAAGTAGGGGCCGCTGAACGGAGTCAGGATGGGATCAGCGGCTAGCAGGCGGAGGCCGAGGCGGTGGCCGCGCAGCCGTACGGTATCGGGGGTTTCGTAGGCGAGATCGATCCGGCCGCCCTCGCAGCTCCAGGTGAGCTGGTGCGGTGTGGCGGTGATGTCGGTCTCTGCGGTGGGGATCAGCCGCAGGATCGGGTGCATGCCGGTTTGGTGTGAGACCAGGTGCACGTCCTGGGCGTAGGTCTTCTCGGCCACCACGGGTGAGAAGTCGAACCAGGATCCGTGGAAGCTGAACGGGATTTCCCGCAGAGAGAACACCGGGCCTGACGCGGCGACGGTCATGAAAGTGAGAGTCCCTTCTCGGAAGGTCAGTCCTTGACGGCGCCCGCGGTGACACCGGCGGCCACGTAGCGCTGGGCGATGATGAGCAGAATGGTGGCCGGGATGGAGGCGATCACGGCGGTGGCCATGATGGCGTTCCACTGCTGGTTGTTGTTGCCGATGTAGTGGTAGATGCCGAGTGTGATCGGCTGGTGGTCACCGCCCTGGTCGAGAGTGCTGGCGAAGACGAAGTCCGACCAGGCCCACAGGAACGCGAACAGCGAAACAGTGATGATCGAGTTGCGGCTGACGGGCAGCACGATGGACCAGAAGGTGCGGAAAGTACCGGCGCCGTCGGTGCGGGCGGCCTGGAGCAGCTCCTCGGGAATGCCGGACATGAACGCGGTGAAGATCAGCACCGCGAACGGCACGGCGAGCGTGGAGTCGGCCACTATCAGCCCGGGGATCGTGTTGAGCACCCCTGTGCTGAGGAAGATGGCGTAGAACCCCATCGCCATGATGATCCCGGGGATCATCTGTGCGATCAGCAGCACGAAGCCCAGCACCCCACCGCCGCGCGGACGCAGCTTGGCCAGGGAGTACGCGGCCGGTGCCGATACCAGCAGCGTCAGCGCCACCGTGCCCAGCCCGACGACCAAACTCACGCCCAGGTAGGGCAGTTGCTGGTCCAGGACCGCCCGGTATCCCTCCAGCGTGCCGTTGACAGGAAACCAGCTCGGCGGGCTCTTACGCATGTCGGTGTCCCGGGTGAACGACACGTTGATCATCCAATAGACCGGGAACAGCATCACGCCGGTCAGCACCAACCCGATCGCGGTCTTCCAGTACCTCATGTATGGGCCTGCCTTCGCTGCACGCGGATGTAGATCAGCCCGAAGATCAGGGCCATCACGATCAGCAGGTTGCCCACCGCCGCGCCGGGCCCGAAGGAGGGCACCAGGTTTCCGAAGCCCAATCGGTAAGACCAGGTGGCGAATGTGGTGGAGGAGCCGCTCGGACCACCCTTCGTCATGATCCAGATGAGGTCGAAGACCTTCAGCGTGTAGACCAGCCCGAGCAGCAGCGTGATCGCCGACACCGGCCGCAGGAGCGGGAAGGTGACCTTCCAGAACCGCTGCCAGCCACCTGCCCCGTCCAGCGCGGCGGCCTCGTAGATGGCCGGTGAGATCCCCTGCAGGCCGGAGTACAGCACCACCAGGTTGAACGGGATGCCGATCCAGATGTTGGCGATGGTCACCGACCACAGCGACCAGTCCGGCGAGGTCAGCCAGTTCACCGGGTCGATCCCGAACGCACCCAGCACCACGTTGATCACACCGGAGTCGCTGTTGAGCATCCACGACCAGGTCGAGGCCGACACGATCAACGGCAGCAGCCAGGGCACCAGGAACAGCGCCCGCAACGTGGCCGACAGTCGGAAGTTCCGGCTGAAGAACACCGCCAGAGCAAGCCCGATCCCGAACTGGAAGGCCAGTGACACCACCGTGAACACCACCGTGTGCCACAGGGCGGGCCCGAACGTCGCATCGCCGAAGATCTTGATGTAGTTGGCGAACCCGGTAAACGGCGCATCGCCCTGCACGAACGAACGCACCGTGTAGTTGCGCAGGCTCAGTTCGACGTTGCGATACAGCGGATAGGCGTAGAACACCAGCAAGTAGACGGCAACGGGGGCCAGAAACGCCCACGCCGCCCACTGCCCGGACCGGGTTCGCGCCGCCACTCGGTGGCCTCGGCCCTTCAATGGGGCGAGACCACCGGCGGGACGGACCTTCGTCTGTGTGACTCGACTCATGCTTTCTACTGGACGGCGCTCGCCGCTGCGGACTGCGCGGCCGCCATCGCCTCCTGCGGCGACTTCGATCCGCTCAGCGCCGCTTGCACCCCACCCCACATCGGTTCAGAGATCTTCGGGTACTTGGTGCCGAGGTCGTCGCTGGTGCGGCCCTTGGCCGCCTTCACCGCGTCCACCCACACCTTCAGGTCGGGAGTGGCCGCCACCTGCTTGGCCTGCACCGCCTCAGTGGGCGCGATGTAGGAGAGGGTGGTCGTGGTGGTGAGAGAGTTGTCGGGGCTGGTCAGACACGTCACGAGCTTCTGGGAGGTCGCGTAGCGGGCGGTGTCCTGCTGGACGGGGATGCTGACGAACTCACCACCGGTGGGAGCCGGCGCGGTCCCGCCACCCTTGCCCGGCACGGGAATGATCCCGTACTCGAAGCCGGCCTTCTTGGCGTTGGCCAGCTGCCACGTGCCGTTCTCAGCGAAGGCGAAGTCGCCGCTGGCGAACTCCTGCCAGCTGGTCGTCTGCGTATTGTTGATCACAGAGTTGGGGGCGTACCCCTTTTTCAGCCAGTCGCTCCACAGCGCCACGGCCGACACGCCCTCGGCCGAGTCGAGCTTGGTGAGCTGCGCGCCGGAACCCCAGAACCAGGGCAGGAACTGGAAGCTGCCCTCCTCGGTGCCGATCGCCGAGAACGTGATTCCCTTCTTGCCCGCGCCCTTGACCTTCTCCAGTGCCGCGGTCAGCGACGGCCAGTCCTTGACCGACGCGATGTCCACTCCGGCCTTCTCCAGAACCCCCTTGTTGTAGTACAGGGCCAGGGTGTTGGCGCCGATCGGGACGCCGTACGTCTTACCGCCGCTCTGTCCCGCCGCCAGTAGGTTCGGAGCAATCGCCGAGACGTCGAGCTTGTTCTCCTCGGTCGTTGTCAACACGCCGGCCTCGGCCAGCGTCGAGACCACCGGATTGTCCACTATGAGCACATCCGGCGAGTTGCCCTGCTGGGCCGCAAGCAAGGCCTTATTCGTCAGATCGCTCGTGTCATAGCTGGTGCGCTCGACCTTCACCCCGGCCTGAGTGCCGCATGCCTCCAGCAGCTTCACCCATTCAGAGCTCTTGTCATACTGCGGGTACGGGTCCCAGACGGCGTAACTCCCGCCCCCTGCCGCCTGGCTCGCGCTCGACGAGCTCTCACTGCCGGACGTTGACGAGCAGGCGACCAGACCGCCCGCGGTCGCCAGAACCGCCAGACTCACACCGGCCATGCGCCGGCTCCTTGCCGCTGATCTCACTGGTTCTGACCTCCGCTGACAGGCGTTACGCGGCTGTTTTCGATCTAGGTCGAACCGATTCGGCGAACCGGTTCGACCGAACATAGGCCTGGTTCGTCGCACGAGTCAATGGGAAGGGACTTCAGGTTGCCGAAATGTCGCCGCAGGCGTGCGCCCCGCGACACATCCTCGTTACGGAATCCAGTACCGCGGGTGCCATGAACCGATTCGACCTACGATGGTCGCGGACCGGCGGATTCGGATGCGGGGGTGCGGGTGAACATCGGGGAGATCGCCAGGCGAGCGGGTGTGGCGCGTAGCACCGTCTCCTACGCCCTAACCGGCAAGCGCCCGGTGTCGGAGGAGACCCGACAGCGCATCCAGGCGGTCATCGAGGAGCTGAACTACCGGCCCAATGCCGCCGCTCGGGCACTGAAGGAGGGCAGGACCCGCACGATCGGCCTGGTCATCCCTCCGGCAAGTCAGCGCCTGACCGACATGCAGCTGGGCTTCGTGGCCACGGTCGTCGACGCCGCCGCCCGCGCCGACCTGGACGTTCTGCTGTCACCGTCGGGTGGCGAGCACGAGCGCTCATTCGAGCGCGTCGTCACGGGCCGACGCGTGGACGGCGTCATTCTCATGGAGATCAGGCTGGAGGACGATCGCGTCACCCGCCTACGGCAGAGCGGGCTGCCGTTCGTCGGAATCGGCCGCACCAGCCATCCCGAGGACATGACGTGGGTGGACGTCGACTACGAGACGCTCATCTCCCAGTGCGTGCACCACCTGGCGGACCTCGGCCATCGCAACATCGCGCTCGTCAACCGCTCCGCCGAGCTGGTCGCCGCGGGCTACGGTCCCGGCCATCGCGCCCAGGCCGGCTTCACACGAGCCGTCGCCCAACGAGACCTGCACGGTGTGCACGCCTGCTGTGCCGACGACGCCCAGGCCGGGCTGTCCTGCGTCGAGCGACTCCTCGCCGAACATCCCGAACTGACGGCCATCGCCACCATCAACGAGACCGCCATCACCGGCATGTACCGCGCACTGGCCCAGGCGGGCCTAGCCGTCCCCAAGGACTTCTCCATCGCCGGCGTCGCCGCGCAACACTTGGCCGAAAACCTGGACCCACCGCTCACCTCCGCCGACGTTCCCACCATCGAGCTCGGCGCTCGCGCCGTCGAGCTGCTCATCCAGCGCATCGCCGATCCCGGCAGCACGCACCGCCACCTCCTGGCCGCCCCGCCCATCTCCCTTCGCGGCACCACAGGACCGGCGAAACCCCGCGCCTGACCCCGGCTCCTCCCCCGTCGAGTCCTCCTCGAACAACGGCACTGGATCCCTAGCCCTACGCGGCTTCCGGGTCCACGGCGTCGCATGACGGCTGCATGACGAGGACGTATCACGGACATTTCCGGCTCTTGACCATCCCGCCGACACACGCTTATGGTCCAGTCGAACCGATTCGCCGAATCGATTCGACCTAACCGCACCCCCGAACGGGAAAGGCGCATGGTCACACCCTTGTCTCGGCGGGCACGCAGGATCGTGCCGCACGCCGTCCCCGCTCCGCACTCGCGCTGACCGTGACCCCGCCGGCCGCGATGTGGGTCGGCCCCTCCACGAAAGAAGGAAGAATGTCAGCTCATCCAAAACGCTTAGTCACCATTAGGCGTCCCGACGGTACAGCTGCGGCACACGGCCAGGGCCGAGGCCTCAACGGCCGAAAGCTGCTCGCAGCCCTCGGGGCACTGTTCGCTACCGCTGCCTTGCTGGTCAGCGGCCAGCAGACCGCCACGGCAGACTCGAACGTCAGCTCTGCCAGCGTGAAAGAGCTGACCGTCGATCTGTCCGCAAAGACGAAGCGGTCCGAAGGGGTGGGTCTTGGCATTCTCTACGGCATCACGCAGGACGGGTTGCAACCGTCCGACGAATACCTCGACCCGCTGACGATTAACGCCTACCGCAGCGGCGGCTGGTATGCGGGCGGCTGGATCAAGGACAAGTACACCTTCGGACCGGGCACCCAAGCCAACATCGATGCGGTCATCGCCGAGGCGAAGCGATTGCAGCGCCCGCCCCGACACAAGGTCGAGTACCAGGTCTTGCTCAGTGATGTGTTCGGTTCAACCGGCGGGGCTCCGGCGAACACCCTGTGGCCGTGCACCGACGGCGACTGCAGCAACTGGATCACGTTCATCGACGCGACCGTGACCCGGCTCCAGGCTTCCCGCCAGGACTTCACCTACGAGATCTGGAACGAGCCCGACCTCAGCATCTTCTGGAAACCGGGCGTCAACACGGCACAGTACTTCCAAATGTGGGACAGCGCCTACCGCGAGATCCGGCGCATCGCCCCGGCTGCGAAAATCGCCGGTCCGTCGTTCGCCTACACCCCTGAGCGACGGGCCGCACAATGGCAGGCTTTCCTGGCCCACGTCAAGGCCGCGAACACTGTCCCGGACGAGATCACCAACCACGATGAGGGGACCGTGGACGACCCGGTCACCGTCGGCCAGTCCCTGGCGGACGCACTCGACGCCAACGGGATCCCCCAACGGCCCCTCTCTGCTAACGAGTACCAGCCCGCGGATCGGCAGACCGCCGGAGACACTGCCTGGTACAACGCCCGACTGGCTCAGTCGAACTATGCCAACGCCATGCGCGGAAACTGGAGTTGCTGCACCATTCCGAACCTGACCGGGCTGCTCACCAAGACCCCGAGCGGATGGGCGCCCAACGGAAACTGGTGGGCGATGCGAACCTATGCCGACCTGACCGGGACGCTGGTCTCCACCTCCGAACAAGTCGGGTCGACCGCGATTTCCGCGTCCGCGGACCCCGCGAAGAAGCGCGCTGTGGCGCTGCTCGGTGACATTCAGGGCGCATACGTCGGGCCGATGGCCGTAACGTTCAAGGGACTGTCCTCGACGCCGTGGCTGGTCCGCGATGGCCTCGTGCACGCCACTGTCTACAGGATCCCTGACAAGGCACCCCTGTACACGCGCCAGGTTGCCTTCAGCCAAGACGTCAAGGTCGAGAACGATGCCATCACAGTGCCGTTCGACCTCGAGTCGCAGCATGACGCCTACGGTATCTATCTGTCCTGGACCGAACCACAGACGATCTCTCTCGACGCCCCGACCACCGTGCAGCCTGGGAGCAGATACACAGTCCCGGTAACGTTCACCAACGGCGGTGGACAGATGGATCGCGACGTCCGAACAAGCCTTGCCGCCTACACCCCGGAAGGCGAGCCGGCCCCCGGATTCACCATCACCTGCGCGGCCAGTGGCCCGCCGGCGTGCCCAAGAGTGCCCAAGTTGGCCTCCGGCCAGAGCACTGTTGTGCAGTACACGATGACGACCTCTGCCGATCTGCCCAGAGGCAACTACCGGTTCACGGCGGCTGCGACGACGAAGTCCGAAGGGCAGGACGTCTCCGTGAAGAACTCTGTCGACGCGTTGCTGCAATGTGGGGTCGGGGACGTCTGCGAGGCTGAGGACGGAGCTCTGTCCGGCGGAGCATGCCTGGCCACGGACCATCCCGGGTATACGGGATCGGGCTTCGTCGCATGCTTCACCTCACGGGGGCCGAGCGTGACTCAGCGGATCGTCGCCCAGGATGCAGGCACATACTCACTGGACCTCCGCTACGCGGCCGGCCCTGACGGTCCGGCCGGCACCCGGAGCGCATCGGTGTCGGTAAACGGCGGAGATCCTCACCAAATTCCACTCCCGCTCACTGGGAGCTGGAATACCTGGGGCGACGCGACCATTCCGGTGCAGTTGGCGGCGGGTATCAACACGATTAGCGTCAGCTATGGTCCCGGTGACGCCGGGTGGTTCAACCTCGACCACATGGTGGCCAACAAGTAGCGCAGTGACCGCATCCTCGGTCATATCTTGAGGCAGCCCCATCCGGCACCAGTTACATCGGTGGTGGATGGGGCTGCTGCTTCGACGCACTGGACCGGCTGGACGAACATCCCGCCGAAGCCGGCTACCCCCTGGTCATGCTCGGTGAGCAGGACTTCGGCGGCCGCTTACGTCGCCATGCCCAACGAGGAAGGCACCAAAGCCGCGACCAACCACCTGGCCGACCGAGGGTGCCGCCGGATCGCGATCGTCACCGGCAGAGCGTCCGATGACGTCAACATGGTGACACGCCGCCGCTGCGGCTATCTCGCCGCGCTCGCCGAGCGAGGCATAGGCGTCGATCCGGCTCTGCTCTTCTCCCTGGACGACGCGAGCATGGAAGCAGGCCGCGAGGCGGCCCGCAGTCTGGTCGACTCCGGCCACGAGATCGACGGTGTGGTCGCGGTGACCGACACCGTCGCCCTCGGCGTCCTCCGCGGTTTGGCCGACCGCGGTCTACGCGTTCCCGAGGACGTCCGTCTCATCGGGTTCGACGACATCCCCGAATCCGGATTCACCGTGCCCTCACTGTCCACGGTGGCACCTGATCATCGATGGATGGCGGAACGGGCTGTCGAACTGGTGGCTCAGCGCATCCGCGCCCCCCTCCGCCCGACCGTCCAGTACATCGCCCCCTTCGAGCTCATGATTCGTGAATCGACGCGCTGAACAGCGCCGTGTGCGTCCGTCAGCGTCGGGTCATCGTCGGTCTGCAGGACGTGCTCGCTGTACAGCCGTACCCCGCGTCCTATCTCAGGCCTCCGACGGACAGTCCGCCGCGCCAGTGTCGCTGGAGGGTGAAGAACGCGATGACGAGTGGTATGACCGACACGAGCGCGCCCAGGATGATGAGGCTCCAGAGGGAGGTGCTGCCCGCGTTGTTCGCCGAGGCGACTCCCTGCCAGACGCCGAGTCCGACGGTGACGGGGAAAAGGCGGTTGTCGGAGAGCATGGCGAGGGGCAGGAAGTAGTTGTTCCAGGATGCCACGGCGGACAGAAGCAGCACGGTCACCACCGCGGGTCGCATCAGCGGAAACGCGACCCGGAAGAACGTCCGTATCTCACCCGCGCCGTCGGCGCGCGCCGCGTCGAGAATCTCGTCGGGGACGGCGTCGCGCGCGTACACGTGCATCAGGTAGACGCCGAACGGGTTGAGAAGTGACGGGAGGATCACCGCCCAGATCGTGTTCGTCAAGCCGAGCCCGGAGAACATGATGAAGGTGGGGATCACCAGTGCCGTCGCGGGTACCATCAGCGCGCCGAGCATGACGGAGAAGCTGAAGCGCCTGCCGGCGAAACGGTATTTGGCGAATCCGTAGCCGGCCATCACGGACAAAATCGTGGCGCCGACCCCGCCCGCCAGTGCGTACAGCGTGGAGTTGAGGATCCACCTGCCGTAGATGCCGCCGTCGTAGGTGAACAGCCGCGTGAGGTTTTCGACGTAGTCGATCCGGTCGGCGAACCACATGGTGTTGCCGCCGCCGAACAGGCCGGGGGCGTCTTTGGAGCTGTTGACGATGACCCACCAGAACGGCACGAGGAAGTACACGACCAGGAAGCCGAGGAGCACCTGCAGGGGGAAGTGGCGTTGCGGCCTTTGGCGTCCGGCGGTGCGGGAGCGGGCGGTCATCAGAGGAAACTCCTCCGCTTGCGGGTGAAGAACAGGAAGGCGTAGACGCAGACGAAGACGACCCCGCCGAGAGCGAAAGAGATCGCCGATCCGTAGTTGAAGTTGGCGAGTGCGAACGCCTGCTGATAGGCGTACATGTTGGGAGTGAATCCCGGTGCGATCGTGCCCGCCGCCAGGTATCGCAGAATCTGTGGTTCGTTGAAGAACTGCAGGGTGCCGATGAGCGAGAAGACCAGGATCAAAAGCAGCGCGGGGGCGATCAGCGGGATTTTGATCCGGAGCGCGATCTGCCATTTCCCGGCGCCGTCCATGCGGGCGGCCTCGTAGAGCGACGGGTCGATGCCCTGGAGCGCCGCGTACAGAATGATCATGTAGTAACCGGCCCATTGCCAGGTGACCACGTTGATCAGGCCGTAGAAGATCAGATTCTTGCTGAAGAAGTCGGGCGCGGTGGCGCCGAACAGTCCGAAGATGTCGGTGAGCGGCCCGAAGCTCTTGCTGTACAGGAATCCCCACATGACCGCCCCGATGACCGTGGGAATGGCATAGGGGAGAAAGATCATGAGGCGGGAGAACCGGGTGAACAGCGAGGTCACGGCGTCCACGATGAGGGCCATCGCGAGCGCGATGACGATCTGCAGCGGGATGGCGACCAGGGAGAAGCGGACGACGAACCACACCCCGGAGAGGAAGGTCGGGTCGGTGAACGCCTTCACGTAGTTGCCGAGGAAGACGAAGTTGGTGCCGCCGATCAGCTTCTTCTGCCAGAGGCTGAGATACAGCGCGTACGCGAGCGGCGCGATGAGCAACGCCAGGAAGACGATCCCGAATGGCCCGACGAAGAGCCACCCCATCAGGTGCTCACGGAGGCGCACCTTGCCGCGGACCTTGTGCGCTTTTTTTTGAGTGCTCGCTGCACTCTCCTCGATCAGGAGGGTCATTGTGGGCTCCGGGGGGTCGATGCTGGGGAGTGGCGGGTGGGCCGGCCGGCCGAGGCCGGCGTGGCCCACCCGTGTTGTCTACTGAACGGTGAAGCCTTGCTCCTTGGCGTAGTTCGCCACGTCCTCCTGGATGCGGTCGGCCGCCTGCGCACCGGTGATGGAGCCGTCGATGACCGCACCGATCTGCTTCGTCATGGAATCGAAGTAGTACTGGCCGAACGGGCTGTAGGTCATGCCCGTGTAGGCATTCGCCGCAGGGACGTAGACCTCCTTGTTCGCCTGCTGGCCGTCGAAGAACGACACCTTCAGGTCGACGAACTTGGGATCGTTGAGCGCCTTCAGGTTCAGCGGGAAGATGATCTGGTTGGTCCAGCCGTCGGTGAGCGACTCGTCGTCGGCGTAGAGGCCGTACGCCACCTTCGCCGCGAGTTCGGGGTTCTTCGCCTGACTCGTCACCGAGAAGGCCGACCCGCCCCAGTTCACCTGCATCGGGTTGGCGGAATCCCACTGCGGGAGCGGCGCCACCGCGAACTTGCCGGTGTCCTCGCCCTTGCCGACGCCGGCGCCGGTGAGGTATCCGGGCGCCCAGGCCGCCGAGATGTACGTCGCGTACTTGCCGTTGATCACACCGGAGATGTATTCCGGCGTGAACTGGTCCTGCGTCCCGACCAGGCCCTTCCGCGCGAGGTTCCCCCAGTAGTCCAGCACGTCCTTGGACGCCTGGTCGTTCAGCGCGATACCGATCGACTCGGGCTGCGCCGGGTCGTAGGCGTACGGAGTGGCGCCCTTCTGGATCTGCAGCGCCATCATGACGGCCGGCACGTTCGCGCCCAGGTCGCCGAACAGCGGGCCCCCGGCGTCCTTCACCTTCTGTGCCGCCTGCTCGTATTCGGCCCACGTCTTCGGCGGCGTGATCTTGTACTTGTCGAAGATGTCCTTCCGGTAGATCATCGCCATCGGGCCGCCGTCGACCGGCACGCCGTAGACCGCGCCGCCGATCGAGACGTCCTTCCACGCGCCGTCGCTGTAGTTCGCCTTGACAGCGTCGAAGCCGTAGTTCTTGATGTCGACGAGCGCCTTCTGGATCTGGAAGGTCGGGATCCGGTCCGCCTCGATCATGATCACGTCAGGCGCGCCGGTGCCCGCCGATATGGCCGTCTGGAACTTGTCGTACTCGTCGCCGCCCTGGCCGACATTGGTCCAGCAGACCTGCACCTCGTTGCTCTGCTTGTTGAAGTTGTCGACGACGAGCTGCGTGTTGGGGTACCAGCCCCACATCGTCACGACCGGCAGTTGCTTCTTGGGGATCGTGTTGGTGCAGCTGCTCGCGTCGTTCCCACCCGCGTTCGCCGTGCTCTTCCCCTGGTCTGGGGAGCAGGCGGCGATCGCCCCGGCGGCGGCGAGCAGGGCCGCCGCGGTTATCAGGCTCTTTCTCTTCATAGACATGATCTCCCTTGGGGGGTCGCAGCGCACAAAGGCCCGTGCGCTACCGCTGAGGCCGAGCGATCGGCTCGGGACCGGGCACGGATGCCACGATCCGCGCCCTGTCCCTCGTGCCGATCTCTGTTGTGAGCGTTCACACGCCCACGTGCTTGGCGAGCATCACTGGGGCCCCCGATGCCCCGATGGTGCCGCCCCGGACAGGCTTACCTAGCGCTTGAACAGACGCGGCGCGAGGTCGATGAGGTTCTTCTGCCACACGTCCCAGCCGTGGGGCCCCTGGGTGACCCCTGCGAACTCGTAGTGGATGCCCAGGTTGTCCAATGTGGGCAGGGACGCCATGACCGACGGATACACGAAGTCGGTCTGGTCGCCGACATACAGGCGCAACAGCTTGGTCCCGTTGTTGATGGCCGCCACGTCGACGCCGGTGCCGGTGCCGAACCCGGCCGAGAACGCCGCGACGTAGGCGAACTGGCCCGGGTACGCCTTGAGGACCCCGAGCGCCTGTCCACCGCCCATCGAGAGGCCGGCGAGGGCCTGCTGCGACGGGTCGCTGGAGATGTTGTAGCGGGCACGCGCCGCCGGAACGATGTTCTCCAGCAGCTCCTTGTTGAAGTTGGACACGTTGCCGTTGCCCATCACGACCACCATCGGCACCAGGTCCCCGTCGAGGAACTCATGGTCGAGGATCTGCTTGGCGCGTCCCATCTCGACCCAGTCCGTGTAGCTCTGACCGCTACCGTGCTGGAGGTAGAAGACGGGGTAGCGCTCTGCGCGGTTCGGGTCGTAGCCGGGCGGGGTCCACACCAACGCGGTCCGGTCCTGATTCGCCACGGTGCTTCGGTACGTCAGGCTCTCGACCTTTCCGCCCTGACCGGCCGGAACCTCCGAGAGCAGGCGCGCCCTGTCTCCGGGGACGAAGAAGCTGCTCCAAGTGGACTCGGAGGTCACCTTCGTCGGGTTCGACGGGTCCTTGACCGAGACCCGATCGACGATGAACTTGTAGTAGTAGAACCACGGCTGCAGCGGACCGACGGTCGCCCGCCACCGGTCGCCGTCACGGGTCATCGGAACGCGGAGCCAGCTCCCGCCGGGAGCGTCGTTCGCCCACACTGTGACGTGCTGAGCGTCTTTGAATTCCGTCGTGGTCTCGAAGGTGACGAAGCCGCCCTCGGACACGAACGGCGTCGGCGTGGTGCCGGCCGCCGGCGGGGTGAACTCGCCCTTCAGCTGCCCGTGGCCGGCGCTCGGACCGTGATCCGACACCGTGCGGAACAGCCGCGGCACGAAATCGATCAGGTTCTCCTGCCAGGCGTTCCAGTTCGCCCCGGCGTCGGGGTTGACCCCGTCGAACTCATACCTGACACGGGCGCGGTCCAGCGCCTTTGTCAGACGGTTGGTCGCGTTGTACGCGGGATCGGTCACGTTCCCCGTGTACAGGCGCATCAGCTTGACGTGGCGGTTGATCGCTTCCGCGTTCGCCCGGACGACGCTCTCCGTCAGAAGTCCCGAGAACGAGCCGACGTAGGCGAACTGACCCGGCTTGGCGAGAGCGGCACGCAGCGCCTGCGTGCCGCCCCCGGACACACCGGCGATCGCCTGGTGCGCCGGGTCGCGGAGAACGTGGAACTTGTCGGCGATCGCCTTACGGAGATCCTTCAACTCCTTGTCTTCCGACCCGCTACCGCCGCTGACCACAACCACCATCGGCTCCATCGCGCCCTGAGCCGACAAGTTGTCGAAGATCTGCTTGGCACGACCGAGGTCGAGCCAGTCGGTGGCGCTTCCTCCGTCACCGGACTGCAGGAACAGCACCGGGTAGGCCTTGGCGCCCTTGGCCGAGTACGCCGGCGGCGTCCATACCAGAGCCGACCGCTCATTGCCCTTCGCCCGGTAGGTCAGGGTCTCGACCTTGCCGCCCTGCCCCTGAGGCGCATCCGCCAGCAGGCGCGCCGAGCCGCCCGGAACGAAGAAGGTGCTCCAGAGCGGCTTGGACGCCACGCTGGCGCTGTTCGTCGGATCCTTGAGACTCTTGGTGTCATCGCCGGTGACCTGGTAGGAGTACAGGCCCGGCTTGAGCGGGCCGAGGACCCCCGACCAGGCGTCGCCCCGGCGGGTCAGACCGAACTCCGCCCAACTGAAGGATGGGCCGAAGTTCCCCTCGATGACGACCTGCGACACCTGGCCTGCGTTGGCTTGGACGTAGGCCGCCGGGACAGTGAACGACACGTAGCCGTCCTCGGAAACATTCAGCCACGGCGTGTCCGCCGCGGCCGGCCGCGGCGCGAGCAACACGGCCGAGATCGCCATGACTCCGGCGGCGACTACCGCCAAGAGCCGGTGCACGCCCTTAGGGCGTAAAGCTCCGTGGTACGGTGACAACGTCATACCGAACTCCTCAATGGCCGGCAGCGGATTGGGCCCGACTGGCCGGCCTGACTTATCGGTCGATGTACCGTCGGTTTCTGTTTCCCGCACCTCCGTCCATCACGGGTTCGTCTTGTTACCTGCTGTCAGGTGGATCTGGGTGGTGCATACACCTTCGGGTGCTTGTGTGTCACAAGCTCGTATCGGTCCTCGGTGGTGCGGTTGAGCCACGGACCATCAAGCGGGTTGGGAGCAGTATTTGATCGGGCCCCTCCCACTCACCGGTCACCAGCCCTTTCAGCATGCGCGCGGCCTCGTACCCGAGTCGGTACATCGACTGGTCCACCGTGGTCAGCCCCGGCTCGGCCGACACGGCCTCCGGAATGTTGTCGAAACCGGCCACCGACAGGTCGCCAGGAACGCTGAGTCCCAACTCCTTCGCGACCTCCAGAGCCTTCAGGGCCATCCCGTCGCTCGCCGCGAAGATCGCCGTCGGGCGGTCCGCCCTATCCAGCAACGCCCGCGCCAGCGGGACCGCGGAGTCGGGATTGAAGTCGCCTCTGCCGATCAACGTCGGATCGACCGGAACACCGGCCGCGGCCAGCGCCCTCCGGTACCCCTCCTCGCGCGACCATGCGGCTGCGAGGCTGGAACGGCCCGCGATGAATCCGATGCGCCGATGCCCCAGGCCCAGTAGGTGCTCAACCATTGTGGTGGCACCCACTAAGTTGTCCGCCGTCACCGACGGCACCGTCGAGTCCCGCACCGGATCGATGACCACGACCGGAGTGTTGCTCCGCACCTCGCCCCAAGGCGTCACCACAATGCACCCGTCCGTGAGGGTGCCGGACAAGCGGGCCAGATGACGCTGCTCCCAGCCCTCCGCGTACGTCCCGTAGAGATCGCTGTTGGCGTAGACGATCAGGTCTAAGCCCGATTGACTCAACGCCTCCATCACGCCTTTGAGCACCTCGGCGGTATAGGAATGGAAGCTGTGGGTCACCAGACCCAGGACATTGGTGCGGCTGCGTCGCAGGCTCGTCGCCCCCAGACTCGACTCGTAGCCGAGCCGCTCGATGGCCGAACGCACCTGCGCGATGGTGCGGGCGCTGACCCCGTAACGCCTGTTGACCACCCGCGACACAGTCGCGGTGGAGACGCCCGCCAGGCGCGCCACATCACTCATCGTCACCGGCGCAGCGCCGTCGGCCATGCCGCTCTCTCCATATTGCAATCGTTATCGATCACGTTTTCAGCGCTTAACGTAAGCGACATCTTTTACGAACACAAGACCCTTATCGGCCTCTCAGTACGCCGACCGGACGTCCTAAAAGGACATGCACAGAATGCGCTGCCAGGGGATATCCGCTGCCTGCGTTTCTCGACGCCGCGCCTCTACCAGCGGAACTTATACACCAATCCCGTGAACGCAACCCGGGGCTGCTCATGTCGTCGAGCAGGGAGAAGCCGTCGACCGTGTCCGCGGTGATAGTGGCGCGGTGAAGTCCCGGGTGGCTCTCCGGTGGGAAGGCGGCCTGCTCGGCGATCCGCGCGGCCTGCATGCCTACCTGCGAGTCACCTGTCCCCCAATTCGGTCCGGGCGGCGTTGATCTCATCATTGCCTGATCTTGAAGCGTGCATGGCGTTCAGCGTGGTGCGCTTCGACGGAGCTTTGCCGCGGCAGACGGTGGATGGCCCGCTAGCGGTACCGACAACGATCATTTCAGGAGAGAAACTGGTATACGAAATACGGTACTCGGTATACCAGGAGCGCATCATGAGTACTCTGTCTCGAGCGGCCATCTTGGACCGGCAGCAGCAGTTTGTCGCCGACGCATCCCACGAGCTGCGCACCCCGCTCGCCGGCCTCCGCGTGCAACTGGAGGACGGCAGGCTGCACCCCGAAGACACCGACATGCGCTCCCTCCTGGAAGGTGCCTTGCTGGACGTCGACCGGCTGGAGTCGATCATCACCGATCTGCTCCTGCTGGCCCGGGTAGGAGCGTCTGGAGTCACGGAGAAGATGCCTCTGTCGCTGTCCGAGCTGGCCCGCTGCGAGGTCTCCCAACGCACCGACCGGGTGCCGACCCGGATGCGGATCGACACGGGCGTGCTGGTCACCGTCGTGCGATCCCAGATCGCCCGCCTACTCAAGAACCTCCTCGACAACGCTCAGCGACACAGCAGGAGAGTCGTGGAGGTCAGCGTGCGGCCCGTTGGGCGCTTCGCCGAACTGGCCGTCGAGGACGACGGAGCCGGCATCCCCGAATGTGACAGGGAGCGCGTCTTCGAGCGGTTCTCCAGACTGGACACCGCTCGCGGTCGCGACCACGGCGGCACCGGCCTAGGCCTGGCCATCGCCCGCGCAATCGCCCGCGCCCATGAGGGCACCCTGAAGGCCAAGGAGTCCCACTTGGGCGGCGCGCTGTTCCTCCTTCGAATCCCCCTCGCGGAATCCTGAGGCACCGGTACTGGCGGACCGCGCGGCTAAAGGTGGCAAAGAGCGCCCGCCGCCCCGGCAACGGGCGCTCTTCGGCTCCCTCGCCCAACGAAGGGAACGGCAATCGGATCAGCCCTCTGAGCTGCGTCGGGACGACAGGAATTGAACCTGCGACCCCTTGACCCCCAGGAAGTGGGAGTAGGCGTTTTTCCAGCTCAACGGCCTTCAGGTAGCCATGCACGCCGTTTGGTGACGTGCAGGTTGTTCGGCTACGTGCATGACGTGTGGTCCCCGAAAGGTCCCCAACTCGCCGTAATCATCGACGGGCCGAGCCTCTCGCACCGTGCCGGCATCTGCTAGCTTCGCGTCGACGTTGACGAGCGAGTCAGGAATCGACCAATGTCTGATGAACGGTGGGACGTCGTCCCTGAGTCCGACGTCCTCACCCTGGCGGGCCTTGGAGCCCGGATCTACCGGATGCCGTTGGCAAGCTACGTGCTGGGCCCGGATGCATTCATCGTCATTGTCGAACCTGGTGACCGGCCCGACGGCACAGCCGTGCAGCATCGCGAACTTCTCAAGCTTGCGGGTCCGTTCCCGGACGAAGTCCACACGTACCTCTACAACGACCTCATGGGAACGGCTGGGCATCGGCCGGAAACCACACCAAGTGCGCTACATGGATTTGTGCGCGTCCGGGAGGGCTGCCAGCCGTTGGGTCCGCTCAAATACTGCGGCGGCAGCTACGACCCCACCGAGGAAAGGCTTATCGAGTACCAGATCCACCTCGAACAGGTGCTGCCGTTCGAGGTGCTCGACCGGGTACGGCCGCTTTTTCCTGCACCGCCCCCACCCCGGACAAGTTGGTTGGACCTGCTGCCGGATGACCCCGTCGCCGCGACCCACGAGTTCGTCACCGACTGGTACGCCGACGTGCCGACGGACGAGAGTCACGCAGAAGCGTCGCACATACCGATTCCCGCACCACTCGCCGCGTTCTATGCCACGGTGGCCGGACGCAAGGAGGTACTCGGCAGGCAAGATCCGCTGTTCCCGCTCCACAAGCTGCGCCTGGACAAGGATGGCTGGCTTGAATTCGGCGCCGAAAACCAGGGCGGCTTCGTTCTAGCCATCGATCCAACTGCGACCGACCCGGCAGTGTCGTATCGGTACTGGACAGACGAGCCGATCATCGACCCCCATCCCCTGAGCACGTTCCTCCTACTCTTCGCGCTGTATGAAGCGTCGTTCGCCGGCCCTTACCTCGCTTTCGCCCACCTCACCACCGAGGAGGCGCAGCGGCTCACCTACGGACTCCGACGCGTACCTCTCCGAAACCGATGGGTCCCATCGACTGACACTGAGTTCCATGTGGGCAACGGCCTCGTCGTGCAGCTCACCCCACGTGAAGACAGCACCTGGTACGCATACACCAGCGCTCGACACCGTGCACACCTTGAGGCGCTACGCCACCTCGACATCCGATGGGGGATCTTTGAAGGGTGACCGCCCGACCCACCGTGGTCTTTATGCCCTTTTCCAGTGCTAGTTCGTCAAGAATCACCACCCTAGACACCGCCACGCCTTGGCCGCCGGTCAAGCAGCACCATGAGGCCAGACACCAAATGATCGTTGTCCCCAAAACGCCGAAAGGGCCGACCCGATCAATCGGATCAGCCTCTGAGCTGCG
>NZ_BOOO01000041.1 GCF_016863275.1 Planotetraspora mira
TGGCCGCATCCACCAGCACTGCCACCAGCTCATCCGGGCCGGCGGGGGCTGCCGTGTGCGCCGATTCGGATGATTCGCCCGGCCCGGATGATTCGCCCGGCCCGCCTGATCGGCTGGGCTCACCTAGGTTCGGCTCACCTGATTCGCCCGGCTCACCTGATCGGCTGGGCTTACCTGGGCTGGGCTCACCTGATTCGCCGGGCTCGGCTGATGCGTCCGCTTGCGACTCCTGTCCGGTGCGCGCATGGTCACGTGGGCCGGACGGCGACGAATGGTCCAGTGCGGAGCCCGACGGCTCGAGGGCCGACGGCTCGAGGACTGGTGGCGCGGGGTCAGGCCGAGCGGAGTCTGATGGCCTGGGGTTAGGCTGAGCGGAGTCTGGTCGCTCGGAGTCTGGTGGCGCGGGGTCTGATGGTGGGGAATCTGGCCATGGATCTACCAGGGGCGGCGAACTCAACGCCGAACTGCCATCGGATGACCATGACCGGGCGCGCGCCGTCACCTGCGCCCACCACTGTGGACCACAGGGCATCTCGTCGGTCGATGAGAAGGAGTGACGTCTCCCGTGTGAGTCGTTCACGGCGGCACCCCCTTTCCCCATCTGCATCGAACGTGTGTCTGAATAATCTCACGCTGAGTAGTCAGTCCGCTACAGATTTAGAACAGAAATTCTAAGCCGCGAGTGAACGTGTAGGTCTGCGACGGTCGGTGCGAGCGGGTGCTCCCGGTGCGGCCGGGTTCATCGAGGAACCGCATCACCAAGCGGGGCGGAAGGAGGGTACGGGAGAGTTGTCCGCTTATGGCGTGAGGGAGACTAAAGGCCAGCCGTATGACTTGAGGCGGTTTTTGGCCCTCAAAAGTCCGTTGCCACTGACGGTTCTCACATTCGCGTCCGGTGCCCGCGTTGGGGCATGCGCCCGGTCTCCTCGGATGCACCCATACGTGGCTGGCCTCAAGGTTTGTCATGAAAACAGATGGATAGGCTGGAAGAGAACTGAAGTGGACCGGTTGGCTGAATTCGCCGCATACGCGCGGAGGGCATCCGCCTGGCGAGCCGTGACCGTTTCCGCCTCGTCGTGTTCACGCCGTGAAGGCATCGTGAAGGCGCCGTGTTCACGCCGTGAAAGTGATCATGCCGTGAAGGCGATCCGTGGTGGGGGCCGCGGACGGCCAGGGAGGCGGCGGCGAGGCGAAGCCAGGGAGCGGACCGGCTGACGCCACAGGACGCTCGGGCCGTGCTATGCCCGATCTCCGAGAGGGGCTTCATTGAAAACCGCCCCGAAACTCATCGCAGGGGTCTCGACCTTCCTCGACGACCGCATCGGGCCGGGCGGCTTTCTCAAGCGCAACCTGAGGAAGATCTTCCCCGATCACTGGTCGTTCCTGCTGGGCGAGATCGCGCTGTACTCGTTCATCATCCTGCTGCTGACCGGCACGTTCCTGACGTTCTGGTTCAAGCCGAGCATGGGCGAAGTCGTGTACTCCGGCTCCTACCAGCCTCTGGTGGGCGTGAGGATGTCCGAGGCCTACGCCTCGGCGCTGAACATCAGCTTCGACGTCCGCGGCGGTCTGCTGATCCGGCAGATCCACCACTGGGCGGCGTTGCTGTTCGTGGCGGGCATGACCGTCCACATGCTGCGGGTGTTCTTCACCGGCGCCTACCGCAAGCCGCGTGAGCTGAACTGGCTCATCGGCCTCGGACTGCTCACACTGGCGCTGCTGGAGGGCCTGACCGGCTACTCCCTCCCTGACGACCTGCTCTCCGGCGCCGGTCTGCGGATCACTCAGGGCGTCATACTGGGCATCCCCGTGGTCGGGACGTACTTGGCGTTCCTGCTCTTCGGTGGAGAGTTTCCCGGCCATGACATCATTCCGCGGTTCTTCACGATCCACATCCTGCTGATCCCGGGCATCCTGCTGGCGCTGATCTCCGCCCACCTGGTTCTCATGTGGGTGCAGAAGCACACGCAGATGCCGGGCACCGGCCGGACCGAGAAGAACGTGGTGGGCGGGCCCTTCTACCCCTCCTTCATGGCGAAGTCGGGCGCGTTCTTCCTGTTCACCTTCGCCGTCATCGCGCTGCTGGCCACCTTCGCCCAGATCAACCCGATCTGGCTGTTCGGTCCATATACGCCGGCGGCCATCTCGGCGGGCAGCCAGCCCGACTTCTACATGGGATTCCTGGAGGGCTCGCTGCGGTTGATGCCCTCCTGGGAGATCAACTTCCTGGGTCACACGCTGTCGCTGAGCGTGCTGATCCCGGCGCTGTTGCCGATGGGGGTCATCCTGACGGGCCTGGCGGTGTATCCGTTCGTCGAGCAGTGGGTGACCGGAGACCGGCGGGAGCACCACTTCGCCGACCGGCCGCGCGACAACCCCGTCCGCACGGGGATCGGCTTCGCGGGAATCACCTTCTACGGTCTTCTTTGGCTGCTCGGAGCGAACGACGAGATCTCGGCCAACTTCCACATCAGCCTGTACCTGACGACGATCTTCGGGCGCTTCGCGATCTTCATCGGTCCCGCGCTGGCCTTCGTCGTCGCGTACCGGATCTGCATCGGCCTCCAGCGCAGGGACGCGGAGATGCTGTCCCACGGCGTGGAGTCGGGCGTCATCAAGCGCCTGCCGAACGGTGAGTACATCGAGGTCCACACCCCGGCGACGCAGGACATCGCCGACCACATCCGGGGCAAGGAAGAGATTCCGATCATCGAGAGCGGCGTGGACGGCGACGGCATCCCACCGAAGGAGACCCGCACCGCCCTCGGCCGGCTGCGGGCGAAGGTCAGCGAGGCCTACGGCACGGACCACGTCCCGCTCGAAGAGGAACGCAGCCACGACGAGCGCGCGGCCATCGGCGCCGGAGACGATGTCCATGCCGATGCCGGAGAGCGGAACCCGATCACGAGGCGCAGACGACAGCGCTCCGGCAGGCCCGGCGGCGGGGCCCGCTAGACCTGCCGATACCGGCACCCGCGCCGCCGAACTCAACGCTGCTTCACCTGACGGCAAGGCCGCGCTGGTGTGTAAGTGATCCGCAAGCGAGGCGGTCAGGCGGCGCAATCATGCTGCAAGGAACGTGATCTATCTCTTGTCGTGCGGTCCCGGGAGCGTCGCCGGAGCCGGCCCTCTCACTTCAGGAGAATCACCATGCACCTCTCAACGCGCGCCCAGATCAGGACCGAGGCAGGCAGTCGCCGCATCGCCGTCCGCCTCGCTTCCCTGACCGCCGCCGTCGGCGTCCTCGGCACCTCCCTCATGGGCTGCGGCGTCATCGGCCAGGTCACGAACGTGGTCGACTCCGCCAACACGCTGTCCACGTTCAGCGACAGGCTGGGCAAGTCGGCCGGCCTCACGTTCACCGCCACGTACAAGTCCACCGACGGGGGCACGGTGACGCTCGTCCAGGAGCCGCCGAACTCGGTCTTCATCGGCCCCGAAGGCAGGTACATCTTCACGCCCGACCACATGCTGCTCTGCGCGGAGAACACCTGTACCCGCGCCCCGGCTGCCGGCGCCGGCAACGCCGGGGCGCTGACGGCCGCGACCGGGCCCGGCTTCGTCACGCCGGAACTGGCGCTCGGGGTCGTCGCGGCCGCCGCTGTGGTCCCCGGCGCCGACATCGAGAGCGAGGAGAAGGAGATCGCCGGTCAGGACTCGCTCTGTGCCACCGCCACAGGGCTGGAGGCGGCCGCGTCGCCGGGCGACACCGACGCACCGCGCGACTTCTCGGTGTGCGTCACGGAGGCGGGCGTTCTCGCCTCCTTCACCGGCACGTTGACCAACGGGGAAAAGGCCTCGATCGAACTGGTGAGCTTCACCGATGAGGCCGACTCCAAGGCGTTCGAAGCGCCCGAGGGCGCCGAGATCGTCGACGCCGCGAGCCTCTCGGCCGGCTGAGCCGGTCTCGGAAGGACAGCGGGCGGCCGGACGCCGGCCTGTGGCACAGTGGTAGCCGTGTCGCGGCCATCGATATTCGAGTTCGCCGGCGGCGAGCAGGCGTTCCTCGCGCTCGCGGCCGCCCACCACGAACGCTGCCTGCGGGATCCGGTGCTGAACCATCCGTTCTCGCATCCCGGTCATCCCCAGCATGTGGAGAGACTGGCGAGCTATTGGGCTGAAGTGTTCGGTGGTCCCGCCCTCTACTCGCAGTCGTGCGGGGGGCACTCGGCGATGCTCGGCATCCACGCCGGCCAGGGCGCGGAACATGACCTGGGGGAACGCTTCGTCAGATGCTTCGTGCAGGCGGCCGATGACGCGGGCCTGCCCGAAGACCCCGACTTCCGGGCCGCTCTGCGGTCGTACATGGAGTGGGCTGTGGCAGAGGTGGTCTCGTACTCTCCGCGCGGCTCCCAGGTGGCTTCGAGCCTGCCCGTGCCCCGTTGGTCCTGGGAGGGCCTGGCCGGCACCGGCGCGGTTTAAGCGGCTTAAGCGGTTTAACCGGTGCCGTCGGCGTCATCGACTCACCTGCCCACGGCGTATCCCTGGGCGCCGCGCGGGTTGGCCGCCGCGTGGAGGAATCCGCCCGGAGCCGTGTCCCGCGCGACCGCGCTCAGCCTGCCGAGCGACCACGGACCGAGCACCTCCACCTGGTGGCCGCGCTGCCGCAACTCGGCGACGAGCGCCGGATCCGCCCGCTCCTCGATGTGCAGGACACCCGGCAGCGAGCCGCGGGGGAAGAACGAACTGGGGAAGTGCTCGGAATGGAACATGGGGTCGTCGACGGCCTCCTGGAGGCCGAGCCCGCCGTGGACCACGGAGAGGAAGAAGTTCAGGCTCCACTGATCCTGCTGGTCCCCGCCGGGGGTGCCGAACGCCAGCCAGGGCCTGCCGTCCCGTAGGGCGAAAGAGGGGGACAGGGTGGTACGCGGCCGGCTTCCCGGGCGCAGCGACGCGGGCAGCCCGTCCTGCAGCCAGAACATCTGGCCTCTCGTGCCCAGGCAGAACCCGAGCGAGGGGATCGTCGGCGAGCTCTGCAGCCAGCCGCCGCTGGGCGTGGCGGAGACCATGTTGCCGTGCCGGTCCACGACGTCCACGTGGCAGGTGTCGCCCTTGACCCGGCCGTCGCCGCCCACGGTCGGTTCCCCCACACCAGCGGTCCCGCGCGTGCGGGACACCCCCGGCGCGTGGCTGACCGTGCCCGGCCCGGGCAGGTGGGGAAGCCGCGGAACGCGGCCCTCCGGGGCGCCCGGCCGTAGTTCGTAGGAGGCGTCCTCGCCGACCAGCGTGCGCCGCTCCACGTTGTACGCCTCGCTCAGCAGGCCGGCCATCGGCACGTCGGCGAAGCCCGGATCGCCGTACCACGCCTCCCTGTCGGCGAAGGCCAGCTTGGCGCACTCGATGACGGTGTGCACGTAGTCAGGACTGAGGTGGCCCATCCCGCCCAGGTCGAACCCGGACAGCAGCGCGAGTTGCTGCAGGAAGACCGGCCCCTGACCCCACGGCCCCGTCTTGCACACGGTGTGGCCGTGGTAGTCGAAGGTCAGCGGCTCCTCCACGGACGCCGCCCAGCCTGCCAGGTCGTCGCCGGTGAGCAGGCCGGAGTGCGGCTCTCCCGAGCTGTCGCGCCAGGCCTTGCCTCCGCTGAAGTGGGCGATCTCCTCGGCGACGAAGCCCCGGTACCACGCGTCCCTGGCTGCGGCGATCTGCCCCTCCCGCGTGCCGGAGGCCTGTGCGGCCTCGGTCACCAGGCGCCGGTAGGTCGCGGCCAGCACCGGGTTGGTCAGCCGTGAGCCCGGCTCCGGCACCTGACCGTGCGGCAGCCAGGTGGCGGCCGAGGTCGGCCAGTCCTCGGAGAACAGCCGCTCCACGGTGCCGATCGTCGCCGAGACGCGCTCCAGCACCGGGACGCCGTGCTCGGCGTAGGAGATGGCGGGTTCCAGCACGTCGGCCAGCGACCACGTGCCCCAGCGCTCCAGCATGAGCATCCACCCGCCGAAGGCGCCGGGCACGGTGGCGGCCAGCAGCCCGGTCCCGGGGACGACGTCCAGACCGAGGTCGGTGAACCGCTCGATGGTCGCCGCCGCGGGTGCCACGCCCTGCCCGCAGACCACGAAGGGCCGCTGCTCGGCCTCGCTCCACAGCAGGATCGGCACCTCGCCGCCGGGTCCGTTGAGGTGCGGCTCGGCCACCTGGAGGACGAACCCCGCCGTCACGGCCGCGTCGAAGGCGTTGCCCCCGCGCTCCAGCACGCTCATCCCCGCGGCGGAGGCCAGCCAGTGCGTGCTTGCCACCATTCCGAAGTCGCCCGTCAGTTCGGGTCTTGTGGTGAACACCCGGTCCCTTCCTTCAGCAAACCGATCAGTACTCGAGCGTCCGCCCGGGGACGGCCGCGTCGGGCCGGCGTTCGGGCGTCACCAGGTGACAGGCGGCCGGGTGGTCGCCGTCCCGGGGGTCGGTCAACGCCGGATCGACCGTACGGCAGGCGTCGAAGGCCAGCGGACAGCGGGTGTGGAAACGGCAGCCCGCCGGAGGATCGAGAGGGCTCGGGACGTCGCCGCCGAGCACGATCCTGCGGCGCTCGCGCGCCCTGGCGGGGTCGGGAACGGGAGCCGCGGACAGCAACGCCTGCGTGTACGGATGCCGGGGTCCGGCGAACAACTCCGCGGTCGGCCCGGTCTCCACGATCTTCCCCAGGTACATGACCGCGATCCGGTCGGCCAGGAACTCCACCACCGACAGGTCGTGGGTGATGAACAGGCAGGAGAAGCCCATGTCGCGCTGCAGGTCGGTGATCAGGTTGAGCACCGAGGCCTGGACCGAGACGTCGAGGGCGGACACCGGCTCGTCGGCCACCACGAGCTTCGGCTCCAGGACCAGCGCCCTGGCCAGGCCCACGCGCTGCCGCTGCCCGCCGGACAGCTCGTGGGGGAGACGCGACATCATCTCGGTGCGCAGCCCGACCTTCTCCAGCATCGCGGCGACGCGCTCGCCCGCCTCTCGCCTGCGCATCACCTTGTGCCGGAGCAGCGGCTCGCTGACGATCTGCTCGATCGAGAAGCGCGGGTTGAGCGACGAATAGGGGTCCTGGAACACCATGTGGACGTCCCTGCGGAGCGGGCGCATGGCCCGGCGTGACAGGTGGGTGACGTCCCGGCCGCCCAGCGTGATCGTGCCGGAGGTGGGCTCGGTCAGGCGCAGCACGCACTTGCCGACGGTGGACTTTCCGCTGCCCGACTCCCCGACCAGGCCGAGCACCTCGCCCTGCCCGATCGTCAGCGACAGCCCGTCCACGGCTCTGACCTGGCCGTAATGCTTGACCAGGGAGTCGATCCGCAGGACGGGTTCGTTCACGGTTGTTCTCCTGATCGCGCGGGATGGAAGCAGGCGGCGAGGTGCGCCGGGCCGTGCCGTACGAGGGAGGGCCGGGCCGCGAGGCAGTCGTCCTGCCCGCTCGGGCAGCGGGCGTGGAAGGCGCACTCGGCGGGGTCGGCGAGTGGTGAGGGGACCATTCCCGGGATCTCCGCCAGCCTGCGCCGCCCGCCGGGGCCGGCGGCGACGGCGGCGGCGGGCAGGGCCTTCATGAGGCCCAGGGTGTACGGGTGGAGGGGACGGGCGAACAACTCCTCGACGGGGGCCTGCTCGGCCGCCCGTCCCGCGTACATGATCACGGCACGGTCGGCGATGTCGGCGACCACGCCGAGGTCGTGAGTGATCAGGATGATCGCGGTGCCCAGCCGGTCGCGCAGGTCGCGGAAGACGTCGAGCACGCCCGCCTGGATCGTCACGTCCAGGGCGGTGGTCGGCTCGTCGGCGATCAGCACGCGCGGCGAGCACGCCACCGCGATGGCGATCATCACGCGCTGCCGCATCCCCCCGGAGAGCTGGTGGGGATACTCCTTGATCCGCTGGGCCGGAGCCGGGATGCCGACGAGTTCGAGCAACTCGACCGCGCGGCGGCGGGCGGCGCCGCGTGACAGGTTCTCGTGCCTGCGCAGCACCTCGGCGATCTGGAAGCCGACCGTGAACGACGGATTCAGGGAGGTCATCGGCTCCTGGAAGACGACGGAGACCTCCTTGCCGCGCACCTGGCGCATCTGCGGCTCGGGCAGGGTGGTGAGCTCGCGGCCGTCGAGCCGGATCGAGCCGGTCAGGCGGGTGGTGCGGGGTGGCAGCAGCCTCGGCACCGACATCGCCGTGACCGTCTTGCCGCAGCCCGACTCGCCGCACAGGGCGAGGATCTCCCCCTCTTCCAGGCTGAGTGAGACCTCCTTGACCGCGTGGACGTGGCCGTCCTCGGTGTCGAAGCCGACGGTCAGGTCGGTGATGTCGAGAAGGCTCACAGGCCGCTCCTGGGATCGAGGACGTCGCGCAGCCCGTCGCCGAGCAGGTTGAATCCGAGTGTGGCCAGCGCGATCAGCAGACCCGGCCAGATCGCCAGCCACGGGGCGACGTCGAGGTACTGCTGGGCGACGGTGAGCATGACGCCCCACGACGGGGTCGGCGGCTGCACGCCGAGACCGAGGAAGGACAGGGTGGCCTCACCGATGATCGCCGTCGGAATCGCCACCGTGGCCTGGACGATCAGCGGCCCGGCGCAGTTCGGCAGGACGTAGCGGAGCAGGATGTGGCCGTCGGCGGCGCCGTCCGCGATCGCCGCGGAGACGTAGTCCATCTCCTTGATCGCCAGGACCTCGCCACGGGTGATCCGGATGACGGCGGGGAGCTGGGCGAAGCCGAGAGCCAGCACGACCCCGGTGAGCGACGGGCCGATGATCGCGGCCAGGCCCACCGCGAACACCAGGAACGGGAATGCCAGTGTTACGTCGACCAGCCTCCCGACCAGCGGGTCGAGCCAGCGCCGATAGAAGCCCGCCAGCAGCCCGATCGGGATGCCCGCCACCATGGCGAGCAGCGTGGACAACACGCCCGCCTGGAGGGAGACCCGCGCGCCCGAGGCGATCCTCGCCAGCACGTCCCGGCCGAGATCGTCGGTGCCCATCGGATGGGCGGCCGACGGCGGGGCGAGCGTGGCCGCGTAGTCCTGGATGATCGGGTCGCCGGTCACCAACGGCCCCACCAGGGCGAGCAGGAGGAACCCGGCGACGAGCACGAGGCCGGCCATCGGCATCGGGCGGCGGCGGAACCGCCGCCACAGCCGGCGTCGTCGCTCCGCCGGGCTCCCCACGCGGATGGCCCCCACGGAGACCGTCATCGGGTCAGCCATGGGACGCCCCCGAAAGCCGGATGCGCGGGTTGAGGAAGGCGTACACGATGTCGACCAGCAGGTTGATCACCACGTAAGCGGTCACGGTCACCAGCACCACCGCCTGGATGACCGGATAGTTCCTGGTCAGCACGGCGTCCACGGTGAGCTTGCCGAAGCCCGGGATCACGAAGATCTGCTCGGTGACGACGGCTCCGCTGATCAGCGCGCCGAGCTGCAGGCCGAGCACCGTCACGACGGTGGTGAGGCTGTTGCGCAGCGCGTGCACACCCACCACGGCGCGTTCCGGCAGGCCCTTGGAGCGGGCCGTACGGACGTAGTCGGCGGACAGCGCGCTCAGCATCGCCGAGCGGGTCTGCCGCATCAGCACGGCCGCGAACCCCATGCCGAGGACCAGCGTCGGCAGCAACATGCGCTGCAGGTTCCCCACCGGGTCCTCGGTGAACGGGACATACCCGGAGGCGGGCAGCCAGCGCAGCGTGACCGAGAACAGCAGGATGGCCAGCAGCCCGAGCCAGAAGTGCGGGATGGACAATCCCGCCAGGCCGAAGCCGGTGGCCACGTAGTCGGCGGCGCGGCCGCGCCGGACGGCGGCGACGATGCCCGCCAGCACGCCGACCGTGACCGCCACCAACATGGCGAGCGCGGTCAGCTCCAGCGTCACCGGCAGCCGCTCGGCCAGGATGGTCGCGACGGGCAGTTGGTCCTGGGTGGACCTGCCGAGATTGCCGGACAGGGTCTGGCGCAGGTACTCGACGTACTGCACGGGAAGCGGCCGGTCCAGGCCGTACTCCTCCCGGATGGCCGCGACCAGGGCCGGTGAGGCGTCCTCCCCGGCCATGACCAGCGCGGGATCCCCCGGCAGCGCCCTGACCCCGAGGAAGATCAGGACGCTGCCCAGGAGGAGCACGATCACCGCCGCGCCGCAGCGCCGCAGAATGAACCAGGTCATTTCGCGGTGAACCCGGCCGTGGTGAAGCGAGGCAGGCCGTCCTTGAAGTACTGGACGCCGGCGACGGTCTTGTTCATGCCCAGGTAGTACTTGTTGTGGTATAGGTAGATGAATCCGCGCAGGTCAGCGGCTTTCTGGATGGCCTTCGCGTACAGCTCGGCCCGCTCGGCCGTGTCGGTGGCCGCCGCGGCCTGCTTGATCGGCTCGTCGATGTCGGGGTCCGACATGCCGGGGTAGTTGTTGCTGCCCCCGGTGGTGATGATGTTGGTCAGGTTGCCGTCCGGGTCTACGCGGCCCGACCAGCCGGTGAGCAGCGTGTCGTACTTGCCCGCCCCGCCCTGCTCCAGAGTGGCGACGAACTCGGCGGTCTCCACCTTGACATCGAAGCCGACCTCCTTGGTCATCTGCTGGATCACCTGGGCGAGCCGCTGGTTGGTGGCGTCGTTCGGCGTGGTCAGGGTCACCGGGATCGGCGTCGGCACGCCGGAGGCCTGGACGAGCTGCTTGGCCTTGGCCACGTCGTGCGGCGCGCACTGGAGGCTCGCCGCGCGGTACGGGCTGTCGGCCGGCAGCGGGAAGCAGTCGGACTCGTACAGGCCGTTGTAGACGGTCTTGTTGATCGCGTCACGGTCGAGCGCGAGCTCGAACGCCTCGCGGAGCTCCGGGCTCTTGCCGAGCGCGCTGTCCACCGAGCCGTACTTCTCCGTCGAACCGGCGACGTTGCCGATGTTGACGTTGATCCCGAAGTAGCCGAGACCTCCGCCCGACACGACCTTGAGGTTGGGGTCGGCCTGCACTCCGGCGACCGTGGTGGTGGCGAGCTGGTCGCCGACCTGTACGTCACCCGACCTGAGGTTGGCGGCGCGGACGTTCGGGTCGACGATGATCTTGTAGACGATCTTGTCGAGCTTGACCTTGGCGGCGTCGTAGTAGTCAGGCGCGCGCTCCAGCACGACCTCGCTGCCGGAGGTCCGGCTCGCGAACTTGAACGGCCCGACGCACACCGGGTTCGCGCCGAAGGCGTCGCCTTCACTGTCCAGCGCCTTGGGCGACATGATCATGCCGGCCCGGTCGGCGAGCTGGGCGGTGAGCGGGGTGGCCGGCCGGGACAGGGTGAGCTTGACCGTGTCCTCACCCACCGTGGTCACGTCGGTGACGGCGGCCAGATCCGCCTGCCGGGCGGACTTCTCCCAGGAACGGTGCCGGTCCAGCGACTTCTTGACCGCGGCGGCGTCCATCACGGTGCCGTCGTTGAACTTGAGGCCCGTCCGCAGCTTGATCGTCACCTCTTTGCCGTCGGGGGAGAGCTGGGGCATGGCAGCGGCCAGCTGGGGGACCAGCGTGGAGGTCGCGTCGATGTCGTAGAGCTTCTCGCACATGTTGACGAAGACCTCACGGCCGACGAGCGTCGTGGCGGTGCTCGGGTCCAGTGCGTCGGGGTCGGCGTTCAGGGCGACGGCGAGCGTGCCACCGCTCTGGACGGTGCGATTGTCGGCGGTGGCGTCGGCCACAGAGGGGGCGCTGGTGGGGGCGCCGCCTCCGCCACAGGCCGCGAGGGCCAGGGGGAGGGCGACGAGCGGGACGATCGTTTTCAGGTGGCGCGCGGACCGCATCCGTTTCCTCCTGGAAGATTCTTTTGGAAGAACGTATACAGGGTCCGGTATTTCGTATTCGTTACATTCTTGTGGAGTTTTCTGACATATGTCGTTATAACGGTCTTCCGTATCGGCTCGCATCGACCGTGCGAACCCCTCGGGCGCCGCCCAAGACCTGCCCGATTTAGCCGTCTATGTTGCCGTATGACCTATTTATCGAAACGATGGACGGCGGTGGTCACGTGACATAAGGAGAGGTGAAGACGGTGGCGGATGCCAAGAAGCTTGACCAGGACCGGGTCGCGGAGTTCCTGGGACGGGTGGCCGCCGACAGCGCCGCCGCGTTCGCGGGACTGTCCACCTCGATCGGCGCCCGGCTCGGCCTGTACGCGGCGCTGGCCGGGGCCGGACCCCTCACCTCGGTGGAACTGGCCGAGCGGGCCGGGCTCGCCGAGCGGTACGTGAGGGAGTGGCTGGCCGCACAGGTGGCCGGCGAATACGTGCTCTACGACGCCGGGACGAGCACCTACCTGCTGCCGGACGAGCACGCGGCCGTGCTGGCGGACCCCGGCGCACCCACGTATCTGGTCGGCGCCTTCACGATGCTCAAGCCGCTGTACGCCACAGAAGACGCGTTGGTGGACGCCTACCGCACGGGCGAGGGCGTGGCCTGGCAGGAGCACGGGCCGGAACTGTACGAGGGGGTCGCCGCGTTCTTCCGTCCCGGCTACGCGGCGATGCTGGTGCAGGAGTGGCTGCCGGCGCTGGACGGCGTCGTGGAGAAGCTGGAACGGGGCGCGTCGGTCGCCGACGTCGGGTGCGGCTTCGGCCACTCCACCCTGCTCATGGCACAGGCGTTCCCGAGGTCCCGCTGCCAGGGATTCGACTTCCACGCTCCGTCCATCGAGGCCGCGCGCAGTGCGGCGCGGGAGCAGGGGCTGGGTGACCGGGTGACGTTCGACGTCGCCGCCACCACGGACTTCCCCGGCGACGACTACGACCTGATCACCTTTTTCGACTGCCTGCACGACCTCGGGGACCCGGGTGCGGCCCTCCGCCACGCCGAGCGGGCGCTGGCCGCGGACGGCGGCTGCATGGTCGTCGAACCGAATGCCCCGGCCGATCCCCTGGACCTGATCAACCCGATCGGCCGGTCCTTCGCGTCCACTTCCGCCGTGCTCTGCCTGCCTGGCGCGCTGGCCCAGAAGGGCCCGCGGGCACTGGGCAATCACGCGGGCGAGGAGGTCATGAGGAGCATCGCCGGCGAAGCGGGGCTGCACAGGTGGAGGCTCGCCACGGAGACCCTCACCAACCGTGTCTACGACGTCAGGCGATGACACTCCACGACCGATGAGCCGAGCGCCTTGTCCGCCGGCCTGACCGCGGGCGATCGCGGCGACGCCCTCAGCGGGCCTTGTGGATGAGTGACGTCGTCAGGGCGGCGGCGGCGGGGATGAGGGTGAGAGCCACCAGGAACACCACGCCGACCGGCCAGAGCCCCTGGTCGTCCTCCCCGAGATCCCTGATGATGGTGATCGCGAAATATACGAAGAACGGGGCGACGGCGAGCAGGCCCCACAGGATCCCCGTCCGAGGGACGAACCATCCGGCCAGACCGGCCAGGACCCCCAAGCCCGCGAACGCGAGCAGCAGGTAGGGCGAGTCGAAGAAGTCGCGGGGGGCGTCGGGGGCGATTTTCGGGGCGGTGAGGACGCAGACGGCCACCGCGACGGACCCCGCGATGACGAGGCCGAGGGCCCACACGAGGGCGGAACGGGGCATGGGACTCCTAGGCGCGAAAACCTGCTGCTCAAGACTCATCCTGATCGACCATGGGCCTTTCCGGTTAGCGCGGAGATATCGTCATGACTGAGTAGATTGCGATGTCGGATCAGATACCGTCCCGGTGAGGGCGTCCACCTCCCGGCGTGCCCCGGCAGCCGCCACGAGGTCGCCGGCCGCGGTGTAGGCGTCGGCGAGGCTGCTCAGCGCGCCCGCGAGGAAGTCCTGCCAGCCACGGGTGCGCCAGAGCCGCACCGACTCCTCCAGATGGGTGACCGCCTCGCCGAACCTGCCCTCTGCCAGGTCGACGTCGCCGAGCACCCAGAGCGCGTCGGCCCTGTGGTGGGCCAGGTGATGGGAGCGGCTCAGCGCCTCGGCCGCCTCCGCCGCGGCCCTGGCCCGGGGGTCGCGGGCCACGCCGTAGAGCTTGGCCAGCGCCACCAGGCCCATCGCCTCCAGCAGCGGGTCGCGGAACTGGCGGTAGATGGCCAGCGCCTTGACCAGATATTCCAGACCGGCCTCGAACTCTCTCGCATGGGCGTGCGCGAGGCCGAGGAACTGCAGCGTCGTGGCCTCGAAGCGCGGGTTGCCCAGCTTCTCGGCCAGCGGCAGGGCTTTCAGCAGGTGGACGATGGCCATCCTGATCTCTCTGGGCCCGTACGTCACAGCCATGCAGACGTGTGCCCTGGCCTGGCCGCTCATGTGGCCGCTGCCTTCCGCCAGGCGCAGCGCGATCTGCCCTGACCGAAGGCCCTGCGCCATGTCGCCCCTGGCCGCCTCCCCCCAGGCGCGCAGCACGTAGGCGTCGGCCAGGCCGCGATCCTCGCCCAGTTCGGTGAACATGGCGATCAGCTGCTCGGCCCCGTCGTACTGCGCGGCCATGGCCCCGCCGGTCTCCATCCACGTGGTGGCGTGCGTGAGCCCTCGAAGGATCATCGCTTCGCCGAGCCTGTTGCCCGACTTGCGGCAGGCCTCCAGTACGCGCTCGTGCAGGGCGCGCCAGTCGTCGAACTGCCCGCTCACGTCGAAGTAGCGTTCCACGCAGCAGGCCGTATCCCATGCGACCTCGGTCAAGCCCATCGAGCAGGCTTGGCGGATCGACGCGATCAGCGCCGTCCGCTCGGTGTCGAACCACGCCATGGGGTCCTGCTCGGCCAGACCCGCCCAGGGAGCCCCGTCGGGGGAGTTCCAGCGAGGAGCGGTGCCGTGGATGATGGCGGACGAGGTGCCCTGCACCCTTTCTGTGGCACGTTCTGCCAGCGTGAGCCAGGCCCCGAAAGCCCTGCCCAGTGCCGCGGCCACGGCCTCCGGCTCGTCTTCGAGGCCGTTGCGCTCGCGGGCGTACAGGCGGACGAGGTCGTGGAACCGGTAGCGGGGCTGCCCCACCAGGTCCGTTCCGCTGACGAGCACGAGTTGCGTGTCCACCAGAGCCTCGACCAGCTCCTCTCCCGCGGCCACCGGCAGGTCGAGCAGCGCCCCGGCGACCCAGCCGGCGAATTCGGGCACGTCCAGCGAGCCGAGCAGCCGGAACGCCCTGCGCGTGACGTGGTCGAGACCGACGTAGCTGAGCGCCAGGCTGGCCCTGACCGCGAGGTCGCCGGTGGCGAACTGGTCGAGCCGCCGCCGCTCATCGGTGAGCTGCCCGGCCAGGCGGGTCAGCGACCAGTGCGGCCGCGCGGCGAGGCGGGCTCCCGCCACCCGGACGGCGAGCGGGATGTGGTCCGACAGCCGGACGATCTCGGCCGCCGCGTCCGGCTCGGCCGCCACCCGGCCGGCCCCCGCGATCCTGGAGAGCAGTTGTACGGCCTGCTCGGGCAGGAGCACGGAGAGCTCGATCAGATTCGCGCCGGACAGCCCGTTCAGCCGGGACCTGCTGGTGACGATGACCGCGCAGCCGGGCGTGCCGGGGAGCAACGGGCGGACCTGCTGCTCGGAGGCGGCGTTGTCGAGCACGATGAGCATCCGGCGTCCCGCCAGCAGGCTCCGGAAGAACGCGGCCCGTTCCTCTGTGGTCTCCGGCAGCGTGGAGCGCGGCGCGCCGAGCGCGGTGAGGAAGGCCGCGAGCACCTGGGAGGGGTCGGCGAGGGAGGCCTCGGCGCCGTGCAGGTTCGCATGGAGCTGGCCGTCGGGATAGTGCCGCGCGACCTGATGGGCGGCGTGTACGGCGAGCGTGGTCTTGCCGACGCCGCCCATCCCCGTGATGACGCACACACGCACGGGCCCGGGGCCCGGGGGAGGCTCCCTGCCGAGAAGGTCCGTCAGCCGGGCCAGGTGGTCGTCCCTGCCGGTGAAGTCGGAGATGTCCGTCGGGAGCTGGGCGGGGGTGACGTCACCTGACGAGACCGTGGAGGGGTCGACGGGGAGCGTGCCGGTGAGGATGGCCTGGTGCAGGTGGCGGAGCTCGGCACCGGGATCCAGGCCGAGTTCCGCGGCGAACACCCGGCGGGCGTCCTGGTAGGTGGCCAGCGCCTCCGCCTGACGTCCCGACCTGGCCAGGGCGAGCATGAGCTGCATGCGTGGCCGCTCTCTCAGCGGGTGCTCGGCGACGAGCCCGATGAGCTCGGCGACGCACGCGGCATGCATCCCGCGAGCCAGGTCCGCCTCGATCCGGTTCTCCAGCGCGGTGAGCCGTTCCTCTTCGAGGCGGTGGGCGTGTTCGCTGAGCCCGGTGGTGAGGTTCAGCCCCGCGTACGCGGGACCGCGCCACAGCTCCAGAGACTCCCTGAGCAGCGCGGCGGCCCGTTCGTGGTCTCCCGCGGCGAGGGCGGTCCCGCCCTGTTCGGCAAGGATCTCGAACCGGCCGGCGTCCAACTCACCCGGATGGATGGACAGCACGTAACCGGTGCTGGTGCGGACGATCCGGTCAGGGCCCAGCGTCCTGCGGAGCTGGTGCACGTAGAGCCGGAGGTTGTCGGTGGCGGTTCGTGGCGGCGACTGCCCCCACAACGCCTCAATGAGAGTGGAAGGGGGCACGGCGCGTCCCATATGGCAGATGAGTTCGGCGAGCAGGGTGCGCTGCTTGCCCGCACCGAGGGGCAGAGGCTGGGCTTCGGCTGCGACGCGCAGCGGTCCTAGGACGGCGAACTCCATCGTGCTCCCGGACAGAACGATCATGCACAAACAAGATCGAAGCCGCCTTAATATGCACGATCGTTTTACTCCCGTCAACACTTGAGTCGAGCCGAGCCACCTGTGCACCGGGCGGGAGCCCGTCATGCGGCTCCCGCCGGTGCGGGTTCACTGATTCAGCAAGCGGTCACGGCTAGCCGATGTAGTGCACCGCGAGGTAGTACTTGTAGGCGATGCCCCTGCAGGTCCCCTTCCAGAAGTAGTGCGAGCAGACGCCGTAGTAGAGGACGTAATAGAAGACGTTGTCGACCTCGCCCTTGCTGCGGACGTATCCCATGTTGCGCAGGGCCAGTCCGTAGTCGTGCATCATGCACGCCCACCGGAAGTCGTACCCGAGCGGCTTGTCGGGGGCCTTCGTGCAGTAGTCGTACTTGATTCCGCGGATCCACCAGCCCGCGGGGGTCTTCTTCCAGGAGACCCAGAGCCAACTGCCGTGATACCAGGCGTAGTTGACGCCGCAGTGGTTGAACGCGAAGTCCCAGAAACTCGTGCACCAGTACCACTTCTTGCCGTCCAGGTCGGCCTTGGCGGTGGGCGCCTGGGCGGCGTAGTCGTAGGCGTTGGCGCTGCCGCCGTCCACCGGGTCGGTCTGCAGGAACCGTCCCAGCTTGGGCTGGTAGAGCCGGACACCCATGAGCATGGTGCCGTCGGGGGTGTCGGCGGCTCGCTGGGCCGCGCCGTGCCAGCCGTACCGCGTTGAGGGCTGGCCCGGGCGCGGGTTGCCGAACTCGTCGTAGTCCAGTGCCAGAGGCACTCCGCCGACCACGGTGTAGACCACGTTGATGTCGTCGTGCAGGTTGGTGAGCTGCAGCCGGACGTCTCCGGTCGCCGATGTGACGGCCGCGAGACCACCCGCGATCGAGGTGACGTTCCTGGTGACGGCGCCGGAGGTGGTGTCCTCCACGACCCACGCGGGGGTGTCGTCATCGGCGTCGAAGTGCTCGATCCGCGTGCTGACGTTGTTCCAGACGCCGCCCGACTGCTGCGCCAGCACGGTGGTGTCGCGCCGGAGTTGCGGGTCGAGGGTGTAGGACTGCCGCACCGAGCCCGAGGTCATCGTCTTGACCAGGTCGGTGTTGTAGTAGTCCACCTTCAGCCCGCCGGGCGTGGCCGTGGTGCGGCCGTAGGCGTCGTACACGTAGCCGGAGTCGGCCAGCCGGTCCCCGCCGTCGTAGACGTGGTTCTCGGTGACCGCGCCCGAGCCGTCGCAGCCGCTCCTGGTCAGCGCGGTCCGGTTGGAGTTGGCGTCGTATCCGTACCTCCGCCGCGCGCAGGTCCCACTCACGGTGTCGTCCACCGAGCTGATCCTGCCCGCCTTGTCGTAGCCGATCTGCTGGGACGACAGCCCGTTGTGCGAGACCTGCTCACCGTGGATCGACCAGGTCACCGAGTCGTCGAGCAGCTTCACACCTGTGGCGTTCTGGTAGCCGCGCCAGGTCGGTGCGCCTGCCGGGTCCCTGGTGACGCTGTAGGAGACGCCTCCCGGCAGGTTCTCGTGGACGACGGCGCCGTCCAGGTCGTAGGCGGCGGTGAAGCTGCCCGCGACCGAGTCGGTCATCGAGGTGAGCACGCCCCGGGGGTCGGCCGCGGTGTCGTAAACGTAGGTCACCGTGGACGGCGCGCCGTCCGTCTTCTTGGTGACCCGGTCGAGCGCGTCGTACTCCGCCCTGGTCACGCCGCCGCCGGAGTCGGTGTAGGAAACCTGCCGTCCCAGCACGTCGTACTCCCGTTTGATCACGGTCCCGTTGGACGCGCTGGTCTGCACCGCGTGTCCCGCCGCGTCGTAGGTCGTGGTCACCACCGGTACCGCCGTGCCCACACCGCCGGTGATCGAGGTCTGCACGACCCGGCCCCCGGTGTCGTAGGTCATGGAGGTGGTCCTGGTGACCCCGTTCGCCGTCTCGGTCACGGCGGAGACGCGGCCGCCCGCTTCGTAGCTGTAGACCTTGCTGACCAGTTCGGCGGGGTTGGAGCCGCTGTCGGAGATCGCAGCCTTCGCCTTCGATCGGCACAGCAGCCCGGCCCACTCGGGCTTGCCGCCGCAGGTTCCGGTGCCGTCGGCGGTGTAGTACTCGGTGGTGGTCGTGCCGGCGTCGGCGCCCGACGACTTCGGCATGGTGGTGCTGATCACCCTGCCGTCCGTGTCGTATCCGGTGGTCTTGGTGATCGCCAGACCACCGGGATCGTCGACGGTCTTGGTGGCCTGGCCGGAGCTCCAGTCGTAGTACGTCTTGCTGACCCGGAGATCGGCGTCCGCCGTCCCGCCGGGCACCGAGGCGCCCACGGTGACGGTGGTGACCAGGTTCGCCACCTTGGCGTCCGCCGGCCGGCCCTCGTCGTAGGTGTTGACCGTGTGCTTCCTGGCGGCGACCTGGGCGCCGCCTGAGGTGATCAGGTGCAGCGGTTCGAGCTCGGACTCCTCACGCTGCCCGTCGGCACTGTAGGTGGTCTGCTCGGAGAGCAGCCGCGCCCGCTCCGCCGTCGGTGTGTTGAGCAGGCCGAGCTGGGTCAGGACGTTCGCCGCGTTCGGCCCCTGGCCCAGGGCGAGCGCCCGGTTGGCCGCCGAGAGTGAGAGCACGGTGTTGCCCTGCCCGTCGTCCTGGCTGACGGATACGCCGCCGCCTGGCTCCGCGCGGTTGACCAGCTGCGCCGACGCGTCGAGGTAGGTGATCGTGGCGCGGCCGTAGTCGGACCCGGCCAGGCCGCCGCGTCCGGTGTTGTTCGCGGGCACCTGGTCGGCGGGGAAGATCGCGGTCGCGTCGGCGGGCGCGTCGGACTGCCCCCACGTCGCCGTGGTCGCCGGGGCCAGGTTGTACGGCGCGCCGGCCCCGCTGATCGGGACGTCGTACACGACCGAGACGGTCGCGGTGCCGTTCGTCTCGCTCAGGGTTCCCGGGCGGAGCGTCGGCCGGGAGACACTGAGCAGCATCCCGTCGGACGCGGTGTCGGCGTTGCCCGCCCTGCCGTACGCCATGGTCCACGGCAGCTGTCCGGGCGGGGTGTACCGGTTCACCCGGCCACCCAGGTCGTAGTCGTAGCGGGTCTTGACGGTCGGGCTGTCGGGGTCCCACGTCTCGCGGAGGCGGCCCAGGTCGTCGTAGCTGTACACGGCCAGGCCCTGGGGCGTGCTCGCCCCGCCCTCCCAGAGGCTGATCTGCTTGACCTGCCCGGCCACGTCGCCGAGCTGCGCGCCGGCGGTCGTCGTGGTGGCGTAGGTGAACTTGATCAGCTGGCAGCCCTTGGGCAGGGAGGCGAGGTCGTCCACGTCGCAGTCGGTCTGCGAGGCGACCGACCAGGACGGGGCGATGATCTTGAGTGGCCTGGCCAGAGTCGTGCCGTCAGAGCCGGTCACCGGCTCCCAGATGAAGACCGTGCTGCCCTTGCCGCTCGCCGGGTAGGCGGCGCGGACCAGGTAGGTCGTCGCCGTGGGGTTCACCTT
Organism: Planotetraspora mira; assembly: GCF_016863275.1. GTDB lineage: Bacteria > Actinomycetota > Actinomycetes > Streptosporangiales > Streptosporangiaceae > Planotetraspora > Planotetraspora mira. The sequence continues at coordinate 20,064 of NZ_BOOO01000041.1, forward strand.
GGCGAAGACCGTCCGGTCTGCCGAGTTGACGTCGGAAAGGGTGTAGCGGTCGGTCGCCGCATCGAAGGTCAGCGTCAGGTTGGAGGCGTCCGGCTGAGGGGTGAAGGAGCCGTCGGTGTTCTTGGTGAAGGCCACTGAGGAGTCTTCGCCGCTGATCTCGACGGAGGTGGCCGAGGTGGGACGGAGCTGCGTGAAGGAGCCCTGCCCCGCCTGGGCGAGCCCGCTCGAGGTCCACTCGGTGCCGAAGATCGCCGCGACCCCCGGCAGGGACGATCCCTTGCGCGGGTCGCGCGAGGAGAAGGAGCGCATGAGCCCGACGCCGAACACGTTGACGTCCGTGGCCGCCATCTTGAACTCGCCGGTGAGCATGTTGACCACCCCCGGCCCGATGGGCTGGGTGGACGCGCCCTGCGCCTCACGGTCGACGACCAGGTCGACCGAATCGGACGCCGCCGTTCCCGTCGAGGTGGTGAACTCGGCACGCACCTGGATCACGCCGTCCTCGGTGAGCGTGTGCGTGGTGTCCCAGATCAGCTCCGGAGAGACGCCTGAGGCCATCGCCACCGGCCAGGTGATCGCCGTGCCGTCCGACTTCTTCCGGACGTCCGCGGCGGGAACCTGGTGCCAGGTGTCGGTCTCGCCGCGCCGGTAGGAGAAGGTGACCGCGGTCAGTCCCGGGCTGCCCGTCGCGGCCAGCACGGTGCGGCGAGCGGTCGACTGCCCGTCCGTCGGCGAGGTGACGGCCGATGTGCCGGCGTTGAAGGCATACGTGGTGGCGGCCGACAGGTTGCCCGCCTTGTCCTTCACCCACGCCTTCAGGGTGTGCGGGCCGTCACTGCCGGGGGTCCAGTTGAGCGCGTACGGCGCGCCGGAGTTCGCCGCGGACTGCTGGGCGCCGCCGTCGAAGGACCAGAGCACCGCCGACACGTCGGTGCCGCCGGGCGTGATGATGAATTTGCCCGCCTGGCCGGATCCCTTCGCCCACCCGTCTTCGGGGTAGTCGTCGGAGGAGACGGCGGGAGCGGGCGGCGGAGTGGCGTCCACGGTGAAGGTGAACCAACTCGACCACGCGCTGTAGTCGGTGCCGTCGAAGGAGCGGACCCGCCAGTGATAGGAGGTGTTGGCGAGAGGCGTGCCCACCTTCCACGATCCGGTGGCGCCGGAGGCGATGTTCGAGACGGAGCCGCCGGTGACCTTGGTCACGTGGTCGGGAGTCCACACCTCGAAGTCGGCCCGCTGCGCCTGCGCGTCCGTGTCGCTGACCTTGGCGGACAGCGTCGGCTGGGGAGCGCTCACCAGGGCGGGACTGGCACACGTGGTGCACGGCGCGATCGCCAGGCTCGCGGGCGTCGCCGGGATCGTGTTGTAGGTGATGGAGATGCTCGGGTTGTTCTCGAACCGCTTCCAGTAGTAGTTGTCGGTCTCGCTGCCGGCCTTGACCATGAACGTGATGGACGTGCCGCCGGCGGTCACGGTGCTCTGCAGGGCGCTGGTCACGTCCCAGCCGACGACGGCCGCCGGGCAGGTCGAAGGGCCGCCGAGCCCGCTGGACGACCAGCCGTAGGCGACGTTCTTCGCGCCGATGGACAGGTTGGAGGCGGGCTGGTTGTTCCAGTTGGTGGAGGAGCCGACCGCGGCGGTTCTGTGCAGTTCGACGTTCCTGGCCGAGCAGGACCAGGCCCAGGTCTCCTTGATGTTGAACGTCGCGGAGATGATGTGCTTGCCCGTGCCCATCCCCGAGAAGCTCATGTTGAAGAACGAGCGCCGCTTGGCCGCGCCGGCGCTACTGGTGCCGGCCGTGGCGTCATTGGTGGAGTTGTAGTAGGCGCTGGTCGGATAGGCAGAGTCGACGTACGTCCAGCCCGACTTGGCGGCGGTGAAGCTCGGGTCGATCGTCACGGGGAAGACGGTGGCGGGGTCGGTGAGCAGGGCGGCGTCAGGGGTGACCTTCAGGGCGCCGGCCGAAAGCCGCACGTCCATCTTGCTGCGCCTGCCCGCCTGCGCGCCGACGGCCGGGGTGGCGGGGTTGCGCGTCATGGCCTTTTCCGCGGTGGCGTCCCACATCTCCGCGGCTGAAGTCGTGAACACCGGGTCGTCCTTGGTGTTCACGATCGCGACGTTGCCGTACTCGTCGGCCTTGATCTTGCCCTTCTTCAGGGAGGTGGCGAACGTCAGCGCCTTCAGCTTGGGATCGGCGGCCGCTGCGCGGGACTTGACCACGAGTTTCTCGGCGAACCCGTCGACATCTGCGGTCAGCACCAGGTCGACGCCGGGCAGCACCTCGGAGTAGGTGGCGGTCGCGCCGTTCAGCACCGGCTTGGGCAGAGCGCCGAGCGGCGAGTCCAGGGAGAACTCGGTGCCCTTCTCGGATGCGCGTACCAGCGGGCCCTGACCGCCGCCGGAGAAGCTGTAGGAGACGGACGAGGCCTTCGGAGCGATCGACCCGTCCGGGTTCGCGACCAGCGTCGCGTCCGCGGCGGTCCACTCGTCGCCACGTTTCACCCGTACGGGGCGGTAGCGGTGCTCCTGAGTCACCGTGCCGCCGGGGTTGATGAAGTACTCGTCGGTCTCCGAGGTGAGTGACGTCACCTTGATCCGTTTGCCGCAGACCGCGGCGGCCAGCCTGGCGGAGATCTCGGTCGGCATCTCGTCGGGACAGGTCGCGGCCGGCGCCTGGGCCTTGGCCGAGACCGGCGCCGCTCTCGCTGGGACCGGCACCACGACAGTGGACACCAGCGCCAGGGCCATGAGGGCCGGTAACGCGGTCGGCCGCCTTGATTTCTTCAACACCCTCTACCTCCGCATAACGCGAATACACAGTCGGACTCATGTTGATCAGCGGCTGTATAGGTGTCGTATAGATGGCGTTAGGCCGATAGATGCGGTAGGTCCCCTAGATGCGTCAGGTCCCCGAGCACCGCCGGTCTTGAAAATCGCCTGACGGCGCTCTAACAATGTGACATTGCACTAGCCGCATACGCACTGAGGAGAGTCCGGGATGACCATCTCCGCCAGGCCCTGGCGCGGCGTCCACGTCGCGTCGGCGCTGCCCTTCAACGAGGACCTCTCCGTCGACCACACCGCGTTCGCCGAGCACGTGCGGTTCCTCGCCGCGGGCGGCTGCGACGGAGTGGTGCCCAACGGCTCGCTGGGCGAATACCAGACGCTCACCCCGGAGGAGCGGGCCCGCGTCGTCGAGACGGCCGTCGAGGCCGCCCCCGAAGGGTTCGGCGTGATGCCGGGCGTCGCCGCGTACGGCGCGCTGGAGTCCCGCCGCTGGGCCGAGCAGGCCGCCGCCGCCGGGGCCACGTCCGTCCTCCTGCTCCCGCCGAACTCCTACCGCGCCGGGAGGGAGGCCGTCGTCGAGCACTACCGCGAGGTGGCCAAGGCCGGACTGCCGATCGTCGCGTACAACAACCCCGTCGACACCAAGGTCGACCTGACGCCGGGACTGCTCGCCGAACTCTTCCACGAGGGCCTGATCGTCGCCGTCAAGGAGTTCACCGGCGACGTCCGCAGGGCGTACGAGATCGCCGAACTGGCACCCGGCCTCGACGTGCTGGTCGGCGCCGACGACGTGCTGCTCGAGTTGGGAGTCGCCGGGGCCGTCGGCTGGATCGCCGGCTACCCGAACGCGTTCCCTGAGGCCACGTCCGCGCTCTATCGGCTGGTCACCTCCGGCGAAGGCGCCGACATCGCCACGGCGCTGCCGATCTACCGTGACCTGCACCCTCTGCTGCGCTGGGACTCCAAGACCGAGTTCGTTCAGTCGATCAAGTTGTCGATGGACGTCGCCGGCCGCAGAGGCGGTCCCTGCCGCCCGCCGCGCCTGCCGCTCCCGCCGGAACTGGTCGCCCGCATCACCGCCGACACCGAAGCCGTCCTCGCGAAGGGCTACAAGTGAGATCACGCCGCACCTTCCACGCCGTCGAGTCCCACACCGAGGGCATGCCCACGCGGGTCATCGTCGGCGGCATGGGGACGATTCCCGGCGCGACCATGGCCGAGCGGAGGCTGTGGTTCATGGAGAACAGCGACGACGTCCGCACGCTGCTCATGTACGAACCGCGCGGCCACGCGGCGATGAGCGGCGCGATCCTGCAGCCCCCCACGCGTCCCGACGCCGACTACGGTGTGCTGTTCATCGAGGTCTCCGGCCTGCTGCCGATGTGCGGTCACGGCACGATCGGGGTCGCGACGGTCCTGGTCGAGACCGGGATGGTGCCCGTCGTCGAGCCGGTGACCACGATCAGGCTCGACACTCCCGCCGGGCTCGTCGTCGCGTCCGTCGCGGTCGAGGACGGTGCGGCGAGGTCGGTCACCATCCAGAACGTGCCGTCGTTCTCGTACGCGCTGGACCGGAAGGTCGAGGTTTCCGGTTTCGGCGAAGTCGGCTACGACATGGCGTTCGGGGGGAACTTCTACGCGGTCGTCGAGCTGTCGGACCTGGGACTGCCCTTCGACCGATCCCGCGCCGGCGACCTGCTGGCCGCCGGACTGAAGATCATGGATGCGGTGAACGAGCACGACCGGCCCGTCCACCCGGAGCGCGACGACATCAACGGCTGCCATCACGTCTATCTGAAGGCCCCCGGCTCGACCGCCGAGTTGTCGCGGCACGCCATGGCCATCCACCCCGGCTGGTTCGACCGTTCCCCGTGCGGCACGGGCACGAGCGCCCGGATGGCCCAGCTGCACGCGCGTGGAGAGCTGGGGATCGGCGAGGACTTCGTGAACGAGTCGTTCATCGGCACGCGCTTCACGGGACGACTGCTCGGCGAGACCACGGTCGGGTCGCTTCCCGCGGTGCTGCCGTCGATCACCGGCCGGGCATGGGTCACCGGAACCTCGCAGTTCCACCTCGACCCCACCGACCCGTTCCCCGCCGGTTTCCTGCTGTGAGTCCCGCCTCCGTTCCCGGTCTGCCGGACATCGGCCGGCGGGAGAACCTCCGCGACCGGATCAGGGACGCCCTGCGGGCCGCGATCATCTCTGGCAGGCTGGAGCCCGGCGTGGTCTACTCGGCTCCCACGCTGGGCGCGCAGTTCGGCGTCTCGCCCACCCCTGTACGGGAGGCCATGCTCGACCTGGTGAAGGAGGGCCTGGTCGTCGCGCACCCGAACAAGGGCTTCCGGATCACCGAGGTGTCCGATGAGGATCTCGACAACCTCGCCGCCGTACGGCTGCTCATCGAGCCGCCGACCGTTCGGGACGCCGTCGCCGTGATACCGGCGGAGGACTTTCCCGGGTTGCGGACGCTGGCCCAGGCCATCGTCGACGCCGCCGAGCGCGGCGACCTCGTCGGATACGTCGAGGCCGACCATGTCTTCCACCTGACCTTGCTCGGCTACAGCCGCAACCGGTTCCTCCTGGAGGTCGTCTCAGGCCTGCGCGCCAAGACGCGGCTGTTCGGCCTGGCCGCGCTGCTGCGCGGCGGCAGGCTGGGCGCCTCGGCCGCCGAGCATCACGAACTGCTCGACCTCGTCGAGGCCCGCGACCCGGTCGGAGCCGAGATCCTGATGCACCGCCACGTCGGCCACGTGCGCGGGTTGTGGGCAGGTGCCGCCACGGACGCCCCATGAGTGCGGACCTCGTCGTCGTCGGAGCGGGCGTGGTGGGTGCGGCCAGTGCGTACTTCGCGTCGCTGGCCGGGCTGCGGGTGGTCGTCGTCGAACGCGGCGCGCTCGCCGGAGGCACGTCCAGCGCGGGGGAGGGCAACCTGCTGGTCTCCGACAAGGAGGCCGGCCCCGAGCTCGACCTGGCGCTGTACTCGCAGCAGGTCTGGCGTGAGGACCTGGTGGAACACGCCGGTCTGTGGGAGTTCGAGGCCAAAGGGGGTCTGGTCGTCGCGGGCTCGGAGCACGGCCTCGCCTCGCTGCGCGCGCTCAGCGTCCACCAGCGCCGGTGCGGCGTCGAGGTCCGGGACGTCGCGCGGGCCGAGTTGCACGATTACGAGCCGCATCTTTCCCGCGAGCTCGCCGGAGGCGCCTTCTACCCCCAGGACGCCCAGGTCCAGCCGATGCTGGTGGTCGCGCACCTGCTCCGCCTCGCCCGCGAATCGGGGGCGGAGGTGCGTACGCGTACCGAGGTGGTCGGATTCCTGCGCGACGGCGACCGGGTGAAGGGCGTGCGGACCTCCGGAGGCGACATCCCGGCCGGCGCGGTGCTCAACGCGGCGGGCACGTGGGCCGGCGGCGTCGCCGACCTCGCCGGAGTGCGCGTGCCCGTGCTGCCCCGCCGCGGCTTCATCCTGGTCACCCAGCCCATGCCGGCCCGGACGATCCGCCACAAGGTGTACGCCGCTGAATATGTCGGGGACGTGGCCAGCTCGGACGCCGCCCTGCAGACGTCGCCCGTCGTCGAGGGCACCGGCAGCGGCACGATCCTCATCGGCTCGTCGCGCGAGCGCGTCGGTTTCGACCGTACGGTGTCCGTCACCGCGATCAGCGCCCTCGCCGCCAAGGCGATCACGCTGTTCCCGATGTTGCGGGAGGTCCGAGCGATGCGCACCTACCTCGGCTTCCGTCCCTACTGTCCCGACCACCTGCCCGTCATCGGCCCGGATCCGCGCGCGCCCGGCCTGTGGCACGCCTGCGGGCACGAGGGCGCCGGCATCGGCCTGTCCGCCGGGACGGGCAAGCTGATCGCCCAGGCTCTCGCGGGAGTGAAGCCCGGCCTGGATCTCGTGCCGTTCGCCCCTGACCGATTCCCCGACGACGAGGAGGCGCTCAGGTGACCTACCGGATGACCTTCCGCGGTTCCGTCGTCCCCGCCCAGCCCGGCCAGAGCGTCGGCGCGGCCCTGGTGGCGGCGGGGATCCTCGACTGGCGCACCACCCGCCAGGGCGGCAGACCCCGTGGCCTGTTCTGCGGCATCGGGGTCTGCTTCGACTGCCTGATCACGGTCGACGGCATGCCCGATCAGCGTGCCTGCCTCGTCCCGGCCGGGGACGGCATGGAACTCGGCGACGACGAGGAGGGCGGCCGTGCCGTACACGCATGACGTCGCCGTGGTCGGCGCGGGCCCGGCCGGGCTCGCCGCCGCCGTGGAGAGCGCCGAGGCCGGGCTCGCCGTCGCCCTCATCGACGGCGCCGGACAACCCGGCGGCCAATACTGGCGGCACTACGACGAGAGCCACGCCCGTCCCGGCGACCACCGCGGCCACCACGGCTGGCCGGCCTTCACCCGTTTGCGCGACCGGCTGGACGCCCTGACCGCCGCAGGCCGGATCCACTACCTCCCCGGCCACCAGGTCTGGCTCATCACCCGCGACGATCCCGGCGTGTTCACCCTGCGGGTGACGCGCTCCTTCGACGGATCCGCCGGACGCGCCGCGGCCGAAGTGATCGGGGGCACGGGAACCGGGCCGAACCGGGAGGTGGCGGCGCGGGCGCTGATTCTCTGCCCGGGGGGATACGACCGGCAGTTGCCCGTCCCCGGGTGGGACCTGCCCGGGGTCATGGCCGCCGGCGGAGCCCAGGCCCTGCTCAAGGGGCATCGCACGCTTGCGGGCAAGCGCGCCGTCGTCGCCGGCACCGGGCCGTTCCTGCTTCCGGTGGCCACGGGCCTCGCGCGAGCCGGGGCGAGTCTGGCGGCCGTCGTCGAGGCCAACGGCACGCTCGGCTGGCTGCGTGATCCCCTGGGCACGGTGGCGGTCCCGGGCAAGGGCGTGGAGGCGCTGCAGTACGCGGCGCTGATGGCACGTCACCGCATTCCGTACCGCCGCAGGACCGTGATCCGCGAGATCCTCGGCGAGAACAGGGTCGAGGCGGTCCGGATCGCCAGGGTCGATCGCGAGGGCCGCCGTGCCGGGCCGGACAGGGAGATCGCCGCCGACCTCGTGGCCCTCGGCTGGGGCTTCACCCCCTCGCTCGAGTTGCCGCTCATGCTCGGCGTGGACACCAGGAAGGACACGGACGGCTCCCTCGTCGTGGTCGTCGACGACCTCCAGCGCAGCAGCGTCGACGGCGTGTACGTCGCGGGAGAGGCGACCGGCGTCGGGGGCGCGGCCCTGGCCGTCGCCGAGGGCCGCTTGAGCGCCCTCGCCCTCAGTGCCTCACTTCGCCGTCCGGCGACGGCCGCTGTGGCAGGGCGGTTGCAAAGGGCGATCCGGCGGGGACGGAGGTTCGCCGCCGCCATGCATCGCGCGTATCCGGTGCCGGGCGCGTGGACGGAGTGGCTGTCGGAGTCGACACTGGTGTGCCGGTGCGAGGAGGTCTCCTACGGTGACCTCCTCCATGCCTGTCACGACCTCGGCGCGGAGGATCCACGCACGTTGAAGATGCTGGCCAGGCCGGGGATGGGCTGGTGCCAGGGGCGCATATGCGGCTTCGCGAGCGCGGAGATCGCGTCCTGCCTGAGCCGTCGTGAGACCACTCCGGAAGACCTCCGCTCGCTGTCCACCCGCAGCCTCGCGTTCCCGGTGACCCTGGGCGAGCTCGCCGCCCTCACGGATGACACGGGGCGTCCTCGGCTGAACCCGGCATCGGAGGCCACGACGGAGAGGGGCTGAGGTTACCCGGCCGGGTTTCAGTATGAATGTCGTGGTTTATCCCGTTCTCGGGGGAGCCCGGTGCGCGCATGCTGGTGGAGTGGGTGTTCGACCGCACGTCCAGCCGTGGATCGAGGAAAGCCGAGAATGCCGAGAATGAACCGCATCCGGAGCTCTGCCGAGCAGATCACTGAGCATGCGCTCAGGCAGCAGCGCCAGTTCGCCGCCGATGCGTCGCACGAACTGCGCACCCCCCTCGCGGCCATCCGTGTCGAGTTGGAGGCGGCGCTGCTGTATCCGGGGGACGCGCGCGAGGCGATCAGCGGGGCGCTGGGGGCCATCGGCAGGCTGGAGACGATAGTGGCCGACCTGCTGCTGCTGGCGGACATCGGGGCCGTGCCGCCCACTGCCGGCGACGAGGTGGATCTGGGGCGGCTGGTCGCGGGCGAACTCTTGTGCCGCGCGGGACGACGGCCGATCCGGTTCCACCGAGAGGCGGGCGTGACCGTCGAGGGGTCGCGCCCCCTGCTGTCCCGGCTGGTGGCGAGCCTGCTGGACAACGCGGAACGGCACGGCGCGACGATGGTCGACGTGGAGGTCCGCCGGGACGGCGAGCGAGCCCTGTTGTCGGTGGGCAACGACGGCGAGCCCGTGCCCGAGGAGGACCGTGAGCGGATGTTCCACCTGTTCTCCCGGAGGGACACGGCCAGGAGCAGATGCGACGGCGGCCCCGGCCTCGGCCTGGCCATCGTCCGCGAGGTCGTCGAGGCCCACGGCGGAGACATCCTCGTCCAGGACGCCGATCCCGGCGTCCGGTTCGTGGTCCGCCTCCCGCTCGCGTCGTCCGTCCAGACGCCCCCGGGGGATCATTGGCCGTACGGCCGCCCGCTGGACGCGGTCGCGCCGAATTCGCCCACCCCGTCCAGGGAAGTGCGGCACATCCGTGGTCAGCGGGGCGCGGCGGGTGAACCGGCGAACGATCCCTCTATGGCCTTGCTTGCTCAGCGGCCTTTCGAGCCGTCATCCAGGCCGCGATCTGGGTGCGCGACCTGAATCCGAGCTTGGTCAAGATGTGCTTGACATGGCTCTCCGTGGTGCGCTGGGCGATGACGAGCGCGGACGAGATCTCCTTGTTGCCCAATCCCCGGGCGACCAGTTCCGCGACCTCGTGCTCTCGCCGGGTCAGCGGCGACGGCGCCGGCTTCTCCGCGGCCTTCTCCTTGTCGTCCGGCCGGATGCCGAGCGCCTCCGCGGTCGCGTTTTCGACCGTCAACCCGCCGCCCTGCCGTACCGCGGCGGCGAAGGCCTCCTCGCCCAGCTTCTCCCGCAGGGTGGCGACGCACTGCTCGTGGAACTCGGCGTGCTGGCTCCAGCCGGTGAAGATGCCGGCCGTGCGGCGTATCTCGTCCGCGGCGCCGAGCATGCGGGCCGCGCCGATGAGGTGACCCTCGCTCGCCAGGATCCAGCCGAGCGCCCTCATGCCGATCGTGATGATCAGCCGGTCGTCGAAGTCGCGCCCGACCGCCAGGCTTTCGCGTAACAGCGAGATCGCCCGCGCGTTGTCGCCGTGCTCCCAGGCGCCGACGGCGACGATGATCAGCACCCAGGAGCGGATCCAGCTCTCCCCATGGGCCTCGGACAGTGCGCGACTCCGCTCGATCAGCTCGGCGGCCCGCCACCGGTCGCCGAGGTAGTGGGCGGCCGTTCCGAGGGAGAGCAGGGCGCACACCAGGCGGAAGGTGTTGCCGGCGGCGGCGTTCCTGGTCGCGGCATCCTCGAGCAGGACGGCCGCCCGCCCGTAGTCGCCTCTGATGTTCGCCGCCGTGCCCGAGATCAGCGAGGCCAGGCCTATGGCCTCCGAGTGGCCCAGCTTGTGGGCCAGCACCCGGCCCTCCTCGGCGAGAAGCTCGGCCGCCGCGATGTCGCCCTGGGTGAAGGCGGCGTCGGCCTCGGCGCACAGGGCCTGCGCTCGCGTGGCGGTGGGACCCGGAGCCGCTTCCAGCACGCGGTCGAGCCAGTGGCGGCCCTCGCTGTAGAACGCGTTGGGCTTCCAGTGGGTCTCGTACAGGCAGGTGGCGATGTGCAGCCCGGTCTCCGCCTCGCCGGGCTCCTGCAGGCAGAACTCCATGGCGGCCCGCAGATGCGCGCGCTCCAGCCGGAGCCGGGTGAACCAGGAGACCTGCCGGGGGCCGAACCATTCGGCGACCGCCTGATCGACCAGCAGCCGGTACCGGTCCCGGTGCCTCCGCAGCAGCGACCGCCGCTCGTCGGCGCCCAACCTCAGCCGCCCGAACTCCCGGAGCGTATCCAGCATGCGATAGCGGACCTGTCCCTCGTGTTCCTCGCGCTGCAGCAGCGACTTGTCCAGCAGCGCGTCGACCAGGTCCAGCGCGTCCTGCCGCTCGATGCCGCCGCCGGTGCAGACGGATTCGACGGTCTCCAGATCGAAGTCTCCCGGGAAGATCGACAGGCGGCTCCACAGTGTCTGCTCACTGGGGGAGAGCAACTGGAAGCTCCAGTCCACCAGCGCGTGCAGGGTCCGCTGACGCGGCGCGGCCGTACGGCTGCCGCGCGTCAGGAAGCCGTAACGATCGTTGAGATGCTCGACGAGCGCGTTCACCGACAGCGCCCGCAGACGCACTGCGGCGAGTTCGATCGCCAGGGGGATGCCCTCCAGCCGGCGGCACAGCTCGGCGACCGCGGCCTGATTGTCCTGGTTCAACGAGAACTCGGGCAGCACCGCCACCGCCCGTTCCACGAACAGGGCCAGCCCGTCGTACAGCTCCGGCGCCTTCGCCGCCAGGGGCTGATCCGGGCCGGGAACGGCGAGCGGTGCCACCTTCATCCCACGCTCGCCCGGGATGCCGAGCGACTGCCGGCTCGTCGCGATGATCCGCAGTTCCGAGGCGGTCCGCAGAAGACAGTCGGCCAGCCCGGCGCAGGCGTCGCTCAGGTGCTCGCAGTTGTCGAGGACGAGCAACGTCCGCTGCGAGGACAGCAGCAGGGAAAGCCTGTCCAGTGGGCGGGTCGTGGACTCATCGCGCAGGCCGATGGTCGCCGCCACCGTCTCCACCACGAGCTCCGGGTCGTCGAGGCCGGTCAGGTCCACCAGCCACACCGCGTCGAACGCGCGATGCTGCTCGGCCGCCGCCCGGAGGGCGAGCCGCGTCTTGCCGACGCCGCCCGGCCCCGTCAGCGTCACCAGCCGCGAGCCGGTCAGCAGCTGCCTGATCTCGGTGAGCTCCCGTTTCCTGCCCACGAAGCTGGTCAGGTCGGCAGGCAGGTTGCCAATCCGCTGCATATGCCGCAAACCGACCATCACCTCACGCTAGAGAGAGCTAAGGCGCTGGTCAACGTCATCGTTCATCGGTTCGCGAAACCCGGGGAGATCTTTGGGCGGCGCGCCCATGGCCCGGGGAAGGGCCGACGGCGAGAACGATTGACGGGCGCGGGCCGGCAATGCGTGCACGAGCCGGGTCGCTTCCTGGGAGGTGACGGGTGGGGTTCCTCATTCAGTGGTGATGCGACGGGCCAGAGCCTGGCCGGCCGGCAGGTCGGCGACGAAGGCGCGGAGAAAACCGGTGATCTGGTCGAGGTCACGGCCTTCGGATGCGGCGTCGATGGACTCGTAGAGGCCTTCTTCGATCGCGGCGATCTGCCCGGCGAGGCGCAGGCCCTCCTCTGTGAGGGTCACCTCGACGTGGCGGCGGTCGTGCGCCGACACCTGGCGGTCCACCAGGCCCGCGGACGTGAGCCGGTCGACCAGCCGGCTGGGACTGTTGCCGCTCTCGCAGACCAGCAGGTCGCCGAGGCCGTTGAGGGTGAGCAGCCGGCGATCCTGGAGGATGCGGATCACTTCGGCCTGTGAGGGGGTGATGCCGAGCGGCCGCAGAGCCTGGGCGAGAAGCCGGTTGCCCTCGCGCTGGGCGGCCAGGATGAGGTAGCGGAGCTCTTCTGCGGGTCTCACGCGGCGGTCTCCCGTCCCTCGGCAAGAGCCCTGGTCACGGGGGCCAGCCGTGACGCCGCTCCCGGATCGTGGGCGGGAAGGATCACCAGGCCCGGGTTCCGCTCCCGCAGCTGGTTGATCATCTTGGTGGTCTCCGTCAGTTGCCGCTTGTTCCCGACGCCCGGCACGTGGCCTTCCTCCAGCAGGTGCGCGTCGTAGGTCAGGTCGCCGACCATGAGCAGCGGCGGCTGCCCGGGGGCTCGGACCAGCAGCGACATCGACCCGGGGGTGTGACCGGGGGTGGACAGCAGGATCAGGGCGCCGTCGCCGAACAGGTCGTGGCCGGTCGTGAAGGGCGCGATCTGAGGATCGTGGACGGGGCCGGGATCGACGTGTCGCCAGCGCAGCCCGGGCAGGTCGATGTGGTCGCGAAGGAGACCGCGGGGTTCCGGCAGGGGCCCGTCGAGGGTCCGCCGTTCCTCACCGCTGATCACGATCTCCGCGCCGGCCAGCTCGGGCAGCCCCCCGATGTGGTCCTGATGCAGGTGCGAGAGCACGGCCACGCGCACGTCGGCGATGTCGTAGCCGATGGCGGCCAACTGGGCCGTGAGGGTGTCGGCCGCGCCGATGTCGAAGCGGGCCAGCCTGTCGTACACCACTCCGCTGACGCCGCCGGGGAAGTAGCCGGGGTCGGTCACCGACGCCCGGTCCTGACCGGTGTCGAACAACACCAGCCCCTCGTCGTGCTCGATCACGTAGACGTTGATCGGCAGCGGATCCGTCCACCGGCGCGAGGTGAACAGCCACCAGTACAACGGCTTGCGCGTGGCGGCCACATGCTCGGGGTGGATCGACACCGTCCCGGTGCTGACCACCGAGACCTGCTTGATCGGGCTTGTCGCGCCCTTCGGTTCGCTCGTCATGGAAAGTAGATTACATGACATATATGTCGTGTCAACTATTTGTTCTGGCGCCCCACACGCGGTCCGGCCTGACGCCGATCAGCCGCGAAGGTCCATCACCATGATGGAGCCCCAGTCACCAGGACGTTCCTCGCTGAAGCCGACGGCCTGGTAGAAGGCGAAGGCCCCCGGGTTTCCGCTTCCCACGCCCAGGTGGAGGCCGCGCACCCGCCGTTCCCGCAGCGCCTCGACGAGCGTGGCCATGAGCCGCCGGCCGAGCCCCACGCCCTGGCCGCGCGGCAGGATGTCGATGTGGAGGTGCGCCGGATACCGGTCGTACAGCTCGTCGGCCTGCGGTCGCGTCTCGTGAATGTGGGCGATCCGTTGCCAGTCCTCGGTTCCGTCGCCCGGATCGGCGGCCCGCTCCCGTGGGTACCGCTCGCGCAGCGCCGGCCACCAGTGCTCCTCCAGCCAGGTCTCGAACCTGAACGTGTCGGCGGTCGCCACGATGTAACCGAGGACGCCGTCGGCGTCGGCGGCGACGAACGTCAGGCCGGGGTCGGCGGCCGGGTACGGCGCGGCGTAGACATGGGCGAGCAGGTCGGGATCGTGATAGAGCCCGGTGGCGTCCCTTCCGGAGTCGCCGGTCCGCAGGCACACCCGGTACATGCCGGGCAGATCGAACGGCTGAAAGGGACGGATGATCGCCATCGCCGTCCCCCTATCCGAGCGCCGAGACGGCGAGCATGAACCAGGCGCTGTGGGGGATCCACTGCTCGGCCCAGCGCCACGAGTTCCCGCTGGCGCGGTGCTCGTCCGGCATGAACGCGATGTCGTGCTCGTCGTCGAAGCCGCTGGTCACGCCGTTGAGGATGCCTCCTGGCACATTCTGGAACGCCGTCGAGTACTCGACGTTGCCCCGTCCTCTGCCCTGGATCATCGAGGCGTCGAACGGGTTCAGCCCCATCACCCACTGCACCTGGTCGTCCGCGAGCCTGAGCAGCCGCTCGCGCAGCGCGGGGTCGCACTCGGGAAGCTCGGCGGCGAGCAGCGCGGCGTAGGCGATCGAGGAGATGTTCGCGTTCTCGCCCTGCCACCAGTAGCCGGTCTCGTTGTCGTGCGGGTAGAAGAAGGTGGTCCTGGGCGGGCATCCGGCCGGCTGCGCGTACTGCCGGGCGTAGCCGAAGGGGTTCGGCACCTCGTCGGCCAGGAAGGCCGCGTCCCGCAGGAGCGTGAGCGCGACTGAGCGGGCCCGGCCGGCGAGCGCCGAGTCGCGCCGCACCTCCGCGAATCGCATCAGCGCCAGCGCGGGCAGACCGGACTCCGCCGCGTGGAAGAACGGCCGGCCCTCGACGTCGCCGAGCAGGTAGCCGAAACCCATGCCCGTGGTGGTGTGGCGGTTCATCAGCGACTCCGCGCGCCGATCCGCGGCCTTCGCGAAATCCGCGGGGTCGGGGCCGCCGGGCATGATTCCGGCGGCGTGGGCAAGCTCGGTCGCGGCCATGAGCGCGCAGTAGTCGTCGATGACCGACTCCGCCCCGTCGTAGAGGTAGTCGAGGTTGTGCTCCTCCAGGTGGGTGAACCCGCGGTGCGCCGCCTCGAGGTACTGCCGGGGCGTGAAGTCGCCGTGGTCGTCCAGCGTCGACGCGCGGGCGAGCGCGGCGATGGCCATGCCTCCGCCCTGGCGGTAGGCGGCCTGCCAGCGGGTGGTCCTGACGCTGTCCTGCAGGGGCGCGTTGATCACGCGTTCGTCGAGGTCCTTGGTCAGCGCGTCGAAGATCGCCGTGTAGAAGTAGCCGTCCTCCGACTGGAACCGCATGAGGAAGTCCGCGCCGTGGAGGCCTTCGTCACGCATCCGGCCGCCGAGGCTGCGGAACAGCTCCGGATGCGCGGCGGCGAGCCGGTCGTGTGCGGCGATGAACGCCCACGCGCACAGCGGGGTCTGCTGCGGATTCATCATCCGGGTGTAGTTGAGGTGGCTGAGGAACTTGCTGTGGTCGCCGGACGCGTCCAGCCAGCCCCCGTGAGCGTCCACCGTGCGGCCCGAGTCGTCCTGGTAGAACCGCGCGTGCCGGTCCTTGCGATCGATCTCGCCGCTGGATCGGACGGCCTTGAAGTAGTAGAGCGTGTCCGACAGCGTCATGTGGTGGATGCGTCGCGTGCCGATGGTGAACGGCTCGCACGTGCGCACGCCGTCCGGCGTGACCACCTCGATCCGATATCGGCCCTCGGCCCTGACATGGGTGAAGTCGATACGCAGGAACGTGCCGAGAGACCATCCGTCCACCCGCTCCTCCGGACCGACGGCGAGCCCGGTCCGCGTGCCGTCATCCTCGTTCACGAGGGCGGCGTCCTCGATCGTGACGGGACCGCGGAGCAGCGCGACGGCCTTCTTCGTGCCTGCGGCGTTGTAGCCGAGGTGGCTGGTGAGAACGGTGATCAAAGCTCGCCCTCCTCCGCGGCGGCCTTCTTCTCGGCCGCGACACGCTCGGCGAAGTAGCGCGCCGACCGCTTCGGGGTGCGCTCGAGCGTGTCGTAGTCGACCCGGACGATGCCGAACCTGCGGTCGTAACCGAAGGACCACTCGAAGTTGTCGAGCAGCGACCAGGCGAAGTAGCCGCGGACGTTCGCGCCGAGATCGCGAGCCTCGAGCGTGGCGTCGATGTGCGCCCGCAGGAAGTCGGTCCGCTCGGCGTCGTCCACATAACCGGTCTGGTCCGGCACGTCCGCGTACGCGGCGCCGTTCTCCGTGATGTACCAGGCGGGGCCCGGATACTCCCGCTCCAGCCGCAGGAGCAGGTCCGTCAGCGCGCCGGGCGTGACCTCCCAGTCCATGGCCGTGCGCGGGACGTCACGGCGGAGAGTGACCGATCCGGGCCAGCCGTTCTGACCGGTGGGTGCCGCCTCCACCACCTGCGATGAGTAGTAGTTGACGCCGAGGACGTCCAGTGGCTGGGCGATCAGTGGGAGGTCGCCGTCCCGGATCGGGAGCGGGCATCCCAGCTCGTCGAGCTTCCCGGCGATGTCGGCCGGATAACGCCCGCGCAGGAGCGGGTCGAGGTAGAGCCGGTTGGAGAGGCCGTCCTCCCAGCGGGCGGCGGCCAGGTCGGCGGAGGACTCGCCGGCCGGGAGCTTGGGGGACAGGTTGAGCGTGATGCCGACCTCGAGGTCGGCGGCGCGGCCGGCGGCCTCCGCCCTGTCGCGGATCGCGCGTACGGCCAGGCCGTGCCCCAGCAGCAGGTGGTGGACGGCTGCCATCGCCGCGCGGGCGTCCTGCCGCCCGGGTGCGTGCTCGCCGCTCATGTAGCCGAGGATGGCCGAGCACCACGGCTCGTTCAAGGTCGTCCACTGGCTCACCCGGTCGCCGAGCGCGTCGTAGGCGATGGCCGCGTAATCGGCGAAGCGGTACGCGGTGTCGCGGTTCGGCCAGCCTCCCGCGTCCTCCAGCGCCTGGGGAAGGTCCCAGTGATAGAGCGTCACCCACGGGCGGATGCCCCTGGCCAGCAGTTCGTCGACAAGACGGTCATAGAAAGCGATCCCGGCGGGGTTGCCTCCGCCGGTCCCGTCCGGCTGCACACGCGGCCAGGCGAGGGAGAAGCGGTACACGTCCAGCCCGAGATCCGCCATGATCGCGACGTCCTCGGGCATCCGGTGGTAGTGGTCGCACGCGACGGCGCCGGTGTCGCCGTCCGCCACGGTGCCGGGAGTCGCGCAGAAGGTGTCCCAGATGGAGGGGGTGCGCCCGTCCTCGCTCACGGCGCCCTCGATCTGATACGACGAGGTAGCCGAACCCCACAGGAAATTCGCACGCTGAGTCATCGGGCAGACCGTCCATTCACGAGAGAAACAGGATCTTTCGGGTGCTGAGAGATTACGGCTCGCGAGAGATGGACTCGACCCACTTCTTGGTCTCCTCGATCTGCCCGGGCCCGGAGCGCCGCCATACGCCCGCCCCGCCGGTCTGCCACGGGTGCGGCCCGGCCGGCGGCCGGTAGTCGACGCCCAGCGCGTCGAGCCGTTCGAGGTGGACGGACAGCCGCCGTTCGAAATCCGGAAGGTCCGTGACCCGCCCCCTCCACAGCACCTCGGCGAGCGCGCACGCGCGGGGGAAGGCCAGGTAGTCGAGGCGCCGCTCGGTGGGGACCCACTCGGTCCAGATCTGGAACTGGCCGCCGAGGACCCGGTCCCGCATGTCGTCCGGCCACTCCGCGGGCGCAGGGGAGAAGGCCGCGACGTCGTCGAGCGTGATGGGGCCGCCCTCCGAGCGCGGCTCCTCGGGCAGGTCCGACTGGTCGAAGTTGAAGTACGTCGGGAACAGCGGTGCCCGGACCACGTCATGCGACGCCGCCGCCCGGCCCGCGACCTCGTGCCCGCGCCAGGCCATGACGACGGTGTCCGGCAGCACGCCTCCCGTGACCAGCCCCTCGTCCCACACGACCATGCGCACGCCGCGCGTGGCGAGGAAGCCGCCGAGGGACCTGAGGAAGTGGCCGTGCATCTGCTTCACGTCGGTGTAGCCGTGCTCGGACATCTCTGCGGCGATCGCGGCGTCGTCCGCCCACCAGCTCATGTCGCACTCGTCGCCGCCGAGGTGGACGTACGGAGTGTCGACGGCGTCGAGGATCTCCTCCAGGACGTCCTGGAGGAAGGCCACGACCGGCGGGGTGGGGCTGATGGACGAGCCGCCGGCCCAGACGGTGTCGAGCACCGCCTGTTCCTGCCCGGGCCGGCCCAGCTCCGGGTAGGCCGCGCGCAGCGCCGAGGTGTGCCCCGGCACGTCGATCTCGGGGACGAGCGTGATCCCCCGAGCACGCGCGTAGGCAGAGATCTCGGTCAGGTCGTCGAGTGTGTAGTAGCCGCCGTGCGGGGTGCCGTCGGCGACGCCGTCGGGGCCGAGCCGGGTCGAGGGCCGCCAGCTCCCGACCTGGTGCAGCCGCGGATGGCGCCGGCTCTCCACCCGCCATCCCTGGTCGTCGGCGAGGTGCAGGTGCAGGCGGTTGAACCGGTGCGCGGCGAGCAGGTCGACGTAGCGCAGGATCGTGCTCTTGGGGAAGAAGTGGCGGGCCACGTCGAGCATCGCGCCGCGCCAGCCGTACTCCGGCCGGTCCACCACCGTGCCGCACGGTACGGCCCAGCCGCCGCCGTCGGCGCTCCACTCGCGCCGCCAGGCCTGGGCCGGCATGAGCTGCCGCAGCGTCGTCAGCGCGTTGACCGCGCCCTCGAACCCGCCGGCGCGGATGTCGACGCGGGACTCGGTGACCTCGACGCCGTAGGCGCCGGGCACGTCGTCCGTCTCGGTGACGAAGATCCGTGCGGTCTGAGTGGTATTAGCTGGACCGCTCGGAGGTCCGTCGGCCGCCGGGAGCGGCAGTCCGGCGACGAACCGCCTGAGCAGCCTGTCGATCTCCGGGGATCCCGTCACCTCGACGGGCGTATGCCCATTTAGCAGGCACATTCCAGGCTGGGAAAAGGCCAGTTCAGGCTGGGGGAGAAGAACGGAATAGGGGTCCAAGGCAGTCCCGTCGGGGTTGATCCGGCCGGCCTGTCAGGGGTTCCGGCACACCAACTTATGACCGCGAAGGTACCCATTGTCTTACTTTGGTGCAACTGGTATCTTCCCGGTACTTCCTTGGTATTTACCTGGTTGGCATAGACGCATCGGCGGTCCACCTGACTCGGTGAGAGGTGTGCATGACGCTTAAACAGGCATTGCCCCGGGTCGCCCCACAAAGCGATGAAACGCGGCAAACTTCGCAAAAGGCGCCATTTCTTGCGCGGTTATGGCGGGACGCGCCGCTGCTCGTCATGGTGGCGCCGGCCGCGATCGTGCTCCTGCTGTTCACGTACGTCCCGCTCCTGGGAAGCGTGATCGCGTGGATGGACTACGTCCCGTTCCTCGGGTTCACCGGATCCGACTGGGTGGGCTGGGACAACTTCACCGCGCTCTTCTCCGACCCCTCGTTCTGGACCGCCGTGTGGAACACGGTGCAGATCACCTTCCTGCAACTGGTGCTGTTCTTCCCCGTGCCGATCCTGCTGGCGGTGCTGCTGAACACGGTGGCGTTGCCGGTGGCGAAGAAGTTCGTCCAGTCGGTCATCTACCTGCCGCACTTCCTTTCGTGGGTCATCATCGTCGCGCTGTTCCAGCAGGTCCTCGGGGGCGCGGGGATCGTCAACCGGTTCCTGATCACGCACGGGCTCTCGCCGTTCGACGTGATGTCCAACCCGGACACCTTCAAGCTGCTGCTCACCACCCAGGCCATCTGGAAGGACGCGGGCTGGGGCACCATCATCTTCCTCGCCGCCATCGCGGCCATCGACCCCGGCCTGTACGAGTCGGCGACGATGGACGGCGCCGGCGCGTGGGGCAGGTTCTGGCACATCACGCTGCCCGGAATGCGGCCCATCATCGTGCTGATGCTCATCCTCCGCCTCGGCGACTCCCTGACGGTCGGGTTCGAGCAGATCCTGCTGCAACGGGACGCGGTCGGCCCCGGCGCCGCCGAGGTACTGGACACCTTCGTCTACTACAACGGCGTCGTCGACGGGAACTGGGGGACCGCCACCGCGGCAGGCCTCCTCAAGGGCGTCGTCAGTCTCTTTCTCGTCCTGGCGGCGAACAAGCTCGCCCACCGGTTCGGTGAGGAAGGTGTGTACAAGCGATGAGCCTTCCAGGCAGGCCCGTCTGGCTCGGCAAGCCGAAGCCCGTGGCCGTCGCGCTCAAGGCGCTGGCCCTCGTGCTGATCAGCGCGGTCGTGATCTTCCCGTTCCTGACCGTCGTCTCCACGAGCCTGGCCACCAAGCAGCAGATCGACGAGAACGGCGGCTACGTCCTGTGGCCTACGAAGATCTCTTTCGAGGCCTACTACCAGATCTTCAACGGCACGCAGGTCGCCAGGTCGATCGTCATCAGCGTCGGCGTCACGCTCGTGGGCACCGCGTTCAGCCTGTTCTGCACGGTCCTCGCGGCGTACGGCCTGAGCCGGAGGGGGTCCCTCTTCCAACGGGGCCTGCTGTCGTTCGTGCTGCTCACCCTGCTGTTCGGCCCCGGGATGATCCCCGTCTACCTGATGGTGAAGCAGCTCGGCATGCTCAACACGTACTGGTCGCTGATCATCCCGGGCGCGGTGAGTGCGTTCAACATCGTCATCGTCCGGGGCTTCATCCAGGGCATTCCCAAGGAATTGTTCGACGCGGCGCGAATTGACGGCGCGGGTGAGTGGCGGATCCTGTGGTCGATCGTGCTGCCCCTTTCCAGGGCGGTCATCGCGGTCGTCGGCCTGTTCCTCGCCGTCGGCTACTGGAACAACTATTTCGGCCCGCTGCTGTATTTGAACGACACGCAAATGTGGCCGCTCCAGCTCGTCATGCGGACATTCGTCCTGCAGAACAACGTCACATCCACCGCGGCGTCCATTCCCGGATATGTGGCGCCGCCCACGCAGTCGGTGCAGATGGCTCTGGTGGCGATCGCCACCATCCCGATCCTGTGCGTCTATCCCTTCCTGACGAAGCACATGTCGAAGGGGATGCTGACCGGGGCGATCAAGGGTTAGTCGAGAACGTAAGGAATAGATCAATGCCGTTCATCAATGGATCCGGCTCCTCCGCCTCCAACGAGGGCCTCAGCCGCAGGACCCTGCTGAAGCGTGCCGGGCTGGCCGCCGCGCTCGTCCCCGTGAGCGGCGTGCTCGCCGCCTGCGGCGGCTCCGGTTCGTCGGGGGGCGGCGGTGGCGGCGGCGCCGCGGCCGCCAAGTCGGTGCCGCTGCCGACCTACGTTCCGCCGGTCAAGCCCAAGCCTCTGCTGGAGGGCAGCGCGCAGGGCGTCATGGACGTCTACGCGTCCTTCCCGATGGACGGGCCGCGCACGGTCAACGGGACGATCGGCGACGGCAGCGAATTCAACGTGCTCATCATGACGTACGGCCAGCCGTCCCCGCCGGTGGACCAGAGCCCCTACTGGCAGTTGCTGAACAAGGAGCTCAACCTCAAGGTCAAGCCCCTTCAGGTGCCCTACGCCGACTTCCAGACGAAGTTCCCCGCCCTGGTGGCCGGCGACGACCTGCCCGAGTTCGTCTCCGTCCCCCTGTACGAGAACGTCGCCCGGCTGCCGCAGCTCGCCGAGGCGCAGTTCACCGACCTGAGCGAGTACCTCTCCGGCGACGCGGTGAAGAAGTACCCCAACCTCGCGGGCATCCAGAAGGCGGGCTGGCTCAACGGCTACCTCAACGGCCGGATCTACGGCGTTCCCAAGTCCGACCCCGTGTTCTCCACGCAGATCTACACCAAGACGGACGTCATCAAGGCCGCGGGCGCCAACCCGCAGCCGGCGAACCTTCAGGAGTTCAAGGACCTCGCCAAGGCCGTCACCAACGCGCAGGCGGGCGTGTACGCCTTCGGCGGCAACATCGCCGACTTCATGATGATGATGTTCGGCGTGCCCAACAAGTGGACGCGGAAGGCCGACGGCACCTTCGTCTCGGCCTGGGAGCACGAGGCGTTCGTCCCGGCCATGTCCGAGCTCGCCGACCTCTACAAGAGCGGCTGCTTCCACCCCGACACCCCCACGCTGATGACCAACAAGGTCCAGCGCGACGCGCTCTTCCGGTCGGGCAAGCTGGCCATGCTCTACGACGGCAACCGCTCGGTCGGCATCGTGGCCGATGACAAGGACGTCGTCTTCGACATCATGACCCCCTTCGGCAAGGACGGCGGCAACGCCGTGCACTGGACCGGCGGCGGCGCCTACGCGATGACGATGATCAAGAAGACGACCGACAAGAAGAGGATCGACATGTTCCTCCGGGTCCTCGACTACATCGCGGCGCCCTTCGGCTCCCGGGAGTCGTTCATCATGAGCTACGGAGTCGAGGGCGTGGACTACGAGGTCAAGGACGGCGTCGCCGTGCTGACCACGCGCGGGCAGCGTGAGCAGGACCTCGGCCTGGCCTACATCGCGGGCGGCCCCCAGGTCCTGTGCGACCCGCAGGGCGCCCCCGGTGTCGACCAGCTCAACCACGACTGGCAGCAGAAGGTCGTCCCGATGCTCCTCGACAACCCGGCGGCGCACCTGTACTCCGAGACCTTCAACTCCAAGGGCGCGTCCCTGCAGCAGCAGATGCAGGACGCGATCACCGCGGTGTTCCTCGGGCGGGAGTCCGCCTCCAGCCTGACGGCGGCGGTCCAGAAGTGGAAGACGGGTGGCGGCGACAAGATGGCCAAGGAGTACGCGGAGGCGGCGGCGCTGGCCGGCTGATCGTCCACGCGGGCGGCCGCCGCCCCCGCTCGTGCGGCCTGCGGCGGCCGCCCGCACTACCGAAGGAAGCATGAATGAAGTTGAGACGCTCGCCGTCCGCGATGGTGATCGTCGACGGCACGGACATCCATCACGACCTGATCGGCGCCGCGCTGGCGCTGCAGGAGATCGTGACCGAGGCCGGGCTCCCCACGGCCAGGGCCGTGGGGATGGGCCGCTTCGCCGATCTCACGCCGGCCACGGCCGAGGCGGATGTGTACGTCGTGTACCGCTCGTCGGTCGTCTTCGACCGCCGCGAGCAGCAGGCCCTCTCCGACCTGGTCGCCGAAGGCAAGGGCCTGGTCGTCCTGCACGCGAGCAACCTGTTCGGGTTCGGCGAGGGCGGCCTCGACGCGGATCGGGTCGCCTTCGACCTGGTGGGCTCCCGGTACCTGTCCCATGGGGCGTCCGGCTCCGAGGGCCGGTTCGACGTGCGGCTGCGCGGCGGCTCCCACCCCGTGACGCGGCACCTGGAGGACTTCGGCATCGACGACGAGTTCTACATCCTCGAGTACGCCCCGGACGTCCAGGTGCTGGCCGAGCGGGAGACGCCCGACGGCGCCGAGCCGCTCGTCTATGTACGCGACCACGGCCGGGGCAGGGTCTGCTACACCGCACTGGGGCATGACGCGCGAGCGTGGGGGAACCCCGGCTTCCGGCAGCTGGTCCGCCAGGCGACGCTCTGGGCGGCAGGCGTAGAAGACGACGAGATCCTCACGTGGTCGACGCGCTGGCCGCTCGGCAACGGGCGAACGATCGGAGGTGTGTCATGAGCCGTCTAGGCGCGTCCGGCCCCGCGCCGATCGCCGCGCAGCTGTGGTCTCTGCACGAGGAGGCGTCCCGGGACCTGCTCGGTGTGCTCGCGCGTGTCGCGGCGCTCGGGTACGTCGCGGTCGAGCCCATCAGCCTGTACGGCCACAAGCCGTCCCTCGTACGGGGGGTGGCCGACGACCTCGGCCTGGAGATCTGCAGCGCGCACGCGCCGTTCCCGGTGGGAGACGCCGCCGAGGCGATCCTCGACGAGAACGAGGAGCTCGGCGTCGAGACGCTCGTCTGGAGCATGGAGCCGGAGGAGTTCACCACGCTGGACGGCGTGCTGAGGGGGGCGGAACGCATCAACGAGGCGGCGGCCAACGCCGCCGGGCGGGGCATGCGCATCGCCTACCACAACCACTTCGCCGAGTTCGAGAACGTCTTCAGCGGGGAGCGGGCCTACGAGATCCTGCTCCGCGAGCTGGATCCGGCGGTCGTCGTCGAGCTGGACGCCTACTGGGTCCGCACCGCCGGGGTGGAGCCGGCGCCCGTCGCCGCCTCGCTGGGCGAGCGGCTGGAGTTCGTCCATCTCAAGGACGGGCCGGCCCGGGGAATGGACGACTACATGCTCCCCTTCGGGGAGGGCGTGGTCGATGTGGAGAGCGTGGCCCGTGCCAATCCTTCGGTGAGGTGGCAGATCGTCGAGGCGGACCGCGCCCGTCAGGACATGTACGAACTGCTGCGCCGCTGCTACGACTTCCTCGTCGGCCGCGGTCTGGCCACGGGCAGGCGATCGGTGGAGGTGGGGCCGCGATGAGCGGAATACGGGTGCTCTTCCTCGGGGGAACCGGCGTGCTCAGCGCCGCCTGCGCCCAGGAGGCCGTCGCGGCCGGCGTGGATCTGACCGTCGTCACCAGGGGCCGCACGACACTGCGTCCCGTGCCGGAGGGCGTGCGCGTCGTCCACGCCGACGTGCACGACGACGCCTCGATGCGTGGGGCCCTCGGCGACGAGACGTTCGACGCCGTGGTGAACTTCATCGGGTACACCCCCGAGGACATCAGGACCGACGTGGCCAGGTACGCCGGCCGCACCGGGCAGTACGTCTTCATCTCGACCGGATCGGTGTACGCGCGGCCGGCCCCCAGCCTGCCGATCGTGGAGTCCTCCGCACGGCGGAACAACGGCTTCGAGTACCCCACGCAGAAGCTCCGCTGCGAGGAGGCGCTCGAACAGGCGTACCGCTACGAGGCGTTCCCCATGACGATCGTCCGCGCGGCGCACGTCTATGACGAGACGGTGCTGCCCATCCTGGCCGGCTGGACCGCGATCGCCCGCTGGCGCGAGGGCAGGCCGGTGGTCGTCCACGGCGACGGCACCTCGCTGTGGAACCTGTTGCACGCCCGCGACTTCGCACGCGGGCTGACCGGCCTGCTCGGCAACCGGCACGCCGTGGGACAGAGCGTGCACATCACCTCTGACGAGCTTCTAACCTGGGATGAGATTCATTTCTCCCTCGCCCGGGCCGCGGGCGTGGCGCCCGAGATCGTGCACCGGTCGAGCGAGGACATCGGCCGGGAAATCGCGTGGATGGGTCCGGTCCTGCAGGAAGATTTCCGGCACTCAGTTATTTATGACAACTCGATGATTAAGCGCCTTGTGCCGGGTTTCTTGCCGCAAGTGCCATTTGAACAAGGGGCGCGAGAGATTCTGTCCTGGTTTGACCGGGAGGCGGCGCGACGCCGGACGGACCCGGAGTTGGACGCGGCATTCGACCGCCTGGTCGGAGACCGTCACGGGTGATGCTCGGCGCCCGGATTCGGTGTGAGAATGACATTATGTTCGCCGCGGAAGGCGAGCAGGAGCAGGAAAGGACGTGGACCGGTGAATAGGGTGTCTCAGGCGACTCTCATCGCTTCGGACAGCCCTGAGCCCCTGTGGGTGCAGGCGGCTGAGCTGATCGAGCGCCAGGTGCGGGAGGGGGCCCTTCCCGCCGGGCGGCGCCTGCCCGCCGAGCGTGAGCTGTGCACCCAGATGGGCATCAGCCGGGTGACGCTCCGGCGTGCGCTCCAGCACCTGGTCGAGCAGGGTGTGCTGCAGTCCTCCCACGGCCGCGGCTGGTACGTCGCGAGCCGGCCGGATCGTGACTGGCCCAACTCCTTGGAGTCGTTCACGGAAACGGCGCGGCGCAAGGCGTTGGTCGCGACCTCCCGGGTGATCCGCGCAGAGGTCAAGGAGGCCTCCCTCGACGAGGCGGACCAGTTCGGCGTGGCGGCGGGCACCCAGCTCTTCGTGCTCGAACGCGTGCGCATGCTGGACGGCGTCCCCATAGGAGTGGACGCCTCATGCGTGGTGCTGAACCTCGCGCCCCGGCTCCAGGACGCCGACTTCGCCACGGCGTCGCTGCTCGAGGAACTCGCCGCCGCGGGGGCGGAGCCGGTCGTCGCCCAGTCCGTCATCGAGGCCAGGGGATGCTCAGAGGAGATCGCCGAGCACCTCGACCTCGTTCCCGGAGATCCGGTCCTGGTGATGTACCAGTCGATGGTCGACGCGGTGGGCCGTGTCGTGTTGGTGTCGACCATCACCTACCGGGGCGATCGGTATCGCCTGCGCACGTCGTTCATCCGGGGTGGAAGTTCCGTCGGACGATGACGCCACCGTGGGATCCACGTCACGCGTGAGTTCCACGGCTTCGTGCTGCCTGGGCAGTGACTTGTCCCTTAGATCCTGATCAACCCCCAATGCCGCATACCAGGTTCCTCTACGGCATCATGTGGTATGCAGAGGTATCTCCTTTGAATCTTGTGGTCAGCTCATGGGAACGTCCGGTACTTCACACGTCTCTCGAAGGGAAATGACGGAAATGTCGGGAGAACGAATCCCCTACATCGACGGCAGGGCGGCGCAGCCTGCCGCCCTGGAGCGGATCGCGACCCGGGTCGCGGATCAACTCGCGGCCGGCAGCCACGTGTTCGCGGACTGCTCACGGCCCGTCTTCGTCGGCATGGGGGCCAGCCATGCCGCGCTCGCCCTGCCGCTGAGGATGTTGTCCGACGGCGACGTGCTGGCCCGCCAGGAGCTGGCCAGTGAGGTGAGCTCGGGGATCAGGTTCGACGGCGCGGACCTGGTGATCGGTGTCTCGCAGTCCGGGCGCAGCCCGGAGACGGTGGACGCGCTGGCCTTGGTGCCGAGGGAGCGGCGGGCGGCGGTGGTCAACGTCGTCCCCTCCCGGCTCGCCGACTCGGTGGGGCACTGCGTCGACCTCGGGAACGAGCCCGACAGCTACGCCTCGACCATCGGCTACACCGGCACACTCGTGGCCCTCGCCATGATCGCCCACACCGTGCTCGGCCGCTCGCCGGCCGACAGCGCAGGCGAGTGGGCGGGAATCGCGGACGTCCTCGCGCGCCACGAGGCGGCCCTGGCCCCGGTGGTGGACGACGTGGCCGAGCGGGCCGGGCGGGTCGTCGCCGCGGACATCGTCGCGTCGGGAGCCTCCCGCTCCGCGTCCGAGTCCGGTGCCCTGCTGCTCCGGGAGGTGTGCCGGGTTCCCGCCTCGGCGCTGGTCACGCGCAACTACCTGCACGGGGAGATGGAGTCGGCAGGGGAGACCCTCCACGTCGTGATCGGCGACGGCCGCGAACTGGAGCTCGCGCGCAGCCTGGCCGGCAGCCGCCACCACACTCTCTGCGTCACCTCTGCGGCCGTGGAGCCCGCTGATCACCTGCATGTGGTGCGCATCCCCGAGGGCGTGTCGATGCCGGTGCGCACCGTCCTCGAGACGGCCGTCGTGCAGCGGCTCGCCGGGTCACTCGCGCAGGCCAGGGGCGTGGAGATCGAGGACTTCGTCTTCAACAACACGGACACGAAGATCGAGGAGCCCATCGGATGACGACGGCGGTGGCCGGTGTGGACGTCGGGGGCACCAAGACACGGATGCAGCTGGCGGACGCGGGGACCGGCGACGTCCTCGCCGACCTGACGGTGGCCAGCTCCGGCTGGCAGACCGCCTCGCTTCCGCAGGCGGCGGCATGGCTGGCGTCGTACCTCCAGCCGCTGCTCGACCCGGGCCACGAGGTGCGGCACGTCGTCGTGGGAGCCCACGGCTGTGAGACTCCCGACCACTGCGATCGGCTGGCCCGTGAGCTCACGGGGGCGATCGGGGTCGCGACGACCGTGGTCAACGACGCCGAGCTGCTCGTGCCGGCCGCGGGTCTGACCGGTGGCGTCGGCGTCATCGCCGGCACCGGAGCCATCGTCGTGGGCAGGCACCGCGTCACGGGTGCGTACCTGTCGGCCGGCGGGTGGGGATGGGTGCTGGGCGACGAGGGATCGGGCTCCGCGCTCGTCCGTGACGCCGCCAGGGCGGTGCTCGGCCACGCGGACGAGGGGGCTGACGAGGACGGGCTCGAGGAGGCGCTGCTGCGGTCCTTCGGTGTTCCCGGCCTGCCCGAACTGGCCGCGGTGATGAGCTGGAACGGGGGCGTCGAGAGCTGGGGTGCTCATGTTCCGGCCGTCTTCGCGGCGGCAGAGGCCGGGTCCGCCACGGCCGACGCCGTCATCAGGGCGGGCGGCGGGTCTCTCGCCCGCCTCGTGGCGTGTCTGGCCCGGCGGGGCGCCGAGGCTGGCGCCGTGGTCGTCGCGGGTGGCGTCATCAGCAACCAGCCCCGCCTCATGGCGGCGTTCGAGAACGAGCTGGCATCCCAGCTCCCCGGGGTCGCCGCCTCGCTGCTCCAGGCTCCGCCCGTCAGGGGAGCCGTCGAGCTGGCCTGCCGTACCCAGCGCTGAACCGGACCGGAATCCAAGAGGAGATCATGCGCTTTTCCCAGGTCGTCGCCCCCGGTACGTCGCAGATCGTGGAGGCGCCTGATACGCCCCCCGGCCCGGGGGAGGTCAGGGTGCGCACCCTCGCCTCCGGGATCTGCGTCTCCGAACTGCCCGCGTGGGCCGAGCACGACGGGGCGGAGCCGCGCCGGCTCGGTCACGAGCTGAGTGGTGAGATCGTCGCGCTGGGCCCCGGCGTCCATGGCTGGTCCCCGGGAGACCGGGTCACCGGGTTCGCCTCCCTCGCGTTCGCCGACATGGTGAACGTCCCGGCCAGGGACCTGCTCCCCGCTCCGGCCAACGTGCCGAGTCGGGCCCTGCTCGGCGAGCCGTTGGCCTGCGTCGTCGAGGCACTGTCGCGGTGCGGTCTACGGCCGGGGCAGCGGGTCGCGGTCGTGGGGCTCGGGTTCATGGGGCTGACCGCCCTGCAGGTCGCCGCCGACCACGCCCCCGCGCGGCTCGCCGGTGTCGACCCGGCGCCGCACGCGCGCGATCTCGCGGCCGAACTGGGCGCCGGCGAGGTGCATGCTCCGGATGAGGCCGCCGGGAGCCTTGCCGGGGCGTTCGACGTGGTCGTCGAGTTCTCCGGCCGGGCGGCCGGGCTCAAGCTCGCGGGTGATCTCGTGACGACGCACGGCACGCTGTGCGTCGCCGGCTACCACCACGACGGGCGCCGTGACCTGGACGTCGAGCTCTGGTATCGCGGGGTGACCATCGTCAACGGCTTCACCGGCCAGCGGTGGCGCCTCATGAAGGCCTTGGCGGAAGGGCTGCGGATGATGGCCGACCGGCGCCTCACGTTCGAGCCCCTGATCACCCACAGTGTCTCGTTGGAAGGGGTCGACACGGGATTCGGCTACTTCGGCGACCGCCCTCCGGGCTTCGTCAAGTGCATCGTCACGCCGTAGCGGCCTCAGCTCACACGCAGGGTGGTCAGGGTGCGGACCAGCACCCCGGAGTCGGAGAGCCCCCGCAGGAGGCGCAAAGTGCCGATGCCGATGAGCGCCACGCCGACAGTGATGAGAATGAGGATGGCCCTGATCCATGCGCAGGGTCCGATGAGTTCTTGATGCGGAAGGGGTCTACACCTTTATGGCAACGCAGATACTCGAGACTCCCGAGGTCGACCTCGTCTACGACGTCCACGGCTCACTGCCGACCGCCGACGGACGCCCACCGCTGGTCATGATCGGTCAGCCCATGGACGCCGGCGGCTTCGGCGTGTTGGCGTCCCACTTCGCCGAGCGCACCGTCGTCACCTACGACCCGCGCGGCCTCGGCCGCAGCACCCGCAAGGACGGCCGGGTCGACCATGAGCCCAGGATCCAGGCTGCCGACGTGCACGCCGTCATCGAGGCGCTCGGTGCGGGCCCGGTCGAGATGTTCGCGAGCAGCGGCGGTGCGGTGACCGCGCTCGCCCTCGTGGCGGCCTACCCCGATGACGTGACCACCCTGGTGGCGCACGAGCCGCCACTCATTCCGGTGCTCGCCGACGCCCAGGCTGCCGAGCGCGCCCGGGCCGGCGTCCGGGATGCGTACGAGGGCAAGGGCCGGGGTGCCGGCATGGCGGCCTTCATCGTGATGACCTCGTGGCAGGGCGAGTTCACCGACGACTACTTCGCCCAGCCCGTGCCGGACCCCGCCGTGTTCGGGATGCCGACCGATGATGACGGCTCCCGCGACGATCCGCTCCTGTCCGACCGGTCATGGGCGGTCAGCAGCTACCGGCCCGACGTCGACGCGCTTGCCGCGGCGCCGACGCGGGTCGTGATCGCAGTGGGGGAGGAGTCCCTGGACGTCTTCACCGGACGCACCTCGGTGGCGACGGCCGAACTGCTCGGTCAGCAGGCGACGGTCTTCCCGAGCCACCACGGCGGCTTCCTCGGTGGCGAGTTCGGCTACGCCGGGCAGCCCGAGGCGTTCGCCCGCAAGCTGCGCGAGGTCCTCGACGCCGTCGGCTGACGGTCGCCCCTTGTCATCGTCACGCGGTGTTCGTCTGGCTCCCCTCACGCTCGGACACATGACGAGCCGGCGGACACCGCGATTCACCACCCTGACGGGCGCGCAGCGGGCACGCGGTTGCGTGGGTCAGCATGTCGAGTGGAACAGGCCTCCGACGGAGGTCGTCTCAGCCAACGCGTTGTAGCGCTCAACCGCGGTCCTCGTCTCCTCGACGAAGACCTCGATGCCCTTCTGCTTCAGCAAGTCCAGGGTTTCCGGGCACGTCTGAAGGACCAGGTCCATCCCTCGCGAGAGGACGACCACCTCGCTGCCGTGGTCGAGTAGCTCGGCGACGTCGGCGGGTTGGATGCCTGGAGTGTGACGCGTACCCGTCTCGTTCCAGTCCCAGGCTCGACCGCCGCCCGGGTACAGCTTGAAGTCCTTTCCTTCGCCCACCCCCTCGACGACCATGCGGCCCCAAGAGATGTGAGTGATCAGTGGAGATCGCTTCATGGTCGGGAGACTAGCCACGCATGTGCACGTGCGCGAGCCTTCCTTGCTCTGGAGATCAGCATCCGGCCATGCGGTGGTGCCACCGTCTGTCCAGCTGCAATGGGTGCGGTTGATGGCTGTGGGGTTCGATGAGATCACCTCCAGGCAACCTAACAACTCATAAATTACGAATTAATGTTGACATGCTGCCGTAACGAGATACAAGATCCCTGAAAACAAACACCTCAGGAGTGCGGACATGACTGGGTCTGGCAGCCGGTCGGGGACGTTCCTCGAAGGTCTCGGAGCCGCTGTGCGCCGCGGCTCACGTCGGCTGGTGGGCCACCCCCGCGCAGGCGCCGGAGCGAGGTGAAGGCGGAAACACCTGCAGGTCCAGAACAAGAAGTCCGGCAAGTTGCCCATCGCGGCGTCCGCCATTCCCCGGCAGCAAAGGAACCCGATGTGAAACGACATGTGCTCGCCGCTGTGACCGCCCTCGTGGCAGGTCTGCTCGTCGCGCCCGCGACCGCCCAGGCCGATGCGGGCGCGGGGGTGGCAGGCCCGCCGCAAGCGACAAAGCAGGTGGTCAGCCCGACGCCGTACCAGGGCTGGAACACCTACTTCGGTCTCGGTGGCGCCTTCTCGGAGGAGTCCGTAAAGGAGGTCGCCGACGCGCTCGTCTCCCGCGGCCTGGCCAAGGCCGGCTACGACATCGTCTGGCTGGACGGCGGCTGGCAGGACCTGGAGCCGCGGACGGCTGCCGGCGACCTGCAGGCCGACCGGACCCGTTTCCCCAACGGGTTGAAGCCGCTGGTGGACTACATCCACAGCAAAGGCCTGAAGGCTGGCATCTACACCGACGCCGGGCCGTACATCCCCGGGAGCTGCGGACTCGGCAGTCACGGCTACTACCAGCGCGACGCGGACCAGTTCGCCGCCTGGAAGTTCGA
Source organism: Planotetraspora mira (assembly GCF_016863275.1). Lineage (GTDB taxonomy): Bacteria > Actinomycetota > Actinomycetes > Streptosporangiales > Streptosporangiaceae > Planotetraspora > Planotetraspora mira. The sequence goes on from NZ_BOOO01000041.1 coordinate 51,658, forward strand.
CGCGGTGAAGGTGGACTTCCTCTGCGGGATCGCCGCGAACCTGGACCCGAAGACCGCCTACACCGAGTTCGCCCAGGCGCTGCGGAACAACGCCGCCCACCGGCCGATCATCTTCAGCCTGTGCAACCCGGTGACGTCGCCGGACTGGGGAAACTACCCGGAGGAGCAGCAGTCGACGTACTCCTGGAGCTACGCCCCGGCGATCGCGCAGTCCTGGCGGACCTACACCGACGTGGGCTTCGTCGGCGACATCAAGTTCAAGGACGTGCTGCGCAACTACGACGCCAACGCACGGCACCCCGAGGTCGCAGGCCCCGGTCACTTCAACGACCCGGACTACCTCGGCCCCGAGTTGGGGATGACGGACGAGGAATTCCGTACCCAGATGACGCTCTGGTCCGTGGCCGCCGCGCCGCTGGTGATCGGCAGCGACGTCCGCAAGCTCAGCCAGACCTCCGTGGACATCCTCACCGACCCTGACGTGGTCGGGATCAACCAGGACGCCGCCGGTGTGCAGGCCGTCCGCGTCGGTCCCGCCGGCACGACGGAGACCTGGGTGAAGCGGCTGGCCGACGGCGACCGGGCAGTGGTGCTGCTCAACCGGGGCGACAGTTCGAAGACCCTGACCACCAAGGCGTCCTCGGTCGGTCTGTCCGGGGGCCGGTTCACCCTCAAGAACGCGTGGACGAACCAGGTCACCGAGAGCGCCGGCACCATCAGCGCGGCCGTCCCCGCCCACGGCGCGGCGCTGTTCCGGGTCGGCCGGGCCCATGGCCTGCCGGGCGTCCCGCACGTGGTCGCCGGGCTGCCGCAGGTGACGCGGGTCGGCGACGCCCCGGTGCCGGACGGGTCGGCACCCGTGGCCGCCGGCGGCGACGAGGTGCGGGTCGAAGTCGGCGTGCGCAACGACGGCACACTGCCGGTCTTCTCGCCGAAGGTCAGGTTGACGGCGCCCGCCGGCTGGACGGTCCGTGAGCTCAGCGGGGCGCCGAAACTGCTGGGCTCCGGCCACGCCGCCACCTTCGCCTTCGCCGTGGCACTCCCGGCCACAGCCGCTGCCGGTAACGCGGCACTGACCGCCACCACGTCGTACGACGTGATCGGGCACGGCCGCCCGCAGCAGACGACGATTTCGGCGGTGGTGGTCGCGCCGGTGCCCCCGGACGGTGAGGCCGTCCTGTCACACCACACCTGGATCAGCGCCACCAGCGGGTGGATGAGCCCGACGGTCGACCTCAGCGTCGGCGGCGGGTCACCGATCAGCATGCTCGGCCAGGTGTACCCGACCGGCCTCGGGGTCGCCTCGCCGTCCACGGTCCGCTACTACGTCGGCGACCAGTGCAGCCGGTTGACCGCGACCGTCGGCCTGGACGACGCGGTGCGCAACGTCGGACCCGAGGGCGCCACGTCGACGTTCCAGGTCATCGGCGACGGCCGGGTGCTGTTCGACAGCGGAGTGCTGACCCGCGACGACGTCCGCCAGGTCGACGTCGATCTGACCGGCGTCCGGATGCTCGACCTGGTCGTCGGCGACGCGGGCGACGGTGGTTACAACGACCGCGCCGACTGGGCGGGTCTGAACGCCGCCTGCTGAACCGGACAGTCGCACCCAGGTGATGATTCACCTGGGTGCGACTGCCGTCACCAGGTCTGCCTCCCGGTGCGAGGATGAGGAATTCGCCGTCGCGCTCAGACCTCGTCGCAGGCCGGTCACGGTGCGGTCGTCCGGTGGTGGACGGGGGCCGGACCGCGGTGAAAGCCTCAGGCTGAAAGATCGACAGGGACGAGCGGGAAGGGGGCGGAGAGCATGGCACGGTATGCCCGCCGCGGCGTCCACGGGCAGACCGTCGAGGTCATCGCACGCCGCATCCTCGCCGGAGAGATCGCCGCGGGTGAAACGCTGAACATGACCGCGCTCCAGGAGGAGTTGGACGTCAGCCTCACCGCGCTCCGGGAAGCGCTCAAGGTGCTCTCCGCCAAGGGCATGGTGGACGCCCGGCAGAAGCGCGGCACGTTCGTCCGGCCTCGCGCGGACTGGAACCTGCTCGACGGTGACGTGATCCGCTGGCAGTTCGCCGAGGGCGCCGATCCGCGACTGCTCGACAAGTTGCACGAGGTCCGTAGCATCATCGAGCCGGCCGCCGCCCGCCTGGCCGCGAGCCGGGCGACCGAAGACGACCTGGCCGCGCTGGCCGGCGCCCTGGACGAGATGGCCGCCGCGGACGGCGACCCGGCGGCCGCCGTCGCCGCCGACCTGAACTTCCATCGCGTGCTGCTGACCGCAACGCATAACGAGTTGCTGGAGCGCATGGAGGTCGTCATGGAGACCGGCCTCGCGGAGCGCGACCGCCTGGTGCACGGCGGCGTCGAACCGCATGACGACCCGGTGCCGAGCCACCGGGCGGTGGTGGAAGCGATCCGGGCGCAGGACGCGACCGCGGCCGAGGCCGCCATGCGGGGATTGCTGGACAAGGCCGTGCGGGACGTCGAGAAGATTCGCGGATGAGGATCGGGCCGACCTGCGCACTCAACGCCTGAGCAGGTGCCGTCGCCCCGTCGAGTTCCGGCTCACTCCCGAGATGCCGTCGGCGTCGCCCACCCCGGTATAGACCGGCTGTGGCAACAGCCACCGTTGTTGCGAATCCGATACATGGCGGTATGGACCAAAACTTTAACTTCTGTTTACCCTGACAGCCTGAGACCCCTACATAAGGGTCTAACCGCCGCCCAAGGCCGCCAACCGGTATAGACCAGTCACCCCCCAAGAGCAAGGCGGTAATCGAGATGAGCAAGAAGATCGCCGGGACGGTCGGTCTCCTGGCCGCGTGAACTCCCCCATCCACCACATCAGGAAGCTGCACGGACGCTGCAGCGCCGAACGGTTCGCCGGACATGTCCCACCAATGTCCGAACGCGGCCCGTGCTGGAGGTATGCGGTACCCCGATTTAAGGAGTGACGTGAAGATCTCGTTCCTATCGGCGAAGCGCGAGCAGATAAGGGACCGCGGCGGAAGCCGACGGCCACGGGCCCGCGCGGTCTCTGCTTTGACAATCGGTGCGCTCCTCGCCACCACCCTCACCGGTGTCATGGCGAACACCGCACAGGCCGGCACGGCGTCGACCGCGCCGGCATCACCCCAGACCGTTCCCCTCTCGGTTTCGACGAGCACCACGGCCGAGAGCGTCAATCTCGCCCTCCTGCCGGGTGTGGTCGCCTCCGCCAAGTCCCAGCGTCTGACCAGTCCCGCTGCGACGTACGCGCCCGCCAACGCCATCGACGTCTTCGTCCACAACGGTTGGACCTCGAACTATGCGTCGGTCGGGAACGGCTACAACCCGACTCAGGACTGGTTCCAGGTCAAGCTGGCCACGCCCGCCCCGGTCTACGAGGTGTTCAGCCGCTGGACGTCGCCGGCCAAGCCGACGGAGTACGACCTGCAGGTCGCCACGGACGCCGACTGCCAGACGTGGTCGACGGTCACCCACGTGGTGAATCCGAGCGACAAGGATTCCCAGGTGATCGATCGGAAGGACCCGATCTCCTGCGTCCGGATGCAGGCCCTGGCCACGAATTCCACGACCGGATACACGATCAACGAGTTCGAGGTGTGGTCCGGCCCCAAGCCGGCGCCGGTCGTGGGTCAAATCATTCCCGTGCCGGTGCAGCAGACGCCCGGCACCGGTCAGCCGTGGGAACTCACGGCCAAATCCCGGATCGTGGTCTCCGGCAGTGGCCTCGCCGCCTCGGCTGAAGTTCTTGCGGGCTACCTGCGCCCGGCTACCGGGTACGAACTCCCCGTGGTGACAGGTTCTGCCACCGCCGCCGATATCGCCCTCACCGTCGCGCCAGTGCCCGGCCTTCCACAGGGCAACGAGGTCGCCGCGGCCGAAGGCTACTCCCTCACGGTGTCAAGTTCGGGCGTAAGCGTCGTGGCCCCGAACACGCACGGCCTGTTCAACGGCTTCCAGAGCCTTCGGCAGTTGTTGCCGGCGGCGAGCTACTCGCCTTCCATCGGCGTGGGGCCATGGACGGTGCAGCCCATAACGGTGGTGGACTACCCCCGTTATGAGCATCGAGGTCTCCAACTCGACCCTGCCCGTAACTTCATGACGGTGGCCGAAGTCAGGTCCATGATCGACCAACTGGCGGCGCTGAAGGGCGACCAACTGCACCTGCACCTGAGCGACAGCCAGTCCTGGCGCCTTGAGATCAAGGGCTACCCGGCACTGGACGGCACCGGGTGCAACGGAGCGGCCTGCCTCGCGGGTTTCTACACGCAAGAGGACTTCAAGGGCCTGGTCAAGTACGCGGCCGATCGGTTCATCGAGATCGTCCCCGAGTTGGAGGGCCCGGCCCATGCCACGGCGGCAGTCACCGCCCTGGGCGGCCGCACGGTCGTGGGTTGCCAAGGCCAGACCCAGACCGACCGGTTCTGCACCAATCCGAATGACCCGGCCAGTGCGCGGGCCCTCGCGTTCTGGAAGGACGCGATCGCGCAGCTTGCCGCGATCTCTCCCGCACCCATCATCCACATCGGCGGCGACGAGGCCATCGGGATGCCCCACGAGGACTACAAGTGGTGGATCCGGCAGATGGAGATCATCGTCAACGACAACGGCAAGCGGATGATGGGCTGGAACCCAGCGCTGGAAGGGTACGCACCGGGTTCCACCTCCATCAACCACTACTGGTCCGACTACACCGGCGGTGGGCCCGCTCTCATCAAGCCTGAGTGGTTCAACCAGGGCCGGGACGTCATCGTGACCCCGGAATACAACGCCTATCTCGACTTCGGGTATGACGGATCCCCCGGCAGGACGCCGCGGACGGAACTTCTCCAGTCCTACTCGTGGGACCCGGAATGGGTGTACGAGAAGTACCGGTCGGTCTGGGCTCAACCCGCGTACGGCGGGCCGAAGGCCGAGGACATCCTCGGTATCGAGGCGCCCATCTGGGGCGAGCAGATGCGTGGGCTGGCCACGAACGAGTACATGGTTTTCCCGCGGCTGGCCGGCATCCTGGAAAAGGCCTGGTCTCCCAAGGTGCTCACCCAGGACTACGACGCGTATCGGCAGCGGCTCAGCGCGGCCGGACCCCGGTGGGCCTTCGCGAACGTGAACTACGGCACCATCTCGCAGGTCACCTGGAACCCGGCGACGATGGGAACGGTCGCCCGTTTCGGCGTGGACAAGACCCTGAGCAATGCGCCGCTGGCGAATCTGGCCGCCGGCTCGATTGCGCCGGGTAACGTCACGGCCGTGATCGACTGGGGCGACGGATCCCCGACGGAGCCGGCCGGCATCGCGGGACGCGATTACGTGGCGAGCCAACGGCAGGGTAGAAGCCTGATGTCGGTCAGCGGGAGCCACACCTATCCGGCGGACCAGCCGTACCACGGAACCGTCACCTTCAGTTATCAGGACCAGACCTGGGTCGTGCCGTTCATCGCCGGACCGGATTCCATTTACGGTGCGGTCACCGGTCCAGATGGCGGGGCCCTGTCCGGAGTGCGCGTGACGGCGCACGATCCGAAAACGGGAGCGACCGTTGGCACACCGGTGACGACGAACGAGGACGGGCGCTACCTGCTCAGCGTTCCGGACGGCACGTATGACGTGTGCTTCGACGCGGAGCAGGCCGAAGGTGCCGGAGCTCAGTTCGGTTTCGTCTCGGCATGTGCGCGTGGAATCACGGTCGGGGCCGTGAACGTCGGCGCTCTTGACCGACAGCTTGCCTCCGCCTGCACGACGAAGGTGACGGGCCGAGTGAACGGGCCTCTGCCCGTTTCCTCCGGACTGACCTGCCTCGACGGCGCGGTGGTCTCGGGGCCGGTGACGGTCGCGGCCGGCGCGGGACTGGTCGCGGTGAAGGCCAAGCTGTCCGGGCCGCTGTCGGTGAACCGCGCAGCTCAGGTACGACTGATCGATTCCGTGGTGAGCGGGCCCGTCTCGGTGTCCGGGGGCACGGGTCCGGTCTCGCTGACCGATACCACGGTGAACGGTCCGGTCACGGTGTCCGGGGTTACAGGCCGGCTCTCGATAACCGGCACGAAGGTGGGTGGTCCGCTCAGCGTGACGGGCAACTCGGTGCAGTCGGCGCCGGTGATCGCTGCGAACCATGTCGGTGGTCCGCTGTCCTGCTCCGGCAACACCCCGCCGCCCACGAATGGCGGGAAGCCCAATTCGGTGTCCGGGCCGAAGACGGGACAGTGCGCCGGGCTGTAACACCGATTCCTACGACGTGAGGTGATGGTGGGACGGAGCGCTCCGCGGACGCGGAGCGGTTCGTCCCACCGATCAAGGAAGATCAGCATTGTCGGCCTGATCGGACATGGCGATCTCAGTCGACGAGTGCGCCGGCGGACAGATTGGCGATCGTGCCGGTCATGGCTCCAGCTCGATCTGAAGCCAGGAACGCGGCCGTCTCTGCGATTTCAGAGAGCGTAGGCAGCCTCTTCAGAAGCGTCCCCTGCGCCATCCCCCCGCCGTCGAGCAATTCCTGGACCGACTGCCCGGCCGCTGCCGCGGTTTGCTTGAAGAGGTCCTTGGTGTAGGAACCCGCTGCCGGCGCATCGACGACGGCGTGTGGACGGATGCCGATCACCCGGATGTTGCCGGGTGCCAGCTCCGCGGCCAGAACCCGCGAGAAGGCCTCCTTGCCGGCCGCGCTCACGCTGTGCCCCAAGATGCCGCCGACAGCCAGTTTGGAACCCGGCTCGGACAAAGTCAGGATGACGCCGGGACGCTCGCGACCCATGTGCCGTGCCACAGCCTTGCTTGTGATGAACAGCGTCCGCAGAAAGCCATCAATCGGCCGCATGAACTCCTCCAGCGAGAGGTCCGCCAGGAAAGTCCCCTGGTCGTGCATGACACTCATGGCGTTGAGGGCGATGTCGATGCTGCCGGCCGTCGCCGCGATCGCGTCGGCGTGCTTTTCGACCGCCTGTTGATCGAGAACGTCAACTTGCGCGGTCTCGACTGTTCCGCCCGTGGCGGCGATATCACGCGCCACGGCGTCGAGCTTCGCCTGCGTCCGCCCGGCGATGAAGACCCTCGCGCCTTCCCGGGCGAATACCCGTGCGATTGCGCCGCCGATAGCGCCTCCGCCTCCATAGATCACAGCGTTCTTATCACCAAGCAGCAATCCACTCATATGTGTCCTCCAAAGGTGATTGATTCTTCCGAATGATTACAAGGCGACGAATGTGCCGATCGACATGCCGCCGGCATACGAGCGCCGACATCGGTCGCCTCGTCTACTTCGTAGCGCCGCTCGCGTGCACCACCGCGGAAGGGGCGTAGCTCTGCAGTCTGGGCAGGAACATGTCCCAGCCGCGTTCGTGGTCGCGGAAGGCCTCCTCGAGCACAGCGGCTTCCCAGCCCTTCTCGCGCCAGCCGCTCTCAGTCATGCGCAGAATCGTGCCGTCACCGGAGGGCTCGAGCTTGAAGGTGACCAGGAGGGAGTTGTTCGCATCCGCCAGCTGACCATCAGAAGCGATCCAGCGGAACGCGAACTTGCGGGGCGGATCCACGTTGACCACCGTGATCGGTTCAACCCCAGCGCGGTCGCCCCACACCAGTTCGCCGACCGCGCCCGGCGCAGGCTCGAACGACGCGTCATCGGACCACCACATCTTGATGTGCTCGGGACGACTCACGACATCGAACACGATCTCCGGTGCCGCGTCGATGCGGATCTCGCGCTCCAACTTTCCGAACTCCACCACGTACCTCCAATAAGCAACCATCGGTTGCGCATGACACTAGCGATGGCGGCGGCAACCCGCAACCTCATGTTGCGTAACGACCGTGAGGCCGACACAGGGGAGCGCTTGACCAGGCGGCGGCGACCTTCGATTGACGGAGGCGCCTGGTGAAACTCGAGCGGTCGACCGGTGACGCGCGGGGCTGGACCAGCGACCCCGAGGGCGGCTGGTGAGAGTGGCGGCGAGCTCACTTACATCTGCCGCGAGCGGATCTAAAGGAAGGAGTGGCGGCCGTCCTGAGGTGCGGATCGCTCGGGCGCTACGGCAGTACGTGCCGCGGCTGCGGGAGACCGCTTTCTGCTGTCGACGACGGGTGAAAACCGACCCCCTGGCGGCGCTTGGGTTCTAGTGCTTGTCGCAACACCTGATCATGAGGGGCGTGTTGATGGCGAGGAGTCCGTGCCCGGGGAGTCGGCTTCTCCTGATCGGAAATCCTGCGCTGAGCTGAGTTCCCGATCAGGGAGGAGTCTCGACGCGGTGAGCACGATCGCCAGTGCCGCCAACCCGGGGACCAGCGCGAAGGCCTCGCGGAGCTGAAAGAGTCCGGCGCCGGCGAGTGCGCCGGCCAGCAGTGCCGCCACCGCCCCCGCGCGGCGGCGCCAGCGGACGCTGGTTCCGCCCGCGAGTCGCGAGTCCGCACCGAGACTGGTGAGAGTGCTGGTGACGACTGTCGTCGGCAGGTCGGCGACGGACAGTTTCTTGGTGGCGGCTCCCTGGACGCCCATCGCGAACGCCAGGAGAGGTGCGATCACGTGCGGCGCAGGCGCCCTCGGTTGTGTCACCCAGAGGAGGAACACCGACAGGAGCATCGCGAAGGTGATACCTACGCAGACCGTCAGTTGTCGCGGCCAGGTGGCCGTGATGTCACAACGCCGTACGATCCGTCCCGCGACGATGGTGCCGACCATGAACGCGCCGAGGGCGATCGCGGAATTCAACAACGGCAGGGCGGCTCCGCCGGCGGCGAATCCGATGATCGCGACGTTGCCGGTCATGTTCGCGGTGAACACCTGACCGAGGCCGAGGTAGCTGGCAGCGTCGACCGCACCGGTGACCGATGTCAGCAGCAGGAGGAGCAGGACGCGGGTGTTCTCACGATCAAGACCGAAGAGTGGTCCGAAGCGTCCGCGATAACGTTTACCTATTGACGGCGGAGGTAGTACGGCCATCTAGATGGTGCCTTGCCTTGCAGTTCACAGATGTAACCGATGGTAGAGGGTGCCCTCACCGTGGTGACGCCGCCGTCCGAACGAGGGGGACGGCGCCCACCGGTGCTCCCCACGGTCGGTTCGACGACTCGGGCGTGGCCCATGACCGTTCTCCCCTCCCCGGCTCTGGTAGGGATCGCCGGCTTCGCGGGCAGAGCGTTCTTCGCCGGGCCTGTTTCATGGGCCGGGCCTGTTTCATGGAAGGAAATCAGAACTTCGTGCGTGGCTAGACTGCAGGCATGAAGGCCGCATTCCGCACCAGGTACGGTCCGCCGGAAGTGGTTACAGTCACAGAAGTGGAGAAGCCTTCGCCCAAGGACGGCGAACTTCTCATCAAAGTCCACGCGACGACGGTCAATCGCACCGACTGCGCGCAAAGGGCGGCCAAGCCATTCTTGTGGCGATTCTTCACCGGGCTGATCAGGCCGAGAGTGAGGATTCTCGGGAACGAGTTCGCGGGAGAAGTCGACGCGCTGGGCGCCGGTGTCACATCCTTCACCGTCGGCGACAGGGTGTTCGGCTACAACGACGCCGGATTCGGGGCCCACGCCGAATACATGACGGTCGCGCACGACGGAACCCTCGCGACGATGCCGGAAGGACTGACCTTCGAAGAGGCCGCTCCGAGCACCGAGGGGTCGCACTACGCCCTCTCGGTGATAAGGGCGGCGAAGATCGAGCGCGGCCACGACGTCCTCGTCTACGGCGCGACCGGGGCCATCGGCTCGGCTGCGGTCCAACTCCTGAAGAGCATCGGCGCCGCAGTCACCGCGGTCTGCGGAACGAAGGACATGGAACTCGTCAGGACTCTGGGCGCCGACAAGGCCGTCGACTACATGACAGAAGACTTCACGAGGGACGAGAGGAAATACGACTTCGTCATCGACGCCGTGGGCAAGAGCACGTTCCGGCGATGCAGGCGGCTGCTGAAACCACGCGGAGTCTTTCTCGCGACCGACCTGGGCCCGTGGTCCCAGAATCCGATCCTTGCCCTCACCACTCCGCTGCTCGGCGGAAAGAAGGTCAAGTTCCCGCTGCCGAAGCACGACCCGGCGACGGCGCGTTATTTCAAGGAACTGATCGAGGCCGGGCGGTTCAAGCCGGTCATCGACAGGCGGTACTCACTGGACGAGATCCTCGAAGCCCACCGGTACGTCGAAACGGGCCAGAAAACGGGGAACGTCGTGATCAGCATCGACCATTCGGGCTGAACCTTCCTTCGGGGTGCTGCCGGCATATGCCGTACAGGGTGGCGTTCCGCCAGGGATCGCGCGAACCGGCGGGCAACCTTTCTCTCCGATCACGCGTATATGAGGGCATGACCCGAGGAGCGTTATGACCCCGACCGCCGAGGGGTTCGCCGACTTCGTGGCGGCCAGGGCCACGGCCCTGTTGCGTACGGCATATTTGACCTGCGGATCGGCGGCCGACGCGGAAGACGTGCTGCAGAGTGCGCTCGAGCGGGCCTACAGGAACTGGCATCGGCTGCACCGCGACGCCGATCCGGAACCCTACGTGCGGCGGATCATCGTCAACCTGGCCATCAGCCGGGCCCGCCGCCGCGCGATCCTGCGGCTGATCCCCGTGCACGCCCCGCCCGACACGCCCGCTCCCCGCGGGGACGTAGAGCTTCGTCAGGTGCTGCTCGACGCGCTTCGTGTGCTGCCGCCTCGCCAGCGGGCGGTGATGGTGCTGCGGTACTGGGAGGACATGACCGAGGCGCAGACGGCCCGGATCCTCGGGTGCTCGGTCGGAACGGTCAAGAGCCAGGCGTCCAAGGCCCTGGCGCGGCTTCGCGTGCTGCTGGATCGGGAGGTGGTCATCGATGTCGAGGCTTGAGAACGAACTGCGCACGGCCATGGCGGAGGGAACCGCCACGCTACGGGCCGCGCCCGACCTGGTCGACCAGGTCGTACGGCTCTCGCGCCGCCGCAAGGCCCGTCGCCTGAAGCTGGTGGCCGCCGCTGCCGCCGTCGTCGTCGCGGCGGGTGCTGTGCCGGCCTTCGTGACGCTGTCGCGATCCGACCGGTCTGTTTCTGACAGGGTCGTCGCGGAGGTTGATGGGGTCGAGGTGCACTATTTGCCCGCCGACATGGGCGAGCCGGAACGGTTGTCGCTGAAGGAGCGCGACCACGGGGGCACGATCCGCCTCCGGGGGGAAGGGCTGATGTGGTCGGAGGGAAACCGGTTCGTCCAGGTGTCCGTCTACCGCCCCAAGGACAAGATCACCGACGTTATGGACATCTGGTCACTGAACGTGCTGCCTGACGTGGACGAGTCGACGTCCCGCCAGGGCTACGCGTCCACCACCGACCACACCGACCGGATATGGGTCGCCCAGCCGGGCGTCTTGCTGAGGATCATCACCTCGGTGTCGATGAAGGGTGAGATGGACCGCATCGCCAAGGGACTGCGCGTGAGCCGGTCCTCCCCGAGCACGCGGCCCGCCGCCGCACCATCCCGCCGCGCCGATGATCCGCGCTCGTTCGGAGGTGTACGGCTGGGCCACCTGCCGGACGGCTTCACGGCCGACCAGGGGGATGCGTCCATGATCACCGATGGCATAGGCCGGTGGTTCAATCGCGGCGGCGGGAGTCTGTCGGTGGAGGTCGTCCGGGGCGACACGGCGCACGACCTTGACGGCTTGCGCGAGGTCACGGCGTGGCCGACGGACGAGCGGCTTGTCAAGGTGCGCGAGACCGAGGTGCGCGAGATCGCCATGCCGGGCACACGCGCGCTTGACGGGCGGGTCCTGTCCGCGAACGGGTTCGGGGACAAGGGCCGGATGCTCCTCTGGGTGATCCGGCCGGGCCTGGGCGTGCGGATATGGGCGTCACCGGATCTCGTGGACACCATGCCGGAGATCGCCCGCGGCATCGCCCCCATCGCGCCGCTGAAGGGAGACGCGGTCGACGAGGTGCGGGTGCCCTACGTGCCCGAGGGGTTCCGCCCGGGCACGGCGCGTTCGGCGACGGGACCCGACTGGGTCATGACGGCCCGGCGCTGGCGCTCGCCCGACGATCCGGCGCGTCAAGTGTCTGTGGAGGTCTATCACGGAGCCGCCGTCGAATATCGAGACTGGGCGGGCGGCACCGCCGGCGTCGACGCGGAGCCGGACGTCATCGGCGGAGTCGAGGGCATGGTGCGGCGGTCGGCGCGGGAGCAGAGGTTCGCCTGGCGGGAGGACACGGGCCTGGGCGTCGCCGTCACCGTTGCGGCGGATTCTCAACCCGAACTGGCCCAGGTGGTCGAGGGCATTCACGCGGGGGGCTGACGGGCCGTCTTCGGCTTTCGGGGGCCTGCGGCTGCATGCGCGGCGAGAGCCGTACCAAGAAAAAGACCAGCTCAGAGCGCATCTGGGCTGGTCTGGGGAGCGCGCCCTGCAGTGTGCTGGTTCAGGACATAGGAAACGCATGTCTCCAGACATAGGAAACCTCGGCGGTCGAGAGTCTGGCCGTGTCGAAGGCCAGGCTGGTGATCACGACGGTCGAGTTGATCGTCCGGCTCCGCAAAGAACTGTCGGGCCAGGGCCTGGACGCCGGCCCTGACACGATCGCCTGGCACCTGCGCATCCACCCCAGCTGACCGTCTCCAACCATCTGCCGATGACTATGTGATTGTCGGGGCAGTGGAGGGGTTACGCGGGTGAGCGTGGATTATCGGTCGCTCCGACGGGTGTGATGAGGCCGGTCTCGTAGGCCAGCACCACGGCCTGAACCCGATCCCGTAGGTGCAGTTTGCCCAAGATGTGGCCAACGTGGGTCTTGATCGTGTGCTCGGATACGACGAGTTCGGCCGCGATATCCGCGTTGGTAAGGCCTTTGGCGACGAGGGTGAGGACCTCAGTTTCTCGTGTGGTCAGGTCGGCCAACCGCTCGGAGCGCACCGGCGGTGTCGAGCGGTCAGCTCGGATGAAGTCGGCGATGAGCCGCTTGGTCACGGCCGGGGCCAGCAGAGAATCGCCTGCGGCGATGACCCGCACGGCTGTGACGAGTTCGGTCGCGGTGGCGTCTTTGAGGAGGAATCCGCTAGCGCCCGCGCGGAGCGCCTGGTAGACGTACTCGTCGAGGTGAAAGGTGGTCAGCACGAGCACCTTGAGCGGCTGGTCGGCCGGCGGCACGAGACCCGATGAGAAGTCCGATGCCGGGTCGTCGTGCGCGGACCGCGCGAGTAGTCGGCGGGTCGCCTCCAGCCCGTCCAGCTTCGGCATCCGGATGTCCATCATGACCACATCCGGTCGCTCACCCTGCCGGCTGAGCTCCGCAATCGTCGCCAGTGCCTCCGCACCGTCTCCGGCGGTCCCCACCACGGTCAGATCCGGCTGCGCGTCCAGCAGGAACGTGAATCCTTCCCGCACCATGGCCTGGTCGTCGACGATGAACACCCGCGTCACCACAGTGCTCCACGATGGTCGGTGGTCACCGGCACCGCGGCGCTGACGGTGAACCCGCCGTCCGGTCGTGGCGCGGCGGCCAACTCGCCGCGCACGATCGCCATCCGTTCACGCATCCCCGCGAGACCGTACCCGGACCCTGCCGGTACCGGCCGGACGGGCCGGGGTGGCGGATCGTTGTCCACGGTGACCCGCACCTGGTCGGCCGCGTGGCGCAGCTCGACGCGCACCGGCGCTCCGGGGGCGTGTCGCCGCGCGTTACTCAGGGCCTCCTGTACGACTCGATACAGGACGAGGCCAACGGTGGGCGGCACAGGGAGGGGGTGCCCGTGCACCGTCAGCGTCGCGGGCACGCTGGAGGAGTGAGCCTCGGCCACCAAAGCGTCGATGTCACCCAGGCCGGGCTGCGGTGCGAGGTCCACTTCGTCGTCGTCGCGGCGCAGCACGCCGAGGAGTTGGCGGGTCTCGTTGAGCGCCTGCCGGGTGGCGTCGCCCACCGCGGCGAACTCAGCGCGTATCGGATCATCATCCGTCGCCGCGCGCAGGGCAGCCAGCCGGTACGGCGCGCTCTCCGTCCGCACCGCGATAAGGGACAGATGGTGCGCGATGATGTCATGCAGCTCACCGACGATGCGGGCGCGCTCCTCCAGCACGGCCCGCCTGGTCTGCTCCTCGGCCACTGACCGGTTCACCACGTCGAGTTGCTGTTCGATCCGGTCCTGCCGGCCGACGCCCAGGCCTGCCAGTGTGGCGGCGCTCACCGCCAGGATCCCGGATATCCCGGCGCCAGACAGCGGCCCGGTGCCCACCGCCATCCCTGCCGGGATGACCAGCAGCAGGCTGATTCCGGCGACGGCCAGGTCGCAGGGAAACGGACAGCGCGCGATCGTCATCATCAGGACGGGAAGGTACAGCAGCATTCCGGCTGTCCAGGGTGTCCCGAGGTCGTGCCCGCCATCCCCATGGGTGAGCATCGCCGCAACGGCCAGTGTCAGCACGGTGCCCGCGACAGTGAATCGCCAGGCGGTCAACGGCCGACGCCGCATGATCAGAACCGGAACCATGTGCAGCAGGACGACGATCGGGGCCACCGCGCCCCCGTAGGTGGGGAGGTACCCGTTGCTGATCTCGCTCGCGAACAGCACCGCCATCGCGAGCACGAGAAGCGCCCGCTGGGCGTACCGTTTCCGGCCGGTGCCCCAGGCGGACGGCGCCAGGTCCCGGTCCCGCCCGGTGATCAGCACGTACCGCAGCGCGTACCCGGCCCGACCGGCACGCCCGCCGAGGCCGAGTATGCCTGCCGTGCTGTCCATACCGGCCAGGTTAACGAGCCGAAAATCCGTCGGCATCGCTCTGTGGGGGGATCCTGAACGTCACCATCAGGTCGCACTCCCGCCGCGCGGACGGCGACGCGGATGAGGTGGGAAATCAGTCAGCGGGCCGACGCGGATGAGTCCCCGTGACACCCAGCCTGTCCGCATGGGCACCGTAGAACCACACGCAACCGCCGTCGTTGATCCCAACCCGCGCCGCCTCGCTCGGATGCTTGCCGGCGTCGGGTCGCTGTGGATCGCTTGCGCGCTCGCCACCGCGCTCGCCGGCGAACTGGGCCGGCCGGGCGGCATTGACCTGATCCGCCCCACCTTCAGTGAGCTGATCTTCACCAGCCTCGGCGCGCGTCTAGTCGGCATCAGCATGATCGCGCTCGCTTTCGCGTCGATCTGCATCGCTTTCGCGTTGGTCGACCTGCGAGCGCCTGCCGACCGCCTCGCCTGGGTGCTGATCACCGGCTGGACCGGCGCTCTGGTGCTGGCCGCGATCTTTCCGATGGCGCCGGTGGGAGCGCCGCCGATCTGGCATGACACGCTGCACCGCTACACCGCGCTGGTCGGGTTCATCTGCCTGCCGGTGGCCGGGCTGCGGCTGGCCCGTCGATTCCGAACCGATCCCCGCTGGCGATCGACAGTGGCCCTCGTCCGGCTGCTCTCCACGGCGAGCCTTCTCGGCATCGCCGCGTTCGTTGCCACGTTCATTCCTATCGATGACTCTATGTGGCTGCTCGGCGCACGCCAGTTCAGCGGCATCACCGAGCGCGTACCGCTGGTCACCAACATCGCGTTGCTGGCCACGCTGGCGGCGGCAGTACTGCGCGCCGACCATGGCATTCCCGATGACCAAGACACGCTGCCCTGACCCGCCATCTGGAGACTGTCCTATTCGCACCGTGTTCTATGACGTCGGATCTCCGTCTCAGGGTCTCGGATCACTCCGGGGCCCTTCGGCGTGCTCTGGGAGCATCCCGCAGGGCTCGCAGCTGGGTTCTAGGTGGGACGATCCTTCGGGGGTTGGTAGCCGCTGCGACGTCAGAGCTGCTCGCGTTCCCAGGACGGCCCCGCAATGTTCGGCGGCGTAGTCACCCAGCCCTTGACGGAATGCCAAGTGGCGGGCCACTCATGAGGAGGACGCGCCAGGATCGCGCAGACCTCGCGCGCCAGTTCGGTCGGGCTGCGGCCGCGCCAGGGAGTGGCGACGAAGATCTGGTAGTCATCCTCGATCTCAAGCCAGACCTCGAACAGATCAGGATCTCGGGGGACGGCTCTCTTGGCGCTGAGGCCGTAAGTCAGCAGTCGGTCGTGGTCAATGCTCGTCAGGACCAGCCGCCCCGCGGTGCGCATCGGGGTCTCCCACGAATGATCTGCGGCGACCCGCGCGACCTCCAGCTCGTACTGAGTGGCCGAGAAGCAGGCGCCTCGGTCCGCGGGCACCTCTCTCGACCATTCCCAGCGCACCAGGTCCCCATCACGGGTGATGGTGACGTCCGTGCCCCCGCAGTCGTAGACGCCGCATGCGCCGCAGCGAGCGATCGCGACAGTGTGCGGCCGGGAATCGGCCAGCAGTCGATCGGCCGGGACCAGGACGTCGTACGGATCCATCCCCAGCCCCGCCCCGGCGGAGGTCATCTCCGCGCCGTTGACGTAGACCTGCAGCTGGAATGATTCGCTGCCTGGCCTGCTGGACGCGGGCGCGACCGCCAAACGGAGAAGGTCGACGCCCAGTTCTCCGCCGTTCCCGTTCACACCACTCATGATCCACCATCACGACGGCCTGACCGCCCCGCTTTCAGCGATAACCCCTGTGGGGACGGCTCGGACGATCGTCAGGATCCATGGATCAACTACTCGCGTCGAGGGCGAATGAGTCCCGGTTCTGCGCGACTGCTGCGATGAGATCGCCAAGATCACACTCCACAGAAGCGTTGACGACGGATTCGAAGTCATGGACCGTCGCCGTCTCAGCGAAGTCAGAAGGGGAGAAGCTCCACCCCTCGATGCTGCTCCACCCTGCCTCAACGGTGGTTTGGCTTCCGTTCGGCGACGAGACGCGCAACCAGGCCGTGCACTGGTCCGAGAAATCGAAGGGCAGGAAGATGGTAACTCCGGTGAGCCGCACTCGCTGGAGATGCTCAGCCCACTGGTCGAGAAGCCGCACGAGGCCATCCGAGACCTTTGATCCCAGGGATTACACCACCGGATGAGGCGCTTGCGTCGCCGCACGGCGATCAACCACATGGCACAGGGAGCCAGGGTGAGGAACGAACCCTGGATCGTAGGGCTGCATCTGTGCGGCGGCGCGGCAACCCCGGTCGGGGCGTTCGGTTGGTACGGCGAGAACGGCGCGCGGTGTCCTGCCGCCGTCCGGGACCGGCCTCCAGGCCGCATGCCCGGACGGCGGGCGGGCGGAGGGCCGGGGGTACGGCGGCGCGCCGCGCCGCCGCTTGATTCAGGAGCCGTACCACATAAAAGACCAGCTCAGAGCGCATCTGGGCTGGTCTGGGGAGCGCGCCCTGCAGGATTCGAACCTGCGACCGTCGGATTAGAAGTCCGATGCTCTATCCGGCTGAGCTAAGGGCGCTCGTGCCTAATTCTGCATGATCCCACGAGTGCGTGAACAACTGGTATTCGGCCGGAGGCTCAGATCGTGCCGCGCGGGGCCAGTCCTGCCTTGCGGTAGATCTCGTCGATGACCGCCATGTTGGCGATCGAGTCGGACGGGGGCGTGAGGTTGCCCTCCCCGGTCTCCACGGCCGATACGAACGCGCGGAGCTGGTAGGTGTACGTCGCATCGCCGGCTACCCGCTCCCGCTTCGTGACGCCGTCCACCGTGTACGACAGGCGGTGGAAGGCCTGGGGGGCGATGAAATTGAACACACGCATCTGCCCGCGCGAGCCGACGACCCTGGCGGAGATTCTCAACAGCTGTGACGACCACAACGAGGCGTTGACCCGGCCGGCCGCCCCCGAGGGGAACTCCAGCGAGGCCGACATCGCCCGATCCACTCCCGGTGAGCGCAGCAGTGCCCGCGCCGCCCGGACGGTCGGCTCTCCGCCGCCCAGAAGACGCGCCAGGTGTACGGCGTAGCAGCCTGCGTCCATGAGCGCCCCGCCGGAGAGGGGCAGCGAATACCGGATGTCCGAGAAGCGGGGGAGCGGGAAGCAGAGCCACGTCTCGATCTGCTTGATCTCGCCGAGTTCCCCGACGATCGACACCATCCGGTCGGCGAGCGGGTGATACCGGTAGTGGAAGGCCTCCATCACGACGAGACCGTGCTTTTCGGCCGCTTCGGCCACCGACCGGGCCTCGGGCTCGTTCGACGCGAGCGGTTTCTCGCACAACACGTGCTTGCCGGCCTCCAGCGCGCGGAGAGTCCATTCGGCGTGCCGGGCGTTCGGCAGCGGGTTGTAGACCGCGTCGATCGACGGGTCGCCGATCAGGACCTCGTAGGACTCGTGAACGACCGGTATGCCGTGTTTCGCGGCGAAGGCTTCGGCACGCGATCGGTCTCGGGCGGCCACTGCCGCGACCTCGACGCCCGGCACCAGCTTCGCGGGCTTGATCAAGGCGGACGGGGTGATCCGGGCGGCTCCGAGCGTTCCGATTCGCACGCGGATCATCTTAAATGTTGATTCCTACCGGGATGTGACCAGTGATCGACATTTCCGGCTTGGACCGTCAGAACATGCTGAAAGGTGTGACCGAAATAGGGGCAAGGCCGGATCCTCACCGCTAAGGTGAATCGCTATGGTCGTGCGATCGACTCCTTCGGCGGTCTTCCTCGGCGGTGAAATCACCGAAGGAGTTCTGCGGGTGGGCGCCAGTGTCCGGCGCCCGATGAGGGCCTGTTCACCGTCGGTCCACGCGCTGCTGCGCCACCTCGAATCGGCCGGCTTCGCCGGGGCGCCCCGCGTGCTCGGCGTCGAAGGGCAGACGGAGATCCTCTCCTATGTCCAGGGTGAGGTCCCCGCGCGTCCCCTTCCGGGCTACGCCGTGAGCGGCGACACTCTCGTCGCGCTCGCCGGTCTCCTGCGAAGGTTCCACGACGCCGCCGCGTCCTTCGAACCGGCTTCCGGGGCGGTCTGGGAGGACGGTTCCGCTCTCGACGACGATCCCGAACTCGTCGGCCACTGTGACGTCACACCCGCGAATGTCGTCTTCCGCGAAGAGCCCTCTCCGGATGGGCAGGCACGGCTTGTGCCGTACGCGCTGATCGATTTCGACCTGGCGAGGCCGACGACCCGGCTGTTCGACGTGGTCACCACGTTGCGGCATTGGGCGCCGATCGCCGACCCGCTCGATCGGGACCCGCTTCAGCGCGGCCTCGACGTCGGTGCGCGGTTGCGGCTGTTCTGCGACGCGTACGGCCTGGCCCCGCGCGACAGGTTGCGACTGGTGGAGACGGCCAGGACCCGGTTCGACCGGTCCTACCTGGCGATGCGCGAGAAGGCGGAGACCCGCGGCGGAGGCTGGGCGCGCATGTGGGAAGAGGGTGCGGGGCAGCGGATCAGAAGGGCCGCCCGCTGGCTCGACGCCAACGAGGACGCCCTCCACCAATACCTCATCTGATCCCATCCCCCGCAACCTTGCCGTGATCATGCACAGGTTCGGAAAGAGCATTCGTGACCTGCGCCATCTTGGCCCGTGATCATGCACACCTTCGGGAATCTGTGCCGTGACCTGCTCCGTCGCCGGCCGTGATCATGCACGCATTCGGAAACTTGCCTCGCGACCTGGTGTTTCACCGGTCGTGATCATGCACACCTTCGCGGACGCGCCCACCGGCCTGGGCGAACTCTCGCCGTGATCATGCACGCGCCCCTCCCCGCATGCCGTACAAGAACGGAAATGCGCCAGAATGCCCAGGTGATCAGGGGAAGTGGCACGACGGCAGGGATCTTTCTGGGCGCGGCGGTAGACGCGGTCGTGGGGGATCCGCGGCGCGGCCATCCGGTGGCGGTGTTCGGCGGCCGCGTCTCCGCCCTGGAAAAGCGCATATATCAGGACTCAAGGCTTGCTGGAACGGCGTTCACCGTGATCTGCGTCGGTGCCGTCGGAGGCCTCGGGCTGTTGGCCGACCGGCTGACCCGCTCGCGTCCTCTCGCGCGTACGGCCGTCACGGCCGCCGCGACCTGGGCCGTCCTCGGGGGGACGACTCTGGCCGAAGAGGGCGCGCACATGGCCGGCTCTCTGGAATCGGGCGATCTCCGCGCGGCCCGTGAACGGCTGCCGCACCTGTGCGGCCGCGACCCCGCCGGTCTCGACGCCGAGGAGCTCGCCAGGGCGACCGTCGAGTCGATCGCGGAGAACACCTCCGACGCCGTCGTCGCGCCGCTCGTGTGGGGAGCGGTCGCGGGCGTGCCCGGCCTGGTGGCCTACCGCGCGATCAACACTCTGGACGCCATGGTCGGCCACCGGTCGCCGCGTTACAACCGGTTCGGCTGGGCGTCCGCGCGGCTCGACGACGTCGCCAACTTCGTCCCCGCGCGGCTGACCGGCCTGCTCACGGCCGCCCTCGCCCCGGTCGTCGACGGCTCCCCCCGGGGTGCGCTCGCCGTGCTGCGGCGCGACGGACACCGCCACCCCAGCCCCAACGCCGGGCGGTGCGAGGCCGCCTTCGCCGGCGCCCTCGGCGTACGGCTCGGCGGCGCCAACAATTACGGCGGTCGCGTGGAACGCCGCCCCGAGCTGGGTGACGGCCCGCGACCCGCGGTGGCGGACGTCCGCAGGTCTGTACGGCTGGCCCGGGCGGTGTCGTACTCGGCGGTGGCATTGGCGGTGGGCGCGAGGCTGCTGCGCCGTACGAACCGTGGTGCATGATCACGGCCGGTGAAACACCAGATCACGCGGCACATCAACGAAGGTGCGCATGATCACGAATCGGGAACGCCCAGGTCAGGGCAGAGATTTCCGAAAGTGTGCATGATCACGGCAAGAAGACGCGCAGGTCGTGGGCGCTCTTCACGAACCTGTGCATGATCACGCCCGAGGGGCGTTGCCGGATGTGGGAAGGGAATCGGCTGCCGAGTTGTCCGACCTCGGGCATATCGCCGTACCGGGCCGTGGCAGGAACATGGCGAGCATGACAGCAGTGGTGGAGGCCGAAGGGCTGACCAAGTTCTACGGCAGGCGCAAGGGCCTGGAGGACCTCACCCTCCAGATCCAGCCGGGGGAGGTCTTCGGATACCTCGGGCCCAACGGCGCGGGGAAGACGACGACGATCCGGCTGCTCCTCGATGTGATCCGGCCGACCTCCGGCCGGGCGACCGTGCTCGGGGCGGACACCCGCGACACCGCGGTGCGCGCCCGGATCGGGTACCTTCCCGGCGAGCTCGCGCTCGAAGGGCGGGACAGGGCCCATGACTTCCTGAACTTCATGGCCGACGTCAGGGGCGGGGTGAGCCGCGGCCGGATCGACGAGCTCGCCGAGCGGCTGGACGCCGACCTGTCGATCAGGATGGGCCAGCTCTCCAAGGGCAACAAGCAGAAGGTCGGCCTCATCCAGGCGTTCATGCACGAGCCGGAGCTGCTCATCCTCGACGAGCCGACGAGCGGCCTCGACCCATTGGTCCAGCAGGAGTTCCTGACCATGGTCAGAGAGGTCCGTACGGCCGGCCGCACCGTGCTGATGTCGTCCCACGTGCTGGCCGAGGTCCAGAACGTGGCCGACCGCGTCGGCATCGTCCGCGGCGGACGCCTGGTCGCGGTGGAGGACGTGGCGGCCCTGCGGGAGCGGGCCGTCCGGCACGTCGAGTTCCACTTCGACGCGCCCGTCCCCACGGAGGCGTTCGAGGGCCTGCCCGGCGTGCGGGACGTCGTGGTGACGGGCGCGAGCCTCCGCTGCACGATCGACGGCCGGCCGGACGCCCTCATCAAGGCCGCGGCGAAGTTCACCGTGGTCCACATGGTCAGCTCCGAGCCCGACCTCGAAGAGATCTTCCTCACCTACTACAGCGAGGAGGCCCCCCGTGCCCGCGTTGGTGCATAAGACCCTCCGCGACTACCGCCGGAGCGTCATCGGCTGGCTGATCGGCATCTCGGCCTTCCTGTCGCTCTACCTGTCGATCTATCCGAGCATCCGGAACAATCCGGAGTTCTACCAGCAGGCCGCCCTGTCGAAGTACCCCGGCCCGCTGAAGGACCTCATGGGCGGGCTCGCCGACATCGCGTCGGGCACCGGCTACCTCCAGACGGTCGTCTACCAGCTCCTCGTCCCGCTGCTCCTGATCATGTTCGCGATGACCCTCGGGACCCGGGCGATCGCCGTCCCCGAGGAGGAGGGGACGCTGGAGCTCACGATGACGCTGCCGATCGACCGCAGGCGGCTCGTCCTGGAGCGCTGGGCGGCCTTCGCGCTCAGCCTGCTGGCCGTCGCGCTGGTGACGATGGTCCTGGTTCTGGCGCTGGCGGCGGTGGGCGGCCTCAAGGTGCCGGCGGGCAACATCGTCGCCGCGCACGCCGGGCTGTTCCTGATCGCCCTCTTCTTCGGCACACTGGCGCTGGGCTTGGGCGCGGCGACGGGCAAGAGGGCCCTCGCGCTCGCGGTGGGCGGAGGCTACGCCGTCGGGGGCTACGTGATCGAGACGCTCGGCAAGAGCGTCGATGCGATCTCGTGGCTGCGCTGGGTCTCTCCGTTCCACTATTACCTGGACGGCCGGCCGGTCTTCCAGGGCTGGCCGGTGGGGGACTACCTCGTGCTCCTCGGCGCGACCGCCGTGCTCGCGATGACGGCGATGCTCGCCTTCGAGCGGCGCGACGTAGGGGTCTGATGGACGACGTTCTCGCTCGGGTGAGTGAGGCGACCGGGGTGCCCACCGATCTTCTCGGCGGGTACCTCTCGGTGCTCGCGGCCACGGCCGCGACCGGACGGTTACCCGGCCGGGCCGAAGTGGACGACTTGAGGGCCTGCGGCGCGCTCGCGGCCGAGCGCGGCATCCCCCTGCGCGTGCTCGCCGACGCCTGCCTGCACGCCGCCGAGCTCACGGCGGGTGGTGCCTTCGGCGCCGTACGGCGGAGCATGGCGGCCTTCGCGGAGGGCTACGAGGAGGCGCAGTTCACGGCCATCCGGAAGGAAGAGGAAGGCCGCCGGGAGTTCGTCGCCGACCTGTTGCAGGGCCGGGCCGACGCCCGGCGGGCCGAACACTTCGGGTTGCGGCTGGCCGAGGCCTACATGGCGACCGTCGTCAAGGCCGACAGGCCACTGGCGGGAGGCGACCCGCTGATCCGGAGGATCGAGCAGGCTCTGATCGCCAGGTTCGGTTCGCACAACATCCTGGTGGCCGCGCGGGACGGCCTGCTCGTGTGCGTCTCCCCGGGCTCGCTGAGCGCTGCCGGAGGCGAGTTCGTCCACCACGTGCGGTCGGCGCTGACGACCTGGCGGGCGGGTGTGGGCAGGCCGCACTCGGGTCCCGGCGGGATCGTCACCTCCTACCAGGAGGCCGCCGGCGCCATCGAGCTCGGCGAGCGGCTCGGCCTCCGCCCACAGGTGCTGAAGGCCGCGGACCTGCTCGTCTTCCCCGTCCTGCTCCGGGACAGGAGCGCCATCGTCGACCTCGTCTCCACCGTGCTCGAGCCGCTCACCAAGGCCCGCGGCGGGCCCGAGGCCCTGCTGGAGACGTTGGAGGCGGTCTTCGCGTCCCAGGGGAACCACACCGCCGCCGCACGCAGGCTCGGCATCAGCACCCGGACCATCACCTACCGGCTGGAGCGCATCCGCAGGCTGACGGGGTTCTCCCCGACCGACCCCACTCAGCGGTTCACCCTGGAGACGGCGGTGCTCGGAGCCCGTTTGCTGGAGTGGCCCGCTCAGCCGCTGCCGTAGATCGGATGAGGTGGATCGAAACAGGATCATGCCCCCGTGCGGCCGCCCGTTCCTGTCTTATATTCGAGCCATGCTCACCCCCCTCCGGCTCATCCGGCGGTCCATCGGGCTGCTCATCGGGCTCGGCGCGCTGAGCTGCGCGCTCACCCTGCTCTACCTCGGCTCGAGCGCGGTCATGTCGATCGGCGGCAGCTGCGGGTCCGGCGGGCCGTACGTCGTCGAGACGCCCTGCCCGACGGGCATCTCCTGGATCATCCCCGTCTCGATCCTGGGCGGCCTGGCCGCGCTCGGCGTCTACGCGGCGAACCTGCTCCCCGTGGGCCCGAGGCTCGTCGTGCTGGCATGGCCGGCGCTGTTCCTGAGCCTCGGCTGGGCCTTCCTCGATTCGGCGATCGATCCCGAGCTCGGCGTCGAGTGGGGCTTCATGGTCTGCGCCGTGGTGTTCATCCTCATGGGCGGCCTCCCGCTGCTGTTCCTGGCGAAACGTGACGCGGCCCGGCGCGTCTTCTGGGGTGCCGCCCCACCGGAGGCGGCGCCACCCGGGAACGTCCCCCGCCCCGGGGAGGTCCGCTGGATCACCAGCGTCGAGCTCCCCGGAGACCGGGACAGGGAGCGTGAGCGGGAGCGGGAACGACATCGGGACGGACACGATCACCGGCCGTCCGCCCCGGCCTCCGCTGAGCCGAGCCCGCCGTCCGCACTCGTGGGCGAGCTCGAACGGCTGGCCGCCCTGCGTGAGGCGGGGCGGCTCGACGAGGCCGAGTACTCCGCCGCCAAGAAGCGCCTGCTGAACGGATGACGCCGATGAACGCCACCGCTGTCCGTGTGCTGTCGATCGTCCTTCACGTCGTCGCCGTGGCCGGCGGCGTCTACCTCGGTGTGCTGATCTTCCACGCGGCCACGTGACGCCGTGACCCCGTGACCCCGTGACGCCGGGAGGCCGGCGAGGGCATGCCCACCGACGACCGCCCTCCCGGCCGGGCGGCTAGGGGATCAGCAGCACCTTGCCGGTCGTACGGCGGGCCTCCAGGTCGTCGTGCGCCCGCCGGACGTCCTCGAGCGGATACCGCTGGGAGACGTGCACCTTGAGCGCGCCTGACGCGACCCAGCCGAACAGCTCGTCCGCCCGTGCGAGCAACTCCTCGCGGGTCGAGGTGTACCAGCCGAGAGAGGGCCGGGTGACGAACAGGCCGCCCGCCTGGTTCAGCCGCTGGAGGTCGAACGGCGGGACCGGCCCGCTGGCCGCGCCGTAGAGAGCGAGCAGACCGCGCGGCCGGAGCGACGCCAGGGAGCCCTCGAAGGTGGCGGCGCCGACGCCGTCGTAGACGACGTGGACGCCGGAGCCGGTGAGATCCTTGACGCACTCGGCGAAGCCGTCGTAGCCGAACACCTCGTCGGCGCCGGCCGCCCGCGCGAGCTTCTCCTTCTCGGCGGTGGACACCGTGCCGAGGACCCGCGCGCCGCGCAGCTTGGCCACCTGCGTCAGCAGCAGGCCCATCCCGCCCGCCGCCGCGTGCACGAGCACGTCGTCGCCCTGCCGGATCTCGTGCGTCGAGTGCGTGAGGTAGTGGGTGGTGAGCCCCTGGAGGAGCACCGCCGCCGCCACCTCGGGCGACACCCCGCCGGGCAGCACGATCGCCCTCGCCGCGGGGATCACGGCCTTCTCGGCGTAGGAGCCGAGGATGTTGACCCATCCCACCCGGTCGCCGACCACGATGTCGGTCACGCCGTCGCCGACGGCCGACACCGTGCCGGCGCCCTCGGAGCCGACCACACGCGGCGGCGGCAGGGGATAGCGGCCCTCGCGGTGGTAGACGTCGATGAAGTTGACCCCGCTCGCGGCCACCTCGACGAGGACCTCTCCCGGTCCGGGCACCGGATCGGGGACCTCGGTCACTTCCATGGCCGACGAATCGCCGTGGGAGGGAACGACGACGGCACGCATGTGCGACTCCTGTCTTCAGGCTTCACCTATGATCATGCCCAACCGGCGTCACGTCACCGGTTGTTCCCGTGTTCCCGCCCCCGGGATCCGTTCAGTCGCGGCGCGACACGAGCAGCCGCAGCAGCGGCAGGTCCACGCTCTCCAGCGTGGACACCCTGGCCACCCCCGCAGGCGCGGCCTCCGCGCCGCCCGTCAGGATGACCGCGCAACCGGCGGCGCGGGCCGAGGCCACCCCCGTGGGGCTGTCCTCCACCGCGACGCAGCCGTCCGGATCGACCCCGAGCTTCCTCGCGGCCGTCAGGTAGGGGTCGGGCGCCGGCTTGTTCCTGGCGCTCTCCCCGGCCGCGATCGACAACTCGAACCGGTGGGCGCCGATCGTCTCCAGCACGATGTCGACGATCCGCCGGGGAGACGCGCTGACCAGGGCCGCCGGCACTCCCGCCGCCTTCAGGGAGTCGAGCAACGGGAGCGCTCCCGGCAGTGCGGTGACGCCGGCCTCGACCCGGACGGTGAAGGCCTTGGTGATCATGCTCTCCACCTCCCGTCGCGCCGGTGCGCCGTCGGCCATCCGGACGAGGCGCTCCGCGGCGTCCTCGATCGACAGGCCGAGCAGGGCATGCTGATCTGAAGCCGCCAGGGCGGACCCGAGGTGGAGGGCGACCTCGAAGCAGGCCGCCCACCACAGTCCCTCGGTGTCCACGACGGTGCCGTCCATGTCGAACAGGACGGCACCCAACTCCATGGACGGCTTCGGTGGCTCAGACGACATCGTGCTCGGAGACCGGAACCGCCGCCGCGACGTCCGAGGACGCCGAGACCAGTACGGGCCGTTCCACGAGCTCGACCCGCACGCGAGTGCCGGGCGCGAGCCGTACGGTGTCGTGACCGGGCACGTCGGCGAGCATCTCGAGGTCGCCGAGCTGGACCCGCAGCCGTGAGGTCGACCCGCGGAACGAGGAGACCAGGATCATCGCCTCGGAGCTCGGGTCCGGCGTGACGATCACGGTCTCCGGGCGGACGAGCACCTCGACGTCGGACGTCGCGGGGACGTCGCCCTCCACGGGCAGGTCCTGACCGAGGACGGTCACCGTACGCCCGGACAGCTTGCCGGGAATGCGGTTCATCGTGCCGACGAACTCCGCCACGAACGCCGTCGTGGGCCGGTCGTACAGCGTCGCCGGGTCGGCCACCTGCTCCAGGCGGCCCGCTCGCAGCACGGCGACCCGGTCGGCCATGGACAGGGCCTCCTCCTGGTCGTGCGTCACGAAGATCGTCGTGATGCCGAGCGAGAGCTGCAGCCGCCGGATCTCCTCGCGGAGGGTGACCCGGACCTTGGCGTCGAGCGCGGACAGCGGCTCGTCGAGCAGCAGCACGCGCGGCTCCAGGGCGAGCGCACGGGCGAGCGCCACCCGCTGCTGCTGTCCACCCGACAACTGGTGCGGGTACCGCTCACCGATCTGCGGCAGGCCGATCAGTTCCAGCAGTTCCTGGGCGCGGGCGTGCCGCTTCGCGGCGGCGACCTTGCGGACCCGCAGGCCGAAGGCCACGTTGTCCCGGATGCTCAGGTTCGGGAAGAGGCTGTAGGACTGGAAGACCATGCCCGCGTCACGCCGGTTGGCGGGCACCCGGGTGATGTCGGCGCCGTCGATCAGCACGGCGCCCTCATCCGGCTGCTCGAAACCCGCGACGCACCGCAGGGCGGTGGTCTTGCCGCATCCCGACGGCCCGAGCAGGGCGATCAGCTCGCCCGGCTCGATGGTGAGATCCAGCCCGTCCAGCGCGGTGGTGCCGGAGAAATTCCGGCGCAGCCCGCGCAGCTCCACCTTGGCCCCGTTCATGAGCCACTCCTTTGCCTAGCGCCGGCGGACGACAGGACGAGCAGCAGCAGCCAGGTGATCAGGAGGCTGAACACCGAGACGGCCACGGAGACCTGCGCCTGTGAGCCGGAGATCGTGTAGATCCAGACGGGGAAGGTCTGGTAGTGGAGAAGCGACGCGATCGTGAACTCTCCGAGGACGAGCGCCAGCGTGAGGAAGGACGCACTGGCCAAGGCGGACCTCAGGTTGGGCACGATCACCCGGAAGAGCAGGTGCGGCCACGAGGCGCCGAGATTCCTGGCCGCCTCCACGAGGGTGCGCGCGTCGAGGGCGCCCAATCCCGCGTCGAGGGCCCGGTAGACGAACGGCAGCGCCAGGATGACGTAGGCCAGCACCAGCACCACGGGGAAGTCGGGATTCTGCGCCGCGATGATGGTCTGGAAGAACGGGGTGTCCGCCAGATGGTCGGGTCCCCACTGCAGGATCGTGGTGATGCCGGCGACGAAGGTGATCGGCGGCACGACCAGGGGGAGCGTGCAGAGGATCTCCAGGACCGGCTTCAGCTTCGGCACGCTGAGCCGTACGGCCAGCATGGCGGGCAACGTCAGCAGCAGGACCACCACGATCGTGGCGACGCCGAGCCCGAGCGAGAGCAGCAGCGACTTGCCGAAGCCCTCGGCCGACAGGATCTGCCCGTAGGCGTCCAGCGTGAAGCCCTTGCTGGCGTCCTTGACGGTGAACGTGAACGAGGCGATCAGCGGGACCAGGAAGTAGACCGCCGCCACCAGGAGGACCACGCCGCGCCACACCCGGATCCGGCGTGGCCTGCCGGCCCTGCCGCCGGGTCCTGCGGCGATGGCCGGGGGAGTGACCGGAGCCATCGGGCCCGCGGGAGTCAGCGCAGCCATCGGGCGCTCCTTCGCTGCAGCGGCAGGTAGACCGCCATGACGAGCCCCGCGACGACGATCATGTCCAGGCTGAGGGCCAGCGCGACGTTCTCGTGGCCGATGAGGACGTTGCCGGACAGCGCGTTGGCGATCTGCAGGGTGACCAGGGGGACGGTCCCTCCGACCATCGCCGCCGCCGTCGCGTAGGCCGCGAAGGCGCCGCCGAACAGCAGGACGACCCCGCCCAGCAGTGTCGGCGTCAGCACCGGGATCCCGACGTGCCGCCAGTACTGCCAGGTGTTCGCGCCGTTGTTCTGGGCCGCCTCACGCCACTGCGGGCGCAGGCCGTCCAGTGCCGGCACGACCACGACGACCATCAGCGGGATGGAGAAGTACAGATAGACCAGGGTGAGGCCCCAGAAGTTGTAGAGGCTCCACCCGGCCGAGTCGAGGCCGAGGGCGGAGGTGACCACGCCGGAGTTGCCGAGCGTGGCGATCCAGGCGAAGGCCAGGGGGATGCCGCCGAAGTTGGACAGCACTCCCGACGCCGTGAGCACCGCCTCGCGCAGCAGCCGGAACCGCGAGGTGACCACGGCCTGGGCGAGGAACGTGCCCAGTAGCGCGCCGACGACCGCGACGAGCGCCGAAAGCTTCACGCTTCCGAGCAGGGCGGTGAGGTAGGCGCCCTGCAGCGAGTCGGTGACGTTCGCGGCGCTGAGCGTGCCCTCCCGGGTGAACGTCCCGCCAAGGATGATCACGAGGGGCACGCCGAAGACGAGGACGACGAAGGCCAGCAGCGGCACGGTCGCGAGCCAGCTCTTCGACTTCTTCGGGCGGCTCCCGCCGCCGGCGGCGGCGGGAGCGGTATGGACGGGGGACTGGACCGTCATCAGCCGGAGACCGCCGCGCCCCAGCCGCTCGCCAGGGCCGCCTTGGCCTTGTCGACCTGCTCAGGCGTGGGGAAGGTCGGGGTGCCGTCGACCTGGGGAAGCTGGGCGACCAGGGTGGCGTCGGCGGTGCCGTCGGCCTGCATCGCGGGCAGCAGCACCGGGCGGGCGTAGCCCTTCAGCCACAGGTTCTGGCCCTCGGCGCTGTAGAGGAACTCCTCCCAGAGGCGGGCGGCCGCGGGGTGGGGAGCCGACTTGTTGATCGCCTGGGAGTAGTAGCTGGCGTACTTGCCGTCGGTCGGGATGGCGATCTTCCAGTCGACGCCCTTGCCGGCGAACTCCTTGGAGTAGCTCGCGTTGAGGTAGTCCCAGTCGATGCTGATCGGCGTCTCACCCTTCTCGACCGTGGCCGGGGTGGACTCGACGGGGTTGTAGTTGCCGGACTGCTTGAGCTTCTTGAAGAAGTCGAGGCCGGGCTGGATGTCGTCGAAGGAGCCCTGGTTGGCCAGCGCGGCGGCGTACACGCCGGCGAAGGCCGAACCCGACTTGGTCGGGTCGCCGTTCATGGCGACCTTGCCCTTGTACTCGGGCTTCAGCAGGTCCGCGAAGGTCGCCGGGCAGGTGGTGACCTTCTTGGCGTCGCAGCCGATGGAGACGTAGCCGCCGTAGTCGTAGAACCAGGCGCCGTTCGTGTCCTTCTGGCCGTCGGGGATCTTGTCCCAGCTCTGCACCTTGTAGTTCGCGAACAGGCCCTCCTGCGCGCCGCTGAGGGCGAAGGCGGCGCCGAGGTCGAGGACGTCGGGGGCGCGGTCCTGGCCCTTCAGGGTCTTGACGGCGTTGATCTCGTCCTGGCTGGAGCCGTCAGGGTTGTCGCTGTTGACCTTGATACCGTACTTGGTCGTGAAGGCCTGGATGATCTCGCCGTAGTTCGCCCAGTCCGGCGGAAGGGTGATGACGTTGAGCTGGCCTTCCTTCTTGGCGGCCTCAACCAGCTTGTCGAGCCCGCCGAGGTCCGCGGCGGAGGTCGCCGTGGCGGCGCTGGGGCCGGTGCCACCGGAAGCGGTCGTCGTGTCCGACTTCGGGGCGGAGCCGCATGCGGCGGCTGTCAAGGTGGCTACGGTTAGCGCGGCCATAACGCCGGCGATACGAGTGGACAACGGGTGCCTCCCACTGAGATATGTGGATCGAACCTAAAGCAACTTGTACAAACAAGCGAGACCAGTAAGTCGCACATTGATGTCAATAATGTGAACGGAGAGGTACCGGAACGATGGCGCGTTATGAACACATCGCGGGAGAACTGCGGGACGCGATCGTCCGGGGCGATTATCCGATCGGGGCTCAGCTCCCCACGGAGGCTGAGCTGGCCTCCCGTTTCAACGCGGCGCGCGGAACGGTCCGCCAGGCCGTCGCCGTACTGGTCGCGGAAGGGCTCGTCGGCACCCGGCAGGGTGCGCGGCGGATCGTGCTCGGCAGCGAGCGCAGCCAGAGCTTCGCCGAGTTGCACAGCTTCGCCCAGTGGGCGCGCTCGGTCGGCCACCAGGCCGGCGGCCTCGTGCTGGACTCCCATCGCCGTCCGTCCACCCCGTCTGAGGCGGTACGGCTCGCGATCACACCCGGCGAGGAGGTCCTCGTCGTGGTCCGGCTTCGCCGTCTCGACGGCGAGCCCGTCCTGGTGGAGCGGACCGTTTACGCGAGCTGGATCGCGCCGGCCGTGGAGAAGCTCGACCCGGCCTGCGAGTCCGTCACCCAGGAACTCTACGAGGCGGTCGGCCTCGTCTTCGCCTACGGCGAGCACCTGATCGACGCCGTCGCCGCGGGGGCCGAGGACGCGCGACTGCTCGGCGTCCGCCGCGGCAGCCCCCTGCTGCGCCAGCGGCGCACGACCACGAGTCAGGAGGGGCGCCCGGTCGAGTGCTCCGACGACCGTTATCGGGCGGGCAGCGTCACCTTCAGCATCCGGAACTCCACGACCGCGAACTCCCTGGTCCGCAGGGCTGGAGACTGACCCGCCGCCGGGTCGGGAAGATCCGCGACGCGCGCCGTCGATGTGGCGACTTGCGTTCGATCTCCTGGGAACGTATGTTCGAAGTAGCGGGCATTCTGCCCGATTGATCCGCCCGTCTTCCCCCGGGTGGCAGTGAAGCCACAGGGAGAAGACGTCTTGAGCAGACTCTACGGTGATCCGATCGAGGTGTGGGTCCGGGACGGTCAGCCTGCTCAGTTCGTCTGGCGGGACCGGCTCTATGCCGTACGGCAGGTGCAGGACCACTGGGTGGTCGCGCGCGAATGGTGGAAGACCAACGACGCCGACCCCGGCGAGCGGCGGTTCTGGCGGCTCGAGGCTGCCGCGGGCAGGGACGTCGGCACCTACGAACTGCGCTTCGACACCGCGAGCGGCGGATGGCTCCTCCTGAGGGCCTGGGACTGATGGGAACGATCCGGGGTTTCCGATCAGGGGGGCTCTGATGACCTCCTTCACCCATCTGCACGTGGCCTCGGCCTACTCGCTCCGGTACGGCACGGCCTTCCCCGGCGCCCTCGTCCGGAGGGCGGCCGAGCAGGGCATGGACGCCCTCGCGCTGACCGACCGCGACGGTCTCTACGGCGCGGTCAAGCACATCCAGGCGTGCCATGCCGACGACATCGACCCGATCGTCGGCGTCGACCTCGCGACCGAGACGCGGCCGGCCCGGCCGGGGGACGACCCGGCGCGGATCGTCGTGCTCGCCCGCTCCGGCGGCTGGGCCGCCCTGTGCCGTCTGGTCACCGCGGCCCACCACGTGGGGGAGCGGGGCGAGCCGTACGTGACGCCGGGGATGGTGGCCGAGCACGCGACGGGTCCCGACGGGGACCCCCGGCTGGTGGTGATGCTCGGCCCGCGTTCCGGCGTCGGCCGTGCGGTCGCGGAGCGGCGGGACGACCAGGCCAGGACCCTGCTGGCCGCCTGGCGCTCCGTGGTGCCCGACCTGGTCGTCGAGTTGTCCGACCTGTTCGGCTACCACGACGCGAACGTCGCCACCCGGATGCTCGCGCTGGCCGGCTCGATGGGCGTGCCCGCCGTGCTCACCAACGCGGTGCGCTACCTCGACGCCGCCGGCCACCAGGTCGGCAACGTGCTCGACGCGGCACGCAAGCTCGTGCCCCTGCACACGCGGCACGTCGAGAACCCCACCGCGCACGCCTACCTGAAGGACGGCGGCGAGATGGCCCGCATCGCCTTCAAGATCTGCGGGGGAGACGCCGACCGTGCGGCGCGTCTGCTGGCGCAGACGCGCCGCGTCGCGGACGACTGCCGGCTGGACCCCGTCGAGATCGTCCCGCTTTTGGACGAGGACGACCCCCGGCTGCACCTGCCGGAGATCGGCGAGGATCCGGTCCCGCTGTTGCGGCACCGGTGCGAGGACGGGCTGATCGACCGCGGCATGGCCCGCTCGCGCGACGCCAGGGACCGTCTCGCCGCCGAGTTGGACATCATCGAGAAGAAGCGCTTGTCCGGATATTTCATCTCAGTCGCTGGCATCACGGACATGATCCGTTCGATGGGCATCCGCTGCGCGATCCGGGGCTCCGGCGCGGGCAGCCTGGTCAACCACCTCATCGGCATCGGTGAGGTGAACCCCCTCGAGCACGGCCTGCTGATGGAGCGCTTCCTCTCCGAGGGGCGCCGCGGCCTGCCCGACATCGACGTCGACGTGGAGTCCGCCCGCCGCCTCGACTGCTACCGGGCCATCCTCGGCCGGTACGGCGAGGCGCGCGTGGCCTGCGTCTCCATGATGGAGACCTACCGCGCCCGCAGCGCGCTCCGCGACGTGGGAGCGGCCATGGGCCTGCCGCCGCACGAGATCGACGTCATCGCCAAGGCGTTTCCGCATGTCAGGGCCAAGCAGATCCGCGCAGCCCTGTCCGACCTGCCCGAGTTGCGCGACAGCGGGCTCAACGACCGGTCGCTGCAGAACATGTTCCGGCTGGCGGAGAGGCTCGACGGGCTGCCCCGGCACATCGCGCTCCACCCGTGCGGGGTGCTGATCGGCAACTCCACCCTCCGCGACCGGACGCCCGTGGAGCGCAGCCTGCTCGACTTCCCGATGTCGCAGTTCGACAAGGACGACGTCGAGGAGGCCGGCCTGCTCAAGCTCGACGTGCTCGGCGTGCGCATGCAGTCGTCGCTGGCCTACTCGCTGCGGGAGATCGAGAGAGTCGACGGCCGGAAGATCGACCTGGACGCCGTCCCCCATGACGACCAGCCCACCTACGACATGATCCGCACCGGCCGCACGCTCGGCTGTTTCCAGATCGAGTCACCGGGCCAGCGGGAGTTGGTGGCCAAGCTCGAGCCCCGGACCATGCACGACCTGATCGTGGACATCTCGCTGTTCCGGCCGGGACCGGTCAACTCCGACATGGTCACCCCCTACCTGGAGGCCAGGCACGGCTACCGCGAGCCGTACTACCCGCACGAGAGGCTGAGGGGCGCGCTCCGGGAGACCAACGGGGTGGTCGTCTTCCACGAGCAGGTCCTGAGGATCATCGATGTGATGACGGGGAAGGGCCTGTCGTTCGCGGAGAAGATGCGCCGCACCCTCGGGACCCCGGCGGGCCGGGAGATCGTCCGGTCGTGGTTCGTTCCGCTCGCCGGGGAGAACGGCTTCGACGACGCCACGGTCGACAAGGCGTGGAAGGTGCTCGACGCGTTCGGCGGGTTCGGGTTCTGCAAGGCGCACGCGGCGGCGTTCGCGCTGCCCACCTACCAGTCGGCCTGGCTCAAACGGCACCACGCGGCCGCCTTCTTCGCCGGAGTGCTCACCCACGAGCCCGGCATGTACCCCAACCGCGTGATCCTCGACGAGGCCCGCCAGTGCGGGGTCGACATCCTTCCGCTGGACATCAACCGCTCGGGCAGGGAATGGCTCGTGGAGCGGACGGGTCCCGTCGCGCACGACCGGCCGGGTGAGCTCAGGATCGGTGAGATCGGGCGTGGGTACGGCCTGCGCGTGCCGTTCTCCGCGGTCAAGGGGGCGAGCGACGCGGAGGTCGACCGGATGGTCGCGGGCCGGCCGTACACCTCGATGGCCGACTTCTGGGAACGGGCCCGCCCCTCGCGCCCGACGGCCGAGCGGATCGTCGAGGTCGGCGGCCTCGACGCGCTGTACGGCCTGCGGCCGGGCGAGCCCCGATGGCGTCCCGGCGAGCTGACGCGGCGCGACCTGGTCGCCCAGGTGGGCGCCCTGGATCGGGCGTCCTCGACGGGCGTGAGCGCGTCCGGAGCGGCCGTGCAGCTTCCGATGGGGTTCACCGAACAGGTCACGCCGGGGGAGTTGCCGGAGATGACCGAGGTCGAGGCGGTCGAGGCGGAGCTGTCGATCCTCGGCATGGACGTCAGCCGTCACGTGATCGGCTTCCACGACGAGCTTCTCGACGCCATCGGCGTGACCAGGTCGAAGGACCTGCTGAAGCGGCGCAACGGGGCGGAGATCCTGGTCGCGGGGGTGAAGGTGGCCACCCAGACCCCGGCCGTGCGCTCGGGTCAGCGGGTCATCTTCGCGACACTCGACGACTCGACCGGTCCGATCGACCTGACGTTCTTCGAGTCGGTGCAGGCGCACACCGCGGCCACGGTGTTCGGGTCGTGGCTCCTGCTGGCCCGGGGCGTGGTCAGGCGCACCGGTGGGAGGGCCGTCTCGCTGCGGGCCGTCCACTGCTGGAACCTGCACGACCTCGACCGGCTGTGGCGGGCCGAGGGCATCGGCGCCGTCCGCGCAGTGCTGAGCGAGCCGCCTTCCTCCGGCACGGGTGTGGGCGGGCGGCCCATCGAGTACGGCAACGGCTTCCGGCTCTCGCCCTACTCCGATATCGGGCCGACTCCCGGGGCGCGGGAAGGACGGATCCGCGGCCATCCGGCGGAACCCCAGCGCCGGCTCTGGCATGCCAGCTCGGGCAGCTCGGGCCCGGCACCCGGGCGGTGACGGTCTCGGACGACGGGCTCCGCGGAGCTCGAGGCGGAGCTCGACGACAAGACGTAGCTCGAGTGATGCGCAGGCGGACGGGCCTGGAGCCGCCGCTCCCGGAGCTCCGGGAACTGGTGGTCACGAGCCCTCGGCGAATGCCTGGTCTGCCCGAGAACGGTGATCTCCCGGACGGTGGCCGCGCAGAGAATGGCGGCGACGATCGTGGCGCCCA
This sequence comes from Planotetraspora mira, assembly GCF_016863275.1. Lineage (GTDB taxonomy): Bacteria > Actinomycetota > Actinomycetes > Streptosporangiales > Streptosporangiaceae > Planotetraspora > Planotetraspora mira. Next base: position 86,894 of record NZ_BOOO01000041.1, read on the forward strand.
ACTGGGGCAGGCCCGCGCCGGTGAGCCCGGCGTGCCCTGGCCGTACGAACACCAGGAACAGCGCCACCAGCCAGCTCGCCCACCAGCAGGCGCCGAGGAGGAGCCAGCGGGCGCGGCCGTCCTGGCCGGCCCCGGCGGGCCGCCGACCGGCTTCGCTCCAGGTGATCCCGGTGCGGCCGCCTCCGTCGCGGGAGGCTCCGCTTTCGCCCGCGTCGCGCCAGGCGCGGTCGGCCAGGACGAGCGGGGCCACCAGGTTGACCACGGGCACGAGCCAGGCCGCGACGAGCCCCAGCCTGGAGGTGCCGGGCAGGGCGCGACGCAGCCAGGTCAGATAGGCGGCTCCCGCCGCGATGGTCGCGATGGTCAGCGCCATCATCAGGATCGCGAACACCGTCACCGCGCCCGCCACCTGACGTGCTCCGGGTGCTTCGGGGTTTCCGCCGAACGCCGCGATCTGCTGGGCCAGCCGGTGCCCACGGGCCTCTTCGAAGACCACCAGCGCGGCCATCGCGACGACCTGGAGCGTGAGCCAGGCATACACGCCGGAGGCCGCACGGCTCACGGGTGACGAGGTCGACCACATGTGATTCTCCCCCCGGCGTGCGCGGAACTTGTATCAGTCCTATCCCGTCAGTGATCCTCTTAATCAGGTGAAGTCGTCCGGCCGGGTGCTGAAGGGGACACTCGCCGGCCGACGCTCTGTCCGGGCCCGTCACCGTCGGCTCGTGCCCACGGCGTCCCCGGCGTCCACGGAACGATGTCCCCACTGGACGCCCACAGCGGCCACTATGCTGCCGCCTAGCCATAAGCGCGTATGTATCTAGCCAAACCGGGCTGACGCGCGATATCTGACGACTTCACTGCAGATAGGTGATCACACTGAGCAGCCGGGAGACCTCGCCGAGCCGCACCTCCGGAGCAGGCGGGGACTCGGAACCCGCTTCGCAGGGGCATCTGCTGCTGGAGGGGTCCTCGGGCGATGCCGCGGCGCCCGCGACATCGACGACCGTTTCTGAGGGCGCATCCTCCGGAGCGGGCGAGAGGCCTTCGAGCCGTTTCCGCGGCGACATCGAAGGGCTCCGCGCCGTCGCCGTCGGACTCGTGCTGCTCTACCACGCGGGAGTCTCCTTCCTTCCCGGTGGATTCGTCGGCGTCGACGTCTTCTTCGTCATCTCGGGATTCTTGATCACCACTCAGCTCGTGTCGGAGATGGGCAGGACCGGGACGATCTCACTCGTCCGGTTCTACGCCCGGCGGGCGAAGCGGCTGTTGCCGGCCGCGGGCATCGTCCTGCTGGCGACCGCGGTGCTGGCACGCTTGTTCATCCCGTCGACGCGCTGGAACGAGATCGGCGGGGACATCGTCGGCTCGGCTCTCTACGTGGTGAACTGGCGTTTCGCCGACCGGTCGGTGGACTATCTGGCCGAGGACTCCCAGCCTTCTCCGGTGCAGCACTTCTGGTCGCTGGCGGTGGAGGAGCAGTTCTACCTGGTGTGGCCGCTGCTGATCCTCGCCGCCATCGTGGTCGCGAAGATGATCCGCAGAGGGCGGAAGCCGACGCTCTGGGTGGGCCTCGCCCTGGTGGTCATCCCGTCGTTCGCCTGGTCGCTGAGCGAGACGGCGAACGTCCCGGCCCGCGCGTACTTCGAGACGACCACCCGCATGTGGGAACTGGGCATCGGCGCGGCGGTGGCCCTCGCCGCGGGGGCGTTCACCCGGCTGCCACGCGGCCTGGCGATCGGCGTCGGCTGGGGCGGTCTGGCCGCGATCGCCGCGGCCGGGTTGCTCATCACCACCGAGACGCCATGGCCCGGCTACGCCGCCGCCTTGCCGACGCTCGGGGCCGCGGCGGTCATCGCGGCAGGATTCTCGGTGACCAGAGGAGGGCCGGCGTCGCTCCTCGCCCTGCGGCCCCTCCGCTGGATCGGCGGCCTGTCGTACTCGCTCTACCTGTGGCACTGGCCGCTGCTCGTGGCGGCGACCGCATACCTGGGCGGGTTGTCGACGACGCGCGGCCTGATCGTGGCGGGCGTCTCGGTCATCCCGGCCTGGCTGACCGCCCGTGCCGTGGAGAATCCCCTCAGGCATTCCGCGGCCATCGCGCGCTCGTCGCGGCTCGCTCTCAGCATGGGCGTCAACTTCACCCTCGTGGGGGTGGCCGCCGGCCTGGTCCTGCTGCTGGGCGTCACGACCTCGCAGGCGCCGGCCGGTGCCGTCGCGCAGGGCGCGGCCGTCCTCGGTGACAAGCCGCGTAACGCCCCGGCCGGAGCCGTGGTGGACCACGTCGGGTGGATGACGCCGACTCCCGCCGAGGCGACGGCCGATGTTCCGGCGGCCTACGCCGACGGATGTCAGCAGGTCACGAACAAGACCGAGGTGGCCACCTGCGAATACGGAGACCGGGACGGACAGGTCGACGTGGCGGTGGTCGGCGACTCCAAGATGGTCCAGTGGATGCCGGCGCTGCAGCCGCTCGCCGACCAGAACGGCTGGCATGTGGTCACGTACTTCAAGTCCGCGTGCGCCTTCTCCCTGGCGACCACCCGATACGACGGCAAGCCGTACCAGTCGTGCCGTGACTGGACCGATGAGGTGCGCCGGCGGCTGAAGTCGGATCCGCCGGACTTCGTGATCACCTCGCAGGGGCAGGGCAACGCGCTCGACGCCGGCGGCAAGGAGACCCAGCAGGCCATGACCGCCGGTCTGCGTGGCGTCTGGTCCGAGCTCACGGCGCTGGGGACGAAGGTCGTGGTGGTGGCCGACAACGGGTCCCCGGGCACCAACGTCTACGAGTGCGTGGAGAAGAACCCCGAGAAGTTGTCGGCCTGCGCGTTCGACCGCGCGCGATACGCCGTGAGTGCGGCGCCCACCCAGCATCTGGCGGTCAAGGGCCAGCCGAATGTGCGGATCGTCGACCTGTTCGACGCCATCTGCCCCGCCGACCGGTGCGCGCCCGTGATCGGCAACGTGCTCGTCTACCGTCAGGGGTCGCACATCACGGCGACGTACGTCAAGTCGCTGACTCCGCAGCTCGCCGCGGCCCTGTCGAAGGCGAAACTTCCCGCCACGTATCAGTCGGGAACGAGCTGAGACGCCCGCCTCAGCCGACGGTCCATTCGATGCGCGGAGGCCGTACGGCGGCGCAGAGCGGCTCGCCCCTGCCGTCGGTGAGCCCGAGACGCCCGAGGAGCCGTCCTGAGCGGACCGCGGCGTCGACGGTCCCCGCGTCGACGGCGTCGAGCATCAGCTTGGCCCGGCGGAACATGCTGAAGACGCCCGCGTCGTCGACCGTGCCCCAGGACAGGTAGATGAACCGGCTGCCGGGACGGCCCTGGATGTGCGGCCCCCTGAGGTCCACGCCGCCTGGCGTGGGGGTCGCGGTGCACTCCAGCGTCCAGGCCGCCGACGTCGCGTCACCGGGATGGAGGCCGAGCAACTCGTCGCGGCGGTCCCGCCGCTGGACGCCGACATGGACGCCGGAGTAGCCGGGGAAGCCGGCACCGGGCGGGCACGTGCGGCCGGGCAGGTCCGACGCTTCGATGTGGATCCTCACACCGCAATCATCCGCCTCGCGACGACCGCCTGCTAACCGAGCACCAGGTCCCGGATGTCCCTCAGCGTGGGCTCGTCGCGCGGACCCATGACCAGCAGATTCGTCACCGGGCTCTTGCGCCACAACTCGAGCCGTTCGCGGATGCGGCCGATGGGACCGACCAGGGAGATGCCGTCGGCGAGTTCGTCGGGGATCGCGTCGAACGCCTCGTCCCTGCGCCCCGCCAGATAGAGCGCCTGAATCCGCTCCGCGGCTTCGGCATACCCCATCCGGCCCACGATGTCGGCGTGGAAGTTGCGCGCCTTGGCGCCCATGCCGCCGATGTAGAGGGTGAGCATCATCTTCACCCCGTCGATGGCGGCGCGCACGTCGTCGGTCACGATGACGTTCACCATGGCCGCGACGTCGAAGCCGGGTGCCGCGCCGGCGAGCGCCTCGCCGTACATCGCCTCGATCTTCTCGGGGAAGACGAAGAGCGGGAGCCAGCCCTGGGCGACCTCGGTCGCGAGCGTGACGTTCTTCGGGCCCTCCGCGCCGAGGTAGACGGGGATGTCGTTCCGGAGGGGATGAGTGATCAGCTTGAGCGGCTTGCCCAGGCCGCCGGGGAACGGCAGGGGATAGTGCGGTCCCGGAGCGGTGACGGGCTCCTCCCGCCGCCAGACCTTCCGCATGATCTCGACATACTCACGGGTTCTCGCGAGAGGCCGGGGGAACGGCTGGCCGTACCAGCCCTCGACCACCTGGGGCCCTGACGCGCCCACGCCGAGGAGCAGCCGCCCGCCGGTGAGGTGGTCGAGCGTCATCGCGGTCATCGCGGTGGTGACGGGAGGCCGCGCGGACAGCTGGGCGACGCTGGTGCCGAGCTTGATCCTGCTGGTGCGCGCGCCGTACCAGGCGAGGGGGGTGAAGGCGTCGCTTCCGTAGGCCTCGGCCGTCCACACCGACTCGTAGCCGAGCCGTTCGGCCGTCTGGACCAGCTCGGTCGCGTCGTCCGCGTTCCGCTGCCAGTATCCGAGGTTCAGTCCCAGTCTGAGATCGTCCGCCACGCCACAAGTAGAACACGTTCTAGCCGAGTCGGCCAGCCGGAGGCGGATATGCGCGCTCCAGATGCACGGCGATCGCCTCCACCGCCGTCGCGGCGTCGCCGTCCCTGATCGCGCCGTAGATCCGGCGATGGTCGGCCTGGAGATCCCCGGTGTCGCCCAGCCGTACGACGGCGTCGATGGCGAAGCGCTGGACGGCCCCGCGCAGCGCCTGCATGATCGCCGACGTGAGCCGGTTGCCCGAGGCCTCGGCGATGGCGGCGTGGAAGGCGATGTCGTGCTCCACGAACTCCTCCGGGCTCCGCGCCGCGTCCATGGCCCCGAGGGCTTGCGCCATGGCCTCCAGTCCCGTCCGCGAACGGGCCGCGTGCTCGGCGGACCACTGCTCGATCATCAGCCGGGTGTCGACCACCTCGCGCATCGACAGCGTGGCCAGGCCGAGGTGCAGGCGCAGCAGACCGGTGAGCGCGCTGCCGGGCCGCGAGGTCAGTACGGCTCCCGCATCCGGGCCACGTCCCACCTGCGACGACACCACGCCCAGACTCTCCAGCACGCGGAGGGCCTCGCGGACCGACGACCGGCTCACCCCCAGTTGCTCGGCGAGTTGGCGTTCACCCGGCAGCCGGTCGCCCACGGTGAGGCCGTCGGCCGCGATCCGCTCCTCGATCCGCGCGAGGACTCCCTCGAAGGCGCGTACGCGAGCGGGATGCTGCGCCTGCCCGCCGGGCTCACTCACGGGGCCTCCTCGGTCTCGCGTGGTACGGATGTGATGATGATGTATGGTCTGACCATATTTGGTCTGACCATATACGCGGGAGGGCATGTGCGGGTCGCCCTGTTCATCACCTGTGTCAACGACACGCTTTTTCCGGGCACCGGGAAGGCGGTCGTGACCCTGCTCCGGAGGCTCGGCGTCGACGTCGACTTCCCGGAGGCGCAGACCTGTTGCGGGCAGATGCACCTCAACACGGGCTACCGCGAGGAGGGCGCACGGCTGGCGCACCACTTCGTGGACGTGTTCCGCGGCTACGACGCCGTCGTCGTCCCCTCGGGGTCGTGCGGCGCGATGGTGCGGGAGCAGTACCCCAAGCTGGCGGACGGCGGCGCCTTCGGTGAGGCGGTGGCCGCGACGGTCCCGCGGGTGTACGACCTGTCGGAGTTCCTGATCGACGTGCTCGGGGTCACCGATGTCGGCGCCTACTTCCCCCATCGGGTCACCTACCATCCGACCTGCCACTCGCTCCGGGGGCTCCACCTGGGTGACCGGCCGAGAAGGCTGCTCGAGCAGGTCAAGGGCCTGGAGCTCGTCCCGCTGCCGGGTGCCGAGGAGTGTTGCGGCTTCGGCGGCACCTTTGCCGTGAAAAATCCGGATATATCGGCGGCCATGTGCGGCGACAAGGTCCGCAACGTGCTGGACACGGGCGCCGAGGTGCTCTGCGCGGCCGACAACTCCTGCCTGATGCACATCGGCGGAACGCTCACCCGTCAGAAGGCGGGCGTGCGGGTCATGCATCTCGCTGAGATCCTGGCGTCCACCGCACCGGGCGACACCCACGAGCGGGGAGACTCACGATGAGCCGCACCTTCCTCGGCATGCCGGGAACCGTCTCCATGATGGGCTACTCCGGCAAGGAGGGCTTCCCCGAGAACGCCGCGAAAGCCGTACGGAACTCCCAGCTCAGGTTCAACCTGCGCAAGGCGACCGGGACGATCCGCGGCAGGCGGGCGAGCGTCGTGGGGGAGCTGCCCGACTGGCCGGACCTGCGCCAGGCCGGCAAGGCGATCAAGGACCACACCCTTCGCAACCTGGACACCTACCTCGTCGAACTCGAGGAGGCCGTCACGAGGGCCGGGGGCCACGTGCACTGGGCACGTGACGCCGCCGAGGCCAACAGGATCGTCACCGACCTCGTCAAGGCCACGGGCGAGACGCAGGTGGTCAAGGTCAAGTCGATGGCCACCCAGGAGATCGGGCTCAACGAGGCCCTGCACGACGAGGGCATCACCGCGTACGAGACGGACCTGGCCGAGCTGATCGTCCAGCTCGGGGACGACTGGCCCTCCCACATCCTGGTCCCGGCCATCCACAGGAACCGGTCGGAGATCCGCGAGATCTTCGTCCGGCACATGTCCGAGTGGGGCCGTCCCGCGCCGGAGAAGCTCACCGACGACCCCGCCGCCCTGGCCGAGGCCGCCCGCCTGCACCTGCGGGAACGCTTCCTGGCCACCAAGGTGGCCATCTCCGGGGCCAACTTCATGGTCGCGGAGACCGGGACGCTGGTCGTGCTGGAGTCCGAGGGCAACGGCCGGATGTGCCTGACCCTCCCCGAGACGCTGATCAGCGTGGTGGGCATCGAGAAGCTGCTGCCGACCTGGCGCGATCTGGAGGTGTTCCTCCAACTGCTGCCCAGGAGCTCGACTGGCGAGCGGATGAATCCGTACACCTCGATGTGGACCGGCGCGACCGAAGGCCAGGAGTTCCACCTCGTCCTGCTCGACAACGGCCGCACCCGCGTGCTCGCCGACGACCTCGGCCGCCAGGCGCTGCGCTGCATCCGCTGCTCGGCGTGCCTCAACGTCTGCCCCGTCTACGAACGCTCAGGCGGCCACGCGTACGGATCGGTCTATCCGGGGCCGATCGGTGCGATCCTCACCCCGCAGCTTCGCGGGATGGAGTCCGAGCTCGACCGGTCGCTGCCGTACGCCAGTTCGCTCTGCGGCGCGTGCTACGAGGTGTGCCCGGTCGCCATCGACATCCCGTCGGTCCTGGTCGAACTCCGCGGCAGGAGCCGTCACCCGATGGCGGAACGCGCGGGCATGGCCGCCGCCGGGTGGGTCCTCAACCGGTCGGGGCGACTGGCCCGGGCCCAGCGGATGGGCGGCCGGATGCGCCGCCTCGTCCCGAAGCGGCTGCCGGGGCCGCTCGGCGGATGGACGGACACCCGCGACCTCCCCGACATCCCGAAGGAGTCGTTCCGCGACTGGTGGAACCGTACGGACGGAGGCTCACGATGAGCGCCCGCGATGTGATCCTCGCGCGCGTCCGCGCCGCGGTCGAGGGCGTCCCCGACGTCGAGATCCCCCGGTCCTACCGCGGTGCGGCTCCCGCCTCCGAGGGGCTGGTGGACCTGCTGGCGGAGCGTGTGCGCCATTACAAGGCCGCCGTCCACGTCGTGGCGGAGACCGGGGTCGCGGACCTCGTCGCCGCGTCGCTGGCCGAGCGCCGCGCCCGGCGGCTCGTCGTGCCCGAGGGGTTCCCGGAGCCCTGGCTGCCGGCCCAGGGCTTCGAGCGGATCGCCGACGAGCCGAGGCTGAGCGCGTCCGACCTCGACACGGCCGACGGGATCCTGACGACGTGCGCCGTCGCGATAGCGGAGACGGGGACGATCGTGCTGGACGCCGGGGCGGGCCAGGGCCGGCGGGCGCTCACGCTCCTGCCGGACTTCCACCTGTGCGTCGTACGGCAGGACCAGATCGTGGCGAACGTCCCCGACGCCGTCGCCCGCCTCGACCCGGGGCGCCCCCTGACCTGGATCAGCGGCCCGTCCGCCACCAGCGACATCGAGCTCAACCGGGTCGAGGGCGTCCACGGTCCCCGGATCCTCGAGGTGGTCATCGTGACCCCGGCCGCCACCTGACGGCCGCCGCAGACGGGCGCGCTTCTCGCGCCGGACGAGCGGCGGGACCACGTGAGGAACCCCGTCCGCGGTTTCCGGCGGCCCTCACTAGTGGCGTTCCACCCCCAGCCCGAGCGCCTCGGCGACCTGGCCGACGTTCTGGTACCTGAGGTCGGGCAGGTCGCGTACGGCCCGCAGCACGGCGTCGGGGGCGTTCTTGGCCTCGGCGTGGGTGAGGAGGTCGTGCGCGGCCGCCGGGTAGCGGGCGTCACTGAGCCATTTCGCGAGGTTGCTGCGGCGTTCCACGTCAGCGGGCGTGATGCCGATCGGGGTGCCGGTCTCGTGTTTCCGCTCATCATCGAGACGGGGGCCGTGCTTGGCGCTGCCACGTTGGATACTCATGACCTCACCTCCCGAATAGGGTCATGAGGTGCCTCGTACCCGGCCGGGCCGCCCCAAACATCGGCGACGGCCTGCCCGGAACGTGCGGAGGCCCTGGTGGGCGAACAAACAGACGAGGAATCGGCATCCCCCTGGAGTGGCGCTGTGTTCGACGAGCAGCTGACGATCAACACCGAACGACTGGTCCTGCGGCCGTTCGGGCCCCAGGACGCCGTCATGGTCCGGACGGTCATCAACGAGGGGGCGTACTCCACTGCGCTGCCGCCCGGCGCCCCCGGGCATCCGGCGGGGATACCGCAGTGGTTGTCCCAGGGCGTCCATGAGCTGTGGCGTTCCGGTCAGGGGATCCACCTCGCCATGGAGACCTCCGGGGCCCTCGTCGGCGCGATCAGCCTGTTCAAGACGCAGTGGGGCGCCGCCACCTCGGAGGTGGGGTACGGCGTGCATCCGGCGCACCGCGGCCGTGGCTACGCGACCGAGGCCGTCAGGGGTCTCACCGGCCGCCTGCTCCGGCCGGGCGCCCTGCGCCGGATCGAGTTGCGGGCCAACGCCGACAACGTCGCGTCCATCCGGGTGGCGGAGAAGGCCGGCTTCACCCGCGAGGGGTTGCTGCGCGGTGCGGGGTTCGAGGACGACGGCCCGCACGACCTGGTGGTCTTCGGCATGCTCCGCGGCGACACCAGCGTGGAGCGCCGTCTGGAGAGCGACCGGCTGATCCTGCGGCCCTTCGTCAAGCGCGACGCCTTCGACCTGCTGGCCGCGGTGCGGGACGACGCCGAGATCGGCCGCTGGATGCCGTGGGCGGAGGGCTTCACGCTCGAGCGGGCGCTCGACTGGTGCACCCGTGTCGCGCACTCCGGAGGCGCGGCCATCGGCGGCAACTTCGCCATCGAGCCGCGCGAGGGCGGACGCCTGGCCGGCGCCATCGGCGTCCAGCGCGAGGACCACGAGCGGGGCGACGTCGAGGTCGGGTACTGGATCTCGCCCTGGGCCCGGCGGCAGGGATACGCGGCGGAGGCGACCAGGACCGTCACCACGCACCTGCTCGACGCGGGGTTCCACCGCGTCCACCTGCTGGTGGCGACGGGCAACCACGCCAGCCAGGCGGTCGCCAGGAGGGCCGGTTTCATCGAGGAGGGCATCCTGCGCAAGGCGCTTCCCGTGCATGGCGGGCGGGCCGATGCCGTACTGTTCAGTGTCCTTAAAGGGGAAATTAAGTGAGAAAAGGTAAAAAATTTCCTCGCCACCTGGGCCTATCGGTCAAGAGGCGCCCATGATTGGGCCCGGAGGGTTATCCTCACGAGCCGGATCACGTCTCCGCAGGTCAAGGCATGGGAGATCAGTACATGAAACCGCCGCTGTTGCTCATCGGTCACGGTACCCACGATGAGACCGGCGTGGCCGAGTTCGGCAGATTCGTACACCGTCTCCGCTGCCGCCTCGACGCACTGCCCGCGGAGGTGAGCGGCGGTTTCATCACCAACGCCCGCCCTCCGCTGAGCGAATCCGTCTCCTCTCTCGTGGCACGTGGGCACCACCACGTGATCGCGGTGCCCCTGAGCCTCACCGGCGACCGTCACGCCCTCGGCGACGTCCCCGGCACGATGGCGCTCGAGCAGGAGCGGCACCCGACGCTCGAATACGACCTCGGCCGGCCGCTGGGCGCCGACCCCCGCGTGCTCGACATCCTCGCGGAGAGGCTCGCGGACGCCCGCGCGGAGATGCCCAGGCTGGTGACCGACGAGGTGCCCGAGTTCATCGGCCCGGCGGAGACCGCCGTGGTGCTGGTCGGCCACGGCTCCGCCGATCCCGAGGTGAACGCCGAGGTCCACCGCGTCTCCCGGCTCTTCTGGGAGACGCACGCGCCCGACCTGCTCACGGTCGAGACGGCCTACGTCTCGCACGCCCGTCCCGGGGTCCCCGGTGGTCTGGAGCGCTGCCGCAGGCTCGGCGCCAAGCGGGTGATCGTCCTGCCGTACATCCTGTTCGCCGGGGCGGTGCTGGAGCGCATCTGGGCGCAGGCCCTGGCCTACGGCGCCAACCACGAGGGTCTCGACATCCGCTGCGCCGAGGTCATCGGCGACTGCGAAGGCCTCGCCGACGTCGTGATCGACCGTTACGAGGAGGCCCTGGCCGGCGCGGGTGATTGGCCGGCGTCGCGCCGCTACCATGACATGCTCACGATCGAATCGCCCGCGCGCGCCACGCTCGTCGTGTCCCCCGACGCCGGAGCAGGCGCCGACCGCGAGCCCGGCCTCGAGGCCGAGTTCGACGCGGAGATCGGCGCCGAACTCGAGGCGGAGTTCGACGCGGAGATCGAGCCGGGGCTCGATGCCGGGACGGGGATCCCCAGCGCCGTCTGAAGGAGTGAGCATGACCCTGCTCGACGCGACAGTCGCCGCCATCTGGCCGGTGGACCCGGTCGCGATGGCTGAGGCACGGACTCATCAGGACCGTCTCACGAAGCCGCGGGGCTCCCTCGGCGCCCTCGAGGACGTCGCGGTACGGCTCGCCGGAGTCGCCGCGTCCTGCCCCCCGCCGCTCCCCGCGCCCGCCGCACTGGCGATCTTCGCCGCCGACCACGGTGTCCACGCCCAGGGGGTCAGTCCCTGGCCGCAGGAGGTCACCGCCCAGATGGTGGCCAACTTCGCCGCGGGCGGCGCCGTCGCCAACGCGTTCGCCGCGCAGGTCGGCGCCTCGGTGACGGTGGTCGACGTCGGTGTGGCCGCTGATCTTCCCTCGATGCCCGGAGTGTCGTCCCGCAAGGTCGCGTACGGCACGGCCGACCTGTCCCAGGGCCCCGCGATGACGCGCGAGCAGGCCCTCCAGGCGCTCGCCGCCGGCATCGAGACCGCCGGGGATCTCGTCGCGGCGGGCAACCGCTGCCTGATCACCGGTGACATGGGGATCGCCAACACCACCGCCTCGGCCGCGCTGATCAGCGTGTTCACCGGCCGCGACCCTGCGTCCGCCACGGGACGCGGCACCGGCGTGGACGACGCCATGTACCAGCACAAGATCGATGTGGTCCGCCGTGCGCTCACGGCCAACGGCTACGCGGAGGCGGGAGCCGTACCGCGGGGGCAGGATGCCGTCATCCAGGCGCTCGCGGCCGTCGGCGGCTTCGAGCACGCGGGGATCGCCGGGCTGATCCTCGGCGCGGCGGCGGCCCGGGTGCCCGTCATCCTCGACGGCGTGATCGCGGGAGCGGCCGCCCTCGTCGCGGCGGCGCTCGCCCCCGAGGCGGCGGGCTACTGCGTCGCCGGCCACCGCTCGGCCGAGCCCGGCCACTCGGTGGCGCTCTCCTACCTCGGGCTCCGCCCCCTGGTCGACCTCGAACTCCGTCTCGGGGAGGGCACGGGCGGGCTGCTCGCGCATCCGCTCGTCAGCGCCGCGGTGCGGGTCATGCACGACGTGGCCACGTTCGACTCCGCAGGGGTGGCGGACAAGGAGCGTTGACTCCCGGAATCCACCCATGACCTGACGGACTACCGATAAGTCTCATCCGGTGAGTGCCGTCACAGGTCAACGGGTAGGTTTGCCTCTTAACAGATCACGCTTGACGCATTAGGGAGACTGGGGTCATGGCGCCCTACCTGCTCGGCCTCCGCCTTGACGGGCGGCGGGTACTCGTCGTCGGGGGCGGACACGTCGCCCAGCGACGGGTTCCCACGCTGCTCGACGCCGGAGCGTCGGTCACCCTGGTCTCGCCGAGCGTCACCCCGGCGCTCGACGACCTCATCGCCGACGGCCGGGTGACGTGGGAGCGCCGGCCGTACCAGGTCGGCGATTGCGACGGCGCCTGGCTGGTGCACGCCTGCACCGATCACCGCGAGGTCAACACGGCGATCGCCGCGGAGGCCGACGCCAAGCGCATCTGGTGTGTGCGGGCCGACGACAAGGACGCCTCCGCCGCCTGGACTCCGGCCAGCGGCCGGGTGGACGAGGTGAGCGTCGCCATCACCGCCGGGGGCGACCCCCGCCGTGCCGCGGGGATCCGCGACGCCGTCGTCGGCGCCCTGCGCGACGGCACCGTCGACGCCCGCCGTCACCGCACCAAGCCCGTCGGTGTCGCGCTCGTCGGCGGAGGTCCCGGAGATCCGGGCCTGATCACCGTCAGGGGCCGCCAGTTGCTGGCCCAGGCCGACGTCGTCGTGGCCGACCGCCTCGCGCCGCGGGCCCTGCTCGACGAACTGCCCGCCGACGTCGAGCTCATCGACGCCGCGAAGATCCCTTATGGCCGGGCGCTCGCCCAAGAGAAGATCAATGAGCTGCTCATCGAGCATGCCCGCAAGGGCAAGTTCGTCGTCCGGCTGAAGGGCGGCGACTCCTTCGTCTTCGGCCGCGGCGGCGAGGAGATGATCGCGTGCGCGAAGGCGGGCATCCCCGTGACCGTGGTCCCGGGCATCACGAGCGCCGTCGCCGTTCCCGCGGCCGCAGGCGTCCCCGTCACGCACAGAGGGGTCAGCCAGGAGTTCCACGTGATCTCCGTCCACGTGGCTCCGGACGACCCTCGATCCACCGTCGACTGGCCCGGACTGGCGAGGTCGCAGGGGACTCTGGTGCTGCTGATGGGAGTTGAGCGCATCGGCGAGCTCGCCCGAACGCTGATTCGAGACGGACGTTCGCCGGAAACTCCCGTAATGGTGGTACAGGACGGTACTCTTCCCACCCAGCGAGCTATCACCGCCACGCTCGCGACGGTGGCGGAACGCGTGACCGCGGCGGGGATACGGCCGCCTGCGATCGTGATCGTCGGCGAGGTCGTCAGAGTCGGCCAGGAGATCGAGATGGTGCGAGCGGAGCGGGTCCCGTGAAATCGGCTGCCAAGAACACGCCCGACCCCGAGGCCGTCGAGCAGTCCGGCGAGACCGCGGAGCCGGTCATCGAAGGGCAGCCCGAGAGTCCGGGGGAACAGACCATCACGTTCCGCTCGATCCGTGATGAGGATTCCGGCGGACCCGAGCCGGACGAAGGGCCGGACGATGACGAGCCGGACGCCGGGGGGCCCGGCATCACGGAGTCCGGCGCGGTGGAGTCCGGCATGGTGGAGTCCGGCGCGGTAGAGGACACGGGCGGTTCCTCCGGTGACGAGCAGGACAGCGGTGCGGATTCCGCCGGAAGCGCCGACTCCGCGGACGCGCCTGACGTCTCCTCTGCGGACGCGCCTGACGTCTCCTCCGCGGACGTGCCCGACGTCTCCTCTACGGACGGGCCCGACGCCTCGGGTGAGACCTCCGGGGGGACGGATCCTCCGGGCGAGCCCGCCGACGAGGAGGTCTCCGAGACGCCGTCGGAGGAGCCCGCTGGTGATGGGTCCCCTGAGGGGACCCCGTCCCCGAACGGTGGACCCGTGCGGGAGATCCCGCTGCCCGAGCCGGTGTCGGCGGCGCTGACCGCCGCACTCGCCCAGCTTCGCGTGGCTGTGAAGGGCCTGCACTTCGGCCTCGACGTCCCCGGCTCCGACGAGGCGCGCAAGACCCAGAACGCCGTGCTGGCCCAGATCGACGATTACGTCATCCCGCGTGTCCACATGAGCACGGCCCCCGCACTGATCGTCGTGGCCGGTTCCACCGGAGCGGGCAAGTCCACCCTGGTCAACACGCTGGCCGCGCAGAACGTGACGAAGACGGGTGTGCGGCGCCCGACCACCGGAACCCCCGTGCTCGCCTGCCACCCCGACGACTACGAGTGGTTCGCCAAGGGCGACCTGCTCGGCGGCCTGACCAGGGTCGACAAGCTGAGCGAGGACACGGGACCGGATTCCGTCGTGCTCGTGCCGACCCCCCGGCTGCCGCAGGGCGTGGCGCTGCTCGACACACCGGACATCGACTCCGTCGTCGAGGAGCACCAGGACATCGCCCACCGCATGCTGGACGCGGCCGACCTGTGGGTGTTCGTCACCACCGCCGCCCGCTACGCGGACGCGCCGTCCTGGGGACTCCTGCGTCGCGCGAAGGAACGCGGAGCGCGCCTGGTCATCGTCTTGTCCCGGGTCCCGATGAAGTCCCGCGACGTCATCGTCAAGCACTTCGGCCGCATGCTCGACGAGTACGGCCTGGCCGACGTCGAGCGGTTCGTCATCAACGAGACGGCCGTACGCGAGGGCCGGCTGGCCGATGAGGAGGTCACCGACCTCCGCCTGTGGATGGCGGAGTTGTCGGTCGACGACGAGGGTCGCGCCGAGGCCGTGCAGGCGACGCTGAACGGCGTCTTCGACAGCTTCAGAACCCGCCTGCCCGCCCTGGCCAGGCATCTGGAGACGCAGGTGGCGCTCCGCGCGGACCTGCGCTCCGACGTCGACTCGGCCTACATGGCGGCTCTCGCGGAGATCGACGAGGCGACCAGGAACGGCTCGCTGCTCAGGGGCGAGGTGCTCGCCCGCTGGCAGGACTTCGCAGGCTCCGGCGATCTCATGCGCACCCTCCAGTTGCGGCGCGGCGGAAAGGCCCAGCACAAGGGCCCGGAACGGCTCCGCGCTCTGAAGTCCGCCCTGCGCACCGGCCTCGAGTCGGTGATCACCTCAGCGGTGCAGCGGGCGTCGGAGGAGGTCGTCGTCCGGTGGCGCCAGCGCGCCGGCGCCGGAGACCGGCTCGCCGCGACTCCCGGGCTCGGCCGCCCCTCCGACGAGATCGTGCGGAGGACGGTGCGGACCATCACGGCATGGCAGGACCACGTGACCGAGCTGATCAGGACCGAGGGCGTCACCAAGCGGTCCGTGGCCAGGCTGGTCTCCTTCGACGTCGAGTCCCTGTCCCTGATCTTCACCGTCGGGCTGCTCGGCTACGGCACCACCGACGTCTCGGTGGGCGCCGGCAACAGCGCCCTGCCCCAGCGGCTGCTGCGCGGTCTGCTCGGCGCGGAATCCCTGCGCAGCATCAGCGCCAAGGCCCGCAGCGATCTCCGCGCGCGGATCGGCCTGCTCTTCGACGAGGAGACCCTGCGCTACGTCGACGAGCTCGACAGCGCCGGCATCCCCGACGAGGCCGCCGCCACCCGGCTCTACCAGGCCACGTACAACCTCGAGGTCGCACGATGACTCCGGCGACGTTCCCCGGCACCACGGTGGGAGATCGATGAGCACTGTCAGCACCGCCGAGACGCGGCACGGGCTGGGCACTCGGCTCGCCGCCCTCGCCAGGATCGTCGAGCTCGGCCAGGGCAGGATCGACCCCGCGCTGATCACCGAGGCCGCCCAGCTGCTCCTGCGGGCGGGCGACCGCCTCAAACTCTCCCCTGACCACACCGTGGTGGCCCTCGCCGGAGGGACGGGCAGCGGCAAGTCGTCCCTGTTCAACTCGATCTCCGGGCTGGAGCTGTCACCCATCGGGGTGCGCAGGCCGACCACCGCCCGCACCCACGCCTGCGTGTGGGGCCTGGAGGGCGCGGGGCCTCTGCTCGACTGGCTGCAGATCCAGTGGCGGCACCGGTTCGCCCGGGCGAGCGCGCTCGACAAGGGCGAGAGCCAGCTCCACGGGCTCATCCTGCTCGACCTGCCCGACCACGACTCGATTCGAGCGCTCACCGACCCGGAGGCCAACCGGCTGATCCAGGTGGCCGACCTCGTCGTGTGGGTGCTCGACCCGCAGAAGTATGCCGACGCGTCCGTGCACCGGCGCTACGTGACCGACCTCGCCGGGCACGACGCCGTGACGGTCTTCGTGCTCAACCAGTCCGACCGGTTGAGCCACGAGGAGCAGGCCGAGTGCGTCGCCGACCTCGAGGACCTGCTCAAGCGGGAGGGGGTGACCGACCCCCAGGTCGTCGCCACGTCCGCTCTCACGGGCAAGGGCATCGACGGGCTCAAGGCCGTGCTCGCCAAGTCGGTGTCCACCCGGCGGGCGGCCTACCAGCGACTGGAGGCCGACCTTGACCGGCTCATGGCGCGCCTGGCGAAGAACGTGCCCGACCTGCTGCACGTCGATCCCACGGTGGACGGCGCCCGCAAGGCCGGCCTCACCGACGCCTTGTGCGACGCGGTGGGCGTCTCAGCCCTCGGCGAGGCGATGGAGAACGTCTACGGTGTGCGCTCGGTCGACTGGGTCGGCTGGCCGTACGCGCGGTGGGCCGCGAAGTTCCGGCGTGATCCGCTGAGCAGCCTCCGTCTCGGTGCCGTGAAGGACGACATCCGCAGTCTGGTGGGCAGCGCGGTCAGCGCGCAGCCGGCCGAGGTGGACAACGCCGTCCAGGCCCTCGCCGACGGTCTCACCGCCGGGATGCCGGAGGTCTGGCAGAACGGCGTCCGTCAGGCGGCACGGGGACGGTCGGCGCAGTTGCCCAAGGCGCTGTCCGGCGAGCTGTCCGAGGTCGCGCCGCCGCTCGACCGGGTGCCCGGCTGGTGGTGGCTGTTGAAGATCTGGCAGTACGTGCTGGTCGCGCTCTTCGTGGTGGGGCTGGCCTGGATCGGCTCGATCCTCGCGTACGGCGTGTTCAAGGTCGGCAAGCCCCCCATGAACATTCTCGGCGACGTCGGAGCCCTGCCCTGGGTGGGGCTGATGCTGGTCAGCGTCCTCGGCCTGGGCATCCTGTCGGCCGTGGCGAGCCGGAACTTCGTCATCCTGGGTGCGAGCAACGAGCGTGACCGCCTAGAGCGCGACATGCGCCGCCGGGTGACGACGGTCGCGCAGGAGACGGTGATCCAACCGGTCGAGCGTGAGTTGCAGCGCTACAACGACTACTTCGCCGCGATCACCGAAGCCAAACGCTGACCTTCTTTGCCCGTGATCATGCACAGGTTCGGGAATGTGCCCCCCGACCTGCTCGTCCGTGAGCCGTGATCATGCACAGGTTCGGCGATATGCCCTTCGACCTGCGACACCACCGGGCGTGATCATGCACGGATTCGGAGACGTGGTCGTCGACCTGCGTAAACGCATTTCGTGATCATGCATCAATTCGGGCGATTGCGAGTTGACCTGCGGTGACATCGGTCGTGATCATGCATGAACCCGCTCGATCGCGATGGCGTAAGGCCCGCATCCGCCCCTGTCAGAATGCGGGCCTTCCATCCCGGTGCCCGTCGTACGGCCGGCCCCGTCGTACGGCCGCGTGAGTCAGCCGTACGACGGCGCGAGGCGTAATGGAGCTCCGGACTCGCTCATCGGGCCTTCTTGCCGGCCTTCTTCGGAGGGGTGCCGCCCAGACTGGCGAAGAGCTTGTCGGCGGACGGCTGCTTCATCTCGACCCGGTTGGGATCGGGCGGATAAGGACGCCACGGAACAGTGACGGAGCGGATGTCCCGCGATTCGACCGTCGCCAGGCTGCGGGCGATGTCGAACATCGCCCGCGCGTCGAGCCCGGGGCTGATTTTGATCGCCTTGCTGGATTCGTGCAGCAGGACGGGCAGCCGGATCGGATCAGCCAGCACCGGCCTGACCTTCTTGAACATCGCGATCAGGAACTGCTGCTGCCGTTCGATCCGGCTCAGGTCCGACCCGTCGCCCAGACTGTGGCGGGTTCGCACGTAGGCCAGCGCCTGATCGCCTTGCACGACCTGCTTCCCCGCAGGGAGATCGAGGCCCGCGGCCTTGTCCTTGACGGCCTTTGGCAGCGTGATCTCGACTCCGCCGAGGGCATTCACCATGGTCTTCAACCCGGTGAAATGGACCTCGACCACGTGATCGATCCGCATGCCCGTGATGGACTCGACGGTCTTCGCCGAGCAGGAGGAGCCCCCTTCAGTGAACGCCGAGTTGATGAGGCCCAGGTGGGTCGGAATGGTTTCTCCAAGGGCCTTGCACGGTGGGATCAGAACCATGAGGTCCCGGGGGAGCGAGACGACCGTGGTCTTCTTTCGGTCGGCAGGCAGATGTACGAGCATCATCGTGTCGCTTCGGACGTCACCTGGCGCGCCCCCGCGCCGGTCGACGCCAAGGACCAGCAGGTTGAGCTCCTTGATCGGCCGGGCGGCGTCAGGCTGGTTGACGGCCACCTGCGCGGAACGCGGGTGGAGGATCAGCACCGGCACGACGATGGCGGCGGCCGTGACCACGGCCGCGAGCCCGATCAACACCCAGCCGCGCATGAGGCGGGGGAGACGGCGGTGCGGGCGGGCGCCTTCGAGCAGTCGCTGCCGCTGCCGTACGAGTGACGGAGGGGGCTCGTGCTCCAGGGTGCGCCCGAGGTCGCGGAGCATCGTCAGATCGTCCATGTCAGTTCTCCTCGTGCATCGGGTTGCTGTCACCGAGCACCGCGCGGACCTTGCGCCTGGCCCGGTTGAGCCGGGACCGCACGGTGCCTATCGGCACGCCCAGCGCCTGGGCGACCTCCTCGTACGACAGGTCGCTCCAGGCGACCAGTAACAGGACGTTGCGATCCCTGGCGGGGAGCCCGGCCAGGGCGCGGGCGAGCAGCGGCCGCGCCGCCCGTGCGGTGACCCCGTTGGCCACCCGGTCGTCGTCGCTCTGGGCGACGTCCTCGATCGGGCTGCGCTGCAGGGCCCGGTAGTGCGCGGCCTCCGTACGGCGATGCCGGGAGACGAGGTTCGTGATGATGCCGAACAGCCACGGCCGGGCGTCGGCGTACGACAGGTCATAACCGGACCTGCCGGCGAAGGCCACGAGGAACGTCTCGCCGACGAGGTCCTCGGCGATCTCCGGACCCATGCGCCGGGACACGTAGCGATAGAGCATGCCGGCGTAGCGGTCGAACAGGACCGCGAAGGCCTCTGGCTCGGTCCGCGAGTCGGCTATCAGGTCGGAGTCCCGTGGTACGGCTGTGGTTGGAACAGTCATCGCGGGCACCGTTGCATGAAACGCGGCCTTTCGTGGGTTACGGGGGACACCGATGTCTTGCCACTGCGGCCCGTTCGGGTTCACGCCCGTCCACAGGCCGCCGGCAATCCCCAGAACGCCGTTCGGAAGCCTAGGGCCGGCGGGTGGCGGGCCACTGTGTCATCGGAGTCCGGCGAGTGCCCGGACCCTGGAAGGCGCGTCATGAGCGACATCTACGTCACGCTGAGCGGGAACGTCACCGACGACCCACGGCAGTACCAGTTCAAGGACGGCGCCCGCGTCACCTCGATGCGGATGGCCGTCAACAGGCGGGTCCTCGACCAGCAGACCAACACCTGGCAGACCAGGGACACCACCTATTACACGGTCCGCTGCTATCGGGGCCTGGCCGACAACGTCCATCAGTCCGTCGCCAAGGGCCAGCCCGTCGTCGTGTACGGCAGGCTGCGGATCAAGCAGTTCGAGCGCGACGGGGAACACCGGTTTTGGGCCGAGATCGAGGCCGTCTCCGTCGGTCACGACCTGAAGTGGGGCATCGCCACGTTCGAGAAGCCGGCCCGCACCTATTCCGGTGTCGTCGCCGGCGACGATCGGCAGGGCATGGAGGACGCCACCAGGGAATGGGAGCTCGCCACGCCCGCGGCGTCGAGAGGGCACCTGCAGGAGGGGCTGAGGGCCCTGGAGGGTGGAGGGGCGGGAGGGGAGGCGGACAGCGCTGAGCGCCCTGAGATCGGCGAGGTCGCGGAGAACCATGAGCAGGAGGGGGACGACGGGGCCGCTGATTCCTGGCTCACGGGCACTCGGGCGGCGTAGCAGCGCGTCAGTCGACAGTGTGGAGGGGCATCGGCCGTGCGCGGCCGGTGCCCGCTATGGGGGAGTTCCCGGGGATCGGCCGATGGCGACTTCCGCGTCGCTGCAAGAGCACCAACTCAGGTCCAGGTCACACCCCGCACCATGGCTGCTCCTTTCCCAACAGCCCGCTCCGAATGGAGCGGATTTCCACCGGATAGGTCTCCGGCCAAATCGCCGCAGACCAACCCTTAGGCCATCAGATGCAGATAGCCACCGTGCCAAGGTAGCGGTTCCCGTCGCGCGCCGCACACTCCGCAACTATTGTGTTACACATCGTGAGACGCCGTTTTGGTTGCGTTGGGGGGCGGGATGACGGGGCCCAGTCATACCTCGGCCAAGCCGCGAGAAGCGATCCTCTCGCGAGGCCGGTGGCCCCTGCTCGCCCTGCCACGCCCACTCAAGACCTATCTGTGCGGGATCATCGCCCTCGACCTGGTCGCCATCTGTGTCATCGCGCTCCGGACCGATCTGCGCGGCCATGATCTCCTCACGTTCGCGGCGCTGACGTTCTGCGGCGTCGTCTGCATCGAGGCGACACGGCGGCTGGGCATGCCCGCCGGAGTCTCCCGGGACCTGTTGTCGGCCTGGTGGCTTCCCGCGGCACTCCTGCTGCCCCCGCTCTACGCCCTGCTCGCCCCGATTCCCCTGCAGTTCCTGCTCCAGGCCCGGGTGCGGGCGACGGTTCTGTACAGGCGGGTGTTCAGTGCGGCGGCGATCGGCCTCGCGGCCTGCGCGGCGTCCGCGGCCTTCCACGGATGGATCGGTGATCCGGCCCTGCTGAGCGGCGGCGGTGCCGGGCCCATCGCGGTCGCCATCGCCTGCGCGGTCCTGTTCACCATCCTCAACACGGCGCTGATCGCCGTCGCCGCGCACACCGCCGATCCGAAGAGCCGCTGGAGCGCGGTCCTGTGGGACCGAGAGCGGCTCCTGCTCGACGCGGTGGAGCTGTGCCTCGGGGTGCTGGTCGCCGTGGTCTGCGGGCTCAATCTGGGGCTGTTGCTCCTCGTGCTCCCGCCGGTCGTGCTCCTGCAGCGCAGCCTGCTGCACGCCCAGCTCCAGGCGGCCGCCCGCACCGACCCGAAGACCGGGCTGCTCAACGCGGCGGCCTGGCAGCTCGAGGCGGACACGGAGATCGTCCGGGCCCAGCGGACCGGCGAGACGCTCGCCCTGATCATCGTCGACATCGACCACTTCAAGCGGGTGAACGACACTCACGGGCATCTGGTCGGCGACCAGGTGCTGATCGAGGTCGCCGCCACCCTGCGGAGCCAGCTGCGTGAGTACGACGTGGTGGGCCGGTTCGGCGGGGAGGAGTTCGTGGTCCTGCTCCCGCGCGCCGACCTCACCGAGGCCCGCAGGATCGCCGAACGCCTCCGCACCCGGGTGGGCCGGATGGCCGTGGCCGCCGACCATGTGATGGTGTCGGTCACCGTCTCGGCCGGCGTCGCCATCATGAACACGCACGGCGAGGACCTGATCGAGCTGCTCGCGGCCGCCGACCTGGCTCTCTACCGGGCCAAGGCGCTGGGCCGGGACCGGATCTGCCTTCCGGCGACCCCGATTCCCCCGCGCCAACGTGGAGCGGACGGCACCACCGGCGCGATCCCCTAGTCTTAGGGGCATGCCGGAGTACATCTACACGTTGCAGCGCGTGCGCAAGGCGCACGGCGACAAGGTGGTCCTTGACGACGTCACGCTGTCGTTCCTGCCGGGAGCCAAGATCGGTGTTCTGGGCCCGAACGGCACGGGCAAGTCCACGCTCCTGAAGATGATGGCGGGCCTGGAGCAGCCGTCCAACGGCGATGCCCGGCTGATGCCCGGTTTCACGGTGGGCATGTTGCAGCAGGAGCCGCCGCTCAACGAGGCGAAGACCGTCCTGGGCAACGTCGAGGAAGGCGTCGCCGAGACGAAGGCGATGCTCGACAGGTTCAACGAGATCGCCGAGCAGATGGCCACCGACTACAGCGACGAGCTCCTCGACGAGATGGGCAAGCTGCAGGACGCGCTGGACCACCGGAACGCGTGGGATCTGGAAAGCCAGCTCGAGCAGGCGATGGACGCCCTGCGCTGCCCGCCGCCGGACGCCGACGTCACCCAGCTCTCCGGTGGCGAGCGCCGCCGGGTCGCCCTGTGCAAGTTACTGCTCGAGCAGCCCGACCTGCTGCTGCTCGACGAGCCCACCAACCATCTCGACGCCGAGAGCGTCCAGTGGCTCGAGCAGCACCTGGAGAAGTATCCCGGGACCGTCCTGGCCGTCACCCACGACCGCTACTTCCTGGACAACGTCGCGAACTGGATCCTCGAGCTCGACCGCGGCCGGTGCTTCCCCTACGAGGGCAACTACTCCACCTACCTCGAGGCCAAGGCCGCCCGTCTGAGGATCGAGGGCCAAAAGGACGCCAAGCGCAAGAAGCGCCTGGAGGAGGAGTTGGAGTGGGTCCGCTCCAACGCCCGGGCCCGCCAGACCAAGAGCCGCGCCCGTCTCCAGCGCTATGAGGAGATGGCGGCCGAGGCCGACAAGTACCGCAAGCTCGACTTCGAAGAGATCCAGATCCCGCCGGGCCCGCGTCTGGGCACGACCGTCATCCGGGCCGAGAAGCTCACCAAGGGCTTCGACGACCGGCTGCTCATGGACGGGCTCTCCTTCGACCTGCCCCGCAACGGCATCGTGGGTGTGATCGGACCGAACGGCGTCGGCAAGACCACGCTGTTCCGCATGATCATGGGTGCGGAGACGCCGGACGCCGGAGGGATCACGGTGGGTGAGACCGTGAAGATCTCCTATGCCGACCAGAGCCGCGAGGGCATGGACGCGAAGAAGAACGTCTGGGAGGTCGTCTCCGACGGGCTCGACCACATCAAGGTCGGCAACGTGGAGATGCCGTCGCGGGCGTACGTCGCCGCGTTCGGCTTCAAGGGTCCCGACCAGCAGAAGCCCTCGGGCGTCCTGTCCGGCGGCGAGCGCAACCGTCTCAGCCTCGCGCTGACCCTCAAGCAGGGCGGTAACGTCCTGCTGCTCGACGAGCCGACCAACGACCTCGACACCGAGACGCTCTCCAGCCTGGAGAACGCGCTGCTCGAGTTCCCGGGCTGCGCGGTGATCACTTCGCACGACCGGTGGTTCCTCGACCGCATCGCCACCCACATCCTGGCGTGGGAAGAGGGCTCGAACTGGTTCTGGTTCGAGGGCAACTTCGCCGACTACGAGAAGAACAAGATCGAGCGACTGGGCGCCGACGCCGCGCGTCCGCACCGGGTGACCTACCGCAAGCTGACCCGCGACTAGGGCAGCGAGCCACCCGCGGATGAACCCGTGGGTCCACGGCCGGGACGTCCATCGTCCCGGCCGTGACCATTACCGGTCGTCGACCGTCAGCGGCGGTCCTGGGGCGGCACCGCTCGTCGACCGTCAGCGGTCATTCCGCGGTGAGGAGCCAGGCCGCCGTGTCCGGCGGGAGGTCCTGCCCGTCGACGAGGCCACTGGAGATCAGGACCTGTTCGTGCGGCGGGAGCCGCACGGGATCGGTCCCGCAGTTGATCGCACAGATGAGCGGGCCGCGAGAGAAGAACAGGGCGTCGCCCGGCGCTTCCAGCCAGGCCATCGCATCCGGCAGGGTCTCCCGGAGGCTACGGCGGGCGGCCAGGGCCCTCCGGTAGAACGCCAGCGTCGAGGACGGGTCGGCGGCCTGCCGTTCGGCGGTGAGCCCGGCCCACTCCACCGGTTGGGGGAGCCAGGACCCTCCGGTCCCGAATCCGTACGGCGGGGCCGTACCGGACCACGGAATCGGGACGCGGCAGCCGTCCCGGCCGAGAACCTCGCCTTTGGAGCGGAAGAAGATGGGGTCCTGGCGGGCCTCCGGGGGAAGGTTCTTCACCTCGGGTAAGCCCAATTCCTCCCCCTGGTAGAGATATGCCGACCCGGGGAGGGCGAGCATCGCCAGCAGGGCGGCGTGACCGCGGGCGAGGCCGACGGACGGGTCGGGCGCGCCCTCGCCGTACCGAGTGGTGTGCCGGACGACGTCGTGGTTGGACAACACCCAGGTGGGCGCGGGAACGGCGCGCAGGGTCTCGTCGATGACCTTGCGGAACGCCGTCGCCGACCACGGCGCCTCGAGCCAGGCGAAGTTGAAGCTCTGATGAAGCTCGTCCGGCCGCACGTAGAGGGCGAGGTCCTCGGCCGAGTCGGTCCAGACCTCGCCGACGGCCGCCCGCACGCCGGGATAGGAGTCGAGCACCCGCCGCCAGTCGCGGTAGATGTCGTGGACCTCCGGCCGGCTCCAGGTCGGGGACTTCGCGCCGAATCCGGGGTCGGTGTCGGGCAGGCCGGGGGCTTTGATGAGGCCCATCGCCACGTCGATCCGGAATCCGTCGATCCCGCGATCCAGCCAGAAGCGCAGGATGTCGAGGAACTCCTGGCGGACCTCGGGATTGCGCCAGTTGAAGTCGGGCTGCTCCGGTGCGAACAGGTGGAGATACCACTGCCCGTCGGCCACCTGTGTCCAGGCGGGCCCGCCGAACACCGAGACCCAGTTGTTGGGCTCCTGGCGGGCACCGTCGCCGGTCGAGGGTGTCACGTCGCGGAACATGTAGCGGTCGCGCTCCTCGGAGCCACTGGGAGCCGCCAGGGCCTTCTGGAACCACGGATGCGCGGAGGAACTGTGGTTGGGGACGATGTCCACCATCAACCGCAGGCCGTGGGCGTGGGCGTCCGCCACGAGGGCGTCGAAGTCGGCGAGCGACCCGAAGAGCGGGTCCACGTCGCGGTAGTCGGCGACGTCGTAGCCGCCGTCGGCCATGGGGGAGGGGTAGAAGGGCGTCAGCCAGATCGCGTCGACACCCAGGGCCGCCAGGTACGGCAGGCGGCTCCGGATTCCGGCCAGATCACCCACGCCGTCACCGGAGGCATCGGCGAAACTGCGGACATAGATCTCGTAGACGACGGCGTCGCGCCACCAGGGGGAGTCTTCCATGGGTCAATCGCTGCCCGTCGTTTCCCTGACTTATGCGTTGATCATGCTGTGGGCGGCGTAGACGAGGTAGTCCCACAACCGCTTCTCCTGCTCCGGCGGCAGGTCCAGCGACTGCACGGCGTCGCCCATGTGCTTGAGCCACGCGTCCCGCTGGGGCTCGCCGATCACGAACGGCGAGTGCCGCATGCGCAGCCGGGGGTGGCCGCGCTGCTGGCTGTAGTCATTGGGGCCGCCCCAGTACTGGACGAGGAACATGCGCAGGCGCTCCTCGGCTCCGTCGAGGTCGTCCTCAGGGTAGAGGGGCCGCAGCAGGGGATCTTCGACCACGCCCTCATAGAACCTGTGGACCAGTCGCTGGAAGGTCTCCTCGCCACCGACGGCCTCGAAGAAGGAGTCGGTCTGCTCGCTTGTCACGGTTCAAGCCTAGGTCAGGTGGAGGCCCGGTCGGTTCACGTGGCGGGGCTGGCGAACGCCAGGCCTCTGTCGTCGAAGGCCCGCTTGATGCGCAGGCGGAGCTCGCGCGCCACCTCGAGACGCGTGGCGGGCACGGTCTTGACGCTTAACCGGAAGATGATGGTCGTCCCCGAGATCTGCTCGAGCCCGTAGACCTGCGGCTCTTCGACGATCATGGTGTCACGGAGGTCGGGGTCGGCCCAGACCTCCGCGGCGATGCCCTTGAGTAACTCGCGGACCGCCGAGACATCAGCCTCGTATGGAACCGGGATGTCGATGAGTGCCCGCGACCAGCCCTGGGACTCGTTGCCCACCCGCGTGATCGTGCCGTTGCGGATGTACCAGACCGTGCCGTCCGCGTCACGGAGGCGGGTGATCCGCAGCGTCACCGCCTCGACCGTGCCGGTGGCCACCCCGGTGTCGATCACGTCGCCCACGCCGTACTGGTCCTCCAGCAACATGAACATGCCGGCGATGAAGTCCTTGACCAGTTCCTGGGCGCCGAAGCCGACGGCGACGCCGATGATGCCGACGCTGGTCAGCAGGGGCGCGAGCTCCACCCCGAGCCGCGCCATGATCATCAGGGCGGCGGTGCCGAGGATGACCACCGAGGCGAGGCTCCGCAACACCGAGCCCATCGTCTCGGCCCGCTGCCTGCGCCGCTCGGTGAGGATCGCCGACGTGGCGTCGGTGACGAGGAGGGTCTTGTTCCTGAGCCGCTCGGGCAGCACGCCTTCGCTCGCCCGGAGGGTGACCCGGGTGATCAGCCGGTGCGACACGCTCCGCACGATGAGCGCGACGACGAGGATCAGCCCCAGCGCCAGCAACACGTCCGTGGCGCCCGCCAGGAGAGGCACCCAGGAGGGGAGCACCTTGTCGGGGAACGACGCGTTGAGGATCGAGCAGATGAGACCGTCACTCTTCGCGCAATTGTCCATGAGCGTCTTCATTGCGGTATCGGGATTGGGGGCAATCCCCGAGCCCACAGGTGCGGGCGTCAACGAGAACAACGTGGACGACAGCGGGAACAATAGGTGGATCCCCCTCGGATCGGTTCGGCGACAGCAGCAGGCAGGGAAAACCTAACCCATGCCGCCGACCGAACCGGCCACCGTCACATCGCCGGGGAAGACGGAAGCGTCCATCGATCCGGGGCCGCGGAGGGCGGACCGGGAACGCTCCAGTGACGTGAGGCAGGGCTGGGACACGCACCCGGAAGCATGTCCCTGGCCGTTCTCCGAGGGGGGGATCCCCCCGATAGCCCTCCAGTCCGACCTCGTCGGTCGTGCCGGACGGCAGTCCAATGTGTACGGCCGCTCATGCGCGCCGCCCTTCGGGTCCGGGCGGCGCCTGCCGTACATGTGTCCGAGCGGGTGACGCGGAACCGGCGGGGTGCCGCAACGTTCCGATGGGAACGTTCCGCACCGGGCATCCCGCCGGCCCCACGTAGCCGCGGTGGGGGCGGCGGCCGGCGTGGCTGAGCGTCATCCGGTCCACCGCCTCGCCTACTCGCTCACCGCGGCGAGCACGCGGGCGACCTTGGTGGCCGCGCCGGCGGGGTCGTCGGCCTGATGCATCCGCTCCCCCCATGACCACCAGTAGTCGGCGGCCTGGCAGACGACGTTCTCGGTGAGGCTGGTCGCGTTCGGGTTGATGACGCGCACGTAGGCGCGCCCCGAGGGTGCGCGCACGACACGCGCGCTCAGCCCCCGGGCATCTAGCTCAGAGACCAGTCGCTCCAGTCGTCGCACATCGTCCTCGCCCACCTCGCCGCCTCCTCCTTGATTTCGGCTTCGACCCGAATTGCACGGTTTGCAATCCTGCATCTTCGGCCTGGTGCGCCCACCATGACTCACCGAACTGAATGGGTCAACGAGTGCAAGAGGGCCCTGTGGTGGAGGAAACCCCAAGTGGGTTGAAAGAAACCCCCCGTCGGAGGACGATCCTTAGTCAGCATGTTCAGTCCTGGGGCTTGGCCAGATAACGCTTGGGCCATCATTATTAGGTAGGCGGAGCGCGACATCCGTGTCACACTCCGTTAACAGATGAGGACCGGTCGGGACACGTGAGCGGCGAGCGCGGCCGGTCACGAGAGAGGGGCCGGAATGTCCGGCAGGCAGCACAGGGAGACGGAGATCGCCCGTCAGGTCCGGGCTCGCGGCCTGGCGGCCGGGCGTGACCTGGCTCTGATCGCCGACGAGATCCACGAGGTGTGCGGACCGCAGTTCGGCACCACGAAGATCAAGTCGCATCGTCTCTCGAACGGCATCGCCCTCGCCGATGTGATCGAACAGGTGCGAGCCCTGTTCGAGAGGGACGGCAAGCCCGTTCCCGGCATCGGTGAGACTCTTCTGTCCGCGTACGAGTCGGGCATGAAGAGGCCTGGCCCCGAGTATCTTCACTACCTGTGTTCGGTCTACCGGGTCGAGCCGGCCGCCTTGGGATTCGAAGGTCCCTGCATCTGCGGCCATGCCCACCTGGCGCCCGGCGGTCCCGGTGGTGGGGACTCGAAAGAAGAACGACCCGACACTTCCCCCGGGCTGCGTCAGCTGCTGGTCTCTTCGGACAGCGGTTGCCCTCCCACCGACGGGGGCGAGGAGGACGAGAACGTGCTACGCAGGACGCTGTTGAAGCTTCTCGCCGGCAGTGCTGGTGTCACTGCCGGCGTCGGCATGGACAGCCAGTTGCTCGGCGCGGTGGACAACGTCCGGCGGAAGATGGACGACACCATGGTGTCGGCCACCGTTTCCCCGGCGATGCTCGACCAGTGGGAGCAGTCCACCACCGGCTTCGGTCGGCAATATATGAACACCCCGCCCCTACGGCTCCTCTGCGACGTCCTGCTGGAGTTCTCCACGGTCCGCAAGGCCATGGAGCGCCGCCAGCCCGTCGACGTGCAGGAACGACTGTGCCGGATGGCCGCCCAGCTCTCCGGGCTGTGCGGGATGATCATGATCGACCTCGGCGACCACCGCCTGGCCCGCTCGTTCTTCCGTACCGGGCGCACCGCTGCCGACGAGACCGGCGACCGCGCGCTCCGCGCCTGGGTCACCGCTCGTGAGGCGCTGGTGCCGCTCTACTACGGCGACCCGCGCGAGGCGCTGTCGCTGGCGAAGAAGAGCCGCGACATGGCGGGGCACACTCCCTGTGCGGCCAGGACGATGGCACCCGTCGTCGAGGCCAGGGCCCTGGCGATGCTGGCGGGCTCCAACGGGTCCCGGCAGGACGTGGTGGAGCAGGCCAAGCGGGCGCTGCACCGGGCCAGACAGGCTTTCTCCCAGATGAGCGCGGACGACCAGGAGGACGCGGCCTTCGGGTACACCGAGCGCCAGCTCTACTTCTACCAGGGCGACGTCCTGGTGAAGCTGGGCCAGACGCTGGAGGCCGACGTGGTCCTGGAACAGGCGCTGGGAAAGTATTCGGGCGAGGATCTTCTCGACCAGACGCTCATCCGGTTCGACCGCGCGATGTGCCGCTTCATCGAGGGCGACATCGAGGAGGCGCTGCACATGGCCAGTCAGGCCGTCGAGGCCTTCGCTCCCGACGACATCCCCCAACTGGCCATGCGACCGGCCGCTGATCTGATCAAGGCCATCCAGGCCAAGCACGGCGACCTGCCGCAACTGCGGGCCTTCCGTGACAGTCTCATGCCGGGGGAGTCCAACCCGTCGGCACCCGGCGTCGACGTCCTGTAACGGGACCTGTGAAGGGCACGACATGGTGGCGGTCCTGAAGATCCGGCAGTACCGCTGGTCCGATCTCGACGCGGTCTGGACGCTGCATCAGATCGGCCTGGCCCAGGTGGGTCTCCTGCCGGGGGACGGCGTCTACTACGACGACGACTTCCCGAGGATCAGTGAGGTCTACCTGGCCGATCGCGGCGACTTCCTCATCGGCGAGGTGGCCGGCTCAGGAATCGTCGCGATGGGGGGCCTGCGCCGGGTCGACGACCAGACGGCGGAGATGTGCAGGCTTCGGGTGCATCCGGAGTACCAGCGCCGGGGCTTCGGCGCCCAGATCATGGAGGCGCTGGAGCAGCGGGCCGGTCAACTCGGCTACACACTGCTGCGCGGTGACACCACTCTGCAACAGGTCGCAGCTCTGGAGCTCTACCGCAAGTCGGGCTGGCGTGAGCTCCGCAGGGAGGCCCGAGGCGACACCGTGGTGCTTTATGGCGAAAAGCGACTCAATGCCGAGGTTTCGCGACTTTTCACCCGATAGAGAATGCCTTTGAGGCCTTGGCGGATCGCTGATTTGTACTAATACTTGTGCCTTATCCGTTAAACGGGGAAAGAGGCATAATGAAGAAGATCATTGTCCGCAAGCCCGGCACGATGAAGCTCACAGGAACATCGAGCGTCATCCACAAGGGGTGAAGGAGAACCTTCGCCACATCTGGGTTCGGGGGAACCTCTCCCGCGATCGCGTGGCGGCGCTCCGCTCTCTGGAGTTGCCCGCCCTCCTGACGCCCGTGATCAACGGGCATCGACGGCTGCGCGGTCCGTACTCGGTCGGCAGCGTCATTTTGCGCGAGCTCGTACCGGTCGCATTGGAGCGTTCCCCTGACCTGGTGGCACGACACGACATCGAGATCCGCGCCGCCGCACCTGATCTGCGGCACCTGGTGCCCCTACGGCGGGAGCCCATCGAGGCCCGCCTGCCGGAGAACGAGCGGATCCTCGTGCCGGCCCCGCGCCGGACGTTGCGCATCGCCAATGGACTCGCCGAGTTCATCCGCGACTGCCTGCCCGGCCCGCGCTCACTGGTCGTGGACAACCTGCATCAGGCTGATCCCACCGACCGCGAGTTGCTGACCGTGCTGGCGCGCCGGGTGGGTCGGCTCACCCTCGCGGTGGGCTCCCCGGAGCGACCGTTCAGCGGGTCAGGCGAACCGGTCGTCGTCGACGCCGTAGCCCAGGAGGGCGACACCGGCGGCTCACCCGAGGACTACGTGAGGTCCGACGGCACCTCCGACGACTCCCCGGCCTATCAGGCGTATCTCGCCCTCTCCCCGGACGAGCGGGCGAACCTGCATGATCGGCGGGCCGTCGAGCTGACCGGCGAGTTCGCGCTGGGTGCCGTGCCGTACCACCTGGAGCACGGCAGTGACCCCGAGGCCGCGGTGCGGGCCTTGTGGGAGGCCGTGGACCACTGCATCACCGAGGGGTTCCTGGACGCCGTCGCCGAACTGGGCCCGCGCGGCCTGCGCCTCGCCGAGAGCGGCTCCGATCTCTGGTGGCGGTTCACGCAGCGCACGGCGACCGCGCTGGGCGGACTGGGCCGCCGTGACCGGGCCCTGGACCTCTACGAGCAGGCACGGCGCGAGAGCATGGATCCGGTCGTCCACGCGGCCTCCGCGTACGGCACGGCCATGCTGGACGCCCGCCATCCGGACCCGGAGAAGCGGGATCTGGGCCGGGCCACCGGCTGGATCAACGAGGCTGTGGCGATCTCCACACTGCTGCCCGACCGGAGTGAACGGGCCTTCAAGCTCGGGTTCGACCAGAACGGCCGTGCGCTGATCGAGCTCCGGCAGGGCCGGGTCGCGTCCGCTCTCCACCTCGTGGAGTCGGCGATCGACCTCGCTGAGCGCGACCTGCCCGAGGGCGTGCACCCGGTGCATCGCATGGTTCTGTTCGCCAACCGCGCCCAGTTGCTCGCGCGGACCGGCCGGGCCAAGGACGCGCTGCGTGATCTCGACCGGGCCATCGCCATCGATCCCTGTTTCCCCGACCACTACCTCGACCGGGGCAACCTGCTGCTGGAGCTCGGTCGCCCGGACGACGCGCTGGCCGACTACGAGACCGCGATGCGGGTGAGCCCGCCCCTGCCCGAGGCGTACTACAACCGGGCCGAGCTGCGCCTGGCGGCCGGCGATCTGGAGTCGGCCAGGGCCGACCTCGATCACGTGCTGGAGCTGGATCCGGGCTACCTCAACGCATATGTGAACCGCGCCGGGATCCTGGAGATGCTGGGCGAGCACGACGCGGCTCGCGAGGACGTGGCGGCGGGACTGGCCCTCGACCCCGGGAACGCCCACCTGCACGGCGTCCTCGGCCAGCTGGAGACGGCGGCGGGCCGGTTCGCGGACGCCGGGAAGGCGTTCGACGCGGCGGTGGAGGCCGATCCCGGCCTGGCGTCGGCCTGGGCCAACCGGGCCATTCTGCGTTACGAGAGCGGGGACGCCGCCGGCGCCGTCGACGATCTCACCCGGGCGATCGAGCTGGGGGACGACCCCGCGCTCTACTTCAACCGGGCCACCGCCCTGGACGCCCTGGGACGTGCGGAGGAGGCCGGGCTCGACCTGCGCCGGGCCTGCGATCTCGCGCCTGACGACCCCGACATCCGGGAGGCGCTCGAACGGCACGTGGCCGGCTGATCGGGTGTCGGGCCAAGGTCGCTCCCGGCCGTCCCAGGCCGTACCCCTAGGCTGGGTCGAGTCGTAACGCACCCCTCGCCGAGGACCAACGTATGAGTGCTGAGTATGTGCTGACCCTGTCCTGCCCGGACCGTCCCGGAGTGGTCGCCGCCGTCTCCGGGATCCTGGCGGGGCATGACTGCAATATCACCGAGAGCCAGCAGTTCGGCGACCCGATCGCGCAGCGCTTCTTCATGCGCGTGCAGTTCGTCAGCGGGCTGGGGCTCGACGAGCTCCGTACGGCTTTCGCCGTGCTCATTCCGGAGTTCAGCATGGAGCTCCAGCTGTTCGACCGGGCGGTGAAGACGCGGGCGCTCGTGCTGGTCAGCAAGTTCGACCACTGTCTCAACGATCTTCTTTACCGGGTGCGCTCCGGCCTGCTGGCCGTCGACATCGTCGGCGTGGCCTCCAACCACCCCGACCTGCGGCCGCTGACCCAGTCGTACGGCGTCGACTACCACCACCTCCCGGTCACGCCCGACACCCGGGCGAAGCAGGAGGCCGAGATCCTCACCCTGGTCGACCACTACCAGGCCGACGTGGTCGTGCTCGCCCGCTACATGCAGGTGCTGTCCGACGACGTGTGCGCGAAGCTCGCCGGGCGGATGATCAACATCCACCACTCGTTCCTGCCGTCGTTCAAGGGCGCCAAGCCGTACCACCAGGCGCATTCGCGCGGAGTCAAGCTGATCGGCGCGACCGCGCACTATGTGACCACGGACCTCGACGAGGGGCCGATCATCGAGCAGGAGGTCGCCCGGGTGAACCACACGCATTCCCCGGACGACCTGGTCGCGATGGGCCGTGACGTCGAGAGCCGGGCCCTGGCCCGGGCCGTCGGCTGGCACGCGGAGCACCGCGTGCTGCTCGACGGCCACAAGACGGTCATCTTCCCGCGCTGACCTCCAGGCCCGTGTGACGGGCCAGGAAGGCGAGTTGGTCGGCCGCGAGCTCCACGGACTTGCTCACGGCACGGGCGCCGTGGCCGACCTCGGTCTCGTTGCGCAGGAGGATCGGGCGGTCCCCGGCCTGGGCGTGCTGGAGGGCCGCCGCCATCTTCCAGGCGTGCAGCGGATGCACCCGCGTGTCCGAGCCGAAGACGGTGAACAACGTGGCCGGGTAGGACACGCCCTCGCGGATGCGGTGGAGGGGCGAATAGCCCCACAACCAGCCGAACTCCTCGGGGACGTCGGCCGAGCCGTACTCGACGTTCCAGGTCGCGCCGAGGCCGAACTTCTCGTAGCGGATCATGTCGAGCAGCGGGGCGGAGCACACCACCGCCGCGTACAGGTCGGGCCGTTGGGTCAGGGCCGCGCCCACGAGGAGGCCTCCGTTGGAGCCGCCGGAGATCGCGAGCCGGTCGGACGCGGTCACGCCCGTCTCGATCAGATGCTCGGCCGCCGCGTGGAGATCGTCGAAGACGTTCTGCTTGTTGCCGAGCATGCCCGCGCGATGCCAGCGCTCGCCCTCCTCGCCGCCGCCGCGAAGCTGCGCGATGGCGTAGACGCCACCGGCCTCGACCCAGGCCAGCGTCGAGGCGGAGAATCCGGGGGTCATCGAGATGCCGAAGCCGCCGTAGCCGTACAGGATGGTGGGCCGGGGCCCCGAGCCCTCGCGGGAGACGACGAGCATGTGGACCTCGGTGCCGTCCTTGGAGCGGTAGACCACCTGCTCCGTGCGCACCTGCGGCACCTCGACCGCGCCGGGGGGAGCCTCCCAGAGGGTGGTCTCGCCGGTCAGCACGTCGAACCGGTAGACGGCCGTGGGGGTGACGTTGTCCGTGTAGCTGAACCAGGCCTCGTGGCCGCCTTCCGGGCGCTCGACGATTCCGCCGATGGAGCCGAGCCCGGGCACCGGGACCTTCCCGACCCGGTCGCCGCTCTCCAGGGCGTGGATCGAGATCTCGGAGATCGCGTGCCTGGTCCAGCCGACGAGCATGACGGGTTCGGCGGCCTCGTCGAGGATGGCGAAGTCGGACAGCACGGCCTCGTCGTCCTCGGGGATCAGATCCCGCCAGTGCTCGGGTGTGGGCGTCTCCGGTGAGGTGACGCAGACCCTGCCGCGCGGGGCGTCGAGGTCGGTGAACACGTAGAGCCTGCCGTCCCTGCCGAACAGCAGCCCGGTCTGGGCGTCCACATCCTGCTGGACGGTGACCAGTTCCGGGGCCTCGGCCGGCGAGGCCTCCAGGTCGGCCACCCACAGGTCGTTGCGCGGAGCCGTGCCGCGTGACGCGGAGACCGACAGCCACCGGCCGTCACGCGAGACCGAGACACCGTAGTAGTTGGTCTTCTCCAGGCCGTCACCGAAGATCATCACGTCGTCGTCGGGCGACTGCCCGACCTTGTGGAGGTAGACGCGGCGGTGGAACTGCTCCTCGCCCTCGGGAACGGCGGAGGGGGCCAGCTTGCGGACGTAGTAGAACGCCTCGCCGCCGGGCAGCCAGGCGATGGGGGAGTAGCGGCACCGGTCGATCGGGCCCTCGATGATCGTCCCGTCGGCGACGTCGATCACATAGAGCATCGACTCCTCGTCGCCGCCCACCGAGATCTGGTACGCCAGCCGGTTGCCCTCCTTGTCCGGCTGGTAGGCGTCCAGCGTGGTGAGGCTGCCGGGGTCGAGGGCGGTGGGGTCGAGCAGCACCCGCTCGCCCCCGGCGTCGCCGACGTAGAGGACCGGATGCTCCTGATCGGGAGTCCGGCGGGTGAAGAAGCGGCGGTCACCGCGCCACACGGGCGTCCCGATCGAACCCGACTTCAGCAACGCGGCGACGCGGTCGCGCAGATGGTCGCGGCCGGGGAGGTCGGTGCTCCTGAACAGCGCGTCCTGCGCGTCCAGCCACTCCTTGGTCGCCGGGTCGTCCGGTTCCTCCAGCCACCGGTACGGATCCGGGACCGGAGTCCCGTGCAGGTCGTCGACGATCTCGTCACGGTGCGCGAGCGGGTAGGGCTGTCGGGTCATGTTCGCACTTTAAAGCAGTTGGCGGCTGGGAGCGTACACACGTCCTCACTCGGCCAAGACGGGAGTAAAGGGACGTCAGTCTGGGCATAACGGGCATCAGGCGTCCCAATCGTCGACTCCCGGCCAGGTTATGGGGTGGCGGAGTGGCCGCTCTTAAGGCCACACTTTGGTGAAGGGCGGGCCGTGGTGACCATCCGCTGGACCGTCCGGCGGAGGTCCTTGTGACGGATGCATCCGGGTCCCAACCGACGGGCCCACAACCAGGGCGCACAGCCGTGCCGGTGACTGGAGTCCCCGGCTATCCGGTGCCGACGTGTGTGACGGTCACTCCAGGCTGTTCCACGCCGACTTCTGAGATAGCTGTGGAGGCCGGCTGATGCGCCAAGTCCTACTTCTCAATGCCACCTACGAGCCGCTCACCACGCTTGCCCTGCACCGGGCCGTCATCCTGGTGCTGAGGGAGAAAGCGGAGGTCGTGCATCGTGACGGGCGGGGCGCGGTGCTCCGCTCGGCCACCCGCACGCTCGACGTGCCCTCGGTGATCCGGCTACGCCGATATGTTCGAATCCCCTACCGGTCCAGGATTCCGCTCACGCGCGCCGCGCTGATGCGCCGTGACGATTTCCGCTGCGCCTACTGCGGGCAGCGGGCCGAGACCATCGACCACGTCATTCCACGTTCCAAGGGAGGCCCTCACACCTGGGAGAACTGCGTCGCTTCCTGCATGCCGTGCAATCACAGCAAGGCCGACAGACTGCTGGAGGACCTGGGGTGGACGCTACGCGTCGCCCCGGTGGTGCCACACGGCGTCCACTGGCGGCTCATCGGCGCGCAGTTCGATGGAGACCCCCAGTGGGCGCCCTACCTGTCGGAGTCCGCGGCATGACGATGGCCGGATGAACTGGACGTTCACCGCCGACGCAGAGGAATACGCGGCGGCGGCGGAGCCATGGCTGCTCCGCGACCCGGTGCGCAACACGGTCCCGCTTACCGTGCTGCGCGGGTTGCGGAGCGGCCAGTTCGCGGAGGACCCGCTGATGGGCTGGCTGGCCGACGACGACTCCGTCGCCGGCGCGGTGAGCCACACCCCGCCCTACCCCCTGCTTCTCGGCTGTGTCCCGCCGGAGAGCCTGCCGTCGCTGGCGGCCGGTCTGATCGAGCTCGACCGGGCGATTCCCGGCGTGAGCGGGCCGCTCGCCCTGGTGGAGGCCTTCGCCCGGGAATGGTGGCGGCCAGAGGTGGGACGCCGTTCCGAGCGCCTCTACCGGCTCGGCTCTCTCGCACCCTGCACCGTCCCCGGCAAGCCCCGTACGGCTGTCGCGTCCGACCTCCCGGAGGCCACGCGGTGGTTCGTCGCCTTCCAGAACGAGGCCGAGGTGGATGTCGAGGCTGACCCCACGCCGGTGGTCTCGGCCCGGATCAACCGGGAGGAGCTGATCTGGTGGGAGGACGGCGACCGGCCGGTCGCGCTCGCCGCGGTGTCTTCGCCCATCGCGGGGATGTCCCGGGTCGGGCCCGTCTATACCCCGCCTGAGCTGCGACGACGGGGGTACGGCTCGGCGGTGACGCATGCGGTCACGCACAAGGCCCTCGACGACGGCGCCGCCGAGGTCCTGCTGTTCACCGACCTGGACAACCCCACCTCGAACTCGATCTACCAGAGCCTCGGCTACCGTCCGGTCGAGGACTACGCCTCGATCCGTTTCGGCTAGAAGCGGGCGAGCCGTACCCTGAGGGCATGCCGCGTTACGACTACCGCTGCCGCGCCTGCGGATCGACGTTCGAGCTCAACCGGCCCATGGCCGAGTCCAACGCCCCGGCGGCCTGCCCGTCGGGACACGACGACACCGTGAAGCTGCTGTCCACGGTCGCGGTCACGGGCAAGGCCGCCGCCGCGCCTCGCCCCGCGTCCGGCGGAGGTTGTTGCGGCGGCGGTTGTTGCGGCTAGCCCCGCGTTCGGCGGCGGTTGCTGCGGTCAGCCCTTCGCGGGCTCAGGCCGCGGCGCGGCGCTGGAAGGGCAGGTAGCGCTCGGCCAGATGCGGCCGGGCGGGCACGTCGGTCGGTTCGACCGAGACGATCCGGTCGAACCGGAAGGCCCGGATTCCCCGGCGCATCCGGCACCAGCCCACCAGATACCAGTGATCGCGGTGGACCAGGCAGGTCACCGGCTCGACGTCGCGGACGGTGAGCCGGCCGCCGGCATCGAGGTACTGCAGGCGGATCACCAGCCGTGCGCTGATCGCGTTCGCCACGGACCTGGCGCGCCGGGCGACGTCGGGGGGCAGCGGCGTGGTGAGGGTCG
Source organism: Planotetraspora mira (assembly GCF_016863275.1). Taxonomy (GTDB): domain Bacteria; phylum Actinomycetota; class Actinomycetes; order Streptosporangiales; family Streptosporangiaceae; genus Planotetraspora; species Planotetraspora mira. The sequence goes on from NZ_BOOO01000041.1 coordinate 124,195, forward strand.
ACAGGGTGGTGGCGATGACGTCGTCGTCCAGGTCGAGGTGCTCGAACGCGTGACGGAGCCCGCGACGGGCGGTCACGGATTGCGGCCCTGCCCCCAGATGAGCGAGGGACAGGGCCAGAGCGGCGAGTTCAGCGGTCGTCAGCGGTGCCGGGTGCCTTGTGACGTTGGCCATACCTTGACGATAACTGGCACCACCGACATTTTTCCGAACGAATTATCGCAATCCGCTACCGAGACAGCTGCGTAAGGTCGCGGGACGCCCCGGTGGAGGCCGAGGTCGTCATCGCCGCGTACGCCTGCAGGGCCACGGAGACCGGACGGTGCCGGTCGCGCGGGCGGAAGCCGCCGAGGTCGGCGATCAGCCGCTCCCGCCGGCCGGCGAGCTCGTCGTCGGCCACCTTCAGCTCGATGGAACGGCCCGGGATGTCGATCTCGACGGTGTCGCCGTCCTCCACCAGGGCGATCAGGCCGCCCTCGGCCGCCTCGGGTGAGGCGTGGCCGATGGACAGGCCGGACGTCCCGCCGGAGAACCGGCCGTCCGTGACCAGGGCACATGCCTTGCCGAGGCCCTTGCCCTTGAGGAAGCTCGTCGGGTAGAGCATCTCCTGCATGCCGGGGCCGCCCTTGGGACCCTCGTAGCGGATGACGACCACGTCACCGGCCTTGACCTTGCCGCCGAGGATGCCGTCGACCGCGTCCTCCTGGGACTCGAACACGACCGCGGGGCCGGAGAACCGCCAGATCGACTCGTCGACCCCGGCCGTCTTCACGATGCAGCCGTCGGGGGCGATGTTGCCGTACAGCACGGCAAGTCCGCCGTCACGGGTGTAGGCGTGCTCCGAGTCGCGGATGCAGCCGTCGGCCCGGTCGAGGTCGAGCGAGTCCCAGCGGGCGCTCTGCGAGTAGGCCTTCACGGTCCGGACGTTTCCCGGAGCCGCGTGCCACAACTCCATCGCCTCGTCGGTGACCGTCGGGGACTTGGGGTCCCACTGCGAGAGGTGGTCGCCGAGAGAGGCGGAGTGGATGCTGTGGACACCGCGCTGCAGGAGCCCCGCCCGGTCGAGCTCGCCCAGGATCGCGGGGATGCCGCCCGCGCGGTGCACGTCCTCGACGTGGTACTTCGCGGTGGCCGGCGCGACCTTGCACAGGCACGGCACGCGCAGTGAGACCTCGTTGATCTCCTTGAGCCCGAAGTCGACCCCCGCCTCCCTGGCGGCCGCGAGCAGGTGGAGGATCGTGTTGGTCGATCCGCCCATCGCGACGTCGAGGGCCATGGCGTTCTCGAAGGCGTCGCGGGTGGCGATGTTCTTCGGCAGGACCGACTCGTCGTCCTGCTCGTAGTAGCGCTTGGTGATCTCGACCACCGTGCGGCCGGCCTCTTCGAAGAGCGCCTTGCGGGCGGTGTGGGTGGCGAGGACGGTCCCGTTTCCCGGCAGGGCCAGTCCGATCGCCTCGGTGAGGCAGTTCATCGAGTTGGCGGTGAACATCCCGCTGCAGGACCCGCAGGTCGGGCAGGCGTTCTCCTCCATCTCCAGGAGGTCGGCGTCGGAGACGCTGTCGTCGGCCGCGGCGATCATCGGGTCGATCAGGTCGAGTTTGCGGCCCGGTGTCTTGCCGGCCTCCATGGGGCCGCCGGAGACGAAGACCGTCGGGATGTTCAGCCGGAAGGCGGCGAGCAGCATGCCGGGCGTGATCTTGTCGCAGTTGGAGATGCAGATCAGCGCGTCCGCGCAGTGCGCGTTGACCATGTACTCGACGGCGTCCGCGATCAGCTCGCGGGACGGCAGCGAGTAGAGCATGCCGCCGTGGCCCATCGCGATGCCGTCGTCGACCGCGATCGTGTTGAACTCGCGGGGGATCGCGCCAGCCTCACGGACCGCCGCGGCCACCACGTCGCCCACCTCGCGCAGGTGAACGTGGCCGGGGACGAACTGGGTGAAACTGTTGGCCACCGCGATGATCGGTTTACCGAAGTCGGCGCCCGCTACACCCGTCGCCCGGAGCAGCGCCCGGGCACCGGCCATGTTCCTGCCGTGTGTGACCGTACGAGACCTGAGGGCGGGCATGGCCTGACTCCCATCAGAAGACTATGAGTCTTCAAATGGTACGGCGCTCGCCCGACTGCTGAGACCCCGGTCCACTACTCGGGATATCGCGGAGGAAGGACCCGGTCGGCGGCCCGGTAGATCGACTCGACCTCCGCGGTCGTGAGGGACCGTTCCCGCTTGGTGATCCACTTGCGGACCATGCTGCCGGAGAAGACGTCCACCTCGCGGATGTTGAGGATCCGCCACGGTATCGCCGGGCCGTAGATCGCGAGCGAGGGGACGACCGTGACCTCACGGCCGAGGGCCTTGCTGATCAGGTCGCTGGCCTGCGAGGCCTCCCACCGGGCCTCGTCGAGCCTGGGCTTGCGGTTGAACGGCCCGTGGAAGAGCTTGCGATGCGACTGCACCCGGACCGGAAGCCGCCGGTCCCATTTCTCGGAGTCCACCGCGTACACGCCGGTGGGGCCGACGACCAGGTGGTCGATCTGGGCCTCGCTCCCGGGGATCGCGCGCGCGTGCAGGGTCCGGTAGCCGCTCCGCTCCAACTTCTTGAGCTGGCCCTCCGTGCGCCGCTCCGCCGCGGAGGCACGTCTCCACGCGGGGATCGAGGAGACGGTCCGCGCCCGATAGACCGTGTCGGCCACGGCCGCGATGATCGCGAAGGTGACTCCGATCCGCCAACTCGCCAGCAGAACGCCCGTGACGACACCGACGCCCAGCGCGATCAGCACACGTAGGCGCAGATGGCGGTAACGGGGATGCTGGAGCAGGCTCTTGACGGACGCACGCTCGACAGGCGCATAGGTAGACGCTGGAGCGTCAGGTGCTGTCGGGGCTCGCTCCGACGTGTGGTCACTGACCCAGATGGGTGACGTATCGTGACCGTCTTCTGGCGCTAGACCGGTATCCACATCACTCACGGTAGTTGAGGTGTCGGCAGGTGCCTAGTGTTGGATGGTTCATACTTTTGTGGCCTGCTTGAGCTGATTCGCCGTCGTCCAAGCCGGGTATCTTCTCTAGATATCTTGGCCTCTTCGGCCTACCGTTCAGTAGCGTGGCGCACATTCATGATCTTACCGCCCTAGAGCAGGCGGCGGCCGTACGAACGCGGGAACTGTCCCCGGTGGAGATCACCGAGCACTACCTGGAACGTGCCGGACGGCTCGACCACGCCGTGGGCGCATTCGTCACCCTCACCGCCGATCGGGCACTCGACCAGGCGCGTGAACAGGAGGCACGGATCGCGGGCGAGGAGGCCGGCGACCTGCCGCCCCTGCTCGGGGTCCCGGTGCCCATCAAGGACCTCAACTTCGTGAAGGACGTGCCGATCCACTTCGGCTCGGCGACCTACGACGGGTTCGTCGCGCCGGTGGACGACAGCGTGGTCGAGCGTCTCAGGGACGCGGGCACGATCATGCTGGGCAAGACCAGCACGCCGGAGTTCGGGCTGCCGTGCTACACCGAGACCTACGTGAGCGAGCCGGCGCGCACGCCCTGGGACCTGTCCAGATCCGCGGGCGGGTCGAGCGGGGGAGCGGCGGCCGCTGTCGCGGCCGGGCTCGCCCCCGCGGCCCAGGGCAGCGACGGCGCGGGCTCGATCCGGATCCCCGCGTCGCTCTGCGGCCTGTACGGCATCAAGCCGACGAGGGGCCGGATCTCGTACGCGCCGATCGTCCCCGACCTCGCGGGGCTGTCGACCAACGGGCCGATCACCAGGAACGTCGCGGACGCCGCGGCCCTGCTCGACGTGATGGCGCACAACAACCCCGGAGACCTCTACTGGGCGCCGCCGCCGGCGCTGGGGTCGTTCTCGGCCTATGTGGGCAGGGAGCCCGGCCGGCTGCGGATCGCCCGCTACGCCACTCCCGCCGTTCCCGGCGCGCAGGTCGACCCCGACGTGCTCGCGGCCTACGAGAGCGCGTCGGCCGTACTCGAGTCGCTCGGTCACGACGTCGAGGAGATCGCGCCGCCGTTCGGAGCGGACATGGTCCCGGAGTTCGAGAAGTTGTGGTTCAGCTTCGCCTGCATGCACCCGGTCTCCAAGGAGATGGAACCGAAGCTGCGCCCGCTCACCGCGTGGCTGCGCGAGCGCGGTCAGGCCGTCCCCGCGCCCGCCTTCCTCCAGGCGCAGTCGGCGCTGCAACTGGCCACCAGGTTCGCGTCGCTGGTCACCGATCAGTACGACGCCGTGCTGACTCCCACGGTCACCCGGCTGCCCGTGCCGGTGGGCTGGTTCGAGGACGTCGACTCCCCGGAGGAGACCTTCGAGCGGATGAAGGGCTTCGCCCCCTTCGCCGCGATGTACAACGTCAGCGGCCAGCCGGCCGTCAACCTCCCGCTCTACTGGACGCCGGACGGACTGCCCGTCGGCGTCATGCTCGGGGGTCGTTTCGGCGACGAGGGCACGCTCATCTCGCTGTCCGCCCAGGTCGAGGCGTCCGTGGGCGGCTTCTGGGGTGCCCGGCGGCCGCCGGTCTGGTGAGACGACCGGTCCGGTGAGACGACCGGTCCGGTGCGACGTCGGGCCTGGTGAGACGAAAGGCCGCCGTCACTCGAGCAGGCTCACGAGGTGGGCCGACACGTCGGCCAGCAGGCTGCCCGGGACCACGGGGGAGGCGGCGACGGCCGACATGAGGCTGGGCAGCCCAGGCAGCGGGAAGCCGTCGTCGCTCGTCGCCTGATGCCCGACGGGATTCTTGTCCAGGGCCGTACGGCTGCGCCCCCACGCGTCGAGGACCTCCTCGGCCGAGGGGACGCCGAAACCGTGGCCGACGGGCGCGGCGTGCCGGAGCCGTACGAGCGGGCTCTGCGCGAAGGCGAGCGCCACCCGGCAGCGGAGCGTCAGGTCGTCGAGGTCGGAGACCCAGGACAGGGCGGTGCACGGGTTCCTGCACCGGGCCGCGCAGGTGGCGAGGGCGCCCGCGACCTGGCTGTGCTGCCGGTCGAGATACGCACGCCAGCCGGTTCCCGGCTCGGCCGCGACGCGTAGCGTCCGCTCGGCCGCCGACTGCTCGGCCCTGGTGTGCTGGCACATCCGGTCGCCGATCGTCCCGAACCGGCTTCCCGGTCCGCTCAACGCCTCCGGCCAGCGGGCGGGGTCGCCCGCGTGACCGAGCGCGGGCTCGATGGCCAGCAGCGGCAGGTACTCGCTGGCGATGTGGACGGCCGCGATCATGGCGCTGAGCTCGCGGCGGGCCCAGCGGATCTCGATCACCTCGAGGAGCAGCGCGTACGCCGGGCGCATCGACCCCAGCGCCCCGCGCGGCTGCTCCCTCGGCGTCTGGGGCAGGTGACAGTCGCTCGCGCGCCGGCGCAGATCGGCCGGGACGGCCCGCACGTCGACGTCGGCGGCGAAGTCCTCGGCGTCGAGGGTCAGCAGCAGCCGGCCGAACTCGCAGACCGAGGTCACCATGGCCGCCGTTTCGCGGTCCTTCAGCACCGCCGGGGCGAGGGCCCCGACGTCGCCGAAGGAGTACCGCCGTGCCAGGGCGATCAGCAGGTCCCGCGCCGAGTCCACCGGCGGCCCCTTCAGGACGGGCCGAGCCGGGTGACCGCCGCGCGGGCCAGGGCGATCAGCGGGTCGGGCGGCGGCGGGCCGTCGGGCGTCGACACGTTGATGGCGAAGGTGCCCTCGTCCGTCGTGGCCGACACGACGCCGGGGTAGAGCATCGCCTGCCTGCCCACGCCCTGGACCGGCTTGCCCTCGGCACGGGTCAGCATGTGCCCGAGGACCATCAGGTAGCGGGAGCGCTTGCCGGCCGCGGCGTGCACGTCGACCGTCCATCCCGAGCCCGTCGTGTAGCGGCACGAGTTGACGTGGAACCAGGCGGGGGCGAGCGGCGTGCCGCTGTACGGCCCGGCTGCGCCGACGTCGATGCCCAGCGCGTTCTTGAGGTCGGCGGGCGTCACGAGATCGGCCGGGCGCACGTCGCCTTCGCCAGCGGGCGCGTCGGGCCGGGCCGACCGTTCGAAGATCTTGACCTGGCCGAGGTGTTCGGGCGCGTTGACCTTGTGCTCACCGGTGTCGTTGTAGGCGGTGTCGCGGGGGCGGGCGCGTTCGAGGACCTCGATCTTCCTGATCCAGCCCATCCTCTTGCCGGCGACGGCTCTCACGAGGTCCCCCTCGTTGAGGGGTCCGTACAGCTCGGAGGGGAGGCCGTAGGCGAGGACCTCCCGGGAACGGCCCTCGTCGACGGCGCAGAAGTACTCAGGGTTCGAGGGGCTGTCGCCGCTCGACTCCCCGAACTTCCGCAGCCGGACGATCTGCCCCTGGATGATGGTGTTCCCGGAGTAGTCGATGATCGTGTAGATGATCGGGAGCGCGGCGATGGCCCCGCCGACCAGCACCGGCGTGGGCGTGAGGAGCGCGTCCGGCCAGTACCCGAAACTCGTCGCGACGAGCAGGAGGATGAACACCCAGACCCCGATCATCATCCCCGCGAGCAGACCGTGGCCGATCATCGTCAGTGGTTTGCGGCCCCAGAACCTGCGCGAGCGATAGCGCACGTGGACGGGGTGCCACATGCCGCCGTAGTCGGACCAGGCCCGGCTGTCGTCGGCGGGAGTGGTGATCGGCAGGCTCGTCACGGCGCGGGGCGCGAGGCCGAGGGCCGCGGCGTAGGCGAGGTGCCGGCCCCAGATCGTGACAGACGCGGCGGGCTGCTCGCCGAAGCGCCCGGTGGCGGAGAGATGATCCCGCACGCCGAGCCATCGGCCCGCGATCTCGGCGCCGCGCTTGGTGCCACGCTCGCCGTTGAGCTTGCTCATCAGGCCGGCGAGCAGGAGGAAGCAGAAGAACCCCGCTGCGACGCCGGGACTGCCCTCCTCGTCGGAGGCGTTCGCCGCGGCGTGGGAGACCTCCGCCGTGATCCCGACCAGCACGGCGACGGCGACCGCCGTCGTGGTGAGGAGCGCGGCCTGCGCCCTGCTCCAGCGCGGACGGGACAGGCCCTGAGCGCGGGCCTCGACGATCACCTTCTTGCGGAAGCTCTTCCACCAGCGGGAGATGTCGCGTGAGCCCTCGGCGAGGGCGCCGGTCGCGACGACGCCGTCCACGGCGAGCGAGCGGACGTGTTCGTAGACGAGCCTCTCGTAGGCGTTGAGGTCGCCGGGGTCGCGGCGGAGCCGTACGAGGGAGAGTTCCGGGCCGATCTCCTCGATGGCGAGCGCGCCCTTCGCGGCGAGGTCGAGCACGGTGGCGGAGGCGGCCTCATTGGTCAGCCGCCAGTCTCCGGTGAGCAGGTCGACGATGGCGGGGGACTGCTCGCCCAGCGCTTCGGTGGCCGGCCCGGCCTTGACCTCCGGTGTCCGCGTCGCCGCGGCGAGCACGAGCAGAACCAGCAGCCACAGGCCGACGGCCAGGGCTGCGGCGATCCACATGATCATGGCTAGAACCGCACCTGGACCGAGCCGAGCTCCTCGCCGGGGACCTGGAAGTAGACCCTCTCGGAGAAGCCCGTCATGCCCGCGACGATGTTGGCGGGAACGGTCTGGATCGCGTTGTTGTAGGTCAGGACGGCGTCGTTGTAGTACTGCCGCGAGTAGGCGATCCGGTTCTCCGTGGTCGCCAGCTCCTCCTGAAGCTCCGCGAAGTTGTGGCTGGCCTTGAGGTCGGGGTAGGCCTCCGCGACCGCGAAAAGACTCTTGAGGGCGCCGGAGAGCGCGTTCTCGGCCACGGCCCGATCGGCGGGGCCCTGCGCGTTGATGGCCATCGAGCGGGCGGCGGTCACGGCCTCGATGGTCTGCCGCTCATGGGCGGCGTAGCCCTTCACGGTCTCGACAAGGTTGGGGATCAGGTCGTAGCGGCGCTTGAGCTGCACATCGATCTGCGCCCAGGCGTTGTCCACGGCGTTACGGGTGCGTACGAGGCGGTTGTAATGGGACACGATCACCACGGCCAGCACGGCCACGATGGCGACGACGACGATCAAGGGGATCATGGGGAGGCCTCCTGGAGGGACGGTAGACCGGGAAGTTCTGTGCTGTAAACGATCGCTATGTCATCGTGTGGAGCTTGCATCCGGCTTGCGTGAGGCTTTCACGCCGAAGGCCACGGTGCGAAACCGTGGCCTTCGGGGACTTCCTGGGTGAGTCGGGGGGTGCGCTACTCGGCGGCCGCGTCCCTCTCCCTGGCCTTCAGGGCCCTGCTGACTCCGTCCGCGCCCTCCAGCAGCAGCCGGCGCAACGCGTTGGGGGGCTGGGCGGCGGCGATGTGGTCCTGGGTCTTGGCCACCGTGTCCGCGCTGATCAGCAGTGCCGGGTAGCAGCCGACGACGAAGTTCTGCGCCGAGTCGAAGGTCCACTCCGCCCAGATGCGCTCGACCTCGTCCAGGAACCTGTCGCCGTACGGCTCGAGCAGCTCGACGTGGTTGGGGTCCATGAAGCCGAGGACCGTCGACCGGAGCAGCGCGCCGCTCAACCGGCCGCCGGTGATGGCGGCCCACGTCTCGGCCTTGCCCTCGGGCGTGGGGATCGCGGCCCGGCTGAGCGCGGCGGAGCGCTCGCCGGTGGCCGTGGCGTCCCGGGAGAGCTCGGCGTCGATGTCGGCCGCGCCGAGCACTCCGCCGGAGACCAGCGCGTGGGTCAGCGTCCAGCGCAGGTCGGTGTCGACGGCCAGCCCCTCGGGCACGCCGGTGCCGTCGAGGATGCCGCGGACGAAGGCCAGGTCGTCCGCCGACGTCGCGACCGCGGTGAAGGCGTTGACGTAGGCGAGCTGGTGGTCCGACCCCGGCTCCGCCGAGCCGATCAGGTTGCGCAGCGCGGTGGCCAGCTGGGCGAGGCCGGTGGCCCGCCACGCCGGGTCGCCGTACTGCTGGATCGCGAGGCGCGCCTGCCGGAGCACGGCCTGCACGACCGTGATGTCGCGCACGGAGTCGATGCCGGAGACCACGAGCGCGACATAGTCACGGGTGGCCATCTCGGCGTCACGGGTCATGTCCCAGGCCGCCGACCAGCACAGCGCGCGGGGCAGGGACTCCTGGAAGGCGGCGATGCCGCCGTTCACCAGCGTCGACAGCGACCGGGGGTCGAGCCGGACCTTGGCGTAGGTGAGGTCGTCGTCGTTGACGAGCACGAGGTCGGGCTGTGCCTCGCCGACCAGCTCGGTGACGGCCGTGCGGGCGCCGACGACGTCGAGCTCGACCCGGCGGGTGCGGGTCAGGACGCCGCCGTCCAGCGAGTAGAGGCCGATCGCGACCCGGTGCGAGCGGAGCGTCGGGTGCTCCTGCGGCGCCTCCTGGAGCACGTCGAAGGTCAGGAAGCGGCCCTCGTCGTCGGTGGTGAACGACGGGCGCAGCGTGTTGACCCAGGAGGTCTCCAGCCATTCCTTCGACCAGGACGACAGGTCGCGGCCCGACGTGCGCTCCAGAGCGGAGAGCAGGTCCTGCAGGGTGGTGTTGCCCCAGGCGTGCTCGTTGAAGTAGTCGCGGACGCCGGCGAGGAAGTTCTCCAGGCCCACGTAGGCGACCAGCTGCTTGAGGACGGAGGCGCCCTTGGCGTAGGTGATGCCGTCGAAGTTGACCTCGACGGCCTGCATGTCGGGGATGTCCGCCGCGATCGGGTGGGTGGAGGGCAGCTGGTCCTGCCGGTACGCCCACGACTTCTCGACGTTGGCGAACGTGGTCCACGCGCCCTGGCCCCAGCGCGTGGCCTCGGCCTGGCAGAGCACCGACATGTAGGTGGCGAACGACTCGTTCAGCCACAGGTCGTCCCACCAGCGCATGGTGACCAGGTCACCGAACCACATGTGCGCCATCTCGTGCAGGATCGTCTCCGCGCGGCGCTCCACGACGGCGTCGGTCACGCGCGAGCGGAAGACGTAGTCCTCGAGGAACGTCACGGCGCCGGCGTTCTCCATCGCGCCGGCGTTGAACTCCGGCACGAAGAGCTGGTCGTACTTCCCGAACGGGTAGCGCAGCCCGAAGACCCGGTGGAAGAAGTCGAAACCCTGCTTGGTGATCTCGAAGATGTTGTCCGCGTCGAGGTGCTGGGCGAGGGAGCGCCGCACGTAGACCCCGAGCGGGATGCCGTCGTGCTCGTCGCGCTCCACGGCGTACGGCCCCGCGATCAGGGCGGTGATGTAGGTCGACATCACCGGCGTGGGCGGGAAGTGCCACCGCCGCGCGGCCTGGAGGGTGCCGTGCCGTCCGTGGTGCTCGTCGAGCCCCGACACCGAGTCGGGGGCGGCGTTGGAGACGACCTCCCAGGCGGCCGGCGCGAGGACGGTCAGCTCGAAGGTGGCCTTGAGATCCGGCTGGTCGAAGCAGGCGTACATCCGGTGGGCGTCGGCCGTCTCGAACTGGCTGTGCAGGTAGACCTGCTGGTCGACCGGGTCGACGAAACGGTGGAGGCCCTCACCGGTGCGCATGTAGGACGCGTCGGCGTCGATGCGCAGCTCGTTGTGCTCGGCGAGGCCGGGCAGCGGGATCCGTCCCTTGTCGGCGTCGTAGGTCGCCGGGTCGAGGTCCGCGCCGTTCAGCACGACCTTGCGGACATGCGCTCCGTGCAGGTCGATGAAGGTGTCGGCCCCGGGCCGGCTGGAGGTGAAGTGGACGGTCGTGATGCTCTCGAACCGGTCCTCCCCCTCGGTGAGGTCGAGCTCGACCTCATACGACTGGACCGTCAGCAACCGGGCTCGCTCCCGAGCCTCTTCACGCGTCAGATTGCCTGCCACACCTGCTCCTTGTGAACCACATCGCCCCGATCCCCTACGCCCCGTCGCGAGAGGGTTGCCTGAATCCTGCCATGCCGCGCTGACAACCCGGGATTCAAGATGTCCCCTACCTGGAATATCAGGAAGCCGAAGCCCGGTTGACAGTACGGTTGACAGTAATGGAACGACATTCTGGTGGAGAGGGTGGCACAGTGTCCGATCGAACGCGCGCCGATTTCTGGTTCGACCCCTCGTGCCCCTGGGCGTGGATCACCTCACGGTGGATCCTCGAGGTGCAGAAGGTCCGCCCCGTCGAGGTGCACTGGCACATCATGAGCCTGGCCGTCCTCAACGAGGACGAGGACAAGGGCGTCTCCGCGGAGTACCGCGAGCGCTCCAAGAAGACCCTCGGCCCGGTCCGCGTGATCGCGGCGGCCGCGCGGAAGCACGGTGACCGGGTCCTCGGCGACCTCTACACCGAACTCGGCACCCGCTTCCACGACGAGGGCAGGACACGCGACCGCGAGACGATCGAGGAGGCGCTCGCCGCCGCCGGGCTCGAACGCGACCTCGCGGACGCCCTCGACAGCGACGAGTACGACGAGGCGATCCGCGCCTCCCACGGGGAGGGCATCGGGCTGGTCGGCCAGGAGGTCGGCACCCCGGTGATCGCCGTGGCGGGCGCCGCGTTCTTCGGGCCCGTGGTCTCGCCCATCCCGCGCGGCGAGGCGGCCGGCCGGCTGTGGGACGGCGTCCTGCTCGTCTCCGGCACCGACGGCTTCTTCGAGCTGAAGCGTTCCCGGACAAGAAAGCCCGTCTTCTCCTGACTGGCGGAAGTGGACCTTGTGGAGTAACACTTGGCTCGAGGGGTCCGCGCCTCCGGTGAGCGTCTTTTCCGGCATGCGTGGCCCGAACCGTCGCGATATGACAGCCGCCGCGCAAGGATGAGGTTCATGCGTCACCTTTACGTGAATGGAGCCTGGGTTCCTTCGGCCTCCGGCGAGGGCGTCGACGTCGTCAATCCGGCGACGGAAGAGGTCATCGAGACGGTCCCCGCCGGATGGCCGGGAGACGTCGACACAGCGGTGACCGCGGCCCGCGCGGCCTTCCCCTCCTGGTCCGGTACGGCTCCCGCCGAGCGCGCCAAGTTCCTGGTCGCCGCCGCGGGCCTGCTCGAGGAACGGGCCAAGGACGTCGCCGCGACGATCGCCGCGGACATGGGCTCGCCGCTCGGCTTCGCGTTGAAGGTGCAGACGCTGATGCCCGCCGGAGTGCTCGCCTCCTACGGCGACCTCGCCGAGAGTTACGACTTCGACGCAGGCAGGGTGGGGAACTCCCAGGTCGTCAGGGAGCCCGTGGGCGTGGTCGGCGCGATCACTCCGTGGAACTACCCGCTCCACCAGGTGATCTGCAAGGTCGCCCCGGCGCTCGCCGCCGGCTGCACCGTGGTGCTCAAGCCGAGTGAGGTGGCCCCCCTCGCCGCCTACGCGCTGGCCGACATCTTCCACGAGGTCGGCCTGCCGCCGGGCGTCTTCAACATGGTGAGCGGTCACGGGCCGGTGGTCGGCGAGGCGATCGCCTCCCATCCCGGCATCGACATGGTCTCGTTCACCGGTTCGACCCGCGCGGGCAGGCGCGTCGCCGCGCTCGCGGCCCAGACGGTCAAGAGGGTCGCCCTCGAACTCGGCGGCAAGTCGGCGAACGTGATCCTGCCCGACGCCGACATGGAGACCGCCGTCAAGGCGGGCGTCGCCAACGCCTTCATCAACTCCGGGCAGACGTGTTCCGCGTGGAGCCGCATGCTCGTCCACTGGGACCAGTACGACGACGCCGTCCGGCTCGCCGTGGACATCGCCCGCGGGTACACGACGGGTGATCCTCTGGCCGAGGGCACGCGCCTCGGGCCGGTCGTGTCCGCCGCCCAGCGCGACCGGGTGATCCGCTACATCAACCTGGGCCAGGAGGAGGGCGCCCGTCTCGTGCTCGGCGGCACGGACAACCCCCTCGACCGGGGCTACTTCGTCGAGCCGACGATCTTCGCCGGCGTCTCGCCCGGCATGTCGATCGAGCAGGAGGAGATCTTCGGGCCGGTCCTGACCGTGGTGCCGTTCGCCACGGAGGACGAGGCCGTCTCGATCGCCAACGGCACGCCGTACGGCCTGGCGGGCGCGGTGTGGGCGGGCACCGAGGAGAAGGCGATGTCGGTGGCGCGGCGGCTGCGGACGGGTCAGGTGCACGTCAACGGCGGCCGGTTCAACCCGCTGGCGCCCTTCGGCGGCTACAAGCAGTCAGGCGTCGGCAGGGAACTCGGGCAGTTCGGCCTGGAGGAGTACCTCGAGGTCAAGGCCCTCCACCTGTGACCGCGGGGGCCTAGGGAGCCTGCAGGAGGATCTTCCTGCGCTCGTCCTTGGCCAGCCTGTCGACGTAGAGCGTGCCCTCGAGGTGGTCGAACTCGTGCTGGAAACAGCGCGCCAGCATCCCGCGGGCCTTGACCTCGACCGGGCGTCCGAGTCTGTCGAGGCCGCGGATCGTCGCCCCCGCGGCCCGGCCGGTCGGCGCGTAGAGCGGCTTACCGGTCTGCTTGCCGGGGACCGACAGGCAGCCCTCCTCCTCGACGACCTCTTCGGGGTCGTCGATGGTCAGCTCCGGGTTGATCACGTGGCCCTTGCGGTTGCTGATGTCGTAGACGAACAACCGCCTGGCGACGCCGACCTGGGGGCCGGCCAGGCCCACGCCGTCGGCCGCGTACATCACCGAGAACATCTCGTCGATCAGGCGCCGCAGTTCGCGGTCGAAATCCGTCACCGGTTCCGCGGGCGTGCGCAGGACCGGGTCGCCGACGTAACGGATCTCGTGCATGACGCTCCTGCCTGCTTCGCGGCCCCGTCCTCGTCCGCGCGGGTACATGTAAGGACCCGGATAGGGTCACGTCTCTTACTGTAATGCAGCCCCCGGTCGTGTCGCCCGGACGAACCTGCGAAACTTGGCCTGTGCGTGTCTACATCGGCTCCGATCATGCCGGCTTCGAACTCAAGAACCACCTGGTCGCCTGGCTCAAGGAGCGCGGCCACGACGTGGAGGACTGCGGGCCCTCCGTCTACGACGCGGAGGACGACTACCCGCCCTTCATCCTGCGCACCGCGCGCGGGGTCGCGGACGAGCCCGGCAGTCTGGGCATCGTGATCGGCGGTTCGGGCAACGGCGAGCAGATCGCCGCCAACAAGGTGCCTGGCATCCGGTCGGCTCTCGTCTGGAGCGACGACACCGCGCGGCTCAGCCGGGAGCACAACGACGCCAACGTGATCAGCGTCGGTGCGCGGATGCACCCGCTCGAGGACGCCGTGCGGTTCGTGGAGCTGTTCCTCGCGACGCCGTTCTCGGGGCAGGAGCGGCACTCCCGCCGGATCGAGGAACTCGCCCGGTTCGAGGCGACAGGCGTGCTGCCGCCCCTCCCCTAGGGAGTGTCCCGCCGGTTCGGGCCGTTCCCCGGCCCGGAGCCGGTCGCGCCGTTCGTCTCCCTGCCCCGGCGAGTCTCCCGCCGGGGCGTCTCGTCGCGGAGGGGCTGCCGGTCGGCCGCGTCCTGCTGCTCCTCCGTCGGGCGTGACACGTCGCGTGCCCGCATCGCCGTCATCGCCGTGATCTGCAAGCTTTGCAGTGCCATGCCCCGAGCCTAGAAGACGAGACCCGCCCACGGCTTCGGGTCCCAGGACATCGCGGTCGACAGTTCACGCAGCGCGCCTTCGCGGTGTTCCCGGACGATCCCCGCTCCTGCGAGGGCGGTGAGCGGCCGTCCGCCGAGGTAGGCCGCGCCGAGCACGGTGACGGGCAGGGTGAGGTCCGCGGGGTCGTCGGTCCGCTCGCAGGAGCCTTTGGCCGTGGTGAGCCGCCATCGGCCGGCGTTCCAGGGGCAGGCGTCGTCCTCGACCTCGATGACCAGGTCGGCGGGCGCGGCGTAGGAGCGCGAGGCCAGCGCCCGGTCGACGTCCACGAGGCGGACCCACAACTCGTCCAGCCAGCCCGCGTTGAGATTGCGGGGCTCGGCGAGCAGATGGATGATCGGGTCGTCCACGGGCCGGCTCCAGGCGAAGACCCGGGAGCACAGATCCCGGTCCAGCACGCTGCGCCAGAGCATGGCGTACGCCGCGGGGTCCGAGGCGAACAGCTCCTTGAGCCGGAGTTCGCCGTCCGCGACGTCGTGGTCGGTGTAGCCGGTCTTCACCCGGAAGAGGGCGTAGCCGCGGGGGCCTTCGTCGTCCTCCGCGATCATGCAGCGGAGCGGGCCCGTGCCGGCGCGGTCGTGCTCCTCGTCGGACAGGACCTCGATGCGCCACCGGGCGTCCGACCTCGCGTACAGGCCGGGACGGTCGGTCCGCACGGAATCGAAGACCTTGCGGAGCCGGGGAAGCTCGTCCGCCGGCTTGGCCACGCGAAGGCGCAGCGCCGGGTCGGCGGGTGCGTTCCTGACGAACTCCGACCCGCGCTTCGGAATGCGGAAGAAGAGGGCGTCGGCCGCCCTGCCGTACCCGAACCTGCCGTAGATCCCCGCCTCGGACGCGTAGAGCGCGGCGACGGCCTCACCGTTCTCATGCAGGTCGTTGAGCTGACGGGTCATCAGGGCCGAGAGCACGCCCCGGCGGCGATGGGAGGGCAGCACGCCGACGGCGGTGACGCCCGCCACCGGGATCGGCCCTCCGGGGACCGTCATCGTGAAGGTGATCACGGCGGTGCAGCCGACCATCAGCTCGCCGTCGAAGGCGGCCAGCGACCGGTCGATCTCGGCCAGTTCCCGCCAGCGATCGGTCGCCGCCTGCGGATAGGAGGAGTTGAACGCTTCGTAGTCGACGGCGGCGAAGGCCGGCCATTCGGACTCGGTGATGGGGCGAACCTCGACAGTCACCCGTTCACACTAGAAGCGGCCGATGATCGACAGCCACCCAATATACGTGCTTGATGATCAAGGTCTTGGTCAAGTGGGTGCCTTCATGCGGGTTGGGCGGATACAGTCGAGCTCATCATGAGTTCCCGTCCGGCGCCGCTGATTCCTCCCCGGCTGCGCGCGTTCCTGGGACGCGTCCCGCTGCTGGTGCCGCTTGTCCGTTTTGTGCGGAAACTCTCGTCCAACGACCGCAGCCTGCTGATCGCGCTGGTCGTCGTCACCCTGCTCATCGGGATCCTCGACGCGGAGGTCTCCGCCTACTGGTTCTCGCCCTCGCTGCTCATCCTGGTCACCCTCATGGGCGGCCTCCAACTGCGGTTGCGCAGCCTGGCCATCCTGTTGTGCGCCGTCGCGCTCTCCCTGTCGTACACGGGTGCGATCCGAGGGATCGAGAGCGTCGGGGCGGGCCTGCTGATAACGATGGGCTTCACCGCCGTGCTCGCGTGGCTGATGGCCCGCACCCGCGGCAAGCTCGGTGTGCAGGGTCTCCGCGGCGACGCGATGCTCCTGGAGTTGCGCGACCGGCTGAAGCGGCAGAGTGAGCTGCCGCCGCTCCCCAAGGAATGGGGCAGCAAGGTGGTGCTCAAGCAGGCGGGCGGCTCGTCCTTCGGCGGCGACTTCGTGGTGTCCATGCGCGAGGGCGACCACGTCGAGATCGCGGTCGTGGACGTCTCCGGCAAGGGCGTGGACGCGGGAACGCGGGCGCTCATGTTGTCCGGGACGTTCGGCGGCCTGCTCGGGTCGGTCCAGGACTTCCTGGCCGCCTGCAACACCTATCTCCACCGGCAACTCGGTGACGAGGGGTTCGTCACCGCCGTTCACCTGACCCTCGACCTGTCGACCGGCGAGTACAAGATCACCTCTGCCGGTCATCCGCCCGTGGTGAAGTTCGACGCGGGCACCGGCACGTGGCGGGTCTCCACGGCCAAGGGCGTCGTCCTCGGAGTGGTCCCCGATCTGCACTGCGAGCCCGACAGCGGGGTGCTCCGCAAGGGCGACGCGCTCATGCTCTTCACCGACGGGCTCATCGAGCAGCCGGGGCGCGACATCGACGCCGGGCTCGACCGGCTGCTGGGGGAGGCCGAACGGCTCCTGCCCTCGGGGTTCCGTGACCGCGCCCGCCAACTCGTCCAGTCGATGACGTCCGGGCACAACGACGACTGCGCGCTGGTCCTCATCTGGCGTCCCTGAGCGCCGGTCCGGAGAGCGCCGCGACAGGCGACAATCATCACTCCATGTAATCTCCCATGCGCGTATCGTGTGCCAGGTCATCGGCCGCGCGCGCGGCCCCGAGTCTCGGTACGGCCGGCGCCGAACGGCCTGAAATGGGGCGGATCGTGGAGAAGCGCTATGAGCTTTACTGTCTCGCCGATCCGACCTTCTACGACTCGCCGCTCGCCGGTCCCGACGACCCCGGCTTCGAGCTGGCCCATCGCACGGTGCCGGGTGGATGGGCGCGGACGCGCGAACCCGGTGCGGTGGCCTACCGGCCCTTGACCGCGACGCCGCCCGGCCAGGGCTGGAAGATCCACATTTCGGCACGCATCGAGGAGGCGCCCGAGGTCCTGGCGAAGGTGGGGGAGCACTGCCTCGAACGGGAGCTCGCCTTCGGTTTCGTCCGGACACGGCCGATCCTGCACCTGAACAACGCCGAGCACGCCGACCGCGGATCGAGCGGGACGTTCATCACCGTCCATCCGGCCGGGGAGGCGGAGCTGGAGACGGCGCTGGCCGAGCTCGACGGCCTTCTGGGCGGTCATCGTGGTCCCGCGGTCCCCGGCGGGCTGAGGTGCGGCAAGGGCCCCATCTACGTGCGATACGACGGCGAGGACGGTGGCACGGGCCTCACGCCGCAGGATGGGGACCGGCCTGAGCCGGCCTTCACCCTGCCGCCCCACGTGACGCCGCCCGCGTTCCTCCTTCCGTTCATGGCCGGTCATGACGATCCGGCCGCCGACCTGCCGTACCGCCTGGAAAGCGTGCTGCGCCGGACCAACGGAGGCGCGGTCTACCTCGCGAGCGACGCCCGCACGGGCGAGCGCGTGGTGCTCAAGGAGGCGCACCCCGACGCGGGTCTGGACGAGGCCGGCGCCGACGCCGTCGCCCGTCTGTCCCACGAGCGGCAGGTGCTCGAACGACTCGCCGGCCTCGGCGTGGCCCCCGAGCTCAGGGCGTACTTCACGCAGGGGCAACGCCACTACCTGGCGACCGACCGGGTCGCAGGGGAGCCGCTGAGCGAGATGTTCGCCTCCCGTCACCCGCTCGGCGGCGCGGGGGAGGCCGACCTCGAGGGCTACGTGGAGTGGGCCACGGAGATCTGCGCCACTGTCGAGGACGCCGTCATGAAGCTCCACATGAACGGGCTCGTCCTGCGCGACCTCGACATGGCGTCGTTCATCGTCCGGCCGGACGGCGGCGTCACGGTGGTGGGCCTCGAGGCGGCCCAGCCGGTGCTCGAGGCGACCGGAACCGGTTTCGCGGGCTCCGGTTTCGGGGCTCCGCTGGGAACCGTCGGCTTCGACGTCGACCGGTTCGCCCTGGCCTGTCTGCGCTTCGCCCTCTTCCTCCCGCTCACCGAGCTGTTCCTCCTCGACAGGGGGAAGGCCGCCGAGCTGGCCGAGGCGATCCGCCGGAGTTTCCCCCTCAAGGAGGGCTTCCTGCGGCCCGCGGTCCGCATCGTGAGCGGCGGTGAGACGAGGCTCTCTCCCTCGCTGGACGGCTGGCGCCAGATGCGGTCGTCGATGGCGCGCGCGATCCTGGCGTCCGCCACGCCGGAGCGCACCGATCGGCTCTTCCCCGGCGACATCGCCCAGTTCGAGTCCGGCGGCCTCGGGTTCGCCCACGGCGCGGCGGGCGTGCTGTACGCCCTGCACGTGACGGGCGCCGGCCGCTATCCCGATCACGAGGAGTGGCTGCTGAGCAGGGCGCTGAACGGCGCACGCGGCGGCAGGCCCGGCTTCTACGACGGCGTGCACGGGGTGGCGCACACCCTGGCGAACCTCGGCCATCACCAGGCCGCGCTGGAGGTCATCGCGGCCGCCGGGCGCGACCGTCCACCGGTGCAGGGAACCGACCTGTACGGCGGGCTCGCCGGCATCGGCCTCAACCAGATCTACCTCGGCGAGCTGGACAAGGCGCTCGGCACGGCGAGCACGCTGGCCGAGCGTCTCCCCGGGCAGGGCCCCGGCGGCACCGGGCTGATGTACGGGGCGTCAGGGCCGGCGTTGCTGTTCCTCCGGCTGTATGAGAAGACGGGCGACGTGCAGTGGCTCGACCAGGCCGAGGCGGCGCTCCGGCTCGATCTGGGCCGCTGCGCCGTCCAGGCCGACGGGTCGCTACGGGTGGTCGAGGGCAGGCGGGTCCTGGCCGGCCTCGACCGGGGCAGCGTGGGCATCTCCTGGGTGCTGGGCGAGCTCCTGCGCTACCGAGCCGACCCCGGGCTCTCGGCGGCGCGGCAGCGGCTCGACCGGGCGGCGCGGTCGCTCTTCCACCGTCAGCCGGGGCTGTTCACCGGACGGGCCGGAGCCCTCGCCTACCTGTGCAGGGAGCGCGCGGGCGGCTGGGGGCTCGAGGACCCCGAGGCCGGCCGCCAGCTCGCCGCGCTGTCATGGCACTCCATGATGTACCAGGGGCATCTGGCCTTTCCCGGTGAACGGCTGCTGCGCCTGTCCATGGATCTGGCCACAGGAACCGCGGGGGTGTTGCTCGCGGTCGGCGGCGCGCTCCACGGTGAGCCCGTCGGCCTGCCGTTCCTGAGCGGCGCGATGCCGGCGAGCAGGCAGGACGCCGCCGCAGTGGAGACGTCGCGAGCCGATCGAGGGTGAGCCGGGCTACAACCAGCCCGCGTCGGCGGCGATCCGGACGGCGTCGACGCGGTTGCGGGCCCCGGTCTTGCAGATGATCCGCGACAGGTGGTTGCGGACCGTGCCGACCGACAGGCCGAGCTGGTCGGCCATCTCCTTCGACCGGGCCCCGCCCGCGGCCAGACGCAGGACGTGGAGCTCGCGAGGGGTCAGCGGATTGTCCGCCGCCTCGATCGCGGCGACCGCGAGGTCGGGATCGACCACGCGGTGTCCCGAGCTGATCCGGCGGATCCCGTGGGCGAGCTGTTCCGGCGCCACCTGGATGCTCATGTAACCGAGGACGCCCGCCGCGAAGGCCCGTTTCACATGTCCGGGATTGGGCTGGCCCGAGAGGATCATGACCCGGCAGCGGGGCACCTTCTCACCCAGCCGTGCGGCCGCGCTGAGCCCGTCGACCCCGGGCAGGTCGACGTCGATGACCGCGGCGTCGGGCTGGAGGTCGAGGGCCGCCGGGACGATGTCCTCGGCCGAGCCGACGTCCGCCACCACCTCGAGATCACTTTCGCCGTCGAGCGATGCCACCAGGCCTCGCCGTACCAATGGAAGGTGTTCGGCAACCAGGATCCGGATCAAGACGCTCCCCTCTGCGCGGTCTTTCACAGGGTGATCGAGTGGATGCATACTGTCAACGAAGTGTCCCGTTCCGGTCAGCCTCCCGCAACCCGAACCGTCGCGGGCCCGGCTCGGGAGGCGATGTCGTGGGCTACCCTCGAATGGTGCGATGTCTGGCAGGGCACCATCTCCGACTTGAGGGGACGCGCTGATGATCCTGCTCTCGTTGGCCGGGTTCGTGATCGTCTTCGTCGGGTTGCTGCTCTCGATCGGGCTGCATGAGATCGGTCATCTCGTGCCCGCCAAGATCTTCAAGGTGCGGGTCACCCAGTACATGGTCGGTTTCGGTCCGACGATGTGGTCCCGTAAGCGTGGAGAGACCGAGTACGGCGTGAAGTGGCTTCCCATCGGGGGCTACATCCGGATGGTCGGCATGTTGCCGCCGCGCCCGAACGACGATCCGACCAAGCTGCGCAGCATCTCGACCGGTCCGTGGCAGGGCCTCATCGAGAACGCGCGGGCCGTGGCGTCGGAGGAGATCCGCCCCGGTGACGAGGACCGGGTCTTCTACCGCAAGCCGTGGTGGCAGAAGACGATCATCATGTTCGGCGGCCCGGCGATGAACTTCGTCCTCGCGTTCCTGCTGTTCGCGGTCGTCTTCATCGGGTTCGGCGTGCAGACGCCCCAGCCCGTCGTGGCGACCGTGTCGAGATGTGTGATGCCGACGACGGAGGTGGACAAGCGGGACTGCCGGCCGGGCGACCCGGCCACTCCCGCTGCCCAGGCGGGGCTGCGCCCCGGCGACCGCATCGTGTCGGTCGGCGGAGCCGCGGTGAAGTCCTGGGACGAGACCACGCAGCGGATCCGCGACCTCGGCGCCGGAGCGACCACGCTGGGCATCGAGCGGGCCGGCAAGACGCTGGCGGTCAACGTGAACCTCATCGCGCAGGACATGCCGGTGCCGGACGACCCCACCAAGATCCAGAAGAATGTGGGCTTCCTCGGCGTGGCGCCCGTCAGCGTTCTCGAGAGGCCGGGCCCCGGCTACGTGGTCGGCCGGATGTGGGACTTCACCGAGACCACCGCGGCGGCGATGGTCAACATCCCGAAGAAGATGGTCGGAGTCTGGCAGGCGGCCTTCTCGGGTGAGAAGCGCGACCCCAACGGGCCCATCGGCATCGTCGGCGCGGGCCGCATCGGCGGGGAGATCGCCACGTCGGACCTGTCCGCCGAAAACAAGATCATTATCTTCGTCAACCTGCTCGCGGGCCTCAACCTCGCCGTCGGGATGTTCAACCTCATCCCGTTGCTGCCGCTCGACGGAGGGCACATCCTCGGCGGGCTCTGGGAAGGCCTCAAGCGGGGCATCGCCCGGGTACGGCGGCGGCCCAGCCCGGGGTACGTCGACGTGGCCAAGGCCCTGCCGTTGACCTACGCGATGGCGGCGGTGCTGCTCGTCATGGGCGGCCTGCTCATCTACGCCGACCTGGTCAACCCGATTCGCATCTCGGGCTGACCCGCGTCAGCCCGTCGCGTCGCCGTTGGACGGGGTCACTCTCCGGTGACCCCGTCGATCTGCTCACGGATGAGGTCCGCGTGGCCGTTGTGCCGTGCGTACTCCTCGATCATGTGGACGAGGATCCAGCGATGGGAGACGGTGACACCGCGCGCCTCGCGCTTGGCGAGTGTGTCGAGGTCGGGATGGGCGGCGGTGACCGCCCGCGCGGCGTCCACCTCGGCCCTCCAGGTGGCGAACGCCTCGTCGGCGGAGGCGGTGTCGACGTTGTCGAATTCCCCGTCGGGGTCCTCGAGGCTGAAGTGGATGGGCTCGACGTCCTCGCCGTTCAGCCTCCTGCGGAACCAGGTGCGCTCGACGTCGGCCATGTGGCGGACCAGGCCGAGCAGCGACAACGTCGACGGGGGCACCGGGCGCAGGCGCAACTGCTCCTCGGTCAGGCCGTCGCACTTCACCGCGAGGGTCTCCCGGTGCCAGTCGAGCCAGGAGATCAGCATCTCCCGCTCGTTCGCGACCGGGGGAGGGTTGAGTCGTTGGTCAGTCATGCCTGGATCCTGCCCGTACCGTCCGATCGGTGTCATTTCGTTTTCCCGTCGGCGCCCGTCACACGACGCCGGTGAGCTGCGAGGTCTTCAGCACCACCAGGACGGCCAACAGAGCGAGCACGGCGCCGACGCCGACCAGATGCCGGTTGCGCGGCAGGTTGGCCAGGCAGAGCGCCACCGCGCCGCCCGCGAGCAGGCCGCCCAGGTGCCCCTCCCAGGAGGTGAACCCCGCGGAGACGACCATCCAGATGAGGAACGTCACGATGAGCCGGGTCGCGCCGGCTGGGTCGTGGTTGAGCCGCCTGCTGAAGACGAAGTACGCGACGGCGAGCCCGAAGACCGCGCCGGACGCGCCGATCGCGGCCTGGTCCGGCGAGATCAGGTACGCGAGCGCCGAGCCGCCCACCGCGGACAGCAGGTAGAGCGCGATGAACCGCAGTCTGCCGAGCAGTTCTTCGACCACCCGGCCCAGCGTCCAGAGCCAGTACATGTTGAGGATGATGTGCAGGATCCCGAAGCCGCCCTGGTCCGGCGGCAGGTGCAGGAACGCCGAGGTGATGAGGCGGTACCACTCCCCGAAGGCGATGCCGACGGGCTGGAGACCGGAGCCGTCCCCGTACAGGCGGGCGAACTCCTGCTGGTAGAGGTATTGCCGGCCGTCCGGGCCCAGAAGGCCGATGCCGAGGTTGCCGAACCGGTCGACGATCCAGGGGAAGGCCAGCTCCGCGAGGTAGGCCAGCACGTTGACCGTGATCAGGACGTAGGTCACGGCGGGCACGGCTGACACTTTGCCGCCGAACACCGTGCGTGCCTGCCGTACGGACTTGTTGCCCTCGCGGACGCACTCGACGCACTGGTGGCCCACCGCCGCGTCCCGCATGCAGTCGGGGCAGATGTAGCGGTCACACCTGGTGCACCGGAGGTAGGTCTCCTTCTTGGGATGCCGGTAGCAGGTGGGGGCCTCGGCCTGCGCGGGCGCCGAAACCTGATCTTCCATGTGCGTTCTCACCTCATGCGGGGCCGGGGGCGTGGCGGGCGCAGCGAGGGTATCGGGCCGGAGCCGGGGAAAAGGGCTACGGAAGATCACAAGACGTGAACAAGAGGGTGATCACGCGGGTGTGCGGGCCGCGGGGGCTTGGCTCGCACACCCGCGTGATCGTGGGGGTGGGACAGATGGTCTGTGGTCGCATCGAGCTCACTGAATCGAGCTCAGTCACTCGAGCTCAGTGCATCGAGATGTGAACGTGGTCGTAGTGGTTGGCGGTGATCCCGCCGCGGTCGGCCATGCTCCGCCAGCCGGGGCTGCCGAGGTTGTAGATGCGCTGCTGCCAGATCACGTACATGACGCCCAGCTTGGGGCCGTTCTTGATGGCCCACGCGGCGAGGCTGTCGCCGAGGGCCTTCATGCCGGCGCTCGGCATCGAGCCGCCCGAGCTCATCATGAAGTCGCAGGCGCGGCCGAGCGGGTGCTCGCCGCTGCTCTCGTTGCGGTAGCAGCCGACGGTGTAGCGCAGGTCGAAGTTCTTTTCGACCTCGCTCTTCAGCAACCGCATCCGGGGAGTGATGTTGTCGGCGCCGCTGGGCAGTTCCGGGGCCCAGGAGCCGTTGGCGAGCCTGCCGGGGGCGAGGGGGATCAGCTCGTCGAGCTTGTCCTTGATCTGGCCGATGAGCTTCTGGGCGTCCTTGCGCTGTTCGGTCACCTTGGCGGACTGCGCCGTGAGTCGCGCCGTGAGCGCCTTCGCGGAGTCGGCGGCCTGCCGGCGGTCCGCCTCGATCTGCGAGAACTGGTTGATCACGGCGACCTGCTCCGCCTGCAGCTGAGCCAGTACCGCGGAGCCTGAGGGGTCGGGAACCATGATCGCACCGCTGGTCTGGTAGCGGACCCCGGCGAGCTGCCCGACCTCTCTCTGCGCGGTCTCGAAGTCGCCCTGAGTGCCCGCGAGCCGGTCACGTGCGCTCTTCTCGGCCTTCTTGGCCTTGGCGAGCTCGACTCGGGTGGCGTTGTAGTCGGCGATCAGGTCGTTGACCTGCTTCTCCAGTGTGGACAGCTGCTTCTTGAGCTGGCCCTCACTGGGTTTGGGTGCGGCCTGGCTTGCGGTCGACGTGGCGAAAACGAGCACGCCGGAAACGAGGACCCCGGTGACCAGGGGAAATAAGCGGGGCAGCGCCCACTCCTCTCCATCTGCCGACCGGGTTAGCTGACGGGTTCGGGCTGGAGCTGCCCGGGCACGTGAGTGCCTTCACCCCAGTTGCGAGTTGGGTCCCCGGTTCCCGGGCGAGGCGCCCGGGATTAGGCGCACCGGCTGGTTCAGCCGGTGCGATGGATAGTAGTGGTAAAGAAAGCGTCTTTGCTAGCTAAAGTTGGAACAAATCAGAGATCAACTTGTTATCTGCACATCGCGCAGCATCCGAGCCGCTTCCTCCGGGAGGATGTCGTTGACGAAGCCGCCCATCGCCGACTCCGAGCCCGCGAGGTACTTCAGCTTGTTCGGGGCCCGCCGGATGCTGAACAGCTGGAGATGCAGGTAGGCCAGGTCGCGCCCGAAGGAGACCGGCGCCTGGTGCCAGGCCGAGATGTACGGCATGGCCACACCGAACAGGCCGTCCAGCCGGCGCAGCACGCTGGTGTAGAGCGGCGCGAACGCCGAGCGCTCCTCGGAGGTCAGCGCCGGGATGTCCGGAACCTGCCGGTGCGGATAGACGTGGACCTCGAAGGGGTACCGCGCGGCGGCGGGGACGAAGGCCGTCCAGTGCTCGTTGGCCGCGACCACCCGGGGACCGGTGCGCTCGGCGCTCAGCACGTCGGCGAACAGGTTCCCTCCCGTGTGCCGGGCGGCGGCGCCGAGCATCTGCTTCGTCCGGGGCGTCACGTACGGGTAGGCGTAGATCTGACCGTGGGGATGCGGGAGCGTGATGCCGATCTCGGGACCCCGGTTCTCGAAGCAGAAGACCTGCTCGACACCCGGGAGCGAGGACAGCTCGGCCGTGCGGTCCGCCCACGCCTCCATGACCAGCTCGACCTGCTCGTCGCTCAGCGAGCCGAAGGACGCGTTGTGGTCGGAGGTGAAGCAGACCACCTCGCAGCGCCCGACGCCCGGCCGTACCTGGCTGAGCCCGCCCACCTGCTCGTATTCGCCGAGGTCGAAGCTGAACGAGGGGAAGCGGTTCTCGAAGACCGCCACGTCGTAGGGGGAGGGGATCTCCGACCACGGCTTGGCCGGGCACAGCGGGCACTCGTCGGCGGAGGGCAGGTGGGTCCGGGTCTGCCGGTGCCGCGCGATCGCGACCCACTCGTCCATCAGCGGGTCGTGGCGCAGCTCGGACGCGAAGGGCCGAGGGGGAAGATCGCGCGGGTCGATCGCGCTGTGATCGGCGTCGTCCCGCCGATCGAAGTAGATCAGCTCCCGGCCGTCCGCGAGATGGCTGATGGTGCGCTTCACAGAACTGCTCCCAAATCGTCGTGGGCCGCCGCGTCCACCAGGACCAGCTCGCCGGCGTGTTCCGACAGCTGCTCCATGGCGTCCTCCGGCAGACCGGTATCGCTGATCACCACATGGGCGCGGGAGAGCTCGGCGATCGTGCTGATGCCGACGGTGCCCCACTTGGTGTGGTCGGCCAGCACGATGAGCTGATGCGCGGCGTCGACCAGCGCCCGGTCGGTCTCCGCTTCGAGCAGGTTGGGGGTGGTGAACCCCGCCCTGGCGCCCATCCCGTGGACGCCGAGCATGAGTGTGTCGACGTTCAGGGACCGGATGGCCGCGACGGCCACCGGGCCGACCAGAGCGTCGGAGGGAGTGCGGACGCCGCCGGTCAGCACTATGGTCTGGTCGCCTCGGGCCGCCCGGTGGAAGACGTCGGCGATCTGGACGGAATTGGTGATGACGGTCAGATCGGGCACGTCGACCAGGTGGTGGGCGAGGGTCCAGGTGGTGGTCCCGGCCGAGAGCGCCACCGCGCTGCCGGGCCGGACGAACTGCGCCGCCCGCCGGGCGATGGCCTCCTTCTCGGAGCGCTGCCGTACGGACTTGGCCGCGAAACCGGGCTCCTCGGTGGATCCCGTGCCGGTCGCCGTGGCCCCGCCGTGGACCTTCTCGATGAGCCCGCGATCCGCGAGGACCTCGAGGTCGCGCCGGATCGTCATGTCGGAGACGCCGAGATCCTGCACCAGCTCCGCGACGCGCACGCCGCCCGTCCTGCGGATCCTCTCCAGGATGGCCTGTTGCCGCTGCTGGGCCAGCATCACCTCTCCAATCAACAGATTCCAACAAATTGTGCCATATATCCACGGCACACATGTTGAGTCATGGGGAGACGAGGAGAATCACATGCTTGTCCGGGGCGCGTGCACGGAGGATGGTGGAGGGCGGAAGCCGTCCCGACAGGAAGGCGACGCGTCATGGGAAAGCGGCAGCGCAAGTCCAAGGCACGCAAGAAGAAGAAGGCCAACCACGGTAAGCGCCCCACGGGGCGTTGAGCACCTGGTCGTGCCGGTTCAGCCTGTTCTGCCCCACGCTGCCAGCAGTCTGGTCTGCGGATCCGCTTCTTCCGGCACGTCCCGGTGGTCCCCGATGACTCCCGTCTGTCGGTAACCCTCCTTCGCCTGGGCGAACCATTCGGAGCAGGTGGCGACCAGCTCGGGATCGAGCCGCTCCTGGGCGCCGATGGCCCGGGACAGATCCCAGGTGTGGATCAACGCGTCCGCGAACAGTTCGGTGATGTACTCCTCACCGGGCACGTCACCGAAGGACAGGTGGGTCACCGCGGTCAGGGCGCCCTCGACGTACACCGCCTGGACGGCGCCCTGCGCCGACACCTCGAACGCCTTGATCGCGTCGTCGCCGAGGACGTCACGTTCGTAGGTGTCGCTCACTTCGGGGATCCTGCGGCCGGCGAGGAGGTCGGGCGCCCAGAGATTCTCGTTCACCATGTGGTTGACCAGCGCCCGGACATCCCAGTCCACGCAGGGGGTCGACAGCTCCCACTGGTCGTCCTCGACGAGTTGGAGCCGGTTCCCGAAGCCGTCCAACGCCCGGCGGTACGCGTCCCGGATGTCGATCATGATGTCCCCTCCTCGCCCAGGAGCTCTCCTTCGACCGTAACTCTTCTGGACGATCAGGTCGTACACGGTCTTCTATGGACGAACTATCAGATCAGTGGATGCGCTGCTCAACCCAGACGATCTTTCCGTACTGCGTGGGGCGCGTGCCCCAGCGGTAGGCGAACCGCTTGACGAGCTGAAGCCCCCGGCCGGTGTCGTCATCGGGGGTGGACGCACGAGGGGCGGGGCTCGTCGGGGAGCCGTCGGCGACCTCGCACACCAGCGTCCGGCCGCGCAGCAGACGCAGCTCGATCGGCGGCCAGCCGTGTTTGAGCGCGTTGGTGACCAGCTCGCTGACGATGAGCTCGCTGCTGTCGATCAGACCGTTCAGGCGCCAGGACGCCAACGTGGCCCGGACGAAACGGCGGGCGTGCGCCACGAACCGGGGGTCGGCCGGCAGCGGGCAGGTCGCCACCTCGTCGGGGTCGAGCTCGCGCACCCGGGCCAGCAGCAGGGCGATGTCGTCGCGTTCGTGCCCGGGACGCTGGCTGCTGATCGTCAGGTCGCACATGTCCTCGAGATCCTCGACCGGTCCCGCCAGGAGGCGGCGCAGGGCCATGATCCCGGCGTCGATGTCGCGATCCCTGCTCTCCACCAGGCCGTCGGTGTAGAGGGCGAGGACGCTGCCGGCGGGCAGGACGAGTTCGCGCATCTCCAGGGGATCGCTCCCGATGCCGAGGGGGAGCCCCGAGGGCAGCTCGATGATCTCGGTCGACCTGTCGGGGTGGATGAGCACGGGCGGGACGTGGCCGGCCCTGGAGAAGGCGCAGCTCCGCGTGACCGGGTCGTAGACGGCGTAGACGCAGGTGGCGATCTGCGTGGGGTCGAGGTCCTGGCTCATCAGGTTGAGCCGGAAGAGCACCTCGTCAGGCGGAAGGTCGAGGCTCGCCAGCGTCCGGGCGGCCGTGCGGAGCTGGCCCATGGTGGCCGCCGCCCGGGTGCCGTGCCCCATGACGTCGCCCACGACCAGCGCGGAACGGCAGCCCGGCAGCGGGATCACGTCGTACCAGTCGCCGCCCACTCCCATCAGGTCGCTGGCCGGCAGGTAGCGCGAGGCGATCTCCATGCCGAGCGGCTGGGGGAGGTCGGCGGGCAGCAGACTGCTCTGCAGGGTCAGTGCCGTACGCCGCTCGCGGGTGTAGAGCCGCGCGTTGTCGACGCACACGGCCGTCCGCGCGGCGAGTTCCTCCGCCACGGAGACGTCCTGCTCCTCGAACGGACGGCTCCCGGGCCTGCGGCTGAACACCACGCACCCGAGCACCCTGCCCCGGGCCTTCAGCGGGACCGCGAGGAACGAGGACTCGGTGAGAAGGCCGGCGACCGACTCCTCACGTTCGATGCCGGAGCCGATCAGCCGGGCGCTGTCCTTGTCCAGGACGGGATACATCAGGGGCTGCCCGGTCGCCATGCACTGGGCGTGGGGGAGCGCCGGGGGATAGGACGTGATCTCGTCGATCGGGAAGGCGCGCAGCCACGCCTCCGGGTTGTCGCTGGCCACCCCGAGCGCGACCCGGCGGAAGAGCGTGGTGCCGTCGATCGGCCGGGAGGGCAGCTCGCCGTCGATCATGAGCCGTTCCTGCACCATGATGGCCGCCGTGTCGGCGAAGCGCGGGACGGCCACGTCCATGAGCTCGCGGCTCGTCTCCGCGAGGTCGAGCGTGCTGCCGATCCGGCGGCTGGCCTCGTTGAGGAATGCGAGCCGTTCGTGCGCGGACGCGGCGCTGCTGCGGCGCCACTCGCCCCGGGTGTCCTGGGCGGGGGCCTTGATGACGCAGTTCCGGTTCAATCGCTACTCCGGCGGGAAACGGTGGGTGTCCCAAATCGTATGGAGGTGATACATCACATTTCAGCAATCTCCGAAGTCGGCAGGAGATTGCCTCAGATATGCGGCGATTTCCTAGATTCACGGCTAATGGGCAATATGCCCGATATCGCGGTGAGGGATCGCCGCCGTACGCCTGCCCGAGGCCTCAGACGGTCCCGCCGCTGCGCCAGTAGACGTTGTTCTCGCGGCTGAGGAACGCCTCGTCGACGAGGTACCGCCGCAGTGCGGCGTAGTCGTCGTGGAACGCGCGGAGCGCGACGTTGACCTCTTTCTCCGAGTAGCGGATGCCCGGCTCGAAGACGCGCGCGACGTAGTCCAGCACGATCAGTCTCTTCGCGCGCTTCGTCGGGAGCGAGGTCAGGCGTCCGTCGACGAGGAACGTGTCGAGCAGGCTCGCCGGCTCCTTGGGCGTCGCGCGGAGCAGGTTCCTGAAAACCTCCGGGTCGGCTCGCCAGCCGTCTTCATCCTGTACGGCGAGGCCGCCGCGGGCCAGCCGTGTCAGCGCCCGCTCGGCCACCTCGGGAGCGAGCCCGGTCACCTTGCCGGGCGGATCCTCCGGTCGTAACACGAGACCGGCGAAGACCCGCAATGTGTCGTCCTGCCCGAGGAGACCGAGCACGCGCGAGATGTCTCTTTCGATCACGGGGTCCACCGTACTTTCTTCCGCCCGACCGCGCTGCCCGGAGTCGGCGAGGCCCTTTGTACAGTCGGATGAAAGGCCAGTCCGGACCACTGGAGGTCCCCGTGCCAGCACAACTCGACCACACGATCGTCCACAGCACAGACCGTTTCGCCTCCGCGCGGTTCCTGACGGAACTGATCGGCGCCACGGAACCCAGGGCGTTCGGGCCGTTCGCCGCCGTCCCGCTCGCCAACGGGGTGACGGTGGACTACGCCGACTCGCTCGTCGCCGGAGACCGGATCGTCATGCAGCATCTCGCCCTTCTCGTCTCGGAGGACGAGTTCGACGAGATCTTCGGCCGGATCGTCGAACGGGGACTGCCCCACTGGGCCGAACCCGCGCACCACGGCCCAGGCCAGATCAACCACCGAGACCAGGGGAGAGGCGTGTACGTCGACGATCCCGACGGGCATGCCATCGAGTTCCTCACCCACACCCACGTCCTGGACGGCTGACCTCTCGTCAGGGTTGGAGGCGCATGCCTCGTCGCTTCGCCTGGTCCCCGTCGTCCGCTTCAGGCCGGTGAGGCGAGGAGGTGATGGGCTTGTGCCGCTTTGGCGGACGGGGATGGAGGTGGTGTGGCCGAGCAGAGGTCGCCGACCGGGCCGGTCGGCTGGAAGCGGTGGGCTGGAAGCGGTGGGCTGGAAGCGGTGGGCTGGAAAGCGGTCGGCTGGAAAAGCGCAATCATTTGGTAGGTGTATCCCACCCTGGCTCCTGACAAGATTCTCTGTAGCTTGTCAATATGTTCGACGGGAATCTTCTCGGCGAGTTCCTCCGGGCTCGGCGTTCGGTCACGACCCCTGACCAGGTCGGGCTGCCGCTAGTCGGTCGCCGCCGGACTCCGGGGTTACGCCGCGACGAGGTGGCGGTACTGGCCGGAGTCAGCGTCGACTACTACACCCGACTGGAACAGGGCAGGGAACACAAGCCATCCGATCAAGTACTCCAAGCGCTGGCGCGGGCCCTCAGACTCGACGCCGACGCCACCGAGCATCTGTACGAGCTCGCGCGTGGCCGACCGCACAAGCGGAGGCCCACCGGCCGGGTCGACGCCGTCAACCCGAGCGTGCTGCGGTTCGTGGAGGGCTGCGACCACGTCTCGGCGCTCGTGGTGAATGGCCGGCTCGACGTGCTGGTCAGGAATCCGCTGGCGAACGCCATCTACGAGGGGTTGGAACACGCCGGCAATCTGGTCCGCCTGGCCTTCCTCAACCCTGCTGCACGCGCGTTCTACCTGGATTGGGAACAGCAGTCCTGGGTCAAGGTGGCGCATCTGCGCGCCGCGGCGGGATCAGACCTCCAGGACCCGGCCATGGTCGAGCTGATCGAGGAACTCTCGCTCGCAAGTGACGATTTTCGCCGGATGTGGGCTCGTCACGACGTACGCGCCGTGACCGCCACGTCGGTCCGCTTTCGCCACCGCGATGTCGGTGACCTCTCCTTGAATACTCATATGTTCACCATCGAGAGCGCCCCCACACAGCAGATCCTCATATTCGAGGCCGAGCCCGGCACCTCGTCCGAGCACGCGCTGGCCAAGCTGCGCCGTACCCACTCCTAGCGGCAGACGGGACCGGCGCACCCCCTCCGGAACCCCGCGACCCGAACCAGATCGGCCAGACCGACACGTGGAACGGCAGTGGCGACCCACTGGTCACGCAGAAGGCCACCCCCGATCTCGGGGATGGCCTTCTCGCTGATCTGAGAGTCGGGGCGACAGGATTTGAACCTGCGACTTCTTGCTCCCAAAGCACTGGTCATGATCCCGGGGCCTGGCGTTTGTCCTGGTGAAGCCACATGTTCAGTGCACGGACGTGCATCGAAGGGCGAGGCCAGGCACCCCGGAAGTCACTCAGTTTGACACTCACTCGGCGGCACGCACCGTCGGCGGCTTCTCGGCTGTTGGCACCCTGCCAGCGACCCTGGGTGGCCCGGCGGTCGGCTATTACTCTGAGTACTCTCCGAGTGGCAACGATCACCAGGACGGCTTTGTGAACAGGCTTACAGTGCAGAGCGGCAGCGAGGATCTCGTCTGCCTCTTCATCGAACCGTACGGCGAGAACTTCTGGTTGAAGCCCGGTGACAAATTCACCGTTGTACCGGCTGAGGACACGTCGGATCCTCAGTTCACGGTAGTTGCCGCCACCGACCACATGGTGGTGTGGATCTACGAAAGCGGCGACCCCGAGAAGGTGATCGTCGACTATGCGATCATCGACAACAACGGCACCGCGTTGGAGTGCGGCCACCAGCAGCCGGTTGACTAGGGACCCGAGGGATCATGTCCCTGACCTGGGCCAGGCTCTTGCCTTTGTAAGCGGCGCAGCCCCAGTTTGGAAGATCTGTGTACAAGATCCTCTAAGCTGCTGCGACGCTGGTCAGGCGCTCCATCGTGTCACTCATGATCTTCCGTGGTTTGCCGTGAGTCACCGCTCTGACGGGCACGGGACGGACACGGCTTTAGTCGCCGACGAACCACAGATACCGGTGCGGCCCCTGCTCGACGACTCGGCACAACTCGCGGGCCTGTCTGACCCAGTCACCGTCGCAAGCAGCCGGGAGCCGGTCGAGTTCCGCCAGCAGTAGCGGCACCTGCCGATGATTGAAGACCGCGTCGCCATACGGGACCAAGGCCTGGAGCATCGGGAATCCCCCTGGGTCGAGATCCGCGAAGGCAGCGGTCCACTGCACGCCACCATCGGCCCGAGCCACGACCTTCCCGCTCTCATCACGCACCTGGATATTGATCACCCGTCGAGCCTATTGGCACCTGTACGTGCCCCACAGACGGCCCTAAGTCTTCAATACAGGGTTAGAACAATCGTTCGATTAGGTAGCTGTGGGGCGTGACGCACGACCTCCCTCCACAAGTCCGCGACCTGGCTCGCGACGGCCATTACTCCTACATCGACGAGTGGCAGCGCTGCGACGACGGCTGGTGGGCCCACTTGTGGTGAATCGAGGACAACTCGAAAAGTGGCTGGTCCAAACACCAGGACCCGTTCCTACAG
This sequence comes from Planotetraspora mira, assembly GCF_016863275.1. GTDB lineage: Bacteria > Actinomycetota > Actinomycetes > Streptosporangiales > Streptosporangiaceae > Planotetraspora > Planotetraspora mira. The sequence continues at coordinate 156,921 of NZ_BOOO01000041.1, forward strand.
CACGACGCCTGGCGGCCGGCCGCCCAGGTCCAACACATCGACGGGCAGATCTACCGGAAGGTTCGCCGCACGCGGCTTGATCTGTCGACAGGTAAGTCGATGCCGATCACCGGGGCCACCTAGCACCCGGGAAACCTGGGTCGAATCGGCCTGTAGGCCGGGTACAGATTCCGCACGCCTCCTACCTGCACGGATTCGCTCTGAACTACAGGCGAACTGTGAAAACGCTTCCATTCGTTGTTATCGCTTGTCAGCGTTTTCCGTGGCCGTGTGCCCCCGAACGATGGGTCACTCTCGGGCGCCCCTTCAGCTGTCCAGGGACCCACCGCGTCGAACGACGTCCACATAACATGGTGATATGGCAGGGTACTCCATGGATCGAATCAGGAAGATCGCTTTTCCTGTGCCGGTTCGGCGCGGAGCATGGTGGGTGCATTCGTGGACGGTGACAGTCCCGATTGGGTTTTCCCTCGATGGCTGTACCATTCCGGAGCCACTACAAGACAGTGAAGGGGGGATGGTTGTTCTGGTCGTTTCGGCGGCCCAGGGAGCAATTCGGTTGGATTGCTTCGAGAAGAACGAGATCATCTCCCCGGCGGCTCTGATCTATGTATCGCAGATTGTTCATGCAGTCAGGTCGGATGCCGGCAACGGCGTGTTGGTCGATGGCGATGCTGATCACCCTCTCTTTTTCGTAGTCAGAGGCTGATGGTGTCGCTGATCACTCAACGTGTGTTCGGAGCCTGCTGGTGTGCCCACAGACTTGAGCGATGCCAGGCGAGGTGAGGCGACGCTTCCCGAGACTCGCGGCATACCTAGAGGAGAACACCTGGATAGGGCGCCCCTGGAACACCGACCAGGCCCTTTAAGTCACTCCTTCGGGAGCCACGCTCTTAACTATGCCAGGAAGGTGATAATGGGCGACGACCGTAGATTCCGTGAAGCAGCACAGGCGGTCGTTGACCTGGTGTTCACGGACGACATGGAGCTTTTTGACTCCATGCCCGACGATATTCAAGAAAACCTCGGACCAGCGCTGTCGGTTCTAGGTGATCCTACGACATACGGATTTGACACTGAGCGATTGATATTGGCCGCAATTATTGTTGAACAGATCGCCACGAAATGCAGGAACGCGCTCCCGCCTGCCCTAAATCAAGGCTTGATGCTATGGAGGCTGAACGGAGGGCTTTGCGACCCTGAAGGACATGACAAACCGGGCCCCTCTACCCCATCCCGTTTGCCATCGACCCACCGCGAAGCGGCAGCGGGCCGGCGACAGAGGTGCAAGCCCGGGCGCGCACGGAGGAACTCAGGGCGCTCACATGGGATCACGTGGACCTGATAGGCCAACTGGACGCCTTGCCGCCGCTACCTCCGCACGTGGCCGTATGGCGCTCGGTGCGGACGGACGGGGACACCAAGACCCGGCAGTCGCGGCGAACGCTCGCCCTGCCCAAGCGCTGCGTTGATGTGCTCCGGCAGCATCGGGAGAAACAGTTGATGTGCTCCGGCAGCATCGGGAGAAACAGAGGAGTGAACAGGGGGAGCACTGGGCAGAGACTGGTCTCGTCTTCGCGTCGTCGGCCGGCATCCCACTGTATGCCGCGAACGTACGGCGGGCCTTCCGCAGCGTCATCAAGAACGTTGACGGATTGGACCGCTGCGTGGACACCCCGGGAACTCCGGCACAGTTTCGTCTCGCTGCTCTCCGACAGCGGCATCCCCCTGAAGGAGATCTCCCGCCTCGTTGGACACAGCAGCACGGCCGTCACGGAAGCGGTGTACCGGAAGCAGATCCGGCCAGTGCTGCAGGGGGGAGCGGTGGCCATCGACCGGATCTTCAAGGACGATCCGGAACCGTAGTCACTCAGTTTGTCACGCAGAAGGCCACTCCCGATCTTGGGGGTGGCCTTCCTGCTGGTTGGAGAGTCGGGGCGACAGGATTTGAACCTGCGACTTCTTGCTCCCAAAGCAAGCGCGCTACCAAGCTGCGCCACGCCCCGTCTCGTCGGTTACGCGTGCGCTCGGATACTCCGGTACGCTTACGCCCTGACGACCGGATGAAGTCTAAACCAGATGAAGACCGGCGTGCGCGGACGTAGCTCAATGGTAGAGCCCCAGTCTTCCAAACTGGCTACGCGGGTTCGATTCCCGTCGTCCGCTCTCAGTGCAAAAGGCCAGGTCACCCCGTACAGGGCGCCTGGCCTTCGTCATCTTCGCAGGAATTTAAGATCTTTCGTGCCACACACGTGCCACACTACGTTTTCTCGATCCTGGGCTCGCTCGCGACCTTGAACGCCTGCCCGAGCGCCTTGGCGATGGCCTGGTCGCGATCTTGTGAGGCGTGTAGGTGGATCAGCGCCGCCCGAGGGGAAGAGTGACCCATTCGCGCCATCAGCTCTTTGAGACTCGCGCCGGTGGCCGCCGCCAGGGTGTTCCCCACGTGGCGTAGATCGTGGAAGTGAACGTCAGGTAGGTCCACAGCCGTACGAGCCTTGTTCCAGATCCGGCGGAAGCTGGACCACGACCCGCACCACGCCGGCCTCCAAATCGAGGTGAGTACGGCGAAGGCCCGCCGGCTCACCCCATCAGCCCAGATGTCGGCTGCGTAGGCTGCCCGGGGATCTCCCCGCGGCTTCACCTGCCCCGTTGGCCGCCCTGCGGGCGGTTACAGCATGCACCGCCCACTATGGAAAGCTTCTCGCGTGGCATCCGTTAGGCAGTTTCAAGTCACTTTCGACTGTGCAGAACCTGAACGCGTCGCTCGTTTCTGGTGCGAAGTGTTGGGGTATGTCGCACCGCCGGTACCTGAGGGATTTGCCACGTGGGACGATTTCAACCGCACGTTGCCGCCTGAGGATCAGGGTTCATGGTCCGCATGCGTTGATCCCTCAGGGGTGGGTCCGCGACTGTACTTCCAGCGCGTTCCAGAAGGCAAGGTCGTCAAGAATCGGCTGCACCTTTGCGTGCGGGTCGGCGTCGGGCTGAAGGGTGAGGAGCGCCTGGCGGCCCTTGAGGCCGAATGCGCACGGCTGATCCCGCTCGGCGCGGTACGCGCTTACCTCCTGCCTGCCGATGAAGTAAACGAGTCGACCCTCGTGATGCAGGACATAGAAGGCAACGAGTTCTGCTTGGACTGAGGTACGGCTCGCCCTTCGGGCCGAGGAACACCCATTCCTCGTCGCCCTTCTCGGCGTATCGATTCAGATGTCCCTGGTCAGCTCCGACGGAGGACGCGATGCGACAGCGGCATCGGCGACCGGCTCGAAGCCGGACGCTTGATACCGCTGTCGACGACGTGCCTACCTGGCCGAGATGCCGGACGAAGAACCGAGCCGAGTCGTCAATTCTGATTCCTGCATCGAGCATTTTCCGATCCGGATCGGAGACTTCTTTTCCTATTCGGGTACGCCCCGCCCGCCACTACGTCCTGTACCGGTAGAGGATCCGGCCGCGGGTGAGGTCGTACGGGCTGAGCTCCACGAGCACCCGGTCATACGGCAAGATCTTGATGTAATTCTTCCGTATCTTCCCGCTGATGTGCGCCAGCACTTTGTGCCCGTTCTGGAGCTCTACCTTGAAGGTGGCATTGCGCAGGCACTCGACGACCGTGCCTTCGACTTCGATGCCGTCTGTTGTTCTTGGCATATTCTCGCATTTCTCCGTTCGATGACTGTGAGGTCGATGAGGAAACGAATTTCATTGGCGCAACCGTGATCGAGGCGCCTCAGACGCGGTTGTCGCGGACGTCGGCCGCGACCGGCCGTCCCGCGCGCTACGGGACCGTTGCGCGCTCATCAGGTAGGCCTGTGCAGATGTGCTTCGGGCCCGGTTCCCCTCGCGCGGTCATGCGGTTGGGCGTCAGCGGAGCACCAACTCCAGGTTGCTGCTCGCACGCCGGGCGCCGACGCCCTCGAACAGCGCCATGGCCGCCCCGTTGGATTCGTTCACTTCGGCCGATGCCGTTTCGATCCCGCAGCGGTGCAGCGAGCCCAGCACGTGGGCGAGCAGCGCCCGAGCGATACCGCGGCGGTGCTGGTCGGATCGGACCGCGATCAGCCCGATCCGTGGCTGCCGGGTCACCGGCGCCACCCGGACCAGTCCCACGTATTCATCGGATTGTGCTGCCACCGCGTACTTCGACGGGTCCAGCACAGTAGCGCCGTCCGGGCGGGGCAACACCTCAGCCGGCATCTCCTGCCATCCGACGCTGGCCTCGACTTCGTCGCGAATCTCGCGGTCCAGCTTGCGCAGAGGGCTTTCCTCCGCCTCGCCGACGGCCACTATCGTCACGCCCGACGGCGGAAGCACTGCGCCGAGTCCCGTGACCCGCGGGTCGGTGGGCACGAGGTACTCCCATTCGCGGCGTCGGGTCGTGAAGCCGGCTCGCTCCCAATCGGACGTCAAGTCGAGGTCGGCCTCATCGACCACCGTGTACAAAGGCTTCGGCAGGTCCGCCAGCATGGCATCGGCGAGTTGGTCGAAGACCGCGGCGTGCCAGGAGTCGATGCTGAGGAACATCCGTCCATCGGGTCTGCGCGAAGCGTCGCCGCGGCCGACCGTCCGGTCGTCCTCCACAGCGTGCCATTGCCTCTCCGCGACCTGTGTGATCACTACGGCATGCTCGTCCATGCCTGAAGTGAAATGCGAAGAATTCATAAGTTGTCGCCTTTCGGGATTGCCTTGTCGAGGCGCTCCCGGCGACACCTACGGCAATCGCCCGACCGTGACGACGAGTGGGAGCACCCACATCGATACAGCGTTCATGGGTCTCACCTCCTCGTGTGATGTCACGGTCTGCGGCAAACTATCGGCCCGACGTCGTCTCGTCCAACCATTTTCCCGCCGACCGACTCGGCAGGCTCAGGCTTGTGATCAGTGGTCGAACGCTTCGTCGCTCCACCGCCACCACGCTTCACCCTTGTCGATGTGCAGGAGGAACTCGGGAACCTCACCGCCGTCCGGGTACTTGAGGGTCACGGCTGCGCGGACTTTCCCGTACGCGGCCTCCCATTCCTCGACGTGGTTGTCCACGTCATCGAGCAGGCGGAGTTCCTCATCGAATAGGGTCCGGACGTCCTCGAAGCCAGGGTGGGGCCGTGCGGCCGGCCCAAGACGGACCAGTCCCAGGAGACCCGGAGGCTACGCACCCCTAGCCGACGAGTCTTCTGCGCCAGTCCAGCGGCGTGATCGTGATGGCCTGCCGGGGTTCGCCGTTCCACTCCACCGACAGCCCGGTCTCCTCAAGCGCCGCCACGACCTCCCGGCCGATAGTTGTCGTCGTCTCCGGTGAACCGTCGAATCCGCCGTACAGGAGCGTCAGCCCCTGGCCGCCCGCAGCGGCGTCTGTGCACTGGGAGTGGAAGAAGACGAAGCCACGGGCGTCCGAAGAGCCCACTCCACCGATCTCCGCCTGACCACACGAACGGCAACAGGTGAAGTCCTCCCGTGCCGTGATGCCGGCGGTCTCCAATGCCGCGAAAGCCCGGGTGAGCCGCTCCGGGTCCGTCTCGCCCTCCCAGGCGGCTTGTTCCTCAACGCGCTCCAGCCACATCCGGTCGGCCAATCGCCGCGCCTGCTCAGGCGAGACCGGCCGGTAGTCCCCAGAGACGAGATAGTCCTGCGCGATCTCGGACAGCTGTGCTCGCGTGGCATAGCCGCCAACCAGCACCTCACGGACGCGCCCTTCAAGCTGCTCGCGCTCGACCTCGTCGAGATCAAGCGGGGGCACCGGATCCGGCGCCGGCCCCAAGTCCATCGGCACCCAGTCCAACCCAGAGTTCCAGCCGCGGTCCGCGCGAGCCCAGCCGGTCATCGCCGCGATCACCGGCTCTGGTCCGTCGAGCATCGCCTGGAACTGCCGGTCGGGCGAGCCGTCGCGGTACTCCAGCGTGTAGTCGCCCCCTGCCTGGTGCCACACCTGGATGAAGACATCGGGCAGATCGGGGATCCGCTGGACGACAAGGAACTTGTCGTCCTCACCCCCAATCCGACGGACGAGGCCGGCCAACTCCTGTGTGGCTATCCGGATGTGCCGCTGCCCGTCCTCAGTCTCTACCGCGATCGCAAGCATGCTGCTCACTCTGGCATGGGCGGCCAGCAACGCAGGGCCTCGCCGGGTGGTCACCTCGGGGCCCCGGCTTCTACGGTACGAGTCATGACGGATCTTCCCCGGGGGCAGGAAGCCCTGATGATCAACATCCGTGAGGCGCTCGTCCTGGCAGGCCTGGCCCCTCACCCCGACCGTGACCAGAAGGACCGCGATCCCGCACGTGATCTCGGCGGATTCGGCGTGCACCCGGAGGGTGATACGTCCGTGCGCGTGACCTGGAAGTACCACGGCGATCTTTTCGACGCGATCTACTCCGCCTCCGTCGCAGAACGTGATCCGCAAGATCGCCCGTCCTCCGCCTGGGCCGACCGGACCGAAGAGATCATGAAACGTGCGATGGCCGAGATCCTCTGGGCCGCCGGGTTCACCGTGACGCTTCGTCCGTCCTCAGCCCCCGGCGACGACTTCCCCATCGCATCCTCACTGCTGGTCGGCCCCGACCCGCGTCCAAGAGACGACCCGGCCCGGCCCCAGGAATGATGCTTGATCCGACTCTGAAACACGCCTGATCCCATGAGATGGCCGACGCGGACTCTTTGGACCAGAAGGCTTTCTGTCGTACGGCATTCCTACGATGAGTCATCCGCGCCGCGCGACTCCCGGAGGGTCCGATGAAGCCGCTTCCTCAGGGAACCGGTCCGCTGGTCGTTCGCACCGACTTCTCCAACCAGGTGGCCTGGGAGGCGATCCGGGTGACGATCGAGACCCCTAACGAGGAAGGCTTCGTGGCATACGCGGAATTCCTCGACGATCCGGCCTATGCGGGATCCACAGCCGACGAACTGCTCACGCTCGACCCTCCGGGGGATCTCCTCGCCGTGGTCGACCAGGTCAGCATCATCTCGCCGGAGATGGCGCTCCTGGTCGTCGACCTGCGTAAGGAGCGCGGCCGCCGGTTCCGGATGATCGCTACCGAGTTCTGGGGGATCGAGAACAACCTCTCCATCAGCAATATGGATTTCTTCGAGTTCGCCGACTCGGTGGACGATGACGGTGTCTTCCGCGGCTTTTGACTGGTCAATTTGTCGGTCGCGCGGGCAACACCTCGATTCCCGTCATCCGCTCTCATCGCAAAAGGCCAGGTCAGCCCGTACGGGAATCCTGGCCTTTGAAATCTTCCGGGGACACTCGTTTGCCGGCCGCGAAGATGATCGAGATCGTCAGACGAGGTGGCCGTCCACCGGCAGGACCGGCGCGTCCACCTGGACCGTCCCCGGATACTTCAGGCCGGCGCCCGTGTTCAGCACGACGACCTGCTCGTCCGCTTCGATCCAGCCCGACGCGCGCAACTTGCGGGCCGCCGCGAATGCCGCCGCCCCCTCAGGACAGACGAAGGCCCCCTCCAGCGCCGCGACCTCGCGTAGTTCGGCGAGCAACTCGCCGTCGGTGACCGTCACCGCGGTCCCCGACGTCTCCTCGAGCGCTTCCAGAATGAGGAAGTCGCCGAGGGGCTTGGGCACGTTGATGCCGAACGCCACGGTGTGGGCTCCATCCCAGTACCGGCTCTCCCGCTCCCCGCGTTCGAACGCGCGGACGATCGGCGCGCATCCCTCAGCCTGGACGGCGACCAGCCGTGGCGGCGGACCCGAGATCCAGCCCAGCTCCCGTAGCTCGTTCAGGGCCTTGTGGATGCCGATCAGACCCACGCCGCCGCCGGTCGGGTAGAGGATCACGTCGGGCATCCGCCAGCCGAGCTGCTCGACGATCTCGATGCCCATGGTCTTCTTGCCCTCGATGCGGTACGGCTCCTTGAGCGTCGAGGAGTCGAAGACCCGGCCGTCTGAGGCGGCGACCAACTCGCCGACGATCCGCCCGGCATCGCTGATCAGTCCGTCGACCAGGTGCAGGTCCGCCCGCGAGGCCGTGCACTCCCGCCGGGTGATCTCCGGCGCGTCCACGGGCATGACGATCGTGGTCGCCAGCCCGGCCCGGGCGCCGTAGAGCGCCCAGGCGGCACCCGCATTGCCGTTGGTCGGCATGGCCAGGCGCTCGATCCCCAGCTCGGCCGCGCGGGACACTCCGACAGCCGCGCCGCGTGCCTTGAACGACCCGGTGGGGATCAGTCCTTCGTCCTTCATCAGCAGCCGCGGCAGGCCGATCCGCTCGCCGTACCGAGCCATCGGAAGCAACGGCGTCATCCCCTCGCCGAGGGTGGTCACCGCCTGCCTGTTCCTGACCGGCAGCAGTTCGTGGTAGCGCCAGAGGTCGGGGGAACGCCTCGCGAACTCCCCGGGGTCCACCGACGCACGAACCGCCGCCAGGTCGTAGCGGGCGAGCAACGGCGACCCGCATGCGGTGCACAGGTTCTGCGGACGCTCGCTGTCGTGATCGGCTCCGCACCGGCCGCACTCCAGATGGGACAGCTGGCTGAAACTCACAGGCGCTCCCTCACTGCACTTCTGGGTGCCGACCGTTCGCACGACTGGCTGGCACGTTCGACTGCATATACGTCGATACTGTGACATAACCATCGATCTTGAGACCGCCGGACCATGCGTCGTCACGGCTGCTCACGCGGAAATGAGCCGGCAGCGCGTCCAGCGGATCGCCGCGTGGCCAGAAGGGGGCAGGTTCAGTCGGCGGCGCGGAAGAGCGCCCAGACGGCCTTGCCGCCGTGGTCGAGAGCGTCCCAGCCCCATGCCTGGCTGTAGGTCTCGACGATGTAGAGGCCCCGGCCGTTCTCCGAGATGTAGTCGGGCTCCTTGGGGCAGGGAACCTCGTCGCTCGGGTCCGACACGGCCAGCAGCACGTGCGGGGATATGCGTACCAAAATGAGGGTTATCGGGTGATCGCCCGCCCGGCCCGCCGGATACAGAGAGTAACGGACGGCGTTGGTCACGAGCTCGGAGACGACCAGAGCGGCGTCGTCGCTCAGTTCCGCGAAACCCCATTGCCTGAGGGTCGACCGTGTGACATCGCGAGCGGTCTTCACAGAGTCGGCCTGGGGCCGGAGAAGACAGGTGGTGGTCTCGGAGTCCTCTGCGGACTGTACGAACCGACCGAAGCCCACTTCGCGGGTTAACTGGCCGGCAGATTCGGGCGTTTCCGGCATGCTGCCCGTACCTCCCGCTGGTCAGTTCCGAGGATGGTGCATGTTTGGCCCAATATGCACCAAGTCATCATGGATCACCGACGAGCCTCGCTGCAAGACCCAAATGCACGTGCAGCTGGCGCGTGCAAGTGCACGCGGGGGTACTGGCGAGTAAATAGGACACGGAGATCAGACCTTGTCATCGTGGCCAGAAGTGGTGACACTGTGTGGGCTGGGGGTGTCGTGCGGGACTTCCCTTTGGGTGCAGAGGGCCGAGTCGAGAGGGAGGTGCCGTGATACAGATCCAGCCTGGATCAGGGCCGACGGCGCTCCGCATCCTCTTGGGATCACAACTTCGCCGGCTGCGCGAGAACAAGGGCATCACGCGTGACGAGGCGGGTCAGACGATCCGCTGCTCCGAGTCCAAGATCAGCCGGATGGAGCTCGGCCGGGTCGGTTTCAAGGGTCGCGATGTGTCGGACCTCCTCAGCCTCTACGGAGTGGAGGACGAGGAGACGCGGACGGTCGTCATGGACCTCGTGGAGAAGGCCAACGAACCCGGCTGGTGGCACCGATTCAGCGACCTGCTGCCCTCCTGGTTCCAGGCCTACGTCGGCCTGGAGGAGGCGGCCCAGCGCATCCGCACCTATGAAGTCCAGTTCGTCCCCGGGCTGCTCCAGACCAAGGAATACGCACGGGCGGTCATCACGGCGGGCGCCGTGGGCGCGGCGCCGGAGGAGATCTCACGGCGGGTCGACCTGCGGCTGGAGCGTCAGCGCGTCCTCGACGGGGACAGCAGCCCCCGGTTCTGGGCGGTGATCGACGAGGCGGCGCTTCGCAGGCCGATCGGTGGCGTCGAGGTCATGCGCGGCCAGATCCAGCACCTCATCGACCTGATGAACCAGCCCAACATCACGATCCAGGTCATGCCGTTCAGCTACGGAGGCCACGCCGCCGAGGGCGGCGCCTTCAGTATTTTGAGGTTCGGCGACCCGGAGCTCCCGGACATCGTCTACGTGGAGCAACTCGCGAGCGCCCTCTATCTCGACAAACGCGATGAGGTGGACCGCTACAGCGAGGTCATGGAGCGCTTGTGCGCGGTCAGCACGACGCCCGTGGAGACGGTGGACCTGCTCCGGCAGATCATGACGGATCTCTGATCAGTCGCTGCCGGGCACCTGTCTGTTCTAGACTGCCCTTGGCGCTGGACAGCCGCCACACTGCAGCATGCCCAAGGCGTGCGCGATGGCGACGGTGCTTCCTGTGCCGCTCACGTGGGCGCGGCGCGCGTTAAGTGCCGCGGTTGCCGTGCACGACGCGCCCGCGATCACCAGATGCTGGATCAAGGAGACCACCCCGTGAAGACCGCTGTCGAGGAGCTCAGCCCTACCCGGGTCAGGCTCACCGTCGAGGTGCCGTTCAAGGAGCTCGAGCCGAGCCTGCAGGCCGCCTACAAGAAGGTCGCGCAGCAGGTCCGCGTGCCCGGATTCCGCCCCGGCAAGGTGCCGGCCCGGATCATCGAGCAGCGCTTCGGCCGCGCGGTGGTTCTCGAGGAGACCCTGAACGACGCCCTGCCCAAGCTGTACGGCCAAGCCGTCGATGAAAGCGACGTCTTCCCCGTGAGCCAGCCCGAGATCGAGGTCACCAAGATCGAGGACGGCGAGCAGGTCGAATTCACCGCCGAAGTCGACGTCCGCCCGACCTTCGACGTACCCGACTACGACGGCCTCGAGGTCGTGGTCGACGCCGTCGAGGTGACCGACGAGGACATCGACACCCAGATCGACGCGCTGCGCCAGCGTTTCGCCACGCTGACCGGCGTGGAGCGGGCGGCGAGCAGCGGCGACTACGTCGTGATGGACCTGCGCGCCGAGATCGACGGCAACAACCTCGAGGAGCAGCAGGCCGCTGACGTCTCCTACGAGGTCGGCGCCGGCTCTGTGCTCCAGGGCCTCGACGACGCCCTCGACGGCATGTCCGCCGACGAGGAGAAGACCTTCCGCACCACCCTGGTCGGCGGTGAGAACGCCGGCGAGGAGGCCGACGTGATCATCAACGTCAAGTCGGTCAAGGAGAAGGTCCTGCCCGAGCTCGACGATGAGTTCGCCCAGCTGGCCAGCGAGTTCGACACGCTGGACGAGCTGAAGGACAGCATCCGCGAGCAGGCCCGTCGCAACAAGCTCATCGAGCAGGTCGTGCAGACCCGGGACAAGGCCCTGGAGGCCCTGCTCGGCCAGATCGACATTCCGCTGCCCGACAGCGCGCTCAAGGCGGAGATCGACGCTCGCAAGCACAACCTCGAGCACCAGATCGCCGACAGCGGCCTCAGCCGCGAGGCGTACTTCCGGCTCTACCAGACCACCGAGGACGACCAGTTCGCGGAGTTCGAGGAGACGTCCGCGAAGGCGCTGAAGACCGGCTTCGTCCTCGACAAGATCGTCAAGGCCGAGGACATCAACGTCAACGAGCAGGAGCTCACCGACTTCGTCGTCCGCCGTGCCATGCAGCTCGGCGTCGCCCCGAACACGCTGGCCCAGCACCTGGCCGACAACGACCAGCTCACGCTGGCCATGATGGAGATCGTCAGGGACAAGGCCAAGACCGTGGTCGGGGACGCCGCGAAGGTGACCGACGGCGAGGGCAACGCGGTCGACCTCAAGGCCGTCTACGCCGAGCTCGACACGGAGCAGGCCACCGAGCAGGAGGAGCCGGCGGAAGCCTGATCGTCAGGCCTTCCACGGCGTCCCGTTCGAGAACGGGCACGAACCCCCGGCGCACTTCGGTGTGCCGGGGGTTTTTCCCTTGCCGGGGGAAAATCCGCGCAAATTCCTCGGGGGCGAGGCCGTCGCAGGCGTCGCCGTACGAGCGACGGGACGGGCGTCACCGATGCCCCGGTTCCGCCCGATCCCAGGGCCGTCGCGAATGGAGCGGCGACATGGTGATCGGCCCCGTGAGCATGCGCCGTCAGCGAACAGTCGGGCGAGGAGGCATGACCTGTCTGCGGCGCGCGTTAAGGTCACAAGCAAAGCCAATCGATTACGACGCATCGGAAGGTGACGCTGTGACCAGCCCGCCGACCTTCTTCCCGCACGCCACCTCCGGCTTCGAGGCGCGTGGCCGTGAGGACGGCTCGTTCCGCCTTGAGGACCAGCTCTACCAGCGGTTGCTGCGAGAGCGCATCGTGGTCCTCGGTACCCAGGTCTCCGATGAGGTGGCCAACCGCCTCTGTGCCGAGTTGCTCCTTCTGGCCGCCGATGACCCCAACCGGGACATCTGGCTCTACATCAACTCCCCGGGCGGTTCCGTGACGTCCGGCATGGCGATTTACGACATGATGGAGTACGTACCGAACGACGTGTGCACGGTCGCAATGGGCCTGGCCGCGTCGATGGGGCAGTTCCTGCTCTGCGCCGGCGCTCCGGGCAAGCGCTACGCGCTGCCGAACGCGCGGATCATGATGCACCAGCCGTCGGGCGGTATCGGTGGTACCGCGGCGGACATCGCGATCCAGGCCGAGCAGATGCTTTACGTGAAGAAGACCCTTGCGGAGCGCATCGCGTTCCACACGGGCCAGCCGCTCGACCAGATCGAGCGCGACTCCGATCGTGACCGCTGGTTCACGGCCGAGGAGGCCAAGGACTACGGCTTCATCGATCAGGTCGTGCGCAGCGCCCGGCAGGTGCCCTCTGAGGGCGCCGTCTCATGAGTGGAGCTTCCCAAGTGAGTGAGCTGATCCGGCCGGGAGACATCAACGGCCGCTACGTTCTCCCTTCCTTCGTCGAGCGCACCTCGTACGGCGTGAAGGAGATGAATCCGTACAACAAGCTGTTCGAGGATCGCATCATCTTCCTCGGCGTGCAGATCGACGACGCCTCCGCCAACGACGTCATGGCGCAGTTGCTGACGCTGGAGTCGCTCGATCCCGATCGCGACATCAACATCTACATCAACTCGCCCGGCGGGTCGTTCACCGCGATGACGGCGATCTACGACACGATGCAGTTCGTCCGTCCGGAGATCCAGACGGTCTGCCTCGGCCAGGCGGCCTCGGCCGCCGCGGTCCTGCTGGCCGGCGGAACCCCGGGCAAGCGGTTCGCGCTGCCGAACGCACGCGTCCTGATCCACCAGCCCTCGACCGAGGGCGGCGGCCAGGGAAGCGACATCGAGATCCAGGCACGTGAGATCCTGCGTATGCGATCCCTGCTCGAGGAGATCGTGGCCAAGCACTCGGGCAAGGCGCCCGAGGAGGTCCGCAGGGACATCGAGCGAGACAAGATTCTCAGCGCCGACGAGGCGAAGGCGTACGGGCTGGTGGACGACATCATCCCGTCGCGTAAGAAGCGCGCAGCGGCGATCGCTTCCTGAGAAGGTTGCCGCACCGGATGGTGCCCAATTCGGCACCTTCCGGTGCGACTCACCGCTAGGGGGCTCACTGAGGGCTCAGAAGACGGTAACGTCGAAACCTGAGCGGCATGACGTTTTCGCGCCGGAGCACGAATCGAGGCGCGGACGGAAGCGACCGCGGCGGCAGGGCGGTCCCACGCAAAGGAGTATCTGGGGTGGCACGCATCGGCGACGGGGGAGACCTGCTGAAGTGCTCGTTCTGTGGCAAGAGCCAGAAGCAGGTCAAGAAGCTCATCGCCGGACCAGGCGTCTATATCTGCGATGAGTGCATCGATCTCTGCAACGAGATCATCGAGGAGGAGCTCTCCGAGTCCTCCGAGCTCAAGTGGGACAACCTTCCCAAGCCCCGTGAGATCTACGAGTTCCTCGACGCCTACGTCATCGGTCAGGACCAGGCGAAGAAGGCGCTCTCGGTAGCGGTGTACAACCACTACAAGCGCGTGCAGTCCGGTGAGCGCGGCCGCGACGACGGTCTGGAGTTGGCGAAGTCCAACATCCTCCTCCTCGGCCCCACCGGCTCCGGTAAGACCCTCCTGGCACAGACCTTGGCGAAGATGCTGAACGTGCCGTTCGCCATCGCCGACGCCACGGCCCTCACCGAGGCGGGATACGTCGGTGAGGACGTCGAGAACATCCTGCTCAAGCTGATCCAGGCCGCTGACTACGACGTCAAGAAGGCCGAGACCGGGATCATCTACATCGACGAGGTCGACAAGATCGCTCGCAAGAGCGAGAACCCGTCGATCACCCGGGACGTCTCCGGCGAGGGTGTCCAGCAGGCCCTGCTGAAGATCCTTGAGGGGACGACGGCGAGTGTGCCCCCGCAGGGCGGCCGCAAGCACCCGCACCAGGAGTTCATCCAGATCGACACCACCAACGTGCTGTTCATCTGCGGTGGTGCTTTCGCGGGCCTCGAGAAGATCATCGAGTCGCGGATCGGCAAGAAGGGGATCGGCTTCAACGCCATCATCCACTCCAAGGAAGAGGCCGACACCTCGGACATCTTCTCGGACGTCATGCCTGAGGACCTGCTGAAGTTCGGCATGATCCCGGAGTTCGTCGGCCGGCTTCCCGTGATCACCTCGGTGCACAACCTCGACAGGGAAGCGCTGATCCAGATCCTGACCGAGCCGCGCAACGCGCTCGTGAAGCAGTACCGGCGGCTGTTCGAGCTGGACAACGTCGAGCTGGAGTTCACTGACGACGCGCTGGAGGCGATCGCCGACCAGGCCATCCTCCGCGGCACCGGTGCGCGCGGTCTTCGCGCGATCTTGGAGGAGGTCCTCCTCTCGGTGATGTACGAGGTACCTTCGCGGCAGGACGTGGCCCGAGTCGTGATCACCCGGGAGGCCGTGCTCGAGCACGTCAACCCGACTCTGGTGCCGCGAGACCAACTCCAGGTCAAGCAGCAGCGCACCCCGCGCGAGAAGTCGGCCTGACACCAGGCGGCCTCTGGCGCTTCACCCGATCGGTCGGCACATGAGGCGTGTCGACGTCCCTAGAATTGGCCATCATGACGACGCCTGAGCTGCCTACCCAGTACGCGCCCGCCGATGTCGAGACCCGCAATTACGAGCGCTGGGTATCGGAGGGCTACTTCACCCCTGACCCGGGCAGCGGGCGTGAGCCGTACAGCATCGTGCTGCCCCCGCCGAACGTGACGGGGTCCTTGCACGTCGGGCACGCACTCGACCATTCCATCCAGGACGCGCTGACCCGCAGGGCGCGCATGCGGGGCCTGGAGACGTTGTGGCTCCCCGGCATGGACCACGCCGGCATCGCGACGCAGAACGTCGTGGAGCGGGAGATCGCCAAGGAGGGCCTGTCCCGCCATGACTTCGGGCGAGAGGCGTTCATCGAGCGCGTCTGGCAGTGGAAGGAAGAGTCGGGCGGGCGGATCCTCGGCCAGATGACGAAGCTCGGCGACGGCGTGGACTGGTCGCGTGAGCGGTTCACGATGGACGAGGGGCTCTCCCGGGCCGTTCAAACGATCTTCAAGCGTCTCTTCGACGACGGCCTCATCTATCGCGCAGAGCGGATCATCAACTGGTGCCCGCGCTGCCTGACCGCGCTGTCCGACATCGAGGTGGAGCACAGCGAGGACGACGGCGAGCTCGTCTCGATCCGGTACGGCGAGGGCGACGTGGAGATCGTCGTGGCCACCACCCGGGCGGAGACCATGCTCGGCGACACGGCCGTGGCGGTCCACCCCGCCGACGAGCGGTACGCCCACCTGATCGGCCAGTTCGTGGAGGTCCCGCTCACGGGGCGGCGGATCCCGATCGTGGCCGACGAGCACGTCGACCCGTCCTTCGGCACCGGCGCGGTGAAGGTGACGCCCGCCCACGACCCGAACGACTTCGAGATCGGGCGCCGGCATTCGCTGGAGTCCCTCGTGGTCATGGACGAGCGCGGCGTGATCACGGCGCACGGCCCGTTCCTGGGCCTCGACCGGTTCGAGGCGCGTCCCGCCGTCGTTGCGGCGTTGCGGCAGCAGGGCCGGATCGTCGCGGAGAAGCGGCCCTACACGCACTCCGTCGGCCACTGCTCCCGGTGCAAGACCGTGGTCGAGCCGCGGCTGTCGCTGCAGTGGTTCGTCAACGTCTCGCCCCTCGCCAAGGCGGCCGGCGACGCCGTCCGTGACGGACGCACGCGCATCCACCCGCCGGAGCTGGCCAAGCGCTACTTCGACTGGGTCGACGACATGCACGACTGGTGCATCTCGCGGCAGCTGTGGTGGGGCCACCGGATCCCGGTCTGGTACGGCCCGGACGGTGAGATCGTGTGCGTCGGCCCCGACGAGGAGCCACCCGCGGGCTGGGAGCAGGACCCGGATGTCCTGGACACCTGGTTCTCCTCAGGCCTGTGGCCCTTCTCGACGCTCGGCTGGCCGGAGGCGACCCCGGAACTGGCGCGCTTCTATCCGACGAGCGTCCTGGTCACGGGGTACGACATCCTCTTCTTCTGGGTCGCCCGGATGATGATGTTCGGTCTGTACGCGATG
The DNA here is from genome assembly GCF_016863275.1 of Planotetraspora mira. GTDB lineage: Bacteria > Actinomycetota > Actinomycetes > Streptosporangiales > Streptosporangiaceae > Planotetraspora > Planotetraspora mira. The sequence goes on from NZ_BOOO01000041.1 coordinate 173,475, forward strand.
GACGGGGAACCGCCGTTCCGTACGGTGGCGCTGCACGGCATGGTCCGCGACCAGTTCGGCAAGAAGATGTCCAAGTCATTCGGCAACGTCGTCGATCCGCTGGACTGGATCGCCCGGTACGGCGCCGACGCGACACGGTTCACGCTGCTCCGTGGTGCCAATCCCGGTTCCGACGTGGCGATCAGCGAGGACTGGGCGGGCGGCTCGCGCAACTTCTGCAACAAGATCTGGAACGCCACGCGCTTCGCGCTCATGAACGGCGCAGTCTCCGAGGGGCTGCCTTCAGAGCTGACAGCCGCCGACCGGTGGATCCTCTCCCGGCTGCAGTCGGTCGTCATGTCCGTGGACGCGGCCTACGAGGACTTCGAGTTCGCGAAGATCTCCGACTCGCTCTACCACTTCGCGTGGGACGAGGTCTGCGACTGGTACGTCGAGCTCGCCAAGGTTCAGATCGCCCAGGGCGGTGAGGTCGCCGAGAACACCAAACGGGTTCTTGGGCATGTCTTCGACTCCGTGCTGCGCCTGCTGCATCCGCTCGTGCCATTCGTGACCGAGGAGCTGTGGCGGGCTCTCACGGGGGGAGAATCTCTCGCGGTGGCCCCATGGCCGGTCGTGTCGCAGGAGCTGGTCGACCCGGCTGCCGAGCGGGAGTTGGCCTCCCTCCAGGAGTTGGTGACAGAGGTCCGCCGTTTCCGGTCCGATCAGGGCCTCAAGCCGGGTCAGCGGGTCGCCGCACGGTTGTCTCTCGCGGGTACGGCTCTCGCCGCACACGAAGGGGCGATCAGGACGCTGCTGAGGCTCGAGGCCGCCTCGGACACCTTCGCCCCGACGGCTCGCCTCACGGTGGGCGCCGTGGCCGTGGAGATCGATACGGCGGGAGCCATCGACGTCGCGGCCGAGCGGAAGAGGTTGGAGAAGGACCTGGCCGCGGCTCGCAAGGAGCATGCGCAGGTCACCGGGAAACTGGGCAACGAGCAGTTCATGGCGAAGGCGCCCGACGACGTCGTCGCCAAGGTCCGAGGCCGTGCCGCACAGGCGGAAGAGGACATCGCGCGCCTGGAGGCTCATCTGGCCGCGTTGCCGGCCTAGGCGATCCCCGCCCGAACACCTGAGGTTTGGGCGACACAGGGCGGGGAAGGTTCCGTGAGTTGCGGAAGTTGTCATCAGCACCCCTTCGGGGGTGCTAATCTTCATGTACGCGGAAAACACGGCGCGCCTCACCTCTTCTCAGAGAATCGCGAGCTACGCTTCCCGCTAACTCCTCTCATTCAACCCGGATTCGGGATGCTGTCGAGCGTTCGATGGCAATTCGGATATCGGGTAGGCTGGAGGGGTTGCCCCGGAGACGGGGTGGTCGGAATTCCTGTTGGATTGCGGGGTTCGGGTCAAGTGTTT
>NZ_BOOO01000042.1 GCF_016863275.1 Planotetraspora mira
TTCACCTACCTCAACCCACGCATCAACCGCCCCACGCGAACATGATCAGCACACCCAGACCCAGACCCCAGACGACACGGGCACCGGGAGGGCGCGAACATGCCGCCGACCGGGGATGACGGCTGCCCGAAGGCACGAAGCGAAGGTATGGGTCCCGTCAACGCCCGGGACTCCCGACGGGCACGCGGCTGAGCGGTCCGGCCGAGCGGGCCCGACAGAGCGGTCCGGCAGAGTCATCCACCCATGCGGTCCGGTCAGGCGAGCCGGCCAAAACGGTCCGGACAAGTGAGCCGGTTCTAGGGCTGGGCCAGGTGTGGCTCGGGATGCTGGACCGGAGGGGTGGCTCGGAGGACTGGGACCCACAGATGGCTCGGGACCCTGGGCCGGATGCTGGGGCTGGGCGAGACGGAGGGGCTGACACTCGTACGGCCCGCCGGGTGGGGCGGGCCGTACAAGATGGGGCTCCAGATGATCGATACCGGAGGATCAAGGCTGGAGGATCAGGCGACGGTCTCGGGTGATTCGACCTCGTCGATCGTCCGGCGTGGGCCGGTGAACCACTTCTTGGCGGACAGGCTCCACCACAGGGCGATGCCGATCAGGACGGCGCCGACCGCGATGGGGGCGTAGTTGACGGAGGTCCAGGCGAAGTCCTTGTTGCCTGGCACACCCGCGGGTGCGATGGGGAGGATGAAGTAGATCGAGATGATGATGATCTCGATCACGGCGATCCAGCCCAGGACCTTGTACTTGCGCCCGAGTGTCCAGGGGCCGGGCTGGAAGGAGTCGCCGGCACGGAGCCGGAGCCAGATGGGGATGAGGAAGGCCAGGTAGAGCCCGATCACCGCGATGGAGACCACGGCCAGGAACGCCACGGGGGTGGCGCTTCCGGGAGGGGCGTACAGCGCGGGCAGCGTGATCAGGAGGGCGACGGCGCAGCCGCCGATGATGGCGTTGACCGGAGTGCGGTTGCGGTCCACGCGTGACCAGAGCCGCCAGCCGGGCACGGCGCCGTCGCGGGAGAACGCGTAGGTCATCCGCGACATGGAGGTGACACAACTCATGCCGCAGAAGAACTGACCGATGGTGGAGATGCCGAAGATGGCGGTCGCGAGAGGCGACGACAGAGCCGAGGTGAAGATGGCCCCGACGAAGCCGAACTCCTTGTTCACCGCGTCGACGTCGGTGGCCGCGAACAGGAACGCCAGGAGCAGGATCCAGCCGCCGATCGCCGAGTAGAAGATCGACTTCCAGAGCCCCTTGGCCGCAGTCTTGGCCGCGTCGTGCGTCTCCTCCGAGACGTGCGCGCAGGCGTCGAAACCGGTGATCGTGTACTGGGTCAGCAGGAAGCCCAGCGGCAGGACGTAGAGCCAGAAGGTCGCCCCGGAGGTGCTTCCGCCGCCGAAGCCGGAGTTGTTGAACTGCTCGAACAGGAACCCGACGCTCTGGTGCTTGGACGGACCGAAAATCAGGATCAGGACCACGGCTGCGGCGCCGAAGACGTGCCACCAGACGGAGATGTTCTGCAGGATGGAGATCAACCGGTGGCTGAAGATGTTGATCAGTGCGTGCAGCACCAGGACGACGGCGAACAGCAGGAAAGTCTGGTGTAGCGCGTTGCCGGCGGCCCAGCTGTCGCTGAACCGGCCGATGGTGATGTTGAGGAAAGTGGCGCAGCCGTAGTCGACCGAGGCGGTCACCGCGATCAGACCCACCAGGTTGAGCCAGCCGGTGAACCAGCCGTGGATCGGCTTGCCCAGCTTCGTGGCCCACCAGTAGATCCCGCCGGCGGTCGGGTAGGCCGAGACCAGCTCCGACATGCAGAAACCAATGATCAGGATGAAAATCGAGATCAACGGCCAGCCCACGGAGATGGCGAGCGGACCACCGTTGTTCCACGCCTGGCCGAAGGTGGTGAAACATCCCGCGAGGATCGAGATGATGGAGAAGGAGATCGCGAAGTTGGAGAAACCGCTCCACGATCGGGACAGTTCCTGCTTGTAACCGAGCTCGGCTAGTCGTTTGGCGTCGTCGTCGAGGGCTTGCGCCATGAGGCCTCCTCTAACAGGTGGGGGATGTCCGGCCGTCGATCAGATGGCCGAAGCTCGGATCTTCGATATCTCGTACGGCCTGCGCGAACTTGTCGGCGGCCTCCGCGTTGTAGTCGAAGCCGGGAAGCGCTCGATCGCGGACCAGGCCCTGGTGGACGACGAACCACAACGTCCAGGTGAGGTTGGACATGATCAGGTTCAGCCGCACCCGCGGGACCTGCTCGTCATCGCCGAAATAGGCGCGCGTGAGCCGTACGACCTGGTCGGGGTCGAGGTCGGACTCCGCGGCGATGTCGCCGAGTTCGAAGCTGGGATCGTTGTTGCCGGAAAGCTGGTAGTCGATGATGCGGATGTCCGGTCCTGTGGCGATCAGGTTCTCGGCGAGCAGGTCGTTGTGGCACGGAACGGTCGGCAGCGGGCGCGCGTTGACGGCCGCCTCGATGTCGGCCACGACGGGCAACAGGTCCGTGTATCCCGCGGGGAGCCGCAACCCGTGTGTACGGCACCGCGCCAGCAGATCGTCGAGCTTGCGGAAGATGGAGAAGTCGTTCACGAAGGGCGGTCCGGCGTGGAGCCGCCGGCAGGCGGCCGCCACCTTCTCGATCGTCGCGGGGGTGCGCACCGCGGGAGCGTTGAGGGTGACGCCGTCGAGGTATTCGAGGACCAACGCGCCCGGCATGACATGAAGGACGCGCGCACCGATTCCTGTGGAAGCGGCGCGCAGCGTGTTCGCGATCTCCTGGTCGAGCGGGATGCCCAGTCCGGCCGCCGCGATCGCGGGGTCCAGGACGCGGAGGAGCCAGCGTTCGCCGTCCTCGGTCTCCAGCCGGGAGATGTGGTGGCTCAGGCCGCCCTTGATCGTCGTGGAGGTGATCGGCCGGCCGGCCCAGGCCGTGACGAGCTCCAGCGCGTCTTTGACGGCATCTGGCATGCCCGGCTCCTTTTGGTCTACCTTCAGACCATTGATCCGATTGTGCGGGCCAGGTGTTACAGGACGGTTTAAATGTCGCAACTTCCTGCCGACGCCCAAGTCGTCGTCATCGGTGGTGGCGTGGCCGGATGCAGCGTCGCCTACCACCTTGCCCGGCTGGGTTGGACCGACGTGATCCTGGTCGAGCGGCATGACCTGACCGAGGGGACGACCTGGCACTCGGCCGGGTTCGTCGGGCAACTCCGGTCGACGGTGACACAGACGCGCATGATCATGTATTCGGCCGGCCTCTACCCCGAGTTGCGTGAACTCACCGGGCTCGACCCGGGCTGGCACGGCGTCGGCGGGCTGCGGCTCGCGACGACTCCCGAACGCCAGGAGGAACTCCTGCGTCAGGCCGGTGCGGCGGAGACCTACGGCCTCGACATGGAGATGCTCGACGCGGCGCGGACCCTGGAGCGGTTTCCCTCGATGGAGGTCGGAGACGTCCAGGGATCGTTGTGGCTTCCCGGTGACGGATGGCTCGACCCCGCGCGGCTGGGCCGGGCGCTCGCCGAAGGCGCCCGCAGGCTCGGGGTCAAGATCTTCACCGGTGTCGAGGTGACCGGCGTGGAGGTCGAGGACGGCCGAGTGCATGCCGTACGGCTCCGCGCGACGCCGGCAGGAGATGGCGCGCGAGAAGGCGGGCAAGCAAGCGAGCGAGAAAGCGCGCGAGAAAGCGCGCAAGAAGACAGGCGGGACGGCGGGCGAGGAGGCAGGCGCGGAGACGGGCAGCACGACGAGTGGGTCGTTCGCACGGAGACCGTGGTCAACGCCGCGGGCGCGGCCGCCGGAGTCGTGGGGCGCCTCGCGGGCGTCGATGTGCCGATCGTGCCGATCAAGCACCAGTACGTGGTGACGAAACCCATGGGCGTCCCGGCGGACACGCCGACCGTCCGTGACCCGGACAACATCGTCTACTTCAGGGAAGACGGCGGCGGGATCCTCGTGGGGGGATATATCCGTACGCCGCAGGTCTGGGACGTCGCACGCCCGTTGGCCGAGCCGCGCACGCTCTTCGCCCCTGATATGCCGAAATTTCGGGAGTCGTGGGAGTCGGCCGTCCGCCGCCTGCCGGGACACCTCGCCGGGACCAGCGCCCAGATCAGCGCTCAGAACAGCGCCCAGAACAGCGCCCAGAACACTGCCCGGTCAGGCTCAGGCGACCATGCGGATGCCGAGGGAGTGTTCCGGAAGGTGGTCCACGGGCCGGAGGCGTTCACCCCGGACGGCGAGTTCCTGCTGGGTGAGACCGCAGTTCAGGGCTTCTGGGTCGCCGCGGGGTTCTGCGTTCACGGCCTGGCCGCGGCCGGTGGCGTGGGCAAGGTCATGGCCGAGTGGATCGTCGACGGCGGTCCCGAGTACGACGTCTTCGGAATGGACGTCCGCCGTTTCGGCGCCCACGCGCGCTCGGCCAGGTGGGCGAGGGAGAAGGCGCTCGACTCCTACAGCAAGTACTACGACATCGTGTATCCCGGGGAGGAGCGCACCGCGGCCCGGCCGCTCCGTCGCTCGCCCGCATGGGTACGGCATGCCGCGCTCGACGCCGCCTTCGGGGAGAAGGCCGGCTGGGAGCGGGTCAACTGGTTCGGTTCGCCCGCCGGTTCGCCCGCCGGTTCGCCCGCCGGTTCGCCCGCCGGTTCGCCCGTCGCTCCGGGCGGCGATCAGGCCGGCACCACCCGCGGCGCCACCCGCGGCGCCTCCCGCGGGGCCGAGCCGAGAGGCTGGGCGGGCAAGGCGTGGTCCCCGGCGATCCGCGAGGAGTGCCTGGCCACCGCGAGCGCCGCCGGCCTTTTCGACCAGACGTCGTTCTCGAAGCTCGAGGTCTCGGGGAAGAACGCCCTGGCCGACCTGGAACGCGTCTGCGGCAACGGTCTCGACCGGCCCGTCGGCACAGTCGTCTACACCCAGGTGCTCAACGAACGTGGGGGGATCGACGCCGACGTCACCGTGACGCGACTCGCCGAGGACCGGTTCCGGGTGATCACGGGGACGGCCTTCGGCGTCCACGACGCCGCGATCCTGCGCCGCCACGGCCTGGAGGTCAGGGACGTCACCTCCGCCCACGCCTGCTACTGCCTGTGGGGACCCAGGGCGTACGACATCCTGAGCGCGTTGAGCGACGACGACCTGACCTTCGGATACATGCGGGCCAGGCAGATCAGCGTCGGTCATGTCCCGGTGCTGGCCCAGCGGGTGACCTTCGTCGGCGAGTTCGGGTGGGAGCTGTACTGCCCGGCAGAGTTCGGCCTGACCCTCTGGGACGCGCTCATGGAGGCCGGCCTGCCGTACGGCATGCGCCCCGCGGGCTATCGCGCCCTCGACTCGATGCGGCTGGAAAAGGGTTACCGGGTCTGGGGACTCGACATCACCCCAGAGACGACGCCGCTCGAAGCCGGACTCGGTTTCGTCGTACGGCCCGAGCGGCGGGCCGCCCTTCCGGCGCCTCGCCAGACGTTGCGCTGCCTGGTGGTGGACGACGAGCGTGACGTCTGCCTGGGCGGCGAGCCGGTCCGGCTGGACGGGCGGCCCGTGTCCCGCATCACCAGCGGCGGGTACGGCTGTCGCGTCGGCCGCTCGATCGCCTACGCGTACCTGCCCGGCGACGCAGGCGATGCCGGCGGTGCCGGCGATGACGCTGATGTCGCAGGTATCGCCGCGGGCACACGCGTGGAGGTGGGCGTGAACGGCACCTGGGTCGGCGCGGAGATCGTCGCGGAGCCCCTCTACGACCCCGGTCACGACCGGGTCAGAAGCGCGCCCTGGACGATGTGATCGCGGGCCTGGTCACGGGTCGGGTCGCAGGTCGGGGTCGCAGGTCGGTCACGGGCCGGGTCACGGCGCTGGTCACGGGGGCAGTTCGCCCCGGGTGGGCAGCCCCTGCCACGAGCCGTGGCCGGCCACGGCGTACGCGGCCAGCGAGATGCCCCGCTTCAGCCGGTCGGAGGGATGGAGATCGTCGAGGAGGGCGCTGAGATAGCCCGCGACGAAGGCGCCGCCGACCCCCGCCGCGTCGACGGCGGTCACCGGCGCCGCCTGGGTGTCATACCGCAGGCCGTCGACCGTCGCGCTCGCCCCCTTGGCCCCGCGGGTCACGACCAGCTCGGGAACGCCCGCCAGCGCCGGCTCGACGAGCGGAAGCTCGTCCTGGTTGGCGAACAGGATGTCGGCGGAGGCGGCCAGCTCGGCCAGCGCCTGCCGTGCCTCGTCGACGCTGTCCCAGAGGTGAGGCCGGTGATTGACGTCGACCGAGACGAGCACCCCGGCATCGCGTGCCAGCTTGACCGCATGGTACACGGCGCTCCAGGCATATCCGCTGAGCGCCAGCGTGATGCCGGTGATGTGCAGGATCCGCGCCGACTGGACGGCCTCGGCGGGGACGTCGCCCGTGGACAGACGCGACCCCGCGGAGCCGCTCTGGTAGTGGACCTCGTGTGACAACCGGCCGATCCGCCGCTGGCGGACCACGATGCCGGTGGGGGCGGTCTCGTCGACCCGGGCGTGGGAGACGTCCACGCCCTCGCCGCGGAGAACGCTCAGCGTGCGTGCGCCAAGTTCGTCGATGCTGACCCGGCCGAGCCAGGCGACCCGATGCCCGAGCCGTGCGAGGCCGACGGCCATCGTCAGCTCGGGACCTTCGACGTCCAGACGGGCCGTCATGTCATGTCGTATCCGGTCGGCCGAGACGACGCCGAGCGCCTCTCCGAGCGTGAACACCTCGGTCATGCCAGTATTTCTCCGCGCTCTCGTGCCGCGATGGTGCCGCGTGAAAGCATGGCAGAGCCCGTTCCCCACGCGTAAGCCGTATGCCGATCAGGTGGCGAACGCGTCCAGGAACGCCTGGCAGAACGCCTTGAGGTCGTCGGGCTTGCGACTGGTCACCAGCGTGTTCGGCCCGGCCGTGTCGATCATGACCTCCTGGTCGACCCACTCCGCCCCGGCGTTGCGCAGGTCCGTCTGCAGACTCGGCCAGGACGTGAGCGTACGGCCGCGGACGACGTCGGCCTCGATGAGCGTCCACGGCGCGTGACAGACGGCCGCCACCGGCTTGCCCGCGTCGAAGAAGCTCTTGGCGAACTGGACGGCCTTCGGAACGGTGCGCAGCATGTCCGGGTTGGCCACGCCGCCAGGCAGGACCAGTCCGTCGAACTCGGCGGCGGACGTCTCGTCGACCGTCATGTCGACCGGGAAGGTGTCGGCCTTGTCCAAGTGGTCGAACCCCTGGACGCGGCCAGGCCTGATGGACACCAGCCGCGGCGTTCCGCCGGCCTGCTCGACGGCCCTCCACGGTTCGGTGAGCTCGATCTGCTCGACTCCCTCAGGAGCGACCAGAAAGGCGATCGTCTTTCCCTGGATCATCATTCGCCCCTCTCATTACCTTCTTGTGCGCTGGGCGGCCCGAATCCGGCCTGTCCGAAATTCGCCTGCCCCGCTATGGGCGATCTATGCCGAATGTGGGGTAGGGGAGTCGTATGCCGATGTTCATCGGGACCTCCGGCTGGCAATACGCCGACTGGCGGGACATGATCTACTCCGGCGTGCCCCAGCGGCTCTGGCTGGAGAGGTACGGCGAGGCCTTCGCCACCGTGGAGAACAACAACGCCTTCTACCGCCTGCCCACGAGGGAGACGTTCGAGAGTTGGCGGGAGCGCACGCCGGACGACTTCGTCATGGCGGTGAAGGCCAGCAGGTTCCTCACGCACATCAAGCGGCTGAAGGACCCGGAGGAGCCGGTCGAGCGGCTCATGGGCGTGGCGGAAGGGCTCGGCGGCAAGCTCGGTCCGATCCTGCTGCAGCTGCCGCCCACTCTGCAGGCCGACGCGGAGCGGCTCCGCCGGTGTCTCGCGCGCTTCCCGAAGAGGGTCAGGGTCGCGGTCGAGCCGAGGCACGAGTCGTGGTGGACGGACGAGATCCGGGAGGTCCTGGCCGGAAGTGGTGAAAGCGGCGCGGCCCTGTGCTGGGCCGACAGGCGGGGCAAGCCGCAGTCACCCCTGTGGCGCACGGCCGACTGGGCGTACCTGCGGTTCCACGAGGGCCGGGCCCGGCCGTGGCCCGGCTATGGCGATCAGGCGCTGAAGACCTGGCTCGACCGGCTGGGTGACGCCGGTGATGTGCGGGACGTGTACGTCTACTTCAACAACGATCTGGGCGGCGCCGCCGTACGGAACGCCTTCACGCTCGCCGTTCTGGCGGAGGACGCCGGGTGGGACGTCAGCCGCGTCAGGCAACTCGACGAGCTCGAGTCCATGCACGCGGGCGGGAAGCCCTGACGTAGGCGAACCTCATGCCGTCCCGCGTTCCGCTGAAACGCGGGACGGCATGAGCGGCATGAGGCTCACGGGAGATCTGGTCAGGCCCGGTCGCCGGGGTCGTCGGAGCGGGCCGTGCCACGGCGGCCGGCCACGAGCTGATCAGGCGGCTGGGCCGGGACCGAGATGGGACGACCGGCCGGTTCGGTGGCACGGTCACGTTCCGTCCGGCCGGGACGGGCCATCTCACGCGTGTCGGCTTCGCGGATGTCGGCTTCGCGGGCCGCCGCACGCTCTCGCTCCCGTTCTGCCGCACGGGCGGTGACGGGATCGGTGCCAGGGCCGGGGCCGGCGGTGGCAGGGTCTGTGGGGCCGGCTGTGGGATCGGCCGCGGGGCCGGTTCCCTCCAGTCGCCGTTCCAGGTCGCGCTTCTCGGCCTCAAGCTGGGACAGGCGCTGCCGCTCGGCCACCCGGGCCTCGCGGAGCTTGCGGCGCTTCGCGGTCGACCGGCGCATGCCGCCGCTGACCATGAGAAGTCCGATCAGGAACACCACTGCCGTCGCCGCGCCGGCGAGGAACAGTTCGAACGGGCTCAGATTGAACGTCCGATCCAAGATGGTGATCGGCATCGTAACGGCGGTGTCGTCGATCGATACCTCGATCATGGCCGCCGCCGCGACAATGATCAAGAGAAGGCCCAGGAGGACCATGTGACCTCACCTCACGCTGCGGTTCTGATTCGCGGGCGACCACCGACTGCCCAGGAAATCCAGGTTCATGTTCGCGAAACGGCGCCGAGTGGGCACCTCGCCTTAATGCGGGGGTCGTTTACAGCGCTTATGGTCCGGCCATGACCATGATCCGTAAGTTCGTGGCCGGAGCCCTGGCCGTCATCGCGGGCGGTACCGTGGCCGCTGTGCTGATTCAGCCCGGCTCGGCGACCGCTGACAAGCGTGACCGTGAGCCCATCGTCATCGGCCACCGAGGCGCGAGCGCCTGGCGGCCGGAGCACACTCTCCTGTCCTACGAGACGGCCATCGGCCTGGGCGCCGACTTCATCGAGCCCGACCTCGTCTCGACCAAGGACCACATCCTCGTCGCCAGGCACGAGAACGAGATCGGGGGGACCACCGACGTGGCCGACCACCCCGAGTTCGCGAGCCGGCGCACCACCAAGACCATCGACGGCGTGGCGGTGACCGGATGGTTCACCGAGGACTTCACGCTCGCCGAGCTGCGCACCCTCCGGGCCAAGGAGCGCATCCCCGACCTGCGCCCGGAGAGCACGGCCTTCAACGGCCTGGTGCCGATCCCGACCTTCGACGAGGTGATCGACCTCGCCCAGCGTCATGGCGTGGGCGTCTATCCCGAGACGAAGCACCCGACCTACTTCGACTCCATCGGGCTGTCCCTGGAGGAGCCGCTGCTCGCCACGCTGGCCAGGCACGGCTGGCGGAAGGCGAGCGACCCGGTGTTCATCCAGTCGTTCGAGACGGCGAACATCCGCGACCTGCACAAGAAGACCAAGCTGCGGCTCATCCAGCTGGTCAACGGGTCCGGCGCGCCCTACGACCACGTGGCCAAGGGTGACGGCTTCACCTATGACCAGATGGTCACCCCGGCGGGCCTCAAGGACGTGGCGTCCTACGCGTACGGCGTGGGCGTGGCGACCACCCGCATCCTGCCCGTGGGTGCGGACGGCCGTACGGTCGCCCCGACCACGCTGGTCAGGGACGCGCACCGGGCGCACCTCGACGTGCACACCTGGACGGTGCGCCCCGAGAACTCGCAGCTCCCGGTGGACTACCGGCGCGGCGACCCGGCGAGCCCCGTGTACGCCCGGGCGACCGGTGACGTCACGGGCTACTTCAACAAGCTGTTCGACCAGAACATCGACGGTGTCTTCTCCGACGACCCCGGTATCGCCCGCGCGGTGCTGGGAGCCCGCGCGCTTCACTAGGCGCAGGAGCCACCTGAGCCATCTGAGCCACCAGAACCACCTGAATCACCTGGCGTGCCGATGACCGGTGTCATCGGCACGTCGTCGTTCCGGGGTGCCGTAAGTCCGAAACGAAGTTGACAATCATTTTCATTTGCGCCACGATTCGGTTGTATCCCCTAGATACGCTTACATACGTCGAATCGAACAGGACTGTCGTGCGCTCCCCTCTTGCCCGATCCCTGCCGGTCGCCGCTCTTGTCGTGATGTTCGCGGCTGCCTGTGGCTCCGGCTCGTCGTCTTCGTCACAGTCCAGCGGAAGCCCGGGGGCTCCCCAGCCTCTCAAGGTCGTCGCCACCACCACCCAGGTCGGCGACTTCGCCCGGAACGTGGGCGGCGACAAGGTCGTGGTCCAGCAGATCCTCAAGCCCAACGTCGACCCGCACGACTATGAGCCGTCCCCCGCGGACATCCAGGCCATCGCCGAGGCCGATGTCGTGGTCAAGAACGGCGTGGGCCTGGAGAAGTGGCTCGACCAGGTGATCACGTCCGCCGGCTTCAACGGCACGATCGTCGACGCCAGCCAGGGCGTCGCGATCCGTCAGGGCGACGGGTCCGAGGAAGAGGCCGCCGGGGACCCGCACATCTGGCACAACCCGATGAACGCGAAGATCATGGCGACCAACATCGAGAAGGCGTTCGCCGCAAAGGACGCCGCCGACGCGTCGGCCTACCAGGCCAACCTGGCCGCCTACAGCGCCAAGATCGACACTCTCGACGCCGACATCGCCAAGAAGATCGACTCGATTCCGGTGGACAGGCGCAAGCTCGTCACCAACCACGACGCCTTCGGCTACTACATCGACCGCTACAAGCTGACCTTCGTGGGCTCGATCATCCCGAGCTTCGACACCTCGGCGGAGTTGTCCGGCAAGCAGATCGCCGATCTCGTCGCGAAGATCAAGTCGACCGGTGTCACCGCGATCTTCTCCGAGTCGTCCCTGCCGCCGAAGACGGCGGACGCGATCGGCCGTGAGGCCGGTGTGGAGGTGGAGGCGGGAGAGGACTCGCTGTACGGCGATACCCTCGGTCCGGAGGGGTCGGCGGGAGCCACCTACCTCCAGATGGAAGAGCACAACACCGACACGATCGTCACCGCCCTCAAGGGTTCCGCCACATGACACAGCAGCAAGACCGTACGGCGGCGCTGGTCCTCGAAAAGGCCAGTGTCGCCTACGGGCATGTACCGGTGCTGGAGGAGTTGCACGGCACCGTCCACTCCGGCGAGGCCGTGGCGCTCATCGGCCCCAACGGCGCCGGCAAATCCACGCTGATCAAAGCCGTCCTCGGCCTGGTGCCGACGGTCCGCGGCCGGATCGAGGTGCTCGGCGTCACGCCCGCGCAGGCGCGCCGCGACGTCGCCTACGTGCCGCAGGCCGACACCCTCGACCCCGACTTCCCGGTGTCGGTCGAGCAGGTGGTGATGATGGGCCGCTACCGGAAGATCGGCTGGCTCCGTCGTCCGTCCGCGACCGACCGCGCCCTCGCGGCCGAGGCGCTGGAGCGCGTCGGGCTCAGCGACCGCGCCAGGAACAGGTTCGGCACGCTGTCCGGCGGCCAGCGTCAGCGGGTGCTCCTCGCCCGGGCGATCGCCGCCCAGCCGCGGCTGCTGCTGCTCGACGAGCCCTTCAACGGGGTGGACGCGGTGAGCCAGCACGCACTGCTCGAAGCGATAGCCCAGCTCAAGCAGCAGGGGGCCGCGGTCGTCGTCAGCACGCACGACCTGGCCATCGCGCATCTCGCCTGCGACGAGGTGTGCCTGCTCAACCGCCACCAGTTCGGTTTCGGGCCGACCGACGAGATCCTGACCCCCGAGCGGCTCCGGGCGACGTACGGAGGGCACGCCTTGGAGTTGCGCGGTGACCGGGTGATCGTGACCCAGACATGAGCCTGTTCGAGCCGTTCCATCTGCCGTTCATGGCACGGGCGCTGATCGAGTTGGTCATCCTCGGAGTGCTCGCCGGCACGGTCGGGGTCCTGGTGCTGCTGCGCCGTCTCGCGTTCGTGAGCGACACCCTGACCCACACCGTCTTCCCCGGCGTGGTCATCGGCTACCTGATGGCCGGCCAGGACGGCGTCTTCTGGGGAGCGCTGGCCGCGGGCGCGCTGACGGCGGTGCTGCTCACCGTGCTCGCCCACCGGAGGCGGGTGAGCGAGGACGCCGCGCTCGCCATGGTGCTGACCTCGCTGTTCGCGGTCGGCGTCGTGCTCGTCTCCCGGCGGACCGCCTTCACCTCCGATCTCACGCAGTTCCTGTTCGGGCGGATCCTCACCGTCACCCAGGAGCAGCTCGTCCAGACCGCCGTGGTGACCGTCCTCGTCGCCGGGCTGCTGGCGGTGTTGCGGCGACAGCTCATGTTGCGCACCTTCGACCCCGAGGGCGCGGCGGCGTCGGGCATCCGCGTCGGCCTGCTCGACCTGGTCATGAACGTCGCCGTGGCCCTGGTGGTGGTCGCCGCGGTGCAGGCCGTGGGGACGATCCTGGTCATCGCGCTATTGATCGTCCCGGCTGCGGCGGCGCGCGCACTGTCCGACCGCCTCGTGTTCATCGTGCCGCTCGCCTGTCTCATCGGCGCCCTCGGCGGCTGGCTCGGGCTCGCGGCCAGCTACGAGGCCTCCGTCTACCACGGGCTTCGGCTCGCCTCGGGCGGCACCGTGGTCCTGGTCCTCGTCGTCCTGTACGGCGTGGCCGCCCTGGCGGGAGCCGTACGGAGACGTGTGGGGCTCGGCCGTGCCCGGCTGAGCACCCCTGAACTGGAGATGACGCGGTGAGCTGGCTCGACTCCACCGTCCACCGGGCCATGATCGAGGCGGCGCTCGTCGGCGTCCTCGGCGGCGTGGTGGGCGTGTTCGTCATCGCGCGGAGGTTGCCGTTCTTCACGATGGCGCTGACGCACGGGACCTTCCCCGGCATCGTCATCGCCGCGTTGCTGGGCGTCGACCTCTATCTCGGCGGCGGCGTCTTCGGCCTGCTCGTGGTCCTCGCCGTCGTCGTCTTCTCGCGGGCGCGCGGACAGGACTTCACCGCCGCGACCGGGATCGCGCTGTCCGGGGGGTTCGCCCTCGGCGTCGTCCTGGTGTCGGCGCAGGACGGCTTCAGCAAGGACCTGACCGCCTACACGGTGGGCGACGTGCTCGCGGTGAGCACCTCGGATCTGGTGATCACGGCAGGCGTGGCCGTCGTGGTGCTCGTCGTGATGGCCGCGCTGGGCAAGGAACTGCTGCTCGTGGCCTTCGACAGGGACGGTGCGTCGGCCGTCGGGCTGCCCACCGCGGTGCTCGACTTCGCCCTTCTGGCGATCATCGAGGTGACCGTGGTGGCCACCGTGCCCGCCCTCGGCGCGATCCTCACCGTCGCCCTCCTGGTCGGCCCGGCCGCGACGGCGCGGCTGATCACCGACCGGCTCGTCCTGCTGTTCCCCATCGCCGTGGCGGTCGGCGTCTCGTGCGCGCTCGCCGGCGTCTGGGTCTCCACGCAGTGGAACATCGCGGCCGGAGCGTCCATCGCGCTGTTCTGCGGCGCCGCGTTCGGCCTGGCCTTCCTCGCCTCGGTCCTGCGCGGCAGGCTGCGGCCCGCGGCGGGCGTGCCCGCGTCGCCGGTCGCGGTGCCGGAAGAGGCGCGCGCCTAGGACGGGTGTCAGAGGTAGACGACGCTGCCCAGGTGGTCGATCTTGTCCGCGGTCTCGTCGTCGAACCACACCCCGCCGGTCGCGAGGTAGCGGAAACGGTGGACGCCGGCCGGCAGGATCACGGACACGGTCCGTGTCCCGTCGCGGCGGCGCAGCAGCACGTGGTCGCCCGGCCGCCATTCGTTGAAGTCGCCGACGACGCTGACGGCGCCGGAGGGCTGATCAAGGGGAAGGGTGAACGTGACGCGGGTCTTCTGTCCGAAAAGGCGGGTCCGCCGAAGCATGTGAAGATCCTCCCTTGTGGCCGGGATGAGCACAGCATTCCGTGCAGTCACCGTTCTGGAGAAATGGGACACGCGGCGCGTAACACAATATTCACCGTATTTTGAGGACTAGCCGGAAGTTCGTTTCGGCTTCCTGACTGGGGTGCGCCGCGATGGGTGAGATGCGGGTGTACGTCCGGTGAATAACGATTGCCGTTACCCGCTTCCTGCCGATCTCCCCGGCGGTCACGATGGGTACATGAGCGTGTCTGGAATCGCCAGGCAGTCGATGGCCTCACGGGTCCTGAAGCAGCTGGAGACCTGGCCGGAATGCCGGACCGGTACGGCCGTATGCGGCAGCGGAGCAGGGGTGTCGGTGGGCGCGAGGCAGATCCTCCACCTGCACACCGGCAACGAGGCGGAGTTGTGGCTGACCGTGCCGCTCATCGAGCGGATGCGCCCGGCTCTCGAATCGGCGCAGCAGGTGGCGCTGGAGCCGCACCGCGACTGGATCGGCATCCGGTTGGACACCGAGGACGACGCGGACCTGCTCGTCGCGTTGTTCAGCCTGGCGATCAGGAGCCATGACGGGGCGGAGCCCGAGCCCGAGATGTCGGAGTGTCTCGCCTGCTGACAGTCCCAGGTCAGGGCACCCGGCCGGCGCCGCACAGGAACCACGTCGGCAGGTCGAGCCCCCGGCTCGCCAGGGGGGCGTCGTGGTCCGGCCGCCACTCGTCGAGCCGTACCACTCCGGGGTCGACGAGATCGAATCCCTCGAAGAAGCCGCAGATCTCGGCGCGTCCGCGCAACGTCACGCTCGAACTGGCCCTCTGGTAGACGGCGGCGCCCTGGCGGGCGGATGTCGTGCGCTCTTCCCCGGTGACGTGCGACAACACGACATAGCTGCCGGGCGGCAAGGTGTCACGGAGCCGGGCGACCACCTCGGCGGGCTTGTCGCTGTCGGGCAGGAAGTGCAGCACGGCCACGAGCAGCACCGCCACCGGCTCGGCGAAATCGATCAGAGACAGGAGTTCGGGGCTGTCGAAGATGCGCTCGGGCTCCCGGAGATCACCGGGGATGGTGATCGTGTTGGTGGCGTTGGACAGCAGGGCGCGGGCGTGCCCGAGGACGACGGGGTCGTTGTCCACGTAGACCACCCGGGTCCCGGGGTCGACCTCGCCGGCCACCTCATGGACGTTCCCCTGGGTCGGCAGCCCCGTGCCGATGTCCACGAACTGGCGGATCCCGGCGTCCGCCGTGAGATGACGTACGGCCCTGCGCAGGAACAGTCGGTTCTGCCACGCCAGTCGCCTGGCCTCGGGCGCGACCGCGAGAACGTGTTCGGCGGCCTCCCTGTCGACGGGGAAGTTGTCCTTTCCGCCCAGGAAGTAGTTGTACATCCGTGCGGCGTTCGGGATGTGCACATCGATTCCGTGCGGCAGGGGTTCGTCCTCAGCCAAACATTCGCTCCTTTATGGGGATCTATTGCGAGCATATGAGGCGTTAGCAGGAATTCAAATCAATTGCTGGCACAAGCCAGCAATTTCGCGGGCAGGCGAGGAGGGGGAGGGCGCGTTCACCCGACCATGACAGGGTGGGCGAGCACCGCGTTCTGGCAGTAGCCGAGAGCGTTCCACGGGCTGGAGTCGGGCTGGGAACGTCCCTGGTCGTCGCTGGCGCGCACGCGGATCACATGGTCGCCGGGACGGGGGTTCCAGTGGAACTGCCAGCGCGCCCAGGCGCCCGCCGTGCCCGGCGTGGTCAGGACCGCCGGCCTCCAGGGATCATGGTCGATGCGGTAGTCGACCGCCACGACCGGTCGTTCGCCCGCGAAGGCCCTTCCGCGGACGATCTGGGGGCCGGGCCGGAGTCGTCCGGGCCAGGGCAGCTCGACCAGGGCGGACACGGGCACGCCGGTGATGGGCGTCCCCTCGGGCGGATGGCCGGGGCCGATGAGCACGTAGTCACGGGTGTTCCAGGGCACGTGGAGCGGCCGCTCCGACACCTCGATGCGGCCCACCCACTTGATGCTGGCCGCGCCCAGCCAGCCGGACACCACGATCCGGGCGGGGAAGCCGTGATCGGGCGGAAGGATCTCGCCGTTCATGGCGACGGCGAGCAGGGTGTCGTCCGCCAGAGCCTTCGCCAGCGGCATCGGCCTGCGTGCGCGGACCGCGTCGAGGGACTCCGGCATGATCTCGCACGCGCGGGACGTGATCCCCGCCGGTTCGAGCAGGTCGCGTAGCCGCACGCCCGTCCACTCCGCCGTGCCCACGGCGCCGCGTCCCCATTGCGTGCCTTCGAAGCGGGCCCCGACCTCCTCGGCGAACAGCGCGCGGCGGTTTCCGGCGCATTCGAGCGTGCGGACCACCGAGATCATCGGGAAACGACTCCACAGATCGTCGTAGGTGTAGGAGACGGGCACGCGCACGCCGCCGCCCTCGATCCGCAAAGTCCAGGCCGTCGGGTCCAACCGGGGCGTCGGCGCGTGGTTGCGGATGAAGAAGCGGTCGGTGGGGGTGAGATGGCCGGGCAGTCGGTCGGGACGCGTCCCGAAGTCCAGCCCGGTGCCGGTGTCCTCCATCAGGTCCGCCGGAGTCGGCTTGACCACCTCGCGCGTGGTGAGGGCCCGCGTCGCGGTGTGCTGTTCGGTCATCGGTGCCGCCCTCTCCTCGTGGCCCGTCGAGAGACCGCGTGACCGGCAACTTTGTCCGGGTATAGGGCTTATATCCGAATTATCAACTCCGAAATATCAACAGGATATCAACAGGGATATCAACAGGGCGAACGGAAGACAACGGCCGAACCGGGGGGTCGCATGCTGTCGAGAATCGCCGTCGTGCTGGGCGTGTCCGTCGTCGTGCTGGGCGGGACGGCCGGCCTCGCCGTCGCACAGGAGGGGGTGAACCGGCAGGAGGGGGTGAACCAGCAGGACCGCATGTTCCTGACCGAGACGCATCAGGCGAACCTGGACATGATCGAACACGGCCCGATGGTCGAGAGGACGGCGAGCGCGCCTGCCGTACGCGATCTGGCGAAGCGGCTGGTGAAGGACCACATCGCGCTCGACGAGGACGTCAAGCGGGTGGCCGGGCAGGTCGCGGTCCCGCTACCCGGTACGGCAGGGGCCGCGGGGATGGCGGACTTCCGTCGGATGGCGCGGAACAAGGGGGCGGCGTTCGACCGGGCCTGGCTGTCTCACGAGGCCGATCATCACCACCACCTTCTCCAGGCCATCGCCCAGGAGTTGCGCACGGGCTCGTCCCTCGAGGTGAAGAAACTCGCCGCCGAGGCGAGGCCGGCCGTACGGGCGCATCTGGCCCTGCTGAGCCAGGCGGGCGGAGAGATCCCCGACGCCGGGATGCCCGGCCACTGAACCGGGACCACGGTCCCGTTCTGCGGTCAAGGCCCACATCGGCGCCGGAGACCACGCTCAGATGACGTCCCAGGGGACGGTCTCGTACAGGCGCGCCGCGGCTTCGACGACGTCGTGCCCGGTGGGAAGCGTCATGTCGTCGATGCGCCCCACCGCGGCGACCCCGTGGGAGTTGGTGATGAAGACCGCCTCGAAGCCGGTCACGTCGGCCAGCCGCACCGGCCCGCGCCGGGACTCGATCCCGATGCCCGGGAGTCGCGGCTCGAGCAATTGCATGGTGATGCCGTGCAGGGACGGTTCGTCGGGCCAGACGACGGACGTCCCGTCGAAGAAACCGATGTTGGCGATGCCGCTTTCCGCGATGACGCCGCCGTGACCGGTCAGCAGCGCGTCGTCGAAGCCCTCACGTACGGCCTGGCGGCCGTAGTAGGCCTGCCCGAATCCGCCGAGGTGCTTGATGTGGGCGGCCGGCCGCTGGTAGCCGACCGACCTGAGGCTCTGCGGGCTCTTGGGCGTGGGGGCCGGCGGGCGCACGGTCACCACGACGGACGCCGCGTCGTCGCCCTCCGGCCAGTAGACGTAGACGCGCACCGACGCGTCGGGGGTGTCGTCGCCGAGGGCGTGCCGGATGTGGTCGCGTACCTGGTCGCCGTCCAGGCCGTCGCCGAACAACTCCCGGGTGGCGCCGTCGAGTCGTGCGAGATGGAGATCGAGGCCACGCGTCTTCCCGCCTCTGACCTGCATGGCGGTGAAGTGCCCGTGGTTGACGAGCGGGAGCGGGAACTGCTCGGCGGACGGCGGACGGCCGTTGACCTCAATTCGCGGCTGAGCCAGAAGTCTCATGCCCCATTTTGGGGGTTTCCGGGCTGTCGTTGCGAACAGGGAGGTGAGCGCGCCTCCGGGGAATCGCGGGCAGGCCGTGCCGGATACGCAGGAGGGCCCAGACGGCGGGCGCGGCGAGCAGCACGCCGATCAGCACCCACACCGTGGCGGTGTTGCCCACGCCGAACATCTTCAGCGCCGAGGCGAGCAGCACGAACGCCAGAATCCGGCGCACCAGCCCGCCGGGAGCGCGGGAGGAGATGCGCGAGCCGAGATAGACGCCGGGGACGGACCCGGCGAGCAGCGCGGCGGTCACCGACAACTGGAAGTCACCGAAGAGCACGTGGCCGAGGGCCGCCGACATGACGAGCGGCACGGCCTGGACCAGGTCGGTGCCGACGAGTTGATTGGCCTTGAGCGCGGGATACAGGGCCAGCAGCGCCACGATGATCAGCGAGCCCGACCCCACCGACGTCATGCCGACCACCAGGCCGCCCACGACTCCGACCAGCACGGTAGGCAGTCGCCGTACGGTCACGGTGGGCAGGCCGGTCGCGGCGGGCTCGCCCGGAACCGCCGTCCGCCGTCCCGTCGCCGGGGTGCGCTCCTCGGCCCTGTCGCGCATGGCGAGATAGCCGCGTACGGCCAGGCCCGCCGCCGCGATGAGCAGAGCGACACCCAGAGCCGCCTGGATCACACCCTGGACGTCCTCGCCGGTGCCGAGCGCCCGCGCGACCAGCACGCCGCAGAACGCGGCGGGAACCGAACCCGCGCACAGCCAGCCGACGAGCCTGAGGTCGACGGTGCCGCGCCGCAGGTGGACGAAGCCGCCGACGGGCTTCATGACGGCCGCGGCGACGAGGTCGCTGGAGACCGCGGCGAGTGGCGGCACGCCGAAGAAGGTCACCAGCATGGGTGTCATGAGCGCGCCGCCGCCCATGCCCGTCAGTCCGACGACGACCGCGACCAGGAAGGAGCCGATCGCCATGACGTAGTCGAAATGCATCGGGAAATCCTACCAAAACCATCGGAATAATCGAGTACATCGTTCGAGAATTCCGGGGCCGGATGTCGGAGCCGGATGCCTGAGCCGGTGGTCTGAACCTCGGGGTGGGGCCCGGAGACCAGGCTCCACCCCGAGGGGTCGGGTGACTGTCACCAGGTGTCAGTCAAGGGCCTGTCAAGGGTGACCGTCCGCCCCGCACTTGATGATGGGACGGATGCAGTCGTTGACGCGCCGCGCCATCTCCGCCTCAGGCCAGGCGTTGAAGAAGTCGCCGTGCATCGTGAACCCGGCTCCCGACGCCAGCCGGAAGTGCGACGGGTCGCCGGTCACGGGATAGCGCAGGACCTGCCGCAGCTTCGGCACCGGTACGGGGTGGGTCGCCGGGCACTGGCCGTTCACCGGGTAGGCCATGTGACTCTTGTGGTCGGCGGAGTCGAGGTCCCTGCCGTTCCAGCACTGCGGGAAGTCGAGGTACGACTCCAGCATCGTGCCCGCCGGGCAGTTGACGAAGTCCTTCCCGGGGTTCACCTCGCCGGCGTGCAGGCACGACCAGCGGGAGATGGTCGTGGCGTCCGGCGCCGTCGCCTTGGCGTTGCCGGCCACGATGCGCAGGCCCAGGGGCATGGGCTGCGTCTGGGCGATGACGTCGTCACGGACGCCCTCGCCCAGGTAGTAGAACGTGGTGATGACCGGCTCGACCGGCACGTCGTCCTTGTACAACGTCGGCACCCAGTAGGCCGACTTGTCGACGGCCGGGTTGCAGTTGCTGTTGGCGTTCTGCAGGCTCGTCAGGGTCGAGCTCGCGTTGGTCGTGGTGCTCCCGAAGAAGCTGTGCATGTGGGAGGCGCCGGGCAGGCCCGGGTAGATGATCGGGTCATCGGGGAGCCGGTGACTGAAGGGACAGTCGGCGAGGAACTCCGCGACGCGCACGACGTTCCCGCCGCCACCGGTCGGCGGAGGCGTCGTTCCCCCACTGCCGAAGACCTGGAACTCCCACAAGGACACGCCGTACTGGGTGGCGCGGGCGGTGGCGTACAGCCGGACGTAGCGGCCGCTGCCCGCGACGTTGAGCGTCTGGTTGCCGCCGGTCCCCGTCGTGGTGGAGTAGACGGTGGTCCAGCTCGTCCCGTTGGTGGAGGTCTGGATCTGGAAGGCCCTCGCGTAGGCCGCCTCCCAGTTGAGCACGACCTGGTTGACGGTGGCGGTCGCGCCCAGGTCGACCTGCAGCCACTGCGGGTCGGCGAACGCGCTGGACCAGCGGGTGCCCAGGTTGCCGTCCACCGCGGCGGAGGCGGGAGAGCCGCCGTTCTCCGTGGAGGAGGCGGTGACCGGGTGCCCCTGGGAGAGCGGGGGTGCGGCGGCCTCGGCACGCGGGAGGAACACCGCGGAGGCGCCGAGGAGCGCGAACAGGGCGGCGGCGAGCGCCGCCAGTCTCAGGCGGGGGACATGGCTGGGTGGTGACATGGCGGACTCCAGGGGTGGGGGGGTGGGTGGCCCGGGAGGACTCCCGGGCCACCGGCTGATCAGTTCTCGATCAGTGCTGGATCAGTGCTGGATCAGTGCTGGATCAGTGCTGATCACTGGTAGACGCGCACGTAGTCGACGAGCATCCTCGACGGGAACGGCGTGCTCGCGTCCGGCGGGCCGGGCCAGTCGCCGCCCACCGCCAGGTTGAGGATGATGTAGAAGGGGTGGTCGTAGACCCACGGTCCCCGTGTCGCCTCGACCTGGTCCTTGCTGAGGGTGAACACCGTCTGGCCGTCCAGCGTGTAGACGATGCCCTTGCTGTCCCAGTTCGCGGCCCAGACGTGGTAGTCCGCGGAGAAGTCCGCGTTCCCCGCAAGCGTGTACGGCGAGCCGATCCCGGCTCCGCCGTTGTAGGCGGGGGCGTGGATCGTGGAGTAGGACGTCTTCACGTCCTTGCCGAGGACCTCCATGATGTCCACCTCCCCGTTGTACGGCCAGGGCCGGCCGGTCAGGAAGTCAGCGCCCATCATCCAGAACGCGGGCCAGAAGCCGTTGCCCTTGGGCACCTTGATCCGGGCCTCGACGCGGCCGTAGGTGAAGTGGAACTTGTTGGAGGTGTTCAGCCGGGCCGAGGTGTACTGGCAGGTGCCGCCGGGACAGGCCGAGCCGGGAGTGGTCTCCCTGCGCGCCTCCATCACGAGGCTGCCGGCTCCGTCCATGGAGGCGTTGTTGTTGTTCGTGTAGTACTCCAGCTCGTTGTTCGGGCCGGTGCCGGTGTCGACGGTCCACTTGGCGGGGTCGGGCTTGGCGCCGGCGGCGCCGTTGAACTCGTCGCTCCACACCAGTTGCGGTGGGTTGCGCGGGTCTGACGGGAGCGGGGGCGGGGTGGTGGGGGCGCCACCGGTTCCCCACACCTGGAATTCCCACAGCGAGTAGCCGTAGGCCGTGGCGCGCTGCGTGCCGTACATGCGGACGTAGCGGCCGGTGCCGTTGACGGTCAGGGTCTGCTTGAACCCGGTGCCCGTGGTGGTGGAGTAGATCGGGGTCCAGTTGGCGGCGTCCGGTGACACCTGGATCTGGAACGCCCTGGCGTAGGCCGGGTCCCACTGGAGCACGACCTTGTGGATCTGCGCGGTCGCGCCGAGGTCGACGTAGATCCAGCCGGGGTCGACCCAGCCGGTGGTGCTGCTCGTCGCCCAGCGCGACGCCGGGTCACGGTCGAAGGCGCGGGCGGGGATGCACTCGTAGCAGTTGACGTCGCTCTGGGAGGTCGAGGCCACGCCGGGCTTGCCGTACGACAGCAGTTTGTCGCCGCCCGGGTCAGGGGGAGTCGGCGTCGGTGTGGGGGTGGGGGTCGGCGTGGGCGTCGGCGTGGTGCCGGAACCGGTGCGGACGGAGAACGTGAACAGCGAGTAACCGAAGGCCGTGGCCCGCTGCGTGCCGTACATGCGGACGTAGCGGCCGGTGCCGGTCACGTCGAGGGCCTGGGTGCCCCCGGTGCCGGTCGTGGTGGAGTAGACGTTCGTCCAGGTCGTGCCGTCGGCGGAGGTCTGGATCTGGAAGGCCCTGGCGTAGGCCGCCTCCCAGGTGAGGGTGACGCCGCAGATCTGCTGGGCGGATCCGAGGTCGACCTGGATCCACTGCGGGTCGCTGAACGCGCTGGCCCAGCGGGTCCCGCCGTCGCCGTCGACGGCGTTGGCGGCGGGGAAGACGGCGTTCTCCGTGGAGGAGGCGGTGGCGGGGCGGCCGCGTGCGGCGTCGGCCGTGCCGCAACCCGGCGAGGTGCCGCCGGGGCCGTAGACCTGGAACTCGAGCAGTGAGTAGCCGTAGGGGAGGGCGCGCTGCGTGCCGTACATGCGGACGTAGCGGCCGGCGCCGGTCACGGCGAGCGTCTGGTTGCCGCCCGTCCCCGTGGTGGTGGAGTAGACGGACGTCCAGTTCGTCCCGTCGGCTGAGGTCTGGATCTGGAAGGCCCTGGCGTAGGAGGCCTCCCAGTTGAGCACGACCTGGCTGACGGTCTGGACGGAGCCGAGGTCGATCTGGATCCACTGGGGATCGCTGAACGCGCTCGACCAGCGGGTGGTCAGGCTGCCGTCGACGACGTTGGCGGCGGGGAACGCCGCGTTCTCCACTGAGGACGCGGTGACCGTCTTCCCCTGGGAGATGAGGGTGTCGGCCGCGGCGGCGGGGACCAGGACGAAGCAGGACGTGATGAGGATGATCGCCGTTGCGACCAGTAGGCCCAGGCGGTGACGTCCTGGACTGCGGGATGGACTCACGGGGTCTCCTTGGCGGGCGGGGGGTTCAGGGAGCGCTCCCGGACAGGAGCGTGCTACTTGTTAGGAAGAGCTGTCAAGAACCCCGTTAACCAAACCGAAATGCAACGCACACCCGTAATATCCCTCGAGTTACAAGTAGAGAGCGCTCTCTGATCCGGCGATCCGATCAGGCTGTGCCGCTCTGAACTGCGGATATGGGATTGGCGCTAAGAAACCGCTCTCTCGCATTATTCCGGACGCCGTTCCGCAGGTATCCACCATTGTTACAGGGGGGCCCTTGACACGAAATGCCGCCGGAATCCACCGTGTGAGGGAGCGCTCCCTACAAGATCACTTAAGGGGCCCAAGGAGGGTTCTATGGGCAAGCTTCGCCCCGGACGCATCGCCCCGATGCTCGCCGCAGCTTTACTGGCCGCCAGTGTGGCCGCCTGTGGTGGCGGCTCGGACGAACCGGCGGCCTCCGGCCAGCCGGCCGAGAAGATCAAGCTCACCGTTGGACTGTTCAGCGACTTCCACTTCGCGCCGCTGTACGAGGAGTTCAAGAAGACCCACCCGAACGTCGAGATCGTCGAGCGTCGGGCGCAGTTCAACGACCACCACAAGAACCTCACCACGCAACTCGCGACCGGCGCGGGCGCCGCGGACGTGGTGGCCGTCGAGGCCGGATACATCGCCACGTTCACTCCGCTCGCCGACAAGTTCTACGACCTCGGCCAGTACGGCCTGGGCAAGAGGCAGGCCGACTACCTGGACTGGAAGTGGAGCCAGGGCCTGTCGCCCGACGGCAAGCTGCTGGGCCTCGGCACCGACATCGGCGGCACGGCCATGTGCTACCGGACCGACCTGTTCAAGGCGGCGGGCCTGCCGACCAACCGTGACGAGGTGTCCAAGCTCTGGCCCACGTGGGAGGACTACGCGAAGGTCGGCCAGCAGTTCATGGCCGCCAAGGTGAAGAACGCCAAGTGGTTCGACGGGCCGGGTGAGAACTTCCGCGCCATGGTCGACCAGGCTCCCGTCGGGTTCTACGACGAGCAGAACAACCTGGTCGCCGGGACCAACCCCGATGTGAAGAAGGCGTGGGACCTGTCGGTCCAGATGCTCCAGGCGGACGAGTCGGCCAAGCTCGCCGCCTTCAGCCCCCCATGGAACACCGGCCTGACCAAGGGCTCATTCGCCACGATCGTCTGCCCGTCGTGGAAGACCGGCAGCATCAAGGACGCGGCCCCGACCACGGCCGGCAAGTGGGACGTCGCGGCGGTGCCCGGCGGTGGCGGCGGCAACCAGGGTGGGACCCACCTCATGGCGCCGAAGCAGGGCAAGCACCCCAAGGAGGCCGCCGAGCTGATCGACCTGCTCACCAGCAAGGACAACCAGCTCAAGCTCTTCACCGACGCCGGCGCTCTGCCGTCGATCCCCGCGTTGTACGACGACCCGGCGATCACGGGCTTCACCAACCCGTTCTTCAACGACGCGCCGACAGGCAAGATCTTCACCGACGCCGCCAAGGCTCTGAAGCCCCAGCACGTGGGGCCCAAGGCCGGTGACGTGCTCACCGCGTTCGGCAACGCCCTGCAACGCATCGAACAGGGCAAGCAGCAGCCCGACGCGTCGTGGCAGCAGGCCCTGCAGGACCTCGACCGGATCAAGTAGCTCGCCGGGTGGCCGGCTCGGACCAAGCGAGCCGGCCACCCCAACGATCTCACGAACCAAGAGAGGACCCGCTGTGGCCACCCGCGCCCCCGACCGTCCGACGGCGGTCCCGCGCCACAGGTCTGAACGGTTCGGCCGGCAACTCGCGTACCGGCTCGACGTCAAGGCCTCGCCGTACGCGTATGTCATGCCGTTCCTGCTGGTGTTCTGCGCGTTCGGGCTGTTCCCCCTGGTCTACACGGCCTGGGTGAGCCTGCACGACTGGACGCTGCTCTCCGACGTCCACAAGTTCGTCGGCCTGGACAACTTCGCCTTCCTGCTCGGCGACGACTACTTCTGGAACGCGACCTTCAACACCGTGTCCATCGGGCTGGTGTCGACTGTCCCGCAGTTGCTGCTGGCGATCTGGCTGGCGCACCTGCTGAACCGCCCGCTCCGGGCCCAGACGCTCTTCCGGGTCACGCTGCTGCTCCCGAACGTCACCAGCGTCGTCGCCGTCGTGGTCATCTTCAGCCAGCTCTTCGGCCGCGACTACGGGCTGATCAACTGGGTGTTGTCGTGGTTCGGCGTCGGCGCCATCGACTGGAACGCCGGGACCGCGAGCTCGCACGTGGCCATCTCCACCATGATCATGTGGCGCTGGACCGGCTACAACGCGCTGATCTTCCTGGCGGCCATGCAGGCCGTGCCGCGTGACCTCTACGAGGCCGCCACCATCGACGGCGCCTCCGGGTTCACGCAACTGAGGAAGATCACCATTCCGATGATCAAGCCCACGATCGTCTTCGTGGTCATCACCTCCACCATCGGGGCGATGCAGGTCGTCGCGGAGCCGCTGCTGTTCGGCACCTACAGCCCCACCGGCGGCCCCGACCGCCAGTACCAGACGCTCTCGCTGTTCATCTATGAGAACTTCGCGAAGCTCGACTTCGGCTACGCCTCGGCGATCTCCTGGATGATGTTCGTCTTCATCGTCATCGCCGCCGGCGTCAACTACCTGCTCACCCGCCGTTCGGGGGGGAACCTGACATGATCCCGCGGCTGGGTTCGGGCAAGGCCCGCACGCTCACCTACCTCACGCTGATCGCCGTGGTGTTCTTCTCGGCGCTGCCGCTCTACTACAGCGTGGTCGTCGCCTCCCGCGACAACTCGGCGCTGGCCGACGTGCCGCCGCCGCTCTGGCCGGGAGGCAACTTCGTCGCCAACGTGGAGAAGGTCTTCGACACCGTCCCGTTCGCGCTGGCGCTGCTGAACTCCGTCCTGGTGGCGGGGTCGATCGCGATCGCGGTCATGTTCTTCTCGACGCTCGCCGGGTTCGCCTTCGCCAAGCTGCGCTTCCGGGGGCGCAACGCACTCCTGCTGATCACCGTGGCCACGATGATGGTCCCCACGCAGCTCGGCATCATCCCGCTCTACCTGATCATGGTGAAGCTGGAGTGGACCGGGTCGATGTACGCGCTCATCGTCCCCGCCCTGGTCAACGCGTTCGGGGTGTTCTTCATGACGCAGTTCCTGTCCCGGGCGTTGCCGACCGAGCTCCTGGAGGCGGGCCGCGTGGACGGCTGCACGACCTGGGGCCTTTTCTGGCACGTGGTGCTGCCGGTGGCCCGTCCGGCGGCGGCGGTGCTGGGCATGCTGACGTTCATGTCGGCGTGGAACGACTACTTCTGGCCGCTGATCGTGCTCACCCCTGAGAACCCCACCGTCCAGGTCGCCCTGTCCACGCTGGCCGCGGGTTACGTCAGCGACTACGCGCTCAGCCTGACCGGCACCACGCTCGGCACGCTGCCGCTCGTCATCGTTTTCGCCCTGCTCGGCAAGCAGATCATCGGAGGAATCATGCAAGGAGCTGTCAAGGGATGACGATCACCACCGTCGAGACTCGGGGGCAGACGCTGGTCTTCCCTGATGGTTTCCTCTGGGGCGCGGCCACCGCGTCCTACCAGATCGAAGGCGCCGCGCGGGACGACGGCCGGGGGCCGTCGATCTGGGACACCTTCTCGCACACGCCCGGCAGGGTCGCCACGGGCCACACGGGCGACGTGGCCTGCGACCACTACCACCGCTACGCCGACGACGTGCGGCTGATGGCCGACCTCGGCCTCGGGGTCTACCGGTTCTCCGTCTCCTGGCCGCGCGTGCAGCCCGACGGCTCGGGGCCGACCAACATGCGCGGGCTGGACTTCTACGACCGGCTCGTCGACCGGCTGCTGGATGCCGGGATCGACCCCTACGTCACGCTCTACCACTGGGACCTGCCGCAGAGTCTGGAAGACCACGGCGGCTGGCCCAACCGGGACACGGCCTACCGCTTCACCGACTACGCCCTGGCCGTGCACGCCCGGCTGGGCGACCGGGTGAAGACCTGGACCACACTGAACGAGCCGTGGGTGGCGGCCTTCCTGGGATACGGCAACGGCGTGCACGCGCCCGGCCGTACGGACGCCGCGGACGCACTGCGGGCCGCGCACCACCTGCTGCTCGCCCACGGGTTGTCCACGTCGGCCCTGCGCTCCGCGGGCGTCGAGGAGATCGCTCTCACACTCAACCTGTCGCCGGTCATCACGCACGGAGCGGGGGAGGCGGACGCCGAGGCCGTGAACCGGGCCGACGTCCTGCTCAACCGCCAGTTCCTCGACCCGGCGCTGCGCGGCGTCTATCCCACGGAACTGCTCGAGATCATGGAGCGCCGCGCGGGCCTCGGGCACATCCACGACGACGACCTGGACGTGATCCACCAGCCGATCGAACTGCTGGGCATCAACTACTACAACCCCACCTATGTCATCGCGAAGCCGGGTGAGCCGGCCGATCCGGCATGGCCCGGCAGCGAGGGCATCGGGTTCGACGGCTCCGACGAGCCGACCACCGCGATGGGCTGGCCGATCAGTCCCGACGGCCTGTCCTCACTGCTGGTACGGCTCTCGCACGACTACCCCGAGGTCGGGCTGATCGTCACGGAGAACGGCGCGGCCTTCGACGACGTCGTCGTCGGCGACCAGGTCCACGACGCCGATCGCGTGGCGTACCTGGACGGGCACATGCGCGCCGCCCACGCCGCGATCGAGGCCGGCGCCGACCTCCGCGGCTACCTCGTGTGGTCGCTGCTGGACAACTTCGAGTGGCATGACGGGTATCACCGGAGGTTCGGCCTGGTGCGGGTCGACTTCGGCACCCAGCGCCGCCTGCTGAAGGACAGCGCGCTGTGGTACCGGGGGGTCATCGAACGCAACGGGCTGGCCTGAGCCACCCACTCTGGAGGCCGAGGGAGACGGTGAGCATGCTCGACGAGCCCGTGACCCGTGAGAGGGCATGACGAAGCGGCCCACGCTGGAGGCCGTGGCCGCGCGGGCGGGTGTCTCCCGTGCCACGGTCTCCAGGGTCGTCAACGGAGAGACCACGGTCACGCCGGGGATCCGCGACGCGGTGCTGCGTGCCGTCAACGAGTTGGGCTACGTCCCGAACCTGGCGGCACGCAGCCTCGTCACGCAGCGGACCGACTCGGTGGCCCTCGTCGTGTCCGAGCCGCCCACCAGGGTCTTCTCCGACGACCCGATGTTCTCCACGGTCATCCGCTCGGCCAGCGCCGAGCTCGAGGCGGCGGACAAGCAGGTCGTGCTGATGCTGGTCGGCGACCGCACGAGCCACGGCAGGGTCGAGCGGTATCTCACCGGCGGGCACGTGGACGGCGTCATGCTGATCTCGATGCACGGCGCCGACCCCATCCCGGCCGCGCTCGCGCGGATGCGCGTCCCCGTCGTGTCGTACGGCAGGCCGGCCGTCAACATCGCCCTGCCGTATGTGGACAACGACAACGTCGGAGGGGCCGAGGCGGCCGTCCGGCACCTGCTCGAACGGGGCCGCAGGCGCATCGCCACCATCGCCGGTCCTCCGGACATGATCGCGGGGCAGGACCGGCTGACCGGCTACCGCACGGTCCTGCGCGACTCCGACCGCCGTTCCATCGTGGCGGTGGGCGACTTCACCCGGGAGTCGGGCGCGACCGCGATGCGGCAACTCCTGCGCGACGACCCGGGGCTCGACGCGGTGTTCGCCGCCAACGACCTGATGGCGATCGGCGCCCTGCGGACGTTGCGTGAGGCGGGCCGCCGCGTCCCCGACGACGTCGCGGTCGTGGGATTCGACGACATCGAGGCGGCGAGCTACGCCGAGCCGCCGCTCACCACCATGCGTCACCCGTTCCCCGAGCAGGCCGCGGCCATGGTCACGCTGCTGCTCGCCCTGCTCAAGGGGCAGCCCGCCGTCCCGATCATCCTCCCCACCGAACTCGTGGTCAGAGAGTCCACCTAGCGCCTCGCCCGGCAGCGGAGATCAGTTGACCGGTTTCGTGGTCCATTGCGCCTCGTCTGTGCCGAGAACCGTCGTCCTGAGGAACAGGCCGGAGACTCCGCCGGTCTCGTTGAGCTTGGCCAGGATGGCGCCGGTGGCGCTGATGCTGACGTCGAAGCCGTTGACTCCGTAGACGTACACGAAGCGTGGTGTCCGGTAGGCGGGGTGGCCGTTCAGCTTCGTGTTGGGACGGGGTAGTCCGAGGATCGCTCCCTGCTCGTCGGGGACGCCGGTGCCGATGGTGCCGTCCGTTTTGATCATGCTGATCTCCAGGATGGAAGCCCCCGGTTCGAGGAAGGAGAGGCCCACACTGACCTCGTCGAACGCGCCGTTGTTGAGCCCCGCCGTCGTCGGCGTCAATCCGCCGGGCACGCCGTCGACGTGCAGGGGCAGCGCGATCGGCCGGGTGCCGCCGAACCGCACCGATTCGGCGATCTTGTACGCCATCGTGGTCAGCTCGGCGCTGCTGCCGTGCAGCCCGTTGCCCGCCAGCTCCGCCCAGCTGTCCGGGGCGTACTGCCAGCGCAGCTCGAACGTGGACTGCCCGTTCTCGTCGGGTGCGAATGTCCAGTAGGCGTAGTGGCCGTTGACGGGCGTGGCGGGGATCCGCTTGCCGGGGACGCCGCCGGGCAGGTGCGGCAGGTCCGGCTCCTTGCCGCGCCCATGGTCGATGAGAGTCACGCCTGACCTGGTCCCCGGCCTTATCGCGGTGATAGTGAAGGCGTCCTGATACTGACGGTCGATGCCGTAGCCGTTGGCGTGCAGGCCGTCCGGCAGCCAGCCGAAGGAGGCGCGTTCCACCAGCAGATCGGTGTAGTCGGCGTCCGCGGCAGGAAGGGGATGCAGCGTGGTGGGGCGGACGTCCACCGAGCCGGGGTGGACGCCCACCTGGGTGGCCACGGCAACAGCGGCGGCGACTGCCGCCGCGGCGCCGGCCAGCAGCATGCGTCGTATCTCCCTGAGACCCCGTCCCGTCTTCACGGCACGCGACGGCGAGGACGCGATGGCCGCCAGGAGCCGTTCCTGGCCGGCGTCCAGGCGCTGCCGCGACGGGGTAGCGGTGTCGGCGCGCATCGCGCGCACCAGATCGAGGTCGTTCACGGTCGGCACCTCAGCCTTCCTCTGAAACGGACAGGGGGTTCTCGTCGCCGATCTCGGCGCGGATCTTCCTTCGGGCCCGATGCAGCCGTGACCGCACCGTGCCCACGGAGGTGCTGAGCGCCTGGGCCGCCTCCTCGTAGGACAGGTCGGCCCAGGCGATCAGCAGCAGAACCTCCCGGTGCGCCCGGCTGAGACCGGCGAGGGCCGCCGCGAGTGACCGGTGCATCCCGGCCGCCACCACTCGGTCGTCGGCGCCGTCCATCTGACTTCCGACGGTCCTGGCCACGGGGTCGGCGCCGCTGCGGGCGAACGCCAGCAGCATCCGGGTCTCCCTCCGGTGATGCTGGGCCATGACGTTGGCGGCGATGCCGTACAACCACGGCCTGGCGTCCGGTCGCCCGAGGTCGTATTGCCGGCGTTTCTCGAATGCCCGGTAGAACGTCTCGGCGGCGACGTCGTCGGCGAGATCGTCACCCAGCCTGC
The DNA here is from genome assembly GCF_016863275.1 of Planotetraspora mira. Lineage (GTDB taxonomy): Bacteria > Actinomycetota > Actinomycetes > Streptosporangiales > Streptosporangiaceae > Planotetraspora > Planotetraspora mira. The sequence continues at coordinate 30,696 of NZ_BOOO01000042.1, forward strand.
GAGCGACGTAGCGGATGATGTGGGGTGCGTGCCGCTCGTAGAGCACGGCGAAGACCTCAGGTTCGCGCCACGACTGCTCGATGGCAGCGGCGTCGCTCACGCCCTGCCGGGTCGTCACAGTCATACGGCTCCTGTCTCTCGCAGCCGGGGGTCCGGCCGTGCGCGGTGTGCGCCTCACCGGCTTTTCCCTGAACCGGGAATCGGGTTCCCTCAGCGCGGAGGCGGAGGGCCGGTGCGGTCGCGCTCGGCGAAACGGCCGGACGGGGGAGGTCGAGGTGAGCCGGAACGCAGGGGACGTTACATCCGCTTTGTCGCGCCTGTGACCGGCATACGCGGTGGGTACCGCATGCCCGTGAGAGGTCTAAATTTTCATTTTTTATGAATAGTTATTGACGGCGCTCGAGCTGGAGTGCCAAGGTTTCCTCTGTCTCGGCCGGACCCACCCCCCACCGGTTCCTTACGGAGGTCCCCCTGTGAGTCACCCCATCGTGAGCCGACGCGGCTTCCTCGCCGGTGTCGGCGCGCTCGGCGTCGCGTCCGCTCTGAGCGCGTGCGCGACCAGCACCCCCTCGCCGGCCGCGGGATCCGGCGCGAAGTCCACCGCGCTGCAGCTGAAGTCCCGCGAGACCAGCGACGGCGGACGCAAGGCCATGCAGGCGTTGCTGGATGAGTTCGTCAAGGCGAATCCGCAGTACAAGCCGACGCTCAACACGATGGAGCCGGCCGCCTTCCAGCAGCAGATCCGCGCCGACCTCACCCTGGCCACGCCGCCCGACATGCTCACCTGGTTCGCCGGTGAGATCGCGAGCAACTTCGCCAAGCAGGGGCTGCTCCTCGACGCCACGTCGGCGTTCCCCGCGGACGGTTACAGCAAGCAGTTCGCGGACCTGTCGACGGACGCCTCCGGCAAGAAGATCTTCGTCCCCACCAACTACTACTGGTGGGGCATGTTCTACCGCACGTCCAACTTCGAGAAGTGGGACGTCTCCGAGCCCAAGACCTGGGACGAGTTCATCGCCCTGTGCAAGACCCTGAAGGGCAAGGGCGTCAGCCCGATCGCGCTCCCGCTGGCCGACTCCGCCTGGCTGACCGCGTCGTGGTTCGACTACCTCAACCTGCGCATCAACGGCGCGACCTTCCACCGGGCGCTGCTCGCCGGCCAGGAGGCCTACACCGACCCGCGTGTCGCCAAGGTGCTCGACACCTGGCGCGAGGTCCTGCCGTACCTCGACCCGGACGGCAAGGGCCTGGCCTTCCAGGAGGGTTCGGCGAAGTGGCAGCAGGGCAAGGACGCGATGTTCCTGGCCGGCACGTTCCTCGGCGACGCGACGCCGGCGGACGTCAAGGCCGATGTCAACTTCTTCCAGTTCCCGATCATCGACGCCAACGTGCCCGTCGCGGAGGAGGCGCCGCTGGACGGCTTCATCGCCAGCGCCCGCACCGCGAACCCGGAGGGCGCCACGGCGTTCCTGAAGTACGTCGCCACCCCGCAGGCCCAGGAGCTCTACCTCAAGACGTCCGGGAGCACCCTCATCCCGGCCAACAGCAACGCCAAGTCGCCCGTGTCGACGCCGCTGCTGGAGAAGGGCCGGGCCATGGTGGCCTCGGCGGCCGACGTCACCCAGTTCTTCAACCGCGACTCCAACGACGACCAGTTGAACGCGCTCACCACGGCGCTCGTCCGGTTCATCGACAAGCCCGACGAGGCCGGCGACATCCTCAAGCAGTGGCAGAGCGACTCCGCGAAGGCGCGCGGTAACTGACGATGGCCGCCGTTCCCAAGGCCGTCTCGCGCGGTGGTCCGGGCGCCCTCTCCGTGGGCGTCCGCCGTGGATCCCGTGAGACGCTCGTCCTCCTCGCGTTCGTGCTGATCCCGTTCGGCCTGGAGATGTTCTGGACCTTCTGGCCCGCGCTGAACAGCGTCTACATCTCGCTGACCCAATGGGACGGCATCGCGCCGCCCGTCTTCGTCGGCCTGGACAACTACGCCAGGATGTGGTCGGACGAGACGTTCCGTACGGCACTGCGCAACACCGTCATCTGGCTGGTGTTGTTCGGCGGGCTGTCCGTGCTGGGCGGCCTGGGACTGGCGCTGCTGCTCGACAAGCCGCGAAAGGGGATCGGGGTCTACCGGGCGATCTTCTTCCTGCCGGTCGTGTTCTCCATGGTCGTGACCGCGCTGGTATGGCGGATGATCTTCCAGCCGGATGGTGTGGTCAACGGCCTCCTCGCCGCCGTCGGGCTGGAGGACCAGGCGCGCATCTGGCTCGGCGAACCGGAGACGGCGCTCTACGCCCTCATCGTCCCGGCGCTCTGGCGGCAGGTCGGCTACATCATGGTGCTGTTCCTGGCGGGGCTGAAGACCGTCGACCCCCTGCTGCACGAGGCGGCCAAGGTGGACGGGGCCACCGCCTTCGAGCGGTTCCGCCATGTCACGCTGCCGCAGCTCCGCCCGATCACCACGGTCGTGCTCGCGGTCACCGTGATCGACGCGCTGCGTTCCTTCGACATCGTCTGGGCGCTGACCAAGGGCGGCCCGTACCACTCGTCCGAACTGCTGAGCACCTACCAGTTCTCGACCGGACTGCTCGGATCGCAACTCGGCTACGGCTCGGCCCTCGCCGTGGTGATCTTCCTGCTGACTGTGGGGACGATCGTCGTCTATCTCGTCCGGAGCCTGCGCGATGAGGAGTCCGCATGACGGCCACGAACTCCCGGGTCAGGCCGTGGTTGTTCCACGGGGGGATGTCGATCCTGGCGGCGCTGTGGGTTGTCCCGCTCGCGCTGGTGGTCGTCACCTCGCTGCGAACCTTCGACGACCTCGCCGACGCGGGGCTCGCGAGTGTGCCCAAGGGCCTGACCTTCGACCCCTACCAGCAGGCGCTGGAGTCGGGCGAATGGCACTCGATCGTGAACAGCCTGCTCATCACCGTCCCCGTCGTCATCGTGACGTTGCTGCTCGCGTCGATGGCCGCCTACGGCCTGGCGAGGCACCGCATCCCGTTCCGCAAGACCCTGCTTCTGCTGATGCTCGCCGGCAACCTGCTGCCGGCCCAGCTCCTGCTGATCCCGGTGCTGAAGCTGACCGAGCAGTTCGGGATCTTCGACTCACGGATCGGCATGATCGTCGTGCTCACCGCGGTGGGCCTCGGCTTCTACGTCTTCGTGCTGCACGGCTTCATGCGGGGCATCCCCGAAGAGGTCACACACGCCGCGAAGATCGACGGCGCCACCACCTTCGGCGTGTACCTGCGCATCGTGCTGCCGCTGACCAAGCCGGCCATGGCGGCACTCGGCTCGCTGGCCTTCACCTGGACGTTCAACGACCTCCTGTGGTCGATCACCCTTCTGCGCGACGAGCAGAAGCTGCCGGTGACGCCCGCCATCCTCGGCATGCAGGGGGAGTTCGTCTCCTCCTGGAACGTCATCGCGGCGGCCACCGTGATCGCCGCGATCCCGACCGTGATCGTGTTCCTGCGCTTCCAGCGCTACTTCATCTCGGGACTGCTGATCGGATCCTCCAAATGACACGGCTCGGCGTCTTGGTGGACGGCGGCGGGAGCTCGGTGAAAGATTCCGCATGATCACAGATTCCCCCATACGAGGACGGCGAAATTGAGCGTCTACCCGGGCCGTGGCGTACATGGGCAGGTCGTCGAGGCGATCGGCCGGCGAATCGTCACGGGCCAGGAGGCCCCCGGCTCGACCCTCGACATGGAGGCGCTGGAGATCACCTACGACGTGAGCAAGACGGTCGTGCGTGAGGCGCTGAAGGTGCTCGCCGCGAAGGGACTGGTGGACGCCCGGCCCAAGCGCGGCACCTTCGTGCGCCCCCGCTCCGAGTGGAGCCTGCTCGACCCCGACCTGCTGCGCTGGCAGTTCGAGGACCCCGCGGGCTCCGGGATGCTCGACGACCTGTACGAGGTGCGGATCATCGTGGAGCCTGCGGGGGCCAGGCTCGCGGCGTCGCGCCGTACGGAGGAGGACGTCGCCCGGCTGACGGCCACGCTCGCGGCGGTCAGCCCGGGGGTGGGGGCCAAGGAGATCGTCGAGGCCGACCTGGCCTTCCACCGTCAGCTTCTTGAGGCCTCGCACAACGAACTCCTGATCCGGATGGAGTACATCATCGAGATCGGGCTGCGAGCCCGTGACCTGCTTGTCCACGCAGAAGGGCATCAGGACGACTTCCTGCCGCCGCACCAGGCCGTGCTCGACGCGGTCCGCGACGCCGACGCCGACGGCGCAGAGCGTGCGATGCGGGTCCTGCTGGAGCAGGCGGCCAAGGACGAACAAGAGATCAAGAATCGGGGGTGACGATGAAAATCGTCAGGATCGAGACGTTCCTCGTCCCGCCGCGCTGGTTGTTCTGCCGCGTGGAGACGGACGAGGGCGTCGTCGGCTGGGGCGAGCCAGTCGTGGAAGGCCGTGCGGAGGCGGTGCGCGCGGCCGTGCACGTGCTGGCGGAATACCTGGTCGGGCAGGATCCGCTGCGCATCGAGGACCACTGGCAGGTGATGGCGAACGGCGGCTTCTACCGGGGAGGTCCGGTGCTGTCCAGCGCGTTGGCCGGCCTGGACCAGGCGTTGTGGGACATCGCGGGCAAGGCCTACGGCGCCCCGGTCCACGCGCTGCTCGGCGGCCCGGTCCGCGACCGGGTCCGCATGTACGCCTGGGTCGGCGGCGACGAGCCCGCCGAACTGGCCGAGAGCATCACGGAGAGGATCGAGGCAGGCTTCACCGCGGTGAAGATGAACGCCGCCGGCCGGATGTCCGTCCTCGCGACCGCGGCCGACGTCGCGGCGGTGGTGGACCGGCTGGCACTGGCCAGGCAGGTGCTCGGCCCGGCGCGGGACGTGGCCGTCGACTTCCACGGCCGGGTCTCCGCGGCGGACGCGCGCCGGATCCTGCCGCTCCTCGCCGAATATCACCCGATGTTCGCCGAGGAGCCGATCCTGCCCGACCGGCCGCACCTGCTGCGCGACGTGGTGACCGCGAGCAGCGTTCCCGTCGCCACGGGGGAGCGGCTCTACTCGCGGTGGGACTTCCGGCCCGCTCTGGAGGCCGGGGTCTCCGTGGTGCAGCCCGACCTCTCCCACGCGGGCGGCATCTCCGAGACCCGCAGGATCGCCGCGCTCGCCGAGGTGTGGGACGCCAAGCTCGCCCCGCACTGCCCGCTGGGGCCCATCGCCCTGGCGGCCAGCCTGCAGGTCGCCTTCGCGACGCCGAACTTCCTGATCCAGGAGCACTCGATCGGCATCCACTACAACGAGGGCGCCGACCTGCTCGACTACGTCGCCGACCCCGCCGTCTTCCGTTTCGTGGACGGCCACGCCGCGCGGCCGGAGGCGCCGGGGCTGGGCGTGGAGATCGACGAGGCCGCCGTGCGCCGGGCGGACAGGACCGGGCACGCGTGGCGCAACCCGGTCTGGCGGCACGAGGACGGCGGGCTCGCCGAATGGTGACGGGTGCGGACCTGGCGGCTCCTATCGGCCGCGGAACGGATGGAACGGTGAAGGAACAGAGCTTTCTGGAGACGCTGACCGAGCGGCGCCTGCTCGCGATCGTCCGCGGGACGGACGCGGACGCCGCGCTGCGCACGGTGATCACGCTCGCCGAGGAGGGCGTCGAGCTGATCGAGGTCTCCCTCGTGACCCCCGGCGCGGTGCGGGTGATCCGTGACGCTCGGGCGGCGCTCGGGGAGTCGGCGGGCCTCGGAGCGGGGACGGTGGTCACCGCCGCCGACGCCCGCGCGGCGGCGGACGCGGGCGCGTCCTACCTCGTCACCCCGGCGGTGAGCGAGGCCGTGCGGACCGGTCATGAGCTGGGGCTGCCCGTGCTCGCGGGCGCGCTGACCCCGACCGAGGTGGTGACCGCGCTCAGCGAGGGAGCCACCGCCATCAAGTTGTTCCCGGCCTCCCTCGGGGGAACGCGCCACCTGCGCGCACTGCGCGATCCGTTCCCGCAGGTCCCGTTCGTGCCGGTCGGCGGGGTCGGCGTCGCGGAGGCCCGCGAATACCTGGATGCGGGTGCGGTCGCGGTCGGCGTCGGCTCCCCGCTCGTCGGCGACGCCGCGGCAGGCGGCGGCATCGACGCACTCAAGGAACGGATCAAGAGCTTCCTGGACGCGCTGTGATCGACGTCGTCACCTTCGGCGAGACGATGGCCGCTCTGCGGGCCCGCGACCCCATCAGGCTCGGCGGGACGATGCGCCTGTCGGTTGCGGGGGCCGAGTCCAACGTCGCGATCGGCCTCGCCCGCCTCGGCCACCGGGTCCGGTGGACCGGTCTCGTCGGAGCGGACGAGACGGGCGAGCTCGTGCTCCGCACGCTCCGCGCCGAAGGGGTCGACGTCTCCCACGCGCGCGCCGACGGCCGGGGGCCCACGGGGCTGATCCTGTTCGAGCGGCGGATCGGCGACCTCACCCGGGTCATCTATCACCGGGAGGGGTCGGCCGGCTCGTTCCTGGACACCGCCGACGTGCTGCCCGCGTTCGACCCGCTCCCCAGGCTGCTGCACGTCACCGGCATCACGCCGGCGCTCGGCCCGGGGCCCGCCGCCGCCGTCCGCGCGGCGGTGCGCACAGCCGCGGCCGCGGGTGTGCGCGTCTGCCTCGATGTGAACCATCGCTCGCGCCTGTGGACACGCGACGCGGCCGCCGAGGTCCTGCGCCCGCTGGCGTCCTCGTTGTCGGTGGTCGTCGCGTCCGACGACGAGCTGGAACTGGTCGCGCCCGCCTCGGCGACGACGGAACGCGACCGGGTTTCGGCCCTCCTGGACCTGGGGGTGTCCGAGGTCGTCGTCAAGCGCGGAGCCGAAGGAGCGAGTGGCCACACCCCGGTGGAGACCGTGCACACACCGGCCAGGCGCGTCCAGGTCACGGATCTCGTCGGCGCGGGCGACGCGTTCGTCGCCGGTCACCTGTCCGGCCTGCTCGACGGCCTGGACCTGGCCGGACGCCTCGACCGGGCCGTCACCGCCGGTGCGTTCGCCGTCGCCTCTCCCGGTGACTGGGAGGGACTGCCCACCCGGGCCGAGCTCGGACTGCTCGACGCCCTGCCCGGATCCACGCTGCGCTGAACGAGGTGAGACATGGACGTCTGGTGCCCGGCATCCTGCGAGCTGGGTGAGGGGGCGAGGTGGATCGGCGGGCGGCTGGTCTTCGTCGACATCCTCGCCGGGAGGTTGCTCGCCGCCTCGGCCGACCGGCCGGGGCCGGCTGAGGAACTGGTCACGGTCGGCGTTCCGCTCGGTGCCGTGGCCCCGGTGGCGGGCCGTCCCGGCACCTGGATCGCGGCGGCCGGTCGGGGAGTCGCGCTGCTCGACCAGGCGTCGGGCGCACTGGACTGGATCGACCGGCCGATGCCCGCGACCTCCCGGGTGAACGACGCGGTCTGCGACCCGGCGGGCCGGTTCTGGATGGGCGGCATGCCGTACGACGGGACGCGGGGGGCGGGCGTCCTCTACCGGGTGGACGCGGATCTGACCGTGACGGCCGTGCGGACCGGCCTGACGGTTCCCAACGGACCGGCGTTCACGGCGGACGGCCGGACCATGTACCTCGCCGACAGCGCCGAGGGCCGGATCGACCGCCACCCGGTTGACCCGGTCACCGGCGACCTCGGCGAACCGTCCGTGTTCGCCACGATCGCGGACGGGAGCCCCGACGGGATGACGGTGGACGAGGACGGTCATCTGTGGGTCGCGGTGTGGGGCGGCTCCGCCGTACACCGCTACGCACCCGACGGCCGGCTCGACCTCGTCGTTGCCGTGCCCACTCCCCAGCCGACCAGCGTCTGCCTCATCGGCGGTCGCCTGTTCGTCACCTCCGCCGCGTACGGCCTCGACCCGATTCCGCGGGGCGCGGGCGCGGTCTACGCGATGGACGGCGTCGCGCAGGGCCGGCCGGCGAGCCGCTTTCTGCTCGGCTGACCTTTCCCCGGCGCCGGGCCGGACCTGGGGAACGGTCAGCGGCTCACGCGGGCTCCCCGCAGCAGGCGCATCCTCCGGCACAGCCGTCCTGCGTCTCCACTCCCGCGGCACCCGGTACGGCGCAGCAGGCGTCGCCGCGCCACGCCTCGCGGCCTTCCTTGAGCGCGACGGCCGCGATGACCAGGGCGGCCACGGGGTCGGCCCACGACCAGCCGAACAGGCTGTTCAACGCCAGCCCGACGAGTAGCACGGCGGACAGATAGGTGCACAACAGGGTCTGCTTGGAGTCGGCCACCGCGCTCGCGGAGCCCAGTTCACGTCCGGCCAGGCGCTGTGCCCGGGAGAGCACCGGCATGACCACGAGGGACAGCGCCGCGAGGACCATCCCCGTCGTGGAGTGCGCGGCCTCGCCCGCTCCGAGCAACGCGCGGACGGCGTCGAAGGACACATATGCGGCCAGGGCGAAGAACGACAGGGCGATGATCCGAAGGGCCGCCCGTTCCCGGCGCTCGTGGTCGGCGCCGGAGAACTGCCAGGCCACGGCGAGGGCCGAGGCGACCTCGATGGTCGAGTCGAGCCCGAACCCGACCAGCGCGGCCGAGGAGGCGGCGGTCCCCGCGGTGAGCGCGACCGCGGCCTCGGCCACGTTGTAGGTGATCGTCGCCGCGACGAGCAGGCGGATCCGCCGCGCCAGCGCCAGGCGCCGGGCCGGCGAGGGGCCGATCGAGGCCGCCGTCATGGCGAGGGCCTCGCGTCGTCGTCGCAACATTGCGAGCCGGGCGGGCACTCGTCGTGCTCGACCACCAGCACGAGCGAGGCCAGGTCGGCCAGCGCGCCCGCGAGACGGGGGTCGGCGAGTTCGTAGCGCACGCGCCGGCCGACCGGTGTGGTCGTGACGAGCCCGCAACCGCGCAGGCAGGACAGATGATTGGAGACGTTGCCGCGGGTCAGCTCGAGCCGTTCGGCCAGGTCGGCGGGGAACGCCGGGCCTTCGAGCAGCGTGAGGAGGAGACGGCGCCGGGTGGCGTCGGCGAGCGCGACGCCGACGCGGGCCAGCGCGTCCGCGTCCACGGCGACGCGGGGACCGGGAGAAGTGGCAGGCACCCTCTAACGGTAAACCAGCCACTGAATTCAGTGCAAGCTGAATCGTTGATCCAGGGCGCCGGGGGCCCTTCACGGGAATCCTGACTGAGGTTAGGTTCCCATGGACAAGGTTGGTGGATATCCCGTCATTGGATCCAAAGGAGGACCAATGCGCATCCCCGTAAGCCGCAGGGCCGGCATCGCCACCGCGACCGCCGCGCTCCTGCTCCCTCTGGCGCTCGCCGGGCCGGCCAGTGCCGATCCGGACCCCGCGCAGCTGGCGCGATCGATCTCTGCCCCCGGAGTGAAGCAGCACCTGCAGAAGCTGCAGGCGATAGCCAACGCCAACAACGGCACCCGCGCCGCGGGGACACCGGGATTCGCCGCCTCCCGCGACTATGTGGCGGGGCAGTTGAAGAAGGCCGGCTACAAGGTGACGGTGCAGCCCTTCGAGTTCCCGTTCTACGAGGAGCACTCGACCGCCACTCTGCAGCAGGTCTCTCCGGACGCCAGGACCTACGCCCCCACTCCTCCGGACGGGAGCGCGGTCGGGGAGTTCGCGACCATGACCTACTCGGGGTCCGGCGACGTGACGGGAACCGTGCAGAACGTCGACCTGGTGCTGCCGCCGGCCCCCACGCCGAGCAGCACCTCGGGGTGCGAGTCGGCGGACTTCGCCTCGTTCACCCCCGGCAACATCGCCCTGCTGCAGCGCGGCACCTGCAACTTCCAGGTGAAGGCGGAGAACGCGCAGGCCGCGGGCGCCGCGGGCGCGATCATCTTCAACGAGGGCCAGCCGGGCCGCACCGAGACCCTCCAGGGAACGCTGAGCGCGCCCACGGTCACGATCCCCGTGGTCGGCGTCGGCTTCACCATCGGAGAGGACCTCTCGAGCCCGGCCGGAACCGTGGTGCGCATCGAGACCGACACCACGAGCGAGATCCGCACCACCCAGAACGTCATCGCCGACTCCAAGTGGGGCGACCCGAACAAGGTGGTCCAGCTCGGCGCCCACCTGGACAGCGTCCTCGCCGGCCCGGGGATCAACGACAACGGCTCGGGCAGCGCGGCGATCCTCGAGGTGGCGGAGACCCTCGGCAAGATCCCGACCAGGAACAAGCTGCGCTTCTCGTTCTGGAGCGCGGAGGAACTGGGTCTGCTCGGCTCCGATCACTATGTCGCGAGCCTGTCCCCCGCGGACGCGGCCAAGATCAAGCTGTACCTCAACTTCGACATGGTCGGCTCGCCGAACTACGCGCTCAAGATCTACGACGGGGACGACTCCGACGCCACGGGCTCGCCCGCGGGTCCCGCCGGCTCCGACGAGATCGAGAAGCTCTTCGAGAAGTACTTCAACACCCTCCGGCAGGGCCACGTGGGCACCGACTTCGACGGGCGCTCCGACTACGGGCCGTTCATCGCCGTGGGCATTCCCTCGGGCGGCCTGTTCACGGGAGCCGAGGGGATCAAGACGCCCGAGGAGCAGGCACTGTTCGGCGGGACGGCGGGCGCGGCCTACGACGCCTGCTACCACCAGGCGTGCGACACCATCGCCAACATCAACGACAAGGCGCTCGCGCTGAACACCGGCGCCATCGTCACGGCGGCGGTCGTCTACGCGTTCAGCGGCAACCTGCCCGGACCTGACGTACGGCCCGCCGCCGCGGCGGCGCGTGCCAAGGGCGCTCAGGTGTCGGGCGTGCAGGTGGCCGGAGGGCTCGCCCGGTAAGCCACCCGATAACCGGTTCGGTAGTCTCTGCGCGTCACGTGGTCATGCGTTTTCCCCGAGCGCATGACCACGTTCGCGTCGCTCACTCCGTGACGGACCGCTCGGGAACCGGAGTGAAGCCGTCGTCGTCGAGCACGTGCACGCGTGCCGTACCGATGTCGAAGTAGAGGCCGGTCAGCTCGAGCCGTCCCGATCGGACGAGGTCGTCGACCAGCGGATGGGTGCGCAGGTTGTCCAACTGCTGGATCACGTTGATCCGGCAGAGCTTGTCGAGCCGGCTCCCGCCGGACGCCCCGTCTGGGCCTGGCGGCTCCTCTGCCGCCTCTGACTCCTCGAAGGACCGGAAACGATCCAGGCTGAGTGTCCCGTGACGCAGCCAGCCGCGAAGCCCGGGGAGGTCGGGCGTCTTGCCCAGCAGCGCGGCCATCGCACCGCATCCCGAGTGCCCGCACACGGTGATCGTCTGCACCTCCAGCACGCCCACGGCGTACTCGATCGCGGCGGTGACCGACTCGTCGGGCGGGGCGCTCGCGGCGCGGGGCACCAGGTTCCCGATGTTGCGCGCGGTGAACAGGTCTCCGGGTCCGCTGGAGGTGATGAGGTTCGGCACGACCCGCGAGTCCGCGCAGGTGATGAACAGGTGAGAGGGTGCCTGGTCGCGGGACATCCCGTGCAGGAGCGGGCGCATGAGCGGCGCCGTCCGCCGCTGGAACTCCCGTGCGCCTTCGATCAGGCCGGGCAGCGCCGCGCCGTCCGCCCGCTCGACGTCGGTCGACGGCGCCGCGTCGTGGACGCCCGCGCCGTACGCGTGTCCGGACTCCGGCGGAGCGCTGGACGGCCAAGCGGGGTCGAGGCGGCCGCGACGGTGGGCCCAGGGCAGCCACCACTGGTCGTGGCGCATGTGCGTCTTCCCCTGCGACGTCCGTGTGCCGCTGACCGCATTGACGTACCACTCGCTGTGCACCTCGTCGACGTCGACGGTGCCGCCGCCGCGCTCGTGCTCCAGCCGCCATGCCTGTAGCGCCTCGAAGGCGGCGTTGTCCATGAAGTCGATGTTGAGGTCGAGGTCGACGGCCGCTCCGGTGGGGACCGCGGCCAGCGACCTGGTCAGCCGGGGCACGGCGAGGAACGTGAGCGAGCCGTCGACGGCGACCCTCCAGCGTCCGTCGGCTTCCCGCACCCGCACCGAGACCCTCGTGAGCCGCAGGAGTGCGAGCAGCGCCGCCAGTGCGAGGCCGATGGCGACGCCTTCCGCCAGCCCGATCACCACGACGCCGGCCATCGTCACGAAGTAGATCGGCATCTCCCGATGGTTGCGGAGGTTGCGCGCGTGGCCGAGGTTGACCATCTGAACGCCGATGAACATCAGCAGCGCGGCGAGGGCCTCCATCGGGATGAGCCCGATCATCCAGCCGAATGCCACGACGAACACCAGGATCCAGACGCCGTGCAAGACCGTCGACCAGCGGCTGCGCGCTCCCGCCCGGACGTTGGTGGTCGTCCGGACGACCACGCCGGCCACGGGGAGCCCGCCGCACGCGCCGGAGATGACGTTGGCCACGCCCTGCGCGGTGAGCTCCCTGTCGAGGTTCGCCCTCGGTCCGGAGTGCATCCGGTCGGACGCGACACAGGTGAGCAACGACTCAACGCCCGCGAGGAGGGCGACGAGCAGGACGGCCGAGACGATGGCGAACCACTCGCCCTGCGGCAGCAGCGGATGCTGGAGCGAGGAGAAGCCGCCGGAGAGGTCGATCTTGGTCAGGCAGCCGAGCATGGCGGCGGGCACCGCGGCTATCAGCAGCGCCGCCAGCGGGGCGGGCACGACGCGGACCTTCGGCAGCCGTCTCCACACCAGCAGGACACCCACCGTGAGCAGGCCGATCAGGACGGCGTGGCCGTGGTGGTCGGCGATCTGCGCCGGCAGGGTGAGGACGTTCTCCATGGCGGAGCTCTGGGGTTTGCCGCCCAGCACGATGTGCACCTGGGACAACGCGATCACGATTCCCACTCCGGCGAGCATGCCGTGGACGACCGCCGGGGAGACGCCCAGCGCCGCCCTCGCCACGCGGACCAGGCCGAGCAGGAGTTGCAACAGTCCGGCGAGCAACGTGATCATGCAGGTCGCCCGCCAGCCGAACTTGTGGACCAGTTCGGCCACGATCAGCGCGAGCCCCGCCGCGGGCCCGCTGACCTGGACGACCGATCCACCCAAGGCGCCCGCGACCACTCCGCCGATGACCGCGGCCACGAGGCCGGCCGCGATGGGCGCTCCGGACGCGACCGAGATGCCCAGCGACAGCGGAACCGCGACGAGGAACACCACGAGCGACGCGGGAACGTCATTCCGCAACACGGACAACAAGTAGCTCTTTGGATTTACTCCGACACAGTGGGTCACTGAATGAACTTACGACACAGATCACCAGGAATTTCGCAAGCCATGGAGAAGGGACAGGTAAGAGATCACATCGGCTTCCGCTCCCCGGCGAGCGCGGCTGACGGCGTTGACGGCGCGCCCTGTGGGCCCATCCGGGCGCGTCCGCCCGCCCTCTCCGGTGCCCTTCGCGACGTCCTGACCCGCCGGGCGGTCAGGCCTCCGTGCACGCCGGGTCGTTGGGCGAGGTCCTGACCCGGGAGAGGAGCCGGCGCAACTGGGCGACCTGTTCGTCGTCGAGATCGGCGAACAGGTCGCGCTCCACGGCCGCGATCGCGTCCTCGGCCACGGTCGTGGCCGTTCTTCCCGCCGGTGTGATCTCCACGATGTGGCGCCGCCGGTCGGCGGGGTCGCGACGGCGTTCGACGAGCCCGGCGCGCTCGAGTTCGTTGAGGATCGCGACCAGGACGCTGGGGTCGACCTCGAGGGCCTCCAGGAGTGCCTGCTGGCTCATCTGTCCGGCGCTCGCCAGGTTCATCAGCACGATCCCCTGGCGCGACGTGAGCCCGTTGACGCCGAGTGCGTCACGGATGCGGAGGTTGGTGATCCCTCCGTGCCGGGCCAGCAGCAACCCGAGCCGGTCGGTGCCGCTCGTCCCCGTCGGGAGGTCCTCGAGTGCCATGACCGTATGCTAACAGACTGTCAATGATCGATGGAATGCAAATAGTTGAAGCACTTCAACGATCTGGTACGGTCAACGGCATGACTCAACGCAAGGTCTCGCCGGGGGCGCCCGGGGAGCATCTGGTGCGCGAGCTCGCCTGGGTTCACGGCATGGTTCGGCGGGATCTCCGGACCGTGCAGGAGCTCGCCGCCCGGGTCGCCTCCGGCGCCTCGTCCACGCACATCACGACGACGATCCGTTCCCTGCAGACGCGGGGGCCGTTGTGGCAGTTGCGCGTCAACTGCCTGCAGTACTGCCAGTTCGTCCATCACCATCACGAGTCCGAGAGCGCGATGTTGTTCCCCGCCCTGCGCCGGGCCGACCCCACTCTCGGGCGGACGGTGGACCGCCTGGAGTCCGACCACAAGAAGGTGGCCGTCCTCCTGGACACGGTCGAGGACTTGGCGAAGGCGCTCGGCGACGGTCAGAACGCCGACACCCGGCGGGCACTGATCGGCGCGCTCACCGACCTGGCCACACACCTGCTGGAGCATCTCGACTTCGAGGAGAAGTCGATCAACCCGACGTTGCGGAAGTGGAGAAAGTGGCCATGGCAGTGAACGGTTCCCGCCCGCCTGTGCTGTTCGGTGTGTCGGTCACGCCCGACGCCGCGGCCATCGACGAGATCACGAACCTCACCCGGATCGCGGACGCCGCCGGGCTCGACCTCGTGGCCATCCAGGATCATCCGTACCAGCCGGGGTTCCTCGACACCTGGACACTGATCACCCATCTGGCCGCCAGGACGGAGCGGATCAGGTTCTTCCCCGACGTCGCCGACCTGGCGCTGCGACCGCCGGCGATGCTCGCCAAGGCCGCCGCCTCGCTCGACCTGCTCAGTGGCGGCAGGATCGAGCTCGGCGTGGGCGCGGGGGCGTTCGCGGACGCCATCGCCGGGATGGGCGGCCCGTCGCGGACTCCCGCCGGGAACGTCGAGGCCACGCAGGAGGCCCTGCAGATCATCAAGGCGGCCTGGGGGGCTCGCCCGTTCGCCATTCTCGGCGACCACCACCGGATCCGGGGGTACCAGCCCGGACCCCCGCCGAGCCGTGAGATCGGCCTGTGGGTGGGCGCGCAGAAGCCGCGGATGCTCCGGCTCATCGGTCACCTGGCCGACGGATGGGTGTGCCCGCTGAACATCTACATCTCGCCCGACGAGGTGCCGCCGCTGCAGGAGGTCATCGACGAGGCGGCGTCGGACGCCGGTCGCGACCCGAACCGGATCCGCCGGATCTACAACGTGCTCGGCGGGATCGGGCCCGAGACCGGTGGTCAGGGGCTGAACGGCCCCGTCGAGATGTGGGCCGAAACCCTGGCCGACTGGGCCACCCGGCTGCGCTTCGACACGTTCGTCTTCTGGCCCACGGACGCGCCGGCCACACAGTTCCGCCTGTTCGCCGAGGAGGTCGTGCCGAGGGTCCGCGCCCTGCTCGACGCGGGCTGAGGCCGGCGGTCAAGGCTGTCGGTGCGGGCTGTTAGCGTCCGGCCCATGAAGCGACAAGTGCCGTACACCGCTGACGAGAAGCAGAGCATGCACGTCAGTCTCGACCGTCACCGCGACGTGGTGGTCTGGAAGTTGCGAGGCCTCGATGACGAGCAGTTGCGGCGGCCGATGACCCCGTCGGGGACGAACCTGCTCGGACTCGTCAAACACCTGGCCAGTGTGGAGTACGGCTGGTTCTGCGAGACCTTCGGCCGTGAGACCGAGCCGCTCCCGTTCGACGAGGACGACGAGGACGCCGACTTGCGCGTGCTGGCGCATGAGACGACCGAGCAGATCCTGGCGTTCTACGAACGGGCGCGGGTGGCGGCGGACAAGGTCATCGAGGAGGTCGAGATCGACGGCGTCGGCACGGCGTGGCACGGCGCCACGGTGTCGATGCGCTGGGTGCTCATCCACATGATCGAGGAGACGGCCCGGCACGCCGGCCACATGGACATCCTGCGGGAGTTGATCGACGGAGCCACCGGCGATCATCTCGAGGGCGCCACGGCGTAGGGGAGCGCCCGCGCCGGAGGCTCAGACCGTGGTGGCCTGGTCGGGCTCGGTGCCTCCCCAGGGGGCGCTCCAGTCGATGTCCTGTCCGTCGATCCGGACCGTCGGAGTGCCCTGCACCGCGTCCCGCAAGGCCGCCCTGGACATCTCGTCGGCCTTGTCGGAGGTGTCCTCGGACGAGAGGCAGTCCGCGAAGTCGGCCGAGGGGACGCCGGTCTTCTCCGCGAGGGCCACCAGATCGGCAATGGCGAACCCGCCGTCCTGCGTCTCCTCCGGCTGACCGGCGTACAGGGCGTCGTGGTAGGCCAGCCACTTCTCCGGGTCGGTGACGCACAACGAGGCCGACAGCGCCCGATGCGAGTTCTCGTGCATCGGCGACTCGCTGAAGATCGTCATGGGATGGATGAGCAACGCGATCTCTCCGCGGAGCACGGCCTGCCTGGCCACCTTGCCGTTCCCCCGCTCGAACTCCTGGCACACGGGGCACTGGAAGTCCTCGTAGACCTCGAGAACAGGGCGCACCACGCCGGGCCGGGCCACCATGACGCTGCCGTCCGGACGCAGGGTGACCAACTGCTCGATCGCGTCGGCGCGCGCCGGAGCGGTGGGCTCCTGCGGGGACAGGTTGGCCACCAGGGACACCACGATGACCGCCAGGGCGACGAGCATGGCCGAGTACCTGCGTGTTCTACTCCGGCTCGGCGGGACATCCACAGAGTTCACGACCGGCTGCCTCTCCCTAATGTTCGTTCGCAAGGCACCCTAATGGGACATCGGTCGTCGTCCGCGCCCGGCCTCGGCGTCCTTCGAGGACCGGATAGGAACCCTGACCCCTTTGTCGTCTTAACTGCGCTTATATCCTCGAAAATACGGATGATCCGCCACTGCGCATCGGCGATCGAGGGCGGTGTGACCGATGACGAATCCGGCGATGGAGACGATGAAGCGGACGACTCGGCTGCGGGAGTTGCTGAGCGCGCCTGAGATCCTGGTCGCGCCCGGCGCCTACGACGGGACCGGTGCCCGGATCGCCCGATCTCTCGGCTTCAAGGCGATCTATCTCAGCGGTTTCGAGACCTCCGCCAGCCTGCTGGGAGCGCCCGACGTCGGCTACCTGACGATGACGCAGATGGCCATGCGGGTCTCCGCCATCTGCGACGCCGTCGACCTGCCGCTCATCGCGGACGGTGACACGGGCTACGGCAATCCGTTGAACGTCCGCCGGGCTGTCGGCGCGTACGAGAAGGCGGGCGCGGCGGGCATGCACATCGAGGACCAGACCTTCCCCAAACGCTGCGGCCACATGCTCGGACGGCAGGTGATCCCGGTGAGCCGGATGGTCGAGAAGGTCAAGGCGGCGGTCGACGCGCGCACCGACCCCGACTTCCTGATCATCGCCCGCACCGACGCGCGCACGACGATGGGGCTCGACGAGGCACTCGACCGGGGCGCCGCCTATCACGAGGCCGGTGCGGACATGTTGTTCATCGAGTCCCCCGAGAGCGAGGACGAGATGCGGCGCGTCTGCGCGGCCTTCCGCGGCACGGTTCCCGTGCTCAGCAACCAGATAGAGGGCGGCCGCACGCCGATGCCGGGCGTCCGCGCGCTTGAGGAGATGGGTTACGCGCTCGCGCTCTTCTCGCTCGGCACGGCCTTCGCCGCAGCGAAGGGGCTGAGGACCTATCTGGAGGAACTCGCGGCCAAGGGCGACACGCGTGGCGTGCTCGACGACATGATCCTTTTCGAGGATTTCAACGAGCTGATCGGTCTCGGCGAACACACGGAACTCGAGAAGCGGTACGAAGAACACGACTGAGCCGCGCCCGCACGGCCGTATGGCGTCAGGGCCGCGGGACGTGCGGGGAGGCGCCGACGCGTCGGAGGACCGCCCGCCGGAAGTTCGGGCACCGGGTGAAGTCGTCGTGGTCGCAGTCCAGGGCGTGATCGATGAGGTCCATCGACGCCTGTGCCTCGTCGATCCTGCGGGCGAGATCCGAACGATGCCGGTGGAGCACCTCACGCCGGGCGGCCGGATCAGGGGTGTCGATCATCTCCCGGATGTCGCCCAGACCGAATCCGGCCTCCTTGGCCCGAAGGATTGTCGCGACCCGGTAGAGATCGTCCGGGCCGTAGCGTCGCCTGTCCCCGCCCACCCGGACGGGCGACAGCAGGCCCATCGACTCCCAATGGCGCAACACATGGGTGGCGAGGCCGAAACGCGCCGCGACGTCGCCGATGGTCATGAGCGCGCTTGACTTCATGTCGACATTAAGTTCCATCCTGGCGTGCATGGTCAAGAACTCTGAAGCAGACGTGACGGCCGCCGGTCCGGCAGAGACGCTCGTCGGAATGCTCGACGCGATCGACACGATGCCCGCGGCCGCCGCGCTGCGTGCCAGGTCCTACGAGCTCCTCGGCACGGGATCACCCATCGCCGACGTGGGGTGCGGGCCCGGCCGGGCCGTCGCCGAGCTCAACGAGCGGGGCAGGCGCGCGATCGGTGTCGACATGAACCCGGAGATGATCGCGATCGCCCGCCGCCGGTGGCCGGACGCCGACTTCCGTACGGGCGACGCCGGTGCTCTGCCCTTCGAGGACGGCGAGGTCGCGGGCTACCGGGCGGAGAAGGTGTTCCACGAGATCGGCGACCCGGCCCGAGCGCTGGAGGAGGCCCGGCGCGTTCTCACCCCCGGTGGGCACGTCGTCTTGATAGGGCAGGACTGGGACGCCCTCGTCATCGACTCCGCCGATCCCGCGCTGACCCGGACCATCGTCCACGCGCGCGCCGACCTGGTGCCCAGTCCGCGTGCCGCCCGCGGGTATCGCAACCTGCTGCGAGATGCGGGTTTCGAGGACGTGCACGCCGAGGCGCACATCGGCGTGTTCACTGGGGAGCTCATGCTTCCCCTGCTGGCAGGCCTCGCGCGCGCCGTACACGAGTCGGGCGTCATCACGCGAAAGCAGCGGGACGCATGGATCGCGGAGCAGGCGGACCGCGCCCGCTTCGACCGGCTGTTCCTCGCCTTCCCCGTGTTCCTCGCTTTCGGGCGCCGCCCCTGACGGCGTCATCACGATGGGCGGCCCGGTCGCCGCCTGCCTCTTCATGGTCCTTCCGAAAGTCTCCTGAAGGTCCCGACCGGAAATCGGCGCTTCGCCGGAGCTGGAACCGATCGGCATTCTGCGCGCGTTGTGGGGGTGTATTCGCAGCGGGCGCGAGGTGACCGGATGTCGCAGCTGTCAGTCGAATTGTTGTCCCTCGGCTCCGCTTTCACGGTCGTCCTGTTCGTGCTGACGGATCGCGAAGCGCGTCGCCGTTCACGCCAGGTGCCGCGCGACGCCGTCGAACGCCATCCAGGTCTCTACGAACTGGCCTATCTCGCGGGCGGCCCGCGCCGTGTCGTGTTGACGGCGCTGACGGCCCTGGTCCGGACGAAGGCCGTACGGCTCGGCGGCGACGGGGACATCGAACTCGCCTCGGCCGGCAGAAGGACGAACGCGGTCGAGGACGCCGCGGTGACCACTCTGGCGTCCCGCGACGGCCGTCTCACCGTCGGCGAGTTGTGCGCCGGGATGTACGGCGGCGCCGCGATCGCCGATCTGCCGGAGCGGCTCACCCGCCAGAGATTGTTGCTGCCCCCCGGCTACAGCGCTCCAGGCTGGAGCCGGCGGCTCCTGAGGCTCTCCACGGGGATCGCCTGCGGTGTCGTGGTGCTCGCCGCCTTCGAGCGCCAGCCGTTGAGCGCGGTGATCGCACTCGTCGCCGTGGTCGCCGGGGAGGCCGCGTGGCGGGTCGCCCGCGCGAACGGCAGGGTCCCGCTGACCGACGCGGGGCGGTTCGTGCTGGCACGCGCGCTGACCCGGCACAAGGAGGGGAACCTCCGGGGGATGCCGGACGTCGCGGTGGCCCTGCAGGGCGGCTCGGCCGCGGACGAACTCGAGGTGCGGCGAGGGCTCGGCACGGTGGATGTGATCCCTCTGGACGCGGACGGCTCGTGGGCCTGGAAGCCGACGCGACTTCCTTCGGACGGCCACGACGACGGAAGCGGCAATCACACCAGTGGGCTTCCGTACGGAACGGGATCGTATTGACCGGATCCCATCCGCGTTAACGATCGTTTCGTGTCGGAAGAACCACCGGCTCCGGTAATGTCGCCTCCGTTTCCGCGTGCCCGTGGAGGATTAAATTGCAAGGGTCGCAGCCGCTTCGCACGGATGATCCCCGTCAGGTCGGTGCGTACCGGATCGCCGGTCTGCTCGGCGAGGGCGGCCAGGGCCAGGTGTACCGGGGCGTGGGGGAGAACGGCGAGCTTGTCGCCGTCAAGCTGCTGCACGCCCGGTTCAGCGGGGACGCCAAGGCGCGCGCACGGTTCGCGGCGGAGTTGGCGCACGCAGGAAAGGTCGCGGCGTTCTGCACGGCACGCGTGCTGGACGCGGACGTGGAAGGCGACAGGCCCTACATCGTCAGCGAGTTCGTGGACGGTCCGGCGCTCTCCCAGGTGATCGCGGCCGGCCGGGCGCCTCAGGGGCCCGCCCTGGAGAGGCTGGCGATCGCCACGGTGACCGCGCTCGCCGCCATCCACGAGGCCGGGATCGTGCACCGCGACTTCAAGCCCAGCAACGTCATCATGGGCGCCGACGGGCCACGCGTCATCGACTTCGGCATCGCCCGCGCCCTGGACGCGACCGGCACGTTGTCGAGTGCGATCGTCGGCACGCCCGCGTTCATGGCGCCCGAGCAGATCGAGGGGGCCGAGGTCGGCCCGGCCGCCGACGTCTTCGCCTGGGCGTGCACCGTCGCCTACGCCGCCAACGGCGTCACGCCGTTCGGGCAGGACTCGATCCCCGCGGTGATGCACCGCATCCTGACCGGCGAGCCCGACCTCGGCCGGCTCGGGGGAGCGCTGCACGGCATCGTGACCGAATGCCTGGCCAAGGACCCCGCCCGGCGCCCCACCGCACGGGCGGTCCTGCTCCGACTGCTCGGCGGGGCGCAGTCCTCGGCGACCCCGGAGACGTTGCTCACCGAGGGTGTGCGGGCTTCGGCGTCGGGCACGCTGCTGCTTCCACCCGAGCCCGCCCTGCCGGTCGAGGAGCCGCCCACCAGGCCGGTCGCGCGGCCGGCCGCGCCAGGCGGCGAGCAGGCCGGCGTCGGCCGCCGGGCGACGGCGTACGCGGTCGCGGTCGCGGCCCTCTTCCTGGGCGCCTCGACGTTCCTCCCCTGGGGGAGGGTCGGCAAGCTGCTCGGGTCGATCACCCTGCCCGTCGACAACGCCGACGTCGCCGGTCTCGCGACACAGTGGGGAGTCGTCACCCTGGTCATGGCCGTGACCGCGATGGCCGTCGCCGTCACCGACGCGCTCACCCGGCGCCTGTCGGCCGCCTGGGCCGTCGTGCCCGGCGCCGTCGCGGCCGCGTCGATGGCCGCGTTCTGGATCCGCCAGGACGACCTGCACTCCAAGCATCCCAGCGCGGGGATGTTGACGGCCGATGATCTGCGCGCGCTCGGGACGAGCTTCCACGTCTCCATCTCATACGGCTGGTACGCGGCGGTCGCGCTGGCCGCGGTCCTCGTGGTGCTGTCGGTGGTCGCCCTGTCGGCCCGCCGGTCGTGACGACACTGGAGTCCGTCATCGGCCTGCGGAAACTCCACGGCTGAAGTTTCGCGGCGCCGCGAATTCGCGTCCCGCGGAATGCGCAATTCACGTGCCGGGAAATTAGGCGGGCCGGCCTGCCATTCTCATGAATGGAAGTGGGAATCCCGTGCGAGTTCACGCCGGCATCCGGCCGGGCTATGTTTGGAGCTTGAACTCACGTCGCCGGAATTGGATGTCATGAGTGCCGCATCACGTGTCTCTCGGATCGAGTTCAGCGTTCTGGGCTCGTTCGAGGTCCGCGTCGACGGCGAACGTGTGGACCTGGGCGGCCGGCGGCGCCGGATCGTGCTCGCGACGCTCGCGATCGAGGCCGGTCGGCCGGTCTCCGTCGAGCGGCTGATGACCGCCCTCTACGGCGACGACCCGCCCTCCACCTCCCGCGGCCAGGTGCAGATCTGCATCTCCGCCCTGCGCCGTCTGCTCGGCGCGTACGGACTGTCCGACCTGATCGCCACCCGCTCCCATGGCTACGTGATCGAGGCCGGCGACGATGACATCGATCTGCGGCGCTACGAGAACCTGGTGACGCGGGGTCGCCGGTTACGCGACGACCGCCGGTACGACGAGGCGGCCGGTTGCTACCGGGAGGGGCTGGCGTTGTGGTCCGGGCCGGCTCTCGACGGTCTCGACGGCGACGTCGTGCGCTCGGCCGCGACCAGGCTGGACGAGCAGCGCGTCAGCGTCATCGAGGACTGCGTCGAGCTGGAGCTGGCCCAGGGCCGTCACCACGATCTGCTCGCCGAGCTGGCCGAGCTCGTCGAGCGTCATCCGCTGCGCGAGCGGCTCCACGGGCAGCTGATGCTCGCGCTCTACCGGTCCGGGCGTCAGGCCGAGGCGCTGGAGGTCTACCGGCGGGCCCGCCGCCTCCTGGTCGACGAGCTGGGGATCGAGCCCAACGCGTGGCTCCAGCAGCTCGAGCGGGCGATCCTCGTCGGCGACGCCCGGCTGCACCCCCAGGCGGCGCCGCCCGGCTTCACCGGGGCGGGCCGCCGTCCTCCTTCCGTCGCCGTACCACGGCTGCTGCCCACGGACATCGCCGACTTCACCGGCCGGGCCGCCCAGGTGCAGGCGATGGAGCAGAGGTTCTCCCGGACGGGTGAGAGCCGAGAGGGGCCGGCCGTACCGATCACCGTTGTGAGCGGCAAACCCGGCGTGGGCAAGACCGCTCTGGCCGTGCACGTCGCGCACCGTCTGGCCGGCCGGTTCCCCGACGGACAGCTCTTCGCCGACCTGCACGGGCAGGCGCGCACCCGGGCCGATCCCGCGCAGATCCTGGAACGTTTCCTGCGCATCCTGGGCGTTCCCGGAAGCGGAGTGCCCGACGGGCTCGAGGCGCGCGCCGAGATGTACCGGGATCTGCTCTCCGATCGCAAGGTCCTCGTCGTGCTCGACAACGCGGGCGACGAGAGCCAGGTCCGCCCGCTGCTGCCGGGAGCCCCGCCGGCTGCGGTGCTCGTCACCGGCCGCAACCGTTTCGCCGGGCTGGCGGGCGCGGAGCATGTCGAGCTCGACGTCCTCGACTCCGCGCAGTCGGTCGAACTGCTGGCCCGAATCGCGGGAGCCGAACGGATGATGGCGGAGCGGCGCGGTGCGGCGGAGCTCGCCGAACTGTGCGGTCATCTGCCGCTCGCGCTGCGCATCGCCGGCGCGCGCTTGGGCGCGCGGCCGCACTGGCAGGTGGCCCAGCTGGTCGAGCGATTGGAGGACGAGGCGCGTCGTCTCGACGAACTCGACCACGGAGGGCTCGGCATCCGGCCCAGCATCTCGCTGACGTACGACGGCTTGGGCGACGACGCCCGGCGGCTCTTCCGCCGGTTGGCCCTGCTCGACTTCCCCCATTTCTCCGGCTGGGTCGCCGCCGCACTGCTCGACCAGCCGTACGCCACGGGACAGGATCTGCTCGACGATCTCGCCGAGGCGCACCTGGTGGACACCGTCGCGGTCGGGCAGGGCGCTCCCGGCCACTACCGGCTCCACGATCTGATCCGGGTGTTCGCCCGCGAGCGGGTCACGGCCGAGGAGGACGCCGCCGACCGTGCCGTCGCGCTCGAACGGGTTCTGGGTGCACTGCTGTTCCTGGCCGACAACGCGCGTAACGACGCGTACGGCGGCGACTACGAGCAGGTTCGCAGCGACGCACCGCGGTGGCCCCTGCCCTCCCACGTGACCGGCCGGCTGGTGTCCTCGCCGTGGGAATGGTTCGAACGGGAGCGTCAGACCCTCGCCGCGGCCATCGGCCAGGCGGCACGGGAGGGCTTCACGGCGGCCTGCTGGGACCTCGCCGACACCGCGGCGACGTGGTATGAGGCGCGGGCCTACTTCGACGACTGGCGGGAGACGCACCAGGTCGCCCTCGAGGCCGTCCGGGCGGCGGGCGACGACCGAGGTCTGGGGATGATCCTCTATTCGATCGGTGGGCTGCACATGGGCGAGCAGCGGTACGACGAGGCCCGCCGGGCGTTGGAATCGGCCGCCGACCTGTTCGGCGGCGTCGCCGACGAGTACTTCGAAGCCCGGGCGATCCGGAACCTCGCTTACATCGACAGGCTGACGGGCGATCTGGACGCGGCCGTGGCCCGTTACGAGAGGGCGGTCGGGGTCTTCCGCCGCCACGGCGACCCCGTGGGCGTGGCCTACCTGCTGAACGGCCTGGCGCACATCAGCCTGGAGCGCGGTGACGCCGGGGCCGCCCTGACGCTCCTCGCCGAGGCGCGCGAACTGGCCGGGCGCACACGGAACAACCGGGTGCACGCGCAGGTCCTGCATCGCCTCGGGGAGGTGTACCTCCAACTCGACCAGCCGTTGGTCGCCGCCGACACCTTCGCCGAGACGCTGTCCCGGGTCCAGGACATCGGTGATTCGATCGGTGAGGCGTACGCGCTGTGGGGTCTCGGGACCGCGTGGACGCGGACGGGGCGTTTGGAGGAGGCGGGAACCACGCTCGAGAGCGCGCTGCGGTCGGCCCAGTCCGCGGGTGACAGGTTGATCGAGGGGCGGGT
This sequence comes from Planotetraspora mira, assembly GCF_016863275.1. GTDB lineage: Bacteria > Actinomycetota > Actinomycetes > Streptosporangiales > Streptosporangiaceae > Planotetraspora > Planotetraspora mira. The sequence continues at coordinate 55,184 of NZ_BOOO01000042.1, forward strand.
GTCGCTCGCGTTCGGCGAGCACTTCCTCGCGAAGGGCGGGACGCCGCAGGCGGTGCTGCATCTGCACCGTGCCCTCGACCTGTTCCGGGCGGTGGACTCGCCGCTGTACGAGTCGAGGGCTCTGGCCATGCTCGCCAACGCCAACGCGGTCTCCACCTCCGCCAACGTCGGTGCCGCCGACGCCACGCGGTGAGACGCCCGGGCCTGCTGCTGAGGTGGCCTCGTGCACTCATCTCGCTGGAAGTTGGAGCGCGGAGGTTAGAGGAGCATCGACCACGGTCGCATGGTCTGACCCGAGGGCGCGTGGCCTGATCTACGCCCGCCTGGTTTGATCCACGGGCGCGTGGCCCTGATCTACGGTCGCTGAGCGACGACTGCCGGGCCGTACGGTGGAGCGGATGACGCCGCCTGTGAAGGCCTGGGTTCCTCTTATTGATCAAGTCGTCGATAAGGTTCCCGTCATGCCACGTATGACCGGAATGTTGATCGGTGCCGTCTTTGGGACTGTATTCGTGCTCATCAACGCGAACAGCCCGTTGAACACAGTGATCGGTGTCGTCCTTCGTGGGCTGGCCGTCCTCAGCCTCGTCGGCGTCGTCGTCATGTGGTTCCTCGCCGTCAGGCGGGTGAAGACCGGTCGCGCCGAGCCGATCGCCGTTCCCGGGCAGGCGGCGCCCATGTTCAGCCGGGGCTACTGGCTGGTCGTCGTCGCCGAGGCCGTCCTGCTCTTCGGGGGCATCGCGCTGCTCCGTTCCTGGGGACGGCCCGAGCAGACCAACGTCGCCTGGATCGCTTTCGTCGTGGGTGTGCACTTCATCGTGCTGGCGCCGGTCTGGAAGCAGTCGGGCATCGCCGTCCCGGGTGTCGTCCTGACCCTCCTCGGCGTCATCGGTCTCGTGCTGGCGGCGACATCCGCCGTCGCGTGGGTGCCCTTCGTCAGCGGCGTCCTGTCAGGAGTGAGCCTCCTGGCGGGCTGCCTCACGTTCTCGTGGCGTGGCCTGGCCTCGCTGACGCCGCGGGATCAGGTCGCCGAGGCGTAGATCCACGCGCCGGTTCCCGCGGCTGCGGGGAGCTCCGCCCCGGCGTCGGGCTTCGGAGTTCGGCCTCGAGTCCGGCCCGGCGTATATGGGTTGACGCAAGATCCGCTGGTCGGCTGTACTGGCGGCCCGAAATGCCGCAACTGATCCGTCGGCCGGCGTCGCCCGCCGTGTCTCGACGGAAGGGAAACCCCCGTGACCAAGCTCAACCAGATCCTCGCCGTGGAGAAGGGCGTCAAGGCCGACGCTCAGCGCAAGGTGACCGACGCCTACCACACCATCCAGAAGAGTCCCCTTCTGTCGGGCATCTCGCGGTCGTATCAGCCGATCGACGACGAGGGCGAGCAGCTTCCGCCCGAGTCGACCAGGGTGCAGGTACAGGGTGGCAACGTCCTGAAAGACGTTGGGGTCGCGCTGACGCGGTTGTTCGACGTGACGGCGACGAAGGACTGGACGAACTGCTCGGCCAGGGCCAGCGTCACGGTGGACGGTGAGACCCTCCTGGACGATGTCCCGGTCACCTACCTGTTGTTCCTGGAGAAGCAGCTGGTCGACCTGCACACGTTCATCAGCAAGCTGCCCACACTGGACCCGTCCGAGACGTGGACGCTCGATGAGAACACCGACACCTGGCGCACGGAGCCGGTGAAGACGACGCGGACGAAGAAGGTTCCGCGCAACCACGTGCTCGCCGAGGCGACCGACAAGCACCCGGCCCAGGTGCAGGTCTACAACGAGGACGTCGTCGTCGGTTACTGGACCAAGGTCACCTTCTCCGGTGCGTTGCCGCAGCGGCGTGTCAACGAGCTTCTGGGCAGGGTGCAGAAGCTCCAGGACGCGGTGAAGTACGCCCGTGAGGAGGCCAACGGGACGGAGGTCGTCGACCGCCGGATCGGTGACGCCGTGTTCGGTTACCTGCTGGGGTAGCCCACAGACCCCCATCCTGCGTGGATGGGTGCGCAAGGAGCGCAAACTGAAGATGAAGCTCAGCCTGAACGACGGTTTCAGCGGAGGTTCGATTCCTCCCCCGGGCACGCGGGCCCGGGTAGCCCAATTGGCAGAGGCAGCCGGTCAAACTCAGACTCTCGCTCCAGATTCAGCATCGCCGTCGAGTGCCGGATCGACCGGGAGTGGACTGTGATTGTTGAGATGCCGGTTCGAGTCCGGCGCGCGGCTCCAAGCATGCCGCGGTAGCTCAATGGCAGAGCGCACATCGTGAGGACTGATCCACTCTCTTAAACGCCGCCGGCACCGTGATGTGGCGGCATCGACAGACCCCCGGGACATGGACAGGTTCCCGGGGGTCGCTCCTTTTCCGCGGGGTGCCTCCAGCTGAGCCGTGTCTCAGATATGGGATATCGTCTCTAATGTGAGAGATGAAGTCGCACCGCGAAGCGCCGGCGACGACCAGGTGGAGGCCCGCCTGGCCGGTCGGCTCGCACGGTTGCGTGAGGAGCGCGGCTGGTCCCTGGACGAGCTGGCACAGCGGACGGGCGTGAGCCGTTCGACGTTGTCGCGGCTGGAGCGCACGGAGATCAGCCCGACCGCGGCCCTGCTGAACAGGTTGTGCGCGGCCTACGGACGGACGATGTCGCAACTGCTGGCCGAGGTCGAGGAGGAGCCGCCGCAACTGGTGCGTGCCGGTCAGCAGATGGTGTGGCGGGATGAGAACTCGGGTTTCACCCGGCGGTCGGTCTCCCCGCCGCACCCCGGACTACGCGGTGAGCTGGTCGAGGGACTTCTGCGACCGGGCGCTGACATCTCGTACGAGGTCCCGCCCGTGCCGGGTCTTGAGCAGCACATCTGGGTGCTGGAGGGCGTGCTGGAGGTCACCGCGGGCGGCGGTGTGCACGAGATCCGCGCGGGGGACTGCCTGCGGTTCCGGCTGTGGGACCGGTCGCGGTTCCGCTGTCCCGGCCCTGATCCGGTCCGCTACGCCCTGATGATCGTCCTGCCGTGAAAGGAATCCCCGTTGCACACCATCACCCGGTTGTCCGCCGATGACTTCGACCGCAGTGTGAAGAGCCTGGCCGACCTCCTCATGGACGTCGTCGCCGGGGGAGCCTCCCTCGGCTTCATCCTCCCGTTCGACCAGGACGCGGCGGCGGCCTGGTGGCGGACGCGGCGGCCCGCCGTGTCCGAGGGCAGCCTCATCGTCTGGGCCGCCCACGGTCCCGACGGCGTCGCCGGGACCATCAGCCTCGCCCTGGAACCCAAGCCGAACGGCCGGCACCGCGCCGAGATCGTCAAGCTCATGGTCCACCGCGAGGCGCGCGGCCGGGGACTCGCCCGAGAGCTCCTCGCCACCGCCGAACAGGCCGCCTCCCAGGCGGGAGCGACCCTCCTGCTCTTAGACACCGTGACCGGCAGCCCCGCGGACCACCTCTACCACTCCGCCGGCTGGACGCGGTTCGGCGTCGTCCCCGACTACGCGACCAGCCCGGGCGGCGTCCTCGAAGACTGCAGCTTCTTCTACAAGCAGTTGCTCACCTGAGTGGCCGACGCGGTCAGCGGAGAAGCAGGGTGGTGAGCGGCGTCCGGTGTCCCGACTCGAGGGCCGAGGCCAAATCGGCGGAACCGAGCTCCTCGCGCAGGGCCGTCCGCAGGATGGTCACGCGCTCATCCCGGTGGCCGGGATCGAGGCGTTCGACGGCGCCGAGCAGGACGGCGGCGCGTCTGGAGTCGCCGATCGCGTGTTCGGCGCCGGAGAGCAGACGCAGGCCGGTCACGGTGGCGCGGTGGTCGCCGAGGCCGACGGCGATCTCGACACCGTCCGCGAGATGGCGCCGGGCCCGCTCGTGGTCCCCGTCGTACGCCGCGGCGCGACCGAGGCCGAGAAGGCACCGGGCCGTGCAGCGGCGGTCGCCGATGCGACGGAACTCGGAGACGAGGCCGTCGAACCGGTACCGCGCGGTCGCATGGTCCCCCCGGTGCTGCTCGAGAGTGGCCTGGAAGACCTCGGCGTGGAGTCGTTCGTGGTCGTTTCCGCTCAACCGGGCCAATTGCCGCGCCTCGGTCAGCCAGGCCGCCGCGTCGTCGAGACGGGTTCCGTTTTCGATCGCGCGGATGGCCATCTGGTTGAGGCAGTTGGCGCGTTTGACGCCGTCGTGGAGTCGCCCGAACAGGGCGGCCGCCTCCGACATCCGTTCCAGGCCGGTGGTGATGTCCGGAGTGGCCAGCCCCAGGCAGGACATCGCCAGGGCGCGATGCCATCCGTCGCCCAGTCGCTCGAAACGTGAGGTCGACTGTTCCAAGGGTTCAAGCGCGGCCGAGCGGGGGGCGCCGTGCACCATCGCCCAGCCGAGCGCGAGCAGGGCGAGGGCCTGATCCCGCTCGGTGCCGTGCTCGGCCTGTTCGCACGCGTGGTCGGCGAACTCCCGTGCCCGGCCCGTGTCCTGATAGGCCAGCAGGATGGAGCAGGTGACCGCGGCCCGGATGCCCAGGCCGTCCGGCGGCAGGGGATGCTCGAGCAGCCTTTCGAGCCAGTCGAACAACTCGCCGCGCGCGCCCAGGATCTCCCATCCCGTGCCGATGCCCGCGAGGAACCTCCACGCCGCTGTGGTGTCCCCCTGTTCGAGGGCCCACCTCATCCCGGTACGCACATCCGCCCAGTGCCGGTCGAACCAGCGCAACGCGGCGGCCTGGTCCCGCCCGCGCAGATCGGCCAGCACGGCCACTCCGTGGTCGAGATGGTGGCGGGCATGCCGCTCGTGTGCCGTGTCGGCGGCGCCGTGTGCCACCAGTTGACGGTGTGCGAACTGGCGGACGCTGTCGAGCAGGCGGTATTCGGTGATCTGGTCCCCGCGGCGGCGGGAGATGAGGGAACGATCCAGGAGGCGCGGGAAGAGCCGTACGAGGTCAGAGGAGTCCAACGGGGGATAGGCGAGGATCTCCACGGCGGTGTCGTAGTCGAACTCGCCGGGGAACACCGAACAGCGCTCGAACAACAGCCGTTCGTCGTCGCCGAGGAGTTCGTAGCTCCACCGCAGGGCCTCCTCCAGCGTGCGATGCCTGCTCGGAGCGCCCTGGGCGCCATCGGTCAGGAGCGCGAACCGGTCGTGCAGGCGCGCCAGCAGTTCGACCGGCGAGAAGAAGCGGATCCGGGCGGCGGCGAGTTCGATGGCCAGTGGAAGGCCGTCCAGCCGACGGCAGATCATCGCGACGTGCCGGGCGTTCCCCGGGGTGACCCGGAAGCCGAGGGAGACCGCGGCCGCGCGATCGGCGAACAGCCGCACGGAGGCCGCGCCCAGCACGGCCGACGGATCGTCCGACTCCTCGGGAAGCGGAAGGGGCGGGGTCTCGTACACGACCTCCCCGGCTATGCCCAGGGGCCCGTGGCTGGTCGCCAGCACCCGGAGTTCGGTGGTGGCCAGCAGATCGGCGAGCAATGACGCCGCGTTGGCGGCCACGTGCTCGCAGTTGTCCACGACCAGCCAGCGCCGCTGCCCGGAGAGCGTCTCGCGCAGCAGGACGTGAAGCCGGCGTTCGTCGCCGGAGACCTGGAGGGCGTCCGCGAAGGCTCGTTCCACGGGGTCACCGGGCGCCACGGCTGCCAGATCGACCAGGATCGCGGGCGGCAGCGTGGTCAGCGAGTGGGCCACGTGCAGTGCCAGTCGCGTCTTGCCTGCTCCCGCGGGACCGGTCAACGTCAGCAGTCGGTGGTCGCCGACGAGCCGGAACAGGTCCTCGGTCTCCTGGATCCGGCCGACGAAGGACGACAGGGGTCTCGGCAGCACGTCGCCGGGATTCCGCCGCGTCTGAAGCCGGGCCGCCGCGTCGACCAGGGCCCGGCGGTCGGCGCCGCCGAGCTTGCGCAGCAGGGACGACACGTGGCTCTCCACGGTCCGCTCCGACACCCGCAGACTGTCGGCGATCTCCCGGTTGTGCAGGCGGTCCCCCACGAGCCAGAAGACCTCGAGCTCCCGTGGCGTCACTCCGGCCGCGCGCAGCGGGTCCGGCAAGACATCTGGCCCCATGGAGTGAGTATCACTCCGTACGGACGAGTCCTCCCGAATTCCACGGACCTGACTTCCGTACTGAGCACGGATGTGCCGGACGCGGCCTCGGGATCGAATACGGAGAGAGCGCCGCCACCGATGGCGCCGCCCGAGGAGGAACGCATGGACGTCGACTTCGAGTCGATCAAGAAGACACAACGGGCGGGCTGGGAGACGGGTGACTATCCGCGCGTCGGCAACACCCTTCAGATCATCGCCGAACAACTGGTGGAGGCGGCCGACGTACGCGCCGGACAGCGGGTGCTGGATGTGGCCTGCGGCCAGGGCAACGCGGCGATCGCGGCGGCCCGCAGGTTCGCCGAGGCCACGGGCGTCGACTACGCCGCCAACCTCCTGGCCCAGGGCAGGGAACGGGCGGCGGTCGAGCACCTCACGGTGACGTTCGCCGAAGGCGACGCCGAACAGCTGCCATTCCCCGACGAGTCCTTCGACCTGGTGCTCAGCACGGTGGGGGTCATGTTCGCGCCCGACCATCAGAAGGCCGCCGACGAGCTGGTCCGCGTGACGGCCGGGGGAGGGAAGATCGCGCTGGCCAGCTGGACGCCGAGCGGCATGATCGGCCGGCTGTTCAGGACGGTGGGCGGATGGGCGCCGCCGCCGGCCGGAGTGCGACCGGCGACGTTGTGGGGCTCCCCTGAGCACCTGGCCGAACTCTTCGGGGACCGGGTGGAGTGGACCGGCCTCACCACACGGGAGTACGCATTCCGGTACCACTCGCCCGAGCACTACTCCGAGTGGTTCCGCCGGTACTACGGACCCATCACCAGGTTGGCCGGCACCCTGCCGGGCCAGGACCTGGACCGTTTCTCCGAAGACCTCGCCGAGGTGGCCCGGGAGTACAACCGGGCCGACGACGGCACGGTCGTCGCGCAGGCCGAGTACCTGGAAGCGGTCGGTGTCCGGCGAGCCTGACCTGGTTGCGCGGGCCTCACTCCCGGGGGAACGTACGGCCATGGACAGAAGCGGCTTTCTCCGGCCTCCGGATCCCACCGCCGACACTCGGCGCCTCTACGACGAGGACGTCGCGGATCTCGGCTACGTGATGAACCTCACCCGGCTATGGGCCCACCAGCCTGCCACGGCCGACGGGCTGTTCGACCTGATGCGGAGGTCCCTCGCGGGCCACGGTCTCACCCCGCGCCAGCGGGCCGTCCTCGTCGCCGCCTGCGCGTCGGCGTTCGGCGACTCGTACTGCTCGCTGGCATACGGCGTCAGACTGGCCGACGCGGCCGGAGAGGAGGCGGCCGCCGGGGTGCTCCAGGGGAATGACGACGGGCTGACCGCCGCCGAGCGGGCGCTGGCCGGGTGGGCACGGAAGGTGGCCCGCGACCCGAACCACACCGGCGAGGCGGACGTCCAGGAGTTGCGCGACGCCGGTTTCGACGACGCGATGATCTTCGCGATCACGGTGTTCGTCGCGCTGCGCATCGCGTTCTCGACCGTGAACGACGCGCTCGGCGCCCGTCCCGACGCGGAGTTGGGCGCCACCGCGCCGCCGGCCGTCCTCGGCGCCGTCACCTTCGGCCGCCCCATCTCCGGCTGACCGCGGGCCGGCCGGGATTGGAGCCGGTCGGCATGCTGATGGCATGGTGGGTGAGTGACGATCCGCGGGGTTTTGTTCGATGTCGACGACACGCTCTTCGACTACACGTCGTCGGAGCAGGCAGGTCTGCTGGGACACCTGACGGCTGAGGGGTTGCTGGGGCTCTTCCCGTCGCCCGCCGACGCCGTGACCGTCTGGCGAGAGATCATGGAGGAGGAGTACACGCGGTATCTCACCGGTGAGCTGACCTTCGCCGGGCAGCAACTCACGCGGACCAGGCGGTTCCTGTCGCACCTGGGGCGCCTCCCGGTCGGCGGCCTCTCCGACGAGGAGGCCGACCTCTGGTTCGGGCGGTACAGGGAACTGCGCAACGCCGTGTGGGAGGCTTTCCCCGACGCCGATCCCGTGCTCAGGAGACTCGCGCCCAGGTTCCGGCTCGGGGTCGTGTCGAACTCCTCCCTCGCGTACCAGCAGGGCAAACTCCGCGCGATCGGCCTGCTCGACCATTTCGGCGAAGCGATCGTCTGCGCCGTCGAGCACGGTGCCCCCAAGCCGGACGCCGGCATCTTCCTGGCGGGATGCGCGACCCTCGGCCTGCCGGCGGATCAGGTGGCGTACGTCGGCGACAAATACGACATCGACGCGGTCGGCGCGCTCGAGGCCGGGCTGCGTTCGTACTGGCTCGACAGGGCGGCCACGGGAATCACCCCTCTGGACGGGATCACCGTGATCCGATCCCTGGACGAGCTCGTGCCCGCCCTGATCGGGCCGGAGCTGCCGTGAAGACCCGTGGTGGGCCTGCTTCCGAGCGCCGGCGAGTTCGGAAGCAGGCCGCATCCCGCATGGCAGGCGGGTGCCGATCAGCCGGTGCCTGAGGCCGGGTGGCAGGCGTCGTGCCCATCGTGGTGATCCTCGTGGTGTTCATGCCCGTGATCGGCGTGGGCGTCCGCCGGAGCGGGTCCGGTGCACGGCGAGTCCTCGCATGACGCGTGCGCGTGCTGCCTGGGTGTTTCCGCCTCCATGGAGGCCTCCATCTCTGGTGCGGGCGTCGTTCGCGGTCCGTGCTAGCTGGTCACCCGCTGGAGGTAGTAGTCGGAGACCCAGCCGGGCCGGCCGTTGGAGGACGTGACGGGAACCCAGCCCTGGGTGGCGGTGCAGCCGCCGCCGAACCGTCCGTCGGCCAGCCTCAGCGTGCCGACCGGCTGGTAGGTGTTGCCGCGACCGTTGTAGACGGTGACGACGCCGTTCGGCTGGACATGGGTCAGTTGGTAGGTGCATCCCCAGGGACGGGACGCGGAGGCGGCAAGGGGAGTCCTGGTCGTCTTACGCAGGTAGTGCGCGGCGGCCCAGCCGGATCGGCCGTTGGAGGACGTGACGGCGATCCAGCCCCGGCTGGAGGTGCACCCTCCCGCGAACCGTCCGTCGGATGCCCTCAGCGTGCCGACCCGTCGGGCACCGACGCCGGGGGCGGTGCGCACGTTCAGATAGCTGGACCGCCGGACGTTGGCGACCTGGTAGGTGCAGGCCATGGCCGGAAGCTTGGGAACGGCGGCCCGATGCACCGCGCCGCTCCTGCGCAGGTAGTGGCCGGAGGCCCAGCCGGATCGGCCGTTGGAGGACGTGACGGTGAACCAGCCGCGGGTGGACGTGCAGCTTCCGGTGAAGCTCCCGTCGGTCCGTTTCAGTGTGCCGACCGTCCGTGAGTTGGAAGCGGGCGCGGTCCGGACGTTGAGGTAGCCCCCGGCGCGCAGGTTCGTGACCTGGTAGGTGCAGGCACCGGTCTGGGGGGCGGATGCGCCGGCCGGGGTGGTGGTCGCGTGGGCCGGAGGGGCGGTGACCGCAAGCCAGCCTGCGGTGGCGCAGATGGTCAGTACGGGGACGACCCTCTTGGCGACTTTCACGAATGTCTCCCTTCGTTCGCATCGCCCTGGCCGGGGTGGTCAGTGTGATGGTCAGGGTCAGGAGGACCCGATCCGCGATGCTCACTCTAAGTAGTGCTCTGTTTACTTAGCGTTTACACCCGTGACTGGATGATCGATCATTTCTTTACGTTGCGGCGAGTTTGCAGCGATAACCATGTGCGACTTGCCGGTCACTCAATGTCTTGACAGATGGGGACCCCTCCCTATGCTTGTACATGTGAATAGTCGTTCAAATGTCGTGCCGATCGCCGCGGACGCCTGCTCGTTGTCCGTCGTGGACGCCGATCGGGTGGCCGCGGTCCAGAGGGCGCTGCCGTCCGACGACTCCGTGCGCAACCTCGCGCACGTCTTCGGGTTGCTCGCCGACCCCGGACGGCTCCGCCTCATATCGGCGCTGCTCGAGGGCGGCGAGATGTGCGTGTGCGACCTGGCGGCGGCGACGGGGCAGAGCATGTCGGCCGCCTCGCACGCGTTGCGACTGCTCCGCGCCGACCGAGTGGTGAAGGTCCGCCGAGCGGGGCGGATGGCCTACTACCGGCTGGCCGACTCACACGTGCGGATGTTGTTCGACCTGGCCATCACCCACATCGGGCATGACGAAGGAGACCGCGGCGATGACTGACCGGCAGACCGTCACCCGACGCAGTGACAGAGACCGGGATCGTCACGGGCGCGGCCACGGGCACGGGCATGGGCACGGGCACGGGCACGGGGTCAGCGCCGAGGCCGACCGCCGCTACCTGTCCGGCGCCCTCGCGTTGATCGTCGCCTTCATGGCGGCGGAAGTGGTCATCGGGTTCATCGCCCGGTCACTCGCGCTCATCTCGGACGCGGGCCACATGCTCACCGATGCCATCGCGATCGTCTTCGCCCTGATCGCGATGAGAATCGCCGCCCGGCCGCCACAAGGCGGCTTCACCTACGGACTCAAGCGCGCTGAGATCGTCTCCGCGCAGATCAACGGCATCACGCTGCTTCTGCTGAGCGTCTACTTCATCTACGAGGGCGTCCGGCGACTGGTCGTCCCGCCCGAGGTCGAGGGACTGTACGTGGTCATCACGGGAGGCGCGGGGATCGCCGTCAACCTTGCCGCGACCTGGCTACTCAGCAGGGCAGACCGCTCGAGTCTCAACGTCGAGGGCGCCTTCCAGCACATCCTGAACGACCTGTACGCCTTCATCGCCACCACCGCGGCCGGAGTGGTCGTCGTGCTCACCGGCTGGGGGCGGGCGGACGCCATCGCCGCCCTCGTCGTCGCCGGACTGATGCTCAAAGCGGGTTGGGGCCTGGTCCGCGATGCCGGCCGGGTGTTCATGGAAGCCGCGCCGGTCGGGATGAACCCCGCGGAGATCGGTCAGAGAACCGCCACTCTCGACCAGGTCACCGAGGTGCATGACCTGCACATCTGGGAGGTCACCTCCGGCTACGCCGCGATGTCCGCCCACATCCTGGTCGAGCCGCAGGCCGACTGCCACACCGTACGGCAGGCGGCCGAACGCCTCGTGCACGACGAATACGGCATCGACCACACGACCCTGCAGGTCGACCACAGCAGAGCCGAACGGCCCGCCGCCGACCGGGCCGAGCGTCACTGCGCGGATCCTCACGGTCCCGTCCACCGGGCTGAAGCGCCGGACCCTGCCGGAACGGCTCCGCTCCACTGAACCTGCGGAGGGCGCGGGGCCGCCTGCCGGGCTAGATGCCCCGGAGGAAGGCTTCGAGCTTCGACTGCAGTTGGTCGGCGTAGCGCTCGTCGTTGAACATCTCACCGGCGTGCTGGGCGCCGGGGTAGACCAACAAGGTGCTCCTGCCCTTGGGCGTCGCCTTGTGGAGGCTTCTGGCGAGATCCGCGACGCCGCCTCCGAAGTCCTCTTCGGCGGCGGCGTAGAGCGCGGGCACGGACAGTCCCCCGGCCAATTCCTCCATGCCGTCCAGGCCGCCGGACAAGGAGATGACGCCCGCCGCCTGGGCGGCGGGGTCGGCGGCGGTCGCGAGCGCGACCGAACCGCCGAGCGAGCCGCCGGCATAGACGACCTTCTGTGCGCCGAGTTTCCTGAGCCCGGCGCCGATGGCCGCCATCTCGTCGGAGCCGCGGTCCAGCATGGCCGGGATGCCGACCGTCTGGGGATTGTCGCCGTACTCGAACACGGCCACGCGGAAACCACCCTTGACCAGGTGGTCGGCCCACATCAGCCAGTCGCAGTGATATCCCGTGAGGGTGTTCGCGATCACGACGCCGACGGGTCCTTCACCGGCCACTCCCACGGCCAGACCGGCGCCCGTGCCCGGGCTCGTCACCGTCATGGGAGTGAACGCCACCGAGGGGCCCCCGTTGCAGCCGACGAGCGCAGGCGCGTCGGAAGGCGCCGCCGCCGCGGGAGCGGGACGCGTTTCCTGCCCGCTCGTCGTGCCCCCGCCGCAGCCGGCCACGCCCAGAGCCAGCACTACACCCAAGATCACTCTCCGTGTAAGCATGAGATCAATGTCCGTCGCGGCGGCAGTCCTGTCTCCTGGCGGGACGGAAACGTGATCAGATCGTGGACCGCCGGGAGCCGATGCGGGTTCGTCAGTCGAGTAGCCGCCAGGACGGCGGCTACTCGAACAGGTGCCGGTTGGCGCGGCTCCAGGCGAGCTTGTGCTCCAGTTCGGCGAGAAAGCCGTCGGCGACCCAACCGGCCTGCGGCTGACATCCCGCGTCCGCCAGGCGGCGCACCTGGTCGATCCCGTCCTGCTGGACGTCGAGGACGGCGTCGACCAGACCCGTGACGGAGGTCAGGCCGTAGGCGCCGGCGAACAGTTCCAGACGTCGGCGCCGGTCGGGCGGCCGGGGATGGGCCATCCAGCGTAGGGATTCGTCGTCGTCGCGGAATGGCGCGAGGTATTCCAGCGCGTAGGCGACGTCGTACAGGCGGTCCGCCGGCCGGGCGTAGTCCCAGTCGAGGAGCCCGACCGGACGCCCGTCCCGCCAGACGATGTTCCAGGGGCCGAAGTCCCCGTGGCAGATCACTTCGTCGTCGCCCAGCCCGGTCTGGCCGGTGAACCAGCTGAGCCGATCGGGCGGACGGAAGCCGGCGACCGCGTCGTGATAGTCGCGAAGCAGGCGGGCGGAGGACACCAGGCCCGCGTCGTCGGCCGCTTCGATCCAGCCTTGCGCGCCGGATCGGCCGTCCAGGTAGGTGAGGACCTCGCGGTCCTGTTCGTCGATTCCCCGCACGCGGGGCGAGTAGGGGAATCCGACCTCCTCCAGATGCCGGAGCAGGGCGTGGACGGCCGGCGTCCACGGTTGTGTGGGCCTGCGGACGGTGTCGCCGACGCGCACGACCCGGCGATGCGGTGAGTTCTGGAGGACCTCTTCGTCCGTCATGACGTCACGAGACTACTCGCGGCGCCCGGCCGGCCGAAGGCCCGTTTTTCCGGCTCCCGGCTCCCGGCTGACGGCTCCCGGCTCCCGGCTCCCGGCTCCCGGGCTCGTAGGGAGCGGGCCTGATGACGTGCCTGGTCCGGAGCCCGCCCGTGAACCGGCGGCGGCTGCGAGCCGTACAAACAGGTGGCGCCGCCGCGCCGGACGACGACATCGACCGGCGGCGGCACCATCGGGTTTCGCAGGGAAGGACCTTCGGCTTGTCGCTCATCACGCGCTTTCATCAGCCGCCGCATCAGGGACCGACGACCACGGGGGAGGACCTGACCGCGGAGGACGGAGCGGCGGGTGACGGCGCGGCGGGTGACGGCGCCGGTGCCCGCCGGGGCCTGCGCTCCGCCGCGGCGCGAGTGATCACCATCCTGGCCGGTCTGTTCGTTCTGTTCGCCCTCGTGGCTCCGAACGAGATCGGCCATCTCACGCCTGGGGCGTTCGTGCGCATCCCGGTGGAGGGGCTCCTCGGCGTCGCCCTCATTCTCGTCCTGCCCGGAAGGGCGAAGCGGGTGGCGGCGGTGCTCGCTGGGGTGGCCCTCGGCCTGCTGACCATCTGGAAGATCATTGACCTGGGCTTCTCCGCGGTCCTCGACCGGCCGTTCAACCCGGTGTTCGACCTGAGCTTCTTCGGGGCGGGCGTGGACTTCCTCTCGGCGTCGATCGGCGAGGCCGGCGCGATCGGCTCCGTGATCGGGGTCGGTGCTCTCGCCGTGGCCGTGCTCGTCCTCATGGCGTTGTCGGTCCTGCGCCTGACCCGCCAGGTGGTCCGGCACAAGACCGCGGCGACCCGCGGCGTCGCGGTGCTCGCGGTCGGCTGGATCGTCTGCGCACTGCTCGGCGTGCAGATCGTCCCGGGCGTGCTGGTCGCCGGTTTCGCCGACGACCAGTTACTCCAGGTGAGTGCGAGCCTGCACGACAAGGAGGCGTTCGCCGCGGAGGCCTCCGTCGACGCCTTCCGCGACACCCCGGCCGACCAACTGCTGACCGGCCTGCGGGGCAAAGACGTCATCGTCTCCTTCGTCGAGAGCTACGGCCGTGCCGCCGTCGAGGATCCCGCGTTCGCGTCGCAGGTCGGCGCCGTGCTCGACGCCGGGACTCGCCGGCTGCGCGCGGCCGGGTTCGACTCCCGCAGCGCCTTCCTCACCTCGCCGACGTACGGCGGCGGCAGTTGGCTGGCCCACGACACGCTGCTGTCCGGCCTCTGGATCGACAACCAGCAACGCTCCGACAGTCTGCTCTCGAGTGACCGCCTGACCCTCAGCAGCGCCTTCCGGCGCGCGGGCTGGCGGACGGTCGCCGTCATGCCGGGCACCACCCAGCCCTGGCCGGAGGGGGCGTTCTTCGGCTACGACAAGATCTACACCGCACAGGACCTCGGGTATCACGGCCCCGGCTTCAACTGGGGCACGATGCCCGACCAGTACACCCTGTCCAGCTTCCAACGCGCCGAGCGCGCCGAGCCGGGCCATGCCCCGGTGATGGCGGAGACGGTTCTCGTCTCCAGCCACGCGCCCTGGACGCCCATCCCCCAGCTCATCGGCTGGAACGCCGTCGGTGACGGCTCCGCCTTCAACGGCATGACCACCGCCGACCAGCGACAGGGCGGCGTGTGGAGCGACTTCACCCAGGTACGCGCCGACTATCGGCGTTCCATCGAGTACTCGCTCAACAGCCTCATCTCCTACGTGGAGACGTACGGAGACGACAATCTCGTGCTCGTCTTCCTCGGCGACCACCAGGCCGCGCCGCTCATCAGTGGTGTGGGCGCCGACCATGACGTGCCGATCACCATCGTCGCCCACGACCCGGCGGTATTGGACCGGATCTCCGGATGGGGCTGGCAGGACGGCCTGAAGCCCGGCCCGAAGGCTCCGGTCTGGCAGATGAGCGACTTCCGCGACCGGTTCCTGACGGCCTTCGGGTCGCAGGCCCAGAGCACTCAGCCGCCGGCCCCGCCGGCTCGATGAGGTCGCGGGGACGGCGCCGCGGCCGGGCGGTTGGCGTCCGTCGCGGCGCGCACGAACTCGCGCACCCGGGCGGTCGTGTTGGTCTCCAGCCAGACCAGTCCCCGTTCGATCGGCGGCGCGTCGTGGATCGGCACGTACGCGACGTCCGGGCGGGGGTAGTACCGCCGGCTGTGCTCGCCCACGGGGAGGACGCCCCTGCCCATCGCCACGAGGGACAACATCTCGGAGAACGTGTTGCCCATCGGCCCCTTCGGGACGGGTCTGCCCGACGGGGTGTGGTCGGGTGTGCGGTCGCGCTTGAACTCCACCGAGGTGACCTGCGGGTACTGCACCACCGGGTGATCGGCGAGCACTTCGAGGGACACCGACTCCTCGTGGGCCAGCGGGTGTTCGGCGGGCACGGCCAGTGAACGTCTCTCCGACAGCAGGGCCGGCCCGCGCGCCATGCCGTCGAAGGGGTAGGAGGCGATGAGGATGTCGATCGAGCCGTCGAGCAGGCTCGATCGCGAGTTGAACAGTTGGACCTCGTGGACGTCGACCTCGCAGTCGGGGTGGCGTTCGGCGAACAGTCCGACGGCCTTGAGCAGCACCGGCGCGGTCCACTCGCCGAGGAACGCCACCCGCAGCCGTCCGGTCACACCGCGTCCGGCTTCGACGGCCCTGCGGATCGCCTCGTCCATCTGGGCCGCCAACGGCGCCAGGTCGTCTGCCAGTCGCCGTCCGATCGGAGTGAGACGGACGACGCGGCTGGTGCGCTCGAACAGCGGAGCGCCGATGCGACGTTCGAGCTTCTTGACGACGTGGCTGATCCGTCCGGTCGTCACCCCCAGGCGCTCGGCCGTACGGCCGAAATGCAGCTCCTCGGCGAGCGCCAAGAACGTCTCGATCTCGTGCCGCTCCAGCATGTGACTCTCCACCGTTGAATCTGAGTCAACGATCGTAGCCTCATCGTGGCTTGGTCGCCGCCGTCGTCCGGAGCATCGTAGGTGGTGGCACCGGCGTGGTTCACACCCTGCTCCACCAGCCGGTCCGACATTGTTGACGACTGAGACAGGGAACCCCCAATGAGTACGACGGACATCACCGGCTATCTGGCCGGCCTCGACGACAGGACACGGGAGATCGGCGAGAGACTGCGTCCCGTCATCGACGCGGCCCTGCCCGGAGCCAACGGCGCCATGTGGCACGGTCACCCGACCTGGAGCCTCGGTGACAAACCGGGGAAGAACCCGGTCTGCCTGCTCAAGGCGTACGGGTCGTACGTCGCCTTCGGCTTGTGGCGTGGGCAGGAGGTCGCCGATCCGTCCGGGCGCCTCGCCGCGGGCGCACGCCAGATGGCCGCGGTCAAGCTCCACGCCGTCGACGACATCGACCCCGCCCTGTTCACCGACTGGCTGCGTCAGGCCTGCGACCTGGAATCGGAGTGACGACGATGCGTGTGAAGGCATTCGACCACCTGGTGCTCAACGTTCAGGACGTCGAGCGTGCTCTGGAGTTCTACTGCGGGCTCCTCGGCCTGGAGCCGGTACGCGTCGCCGAGTGGCGGGCCGGCGATGTCGGGTTCCCCTCCGCGAGGGTCGCTCCGGAGACCATCATCGACTTCGTGCGCCGCCCCCGCGCAGAGTCGAACGTCGACCACATCTGCCTGGTCGTGGAACCGCTGGATTGGCAGGAGGTCATCGATTCGGGTGTCTTCACCGTCCTCGAAGGGCCTGTCGGCCGGTTCGGCGCGCGCGGCAGGGCGACCTCGGTCTATGTGCAGGACCCCGACGGCAACACCGTCGAACTGCGCTGGTACCCGCAGGACGCCCAGGGCTGAACCGCCCTTCGTGCAGGTGGGACGGGGACTCGCGGGCCGGAATTCTCGCCGCGGCACGGTGGTTTGGTCTACAGCTTGTGCCGGAGAGAAAGAGGCGAAGGATGTCCGCACCACTGGAGTTCGGTATCGACACGTTCGGGGACGTCACTCTCGACGCGGACGGCAACCGCCTGCCGTACGCGCAGGTGATCCGTAACGTCGTGGAGGAGGCCGTGCTCGCCGACAGCGTGGGGATCGACGCGATCGGCATCGGGGAGCACCACCGCGACGACTTCGCCATTTCGGCACCGGAGATCGTGCTGGCGACGATCGCCGGCCGGACCGAACGCATCCGTCTCGGCACCGCGGTGACCGTGCTCAGCTCGGACGACCCGGTGCGCGTGTTCGAGAAGTTCGCCACGCTGGACGCGGTGTCCCAGGGGCGGGCGGAGATCATCCTCGGCCGCGGCTCGTTCACGGAGTCGTTCCCGCTGTTCGGCTACGACCTCGCGCAGTACGAGGAACTGTTCGAGGAGAAGCTCGACCTGCTCTTCCACCTGCTCCCGGAGGGGCCGGTCACGTGGGAGGGCAAGCTCCGCCCCGGGCTGAAGGACCAGCACGTGTACCCGAAGACGGAGTCCGGCCGGTTGCGCACCTGGGTCGGCGTCGGCGGAAGCCCTCAGTCCGTCGTGCGGGCGGCGAGCTATGCGATGCCGCTCATGCTCGCGATCATCGGTGGCCAGCCGGAGCGTTTCGCGCCGTACGTCGACCTCTACCACCGCGCCCTCGCCCAACTGGAGGTTCCGCGGTTGCCGGTCGGCGTGCACTCGCCGGGCTACATCGCCGAGACCGACAAGCAGGCGCGCGAGGAACTCTGGCCGCACTACCGGGCCATGCACGACCGCATCGGCCGCGAGCGCGGCTGGGGTCCCACGACCCGCGACCGCTTCGAGGCGGAGGCCGACGAGGGCGCGCTGTACGTCGGTTCGCCGGAGACGGTGGCCGCGAAGATCGCCAAGACCGTGCGCACGCTCGGCGTCGACCGTTTCGAGTTCAAGTACAGCTCTGGAACGCTCGCGCACGAGAAGCTCATGAACACGATCCGCTTGTACGGCGAGGAGGTCGTGCCGCAGGTGAGGCGGCTTGTGGCCGAGACGCCTGAGCCGGCGTCGGCCGGGTGATCCGGCGGCGTCTCCCGGGGTTCACCGGTACACGAGACCGGACAGCCGCCACGCGAGTCGGCGCCGGAAGACCGGGATCGTGGCGAGCAGGCGGAGGACGGCGTTCCTGAACGGCCGGACGCGCCGGTCGGCGGTGGCGAGCCGGGTGAGCCGGTCGGCGAGGGATATGACCTGCTGGGCCACGGGTCTGCGGACGGCGCCGTAGGCGTCGAGCAGGTCGGGGGAGTCGCCGCCGAGGACGGCGTCGAGGGACTGGGCGAGTGCGACCCCGTCCGAGATGCCGGCGTTCATGCCCTGCCCGCCTGCGGGGCTGTGCACGTGGGCGGCGTCTCCGGCGAGCAGGATCCGCCCCGCTCGATAGGCGTCCGCGACCCGGTGCTCGACGCGGAACCGTGATCCCCACAGCACCTCGTGGACGACCGCCCGCCTCGCCTCCGGGCCGCGGGTGTCGAGGAGGCGCTGGACGAACTCGATGCCGGGCTCTTTCGGCGCCTCGGCCACGGTCGCCACGATTCTGTGGACCCCGCCGGGAAGCGGCGCGACGACGACCAACCCGGCGGGCGAGAAGTAAAGGATCACCTCGTCGTCCGGCACTCCACCCGAAAGGCGTACGTCGGCGAGGCTGAAGGATTCGGCGTACGCGCCGCCGGTGAAGCCGATGCCGGCCTGCTCGCGCACCGTGCTGTGCATTCCGTCGGCACCGACGACATAGGACGCGCGGACGGTCTCACCGCTCGCGAACGTCACGCTCACTCCCGCGCCCTCCTGTTCGAGCCCGATCACGGTGTACGGGCGGTGCACCTGGCCGCCGAGCTCGGTCAGTCGCTCCAGCAGCGCGGCCTCGGTGACCTCCTGGGAGATCATCAGCGTGTACGGATAGGCGGTCGGCAGGTCGTCGAAGGGAAACCGGCACGAGCACCCTGTCCCGGTCCCGGATGGTGAAGCGGGGCGCGTGGATGCCCCGTGCGACGAGCCTCGCGGCCACGCCGTACGGCTCCAGCAACTCCAGGGTGCGGGCGTGGACGACGGCGGCCCGGGTGGTGACGGCGCCCTTGGCCTGACCGTCGACCACGGTGACGTGGCGGCCCTGCCGCGCAAGGCCGACGGCCACGGTGAGCCCGGTGGGGCCGGCGCCGACGACCAGCACATCGGTGGTGGTGGGAAGCATTGCGACCTCCGTAGGTCAACGCTTGTTGGTCAACGGGTGTTGGCATAACTATGCGCCGCCTGCCTGGCTATGTCAACAGCTGTTGGCCTACACTCGTTGACATGAGGAGATCGTCCGAGGACACCAAGGCGTCGATCCTGGCCGCGGCCCGCGAGCGCTTCGCCGCCGACGGCTACGACCGCACGACCATCCGCGCCGTCGCCGCGGACGCCGCGATCGATCCGGCCATGGTGATGCGCTACTTCGGCAACAAGGAGAAACTGTTCGCGGCCGCGGCGGACTTCGACCTTCAGCTTCCCGACCTGGCCGATGTCCCGCGTGACCGGATCGGAGCGACGCTGGCGGCCCACTTCGCGGAGCGCTGGGAGGCGGACGAGGCGCTCATGGTGCTCTTGCGCACCGGCGTCACCAACGAGGAGGTCGCAGGGCGGATGCGCGCGATCTTCGCGGGGCAACTCGGTCCGCTGGCGGCCACACTGTCGGGCGACCCGGCGACCGCCGCACGACGGGCCGGCCTCGTCGCCACCCAGATTCTCGGCATGGCCCTGTGCCGCTACGTCCTGCGACTGCCGCCTGTCGTCGAGATGACGCGCGAAGAGATCACTGCCTGGCTGGGCCCCACCCTGCAGCGCTACCTCCTCGGCACGCCGTAGGCCGTCATCCGATCATGCCGCCATGGGTCGCTCACCTGCCGGGAAACCCGTTTCCGCCCGGTCTCGTCCCGGCCTACCCTCTCGGACATGAGCAGCGCATACTTCGACCGGCCTGTCCTGTCCGGCCGTCACGTACGACTGGAGCCGTTGACCCTCGAGCATGCCGAGGGACTGCTGGAGGCCGGCAAGGACCCCGAGGTGTGGACCTGGCTCAACAACCGTCAGCCGACCGACCTCACGGCGATGCGCGCGTACGTGACGCGACTGCTCACGATGCACGAGGCCCGAACGCTGACGCCGTGGGCGCAGATCGACGTTCGAACCGGGGAACCGGCCGGAGTCACCACCTACCACGACCTCACCCCCAAAGATCGGGCGCTTCACATCGGCTCCACGTGGATCGGCAGTCGCTGGCACCGGACGGGCATCAACACCGAGGCCAAGCTGATGCTGCTCGAGCGCGCCTTCGACGCCCTGAGCGTGCTGCGGGTGGGCTGGATGACCCACCACGACAATCTGCGGTCGCAGCGGGCCATCGAGCGACTCGGCGCCCGACGCGAAGGTGTCCTCCGCAATCACAAGACCATGCCGGACGGCTCGCAGCGGAACACCGTCGTCTACTCGATGATCGACAGCGAGTGGCCCGCCGCCCGGGACGCCCTCCGAACCCGGCTTCGGTAGTCGATCCGGCCGGGCACCCGGCGGTGACGTGCCGGCACCCGACGGCGACCTGGTCTGAGGCCGACTGTTCCGACCAAGGCGGACGCTTGGAGTCCTAAGAGCTACTTCATGATCAAAAGTGGCCGCCAGGTCGGCGCCTGGCTGGCAGTATCTCCGGAAATGCCGTTAATGCTGGATGGAGACGTGCCGTGACCGTTGCGACCGCCGTGGTTGCCCGCCGTCTGCTTGCCGGCATTCTCGTGCTCGTCGGTGCGACGAGTTGCACCACCACCACCGGCGGTGGTGGGACCGCGGGTGCGATTCCGACTCCGCGCACCACCGCCGACCTGGCGCTCCCGCTGGATGCCTACGATCTGCCCGCGGCCGACCGCGAGGTCGTCGACAAGGCCAGATTCCTGATGCTCGCCGACTGCACCCGGAAGTTCGGCGTGGAGCTGAAGACTCACCCCATCCCCGCCCGGCCGAGGCACAAGAACGCCGACTATCTCGACTGGCAGGCGGACCTCCAGGTGGAGAAGTACGGCTATGCGGGTCCGCCCGAGCAACTCATGGAGAGCGCCGGGTACACCGGATACTCCGTGTCCGATGAGCAGATGGTCGTCCTGCGTGGAAGAAGGCGGACATTCCACGGTAAGGCCCTGCCCCCAGGCGGCTGCACCGGCAGGACGGAAGCGCTTCTTGATCAGGGCTCGCTGGAACTCCTCGGAGGCAAGGCGGCGCAGCTTGGTGAGGAGCAGGCCCTCTTCATGCTGGCCGACGACGCGGCTCAGGACGCGTACACCGATCGGCGTATCCGGGATGCCGAGCGGGTGTGGAGCGACTGCATGCTGGACGCGGGCTTCGACTACCCGGACCCCGTGGCCGCCGCCGGAGATCCGAGATGGGGCGACAACGCGGCGACTGATCAGTTTCCCAAGCCTCGGGGAACCCGCGCGGAGATCGCGACGGCCGGCGCCGATGAGGAGTGCAGGATGGACACGAACTACTACGGCGTACGGCAGGCGGCATACCGCGATAGCCAGCACAGGATCATCCTGAAGAATCAGGCTCGGCTGGACCGGATAAAGATCATCAATCAGGCGCAGATCAAGAACGCGCGCAAGTTCCTGGCGGGCGAACTCGCGGTGGCCTGGTAGCCGCCGGGATCACGATCAGCCTTGCGCGGTGGGGCGGACGATGAGTTCGTTGACGTCGACATCGCCGGGCTGGGCGATCGCGTAGCCGATGGCGTCCGCGACGGCGGAGGCCGGGATGGCGAGTTCCAGCGACGCGGCCCGCGCGGCGGCCTGTGCCTCCGGGTCGCCGCCGCGGTCGGTGAGTTCCGAGTGGGTGAAGCCCGGGCTCACGACCGTCACGCGGATGTCCCGGCTCTCCTGGCGCAATCCCTCGGACAGCGCCAGGACGGCGTACTTGGTGGCGCAGTAGACGGCCGCCGTGGGGTCGATCCGGTGGGCCGAGGTCGAGGCGACGTTCACGATGTGGCCGGCACCTCGTGACCGCATGTGCGGCAGAACGGCCGCGATGCCGTGCAGGGTGCCGCGCAGGTTCACGTCGATCATCTGGTTCCACTCGTCGACGCGCAGGGCGTCGACCCTCGACAGCGGCATCACGCCCGCGTTGTTGACGAGCACGTCGATGCGACCGAGTCGACCATGAGCGGCCTCCGCGAAGGCGCGCACGCTGTCGAGGCTCGTCACGTCGAGTTCCCGGTGGTCGGCCCGGCCGCCCGCTGCGCGGATCTCGCCGGCGAGCGCCGCGAGCCGGTCCACGCGTCGCGCCCCGAGGACGACGTGGTGGCCGTCCGCGGCCAGGCGGCGGGCGGTCGCCTCACCGATGCCGCTGCTGGCTCCGGTGATGAGAACGATCTTGCTGTCGATGGCCGACGGGCTGCTCATGAGAACTCCTGGAAGACGCCGAAGTCGCGGCAGAGGCGCCGCGGGACCCAGCGTGCGGCCGTTGTCGCGCCGGGAGAAGGCCGTGTCTTCCTGGGTGCGGCACTCCCAGGTAGTCGCGGCCTTCCGTGCTCGCGGGCGGCCAAGCACGATGGGAGCAGGCCGGCGCCCACGAGGTCTGAGCCTTGAGGATCAGGTCCGGCTCACGTCGCTCGCCTGCAGGGAACTCAGGTGGGCGAGGGCGCCGCGGCTTCCGGGCTCCGGCGTGCCGACGAGCAACTGCTGACCGGGGGCGTCGCGGACGTCGAAGGTTTGGTACGTCAATTCGACCCGGCCCACCTCGGGGTGGACGAAGACCTTGAACATGCGGGTGAGTCCGCTGACGGTCTGGTCGAGCCACAAGGCTCGGAACTCGGGCGAACTCCGCAGGAACTCCTCGACGAGCGCATGGATCTCCGGATCATCCGGATACCGGCCCGCGTTGAGGCGCAGGGCGTGGACGACGTTCTCCGCGAGGGTCGGCCATTCGACGAACACGGTTCGCGCCTGCGGATGCTGGAACAGCACCCTGACCATGTTGGTCATGCCGGAGAAGGGGGACAGCAGGGCGGCGGCGACGGAGTTGGCGGCGAGCACGTCGAACGCCGGGCTCAGCACGTACGCGGCCGCGGAGGGAAAGGAGTCCAGCAGTTGGAGCAGGGCCGGGTGGACCAGGTCTCGTGAGGTGCCCGGTGCCGGGCTAGGGTTCAGCCCGGCGAGCCGGAAGACGTGGCCGCGGGCGTCGGCGTCGAGCCTGAGCGCCCGGCCGATCGCGTCCAGGACCTGTGCGGACGGGTTGCGCTCCCGTCCCTGTTCCAGCCGGGCGTAGTAGTCGATGCTCACTCCGGCGAGCACGGCCACCTCCTCGCGACGAAGCCCGGTGACTCTGCGGTCGCCGCCCCCCGGCAGGCCGACATCCGCGGGCTCAAGGCGTCCGCGATGGGCCCGGAGGAACTCCCCGAGCTTGTTCGTGGTCACGGCCGGCACGCTGACCAGCGTACTTCCATGGTTTTCGGGGTCACGCCCGACGAAGGCGGGAAGGTCTCGATCTTCATTGCGGCGGCCCGTGCCATCGGGCATGATCGGCCAGGACGACGGAGGAATGCCCCCATGCGTCTTTCCGAGAAGCGTTGGATCAAGCTCGCCCGGCAGAGCAACCACCATGGTGAACAGGCCGCGCGGCTCTATCTCAGCGGGTACTACGAGATCGCGATGAAAGCGGCCGACCGGGCGATCAGGGCAGCGAGCAAGCTTCACAAGAGCGACAGGGGCGACCGCGACGTCGTCGAGGTCCTTGCGGATCATCTGCGCAACCGCGCCGAGACCCAGTCGTCGTGGGTGCGGACGCCGGACGTGTGGAACACGGCCTCCGCGAGACGCCTGATCAAGGGAGGGATCGCGGATGCGACCCGGGCCTTGAGCCTGTTCGAGAAACTGGTGGCGGCGCCGGGCGCACCGTTTCCCGTGCGACCGGCGGAGGTACGCCTGACCTTGAGTGAACTGCACCAAATGGCCGGCGACCTCACCAGGGCCAGGGAACTGGCGGAGTCCGCCATCGCGGATTACCGGCGGCACTGTGACACCGATGATCGCGACACTCTGCTCAAATTCGCGCGAGCCTTGTCTCGATACGCCGACGTCGTGACCGCAGCCGACGCGACCGACGACGCCCTGGCGGCCCGGCGCCGATCCATCGAGCTCTCCCGGCCCGATGCGGGGCAGGACGGGTGGTTGTGGACCACACGATTCGACCGCCATCTGATCTGGTTGAGTTCCCAGACCCTGGAACGGTTCTGCCTGACCGCATCCCTGTTCGCGGCACAACTCGGCCCTGCCGACTCCGCCGCGGCGGAGGCGTTGCTCGCACTCCAGGACGCCGCCGAGGGCTACGCGGGCCTCATCGAGCCCACCTTGTTGCCCAGCGACCCGTTCCGGGGTGCGTCGAATGCGCTGGAGCGCCAGGCTGACCGGCTGAACGCGGTCGATGAGCCGGAACTGGCCGAGGCATATCTGACCGCGAGGGCGGCCCTGGGCACCCCCCGCCGGCACGAGGTGGTCACCCGACTCCGGGCCCCGCTCGAAAAGGTCGTCGAACGCCTGGTCGCAGAGCAGGGAACGCATCAGTGACCAGGCGTCCGGACGAAGCGTCAATCCGCTGAACCGCCGACACCGACCGGCTGGACGTCCAGGCCGGGTACGGCTCGGCGGCGCCGCATGGTCCGTGACGGCCACCAGCTCGCCTCGCCGAGCAGCGTCATGATCGACGGCAGGATCATCGTCCGTACGACGAAGGCGTCCAGCGACACCGCGACGGCGAGGCCGAAGCCCATCTGCTTCATCTCGACGAGCGAGAGGAAGACGAAGGCGGCGAACACCGACACCATGACGACCGCGGCACTGGTGATCACACCGGCGGAGCCGCTGATGCCCTCGATCACCGCCTCACGGGTCGGCAGGCCCCGCAGAGCGGACTCCCTGATCCGGCTGATCACGAACACCTGGTAGTCCATCGACAACCCGAACAGGATGACGAACAGGAACAACGGCACCCGGGACCCGATGAATCCGGTGGAGGTGAAGTCGAGCAGGCCCTCGGCCCACGAGTACTGGAAGACCAGGACCAGCAGCCCGAAGGCGGCCCCGGCTGACAGCAGATTCAAAATCACTCCGAGAAGGCCGATCACCACCGAACGGAACGCCGCGACCGTCACGAGGAAGGTCACCAGCAGCAGGAACCCGATCACCCAGGGGAGCTTCTCGTTCTGGTGCGTGAGATAGTCGGCGTCTCTGGCGACGTCCCCGCTCACGGCGGCCTCGGCTCCGGTCAGCCTGCCGACCGTGGCCGGGATGTATTCGGACCGCAGCCGCTGGAGCGACTGTTGCGCCTGATCAGATCCCGCAGGGAACGGCACCGCCAGTTCGAGGGTGCTGACGCGCCTGTCCGGGGAGGTCTTCGGATCGGCGACCGGATCTCCGGCGAATCGTGGATCGGCCGCCACACGTCGCGCGAGATCCTTCAACGCGGTGACGACCTCGCCGGAGTGTGCCGGGTCGGCGCGGACCGCGACCAGATGTGTCACGTTCAGATCCGGGAAGGCCGCGGTCAGCCGGTCCCAGGTCCGCACTGCCGGGATCTTCCGTGAGAACGTGTCGGTGCCCGGCACGTTCAGCCTCAAGGCCAGGGCGGGCAGCGCGAGCGCCGACATCACCGCCGTGGCCGCAAGCAGTGTGGCGAGGGGGTGCCGCGTCGCCGGCCGCGACATCGCCGCCCACACCCGTCCGGCGTCCTTGCGCCCGGAACGCGGATGTACGGCCCGGCGGGCCCGGCGGCGGTCGATCCGGTTGCCGACCTTGGCCAGGATGGCCGGCAGGACGGTCAGCGAGCTGATCATGGCCACCAGGACGGCGATTATCGTGCCGGTGGCCAAGGAGGAGAAGATGACGTCGGTGGCCAGATAGAGACAGGCCGTCGAGACGATCACCGCCAGACCTGACACCACGATCGCCCGTCCCGAGGTGGCCGCGGCAAGCTCGACCACGGCCGACGGGCTGACGCGGCCTCCGGCACGCGCACGCTCCTCCCTCTCCCGTTTGAGATAGAAGAGCGAATAGTCGACGCCGACCGCCATGCCGATCAGAAGGATCACGCTGTTGCCCACACCCGCGTCTGGCAGCGCGTGTGAGGCGATCGCCGCCAACCCCATGGATGCGGCGATCGAGGATAGTGCCAGCAACAACGGCACACCGGCTGCCAGCACCGACCCGAAGACGAGCAGCAGAACCGCCAGCGTCACCGGCAGCGTGATCACTTCGGAGAGGAAGAGGTCATCCGCGCGCTGCTTGTCCAGGCCTTGGCTCATCGAAGGCCGGCCGGTCTCCGTGATGAGCAGGCCCGGGTTGGCCGCCTGCACCGCCGCGGTCTGCTCGATCAACGGGCCGATGTGCCGCTTGGCGGCCAGTTCCTCGCCCTTCATGACGATCGTGACCATCACGAGCGCGCCGTCCTCGGAGCGGACCGGGGCTTCCACCCGATCCACCTCGGGAAGGGCGCGCATCCGGCTCGTCAGATCGCGAACGGCGCGGTCCGCCGCCAGGTCGTCCACAGGACCGGACGGGGACCCGATGAGGACACGCTCCGTCGGCCGGCGCGCCAGGTGGCCCTCCGCCGCGATCGCCTCTGCGCGGCCTGCTTCCCCCACCCGGTAGTCCGCGCTTGTGGCGCTGTGGGTTCCGGCCAGCGAGCCCGTGCCCAGGCATAGCACCACGAACACGAACCACGCGGCGATCGCCCGCCATGGATGAGTCGCACTCCAACCGGCCACCCGTACGGTGAGTGGCAGCCTTTTCCGGTATGCCGTCATCAGGCCGCACCCCCACATCGGCCCGATCGCGACAGCACGGACGCAGCGGGAACCTGGGCCGAGCGGCTGGGATGCCGGGAGATCGCCAGAGCGGATGCACGAGGGGATTTGCGTGCGAGCAGCATGAGCTGCTCTCCTTTCCTTGGATGTTCGTGCGGTTCAAGGCACGCCGTAACGGCGTGGTCGCGCGACTTCTGTTTCCCGGGGTGGCGAGTTGCCGCTCGCCACCCTGGGCCTTCATCGAGTGAATTCAGCTCACGGGCCGCAGATGGCTCATCCGACGCTTCGCAGGAGTTGTTCGACGGCGGCGAGCCGCGACGTCAGCTCGGCGAGCTGAGCGTGTAGTCGCTCCTGGTTCTGACCTGACTGTTCGGCTAGCTCCTGGTATCTCGCCATCACGGCCGCATCCGCACGATGCTGGAGAAACCGGAAGTAGTAGATGAGGCCTACTACGACTACGGCGAACACGCCGAAGAGTGCCGCGACGGGAACGATGATGTTCTTCATCTCGGAGTCTCCTGCACGTCTTTGAGCCCTTCTTCTTCATCTGCTCGGAGTGCGGCGAGGACCACGTCCTCTGTCAGGTGGAGATCGAACGGCACCAGCTCGAAATACTTCATCGCCTTGCCGTCCGACGCCAGTTCCAGGTCTCCGGTGACCAGCCCGGCCTTCTCCAGGCGCTCCAGATGGAGGTAGAGAAGGGGGCGGGATATGCCGAGCCGCCGGGCCAGTTCGCTGACGTGGACCCGGCCTTCGGACAGCCCGGCGATGATCCGTAGCCGCTGCGGATGGCCGATGGCGGCGAGCACGGCCAGCAGCTCCTCACTGGTCAGAATCCTGTTCCTGTCGTCTCGATATTCCACCTGTAAGTTCAGACTGACAGGTGGATCCGTCGGCGTCAACGCCCAGAACGGCGGGCAGGCGGTGGTCTGGGGATGACGCCACTGGAGTCGGGCGCGCCACGTTTCGTGTTAACGATCACATCGCGGGCATTCGATTCACCTGCTGGGGCGGGAATGCGACGTCGCGGAGATCGTCGGTGCGGGTGCGCTGATCGCCTTCCCGCCACCGGTTGCCCACCGGCCTGACGCAAAGTTTTGCCTGGCTGTGGGACGTTATATCCGAATTGTGCGGTTTCTTTATCTAGCGGGAGGTGAGCAATTCACGTTCGGGGGGGTGATGATGCCGGCCTGGTACCGACCATCGTTCCGGGCGCGAAGGACGGCGGGGACCGGTGCCTTCGCGGCTTTGCTGTGCATCGGAGTCAGCCTGCTCTTCCTCCTGTTCGCAGGTAACAAGGAGGCCGACGGCGCCCAGACTCGGGTCACCTCGGCCTGGGACCGCGTCGTTCCCCTCATCCGAGAAGGCCCTCTCCCGTCCGTGCTGACGCAGGGCAGTGTCGAGGCGATTCAGGTCGTGGACTCACAGGGGCGGGTCGTCGCGGCGACCCCGCAACTCGTGGGCAAGCCGCGGATGGCCACCTTCCACTCGAGCAAAGGCAACGTGCGCGCCACACAGGTGTTGTGCCCTCCGCAGGGACTGTCGGACGGATGCGTGACCGTCGTCGCCTACAAGGTCTATCAGCCGGACGGGTTCTGGGTCCTCTACATAGCGGTTCCCGTGGTCCTCTGGTACGGGACCACCACGGCGCTGCTGTTGGCGATCGGCATGTCGGTGCTGGTGACGGCGATGATCAGCGCCTGGGTGTTCCGTGATCTCACCAAGGCCATGGCCCCGGTGAACGCCATCCGGGCGGAACTGGCGGAGATCACCGCCACCGACCTCGACCGCCGGGTCCCTGTGCCCAGGAAGTACGAAGAGATCAAGTTCCTGGCCGAAACGGTGAACGACACCCTGGACCGCCTTGAAGGCGCCTACCAGCAGCTACGCCAATTCACCTCGGACGCCTCCCACGACCTGCGCAGCCCCATCACCGCCATGCGGGCGCAACTGGAGGAGGCGCTCATGTACCCGAACCACACCGACTGGCCCAAGATGACCGCGGCGGTGCTCGTCGGGGTGGAACGGCTTCAAGCGATCGTGACCGACCTGCTGACCCTCGCTCGACTGGACGCGCGGGCCCCCCTCAGCCGCAAGCCGACCAATCTGGGCCGGTTGGTCGGCGAGGAACTGGGCCGCCGGACCTACCGGACCGAGATCGTCAAGAATCTACGGCAGGACGTCTCCGTCTACTGCGACCGGCTGCGGATCACCCGGGTGTTGGTCAACCTGCTCGACAACGCCGAGCGTCACGCCGGCTCACGGGTCACCGTCAGCGTCGGGGCCGAGGATTCCACGGCGATATTGGAGGTCGCCGACGACGGCGCGGGGATCGCCCCCGAACACAGGGAGATGGTCTTCGACCGCTTCACCCGGCTGGACGCCTCCCGCGACAGGGACGCAGGGGGGACCGGGCTGGGGCTGGCGATCGCACGGGAGATCGCCGAAGCACACGGGGGCACCCTGACCATCCAGGACAGTGAACGAGGGGCTCGTTTCGTCATGCGACTCCCCAGGTGCGCCTCCTCTTCGGCCGCTGACCCACGTGGCCCCGCGGGGGCGATCCCGAAGGCGAGACACGCGGACTGAGCGCGGGCGTGGGCTGCAAATCACCCTCGCCCACCTCGCTCCGACCGGGAAGTCGATCGGCATCTGACCCGACAGTTGGCCGCCGACTCCTACGGCGTTCAGCTCACCGCGGCCGTCGCCCTCGCTGGCGCTGCGACGGATCGGGCTCGCCCCGTAGTTCTGAACCTGCCTCAAACGCTGAGCCGGCGCTGGTATCGCACGCCGGCACGCCCCTCGAGGGTGATGTCCCCGACAAGAGTGAACCCATTACGTTCGAGCACGGTCCGGGAGGCCGGGTTGTCGAGGGTGGTGACCGCGGTGAGCGCGGTGAGCCGGTATGCCGAGGCGGCCAGGAGGCACACTTCCCCGACCGCGGCCGTCGCCACGCCCCGGCCTCCTGCGTGTTCGCTGATCCGGTAGCCGAGCTCAGCCGACCCTTCCTCGACGTCAACGATATTGATCCGGCCGATCAGGTTCCCCTGGTCGTCCACGATGACATGGAAGTGGCACAGACCGGCGTCCTGCTCGGCGAGCAGGGCGCGGTGGCGTGAGGCGAACTCTAAGAAGTACGCGTTGCCGCGATCCGGCACGGACCGCGCGAAGTACTGCCGGTTCTCCCGCTCGAAAGCCAGGAGAGCAGGTACGTGGTCATCCCGGAGTCGCTCCAGCCTCAGCATGCTCGACAGCCTATTGACCGACGGGGGCGTAGGTCGCGCCGGTTTGTCAGCACCGACAAATAAAGCATCCTTGACAGGATTATTTGTCGGAGATAGCCTGCGATCACGCGGCCGCCAAGGTCGGCCTGCCCTGGCAGAAGGTCAACTGCCATCCCGGCGACACAACCCCCGAGGAGCGAGTCCCGTGCGCATCGTGATCACTGAGTTCATGAGCTTGGACGGCGTCGTGCAGGCGCCAGGAGGGCCGGACGAGGACAGGGACGGCGGCTTCGCCCACGGCGGATGGTCGCACCCGTTCTTCGATCTGGATGTGGTGGGTGGCGCCTTCGACGACGCGCTGAGCAAGGCCGAGGCGCTGCTGTTCGGGCGCCGCACGTGGCAGACGATGGCCGCGGCGTGGCCTGAGCAAGCGGACGACCCGTTCGCCGACCGGATGAACGCCATCCCGAAGTACGTCGTGTCCGAGACGCTGGGCGATGCCGACCTGACGTGGAACAACACCACACGCATCCCCGGTGACGAGGCCGTCGCCCGCCTCCGGGAACTGCACAAGACCGACGGCGGCGACCTGGTTGTCATGGGGAGCCCCACGCTCGTCCGCACCCTCCTGGGCGAGGGCCTGGTCGACGAACTCCGGCTCATGATCATGCCGGTGATCCTCGGCGGGGGTAAGACGATCTTCCCCGGCGAGGGCACGCTGCGCACGCTCGAACTGGTCTCGACGGTGATCAGCGACGCGGGTGTGCACGTGTGCACCTACCAGCCGGTCGCCGAAAGATAGGCCTGGGTCGACCTCGAGGTCAGGGCTGTTCCGGTGCTCGCGGGACGAGTAGTCCACGGTTGAACGCCTCGGTGACGGCGGCCGCGCGGTCGCTGACACCGAGCTTGGCGTAGATGTTCAGCATGTGGGATTTGATCGTGGCCTCGGTGATGAACAGCTTGGCCGCCGCCTCCCGGTTCGTCGCCCCGGCCGCCACCAGTTGGAGGACTTCGAGTTCCCGCTGGCTGAGCGGCCCCGGGACGGCGGAGCGTACCCGGCTCATCAGCAGGGCCGCCGCCGACGGCGCGAGAACCGCCTCGCCCCGAGCAGTCGCCCGGACCGCCCGCAGGAGTTCGTCACGGGGAGCGTCCTTGAGCAGGTAGCCGGTGGCGCCCGCCTCAATCGCGGGCAGCACGTGGCTGTCGGTGTCATACGTGGTCAGCACGAGCACGCGCGCGCCGCTCCCGCGCCCGGCCAGTTCCCTTGTCGCGCTCACCCCGTCCATGCCGGGCATCCGCAGATCCATCAGGATCACGTCCGGCCGCAGGGCCTCGGCGAGCCGGACCGCCTCGGCCCCATCGGAGGCCTCACCGATCACCTCGAACCCCGGTTCGCGCGCGAACATGCTGCTCAAGCCGTCCCTGACCACGGGATGATCGTCGGCGATCAGCAGCCTGATCACGGGAACGGCGTTCACGCGGAGACCTCCACCGGTTCGGCGGGGACGCAGGCCGAGATTCCCGTGCCGGCGCCCGGCTCCGACTCGACCTGCAGCGTCCCGGACAGGCCCTCGATCCGCTGCCGCATCGCGACCAGGCCGAACCCGCCGCGATCCACGTGCAGACCGTCGGCGGCACTGTCACCGAGCCGGGCCGGATCGAAGCCGCCGCCGTCGTCGCGCACGTCCAGGGCCACCTCGTGCTCCATGTACGACAGCGTCACTCCCACCCTCGTCGCCCGTGCGTGCTTGGCCACGTTGGCCAACGCCTCCTGTGCGGTCCTGAGCAGCGCGACCTCCGCCTCCGGCCGCATCGGCCGTGCCGTACCGGTCGTCGTGACCTGCACCGGGATCTCGTGCAGCGACGACCAGTGGCCGGCCACCTTCGCCAGCGCGTCGCTCAGCCGTGCCGTCCGCAGCGGCTCGGGCCGGAGCGCGTGCACCGACCGGCGAGCCTCGGACAGGCTCTCCCTGGCCAGTCTGATCGCGGCTTGGATGTGCCGGCGCAATCCTGCTGGATCGTCGACGGCGTGCTCGGCCGCCTGCAGTTGGGTGACGATGCCGGTGAGCCCCTGCGCCAGAGTGTCGTGGATCTCCCGCGCCATCCGCTGCCGCTCGTCGTGCACGCCGGCCTCCCTCGCCTGCGCCAGCAGTTGTTCGTGCAGGACCGCGTTCTCCGCCAGCGTCGCCTCCAGCCTGCGGTTCGCCTCGCGCGCCTCTGCGAGCGCCTGCTCGCGCTCGTCGTTCTGCTGGGCGCTTCGCCTGGCGAACCAGGCGAAGCCGCACAGGGGGATCACGTTCGCGGCCATGATGACGACCCACATGGTCACGCCGAAGAGTGAGGTCTTCTCCACGCCGTACGCCTGCGCCGTGCCTGACACCATCGCCACCGCGGCGACGCCGACCGGCTCCCACGGCCAGCGCAGGACCCCGAACGCGTAGATGTACCCGGCGGGTGTGAAGAAACCGAACCACGGGTCCCTGGCCACCAGGACCGCCATGATCGTGATCAGTACGGTGAAGAACACCGCCATCACCCGCGTGCGCTCCCGCCAGGCGGGATGCAGCGTGAAGACCCACAACATCCACGCCGCGGCCAGCGCGCACAGAGCCAGGTCGATGAGAAGGGACGCGCCCGCCGACCGTTTGGCGACCACCGTGACGACGACCAGGATCGCCAGCAAGGCGTACGGAAGGACGGTTGCCGGGACGGGCCAGCGACGCACCGGACCGCTCATCCGCGTCCTCCTGTGCGACTCATGTTCATATCGGACAAATCTAGCTGTATTGGGGCGTCTTATCTGGTGGCGAACAACGAGCGCAGGTGCCTGCCGTTCACGATCGCGACGACGCCCACAAGGAGCAGTCCGCAGACGGTCTGCTCGATCCTCATCCACATCGGCAGGAATCCCGGGAGCGCGACGAGGACCGCGACGGCCACCACCATGGCGCCCGAGGCGATCCGCAACCGCAGATACGCCCGGCGACGACCGCGGGTGGTGCCCGTCGCGAAGGCGAGCATCAGCAGGGAGCTGAGGGCGACGATCACGCCGCGCACCCAGACCGTGTCGGTCACCAATCCGGCGTCGTCACGGAGCAGGTAGACGGCCACGAGGGTGAGCACACTGATGGCGACGTAGCCGCTGACGAGGAGCTTCACCGAGCGGAACGCCGTCAGGCTGCGGGGGTGGTTCAGGGCTTCGTCGGAGATCTGGGCGGGAAGCGAAATGGGGGTGTTCATTGCGAGCCTTCCTTCTCTGGTCGGCTTCAAGCGTCGCAATGTCACACCAGGTCACGCATCGCCCGATCTCCTGAGGGCGCGGCTGAACCGGCGGCCCAACCGGACGGCTGAGCCGATCCACCGATCGGCTGACCCGAGCTCAGGGTCCGGTCACTCCCGACCGAGGCTGGAGCTAGTCGAGCCAGATCACGATCCCGGTCAGGTCGTTGAGGACGGCCGCGACGCCCGACCTGATGGCGGCCGCGCAACGCTCGGCCGTGAACGACTCGGGGTCGTACGTCGAGGACATGCCGAGCCCTTCGCCGCGGAACGACGCGCCGGACCAGTCGACCGCCGTGACGTTGTGGGTGGGCTCGGCCAACTCCGCGCCCACGACGAGGAACTGCTGAGACAGGTGGTTCGCGGTGACCAGCGCGAGGGGGTCGATGAGGTCGTTGCCCGCACTGACGATGAGGTCGGGGCCCATCGCGAGAGCCTTGGTGATGCCGGTGACGAGGTTGGCCGGGTCGGCGACCACCGTTCTGAGGTCGACGTCCTCGTCCTCGGCCCAGCCCTTCACCGCCGTCACGAGGGCCTTGGTCGGGCGGTCGTCCCCTGCGGTGAGAAGCACCACGCGGTAGTCCTCCGACGGGCGGACCTCGGTCCAGGAGCCGGGCCGCGGCGTGACGGTCGACTCCGGGACGGGCGTGACGGAGGGGTCGATGAACCCCGTGCCGAGAGCGCCGACGGGGGTGGGCTTGGAGTGCGGTCGTGACCAGTCGCCGCCGGATCCGCATCCGGTGATCAGAGTTGCGGCCGCGGCCAGCGTGGCGACGGCCCGAAGCAGCGGGCGCAAGGCGATCGTCCTCCGAGTGATGGCGGATGGTGCGCCTACATCCTCCTATCCCAGGTCATGCCGCCTTCCATCCTCAGGAGCCGTTCAGGAATTTGTTTTTCCGCAGTTCGTCGGCGGTCTGGCTCTCATTCACCCGTGACGTGCAACGTGCACTGGCAACGTAAGGAGCCACATGTCACAGCGGGTGCGCCGCACCGTCGTCGGGATCGTCATCGCGATCACAGCGGCGGTGATCGCCTTATTGAGCGCCGGCCCGGCGCTCGCCCACGGGTTCACGTCGACCGTGTACGTCAACGTCGCCGCGGGCGACGACGGTCACGTACGGACGACGCTGGAACTCGAGTACGACCTCTTCGTCGTGTCAGCCGCCGACTACGAGAAGGACGATCCCCTCTTCGAGTCGGGAACCGCCGCGTTCGACGCCCAGGACACCGAAGGACAGGCCGCCGCGCTCAACGCCCACACGCAGTCGGCCGTCAAGTACGTCGCCGATCGTTTCTCCATCGCCTCGGGCGGCAGGGCCTGCACACCGGCGCAGGTCGGCGACTTCACGATGACCTCTCGGGAGGGCGTGCCGTACACCCGTCTGCTGCTCGACTGGGTCTGTCCCGAGCGGGGCGACGATCACGAGGTGCGCAGCGGGCTGTTCCCCGACGCCGAGACCTACGTCAAAGGCACCAAGACGATCCTCACCTACGAACTCGACGGACGCTCGGGCAGCGCCGCGCTCGACGCCGCGCACCCGTCCTTCTCCACCGCTCAGGCGTGGTACGAGCGGTTCTGGGAGTTCTTCCGCCTGGGCACCGAGCACCTGCTGACCGGGATCGACCACATCCTGTTCCTGCTGGCGCTCATCGCCGGGTCGCGGCGCCTGCGTGAGATCGTGCTCGCGGCCACGAGCTTCACCCTGGCGCATTCGGTGACGTTCATGCTCGCCGCCCTCGGGCTGGTCGACGTCCCCGCGAGTGTCGTGGAGCCCGTCATCGCACTGTCGATCGCCGCGGTCGCCTGCTGGCACCTGTGGCGGATCTGGCGGCGCGGCGGCCACGCCACCGACCTTGAGACGACAGGACGCGGCCACTTCAGTCTGGATCGTGCGGGGTGGACCCGCCTCGGTGTCGTGTTCTGCTTCGGCCTCGTGCACGGCCTGGGCTTCGCGGGCGCGCTGGGGATCAACGAGGCCTGGTCGTGGACCCTGCTGTGGTCCTTGCTGGTGTTCAACGTCGGCATCGAGACCGTGCAGCTGGCGATCATCGCCGTCGTCTTCCCCTTGCTGGCCGTGCTTCGTCACCGTTCGCCGAGGGCCGGCCTCTGGGCTACAGGCGTGATTTCTGCGGGCGTGTCCGTTATGGGGCTGGTCTGGTTTGTGCAACGGGTGTTCGGGTTGTGACCTCTCAGGTTCTTGGGAGGTTCAGCTGACCTGCTAGATCGCATTAACGGTCGGTTTACCTGGAGACGACAAGTTGATGGGCGATTCTCTCCACCCATCGGCAGAAGGAACACAACACCGATGACATCGAGCAACTCCGCACAGGCCCCCGGCCTTGTGCGGCGCCGCGTGGCCGCAGGGGCCACGGCGGCATTCCTGGGCCTGGGTGTGGCCGTCGTCGGCAGCATGGCGACCCCCGCCAGCGCCGCCGAGTCCGCCACGTACACCGGGATCATCCTCGGCGTGGGCTCCAACGAGGCCCAGCGCACCGTGACCTGGTACTCCTCGGCCGACAACGCGCAGAAGGTCCAGCTCGCCCCGACCGCGCAGGTCGTCAACGGCGAGTTCCCGACCGACGCCGCCAGCTTCGACGCCACCGGCGCGGCGAACATCGCCACCAGCGGTGGCTTCAACCGCCACGCGACGATCACCAACCTGAAGGAGGACACGGCGTACTCCTACCGTGTCGGCTCCGAGGGCAACTGGTCTCCGGCGTACTCCTTCAAGACGCAGGACTTCGAGGGCAACTACGACTTCCTGTTCTTCGGCGACCCGCAGATCGGCTCGTCCGGCGACGCGGTGAAGGACGGGGCCGGCTTCGCGGACACCCTGGACGTCGCGCTGGCGGCCAACCCGAACGCCGAGCTTCTGGTGTCGGGCGGCGACCAGGTCGAGACGGCCAACACCGAGACCCAGTGGAACGCCTTCCTCACGTCCGACAAGCTCCGCCAGTACCCGTGGGCCGCCACCATCGGCAACCACGACGTCGGCGGCAAGGCCTACGAGCAGCACTTCACCACCCCGAACACGGACCGCACGGCCCCGTACTACGACAACGGGAACCCGGCGGGAACCAAGTCGGGCGGTGACTACTGGTACATCTACAAGGATGTGCTGTTCATCGACCTCAACAGCAACAGCTACAACTCCGCGAACGGCGGCGGCGACGCGGCGCACATCGGCTTCGTCACCGACGTCATCAACAAGCACGGCGACGAGGCGAAGTGGAAGGTGCTCACCTACCACCACGCGATCTACTCGCCGGCCGACCACGCCAAGGACAGCGACAACAAGGTCCGGCGTGTCGACTTCCCGACCACCTTCTCGAAGCTCGGCGTGGACCTGGTCCTGCAGGGCCACGACCACAGCTACTCCCGTAGCTACCTGATCAAGAACGGCGAGAAGGCGAACCCGGACGAGCAGCCCGGTGCCGCCGACGTCTACGCCGGTCCCGGCGGCGTCCTCTACGTGACGGGCAACTCGGCTTCGGGTTCGAAGTACTACGACATCACGAAGCCGGACAGCAGTGGCACGAGCGGCGCCGGCAACGGTGCCGACCCGCTGGACCCGAACCGCTACTGGTACAACTCGGTTCAGAACCAGGAGCACGTCCGCACCTACGTCAAGGTGCAGGTGCGCAACGACAAGCTCGTCGTCGAGAACGTCCGGAGCGGCACCTGTGCGGCCCCGAACGCGGCGGTCGAGAAGGGCCTCTCGTGCACCAACACCGCTGAGGGCCAGCCCGTCGGCTCGCTCGTCGACAAGGTCACGGTTCACCCGTACAACGGTGACGGCCAGGCCCTTCAGGTCAACGTGCCGAACGTCGCTCCGGGTGAGTTCGGCTGGACGATCGACGGCTACAACGGCCTCGTCGACCTCGGCACCGCCAAGGAGAGCAACGGCGACCACTTCGAGGCGTCGGGCAAGATCAACCCGATCCTCGTGTCGGACAGCCGCCGCTCGCTCGCTCCGTGGTCGATCTCGGCCAACGTCAGCGACTTCAAGGACGCCGACAAGACGTTCTCCGGCTCCAACCTCGGTTGGACGCCGTACGTCCTCGACGGCGGCGCGGGCGCCACGGCCGCCAAGCCGGTTGCCTCCGGTTACGACGACCACGGTCAGGGCCTGTCCGTCTCGCGCGGCCTCGGTTCGGCCGAGCAGGGTCACCCCCGCGGTACGGCCAAGCTGGGCGCCGACCTGGATCTGAAGATCCCGGACAGCGTCACCAAGGGTGGTTACCGCGCCACGCTGACGGTCACTGCGCTGAGCAGCTGATCGCACTCGTTTGACCTGGCGGGGTAGGCGCCTTCGGGCGGCCTACCCCGCCTCTCGTTCCAGACTCACCACAGATCGTCCGAGGACTCCGAGATGCCCGTTACGCGCCGGAAGACCACCATCGCCGCCCTTGTCCGTACCGCCGTCCTGGCCATGCTCACCGCCCTCGCGGTCGCCGGCCTGGGTGCTGGCCCCGCTCTGGCGGACGACGGCAACGTCACCTGGACGGTCAGGACGGTCTCGAACAACTACGGCGCCGACCGATCCAGCTACAGCTATGCCGTCAACCCCGGTGGCCAGGTCAAGGACGCCATGGTCGTGGCAAACAAGAGCAAGTCCCCGCTCAAACTCGGCGTCTACGCCGCCGACGGTTTCACGACCGACACGGGTCAACTCGACCTGCTCACCAAGGACAAGAAATCCGCCGCGATCGGTGCCTGGCTCCACGCCGGCCGCGACAGCGTCACGATCCAGCCCGGCAAGTCCGTCGAGATTCCCTTCACGGTCACCGTGCCGGACAACGCCACGCCCGGCGACTACGTGGGCGGCATCCTCACCTCCCTGACGCAGGCCGACGAGGCCGAGGGCATCAACGTGGATCGGCGCCTCGGCATCCGGGTCAAGCTGCGGGTCAGCGGCGAGCTCAAGCCGATCCTCGCGATCGAGAACCTCTCCATGGATTACTCGGGCTCATTCAGCCCGTTCGCCACGGGTGACGCCACCGTCACCTACACGATCCACAACACCGGCAACGCCGTGTTGTCCGCCCAGCAGGCGGTGTCGGTCTCGGGCCCGTTCGGGTGGCTGCAGGCCGATGCCGGCAAGATCGCCGCACCCCCGGAACTGCTCCCCGGTGAGAGCTGGAAGGTGACGGTGCCCGTCCACGGTGCGGCACCCGCGGTCAGGCTGGGCGCGACCGCGACCATCACGCCCCTGCTCACCGACGCGTCGGGGTCCATCACCGCGCTCAAGCCGGTCCAGGTGACGGCGGGCGGCTGGGCCGTCCCGTGGACGTTGTCGCTGATGGTCGTCGTCCTCATCGCGGTCATCGTCGCGGCCTTCCTTCTCTCGCGCCGCGGCCGCGTACGGCGCAAGCTGCGTGAGGACGCCCGCGTACGGGACGCCGTCGAGCAGGCGCTCCGCGAGCAGGAGACGCAGGCGCGCTGACCGCCCGCCTGCGGTGCGGAGCCGACCGCGACGATCGCCGTCGCCTTCACCGCACCGGGCGGACCTGCTCCGCGAGAGCCTCGGCGGAGATCGGCCGGATCGTCTCCCCGGCCGCGAGGAGGGCGGTCTCCTCGGCGCCGTAGCTCTCAAGCTCCACCAACGCACCACCGCTGTGGGTGAACACCGCGATCCGGCCTTGCGATCCGTGGCGGATCCACCGGTCCCGTGAGGCCTCGCGGCAGGACCCGCTCCCGTCTTCCCACGGCTCCGGCGTCGCGCACGCCTCCGCGGCGGTCGCGACCGAGCCCCGGTGAACGGTCACCTGGAAGCCCAGGCGCCATTCGCCCACTGTCTCCGCGCTGTCGCGCCGGTAGTCCAGCATGATCACCGGCTCGCCCGGCTGACCGAGGATCGGCGCCTCGACCGCGAAGAGCCTGTGCCCGGAGACGTCGGGCGCGACCAGGGGCACTCCGAGCCGTTCGAAGCCGCGTGCCAGATGCCAGCGCCGGGCGGGCTCCTCCAAGGCAACGGCCGGCACACAGACGCCGGCGAGCGCGCCCAGCGTCGCGATCCCGGACCACCACCGTCGCGTTGCGGCCAGTGCCCCGGCAGCGATGGCGAACCCGGCCACCGCGGCCAGCAGGTGCACCCCACCGAGCAGCGAGCGCTCGAAGCCGTAGTCGGTGGTCTGGGGCATGATCCTCCACAGAGCATGGCCCAGGGCCAGCGCGGCGACCCCGCCGGCGAACACGACGAGGGGCCGGCGGCGCAACCGGACCAGAGCCGCCGCGACCGCGCCGACCAGGAAGACCGCCGCCGTCATCCCGAGAGAGTAGGGACCTCGCACGCCCGAATGTCCGTCCCATCGGGCGCTCGTCGCCCACATGGCGGCCTGCACCGCGCCGACCATCAGCCCGGCCAGCGCACCTCTGCCCGTCTCCCTCATACGTCATCAGGCCGATGCGGTCGGGTCCCCCACATGGCCGATGAACAACGGCGTCGACGTGGGCCGATGCATGATCGCGAATGCGAAGGGATGGTCGGCGCGGACCTCGATGTCCTGACGGACCCGAGCGGATACGGCGAACGCCAGCCCGGTGACCGCGGCGGCCTCGGTCCCCCACTCGTCCACAGTGATGTTCGCGCGGTGGACCGCCTGGCTGATGACAAGGTCGTCGGCGATGCCGGAGAAGTCGGCATCGTCGAAGACCGCGTTCAGCCCCAGCTTCTTCAGCGCCGCCTTCAGGTCGAGGTCGGTGCCGAAGTCCCAGCCGGGGAGGGAAAGGTCGACACCGGTCGTCGTCAGCCCGGCGGCCACCTGCCGTAGGGCGTCCGGCTTGAGCAGCTCGGCAGGGGACGCACCGCTCTGGGGTACGAGCACCCACATGGCCAGGTCGCTCTTGGCGTACGGCAGTTCGACGGCCTGCCAGCCCGAGCCGGAGGCGTACCTCAGGTCGGAGCTCTGACGCATCAGCCTCGTCCGCACCGTGGATCCGTCGGCCCTGGTGAACGTGGCGTTCTCCTCTGGCTGGTCGGTGAACCCCTGCTCCCACTCCGCCTTGAGGTAGACGGCGTTGGCGATGACCAGCCGGGTCGCCGCGTCCAGCCGCTCGAACAGCTTCTTGATACGTCCCGCGGTCTGCTCGTCGACCCACGCGTTGATGACGCCGGCGGCATCCTCGCCGAAGTCGACGGTGCGCACACCGGCGCCGTACTGGGAGGCGAGCGTACGAAGGAACTCCTGTTTGACGGGCATGCCCTGCTGTGTGAACAGCCCGTTGGCGATCCCGACCACGGGTGCACTCGGCTCGCTGCTCTGCGCGTCCCTCACGGCCTTGCGGTCAGGTGCCGGCGGCGGACCGTCGACCGTGACGATCTGCCTGCTCAGCGCGTTGAACGCGGCGTGCGGTCCCGCAGCGGGGAAACCGAAGACCTTGTCCAGCTCCGACGCGGTGGCGCCGGCGGCTCCCGCCCTGGCCATGCCGAACGCGTACGCGATGCTCAGCGGCGAGATCACCGTGTTGGCCGTCGTATTCGCCGTCGTCTCGTACAAGGCATGGCCGAAGGCGGTCAGCCCCCGCACGACCTCGGCGAGGGGCGCGTTCTTCGGAACCTCACGGCTCACGCCTTCGACCGTCAGCACCCGCGAATCACCTCCGACACCTCCACAGGCCGCCGCGGCGGCCGCGAGCAGGGAAACCGCCAAGAATTCCCGCCGTAGTATCCGGCCCGGCACATCGATGGGCATAGTCATCTGACGTACCTGCGTGAAAGAAGGTTCACGACTCACGGACAGAGGTCGCGCGCGCCCGCCGCCGACGTGATGCGATGCTCAGGAGTTCCTGGGCGGAGCCGGTCAGCCGTCGGCCCTTCGGCCATACCGCGTGCAGGCGCCGGTGCAGTTCCACTCCGGCTACCGGGACCTCCAGCAGTCGCCCGTCGGCGAGTTCCTCCCGCACGGTGATCACGCTGAGTACCGCCGGTCCGACACCCGCGACCACGGCGGCGCGTATCGCCGCGTTCGCGTCCAGCACCATCAGCGGCCGCGCCGGCTCCACGTCGATACCGGTGAGGATGCGCTCCAGGGTCTCCCGGGTGCCTGATCCCGGCTCGCGGACGATGAGCGGCGTACGGGCGAGTTCGGCAGGCTCGACCGGCAGGCGTCGCCGCGCCCAGGGATGGTTCGGCGCGACCACGACGACCAGCCGGTCGGCGCCCACCTGGCGCGAGCTGAGCCCGGGCGGAACCGCCGGCGCTTCAATGAAGCCCATGCCGATCTCACCGCGGCCGGCCATCGCCGCCGCCTGTTCGGAGTTGGTCACCTTGAGACTGACGCGGACGTCCGGCGACCGCTGCCGCAGAGCGCCGATCCACCGCGGGAGGAAGTGCTCGGCCAGCGTCATGCTGGAGGCCACCCGCAGGTCGTCGTCCCGGTCGGCGCGTAGCGCGGCCACACCGGCCATCAGCGATTCCATCTCCGCCAGCACCCGTTCGGACCACTGGCAGACCGCCTTGCCCTCCGTGGTGAGCACCGAACCACGGCTGCCCCGGTCCACGAGGGCAAGCCGCAGCCGCCGCTCCAGCATGGCCAGGCGCTTGCTGGCGGCGGGCTGGCTGATCCCCATCCGCTCGGCGGCCTGCCCGAGACTGCCCAACTCCGCGACGAGGGTCAACAGCAGGAGGCTCTCGAAATCCGGCGGCGTCCCACCCATAACTGCAGGTTATTACCTCATTCCGGATTGACGGCTACCGGCCTCGAGCATCCCTGGCCAGGATCGTGGCGATGGCCTGCCGGCGGCTCCGCGCCACGCATCCGGCCCCCTTCGGCGGCCACTTCCTGCCCTGCTGGATCATTCAGAGAAAGCGAGTGCGACATGTCCCATCACCTCGATTCGCCGATCGCTCGCCAGGACCCGCGCTTGGACATCACCGATCTCTATGTCTTCCGGGGCGAGCGCGGCACCGTTTTCGTCACGAACCACAGTCACTCGCTCGCCGGCGACGACATTCCCCGGGGCCTGCACCCGGAGGGCACGTACGAGTTCAAGATCGATGCGAACGGTGACGCCGTCGAGGACCTGACCTACCGCTTCACCTTCGGCGAGCGCGACGGGCAGGGAACGCAGACGTACCAGGTGCGGCGCCTGGCCGGCCCCGAGGCGCCCGAGGCCTTCACCGCCGGAACGTTGATCGCCCAGGGCCGTACCGGTGAGACCGTGGAGCTTGACGGTGGCGGCCGGGTGTGGGTCGGCGAGGCCGGTGACCCGTTCTGGATCGAGCCGGACGTCCTGCACGCGGTCGGCAGGGCGTTCCAGGAAGGGACCACGATCGACCTTTCCGGCTGGAACCCCGAGAAGGCGAAGAACGCGTTCGCCGGGCACACGGTCTACTCCATCGTGCTGGAGATCGCCGACGAGGAACTGCTGCCGGTGGCCGGCCCGGACCGCGCACTGGGGGTGTGGGGCCTGGCCTCCCTCGCCACCGACGCAGGAGGCCGGCGCCCGATCAACCGGGCCGGCCTACCCATGATCCATCCACTGTTCACCCAGCTCAACGAGGACCTCGGCGACTGGCTGAACACCAACCGGCCGGCCGAGGACATGGAGATCCACGGCGAGACGGTGGCCGACATGGTGGCCGGCGTGGTGCGGGCGTACGGCACCGCCGAGAACCCGGAGGCCTACGCGCGGACCGTCGTCGGAAGGATCTTCCCCAACGTGCTGCCCTACACCGTCGGCACCCCTGCCTCCTTCGGGTTCGCCGGATGGAACGGCCGCTCGCTCACCGACAACGCACCGGACGTCATGTTCTCCTTCGCCGGCAACACCCCGGTCACCCTCGGCATCACCAAGGAGTCGGTCACGGCCAAGCCGACGCGGAACTTCCCCTACCTGCCACCCGCACTCTGACGGCGGTTCTGAGGAGGTGTGACATTTGTCCTCACCTGTCGCGTATCGATCGTTCTGTTGCCAAGGATCTCGCGCTGAGAGCCTTGATCCATCAGATCGGATCGTTGGGAGTCGCGATGTGGCAGCGGGAACGTACACCGGAATTGACCGAGCGGCAGGGCGCGGCGAGCGTACGGGCGGTGGCACTGGTGCTGCCCGGCGGTTCGATGAACAGCCGCGGGCGTCATCTGAAGATCGTCGAATGGGGCCTGCGGAGTCTGATGGCGCAGATCGCTGACCAGGGCGCTGAGGACGGCATAGCGGTGCATCTGCTCCGTTACCGCTATCGAGGGTGGAACGGCGGTGAAGCTCACACCGCCGTCGACACGCAGTGGGCTCTGGAGGAGATCCAACAGCGGTACGGCGAGGTGCCGGTGGCGCTCATAGGCAACTCTCTCGGTGGCCGCGCCGCCTTCTGGACGGCAGGCCATCCCAGTGTCGTCAGCGTCACCGGAGTCGCCCCGTGGCTCCCGGCCGGGGACGCGACCGAACAACTCGCCGGCCGCAAAGTACTGATCATGCACGGGGACGCGGACCGCAGCCAGGCGACTCCCGAACAGTCTCTCGCCTATGCCGAGCGCGCCCGGCGGATCACTCCTGACGTGTGCAGGTTCGAGGTGGCCGGCGCCAACCACTATCTGCTCAACAGGGCCCCGGATTGTTGGGCGCTCGCCACCGACTTCGTCCTGGCCACCATCGGCTCCCGTCCCTTGAACCCCGTGATCGTTCAGGCGATGTCCGTAGCCGCCGGCCTTCGTATGCCCCTGCCTGTCGGGTTCGGCCGCCGAATGGTCGCGGCCGGCTGAAAACTCGGGCCGATCCGGCTGCGGGATGAGCGCCACGTTCAGAAGCCGAGGCGTGGTCCCGCGGGTCATGCGCGAACGAAACGATTGCG
Source organism: Planotetraspora mira (assembly GCF_016863275.1). Taxonomy (GTDB): domain Bacteria; phylum Actinomycetota; class Actinomycetes; order Streptosporangiales; family Streptosporangiaceae; genus Planotetraspora; species Planotetraspora mira. Next base: position 99,152 of record NZ_BOOO01000042.1, read on the forward strand.
TACACTCCATCTTCGGAGTACCGTACGAAACGGTTTCGTTTCGAATCGGGGTGACGGGCAATGGAGACGCCCAGGCGCAGCGAGTTGCGTGAGGAGGCGATCCTGACGGCCACGCTGGCGCTGCTGGCCGAGGTCGGTTACGACCAGATGACCATGGACGCCGTGGCCGCGCGGGCCCAGGCCAGCAAGGCCACCATCTACCGCAAATGGCCAGGAAAGGCCGAGTTGGTGGTGACCGCGGTCAGGCGGCGCGCCGGCAATCCGGCGAAGTCACCGCCCGACACCGGCGACCTGCGCGAGGACCTGCTGGCGGTCCTGCACCTCATGCGGGACAACCTGGTCGGTCAGGACGCCGCCCTCATCCTCGGCCTCATGATCGCGATGCACCGCGATCAGGGGCTCGCCGGAACGGTGCGAGCGCAACTCGTCGATGACAAGCGCGAGGTCTTCGGCGCGGTCATCGCCCAGGCCGTCGGACGTGGGGAGCTCTCCGCGTCGGTCGACGACACCCTGTTCGTGGAGATCAGTTCGGCCATGTTGTTCTCGAGACTGTTCGTCACCGGCGAACCACTCGACGACGCCTTCATCCGCCACCTGGTCGACGCCGTGCTTCTCCCTCTCCTCGATCACCAGTCCAGCGCCCCTTAAGGAGACGCCGTGGGTCAGACGATCATCCTCAGCTTTCTCGGGGGAGTGATGGGCGGGAACGCCCTCCCTCATTTCGTACGTGGCATCACCAGGGAGCGTTATCCGAACATGACCGGCAACGGACCGGTGACCAATTTCATCAGCGGGTGGGCCGGGCTCGTCCTGGCGGTGCTGCTCGTCTGCTGGGCGCATGCCGACCGCCATCCCGTCTGGGCCTTCGGCTCCGCCGCGTTCGGCGTACTTCTCATCGGCCTGTTCCACGCCGGACCGGGCGCCTTCGGCCGAAGGGAACCCCAGCGCACAGGCCCGGCCAACGAGACGCCTCGTTCCGCGTAGATCCCGTTCGTTCTGGCTGCGGATCGGCCGGTGCGGGCACAATGGTCGTATGACCTCCGACCTCGACGAGCTCCGGCGGCTGCGGCGGGCCCGCGACCGGATGGACCGCGAGTACGCGCGACCCCTCGATGTGCCCGCGCTCGCTCGTACGGCGCTGATGTCGACCGCGCATTTCAGTCGCCGCTTCCGCGACGCCTACGGCGAAACCCCGTACGCCTATCTCATGACGCGGCGCATCGAGCGGGCGAAGGCGCTGCTGCGCCGCGGCGACCTGAGCGTGACGGACGTCTGCTTCGCGGTCGGCTGCACGAGCCTCGGATCCTTCAGCGCCCGCTTCACCGAGCTCGTCGGGCAGACGCCGAGCGCGTACCGCGCGGGCGACCACGACGACCTCCGCCTCCTGTCGGGCTGCCAGGCGATGGTGCTGACCCGGCCGCGGCGGGGGCGCGGGCAGCAGAACACTTCATCCGTCGCCGCGTCCGCCTAATGTCAGGGGCATGACAGTTTCACTCAGTGGCGTGCATGTCCTCGTCGACGATCCCGACGCCGCCCTCGTCTTCTACCGCGACACGCTGGGTCTGACCGTGCGCAACGAGGTCGCCCGCGAAGGTTTCCGGTGGATCACCCTCGTCACCGACAGCCAGCCCGAGATCACGATCGTGCTCTCGCAGCCGCACGCCGGCCGCTCTCAGGAGGACGGCGACGCCCTCGCCGCCCTGCTCGCCAAAGGTGAGCTGCAGATGATCCAGTTCCGCGCCGACGACCTGGACGCGACCTTCGAGAAGGTCGTCGCCGCGCCCGGCGCCGAGGTGCTGGAGGAGCCCGCCAGCCGGCCGTGGGGCGCCCGTGACGCCGCCGTGCGTGACCCTGCGGGCAACCTGGTCCGCATCGATCAGGGCTGACTTCGCGGCTGATGCGCTGAGCTCGCCGCACGTACAGGAGCCTCGGAACGCGTAAACCGTTTGGTGTCCTGGCCTGCGCGCCGTACGGTCATGTGACCTACGACCTGGGGAATGAAGAGATGTCCATCCGTACGACTGAGGTCCGCCGGCTGTCACCCGAGGACTGGGCGTTGTTCCGCGACGTCCGGCTGGAGGCCTTGGCCGAGTCTCCAGATGCCTTCTCCTCCACGCTGGAACGGGAGCAGGCGTACGACGAGGAACATTGGCGCGACTGGATGCGGCCCGAGCGTGGGTTGAAGGCGGTCGCACGCGCCGGTGAGACGGCGGTCGGGCTGGTCGGCGGCTGGCTTCCCGAAGATCGGGGCGGGGCGGTCGAGTTGTACAGCATGTGGGTCAGCCCCGCCGCGCGGGAAAGGGGCGTCGGGGCGCTCTTGGTGGAGGAGGTCGTCGCCTGGGCGGCCGCAGAGGGCCACCCTGTGGTCGAGCTGTGGGTGGTGGACGGGAACGACCAGGCTGAACGGCTCTATGCGCGGAGCGGGTTCACGATGACCGGGGAGACACAGCCTCATCCGAACGATCCCGGACTCCGCGAGCGGCTGATGATCCGTCCGCTCGACAGCTGAGATCCGACCTCACCGTGTGGGTTCGTTTCGTCGCTGATCACGGTGGCATGCTGTTCTCGTGCCAAGGGAACTCGTCGAACTGGCGTTACGAGAGTTTCGCGTGGCCGCCGAGCGGCGCGACGTGCGGGTCGAATCCCGGTCCGGCGCCGGAGTCCATCCCGTGCGGACGATCGACGGTGAGGCCGCGTATCTCAAGGCCACGTCGGCCACGCTGGGTACGCAGTCGCTGGCGGCCGCCCGGCGGGAGTTGCGCTTCTACCGGTACCTCGCACCGACGGCTCCCGTGTGCACCCCACGCCTCCTCGACTTTCTGGACATCGAGGAGGGTGTGGCCGTACTGCTCGCGGCGGCGGGCCGGCCACGAGGCGTCGCGTCATGGACTCCGGGCATGTGGGCCGACCTGGGCAGGCACCTGGCCGCCCTGCACAGCATGCCGCTGCCGACAGCGGGCGACTGGAACCGGCCCGATGCGCTGCTGGAGGCCCTCGCCGCCCGGAATCTCACGGAGATCACCGCCTTCTGGGCGGCCACGCTTCCCCAGCTTCGCGAGCTCATCGCCCGTCGCGCCGAACTTCGGGATCAGATCAGTGCGCTACCGCCGGTCTTCGTCCACGGGGACTGTCACACCGACAACATCGTGCACGCCGAGGGCCCGCCGGTATTTTGCGACTGGCAGTCGGCCGGAGTCGGCCGGGCCGTATCCGACCTGGCCTTTCTCAGCGTGCGCGCGACCCCCTCGGGCGTGGTCGTCCCCTCGGCGCTGATCCATGCCTACTTGGACCGTCGCCCCGGGGACCGCAAGGCTCTGGAATGCGCTCTGGTGGCGGAAGAACTCGCCGTCCTGGTCTTCCTCTGGCCGCCTTACGCCGCGTTCAACAGCCCGACGGGGATCGCTCGCGTCCGCTCCAGGGCACGCGAACTCGCGGAGCGGTACCTCGGCGAGGCGGCCCACGAGAGAGGTTGACGTGATCGTGGGCACTGCCGACGACCGCTGAGCCCGACCCTGCTCTTTGCTCGAAACGGCGTCAGAGACGATGGACCGCTAATGGCCGAGGATCAGCCCATGACCTGCACGTACCCCGTGGGCGAGGACGGCGTGAACCTCGACATACGGCTTCTTGTTGACGAGCGACAGTGGGGCCGGCCCTGGAGGGCGAGTCACTGACGCAGGGAGAATCGCTTGCGTAGACTCGTGGCTATGAGCGCCGGGCATGCGCATGAGGAGCTTCATCACCTGGTGGATCGGCTATCGCCGGACCAGGCGCGTCGCCTCCTGCGCTTGGTGAAGACAGATCCCGCCTTGGCTGAGGTGGCGGAGGAACAGCCGTCTGAGCCGGTTCGTCGTCGAAGGTTGTCGATCGCGGGGATCGGTGCCTCCGGTGAAGGGGATCTATCAGAACGGGTCGAAGATCTGCTGGCGGAGCGGTTCAATCGGTCAACGTGACTGCCACACTCCTGGACACCGGCCCTTTGATCGCTGTCGTCGATCGGGATGACAAGCACCACGCTTCATGCGTGCGCCTCCTCGAGGAGCTGGAGGGGCCGCTCCTGTTGCCTCCAACCGTTTTGATCGAGGCTGGGTGGACCATCAACAGGCACATGGGGCCTCGCGTGCATGCGCAGTTTCTTGATCTGGTGACCGAGGAGTTCGAACTAGTCGACCTGTTGTCGGCCGATGTCCGACGGATGGCAGAACTCGTCCGCGCTTACCGAGATGCTCGGCTGGACCCCGCTGACGTGTCTGTGGTTGCCATCGCAGAACGACTGGATGTCACTCAAATCGCGACGCTCGACCGCCGGGATTTCACATTCATCCGACCTCGGCATGTGCCAGCGTTCACGCTTCTCCCGGAACTGCTTGGCTGACCTGGGCCTTCGTGTGTAGAGCGGGTGACGGGAATCGAACCCGCGCTGTCACCTCGGGAAGTGTGCCGATCGCGCCTCGTAGCGGCGCCGACCTGGGCGTCAGGCCGGTTATGAGTGACTGTGGATTCCCTTGTCGCCCCGGTTAACGGCGTCTATTGCCCAACGAGCAGACTGTGCCCGTTTCGAGGAGAATGCTTATGGTTCAAACGTAATCACATGCCGGGGGAGACGTGCGCCTGCAGCAGGAAACGCTGGTCATGCGGGGGCCGTATCGGATCGTGGGCTTGTGGGTGCGTGTGGTCCTTCTGGTCGTGCTGCTCTGGGGCGCTCTTTTAACCGTTCTCAGCGCGAATCCCCGGGAGCGTTCTGCCACGGACTTCCAGGCGGCGCTACGCGCTGGGCAGATCACGTATGTGATCTACGAGGCCAGTGATGATCACTTGCGTGGTTTGCGCTGGTCCAGTGGCCCTCTGTTCTGGTACCAGGCGAAAGAGCCGTCGACGCTGACCTATATGAGGCGCGATCTGATGGACGATCTCAGCGCGGTGGCTCCACGTCCGGTGGTGCGGTGGGGTTCAAGCGACGACGGCGAGGGGCTGTTTCCTGATTGGCCGTTCCAGGTTCCCGTTCCGCACGTGGGCTGGCTGGTCAAGGTGGCATGGATCGCCACGTTCGTGATCATGATCGGTACGGCACGGCCCCGTCTGGGCAATCGGTGGGCGTGGTTCTGGCTTTTCACGGTCGGAGACATCGGTGCCATCTTGTTCCTGTTCTTCGAGCCTCGTGCGGTGTGGCGCGGGCTCGGACCCCAGGGACCTGCCTCTGGCCGGATGGCCGGCGGTCAAGGTTGCCTGATGGCCATCTGCCTTCAATTCCTGATCGCTGCCTTCGCCGCTGTGGAGATCTTTGGCGGGGTGCAGACCCTGTTCGAGGTGCTGGCGCGTTCCTGAACAAGGATGAGCCCGCGCCCAGGTGGTGGGCCTATCCACTCACGTCTACGGCCGGCAGGATCACGATTCCGGCTCGGGCGCACGTTCTGGAGAGGATGCATGCGCGTTGTCGGCCACGACACCGAGAGGCACGCCACGCAGGCTGAGCAGCATGAGAACGGCACAGCCCCCGGTGAGCGCTATGTCGGCGACGTTGCCGACGAACAGGCCGCCATAGTCGATGAAGTCGACGACGTGCCCCTGGGCGAAGCCGGGAGCGCGGAAGAGCCGGTCGAGCAGATGGGAGGCGGCGCCGCCCAGCAATGCGGCCAGCACGATGGTCCAGGCGGTCGATTGCAGCCGACGCGCGACATACAGGATGACGGCGACCGCGGCGGCCGCGGCCAGGGTGAACACCCACGTCGACCCCTCGCCGATCGAGAACGCGGCACCGGGGTTCAACAACAGCCGAAACCGGATCACCTGCGGGATCACCGTGATGTGCTCGCCGTCCGAAAGCGCCGAGATCGCCCAGAACTTGGAGATCTGGTCTGCGAGCAGAACTATTGCGGCCAGCGTGAGCATCCACCCATATCGCCGGAGTTCCAGCCTCGTCACCCGCGAACCTCGTTCCTTCCCGACACCTCTAACCCCGCAATCTATGACCTTCTAGCATCGAATCGATCGAAACGGCCCTCAGCGGAGCATGCAGTACAAGGCGGCGGCATCCTGCCGGGTCTTCGTGTGTGGAGCGGGTGGCGGGAATCGAACCCGCGCCGTCTACGTGGGAAGTCTTCAAACAGCATGTGCTCTGAGCTGCAGAAACGCTGACCTGGTTACCTCCCTGTTCTGCGCCCCTGATTCGCCTGTTGACGGTCGACATGGCATTTCATACGTTGCGCGTGGGCCTTCCCCTGGTGCCCGGAACCGGAAGGGGTTGCGATGACCACCGAGCTGGATCCGAACGGAACTTGGCCGGATATCGTGCCGGGACCACTTGCGACGCCGTCACCGGAGTTCGCCCGCAGGCGGGAGTCGGGGCCGCTGGAGCCGGCACCCATGCCCAGCGGCGACCGTGTCCCAGTGGCCGTCAGGTACGAGGACGTCCGGGCCCTGCTGGCCTCGCCCACCTCCAGCCGCAACCTGCGTCTGCCGGGGTTGCCGCGGTTCGTGAGCGGCGTCGGCATCGACGACGACCCGGACGCGCTGATCAATCAGGACCCGCCGGACCACACCCGCTACCGCCGGATCATGCACGGCACCTTCACCCCGCGCCAGATCGAACCGTGGCGCCCTCGCATTGCGAAGATCGCCCGAGAGCTCCTCGACGGCTTGGGCGACGACTTCGATCTGGTCGAGGGATACGCGCTGCAGTTACCAGGCCGCGTCATCTGCGAGATGCTCGGCGTGCCGATGGACGACTACGAGCAGTTCGTCCGGTGGACGGACATGTTCCTGACCACCTCCACGGCCACCGAGCAGGCGCGTTACGAGGGCTACACCGAATTCATGGCCTATGCCGCGGAACTGGTCGCCCAGCATCGGGCCGAGCCCGGCAGGGACCTCATCGACCTGCTCATCCAGGCCAGGGACGAGGATGACCGGCTGTCAGAGGGCGAGCTCGTCAACACCGTCTTCTCTCTCATCACGGCCGGTCACGAGACGACGGCATCGATGATCGGCCGTGGGGTCTTCCGGCTGCTTCTGCATCCCGGACAGTGGGCCGAGCTGGTCGCGGACCCGGCCCTGGCGGCGACCGCCGTCGAGGAGATCCTGCGCTTTGACGGGCCACCCGCCAGTGCCTTCATGCGGCGGATCACGGAAGACACCGATGTCCCCGGCGGCTCGCTGAGCGCGGGGACGGTCGTGATGCCGAACCTGAACGCGGCCAACCACGACCCGCAGGCGTTTCCCGACCCGGGCAGGTTCGACATCCACCGCTTCACCGACCACCCTCCCAACCCGCATGTGGCATTCGGTTACGGCCCACACCGTTGTCTGGCCGCCAGCCTCGCCAGGGTCGAGCTCACCGAGGCGATCAGAGCTCTGGTCATGCAGCGGCCCACTCTCCGTCTGACGATTTCGCCCGACGCGGTGACCTGGACCGATGGTCTGGTCTACCGGCCGGTCGCCATGCCCGTCACCATCGGAGGTCGAAGTAGAGGCCAGGCGTAGGAACCGCGGTGGTCGGCGATCGGAACGGCATCGTGGAAACAAAGCTCCGCGATGCCGTTCCGACAGGGCCACTGTTCAGCTCGAACCGACGCCGCGGTCTTCGCGTCGCATGTCTCCGACGCCGGGGGTTCCCGCACCCAGGCCGTAACGCAGGAGCACAGCGCCTGTGGACGAGGTGACGGGTGGTTCGAGGAGCATCAGGTTGGCAGGCACCACACCACCGTCGAACACCTTCTTGCCGACACCGAGCACGAGGGGGAAGAGCCACAGGTCGAGCCGGTCGAAGAGGCGCTCGTGCAGGAGGGTTTGCACCAGGTTCAGGCTTCCGATCACGTGGACGTGCTCGTGCTTGTCACGCAGTTCGTGCACGGCGCTCACCAAGTCGGGTGCCAACTGCGTCGAGCCCGCCCAGTCCAGATCCGGGTTGCCTCGCGAGGCGACGTACTTCGGGAGGCTGTTGAACAGCGTGGCGATCCCGCCGTCGACGCCGTCGACCTGGTTCGGCCAGAACGCGGCGAAGATGTCGTAGGTCTTGCGGCCCAGCAGCAGGGCGTCCATGCCCTCCATTCCGGCACCGACGTGCCGGCCGACCGTCTCGTCGAACAAGGGCGCCTGCCATCCCCCGAACGGAAAGCCGTCGGGATCCTCCTCGGAATCACCCGGCGCCTGGCCGACCAGGTCGAGCGTCGCGAACAGGTCGATGTGGATTGTGCCCATGGTGTCCTCCTCCTTGCGTTCCCGGCTTGTTCCGGCACGAACGTAGACCGGCGTCCGGACGCAAACTCATCGAACGATCGCCGAGGACTCGACCGACAGACGATAGGCGACAGCCGCTACCGGGAGGGCAAGGCTTGTGGGCGTGTCCGCGCCACGCCGGCGTCGACGTCCCGTGGCCGAAGGCGACGCGGCCGGTACGACGACGCGACCGTACGGGCCGTCCGCCCCAGTAGGGACGGCTCGTACGGTCAAGCCCGGCTGAGTTCCGGGCGCCGAGTGTGGATCAGAACTTGCCGGCCTTGACGTCGGCCACCGTCACCCGGGAGACCTTGAAGGTGGTCACGGACGAGGGCTTCTTTCCTGGGGCGCCGACCGCGGAGCGGATCGGCATCCCGGTCTTGGCGTCGATCGTCAGCACCTGTTCGTCGCTGCCGAGGAACAGCGCCCGTCCCGCCGTGAGGGTCAGCGTGGGCTGCCCGCCGGTCGTCGAATCCTTGACGGTGACATCGGGAATGGTGGAGATCAGGCGGAGCACGCCCGCCCGGATCTTCGGGTTGGCCGCCCCGCGTGCCAGCGCGTCGACGCTGTTGATCCAGAGATGGTTGTTGATGAGGTTCTGCAGGGCCTTGCCGGTGGGCTGCTTCGGCGGAGTCGTGACCCCCTTCTGCTTCAGAATGCGCGCCTCTTCGGCCAGGGCCTTGTCCCATGCCGCCTTCTGCTCGGCGGGGCTGAGGCCCAGCCCGAACGGGTTGGGCGTGGCGTTGACCATCTGCTTCCGAGCGGTGTCGAGGTCGCCCGTCGCCGCGAAGCGCGCCGCCGCCACCTCACGGGCGTTCACGTCCTCGGCGAGGTTGTCATGACCGGCGATCGCCGCAGGGAGGGCGCTCTCGGCGTCCGTCACGTAGTACTCGCCGCTGTCGGTGTACAGGCTGTAGGTGACGTACGGCGACCTGCCGTTGACGGTCTGGTTGTTCACGACCAGCGACGCGTCTCCCGACAGGGAGCCGTCACTTGCCTTGATGTCGGTCACCAGGGCCACCAGCTTGATGTTGCCTGTGGGCGCCTGGGAGGTCGACCCGGCCGGCGCCGCGGGCTGGGGCGTCGACGGGGCGACGACCACGATGGCCGCCGCGGCCGCGAGCGCGCCGATGCCGGCTCCGATGCTGACCTTGCCCAGAATGCCCAAGCGGCGGTTACGCGTCCCGGAGAGTCTCCCTCTCCGCGCCGGAGCCGCGCCGGCCACTGGAGCCATCTCCTGCACCTGTGCGGGCTCGGACGCGGCCATCGCTCCTCGCAGCGTCATCCGCGCTCGCTCGTACGCCTCGGGCCGCAGGGGCGCGGTTTCCTTCAGCTGACTGACCAGGTCCATCTCGTCCACGATCACTTGCTCTCCTTCACACTGTTGAGATCGGTCAATAGCGCGGCCACTTCCGGCGCGCTCCGAAGCGTCATCCGGGCCTGATGCAGCAGGCGGCGTGCCGTCCCGGCCGGCATCCGGAGCGCCCGCGCGGCATCGGCGACGGTCAGGTCCTCCCAGGCGACCAGGGTCAGGACCTCTCGTTCCTCCGGCCTGAGCTTCGTCAGGGCCGCCCGGAGCACCGCCTGGGTGTCCACGCGGGCGTCCACCGCCGGCCAGGGATCCCACCCGTTCGCCATGCTCGACACGTCCGGTACGAGATCCTCGGCCGGCCGGGACCGCCAGTAATGCCGCAGCCTGTTCAGTGCCACCCCGTAAAGCCATGGCCGCGCCTCACCGAACGAGCGGTCATAGGTCTTCCGGGACTCGAAGGCCGCCACCCACACGTCGCCGAGCAGGTCCTCGGCCGCCTCACGCCCCACCCGCCGCGCGAGGTAAGCCCCGATCGCACTCTCGTGGCGGCGGATCACCTCCACAAAGGCTTCCTCGTCGCCGGCCAGCGATCTGCCGATCAGTTCTGCATCTGTCGTCATGACCTTCCTCGACTTTGCTTGCCTTCCGTCCTGCAATTGCCAACTCGCCCCCCAAAGCGTTCAGAGCCGAGGAGAGCGATGCGCGGGCCGGGCCCGTCGGCCCGCGGCCAGGAATGTCGCTGGGGGTATGGGAGAACCGCTCCTCCGGTCGCTCAACCTGCTCGATCCCGCACCCCGCCGGTCCACGGCGCCACAGGACGGGTGAGAACGGCTCGCGTAGCCGTGTATCCGCGGCCGGCAAGTCGTTTTCGCAGGTGATGACAGGTTTTGGGTTCGAACCAACGTAGCGCGGCAGCACGAAAGTCTGAGTGGAGGCGTCGGTAAAGACGGGACTCCCGAAGATCGACATCCACGACCTTCGGTACACGGGAAACACGTTCGCGTCGGCCACGGGCGCGACGCTCAAGAAACCGATGACCCGCGCGGGCCACTCCAGCACGGAAGCGGCCTGCAGAAAGATCAAGGGCCCGGGTCGGGAATCATCCTCCGGCCCGGGCGTATGCGGGTCGAGTGACTCATGTCCTGAGCCCGGCCTCCGCGTCGGAAACAAGTTGAGCTCGCGGAAAGCGCGCTGGCACGATCACCGTATGGATCTGGTCGCGTCCTTGCCCGCTTTCGTGGTCGCTGTCGTGCTGATCTCGGCCTCGCCGGGGCCGGCGATGGCACTGATCTTCCGTCGCGCCGCGCTGCGTGGCTTCACCGGAGCGGTGCCCACGGTGCTGGGACTGGAGGCGGGCCTGTATGTCTGGGCGCTGTGCGCCGCAGGCGGCCTGGCCGCCCTGGTCGCCGCCTCGGAGGTGGCCTTCGTCGTCCTCCGCGTGATCGGTGGGCTGTTTCTGCTGTATCTCGGGGTGAAGGCCTGGCGTACGGCCTGGCGCAGCCGCGGGGCCGAAGTCACACCGGAGGTCGTTGAAGAGGCGCCGTCGCGCAGCGCGCGGGGCTGGTGGGCGGCCTTCGGCGAGGGCATCGTGGTGATGCTCGCGAACCCGAAAGCCGCAGTGTTCATGATCGCTTTCTATCCGCAGTTCGTGCCGTCGAACCGGCCGCTGTTCACCACCACAGCTCTGCTCGCGCTGGCACAGGTGGCGATCGAGACCGCTCTGTATCTCACCCTGGCGGCCGTGGTGGGCCGTGCCGGGGCCTGGTTCCGCCGGCCGGTGATCCGTCGTCGCCTGGAAGCTGTCAGCGGCGCCGTCCTCATTGCCCTGGGCCTGCGCGTGGCCACCTCGACCCACTGACCGTTATTGCCTGCGACCTGCGGGCGGTGGGACGAGAGACCGCGTCAGGTATGGCGCGAAGACACGCGGCAGGACCGACAGGAATCAGAAGTGGGTGGCGACGCCGTACACCCTGCGCAACTGTGCCATGTCGTGCCGGTCCCGATCGGTCGGTTCGTAGCCCTGGTGGAAGTGGACCTGCTGCTCGACCGACATGCAGGCGATGGTCACGCCGAGGATCGTGCCGGTGGTGAAGGCGCTGGCGGGATAGGGGAAGACGTCCCCCTGGTCGTTGGCCGGCTGTACGGCGGAGCCGTCGGGCTGGAAGGTCAGCGGGTGCAGGTCGAGTTCCCGCTCGTCAGGATGGCGCATGACGAACCGGACAGGCCGTCCAGGGACGATGTCGTGTTTCTCGGCGAACCCGGCGTTCTCCAGGAGCTTGATCAGGGCGGGTTCCTGGGCGGCATCGTGCATCAGGTCCAGGTCCCGGTGGGGGCGGGTGACCTCGCCGATGAGCGCGTCGATGCCCCAGCCCCCGCCGACCCAGACCCCGCATCCACCGTCGTGGAGCAGCCGGACGATCTCGATGACGTCAGTAGCCTTGAACACGACGGAGACCCTACCTGCCGTCGCTCAATTGGGGCGAGCCATTTGCGCCGGGTGCGGCGTTTGTCGTGGCTCCTGCCTCTCCATTCATGATTCGCTAGGTTCTGTCTATGCCGAATTTCGACGTCTGGGCGCGACTCTCCCTCTGGGCCGATCGCACCACGCCACGTGTCGTCCAAGTCGGCCGGTGCCTTCTCGCAATCAATGCGGTGACCGTTTCGATGGCGGTAAGCGGATGTGCCGCCGATGGTGACAGGACATCGACGGAATCGGTACGGCATTCGGCCGTCTGGAGACTCCCTGTCAACCCTTATCCGAATGTGCGGGACCAGATGGACGGGCTCTTCGCCGGAATCGGCACCAGGCTGTCCGCGATTGAAGAGCTGTCGTGGCGTTGCATGAGAGACAAGGGCTTGAAATATGTTAAGCAGCCACCGCTGAAGAAGGACGTAAATCCGACAATGGGCGACCCGGGTTACGGGTTGAGCGTCGCGGAGGCACGTAGTAACGGATACGGGACTCAGACCAATCTGAACGAAGTTGCCGGAGGTGAGGATCCCTACCGCGACCAGTCCGATGCCGAGCGTCAGAGGTGGGGGGACGCCTACTTCGGGCCCTCGTCGGCAGCGAAGGTCCAGGTGACATTGCCTAACGGCGCCGTCGTGGAAACCTCCTCAGAGGGGTGCCTGGCGGAGGCGCAGAAGCAAGTCTTCGGTTCGCTGGAGCAGATGCTCAAGTCGGAGAATTTCGCGGGGAACCTTCCTATTGAGGTCAGAAAGCGGGCGAACGCCGATCCGGCCATGCGCTCCCTGAACGCCTCGTGGTCAGCGTGCATGGCCAAACAGGGTTATGCGGGTCTGGCAGAACCCATCGCAGCACGGGCAAAGGCCGGAGAGTTCTACAAGAACGCCGACGGCGGTTTCGCAGCCGAGGCCAAACTGGCGGTCGCCGACTCGTCATGCGAGAGGAGCATCGGCTACGGGCCTGCACGCAAACGCCTTGAAGATCTCTATTACACTGCTGCGCTCATCCATTACGAGCCTGAGGTGACCGCGGTGCAGGAGGTCAACTCGGCAGCCCTCGCTCGGGCCCGGAAGATTCTGGCTTCATGATTGGCGATTTGCCGGCGGGCGCAGAAGAGGCGTCGCGGGCCGTCCCGGCCGCCCCACTGCCATGAGGGCCGACAGCAAGGCCGGGGTCGCCGCCAGCACGAAGCAAAGCGACAGAGACAGGCCGTCCACGAGAAGGCCGATGGCCGCCGTACCCATGGAGGCGCCGGTGTTGAAGGCGGTATTGACCCACGCGCCCGCCTGGGTCCGGTTCTCCGGCTTGGCGAACTCGTCGGCGAGCAGGTAGGCGGTGGTCAGGGCGGGGGCCACGAACAGGCCGACGACGCATGTCATCGCGACCAGGGCGTACAGATTCGGGGAGGCTCCGGCCGCGGCAAGCGCGAGGCCCAGGCCGGCGGCCAGCACCGGCAGCCGCACCCGGCCGGAAACGCGCCAGGAGACGGCACCGTAGGTCAGACCGGCGACCGCGCTGCCGGCTGACAGCGCGGCCTCGACCCATGCCACCGCGGTGGTCTGGTGATGCCGTTCGGCGAAGACCACCATGAGCAGGCTCAGCGCACCCAGGCACAGGCCTACCGCGGCTGACGTCGCGACGGGCAGAAGCAGCGCGCCTGAGACGCGCATCCACGGTCGCCGAGGTGACGTTGGCGCCGGGTCCGCGCCAGGCCCTTCATACGGAGCGACGACCGAGGCGGTGTCCGCCCGCAGCGACTGGGCGGCGCGTATCGCTGGTGACGACACGAGGGCGAAGGTTCCGATCGTTATCAGGGCGGCGCTCAGGATCACCCCCGCCGCGGGAGTGGCGAGTGCGGCCAGCAGCCCGGCCAGCAACGGCCCGGTGATGAAGAGGAGTTCCTCGGCGACGGTGTCCAGGGTGTAGGCGCGTTGCAGCAACTGCCGGTCGGGCAGGAGATCGCTCCACAGCGTGCGCATGACGGGCCCCAGCGGGGGTGCGCACCCGCCCGCCGCGATCGCCAGAGCCGTCAGCAGCCACCCGGAGGTCCCTGGTCGCCAGGTGAGGACGGCCAGGCAGATCAGCAGCAGTGCGTAAAGGGCGGTCATCGGAGGTAGAGCCCTGCGTGGTCCGTAGCGGTCGATCAGCCCGGCCCGCAGCGGGGAGAGCAGGGAGTTGGTGAGCCCGAACAGGGCGATGACGCCGCCGGCAAGGGCGTAGGAACCGGTGGTTCCAGTGAGCGCCAACGTCAGGGAGAGGAAGACCGTCCCGTAGGACAGACGGCCCAGCAGCGCGGCACCAAAGGCGCGCCTGGCCAGGGGATGGGAGAGGACAGCTCTGTACGACGGGGGCCGCGAAGGCGAAGACATGGGGAATGTCCCTCAGAAAGGCAGCGCGCATCCGAGGCGCCGCGAAGTGCTATGACGCGGAAGTGCCGCACGCGATCGATGCGGCTGATTCGGCGTCTTAGGCACGGGCGAGGAACATGCCTGTAACGCTAACAGCGCCCCAGGACACCCGACAAGACCAAGATCGTGTTCAGGCCACGCGCAGAGAGCTGATCATGGTGTTGATGTCCGGCCAGAGCTTCTTGTGGGGTAGTCCACGGTCGGATTGAGGCAGCGATGGCTCCACCACCGGGCGTAGCGTTGCCCCCAATTGCTAGCTCCTGCGCGGATTGAGTGGGCCGATTGTGACATAAAGCTGATCTTCTTGAGGGATGTGTGGTTGGGCCCGGCCACGGAAAGGCGGGCGGGGCGATCGACAGAAAGCGCCCATGATCGAGAAGGGTTTTCTCATGATGCTTCGCCGACCCTCATGAACGACGCATCCGGCCCTGTGCACCAGTCGCGGCAGAAAGTCGGCTTCCTCTTCATACGGAATGTGGTCGTAGTACTGCTCCCGCTGATCGCGGTGGTGGGGCCGCTGATGACAGGAGTCGAAGCCGGCGACCAGCGGGCCGCCGAACAAGTCTGCGCTCAGCACCGCATGGTGGTCAGGATGCTGCATTACCCTCCGAAAGGGGCGCA
The DNA here is from genome assembly GCF_016863275.1 of Planotetraspora mira. Classification (GTDB taxonomy): domain Bacteria; phylum Actinomycetota; class Actinomycetes; order Streptosporangiales; family Streptosporangiaceae; genus Planotetraspora; species Planotetraspora mira. The sequence continues at coordinate 114,174 of NZ_BOOO01000042.1, forward strand.
GGCCACTGAGGTGATCTGCACCCCCTCCGGGCAGTGGGACGACCGGCACGCCTATGAGCTGCCCGAACCCGGCCTGCCAGGGCTGTTAGGCGGATTTTTCATACCGTTCGTGTGCCTGCTCTACGTCGCGTCCGGCTGCGTGACGCTGGCGGTGTGGAACATGATCGTCCGTCTTTTCCGGGTCAGATCGGCGCGGTGAACAAGCGGCGGATGGGGGATCGGGGTGAGCTGCCGGCCGCCTGGGCGGCCGCGCTGGATCCGTGGGAGAACGACTCCGGGGCAAGCTGCGAGAGTTGCGGTTCCACCTTCATCGTGAGTCGGTACGGATCACCTACTGACTGGTGAGCCTGGCCATCGCGTGGCAGATCAAGGTGCGGGCGGTGGAAGGCTGACCCTCATGATGTCGATATCCCAGCCCGAACCGGCGCGCGCTGCCATGACAGTGGGCGGGCGCCGCCTGTCCTACCTCGACTTCGGGGGACCGGGGCGGTCTCTGCTCGCCTTGCACGGCCACTTCAACGAGGGCCGCACCTTCACCAACCTGGCGCGCGCATTGGCTCCCGATTGGCGAGTCGTGGCCCTCGACCAGCGTGGGCACGGCTTCTCAGACAGGGGATCGGACTTCTCCCGCGCAGGCTACGTCAACGATGCCGCCGCGCTCATCGCCCACCTCGGCTTGAGCGATGTGGTGGTGCTCGGACACTCGCTCGGCGGCGTCAACGCCTATCAGCTCGCCGCACGCCACCCCGACTTGGTCAGCGCACTCATCATCGAGGACATCGGCACCGAAATCGACGATGACCTGTCCTTCTGCCTGACATGGCCGCACCGGGCACCCACCCGCACGGCCCTGGTCGAACAACTCGGTGATTCGGTCCGCTACCTGACCGACGCCATCCGCGAATACCCCGACGGCTGGGGCCTGGCCTTCCGCCCACAGGACATGGTCACCTCCGTCGGCCAGGTCAACGGCAACCATTGGGACGACTGGCTCGCCACCGACTGCCCCGCCCTGCTCATCCACGGCACCCGAAGCGACACGCTCACCGCGGAACACGCCAAGGCGATGGCAGCGCGCCGTCCCAACACCGAGTTCGCTGAACTCGCGACCGGACACACCGTGCACGAGACCGATCCTGCCGGGTTCGCTGCGACGGTGGGCGCATTCCTCGCCACGCTGTGACCGGAGTCACGACCAACTGGTAGGTGCCGGCCCGCGTTGGAGATCGCTACAGATGCAGGGTTCCGCTGCGGGCGCGGTGCTCAAGCGGTGAGTGTCCGTGCAGGCGGCGGAAAGCCGTGCTGAAGGCGCGGACGTCGGGGTAGCCGCAGGCCCTGGCCACCTCCGTCACCGTGGGACCCGTGTCCAGCAGCAGGGCGGCGGCCAGCTCGAGCCGCATCCTGCGCAGGGTCGCCATCAGGGACGCGCCCGTCTGCTCGCGAAACATCCGCTCGGCGTGCCGTTCGGACAGGTGGACGGTGGCGGCCACATCCCTGACCCTGACCGGCCGGCACAGGTTGTCGGCGAGGTGCCGTCGCATCGCCGCCACCACCTGGGATGGCCGGTCCCTGGGAGGCGGCTCGACCTGCAGGTCGTCCTCGTTCGCGAACGCCCTGGCGGTGTCCACCACCAGCGCGGCGCCGAGACCGGCCAGGCCGGCGTCGTACCCGGACCGCACCGGGTCGGCATACCCCGCGAGTGCGGTGACGACCTCGGCCAGCGAGCCGGTACGGCGCGACACCACGGGACCGGCGGGGTCGGTGAGGCCGGACCACCAGCCACGCTCGTCCGGTCCCGGAGCCTCCCGGCCGCCCCGCAGGGTGAAGCCCCAGAAGGCGATGCCGAGCGGGTCCTCCCGGCTCGACTCGATCTCGTGCACATCACCCGGCCTGGCCAGGAACACCTCACCGGTGCCGACGTCATGGTGTTCCCCACCGACACTGAACCGTCCTGCGCCGGTGTAGGCCAGGCAAACCTCGTAGAAGGAGTGCCGGTGCCAGTAGTTGCGCCAGGCGGGCTTGGTGTAGAACCCCCAGCTGACGAAGTCAGCCCTGAACCCTCCGACCTGGCAGGTGTCCAGCAGGCCGGTCAGGTCGGGCAGCCGACCGGCACCGGCCACGTCCGCCAAGCTCAAGCCTGTCTCCTGCCTGTCGGGTCCACTCCGGACAGCATCATGCCCTGCCCCAGTGACCAGTCGTGCGCCTGGATCGCCGGCGGGTCGGCCGGGTCGCGGAACTGCACCAGCCAGGTGGTCCTGGCCTCGTCGCTGACGTTCACACCCGAGCCGTGAACGGTCAGGTAGGAGAAGAACAGCACGTCCCCCGCCTCCGCAGGCAGCGGCGTCGCGGCCTCGAAGGGTACGTCGGTGAGGTGATGGCCATCCTCGGGGTCGTGCTCCCGCGGACCCTGGAGGTGGCTGCCCGGCACGACGCGGACGCAGCCCTTGAGCTCCGGCGCGTCGTCCAGGTGGAATATCGCGGCGCCGACCCGATGATGGGTGTGGGGGAAGAACGGGTGGTCCTGGTGCAGCGGGAACGGCGAGCCGTTCTCCGGCGGCTTCACGAACAGTTTGGTGTGGTGCAGCTGTACGTTCGGCACCCCCAGCACGGCCGCGGCGACGGAGGTGAACCGCTCATCCACCAGCAACCGGGAGAACGCCGCCGCGTAGAACTGCGCGTCATGCAGGTGCTGCAGCCGCGTCGGCGCACCGGCCGTGAGCGCAGCGGCCGAACCCCAGGTCGGGTCCTCGCCTTGGTCCTGCCGCCCGAGCAGGTCATGGGCCACCCGGCGGTACGCCGCCGCCTCATCCCTGGTCAGCAGGCCCTTCACCAGAACGTACCCGTGCTCGGCGTAGTGGCCGGCGAGGGTTTGCAGATCGATCGTGGTCACGGTCATCGCGTCTTCCTGTCGTGATCGATATCGACACTTTCGTGGTCGACATCGACACTAGGAAGCCGGTGCTCGTCGCGACATGCTCACAGCGGACAGCGATGTTCGTAAGACGGACAAGCGATCGGCACTGCTCTGACCTGCCCGGCCATCACCCACGACAAGGTTGACGCCGTCGCCGTCTCGCCCTGGACTGAGATCGCGCGACCTGCTGGTTCTGGTGCTCTCGCGCTTGGCGGTCAGGATGACTGAACATCGTCGAAGAGGGCGAGGGCTTCGGTGGGGTCCGGGCTCACGAGGCGTTCCAGACCGGCCGCTGTGATCTTCGCCCACCTGCCGGCCCGTGCCCACATCTGTTCCTCGAAGGCGCGGACGGCCTCGTCCGGATCGCCAGGGGCGGCGGCGACGGACTCGGCGAGTTCGGCTCCTTCCAGCATCGCGAGGTTCGCGCCCACCCCCAGTGGGGGCATCAGGTGGGCGGCGTCGCCCAGTAGCGTCACCCCGGGGACGTGGGCCCAGGTGTGGGACACGGGCAGGACGTAGAGGGGGCGGTGGACGAAAGCGGCGCCGTGGCGGAGGAGGTCGAGGACGGGAGCGGCCCAGCCGTCGAACAGAGTCAGCAGGCTTGATCGCACGGCCTCCACGTCGGCCAGGTCCAGGCCCGCGTCCATGTCTACGTCTGCGTCCAGGCCTGCGCGCCGGTTCAGGCCCAAATGCCGGTCCAGGTTCGTGTGCCAGTCCAGCGGCGCTCGGAACTGGGCGTACACCTTGACGTGGCCGCCGCTGTTGCGCTGGGCGACGACGGCGCGGTTCACGCCGTACACGGCAACGGAACCGTCGCCGATCAGGCGGGCGAGGTCGGGGTGGCGGGCGTCGACGTCGTCCAGGGAGGTCTCGACCGAGGTGACGCCGGTGTAGTGCGGCGTCGCGGACGAGATTGCCGGGCGGACCCGGGACCAGGCGCCGTCCGCGCCGATCACGAGGTCGAACGTCTCCTGCCGCCCGTCCGCGAAACGGACCAGCACGCCGTCCCGGGTTCCCGGCACCACCTCCGTCACGCCCCGCCCCCACTGAACGTCGAGGGGGCCGAGTAGCAGGTCACGGAGTTGCCCTCGGTCGATCTCGGGATTGGCCCGGTCACCCGGACGGGGTTGCCAGTCGCGGAGGACGGTCCCGTCCGTGTCCAGGATGCGCATGGCCTGCCCCTCAGGACGGGACAGCGTCTGGAACTCCTCCAGCAGCCCCGCTTTGCCCAGCGCGAGCTGGCCCATGCCTTCGTGCAGGTCGAGCGTGCCGCCCGGGGGACGGGCGTCGGGGGCGGGATCGCGCTCGAGGATGGTGACGGGGTGACCGTGGCGGTGCAGGACGCAGGCGAAGGTGAGGCCGGCGGGGCCACCCCCGACTACAGCGATACGATGTCTCATGCCGATACACTGTATTTAATTATTACGGCGTATCGCAACAGTACGATGTAACCATGACTGTGTGGGACCGGCCGGAGCCGCCGACTCGCCCCGTGCCGCTCGACCGGGAGCGAATCGTCGCCGCCGCCATCGCGCTGGCCGACGAAGGCGGGTTGGAGGCGGTGTCGTTGCGCAAGGTCGCCGCCCGGCTCGACGCCGGCCCGATGCGGCTGTACGGATACATCGCCACCAAGGAAGAGTTGTTCGACCTCATGGTGGACGAGGTCCACGCCGAGATCCTCCCCGAGGAGCAGTTCGGCGACTGGCGGGAGGTGCTGCGCATCCGCGCCCACCGCACCAGGCAGGCCACCCTCCGCCACGAATGGCTGGCCGACCTGCTCGGCGGCCGTCCGACCCTGGGCCCGAACGCCCTCGCCGTGACTGAGGCCGCGCTGGCCGCCCTCGACGGCCTCGCCGATCTCGACACCGTCCTGCGCGCTGTGGAGACTGTCAGCGCCTACTCCACTGGCGCGATCAGGCGCGAGATCGCGAACCTGCGGGCCGAGCGCGCCACGGGCCTGTCCAAGCGTGACTGGCAGCGCGCCTCCGGCCCGCATCTGAGGAAGATGCTGGCCACGGGCCGCTTCCCGGCGCTGGCCAAGGCGGTGCACGACGGCACGGAGGTGGACGCCGAGGCGTCCTTCGCGACCGGCCTGGACTGGGTCCTCGACGCAGTGGCCGCCAAACTCGCCCGGCCGCCGGCGTGACGCTCCGACAAGCTCACGGTCCGCTACGAGGCGGCCGTACTCGTCGCGGCCATCAACGAGTGGTTGTGACCGGCATTCCAGCCGCCACCTCAGGCGGATCGTCGCGCGAGGTCCTCCAGCACGGCAACCGCCTCGGCGACACGTCCGTACGGCACAAACAGATGGTCGTGATAGAAACCGGCGACCACATTGCAGCTCAGCCCGATATCGGCGAGTTCCCGCGCCACGGCAGCAGTCAGACCGACCGCCTCAAGCGCCGAGTGAACCCGCAGCGTGATCCAGCCCGTCACGTACTCATACGCCAGCCCCGCCGCGTCAGCCTCCTGCTGCGGCACGATCAGCGTGGTGCCCTCATCTTCGCTGACCATGACGACGGGGGTGACCCCGGGCGGGACGTCACCCTCGACGGTAGTGAACACGTAACGGCCCGGATTCAGCTGCGGGCGCATATCGGTCAGCAGTTTGCGCAGATCACTCTCACCAGCCACGATCAAGAGCCTACGCGCCGCATGTGACCTGCACTTTCGGTATACGCCCTAGAACGGCAGCCCGGGTTCGGTTACGTCGCAGCCGGTTACGGCAACCAAGCCACCGGTCTTGGCCATCCCGGCCGGGCGCGATGGGGTTCGGTTTCACGGGCCGGTGGTGCCAGGCGCTTTCACGCCCACCCTGGGGCACGTCATTCGCCCGCGGCGTCCTCGTCCTCCCAGCGCAGCAGGTCGCCCGGCTGGCACTTGAGCACCTCGCAGAGCGCGGCGAGCGTCGCGAAACGCACCGCTTTGGCGCGGCCGTTCTTGAGTACCGCCAGGTTGGCGGGTGTGATCCCCACGCGGTCCGCGAGCTCGCCCACGGACATCTTCCGCCTGGCCAGCATCACGTCGATGTCGACGGCGATCGGCATCAGATCACCTCATCCAACTCGGCCTGCATCTGCGCCGCTTCGACGTCGCGCGCGACGGCCTGGGCGAGCAGCATCCGCAGCACGAGCACGATGAGCGCGACCCCGAGGATGGCCACGCCGACCCCGCCCATGATGACGGTGACGCCCGGGTCGTCCCGCTGGCCCGGCGCATTGATGGCCGTGACCGCGAACCACACGAGGGCAGCCGCCACGATCGCGCCGATCACGACGTCCACGTACCGGAAGGCGGCGTGGGAGAACACGGTTCCGCGTCGCACCATCGTCACCAGCCGCAATACGCAGACCAGGGCGACCTGGACCGACACCATGCCCAAGATCGTGATCACGCGCAGCGGGGTCAGCGGGAGCGACCCGTCCTCCGGGTCGCTCCCACTGGCCAACGCCCACACCATCCCTGCCTGTACGAACACGGTGCCGGTGAGCACAACCACGAGCACGGCGCGCAGCGCGAGCACTGCCAGCTTTCCCATAGCCCATCCTTTCTATCGGGTTGCGATGGAAATCTATCGAACTTCGATAGATGAAGCAAAGGTTTGGGACGGAGTGTGGTGGCGATTCCGCGCCGTGGAGGGGCGCCGCCGCCCCCTCCTGCGGCATGGCGTTCACGCGAACCGTCTTGATCTTGTCGAAGTCGACGTCGCCTGAGCCGAGAAAGATCAAAGCCCAGGTCCCGAATTCATCGGTTGACCTGGGCTTTCGTTGTTGGAGCGGGTGGCGGGAATCGAACCGTCACCCCGGGCCCGCACCGTGTGACCGCACTTGGTTGCTATCTATCGACGCTCGTTCAGCATCACTCAGACCGGCTGCGTCCGCGGGGCGGGGTTCGATCAGTTGCTCCAGCTCGAACCCGGCGGTCAGGAGCTCGCCCAAGAACGTCTCCAACGGTGTATGGCGTTCCGTGGCCTGGTGCGAATCCTCCTCCGGTTCGGTACTTGACGATTATCGACAAGTACTTGATGCTTAACGTCAAGTAGAGAGGGGGCAGGCATGGACGAGCGCCGCGCCCTGGCGGAGGACCTCCGCCGGATCATCGGCAGCAGGGTGCTGGATGCGCTGGACATCCTGTTCGACCCGGACGAGCTGTCCGGCGCAGGCCAACGGCTGCGCGAACTGCTGGAGGTCAAGAGTCGAATCTGGGCGGACGTGCTGCTCGGCGAGGACGACCGGTCAGCTGCTTTCCTGGCGATCCGCCTGGTAAGCGTGCTGTATCCGAGCGATGGTCCGTTCGACCCGCCGGCCGCCTGGTGGGGCACGCCACTGGGCGGGGCCGTCGCCCGGCGCGCGGGGCACCCGGCCGCGACCACGGTGCCGGTCTCAGTCGCCGCGGCGATGCTCGGCATCACCCGCCAGGGCGTGCACGACCTGGTGCGGCGGCGCAAGCTCGACCGCGATCCAGACGGCGCGATCACCACGTCCTCGATCCAGGCCCGCCTCTCCCGCAGCCGCGGCGACCAGTCCGTGGCCGACACGAGGAGACGATGAATGACCGGTCCCGCTGACAAGGTTCTGCACCTGGCGGACGACTTGACCGTGGGGCGGCTCGGCTACGGGGCGATGCAACTGCCCGGCCCCGGCGTGTGGGGGCCCCCGCGCGACCACGCCAGCGCGCTGGCCGTCTTGCGCCGGGCGGTGGAGCTGGGCGTCACCCACATTGACACCAGCGACTTCTACGGCCCGCACGTGGCCAACGACCTGATCAAAGAGGCTCTGCACCCCTACCCCGACAACCTGGTCATCGCTACCAAGGTGGGCGTGGTCCGCGATGAATGGCACGGCTTCGAGGCGGCGACGGAGCCGGAGCGGCTGCGTGACCAGGTCGAGGAAAACCTGCTGCGGCTGGGTCGCGACCGGCTGGATCTGGTCTACCTGCGGATGGGCGGAGATGGGCTGCTGTTCCCTGGTGAGGTGCCCTTCGCGGAGTCCTTCGGCGCCTTGGCCGAGCTGCGGCGGCGCGGCCTCATTCGGCACCTCGGGCTAAGCGGCGTAACGGTAGGCCAGCTAGCCGAGGCACGCGCGATCGCGCCCGTGGTCGCGGTGCAGAACCGCTTGCACCTGTTCGACCGCTCCGGCGCCGACATGTTGTCCGCGTGCGAGGAGGACGGCATCGCGTTCACCGCCTACTTCCCGCTCGCCGCTGGAATGCTCCGTCCCGGCCTGGACCTATCGCAGGCCCCGCCTGGCATGGCTCCCTCCACCGAGCAGTTCGCCGCGCTCGACGAGATCGCCCACCGGTATGGCGCTACCCGAATTCAGGTGGCGCTCGCCTGGCTGCTCGGCCATTCTCCGGTGACTCTGGCCATCCCTGGCACCTCCTCACTCGCCCATCTGGAGGAGAACATGGCAGCGACCGATCTGGTCCTTTCGGACGAAGACCTCGTCGTTGTGAATAAGCTCGCCTGATTTGGCGGCGAGGCAAGCCCGGCTTGACGGGTCCCTTCGCGGGGCACCTTCCACGGTGATTGGACGCCAACGGTCGCAGCCGGGCTTGCGGCGGAGGCGGTCTGCCGGGCTTGCCTGGGTCGACGATCCGCCCCTCACCGGAACGAAGATCAACTGATCTGGTGCGAATCTGGCACGCGAGTGAGAAGCAGCCCCACAGGCTCCTACCTCAGCCGTCTACGGGCCCAGATGGTGACGAGCGGGCGATCATCCCAGAGTCGGAGCGCCTCCGCCGGAGGCTGATCCTTTTTTGCTCCACCTGAGGTTGGACAGTTGGCGTTAGTAAGCGTGCTGCATGAGAAGAACCGTGATCGCCTCCGCAGCATCGGGAACCATGTGGTCAGGCTTGCTGAGCGCATCGGGCCACAGGCGACCGCGGTCGATCCATATGGTTCGCAGGCCCGCGGCTTGTCCGCCGCCGATATCCGCCGACACGCTGTCACCGATCATCCACCCGCCGGCCGTCAAAGTGGTGCCGCATCGCTCGGTTGCGATCTCGAACAGTCGCCGCTCTGGCTTACGGACGCCTTCCGCTTCGGAGATCGCCCAGCCGTCAACGTTCTGGGAGACGCCGCTGTTGGTGATGGTGCTGGACTGCATGTCAGCGAAGCCGTTGGTGACCAGACCCACCTTCCAGCCGGTCTGTCGTAGCTGGGTGAGCCCGGACAGGACGCCAGGACATACGGGGATCAAGACGGGATGGCGCTCACGGTACTGCGCCCACAATGCCGCCACCGCATCGTCCAGCAGGAACCGATCCCGCACCTGGGCGAAGAACGCCTCTTTTGGCACGAGACCGTCTCCATCGGCCTCGATCATCCACTGGACCTCGCTCGGATCAAGTCCGTGGGCTTCACAGAACTCCAGCGCCCAGAAGCGAAAGCCCGCAGCTCGGTCCACGAGCGTGTTGTCCAGGTCGAAGAGTGCGAGTCGCTGCACGGCTGCTCACTCTAGCTACCGGTGACTGCTCGGATCCAGCACCGCACACGGAGCAAGCCGTCGGCTCTGTTGTCGGTTGTCGCTGTACTTCGCGACGGGTGACGGCTCTCACAGTTGTTGACTGATCAGTTCCTTACCCGTATGGTCGTCGCATGGGTAGGCCAAGGACGTTCGACATCGACACGGCGGTGGACCGCGCGATGGAGTTGTTCTGGCGTCAGGGGTTCGAGGCGACCTCGACGGAGGATCTCGTGGAGGGTCTCGGGATCGCCCGGGGCAGCCTGTACAAGGCGTTCGGATCCAAGGAGCAGCTCTATGCGATGGCGCTTCGCCGTTACTGCCAGCGCCACGCGGAGGGGCTGATCGAGATGTTGGACCGGGCGGAGCAGGTGCGTCCAGCGATCCGGGCGGTGCTCCTGGAGTTGGTGGAGGCCGACCTGGCCGATCCGGAGCGGGGGTGCCTGCTGGTCAATGCGGCCACGGAGCGCTCGGCGCACCCGGAGACGGTGCAGCAGGCCTCCCGCACAATGGGCCAGATTGAATCGGCCCTGGCTGGGGCGTTGGAGCGGGCCCGAGTCCGTGGGGACATCGCAGCGGACAAGAAGCCGCAGGAGCTGGCCCAGTTCCTGACCACGTTCCTGCAGGGTCTGCGGGTGATGGGCAAGGCCCGGGCGGATCGAGTGTTCCTCGAAAACGCCGTCAAGGTCGCCGTGGGCGCGCTCGACTGACTTTTGCCACCTGAGTGTTTTTTGCTACCCGAATTAGGAACTGATCAGTCAACAACTGGGAGTTGTAGTGGATCTCGAATTGCAGGGCAAGGTCGCGGTCGTCACCGGCGCGAGCAAGGGCATCGGCCTGGCCACCGTGGCGGCGTTGCTCGACGAGGGTGCGCATGTGGTGGCGAGCAGCCGCACGAGCACCCCTGAACTCGACGCCTTGGCTGCGCGTGGCGCCAGTGTGGTGCTGGCCGACATCACCGACGCGGGCACCCCGCAGCGGCTCATCGACGCCGCGCTGTCGACGTACGGGCGCCTGGATGTGCTGGTCAACAACGTTGGCGCCGGCAGTGCCCGGTCGGGTTTCCTCGACGTCGACGACGCCGAGTGGGCGCGGATCTTCGACGTGACGTTCTTCAGTGCCGTGCGCACTAGCAGGGCGGCCCTGCCCGCTCTGCTGGACACCGGCGGGGTGATCGTCAACATCACCAGTATCAATGCCCGGCTGCCGTTCCCGATGGTGGTCGACTACTCCGCGGCGAAGGCGGCGGTGGCCAACCTGACCAAGACCCTGTCGGAGGAGTTCGCGCCGCGCGGCGTGCGGGTCAACGCTGTCTCGCCAGGCCCCGTGCGGACCCCGTTCTGGACTGACCCGGGCGGCTTCGCGGACGCCGTCGCCGCCGGCGCCGGAGTCACCGCCCAGCAAGCGCTCGACAAGGTTGTGCCGCAGAGCATGGCGATCAGCACCGGCCGGATCACCGAGGCAGGCGAGGTCGCCGACCTGGTGCTGTTCCTCGCCTCTGCCCGCTCGGCCAATACCACCGGCGCCGAGTTCACCCTCGACGGCGGCCAGGTCAAGACCCTCTAACCGACACCTACCCGCACCCATGACGCGGGCTTCTGCAGATAGGACAGTCATCTCACTGCGCAAGTCAGGCTGCGGACCACGCATTGAAACGCCGTCACCTGGGGGACCAGTGCTCGCGAGCTCTAGCAGCACCGGCCCTCCGGGGTCGGTGAGGATCGCAACCCTAGCCTGCGCGCCGTATCGCTACCTGTTCCGGTATTGCGTTGAGGCCTGATGCCAGACGACGGTTTCTACGAATGTCTGGCAGGAGCCGTCGGATGACCGTCATCGAGTACGAGACCGGCGTAGCCCTTGATGCTGGCCGCGGTGGCATCGGCCAGGTCGGATTCGGGCGTTGAGCGAGGCTCTGTGGCGGCGGAGCGGCGCGAGGTGTGTAGTGTCAGGGCACTGGAAGTAGAAACGTGTGTTCACTGCTGGCCATCGACGCCCGTTGATGGAGTAGGGGCCACGCGCGCATACGCGGTATCGAACAAGCCGCCACTTCTTCACATCGAAGGAGTGCGCAGTGAATGTCCGTCGTAATGGGGCTGTCGAGAATGCCGCCGCTCCCACCGAAGCCTCTCGTTCGCCGCGATCCCTCCGCGAAGCGGGGGTAGCCCTCGCAGGGCTGTCAGCGGTGTTTCTGTTCGAGATGCTCGACAACTCGATCCTCAACGTCGCATTGCCGACCATCGGTCGCGAGCTTTCGGCGTCGACGACTGTGCTGCAGTGGGTCACGGGCGTGTATGCCGTCGTGTTCGGCGGGCTGATGCTGGCCCTCGGCGCGCTGGCCGACCGGGTTGGCCGCCGCAAGGTCATGCTGGTCGGGCTGGTGCTGCTGGGCGTGGCAAGTCTGGCGACTGCGTTCGTCACCACGGCGGAGCAGCTCATCGCGATCCGAGCGGCGATGGGCGTCGCGGCCGCGATGACGACGCCGGGCTCCCTCGCCTTGGCGTTCCGCCTGTTCGACGAAGACGGGCTCCGCGTCCGTGCGACGACGCTGATCTCGACCGTGGGCCTGGTCGGACTCGCGATCGGGCCCACGGTAGGTGGCTTCGTGCTCGCGTTCGCTCCGTGGCAGGTGCTGCTGCTGGTGAACGTGCCGATCGCCGTACTCGCGTTCATCGGCATTCGACGCGGCATCCCCGCTGACGGGGTGGACGAGCTGCACCGCGACCCGATCGATGGCGCGGGTGCCCTGCTCGGCACGGCCACGATCGTGCTCGCGCTGGTCGCACCGACGTTGTTCGTCGACGCGGGGACCACATCGCCTCTCCCGTGGCTGACCACGACGGCGGCCATCGTGATGGCAGTGCTGTTCGTCGTCCGCGAGCGTTCTGCCTGCTATCCGCTGCTCGACCTCAAACTCGTCGCTCGCCCACTCGTGTCGAGCGGCCTGGCGTTCAAGGCCGCCGCCGGCCTTGCGACCGCCGGCCTCGGCTACCTCGTGACCCTGCAGCTCCAGCTCGATTGGGGCTGGACGCCCGCTCAAGCGGCTATCGGAATGTTGCCGCAGGTCGTGGTGCTCATCGCTGGCGGTGCTCTCATCGGTCCGCTGGTCACGCGCGTCGGTCTGGACAAGGCCGCCTGGCTCAGCGCCGGAGCTGTCGTGTGCGGGCTCGCGGTCTACGGGCTGCTGGGCCGCTTCGGGTACGTGTGGGCCGCTATCGCGCTCGTGCTCGTCGCCGCCGGTATGCGCGTCGTAGGTGTCGTCGCCGGGACCAACGTGATGCGTGGCCTCCCGACCAACCGCACCACCATCGGAGCGGCGCTGGTGGACACCGCCAGTGAAGTCACCACCGGGATCGGCATCGCTGTCAGCGGGACCATCCTCGCAGCGCTCTTCACTGGCGATATCGCCACGTCGAGCTGGAGCACTTACCAGACCACGGAGTTCCGCGAGGCGGTCACCTGGGCTGGGCTCGCGCTCACGGTCTTGGCTGCGGCGCTGGGGGGATGGGGCATCATCCGTGCCCGTAGCGTCGCGGACAGCACGACGCCTTCGCCCGAGGCTGATGCGGACGGCGAGTAGGCGCAAGGAACGAGCTTCTGGCGCCGTACAGGCCCTTGACGATCACCCCGGAGCCTGAGCACCCCCGCCGGAGGCATCTCGGCTTCGTTAGGAAGTGCCTGCCGGTGCCCCGTAGATGTGCTGTTGGACGGTGGTGTCGTGCTCCAAGATGTGGTCGATGGTGTGCCAGTAGGCCGACAGCCAAGGGTGCTGGAATGCTTCGTCACGGTCCAGCTTGTGGCCGTAGAAGGGATCGTCGGGGGCGACGTAGGCCGCGGGGACGAGGGTGCAGGCGGGGTTGGGGTCGTTTGCGACAGGGCCGACTCGGCATCCGATGGTGACGCGGTTAGGGCCCGCCTTGCTTACGGGGTCGTCGGGATCCCAGGCGTCATCGAGGATGACATCAATCCAGGCTTCGTGGATGCCGTCGTGGTGGTAGCAGGAGGCGTAGTAGATGGCGTAGGCGCCACCTTCGTTGTTGATGAATCCTGTCACGCGCTCGAAGGGGGTTCCGCAGCAGTCGCAGGTTCCTGTCTGGATGTCGCGTTCTGGATCGATTTCGAGTTTCACCGGTCGAATTATGGAGGCAAGGTCCCAACTCTGTCCTGGCTGATTTCGTCAAGCTGTTGTGGCCCAGTTTGTCGCTCTGAACTGGCCCAACGGCTGGGGCCGGCGTGGTCGTGACGGTGGCGGTGTGCGTCAAGTCGCTGTGTTGTCGATCACCGGTCTGTCGACCGTGCTCTGACCGCTCTAGGTGGTGGGCGTAGGTAGGCTGGTGGCGCGCCTTCACTTGTAGGGGTGCGTGTGCTGATCGGGCTGGTTGGGGCTCGCGTATCTGAGCAGGACGGAAGAGCGTGGGCGTCGATATGCGGGAAGAGCCGGACGTCGATCACGTGGTGGGTGAGGCGCGGCCGAAGAAGCTGCTGTTGCGTGCGCTTGCGGGCGAGCGCACCGAGCGACCACCGATCTGGCTCATGCGGCAGGCCGGACGCTATCTGCCGGAGTACCACGACGTCCGCGAGGCTGCGGGCGGGATGGTGGGGCTGTGCAATTCGCCCGAGCATGCGGTCGAGGTCACCTTGCAACCGCTCCGCCGCTTTACGCTCGATGCCGCGATCCTGTTCGCGGATCTTCCCCAGATCGCGGCGGCGTTGGGGCAGACCTTGGAGTACCGGGTCGGTGACGGCCCCGTCCTCACGCCCCCGATCCGTTCGACTTCGGACATCACCGAGTTCTTGAGCGCGTCCCGCTTGCACGAAGAGCTGGCTCCGATCTATGAGACCGTCAGACAACTCACTCGCGCATTGCCTGACGAGGTCACGTTGATCGGCTATGCCGGTGCGCCGTGGACGGTCGCGACTTACATGGTCGAAGGGCGCGGCGGCGGCGGCTCAGAGCACTCCATCGTCAAGCAGTGGGCGCTGAGCGATCCGGAGGGGTTCCAACCCCTGATCGACCTGCTCACGGCGGCCACCATCGAGTTCTTGGACCGTCAGATTCAGGCGGGTGCCGAAGCGATCCAACTCTTCGAGAGCTGGGCCGGAATACTCCCCGACCCGCTATTCCGGCGTTGGTGCGTCACGCCGGTTGCCGCCATCGTCGCGGCGCTGAAGGCGAAGCATCCGAGTGTTCCCATCATCGCCTTTCCGCGCGGCGCGGGGCTTGCCTACAACGGCTTCGCCGAGGCGACCGGCGTGGACTGCGTCGGGCTCGACTCGACAGTACCTGTGGAGTGGGCCGCGCAGAAGGTGCAGCACGAGCTCGGCCGGTGCGTGCAGGGCAACCTCGACCCCCAACTCCTGGTCGCGGGCGGGCCTGCACTCCGCGCGGAAACAGACCGCATCCTGAACGCGCTTAGTGGTGGCCCGTTCGTGTTCAATCTCGGACACGGAATCGTCAAGACCACACCCCCCGAGCATGTGGCTGCTCTCGCCCAGCAGGTACGGTCCTGGTCCGCAGCTTGACTCCTCGTCGCCCTGGCCAATGGCCCGTCGATCACAGATGACCTCGTCGCGGCTGCACACGATCAAGAGCATGACCTGATTTCGGAGCAGGGTCGGCGCCCTTAGTGGAGACGAGCATGCGCGCATCAAGGGGCACAAGATGTCGTTAACGACGCCGTCACCATGTTTGCCCATCGAAGGTGTCGTCACTACAGAAGTGGCCCAACTCGGCTGCGACTAGGATCAACGCGACGATCACCCCGAAACAACTGCAACCTACGCAGGGCCGTATTTACCCTCCGAGTTAACGCGAGAGAGAGTCGTGGAACTTCGCGACATCGAGATCTTCCTGACCCTTGCCGAAGAGCTGCATTTCGGGCGGACCGCCGAACGGCTGCGCGTGAGCCCCGCACGCATCACCCAGGCCATCAAGAAACAGGAACGCCAGATCGGCGCCCCGCTGTTCGACCGCACCAGCCGCACGGTCCGGCTGACACCGCTCGGCCGGCAGCTCTGCGACGACCTCTGGCCCGTCTACTCCGGGCTGCAGGACGGCATGCGCCGCGCCAAGCTGGCCGCCCAGGGCGTCACCGCCGTGCTGCGCGTCGGCATGATCCCCCTCAACGCTCAAGACCTGCGTCCCTACTGGGACACCTTCCGCACCCGCCACCCGCAGTGGAAGCTGCAGATCCAGCACGCCCCCTACATCGACCCGTTCGCCGGGTTGCGTCGCGGCGATCTTGACATCCTGATCTGCTGGATGCCGGTCGAAGAACCCGACTTGACGGTGGGTCCGGTCCTGTTCGCCGACCCGCGGGTGGTGGCCGTGGCCGCCGACCACGAACTCACCCGGCGCACCTCCGTCTCACTGGAGATGCTCGCCGACTTCCAGCACAGCGACGGCCCGCGGATGGGCGTGCCGGACTACTGGGCCGACAGCTTCCTCCCGTCCCACACCAGCAAGGGCCGCCCTATCGAACGCGGCCCGGTGGCGAGCAACTCCGAGGAGATCCTCGCCCTGGCAAGTGCCGGGGAGCTCGTCAACCTCTTCCCCGCCCACATGACGCGCTATTGGAACCGGCCCGACATCGCCTACCTGCCCGTCCGGGACATCGACGCCCTGCCATTTGCCCTGGTGTGGCGTACCGAGGCCGAGAACGAGCGCATCCGAGCCCTCGCCCAAGTCGCCGCCGACATCGGCACCCTCGTCGTCTGAGCCGCGCCCCCTGGGCACGTCGCGGTGATCACGCATGTTGAGGAAGCGCAGCCAAGCTCACGGGCTTCCATTTTCATGTCTGCGGCACACGGGGGACACCTTCGCCTCGCAATCCGGTGCGACTCTGCGAGAGCTGATGAACCGCATGGGCCACTCGGTGCCGTGGGATCTTGTTGGCGTCGAGGGCCGAAATCCGTGAAGAGGTGGCATCGTCTGGCCGGGACTGCGGGCTGTGTTGACCTTCCCCTTGGGGGAAGCCGCAGCATCATCGGCACCGGCCACGGTGGCCGGGACGAGGAGGAGTGGTGCGGGAGCTGCTGACGATCGGGGTGTTCGCCCGGGCCGCCCGGCTGTCGCCCAAGGCGCTGCGGCTCTATGACGAACTCGGGTTGCTGCGGCCGGCCGCGGTGGACGGCGAGTCGGGATACCGGTTCTACGACCCGGCGCAGCTGGAGCAGGCCCGGTTGATCGCCTGGTTGCGGAGGGTGGGTATGCCGCTCGCCCGTATCCGGCGGGTGTGTGCCCTGCCCGCGCCGGCGGCGGCCGAGGAGGTCGCCAACTACTGGGAGCAGGTGCTGGCCGAGACCGCCGCCCGCGGGCGGTTGGCCACCTTCCTCGTCGACTATCTCTCGGGAAGAGGCAGTGCCGTGGAAGACGCCGCGACCATGCTGGGGATCCGTTACGCCGCTCGGTCGGAGTTGGGACTGGTCCGTACGAGCAACGAGGACACCGCGTATGCCGGCGCCCGGTTGTTGGCGGTGGCTGACGGGGTCCTCGGTCCTGGCGGCGACCGCGCGAGCACCGCAGCCGTCGACGCGCTCAAGCCGCTGGAAACCTTGACCGTGCCGGCCGAGGATCTGCTCGGTGCGCTAGCCGATGCGGTCGGTGATGCCGACCGGGCGATCCAGAACATCGCTGCCTCGACACCGTCAGGTGGAGCGGTCACCACGTTGACCGCGCTGCTGTGGTCGGGGTCCCAGCTGGCGCTGGTGCATATCGGTGACACTCGGGCGTACCTGGTGCGCGACGGGGAGCTGTTCCAGATCACCCAGGATCACACCTACGTTCAATCGCTGGTCGACGAGGGCCGGCTGACTGCCGAGGAGGCGGCCTCGCATCCGCAACGCTCGTTGCTGGTGAGGGCGCTGACCGGTACAGGCGGGGCCCGGCCGGACCTTTCGTTACACGAGGCCGTGGCCGGTGACCGGTACCTGTTGTGCTCAGACGGGCTGTCCGCCGTCGTACCGGCCGGATCGCTGCGCGAGGTGCTGAATGGGCCGGGCGGCCCCCAGCAGGTGCTCGACGGGCTGGTCGCGCTGGCGTATGCCGCAGGTGCCCCAGACAACATCGCCTGCGTGGTCGCCGATGTGGTGAGGCTGGAAACACCGGCTACCGGTGTCGGCCGTGACGGCGGCACCGGACGGTGACCATGTCAGGGGTCCGGTCTCTCGGTGCCTACACGGTTGACGGCCGCCCGCTGGCCATCACGGCCTACCGGCGGTTGTGGGTGGCCTCGGCGGTCTGCGCAGTGGGCGGTTCGTTCAGCGTGGCCGCTGTACCGACGCAGCTGTTCACGGTGACCGGCTCGTCGGCGGCCGTGGGCGTCGCCGCCGCGGTGTCGTTCGTCGCGCTGGTCGTGGCGGCGCTATGGGGTGGCGCCCTTGCCGACGTCATGGACCGGCGGAGGTTGCTGCTTGCCGCCAACTGCGGCCTTGCGATGACCTACGCGGCCTTGTGGGCCCAGGCGGCGCTGGGTAGTTCCTCGGTCCCTGTCTTGTTGGTGTTGGTGGCGTGCCAAGGGCTGACCTTCGGGGCGATCATGACCACGATGGGTGCCGTGGTGCCCCGCCTCGTCCCGATCGAGTTGTTACCGGCGGCCAACAGCCTCAGCTCCCTGGTCCGCTACGCGGGGTCGATCCTGGGCCCGGTGCTGGCCGGCGCCTTGATCCCGATTGTCGGGCTGGGCACGCTGTACCTGTTCGACGCCGTCGCGCTGCTGGCTGTCGTGTGGGCCGTCGTCAAATTGCCGTCGCTGCCGCCCCGCTCTCACCCGACCGGATCATCGAACGATCCGGCGGCGGCGCAGTACCGCCAAGGTTGTTCCACGATCGGCCAGGTGCTGGCCGGATTCCGGTACTTGGCCACCAGCCGGCTGCTCGTGGCGGTGCTGGCGGTGGACCTCGCGGCGATGGTCTTCGGCATGCCGATTGCACTGTTCCCGGAGCTGGCCCAACACACCTACGGCGGCGCGGCGGGAGGCGGCCTTGAATTGGGCTTGCTCTACGCCGCCTACCCGGCCGGGGTTTTCGCGGTCGGCCTGTTGTCGGGCACATTCACCCGCGCCCGTCGCCACGGTGCCTACATGGCGGCGGCCGCCGCTGCATGGGGCATCACCGTCGTGGTCCTCGGACTGGCCACACAACTGCGGATCGCGCTGGCGACACTCGTCCTCGGCGGTGCGGTGAACTTCGTGCTGAGCACCTTCCGCAACGCCATCTCTCAGGCACTCACCGACGACGCCATGCGCGGCCGAATCCAGGGATCGCTCACCGTCGTACTCATCGGGGGTCCACAGATCGCGAACCTGCTGCACGGGGCCGCCGCATCGATCTTCGGTCTCCGAATGGTGATCTGCGCTGGTGGGCTACTTGCCACGGTGACCGTGGCAGTGATCGCATGGGCAGTGCCTGAGCTGCGGCATTACACCCCTCGGCACCCGTGATCTACTTCACCGCCACGGACACGATCGGGCACATGAGGACGATGAGGGGGACGGCATGGCCGGCGGGCAGGTGCCGGTGAGCTGATCAAGAGCTAATGGCCCGCTAATGGCACACGGAGATCAACAAGCCCGAGAAAGATCAAAGCCCAGGTCTCGAATCCATCGGTTGGCCTGGGCTTTCGTGGTTGGAGCGGGTGACGGGAATCGAACCCGCGCTGTCAGCTTGGGAAGTGTATGGATCACGGCCTGTGAGGCGCCTGAGCAGGGTGCCAGGGCTGTCATGAGTGACCGCGATTGACCCCTCGTCGCCCGGTCTAACTGCACGATGATCTTTCACACCATCGAGGGCTCTGCCTTGTGGAACCTGGTCCCTAGGCTGAGACCGTCCGAAGCAGCCGACCGGGAGTGGCGATGGCGATTGAGAGAGATTCCGACATGATTCGCCTGCCGCGAGGTGCGACGGGGTTCCGAGATCGCGGGACGGAATCGCTGCCATTGACGGATACGCAAGTCTTCGCCTCAGTCTGCTATGAGGCGGCTCGGCTCGTGCGCGGCAGAGTCCTGGAGATCACGCCACCCGGCGTCACGCCAAGCTTCCATACAGCTGTGATGAAGTGCGGAGAGTTGACTGTCGGGGTGCTCGGTCACATGCACTTACCGTTCATTGCGATCGCCGAGGTGCCGACAGGGGGTGTGGTCTTCATCGACAGCTGTAATGACCTTGAGGAAGCGTTGAGGGCTTCGGGGGCCCTCCGGTTCCTGACCAGGGACGAGTTGGAGACCCCTATCGGCTTGATCGATACATCAGAGCTTGATAAGGCGGAACGCAGTGAGATCGGCTCGTGGAAGCCTGCAAACCTTGGCGAGTTGCTGTTCAACTACTGGGATTGAGGCAACACCGCTCAAGGAGCTAGACGGTCGGCATTCGAGGTGGCCAGCATGGACCGGGATACTCTCGTCGAACTCCTGGATGACTATGTCGGGGACGCCGGCGCCGCGTGTCGCCATGCTCTTCTATCCGGGGGAGGTTTCAAGGTATGGCCGGACCCAGTCCGCACGGATAGCCAAGTTTTCACCTATCGGCGTCGCGAACGGCGGAGTCGGCGTCTGAACACTCCCTCCATCGGTTTTGAGGAGGCTGTCGTTCGGCTCGAAACCTGTGCCCTTGATCGTGTTCTTGTCGGCTACGCGAGGAGCGTCGGCGACGGGTATCACTTTCAGCTCTTTCTCTCTCCTGACGGGTCGCGAGTGATCGCTTGCCTTGGCATCAGCCGGGAGCGTCTCGTGCGGCCGTCAGATTCCTCTCCTGCCTGATCACTCCATATGCCGTCGACCCGCCCGAAGGGGAAGCGGGCCAAGGCCACCTGGACCCGGTGGCCTTGGTCTGCTCGGCTTGTCCCGGGTCGATGGCGGGCGGGGTGATCAGGCCTCTACCTCAGCCATCTACGGCCAGTGACTATGAGCAGGCCCTTGGCGATCACCCCGGAGCCGAAGTGCCTCCGCCGGAGGCGTAGGAATCCGTGGCTAAGTGATCCATGTGAGCATGGCTGCCATGGGCATGTACAACCGTCTGCGTCTTCCTGCTCCGATCGAGTGTCCCGCTTGCGGTGTGCGGGAGCGATGGTGGGCGCAGTTTCGATTCGGGCCTCTCGCTTTGACGAACTACGAGGTGGGTGAGCCGATCGACTGGGCTGCTGGTGGGCGTAAGGAAGGGCGGCGGGGGCTGGAGCGTGTTCTGATCCAGGGAACGCTGGAGGAGTGCCCGAATTGCCGTGCGGATCTTGGCCCTGAGCACGAGATTTTCACTATCGAGGTCCGCGGGGACGTGTTTGTTTCTGCTGTGGAGGATACGAGCGGCGATGGGTATTGGCTTGAGTTCTGGCGGGCGGTAGACGACTGACGGCCCGAGCTGCCGGCGGCCGGGACCGGCCCCCAGACCGCATGCCCGGCCGGCGAGCGGGCGTAGGACCGCGAGGCGGCGCGGAGCGCCGCCCTTGATCTCCGTAGCGGCCAAGGCATATCGGCCACCTACGGCCCCTGTTGAGACGAGCCGCGATCATCCTGGAGCCAGAGTGCCCCCGCCGGAGGCACAAGGACCTTGACCGGGTTCGGCTGGACGGACACGCTGACTTCAACGATCAGGACCTAAGGGAGCGCAGGCATGTTCGGTCTAGGCTGGCCAGAGTTGCTGTTCCTTGTCATCGTCGTGTTGGCCGTGGTGTGGCTGATACGAAGGCGACGATAGTCCGGCGGGCGGCCCGAGCCGCTGCCGGCCGGGACCGGCCCCCAGGTCGCACGCCCGGACGGCGGGCGGGCGACGGGCCGCAGTGCGGTGGCGCGCCGCGCCGCCGCCTTGACGGCGGAACCGTCCGAGTCCGCGCCGCGTTCGTCGAGCCCCCGTGGTTCCCCGCTGGTTGCCGACCGCACGGGCACGCAACGGGCACGCAGGCGTCGAGGGCGCCGCAGTGGAGCTCGAACTCTCGCCTGCCACTCCTCCACCTGTGCCGGTCACGTCGAGTAGTGCCCTGACCAGGCAATACAGGTCTCAACTGTCGCCCACGGACTTCCGACGTTTTACGGCCTCGGACGGAACCAGAACGGAACTGAGGCGCCTCCGTTCCGGCGGGCAGTTGACTCGATGCTCAGAGAGCGTGGTGATGGTGATCGGCGGTGACTGTACATCCCGGCAGGTATCGCAGTACGCGCAGTCGGGTCCGAGACCCTAACCTCGGTCGGGTACGCGAGGTGATTGAACATCATGGATTGGCAGACACCATGCTGAGAGTCGAAGAGCTGGAGGCCACGCTTCCGTCGATGACGCAGTGGCGTGCGCCGGCGCGCCGTAGCGTGGACTGGGCGGCCCTTGAAGCGGACCTGGGTACGGCGCTGCCCTCCGACTACCGTTCCCTGGCGGAGGCGTACCCGCCGCTGGTTGTCGACGATTTCCTCTTCGTGTCCGTTCCGCGGCCCGGGGCCGAGGCGTCATGGGCGTCCGGGCGCCGGTACTCATCCGAGATCCTCCAGGATCTGTACGAGATAGGCGACACCGAGGACTACGTTCCCTACCCGGAGCCGGGTGGCCTGTTGTGCTGGGCGGAGTCCAATGAGGGGGACGTCTTCTACTGGAAGATGAACTCCCCCGACCCGGACGCCTGGCCGGTGGTCGTCCGCGGAGCCAACGGCGACTGGTCGGAGTTCCCGGTCGGCGCCGTGGAATTCCTGGCCGGCGTGTACCGGCGCAGCATCGACGTGCCGGGCATGCCCAGGAGCTTCCCGGGTGACGACCCGAAGGTGCTGGGGTGAGCGACCGGATCGACTGATCGGCTACAGCTCCGCAGGCACATGTGAACTGCGATCGCCCTTCCCCGGCACACTGTCAGTCATGAGGTTGGTCCGTGCGGTGGCGATCGGCTTTGTTGCCTGAGCCGGCGGAGGAGACGAATACATACCCGAGGTCTGAGGCTTAACAGCGGACGAGTCGGCCTGTAGGCCGGGTTCTGATCCCAGTAGTTCTCTGACCTGTTACTGCTCTCCGTAACTGGGCCTGAGCTGGGATTTCATGTTCTGAGCTTGCTCCGCTTTGGCGGAGCAAGCTCAGAATGGGCTTGATCCTGTTTTGACGGACATTTGAGATCAAATATTGGCCCTAACGACGATGTCGCATGATGAAGTGCGCAAGGAGGATAAATCCAGGCAAAGGCCTTGCATTCGCGAGCGGGCCACGGCTTTCTTCCTGAAGGTGACGTCACGAAGACGGACAAACCGCAGGCCTCCCTATGATCCCGCACTTGACACGGCGGACACCCTGGTGATTCATGGATTTATGGGCGGTTCGTCCCATGGTGACCATCAAGCTGCTGGTGAGCCCGATTTTTGTGGATCATCGTGGCCTGGTTGGCGTGGCCGCGCCCGGGAGTGGGAGCTTGTCGTCGGATTGCTGCAGGCGACCAAGGTCGGCCGGGGTGGGGTCTTACTGGTTGAGGGCCGGTCGGGCGTCGGAAAGAGTCACATGCTCGACATAACCGCCACCGCGGCAGCGAGGGCGGGGCTAGGAGTCGCCCAGGGCGCGGCGGACGAACTGACCCAGCTGATACCACTGGCCCCGCTGACATCGGCGCTCGGGAAATCGGGCCGCGTGTTTCCCGCGGGCGGTCACATGAGCCTCTGCGGTCCGGCCGATCAGCGGTTGCTGCTGGTGGAACAACTGCAGGGACCGTTGGAGCAGCGGGTGGCTCAGGGACCGATGCTCCTCGCGTTGGATGACCTGCAGTGGGCTGACCCGATAACTCTGCTGGCGCTGCGGTCGATGACCAGAGATCTCGCCTCCTATCCGCTCGTCTGGATGCTGTCTCGTACGAGCGGCAGCGGTGACTGTCCGCGCCTCGACTGTCTGTTCGACGTGCTGGAACGTGATGGCGCGATCCGGATCACGTTGGAGGCGCTGGACGAGCAGGCAGTGGCGGACGTCGTCACCGACGTCCTCGGGGCAGCGCCCGAGCCGGACGTGCTGGCCCTGGCCGGCATCGTGGACGGCAATCCCTTCCTGCTCGTCGATCTTCTTGAGAAGCTCAAAGGCGAGGGCGTCTTCCAGATCGCCGATGGTCACGCGCGGATGGCGGCGTGCCTGCCGCATGCTCAGGCGGTTACGCAGGAACGCCTGGGGGAGTTGTCCGCACGGACCAGGTATCTGCTTCAGTGCGCCGGAATCTTAGGCCGTTCGTTCTCGGTGAAGGATCTGGCCGAAATGCTTGGCGAATCGACCAATGGTCTGTTGCCGATGCTGGAGGAGGCGATGTCGGCGGGCATCATCGAACCTGCCGGAGAGGAGCTCGCCTTCCGGCACGATCTGCTGTGGCAGGCGGTGATCGGGACCATCCCCACCCCGGTCCGCCGGTCCCTGCACCACGACGCAGCAGTGATGCTGCTCAAACGCGGCGGGTCGGCTGTTCCCGCCGCCGCGCACCTCATTCACAGCGCCGGCCGGGGTGATACGTCCGCCCTCCTCGGACTGGACCAGGCCGCGCGGGAGGTGCTGCGGTCCTCACCTCAGACCGCCGCCGACCTCGCCCTGCGGGCGCTCGAACTCAGCGACTCCGCCGACCCTGGCTGGTTCGGTCGCGCCGCCACAGCGGTCGACGCCCTGACGGTGATCGGACGGCTGTCCGAGGCGGCCGATCTTGCCCGTGCCGCACTCGGCAGGGCCCCGCCTCTGCACGCTCCTCGCCTGCGATGCGCGCTGGCGCACATCCTGCTGCTGAGCGGCCGACCGGCGGATGCGGTATCCGAGGCCGAAAGCCTGCTCGCCCAGCAGGACATCCCAGAGGACCTTCGCGGCATCGCCGAATGGACGATGTTCTGGGGGCTTACCTGCCTGAACGACTTCCGGAAAGGACGGCACCGGGCGGAAGCCGTTCTCGCCGACCGTGAGCGGCACGCCGATGCCGCCGTCGTCGGAGCTCTCCTGCTGCTCGCTCGGTTCGCGATGGTCGATGGGCGGATCGCCGACTCGTTCGCGCATCTACGCGAAGCCTTGCACATCACCGACCGCGGCACCGTTGAAGCCATCCAGCGCCCGTATACGCGCCTGATACTGAGCCTCCACTACAGAGCCATGCGTCAGTTCGATGCGGCCGACATCGCTATCCGGGCCGCCGAGGAGGAAATCAACGATCTCGGGCTGACCGTGCTCGCCGCACAACCCGCACTGTTCCGCTCCGTGCTGAATCTGGGCGTCGGTCGACTTGATGACGCCGCCGCCGAGGCTCAGGCCGGGAAAATGATCGCCGAAGAGCTGGGCACGCACGGGTTCATCCGCGTCGGGCTGTCCATGCTCGCTGTCGTTG
Source organism: Planotetraspora mira (assembly GCF_016863275.1). Classification (GTDB taxonomy): domain Bacteria; phylum Actinomycetota; class Actinomycetes; order Streptosporangiales; family Streptosporangiaceae; genus Planotetraspora; species Planotetraspora mira. Next base: position 138,832 of record NZ_BOOO01000042.1, read on the forward strand.
CCCTGCGGCGGGGTGATCTCGACGCAGCGGTCGGGCACATCGAGCGATGCCAGTCCATCCCCGCCGCGCCCGAGATGTTGTTCGGATCGGTGTGGGAAAGGTGGGCGATGGCGGCGGTGGCCGACGCCCAGGGTGATCCCGGACGGGCGATCGACATCCTCCACGCCATCTACACCGACGAGGAGGAGCGGCGCTGGACACTGCTCACGACGCCTCTCACGGCCGCCTGGATGACTCGGCTGGCGGTGGCCGCGGCGAACCGTCCGTATGCGCAGGCCATCGTTGACACGGCCGAGTACCTGGCCCGAAACAACCCGGACTTCCCCGTCTTCGCCATCACGTTCGCCCACGCCCGCGGCATTTTCCACCAGGACCCCGACGCGCTGGCCTCCGCCGCTGATCAGCCTGAGCCGTGGGCACGCGCCTTGGTCGCCGAAGACCTCGGCGTCTTGTGGGCCGGCGCTTCCGGCGCCGATGCCGCGGCGAAGGCCGTCGACAGCCTGGATGAGGCGCTCGACGGTTATGAGCGTATCGGTGCGCTCTGGGACGTGGCCCGGGTGCGAGCCCGGCTGCGGGCGCTTGGCGTACGGCGCCGCCACTGGACTCAATCCCAGCGGCCGACCTTCGGATGGGACAGCCTCACCGACACAGAACGCGCGGTGGCCGGCCTGATCGCCAGAGGGATGACCAACCGCCAGGCCGCCGAGCGGATGTTCCTCTCGCCCCACACGGTGTCCACCCACCTTCGCCACACGTTCAGCAAACTCGACATCGCATCCCGCGCCGAACTGGCCTGCATCGTTGCCAAAGAATGCCCTGAGCTCATCAAGGGCGCTTAAGCCCGAGGGTCGGTTGTTGTAGCGGCGCCCGTTCTTGGGCCTGCGCGTGGCCACCTCTGAACCACCGCGATGGCCTGAAACGGTTGTCTCGATGGTTCTCAGACGGCCTGGTGTTCATCGGGCCGCAGGGCGCCCAGCTCCCGCGGGCGAACTTCACCCGGGCATGGAGCAAGGCGATCAGCGCAACCAACCTGAGCGGCTTCCACTTTCATGATCTGCGGCAACACCGGGAACACCTTCGCCTCGCAGTCCGGTGCGACTCTGCGAGAGCTGATGAACCGCATGGGCCACTCGACCACGCGGGCCGCGCTGATCTACCAGCACACCGCCATGGAGCGCGACCGGGCCATCGCCGACGCGCTGGGCAAGCTCGCCACGGAGGCGCTGAACAAGGAAGATCCAGATAGATCGGGCACGTAACAGGCACGGAAGATCGAAATGGCGTCAGAAAAGATCAAGGCCCGGGTCGAGAAACTACCTCTGACCTGGGCCTTTGTGTGTGGAGTGGGTGACGGGAATCGAACCCGCGCTGTCAGCTTGGGAAGTCTTTCAACACCATGCGGCCTGAGCTGCCAAAACGGTGACCTGCGCGTATGCCGGTCGAGTGACCGTGAGTCCCCGTGATTCCCCGCAGGTTGCCGACCGTACGGGCACGCAACGGGCACGCCACTCTGGGGGGCCTGTCCGTCCCATGCTCAGCTGGCAAACCATTGCGTCATGCGCCATTCCCCATGGCTTTGGGGATCATCCGGGGCGGGTCGGTTGATCACAGTGAAGACGACGTCATCGCCGAGTCGGATAATTACCTCACCCGCTGCGGTCACACGGCTCTCGTTGACAGTGAGATTGCTGAGGACCGCTAGGTGTGCCAGAGGGTGATTGTGTGAGATCAGCTGTGTCAGCTCGGAGCGGCCCCCCGACTCAATCTGGAAGTCGCAGTCCATGTAGAGGCGTGTCTGCCTTGGGGGCGTAGATCGGTTGTTGCAGAACGTCACGAAGAGCTCCACCTGTCCTTGGCCGACCTCGATCACAAAGGTCCCAGGGAGGTCTTCGGGCTGGGCAGTGACATCCACGGCGCCACGCTAGCGTCACCCGACAGCAGATAATTACGAGAACCGGAAGCAGCGGAGGCCGGGCGTTCGGTGTTACCCGGGCCGCCTTGTCTCGCCGCGCGTTCTGGGGCGCCGTTCGGTGCACGTGTGCTCAACTCGCCAGGCCGCGCCGACTCCCAAGGATGAGGTTCGAACATGGATGACCAGGCAGACGCGGGCGAAGGCGGTCCTGAACCACCGCCGGAACCGGCGCGCGCCGGCCCGATAGCGGGAGGGCTCGTCACTGAGACGCTCGCTTACGACGGTGGCCGGCAGGTGACGGTGTACGTCCCGCCGGATACGCCGGAGGTGGTCGTCTTTGCCGGTGACGGTCAGGAGATCTCGCAGTGGGGCGGGCTCCTCGAGGCGGCCGGCGCCCCGTCCACGATGATCGTCGGTGTACATGGGCTGGCCGATGAGACGTCGCGGCTTCATGAGTACTCGCCGGTCTTTGATGCGGAACGGTTCGCGGCACACGAGAAGTTCTTCGTCAAGGACGTCCGCCGGTGGGTGCGCTCGCGTTTCGGAGTCGCGCTGCCCATCGAACGTACTGCGGTGTTCGGTGTCTCGGCGGGTGGCGAGCTCGCGCTCGCCCTTGGGCTCCGGCATCCCGGCATCTACGGTGCGGTCTTCTCCGGTTCGCCGGGCGCGGGTTACAAACCGCCTGCCGTGATGCCGGGTTCGATTCCGCGCGTGTACCTCGTCGCCGGCACGCTGGAGCCGTTCTTCCTCGACAACGCGAACCGGTGGGCGGCCGCGCTGCGCGATGCAGGTGCGGACGTCGTCATGGGCGAGCGGGTCGCGTCACACGGCGCCGCGCTGTGGCAAGAAGAGTTCCCGCTGATGGTGGCGTGGGCGTTTGGACCTCGATCTGGAAGCGCGCAGGGTCAAGTGGAGGCGTCGGTGTCCGAGATGAAGACGGGTGAGCTGATCACGGGGCGTCCCAAGTCGGATGCGGGCGCTAGTTGCTGCGCCGAAGTTGGGCACCCTTCTCCCCCCCGAACACCAGACCAATAGGCGAGATCGTCAAGCAAGGACTCGGCGCGAAGGACGACCGCGATGATCCGCCACTCATTGGAACCAAGATCAACTGATCTGGCACGAATCTGGCACGCGAGTGAGAAGCAACCTCAACAAAGATCAAGGCCCGGGTCGGGAATCATCCTCTGACCTGGGCCTTTGCTATTGGAGCGGGTGACGGGAATCGAACCCGCGCTGTCAGCTTGGGAAGTCTTTCAACAGCATGCGTGCTGAGCTGCGAAAACGCCGACCTGGGCATATGTGGGTCGAGTGACCGTGAGTCCCTGTGATTCCCCGCGGGTTGCCGACCGTACGGGCACGCAACGGGCACGTGCGTCCGCCGGGGCCCATCGTTCCGAGGAATCACCCGTCGTGGTGCAGCTCGCGTGTGATCACTCTCATTAAGTACCATGCGCCACTGCGCAGTCTGTAAGAGAACCGTCTGTCAGGGGGCAGAATGACCATGCCGCAATACCTGGCGATCGGGACTGGTCAGCCGTTGCTGTGGTACGGGGTGCTCCTGCTGGCGGCCTCCGTGACAACAGTCACTCTGTTTGTCGCGCTGTGCGTGTCCGCGAGAAGAGGACTGCAACGGACGGCGCGTCCACCCACGTGGGGCTGGTCCGTGCTGTCGCGGCTGCTGCTGACAGCCGCATCCGCTTTGTGCGTCGTTGGACTGCTATCCGTGTTCAGACTGGAATCGGCGTATGCCACCTGCTCCTATGAACGGACAGGGGACTACAACCCGATGGGCGGCCCGCGCTTCGTCGCCAGCGATGACAGCCTGCTTCCGCTCGGCTCCACGTGTCGGTGGGACGACGGATACACACTCGATCTCGTCCCGTCGTACGCGAATCCGGGAATTGTCGTCTCGCTCGCCGGGGCCGCACTTTTCAGCGCGGCAGCTCGACGCCAGCGGAGGCGCCAAACCTGCGCTTGAACATCTGGCTGCAGCCTTCCGCCGGGTCCGGTTGATCTGGGCCGACGGCGGCTACGCCGGCGACAGAGGCGCAAGCCCGGCTTGACGTGTCCCTTCGCCTGTGCGCCTTCCACGGCGATTGGACGCCAACGGGTGGAAGACGGTCGCATAACTGAGTACACGTCGAACTCTCACCTGCCACTCCGCCACCTGCACCGATCACGTCGAGCAGTGTCCTGACCAGTCAATACGCCTCTCAACGTCTCCCATCGACTTTCGACGTTTTACGGCCTCGGACGGAACTGGAACGGAACTGGGGGCCTTCAGGAGCCCTCTGCGTCGAGTCAACATGCTCCGTGTTTCGGCCGAACCCCTATCCGCCCCGGGTCACGGTCGGATGGGGCAGCGACTCAATCTGAGCTTCCATTGAGCCGACGACGGCGTTGAGCCCATCATTGACAAGCTGCGCGACCGCGTCACCGGAGACATGAGGCTGCGACGTCTCTCCAGATATCCTGATCAGCATCCTGGTGGGGGTGCAGAACAGGTACACCTTGGTGCCGTAGGCACTGCTCGCCGCTGGCTCCACCGGTCCCGAGAATCCCTCTGGCCGCTCCAAGTGCCCCTCGGACTTGGTCAGGTCGACGTACATGCTCACATCGGTGTGGACGCTCCACTCGGAGCTGGACAGCCCGCACAGGCCGGAGGAGTTAATCCACGCCTGCATGTCGTAGGAACCGACCTTGATCTGTGCCAGGGCTCGCTCCGCATCGTCGGGTAGCTTCGGGTTGTCGGTTAGACCCTTCAGCTTGATCAGCGGCCACTGGGCCGGGTCCTTCAGCAGCGGGTTTGCGGGTGGCGCTGGCGTGGAGCAGGCGCCAAGGGCCAGTAACGCCAAGAATGTGGTCGCGGCACGCGCCAGACGATCGATCACTGTGTTTCCCCGTTCGCGCCTCAGAGTTGATCTTCAGCTTAGGCACCTCGGCTGGCATGCAAAGACACCAATCCGCCCTTGGGTGGATGGAGAACCAGAGCGAAAGGGTCGGCGAGGGAACCGCTCCGCCGTGAAGGTTCGCCGAGAGCGCTACTCTCGCCTGGACGGCAGGCGTTCTTCGTGTCAATGAGCCTGCGCTGGCATCCTGTCGTCCATGTCGCACGATGACCTAATTCAGCGCATTCGGCGGCGGGCTTGGGACCCCGCGCGTCGGCACGACATGGTCTACGTCCCACTGGACTGGCTCAAACGTGAATACGGCGACAACATCACAAGCCGCATTCACCACTACCAGTCACGGCAACCGCCCGGCGAAGGCGGCAGCGTGACCCAGCTCTATTGGGGCTCAGAACCTCAGGACCATCTCATGGATGCCGCCTTGGAGTCCGGGGCTCCCGAAGCCGTCAGGTACTTCAGGGATGCTCCGCACGAGCCTCCCTACCCGCCGATCTCCTACGCGGACCTGCTGGCCTGCGAGAAGCGCATCGGCCACGAACTACCCGAACTCCTTCGGAGGGCCTATACCGAGGTGAGCAACGGCGGCTTCGGCCCCTCCTATGACCTCCTGGGTCTTCCTCCCGACGGCCACCGGGCATACGAGGTCGGTCCGAACGCGCTCGAAAGATACGAAGAAGATCCCGAGGTCAGCAAGGTACTGGGGTTCCCTCTCGTGGCCGCTGGATGCTCGATGTACTGGTACATGTCGCTCACTCAACCCGGCAACCCTGTCTGTCTTTGGGATGCTGACGGGTGGGACTATCCCGAGGAGTAGTCACCCGAGGTGGGAATCGTGATCACGGCCCCATCTTTGGCCGAGTGGTTCGACGGCTGGTCCAACGGATACGACTGGTACGGGCATCCTTCTATCCCAACGAACGACACCAGCCGGGGGCCTATCGGTCCTGCTGAATAAGGATGCCGGACCAGATGCCGTACTGATCAGGATCAGATAGGCCCACGCCTGGGCGGTTATCTCCGGGGCTGGAGGTAACCCGCACGCCTTCCCCGGTCATCGGACGCCAACGGTCACAGCCGGGCTTGCGGCGGCGGAGACGGGCTGCTGGGCTCGCCTGGGTCGACGGCAGGCGGGATGGGAACCCCACCCCAGCCACCACACAACCCGCACATACGTTCGAACTCCATCCCGGAGTCGGAGCGCCCCCGCCGGAGGCACCACCACGCGCGGCCGGCACCTGGCAGCTGTTCCAGCTCAGCCCTTCGGCCCTGTGATCAGAGATGTACCGTCGCCTGGCGGCCCATCGACTCGTCCGCGCCAGCCGTCCGGCGTTGTTTGCGCGCTGTCCGCCGGGAGCGCCAGCGGGAGGCGGCGGCGTGCGCCGTGACGGCGGCGCGTGCGGCCCGGTTAGGGCCGCCTTGAAGACGTACAGAAAGTTCTCACAGAGCACAAGGCGTGCGGAGATGATCTTGTTTTGAGAGACGCCGCGTCGATTGCACGGATACTAAAAGTAGAGATGGATGAAGCCCGGAATCGCGAAGAAGAGGTACCAGGCGGCGGCCGCCGCCCAGGGGAAGCTGAAGTACGTGCGCTCACTTGCCTGAGCGGCCTTGGGGGGATCCTGGCCATAGTCCTCGCGCACGGCGCGGAGTCGCTGGACCGCCTTCTTGTATGACGGATACCCCGTGATCGAACCCAGGAGCGAGCCACCGTAGGCAACGGACCCCACACGCTTGCCACTCTTTAATACGATCTTGATTCCATCTTCTAGTTCGATCTCTCGAATTTCTTTCCACGGTATCTCGTGGACAAGCAGAGCGTTATATACGGAAAGAGCATCAGGTGTGGCCCGGATCGACGAGCGCCACGTCACCAACCAGATGGTGAACACCATGGCCCCCAGAATCAGCGGGAAGAGCAGCACACCCACGAGGTCGTGAACGAGATCTCCGGCCAGGACCGCGGGGTCCGCCATCAAAGCGAACACCAGCGGCACCACGACACCGAAAACGGCGAATGAGGATTTTCGCGTGACGACCTGTTCGAATTTCGAAGTACCCACCTGGCACATCGGTCCCATCCGGGGGTGAAGAAATTGAATTTTCTCCATGATATTGAATATGTGTTGTGGGAAGGCCGGCACGCGCCGATCGATGGAGGGCGCTCCTGGTGAGCGATGCTGTCACGGTCGAGGGGGCTATTGAACTTTGTAGACGGCTTGCTGCAACCTTAGGGCCTGGCGTACGGCAGGGACTCGGCGCGGAGGACGACGACGATGGTCCGCCACTCATTGGAACCAAGATCAACTGATCTGGCACGAATCTGGCACGCGGAGATCAACAAGCCCGAGAAAGATCAAAGCCCAGGTTCCGAATCCATCGGTTGACCTGGGCCTTTGTGTGTGGAGCGGGTGACGGAAATCGAACCCGCGCTGTCAGCTTGGGAAGTGTATGGATTACGGCTTGTAGGGCCGCTGAGCTGGGCTTGAGGGCGGTCGTGAGTGACCGTGGTTGACCCCTCGTCACCCTGTCTAATTGCACGCTAATTGCACGACGATCACCCCGTGAGCTGGTCTTCCCTGCGTGGCGCGCACGCCTCGCCACCCTGGCCCTGGTCTGCTCGGCTTGTCCCGGGTCGATGGCGGACGGGATGATCAGGGCCCCCACCTCAACCGGTTACGGCCCGGCGCCGATGATGAGCAACTCCTCGACCAGGGCCTGGAAGGCGGCCTCCGGGAGTCCGGGGATCTGAGCGCTCGCGGATGCGTGGAAGGTGACCTGATAGTTCACGTGGTCAGGCCGTGCGCCCGTGGGTCGCGACCAGTTCGGCCCATCCGGGGATGACCTGCTCTGCGGGGACGTCGGCGATGCCGGCGGCGGCCTCGGCCCGGGCCTGCTCGTAGCCGGGGGCGGAGTAGGCGACCGATCGCAGGTGCCACAGGTGGAGCGTCTGCGTGAGCTGCTGCCACTGCCAGGTGTGGTGCATCGCGGCCTGCATCGCGGCGCGGTAGTCGGCCAGGAACGCCTCGTGGTAGCGCTCGGGCAGGGCGGCGAGGATGGCGTCCGGGTCGTGCGCGTCGCCGTGGTGGTCGATCGGCTGGGCAGTCACGCTCTCATCCTCCTCGACAGCCTGGGCGGCAGTCTCGACGGTGTATGCCCGGACATGCCCGTACGGCTCGGCGTCCATGCTGCGGTGCAGGTCAAGCGGGGCCGGTATATCAGCCGGTATGAAATCGGGCTCTTCGTCGGGCCCGGGACGTCGACAGGCCCCGGACGGTGATCGCCCGGGGCCTGCGCGGGTGGTGCTGGTCAGGCGTGGATGGTCTCCCCGCACTCGGTGCAGCGCTGCGCGGGGCCGGCCTCGGTCTCGGTCGGCTCGACCTCGGCACTTCCGCAGTTCGGGCACCAGCACGCGGTCATGGCTTCCTCTCACTCAAGATCAAGAGAGGGGCGGTGATCTTGGGGTGTCCCCCCCATTCCCCCTCCCCGATGGCAAAAGGGAGTAGGTCGCCGAGTCGCGACGAAGCGGTCAAGGGAGAAGAGACAAGATGCCTGGTCAGACCGCGATAGCGGCCCGGAGGGATGCCCGCAGGGCAGTCGCGGCGGGGATCTTGGCGGCCCTTGACCGGTGAGGAGTGCCGGCTACCGTACGACGCCACCGGGGAGGGAGAGAGGCTCTGCACGGGCCCGGCGTGCCGGGCCTCCGCTGGGTGGTGTCCCTGCGGCCCGCGAGCGTCCCGAACCGGCCCGCGAGCCGCAGGGGGTCAGGCTGGCAGGCCCGGGGTTGGGTGTGGTGGGGCCTGCCAGCCTCCGGGGAGGCCCATAGGCGGTGTCGCGGTGAACGCCGAGCACGAGAGCGGTCTCGGCGACGGTCATGGTGGCCCGGTTGGGCAGCGATGCGGTCACGGGCGGAGTCTTACCTCATCGGGCCGCTTAGGTCTTCTCCCGTTCTATGCGGCCGGATCCGGACCGGCCGTAGCATGCCGCCGCGTGTCATCGAACGGCCATCCCTGCAGGTCAGCGTCGTAGCAAGACACTAACTGTCTTCTCCTGTACTTACTACCGCCGTCAGGGACCCCCTCAGCCCTCCGGGAGACCACTGTGGCCGACACCAACCGGCTCACCCCGTTCACGAAGCTGCCGCGCGTCGTCGCCCAAGACGCTCAGCTGTCCTACCGGGCCCGCGGGCTGCTGGGCTCGCTGTGGTGCGATCGGCCCGGGTGGACGTTCACGATCGAGCACCTGGCCCGCACCCGGGGCCCCGGGGTGGAGGGCCACACCGCGATCACCTGGGCGGTGCGCGAGTTGCGCGAGGCCGGCAGGCTCCCGGGAGGGCTTTACACCTTGTCTGCCCAGATCTCCCGGGACGCCGCCACGGGGTCGGCCACTACTGAGACGGGCACGTCCCAGATCCGCGTGAGCGCCTCACCCTTCCGGTACTGCGGCCAGCCGGGGTCGCCGGTGGCGGCGAAGGCCGTCAGCGACGCGCGGACCTCCTTTGCCAGGCCGACAGCCTCCGGCGGGAGTGAGTCACCGAAGAGCATGGCCGCCATCGGACCGTGGAAGTTGCCGAAGGTCAGCGGCACGTCGAGCAGGTGGCAGGCGCCAAGCGCCCCGCCGAACACCGGGGTCGGCCAGGCCACTTCATAGCTCCAGCTGCGGCCGGAGTGCTCCTGAGCGCACCACGTCGACGGCATGCGGAAGAACGCGTCGGACTGGATGAGGATGTACAGATCGGCATCGGAAGCGCCAGGGTACGCGGCTCGGTAGGCGTCGAGAGGCACAGCGTGCGCCGCCGCGGCGCCAGAGACATCAACGGCGGACAGGTCCTCGTTCATCGCCATGGCGAAGAACCGGTACTCGTCGCGGGCGAACCCCGTCATGAGGTCGACCTCCGCACGCAGGCCGCGCCAGGGCTGGTCACGCACCACATCACCATCCACCACCAGTCCGTAGGGAGTGACCTCGCCCTCCCTGGACTGCACGGCGTGGATCGCTTCGGACGCCACGCCCGTGAAGGACTCGGAAGTGAGCGGCACGCCGAGCGCCGCCGCGATCCGCTCTGCCGTGCCGCGCGCCCGTTCCTCAGGCAGGAAAGCCGCCGTGACGCTCTGCCCAATGGCCCGCCTGAACAGCCCGCGTCCGGCCTCGGCGGCCGTCAGCGCCGCCACGGCGCTGCCTCCCGCTGACTGCCCGAAGATCGTCACATTGCCCGGGTCCCCGCCGAAACGCGCAATGTTTTCCTTCACCCAGCGCAGGGCCGCGAGCTGGTCGAGCAGCGCCCGGTTCTGCGGCGCGTCCGGCAGCCAGCCCAAGCCTTCGAAGCCGGTGCGGTAGTTCAAGGTCACCAGCACGACGCCCGAGCCTGCCAGGTTCGCGCCGTCGAACTCGGGCTGGCTCGCGGAACCGAAAATGAACGCCCCGCCGTAAAGCCAGACCATCACCGGGAGACCGCCTCCCCCGGGATCGGGCGTCCAGACATTGACGGTGAGGCAGTCGGCACTGTCACCTGGGTGCCACAGCGCCGGCAAGGGAGGCATCTGGGCCTGCGGTGGCGAGGCGCTGAAAGCGGTACCGTCGAGGACACCGTCCCACGGCTGCGGTTGCTGGGGTGCCTGGAAGCGCCTGGGGCCGTCGAGAGGCGCGGCGTACGGGATGCCCCTGAAAACGCTGACACCCTTGTCCGTTACGCCTCGCACGGCGCCCTGCAGAGTCTGCGCGATGATTTTTTTCATAGTAGGCGCGCCATCGGACCGCCTTGGCCTGCTCCTCGAGCACGCTTCCCCAGGATGTTGTGGTTGGCGATGGCGGGGGTCGCGGAGCGCATGATGAGCGCCCGGACCTCCGTGGCCAGCGGGCTGACGGGCGGTTCCGAGAGCGTCCGCTCCTCATCGGGGCCCCTGGTCGGCGTTTCCTTTTCGCTCATCACACGTCCTGTCCGTATTGCGAGGACTGCGGCGGACGTCGCCGCCGCATCCGTTGATCTGTTGATGACCCGCCGCGACGGCCCACATCGCCCTCGGGCGGAAGGCCGGCATCGTGAGACCGACCGTAGAAGGGGCGGGCGGCAGGCGAATCCCGTGGAACGCATAGTCGTCCGCAGGCGGTCGCCCGCAGACGATCGCGTCTCCCAGACTGTCGACCTGCTGCGCGCCCGGGACGCCTGGACGCCGTGTCTGAACAGGCCGCGGCGCGCAGACTATGAAGTTCACGTGATTTCCGGCACCTGTGCCCGGGTTTAGCGTCTCCGGTGGATGGCCAGGACCACCGGCTTGCCGGGGCCTCGCCCCTGGCAGTTGGACGTCATGGGCGGGGTGTTCCTGACCGACGGGCGAGAGCTGAAGCTCATCAGCGGGATCGACGACCATTCCCGGTTCATCGTCATCGCCCACCTGGTCGTCCGCGCGTCCGGGCGTGCGGTCTGCCGGGCCTTCGCGCAGGCGATGAGCGTCTTCGGCGCACCGGAGGAAGTGCTCACCGACAACGGCAAGCAGTTCACCGGACGGTTCACCAAGCCACGCCCGACCGAGGTGCTGTTCGAGCGGGATCGCAGCTGGCACCTCGATCGGGCGACGGTTCGGCTGGTGACGCGGGTGGTGGATCGCACTGGAGCAGAAGCGGCTGGTACAGGCACTGCCATCAGGTGTTGGAGTGGTTTCTCACTTCGTCCGGCCTAGACAAGGATGAAGCCGAATCGGCTGTGCAGGTTGCAATTGGTGGGCGGTTTAACAGCTGGTTCGAGCCGGCCCGGACAGTGGTCGACGCGGTGGGAGAGGACTTAGCCACCGGGTTGACCGGTCATCGGCCGTACCGTGACCACTGATGCGGTGGTCGCCTGGCGCCAGGTCAGGCAGCACGTGGACTGGTCGAAGCAACGGAGCGGAGGTCGCCGCCGATCCACTCGTAGCGCGTGTGGATGGCTTCGTGTCCTGGTTCGACGGCGTGGTCCGACGCAGGGACTCCGAGCGCGCAGAACGGCTGCTGTCCGCACTTGCCCTGGTGTACGCGGACGCCGCGCAGGAACCGCCACTCACCTTCGGCCTGGTCGCTGGATGGCAGCGATTGGTTCTTGGCGTGAGCACGGCACCATTCAGGGATGGCGACGCCTATGCAAAAGGTGGTCGGGAGCGCTATGGCTTGTCGCCACACACCCAGACGGACTTCGCCCGTTACCTATTGGAAAGCGCCGACAGGCGAGTCCCACTGCCGGCCCGAGCGGCGCGAGCGTATCTGGACGTCAGCTTTTTCCACCCCTTCGCGGACGGCAACGCCCGAGCAGCTCTGTTGACTCTGGCCTTCGTGTTGAGGCGAGAACGAGTGATGCTTGATCAGGTCGGTCCGCTCCAGACCACCAGATATGCGGACGACTCTAGGGCGTGGGTCCACTCGGCCGAGCAGCGCCGGCGCGTCCCGCCCCGGACACGGCGGCATCCCAGCTCGCGGTCGACTCTCAAAAAGACATAGCCGTGAAGATTTCACCTACGTTGATTTGGGTCGGTTGGGCTCGAAGCCCTGCGGGACTAATTCGGTCGTTCACCTGGGACTATGGCGAAGTCGACTTGAGGGCGGAGCCCGCCCCCGCCACTTGGTAGACACAGTCAACCAGGTTAAGCTTCTTTCATGCTATGAGCCATCGGCCGTCCGACCGATCGGCGGGGCCGAGGTGAGGAATGAGCCATGCGCGCGATCGAATACGACCGGTTCGGCAGCTATGACGTACTGGAGTTGCGGGAGAGGCTCCTGCCGGTGCCCACCGAGGGGCAGGTGCTCGTCAGGATGTTGGTGGCCGGGGTCAACCCACTGGACGAGACGGTGCGTTCGGGAAAACTCGCACCCGCCCTGCATAAGCCGCTGCCGATCCGGCCGGGTGGCTTCGGTGTGGGGCGGGTCGAGGAGCCCGGCGCCTCGGGACTGGCCGCAGGTGACCGTGTCGTGCTGAGCGGAGGACGGTACGGGGTGAGCACTGACGGTTCGTGGGCCGACTACATCGCGGTCGACGCGGCCCATCTGGTGCCGATCCCGGACGGCGTCGACGACGAGACCGCCGCCGCACTGACCACCGGCGCCGGTTACCTGACCGCTTACCTGGCGCTGAACGAGTTGGCGGGCTTCCGCGGCGGCCGGAGCGTACTGGCGCCGGGCGTCGGCGGTGCGGTCGGTCAGGGCGGCGTGGAGGTCGCCCGTGTCCTGGGCGCGTCGCAGGCCATCACCACGGCCACCACCACCGAGAAGGCGGAGCTGGGCCGGTCCGCAGGGTATGAGGTCATCGACCTCACGCACGAGTCGCTGCGTGAAGGGGTGGCGCGGCTGACCGAAGGTAGGGGCGTGGACGTCGTGCTGGACGGCGTCGGGGGTTCGGTCACCGGGGAGGCACTCGGCTCGTTGGCCGTGGACGGCACCCTCGTCAGCATCGGTTACGCGGCTGGAGTGCGTGCCGAGGTCAACGTGACCGACCTGATATGGAAGAACGCCCACATCCACGGATTCAGGTTCGCCTTGTTCACCCCCCAGCAGGTCAACGCCGCCAACGCGGCCCTGCTCGACCTGGTCTCGCAGGGTGAGCTCCACCCGAAGGTGGCGCAGGTCCTCCCGCTGGAGGAGGCTTCCGAGGCGCAGCGCCTCCTGGCCGAGGACGGCCCCTTCGGCCGCATCCTGCTCGCTCTGTGACCCAGCGCGCCGCAACAGGCTGACACGGGGCGTATGCCACAGCCCCAAGGGAGGTCCTGACGGGCACGTCGGCAGTGCGGACATGTCCGTTAGGATCCGCGGACCGTGTCGGTGCTACGTGACGCCAGGGGATGTCGTGTCCCCGGAGAAAGGACAACGCCATGACGTGGTCGGCCACGGAGCGCTACGCCTTGGAGCCTGCTCCCGGCGGTCTAGCGTTCGTCCAGGACCTGCTCAACACCTCGCCCGCTGGCAGGCCGCGCCATGCTGACTGGCTCGACGACCCCACCACCGCGCAGACGTGGCTGAGCGAGGCGCTCGCCCGGTGGAGCACGGCTTCCGGTCGGCCCGCTCCTGCTGTGGACCTCACCGATCGTGACTGCGAGGCGCTGCGGGATCTGAGATGGGCTCTCCGCAGGCTTCTCTCCGATCAGAGCGACGGCGCCGAGGCCGTGTCCGCGCAGGTACTGGCCGCTCTTCCCGCTCTGTCCGTCTCGATGCAGGTCGACGAGCGTGGCGCCGTCGTCGCAGAACCTTCGGGTTCCGGCTGGCGGAGGGTCGCATCGCTCGCCCTGATCGAATGCCTCCAGGCCCAGCAGACCGACCAGCGGCGGCGACTGAAGATATGCCGCAACGAGCGCTGCCAGTGTGCGTTCTACGACCGTTCACGCAACAACAGCGGCGTCTGGCACGACGTACGGTTCTGCGGCAACGCCGCAAACCTGCGCGCCTACCGCGCCCGCAAGCGGGAACAGGCCGCCTCCGGCGAGTGACGGGCGTGAGACCGGTCCTGAGCGACCGTGGTTGCCCCCTCGTCACCCTGGTTAATGGCCCGCTAATGGCCCGGCGGTCATGCGGTGTCTCCGATGCACGAGGCCCCCGCACGCAGGGAAGGGCTAGTCCCCGTCGTGTCTGGCCGAGGGGGTCGGAGGCGGCCGGATATTCGCCCGGAGGGCATCGATGACCCAGGCGTGCTGCGCGCGGAGGCCCCAGCGGCCAGCTGGTCGCGGATGGGTCCGCACCAGCGTGGCCACCCATGCCGCGCCGTGCCCATGACAGCGCATCTGAGTGCGGTGTTCGCGCCTCGTAAGACCTTCGGAGCCGAAGCTCGGCGATCTCAAGGTAAGAACCGAGGTCCGGCGGATGCTAACGATGCGGGGGGTCCGGGTGGGGCCGGGCCCTTCCGCCGTTTGTCTGCCAGCCATGCCGGTCGCGACCTCGGTGTGGTGCGACCTTGAGGAGCCCTCATGACCGTCCTGAACCCCGGCGACCGGTTCCCGGAGCTGACCGTCTCGCCGCCTGGGGGCGCCGAACTCACCCTGCCCGACGCGCTGTCGGGCGACTACGGCGTGGTGCTGGACTACCGGGCCGCGTAGTGCCCGTACTGCAACACCCAGCTGCGGGTGACACATGTCAGTCACATATGTGCCTCACGTTGAACCAGTGATGTTTTGGGAGCCGTGTTCGGGTTTCGCTGGCCGCCACCGGTCTGCCGTTGCTTCAGCACTCGGTTCCTTCGATTACTCACAGAGGATGAACATGACGTTTTACATCTCCCCAGAAGCGGATGACCTTGCCACCACTCCCGGAGGCATCTACGTACCCGTCAACGGCGGGCGTACCAAGTGGTTTTCCGGCGACGTTTATTCGGTGAAGCTGACGGCCGCGCAGACGAAGGGATCGCTGGGTGTCGTGGAAGCCTCCGTTCCGCCAGGCGGCGGCCCGGTAGCACACACCCATGCCGACCAGGACGAGACGTTCTACCTGCTTGCGGGAGAACTTGAGTTCCTGGACGGTGATAGGACGTTCACCGCAGGGGTCGGTGACCTGGTCCACTGCCCGCGCGGCGTGCGCCACCGCTTCAAGAACGTCGGACTCCACACAGCCAGGATGCTGTTCTTCTACACACCTGGAGGCTCCGAGGGATTGTTCTTGGACGGCGGCGACGACCCGGAGCCGGGCGTCCAGGTCCCGACCTGGGGCCCAGAACGCTTCCAAGGGCACATGCTCGACCTCTTCGCGAAGTACGGCCTGGAGGCGTTGCCTGAAGGCTGAACGTCCCCGCGGAGCATAGGCGGGCGTCTGGGTCCGAGCCCTTGGCACTCGTGGACCTCGTCCGCCGGATGATGGCGGATCACTGCCGCGATGACGTGGAGCAAATCATCCGCCGAGCGGACCCCTCCAGTGAGGGACTGTCCGCCACGCCATCCGGAAGATTGCCGATGCCGCCCAGGCCCAGTGGATTCCGGACTCAAGTAGTCACAGAGGATAGCCCCGGCCGCTGCCGGGGCTTTTCTGCGTCACGGCGCTTGCGGCGATCGCGCCCGCGCGCATTACACTCCCCAGCCCCGGTGTCATGATGCCGGGCAAGTTCCGGGCGGGAAATGGGGCCAGTCCCGGATGGCCTGCGCCACCCCTGGATCCGTTTCCGTCAGCCGGTCGACCACCTGCTCGAAGTCAAGCGCCGGCTCGGTCACCATCGGGCCGCGCAAGTCGGAGGCCGGCAAGCGCATCGTCTCTGTGCCCGAACTCCTCCTTCCTGATCTCCGCACGCACCTGAACACGTACGCGGGGGAGGGGGACGAGGGCCTGGTGTTCATCGGCCCGAAGGGTGCCCAGCTCCGGCGCGCGAACTTCACCCGGACATGGAGCAAGGCGATCAGCGCAACCAACCTGAGCGGCTTCCACTTTCATGATCTGCGGCACACGGGAAACACCTTCGCCTCGCAGTCCGGTGCGACTCTGCGAGAGCTGATGAACCGCATGGGCCACTCGACCACACGGGCCGCGCTGATCTACCAGCACACCGCTATGGAGCGCGATCGGGCCATCGCCGACGCGCTGGGGAAGCTCGCCAAGGAGGCGCTGAGCAAGGAAGATCCAGATAGATCGGGCACGTAACGGGCACGGAAGATCGAAATGGTGTCGAG
>NZ_BOOO01000043.1 GCF_016863275.1 Planotetraspora mira
ACCGTCCGGACTTCCAGTGGTGGGACGTTCGGTGAACGATCACGCGGACGCGAGCGTGATCGCGGGAAGGGCGGGTACGGCAGGTCAGATTGAGCCACTCGGCCCGGCCTCGCGCTGTGTATGGGGCCCACTGGTTCGGCGTCGTCGGGACGCCTTGATACCAGGTTTCCCAGATTGGTCGGGCGAGCAGTGGGGGGGCGGTCGTCTCCGCCGTCGGTGAGCGTGATGTCGATCAACGTGCCCCCAGCACGGATGGGCGCGCACAGGTGATGCCCAGCCCGACGATGTGGCCTGCCCGGCTCGCCCGGGATTCACCGGCCGGGCGGCCCGGCTCCGGGAGGGGTAGCCGGAGATCGCCGGAACCGGTGGTGGCCGCCGTCCTCGCCGGGTTAGATGAGCGGAAGGACACGGACGGCGGGAGGCCGGCGGGTGGACGGCGAGGTCGGCAGGGCGGAGCTGCAGGGCCGGGCACGTGACGTGCTGGCCTCGGTCGAACGACTCGACGGGCTGGCCGAGGCGCTGCGCCGGTGGCTGCCCCGCCTGGCCGACCCCCGTGACGAGGCCGACTTCCAGGAGGCGGTCGAAGGGCTGGCCGGTTCCCTCGACGAGGCGGCGGTGCGCCGGCTCGGCATGCTGGCGGCCGAGCTGTGGCTGTACCGCGATGCGGCGGCCAGGCAACCGGCACCCCAGCCGCCGCCGGTGGTTCAGCCGGTGCCACCGTCGGTGCCGCTGGAGCCGTCGCCCGCCGCACCTGCCGAGCTGCTCGACATGGTCGTGGACATAGCCTCCTACTTGGCAGCGGCCGCGGCCGGGGGCGTGATCGGCAACCGTACCGACGCCGTGGTCCGCCGCCTGATCGGCAAGGTACGGGTGCGCCTGCGCAAGCGCACCGACGACCGCCAGGCGCCCCTCGACGCCGAGGAGGCGGCCGACGTGGCCAGGGCCGCCGCGCTGGTCCAGGGGTACTCGCTGGACAGGATCACGGAGCTCGGGGCGGAGCCGCTGGCCGACGGCTCGTGGCTGGTCCGGCTGTCCGCCGGCCGCGAGACGTTGCGGGTCACGGTGCCACCGGGCGATCCCGCGCGCGCCCGCATCCTGATCTACTGACCGGTCACTCCCCGATGGTCGGCGTCGCGCTCCATCCACGCTCCTTCGGTAGCGAGCACCAAACAGGAACGATCGGCGTCCAGACCATCGCGTGCCCAGCCGGTGAGGTGCGACGTGCAGATGTGCGATTCCACCCGCAGCCGGGACGCTGTGTCTTCCCGGTCAGCCGTGACGCTCATGAGAGCACAGGTCCGCTTCCGTCCGAATGTCCACATCCGCGAAGCCGGCCGAGCACGGCGAGCACGTCGGTGTCGAGAGCCTGAGGCTCGGTCAGCGTTGACTCGACGAAGGTCCACGTGCCGGGCAGGGCGACGAGGTCGGCCGCTGCCAGTACGGCTCGCAGGCGGCTCTCGGGCTGCTCGGCCGTCTCGTGGCTGATGCTCAACATCGTCGTTCTCCCTCTCTGTACACTGCGCCGTTCACTCGTGCACGTGACGTCCCGGTCATGCTTGGCGGGTGGCGTAGTAGGCGTGCACGCGTGCGGCATGGCCGCCGGCGTCGAGTTCGACCGCGTCGATGACGCGGTTCCCGTTCTCCCTCCGGTAGATGACCGCATATCCGTCCGGCGACAGCAGGATGTCCTCGAGGGCGAACCGCAGGTCTGGGACGAGCGCCAGACCGCGGCTGAAATGTTCGCGCAGCTCGTCTTTGCCGCGGAGCGTCCCGTCGGGGCGGCCCCATCGGGCGACGACGGTGGAGGCGTGGAACTCCACGTCGTCGGCGTAGTGCTCCAGGATCGCGTCGAGGTCGCGACGATTCCACGCCTCGACCCAACGCCGCGCGGCCGCGATCTTGTCAGTGTCGGTGAGCATGTCGGTCGGCCTTTCGCCGGAATCGGACGCCCCCAGCGGATGCCCGTCTCGCCACGGATGTCGCATCGTCGATCATGACAGGTAGAGTCGGGGCTGTGAACGTTGCGGTCGCAGCCGGTGTCACCATCCGCTACGACGACTTCGGTCCGCCCGACGGGATACCGGTGCTGGTGGTCCACGGCCATCCGTTCAACCGCAGCATGTGGGCGCCGCAGGTCGCCGCGCTGGCTCGGGCGGGGTACCGGGTAATCGCCCCGGACCTGCGCGGTTACGGGGACAGCGACGTTGTGCCCGGCAAGACGCTGCTGTCGGACTTCGCGAATGACCTCAGGGCCCTGCTCGACCACCTGGCCCGGCCGCGGGCCGTGGTGGTCGGCCTGTCCATGGGCGGCCAGATCGCCATGGAGTTCCACCGGCTGTACCCGCGGCGGGTGTCGGCGCTGGTGCTGGCCGATACCTCCCCGATCGGCGAGACCGACGAGGGCAAGGCGTTCCGCAGCGCCCTCGCCGACCGGCTGCTCGCCGAGGGGATGGGCGGGTACGCCGCCGAGGTGATCGACAAGATGATCGCGCCCCACCACGTCGGGGGACTGCCAGAGGTCGCCGAGCACGTGCTGGGCATGATGCGGAGCACATCGCCGGAGGGCGCCGCCGCGGCCCTGCGCGGGAGGGCCGAGCGACCGGACTACTGCGAGACGCTGCGCACCGTCCGCGTTCCGACCCTGATCGTGGTCGGCGCGGACGACCTGTACACGCCGGTGGAGCAAGCGGAGCTCATGCATACGCTGGTCGCCGGTTCCGCCCTCGCCGTCATCGACGACGCGGCCCACCTGCCCAACCTGGAACAGCCGGAGCGGTTCAACGCCGCGCTGCTGCGGTTCCTGGACGCCCACCGGTCCACGCTCACACCACCCCATCCGCTGCTCGGTTACCTCCTCGACGCCGTTGACGGGCGCTTCCCACCCGTCAACGGGGGCGTCACCGTGCTGCCGGGTCTGCCCGGCGGCCTGGAATGCTCGGTTGCGTTCACCGGCCACGCGGTCGTCGCCACCACGCTGGCCGCCGTGGACGTGCACGTCCACCAGCCGGACGGCTTCGGCGGATCCCTGGCCCCGGACTTTCTGCGTGCCCTTGCCGGTCCCACCGGGTGGATCGGCGTCATCGACGCCACCCTGGTCCACCGCGGCACTGGCGGAACCCCGCGCCTGCAACCGCTCGCCGACGCCGACGACCACCCGCGAGTACGGCACGCCCGGGAGTTGCGTACCCAGGTGCGGACGTTCGGCGACGACCGCGGACTGGTGACGCTGGCCGCCGGGCTCGCCGGACGTGCCGAGCTGAGCATCGAACTGCGCCGTCCGCAGGACGGCAGCCACGGACACGGCCGCTCACTCATCACCGACGCACTGACCCTGGTCCCCGACGGCGAACCCATCTTCGCTGCCGTCTCCCCGGGCAACGCCCGATCCCTGCGGGCTTTCCTCGCCGCGGGATTCAACCCGGTCGGCGCGGAGGTGATCCTGCGGCCCGATCCGGCCCGGGCATGACGCCGCAGCTGCCCGCCGCCGGCTCGCCGTACTGCCACAGCTCCATCGGCGCTTCGCGTTCCCAACGGACATACGACGAGCGGGGATGGCAACCCTTCCTCCCGCGCGTGTGTCGTGCACTGTGATCATTCACGGCTTGGCCGGGTCGGACTTGAGCGCCGGGTCTGGATTTCCCTGGCAGGTCCATTCGGTCGCTTCGGGGTCCTGGTCCACGGGCCACCAGTCGTCGAGGATCGATGGGCCCAAGCAGACCGGACTTGGCGGCTCTTGTGTGGTCGCAGTCTCGGGCTCCGTATCGGATTCGCCGCCGAGCATCTGTGCGGTGTCGGGCTCGCCGGCAAGCACCTGATCTGACTGTTCGGTCGCCGTGGCCGGGACTTGATCGGTGTTCCTCAACCACTTCACCTTGGTCACGGTGGTGACGGGGTGAGGGGTCTGCGTGCCGGTGGACGGTGGCCTGGCCAATGGTGAGGGGGACGAGGTGCCGATTGGCGCGACCTTGGAAGCGGGCTGACTGGTGGGCGGTGTGAGACCGGCCGACGTGACAGGCCGACTGAAGGTCGCGCCGAGGACCAATCCCGCGGGCGCCGCAATCGCGGTACCACCGATGATGAGGAACTGCCACCAGGCCAACCGGCGGCGGGTGGGCGGCGGTGAGCCGGTGTCCATGCGTTCCTCCGGATGGAGGACTGGACGAATCGGCCCAGCCCTGACAGTCGGCGAGCCGCCAGGAACCGGCGGCGCGGAGCCGCGGAAGACTGGGCTCGCTTCCTCTACCTTGGCGGTCGCGGCGCTCAGTGGCTGCTTGCGACACGCGCAGGACCCGCTTCGCGCGCGATCGGCGATGGCCGTGATCAGCGGCTGCATCAGGCGGGCGGCCGGCGGCCGAACGCTGCGAGGATGCCGCGGCGAGCGCCATCACCAACCGTGTCCGCGAAAGCGGAGCAAGCTCACGTTTCCCGTCCCTGTGTCGGCCTGCGGTGCCATTGAGATGGTTCAGACTTGGTCACGTGAACCATGTTGACCTTCAGGGCGAGTTGCGCTTCGGCCCTGCCTTCAGGCGAACAACACGAGGACCCGTGGGGGGTTGATGTCCTGATGAGCGCTGAACCTGCCTTCGAGGATCGGGCGAACCCGACCGCTGCAGAGATCCGCAGGTGGGCCTTCTCCGCCGACGCGGAGCACCCGATGCAGGACTGGGATCTGATGGTCGCCACCCCTGACTTGGCCCCGCACCTGCTCATCCTTGTCGCCGACCGGAAGTGTCCCCAGCGCACGTTCCTGCTCGGCTGCCTCTACCTCCTGGCGGGGGACGCCGTGCGTACTCAATACCGCACTCTTGCGAAGGACCGTCTGGCCAAGCTCACCCGCGAGGCGGACGAACTCGGCGACTCTTGGACCCGGACCTGGGCACGGCGGACTCGTGCACTCGTTGAAAAGCCTGCGACATTCGACTACGACGCATGGTGCGGTCGCGGCTTGGCAAGAGTCCCGATTGAGAAATCCACCCACTGCTGAGGAACATCGGAGTGCTGTACGGCACCCCGTACAGCGACGTCGCCTCACACGGTCACGCGCCACCGGTCACCATCCGCCGTCCCGTAGGAAGGTGACGGGTGCGGAGATCCCGTCGTCTCAGTTGGATTGGTCGTACCCCGACCCTCGGTGTGGATTCCTCCATATTGTCAGTTCGCCTTGTTCCCGGTGCCCCGTCTCTACGGCGGCGGCATCTACTTCCCCGGTGAGCGGATGGCCGACGTGCTGCGAGCCTGGACCGCCTGGCACCCGGGCACACCGGAGACCATGATCTCGTCGTTCGCCGTGCTGCGGCTGCCACCGTTGCCCGAACTGCCCGAACCACTGCGCGGGGCGTTCGTGGTGCATCTGCGGATCGCCTACAGCGGCACGGCCGCGGACGGCGAGCGGATGATAGCGCCGCTGCGGGCGGTGGCTCCGGCAGTCCTGGACACCGTGGCGGATATGCCGTACACCGAGGCCGGGTCGATCCACAGCGACCCGGCCGGACCGGTGCCCTTCTACGAACGGCACATCATGCTGCGGGAGTTCCCCGCTGAGGCGCTGGACAAGCTGGTCGAGCTCGTCGGCCCGGACTCCGGAAGCACCCTGACGGTCGTCGAGCTGCGTGCCCTGGGCGGGGCGTGGGACCGGGAGCCGGCGGTGCCCAACGCCGTGGCGACCAGAGGCCTGCCGTACGTCGTGTTGGGCGTCGCGGGCGGTCCGGTGTCGGAGGAGCAGCAGCTCAAGGAGTCGGTCGCCGTGCTGCTCGACGGCTTGGAGCCCTGGCGGGGCGACCGGCGGTTGGTGAACTTCCTCGCGCCGGAAGAGGCAGACCGAGGCCGCCGCGGTGTACGGACCGGAGCGCTACGAGCGCCTGGCGGCCGTCAAGAAGACCTACGACCCGGCCAACATGTTCCGGATCAACCACAACGTGGTGCCGGCCGCCTGATCAGCGGCGATTCCATAAACGGCGCGCCGGGCAAGAGTGGTCCTGGCCCCCGCGGGTCCTGCCAACCGGAGTGTGAGGAAGGCACATACTGGATACATGGACCGCCTCGTGGGGTTGGGGGACTTCCTCCGCTCCCGCCGGGCCCGCCTCAATCCTGAAGACGTCGGGATAAAGGGTGGAGGGCATAGACGCGTTCCAGGGCTGCGTCGCGAGGAGCTCGCACGACTCGCCGGCGTCAGCGTCGAGTACTACACCCGGCTGGAACAGGGCCGCAGCAAGAACGCCTCTCCGGTAGTCCTCGACGCGCTCGCCGGCGCACTCCGGCTGGACCAGACCGAACGTGATCACCTGTTTGCGCTGGCCAGCCCCATCATCGTTCTCGGCCATGGTGGCCCCGAGGGCGCCTGGCAGCGGGTATCACCCCTGACCTATGAGCTGCTCGACGCCCTGAAGGCCGACATCCCGGCGTGCGTGTTCAGCTATTGCCTGGACATCCTGGCAGCCAACCAGCCGTTCAGGGCCCTGCACATGTGGCATGACCACAGACCGGCACGGGACGACAGCCTCCCGAGATTCTTCTTCCTGGACCCGAACTCACGCGCGCTGTATCTCGACTGGGAGCGCGTGGCGACCGACGTCACCGCCATGCTCCATTTCGCCCACGGGCGTCATCCCGGCGATCCGAGGCTCAACGAGCTGATCGGGGAGTTACTGGAAAACAAGGACTTCAGGAGACTATGGGCTGCTCACCATGTATATGAGCGTGCCTCGGGAACGATTGCCTTTCACCATCCGATCGTCGGGGACTTCTCGCTCCACTACCAACTTCTGCGGCTCCCCGGAGACCCCGAGCAGTTCCTGTTCGTCTGCACCGCCGCACAGGGATCTCTGTCCGCCTCTGCCCTGGAACGGCTGGCCGAATGGGCCCACAACACAGGTCCATCCTTCCCATGACTGAAAGGGGCGAACTCCGGCAGTGAGCTCCGCTCGTCCGGTCATCCGTCATGAACTTTGGCCAGGACCCGCTGCATCAGCACGGTGTCGACCCAGCGGCCGTGCTTGAATCCCACGCTCGTCAGCCGACCGACGTGGGTGAACCCGAAGCGGCGGTGCAGCGCGGCGGATGCATCGCTGCCGGTATCGGCGATGACCGCGATCATCTGACGTGCACCGGCCTCTGCGCACCGGGTCACCAGCGCGCCCAGCAG
Source organism: Planotetraspora mira (assembly GCF_016863275.1). Lineage (GTDB taxonomy): Bacteria > Actinomycetota > Actinomycetes > Streptosporangiales > Streptosporangiaceae > Planotetraspora > Planotetraspora mira. The sequence goes on from NZ_BOOO01000043.1 coordinate 7,142, forward strand.
TGCGCTGCCCAGCCCCTGGCCGGTCCAGCCCGGGGCGAGATAGATCGAGTCTTCCACGGTGTATCGGTAGGCCGGTTTCGGGCGCCATGGCCCGGCGTAGGCATACCCGGCCACTTCGCCGGCCACCTCGGCGACCAGGAATGGAAGGCCCAGGCTGGATAGGTCGCCGAGCCGCCCCTGCCACTCGGCGACGGTCGGTGGTGCCTCCTCGAATGTGATCACTGTGTCGGTGACGTAGTGCGCGTAGATCTCGGTCACGGCTTTCAGGTCTGCGGACAGCGCTGGGCGGGTGAGCGCATGTGGAGCCGACACGCGACCTCGTTTCTCTATAGTGGAATTTGTCCTATTATAGAGGAATGTTCGATCTTGTGGCATTGGGCAGCCACATCCAGGCATTGCGACACAGCCGGACCCTGACTCTTCAGCAGTTGGCCGGGGCGGCGGACGTGAGCGTGAGCATGCTGTCCTCGGTTGAGCGCGGCCAGAAGGCTCCGACGGTTGTCGTGCTTGCCCGCATCGCGGAGGGGCTCGGTGTACCGCTTGCTCAGCTGGTCGCCCTGCCCGACGACAATCGCGTCATCGTGCGCCGCGCTGCTGACCAGGACAGCGTCGATGAACCCGGAGGATGGCGGCGGGTCATCCTCACGCCGGTCGTGCCCGGAGTGAACTTCGAATGGATCCGCTCCACCTTGCCGCCGGACTGTGACGCGGGCCGGTTTCCGGCTTACGCCCCCGGCTCGCACGAGTATGTCGTCGTCGAGTCCGGAACCCTCCGGCTGACCATCGGAGATGAATCCGTGGACCTGAACGACGGAGACTCGGCGTACTTCGCTGCCGACGTCACCCACGGTTATGCCAACGTCGGCCCCGGGCCGTGCACGTACTACGTCGCGGCGCTCATCATGCGGTCCCGCGCGGTCCAACCACGCGCCTGACAAGTCACAGCCGGATGGACAGTTGGTTGCGGCGCATTGTCGCCTGTGCCTCCGGCGTCAGAGATCGTCCTGCCCGAGGCCGACACGGCCGTCGAGGAGCTCACGAGCCACGTCGAGGTGGCCGAGGTGGCGGGCCGTCTCCTCGATCATGTGCATCACGATGAAGCGGAGGTCGGTGACTTGGTCGGCACTTCCTTGGTTGTGCCGTCCCCTGGGTGGAGTCGACAGTGGTGTCGAGGCCAGAACGGCGTTCGCTCGCTCGATCTGATCGCGGTAGAACGCGAACACCACATCGGCCTGCCGAGTGGTCGTGAACGGCCCGTCATCTGCCTCGTCCGGGTCGTCAGGCCAGGGCAGCGGCACCGCGGACCCTAAGGCGACTTCCTGGAACCAATGCCGCTCGGCATGTCCAAGGTGTTCGATCATCCCAAGCGGCGTCCACCCCGACGGCACCACCGGCGTTGCCAGCCGGTCGGAATCGAGATCGGCGACGATGGCCAACGCTCTGGCCCGTTGGGCGTCTAGGAAGGCGACCAGCGTCTTGTCCACTACATCCGCAGGCATGGCCTGATTCTGCCGCCCACGCCACGATCCCGCTACACGTCACGTGCGGGGCGGACGTCGTCAACGGCCGGGGACAGATCCGACGGTGCACGACTGATGAGGCGGCGGCTTGGTTCGGCGCTGTGGCCGCGGTCCTTGGCCTACGCGGAGTCGGCCCTCAGGCCCACATGGCCGGCCAGGGCCGTACCGTCTGCGCGCGGCACTGCCTGGCATCCTCGGATCAGGCAGGGGCCTTTCGGGTGCGGCGCGGTGGCGTGGAGATGTACAGGGCGAGGATGTCGGGCGGTTCGGCCAGGCCCGGGCCTCCGGCGCGGATCCAGGTGGCGATGTCGTCGATCGCTTCAGGCTGGTTGACGAGGCCGAGCCAGACGGGGCGACCGCCTGCGGCGCGTCCGGCGGGTGAGGGCTGGACGACGATGACGTTGGCCTGTTCGCACACGTCGAGGCAGTCGGTGATGCGGACCTCGGTGATTCGGGCCAGCCGGCGGACCTGCTCGTCGTGATCCAGCGTCGGGACTTTTCTGCTTGTGCCACAACAGCAGCCGCGGCACACGATGATCCTGGTCATTGGTGGGCGAGGCCCTTTCCCGTACGGTCTAGCGGATCCGGTTCCAGACTGAGGTAAGCGGCGCACAGTTCGTCCCAGACGGCCAGACGGCCAGACGGGTGAAGTCGGGCGGTGCGAGGACGTGTTGCCGATCGGTGAGGAACGGGTTGGGCGGCCGCTTCAAGATCATCAGTCTGAATGTTACCTCTCCGCGTACAGAGACGGCTGTACGCAGAGATGTAACTGAGGCTCGGGACCGACGCGCGGAGTCATACCCGGACGAGTGACGGTGACCGCAAGGGGCTATGCGTCGACGAGGTCGCCGGGACCTTTGCTCATCGTGACGGCGGCGGCCGCTGCGGTCCGACTCCGGGCGATGCGCCCGGACACACGGTAGCCGCCGACCATGACGACGATGACGGCGAGGGTCTCGGCGGTGCCCCAGGTCCAGGTGGATGCGCTGACCTGCTTGGCGGGAATCTTCGGTAGCTCCGCTGACGGCGAGGTGGCGTGCTTGGCGGCCTCGGCCTGGTATGCCTGGTTACGGGCGGAGCCGTGGAGGAAGGGCGCGACGAACAGTACCGTCATGCCGAGGAGCAACTCGACTGCGAGCAGGGCGGGGAACTGCCGGAGGAGGATGGTCCGCAGGCTCCGCTGGTCACCGCCGGCACGCAGAGCGTCGATGCGGGGATGCAGCCAGAACTGGTTGAAGACGCCGAGCAACAGCATGGTGCCGAAGATGAGGATCTTCACGCCGAGCACCCGGCCGTACATGGTGGTGAACAGCTGCGCGGGGCCGTCGACATGCTCCCAGTACAGGAACAGGCCGGACAGCGTGATCGCTGCCACACAGCTCATCGCCAGTACGGAGAATCGGCGGATGGCCGCAGACCAGAACGCAGCCCGCGCTGTCTCGGGGACGGCGCCGGGCAGGGCGAGGAGCAGCAGCCCTGCCAGCCCGCCGATCCAGACCGAGCCGCCGAGCAGGTGCACCATCCAGATCACTGTCTCGAAACCGGTCCGGCCCCAGTCGTCGGGTGCTTCGGTCGGAAACTTGGTCGTGCCGAGCGCCACTGCGCCCGCCGCCAGGCCGATGCCGAGCAGCCACGATCTCGCACGGCCGCCGGCCACGGCCCGGTACGCGAGCGGGGCGACCGATGCGGCGCCCACCAATGCGAGGGTGACCTCCAGCCCGGACAACCGTCCGGCGTTGCTGCCGTCATACAGCGAGTTCCAGGCCGCGGCGTAGTCGTATCCACCGGACTCGGAGGCTCCGTGCGCGAGGTCGGTCAGCACCGCGGGCACCGCCAGCACACCGAGGACGAGGGCGGCTCGCGCCAGGCGTGCGGTGACGGAGGCGAGCGCGTCGGAGCCGATCCGCCGGACCGCGGGCCCTGCGGCGAAAAGCGCCAGCGCGGTCAGACCGACGAATCCCATGAGGGTGGTCCATGTCGTCCATGCCACCGCGGAGTCAGAGAAGGGACCCAGCGGCGTTGAGGGCGGCGGAGCCGCCGCGACGGTGGGGAAAGGCACGGTTCACCTCGGGCGATAGGCCAAGTAAATAGAGATTTACTTAGGTTAGGCATAGCTAAGTTCCTGGACAACGTGATGAAGTTCACCGCCCGATCAGTGAGCCGATGGCCGCCTTCTTACGTACGGCCCGGATCGCCGAGCAGGGGGGCGACCGCTGAGTCCGGGCGCCAGGCCTGTTTTCGGGAGGACGACGGCCAGGACGACCACGATGCGGACGACGTCAGGCGAGCGACGGTGACAGGACCCGGTCGGAGCCGATGATGTCGGCGACGCTCGACATGTGGTGGTCGTAGGTGTCGATCCGCCAGCGGGCTCGCAAGAGGTCCTCGACCGCCGGATGAGGGCCGGGCAGGCAGAGCCGTACCGTCGGGGCGTCGAAGACGGTGAGGGCGCTCCGCAGGGCGGCGGCGGGGTCGTGGCTGCCGGCGGTGGTCAGGTGGATCAGGTTGTCGGGCCCGGCCACTCCCGCGGCGGCGACCGCGCCGTCGTCGTCGTGCACGAGCACTCCGGTCGTCCCCGGTGTGACGGCCCAGTAGGCGTAGTCGGCCGTGCGGTCCACACCGGTGAGCAGCGACTCGGCGGCGCCCGCGTCGACGACGTCGACTCTGCGCGCGGACGTCTCCGCGCCCCGGCCGGGCGGGCCGCTGAGATAGAGCAGCGGCCATCGCGGCCGCATGCCGTGACGCACGTACAGGGGCATCGCCCGAGGGTCCTGCGAGGCGAAGGTGAACCTCGCTCCTGAGCCGGGAAATGCCGACTCGAGCAGCCTGCGGCCCACGCCGCCGCCGTGCCGGGCGGGGTCGACGAACAGGTCGCACAACATCGTCGCCCCGGCGAACCGGCGGGTGGCGCAGTATCCGGCCACCTCGCCCCCGGTCACCGCGACCAGGAACCCGCCGTTACCGCGGAGATGGGCGACATACTGCGGATTCGCGCCGTCGCGGTCTCCGTTGGCGGTCGCGATGCGGGCGATTTCGGCGAGGTCACCGTCACCGGCCGGGCGTATCTCCATCCTCCGGACGCTATCGCGGGCCACGCCGTCACCCTCCGCGGGGCCGAACGTGCGCAACCTTGTGGCGGGGGGAGAGCGGGTGGGACCCGCCGGTTGACCGTGCGTTCGATCAAGCCCAGTGGCCGTGGTGGGCCGATCACCTGCGGGCGGGCCCGTTGGGCTCGCCCGTACGGCGAGCCGGGGTCAGCGGAAGGAGCGGAAGAAGGTGCGCACGTCCTGGACGAGCAGGTCGGGTGCTTCCATGGCGGCGAAGTGTCCGCCTCGGTCGAACTCTGACCAGTGCACGATGGTGTTGCCGCGTTCGGCATAGTGGCGGATGGCGATGTCCTCGGCGAACACCGCGACGCCGGTGGGCACGTCGCTGGGGGTGGGCCAGTTGCGGGTGTGCATGCTCTCGTAGTAGAGGTTCGCGGCGGAGCCGGCAGTGCCGGTCAGCCAGTACAGCATGACGTTGGTGAGCATCTGGTCCCGGTCGACCGATCGCTCGGGCAGGTCGCCGTGGGTCCATTCCTTGAACTTCTCGACGATCCAGGCCAGTTGCCCGGCCGGCGAGTCGACCAGTGCGTGTGCGAGGGTCTGCGGACGGGTCGCCTGGATCTGGAAGTATCCGTTGCCTTCCCCGAGGAATGCCCGCATCCGCGCCACGCGGGCCCGCTCGGCGTCGGTGAGGGCGGCCAGTTCGTCCTCGCCGAGCTCGCCGAACGGGATGAAGCCCATGGTGGCGGCGTTGACGTGCACGCCGACGACGTGCTGCGGGTCGACCCGGCCGAGGTCGGGCGCGACGAACGCGCCGAAGTCGCCACCCTGCGCGCCGTACCGGTGGTAGCCGAGGCGGTGCATCAGCTCGGCGAACGCGGACGCGATCCGTCGGCTGTCCCAGCCCGGCCCGGACAGCGGCCCGGAGAACCCGAACCCGGGCAGTGACGGGATCACCAGGTCGAACGCGTCGGCCGGGTCGCCGCCATGCGCCCTCGGGTCACTCAGCGGGCCGATCACGTCGAGGAATTCCACGATCGAGCCCGGCCATCCGTGCACGAGCACCAGCGGCAGCGCGTCGGGTTCGGGGGATTTCACGTGTAGGAAATGCAGTCGCTGTCCGTCGATGTCGGTGACGTACTGCGGGTAGGCGTTGAGCTCGGCCTCGTGCACGCGCCAGTCGTACTTGGCGGCCCAGTATTCGGTCAGCTCCTTGAGGTAACCGACCGGCACGCCCCGCTCCCACTCGGCACCCGGCAGTTGTGCCCCCCACCGGGTGTGGGCGAGCCGCCGGCGCAGGTCGTCGAGGTCGCTCTGAGGAATGTCGATACGGAACTCGTTGATCGCTGTCATGGACCCTACGCTAGGGACCATTGCGGACAGGTTCTGTCCGCAGTGCCGGACGATGTTTCGGAAATCGTGGCGGCGGGCCGTACAAGCCGACGAGCCCGCCATCGTCCATGGGGGACGGTGGCGGGCTCGGCCAGGGAGCTTGTCGGCGGTCAGGACTTGTCCTCGATCTCCCAGACGTGATCGAGGACGTGCCAGGCGAACCGGCGGGCGGCGTAGGCCAGTGGCCATCCGTCGCGGCTGAGCGGTGCGCCATCGGCCGGGCTGCCCAGGACGTCGAGGATCGCGGTGCGCAGTGCGGTCAGCGCGGTCCGGTCGTGGGCCGCGAACGGCCGGTGCCGGATGCCGATTTTGCGGGCATAGGCGCGTTCGGTGTCGACGACGTGGGTGACAATCTCGTCGCGGTCGCGTCCGCCGCCGCGGGGCCCTTTCCGGAGAGTCTCCGGGGCGGTCGTGGCGAGGTCGTCGAGGGCCCGCCATGCGGTCCGCAGAATCGCGGCGGTGCGCTCCGCCGCCGCGGCGCCGTACGGCCGGCTGTCCTCGGCGACGGGTACGCCGGGCGCACCCCAGTCGGTGGTGTTGACGCCGGTCACCGTCTCGACGATCTCGATCGGGCCGGGGTCGAAGGACAGCCCGGCACCGGCGGTTATGAGCCGGTACCGGTCGGCGTAAGTCGTCAGCGCGGCCAGGGCGCGGTCCTCGGTGGTGCCGATGCGCGCCCAGCCGGGCCAGTCCAGCGCGCAGGCGACGATTTTCGTTCGGCCCTTTTCCAGGTAGACGCGGGTCATCTCTCGGTTGCTCCTCGACGCGGGACGGTGGTTGGGGACTAGAACGCGGCGGCGTGGTCGAGGACCCAGTCGTGGTAGCTCCGCGCGGGACGACCGGTGACCTTCTCGATGTCGATGGTGGTGGGTGCGGTGCGGCCGACGGAGGCGGCCCAGGTGGTGAAGATGTTGTCCAGGATGGGGCCCGGCACGTGGGCGCTCATCGCCTGACGCACGGCCTCGGCGGGTAGTTCGGCGTAGCGGATGGGCCGGCCGAGCGCGCGGCCGAGGATGGCTGCCTGGTCGGCATGGCTGAGCGACTGCGGCCCGGTCAGCCGGTAGACCTGGCCGGCATGCCCGTCCTCGGTGAGGGCGGCCACGGCGACCGCGGCGATGTCAGCCTCGTGCACCGGCGCGGACGCCGCCTCGGCGTAGGCACCGCGGATCACGTCGCCGGACCTGGTCTGCCCGGCCCACATCAGGCTGTTGGCGGCGAACACGTCCGGGCGCAGGAACGTCCACGCCAGGCCGGAGCCGCGCAGGGCTTGCTCAATCTCGGCGTGGTAGGTGGCGATCGGCCCGTCCTGGACCTCCGCTTCGTCGTCGACCCCGCCGGAGGACAGCAGCACGACCCGACGCACGCCGGCCCGCTGGGCGGCGGCGACGAAGGCGGGCCCGCTGCCCGGGACGGCGAACAGGAACACCGACTCCACGCCGGCCAGGGCCGCGTCCAGCGACGCCGGGGCGGCCAGGTCGCCGGCGACGACATCGATCTCGGCCGGCCACACCGTCTCCAGCGGAGACCGGCTCAGGGCACGCACGGCGTGGCCGCCGGCGACCAGCAGGCCGAGCACGTGGCGGCCGACGTTTCCAGTGGCGCCGGTGACGAGGATCATGACGTTCTCCTTGGCTTCGAGGGGTTCCCGGGGTGACCCGGTACGAGCCACACTAGAAACGCTTGAGGACAGGTACGGTCCTCAAGCTGAAGGGAGCGCGCGCGGATGCTGGAAACCTCGGCACGGTTGTTGCGGCTGCTGTCCCTGCTCCAATCCCGCCGCGACTGGCCCGGCGCCGAACTGGCTGAGCGCCTTGGCGTCACCACCCGCACCGTCCGCCGCGACGTCGACCGGCTCCGCGACCTCGGCTACCCCGTCGAGTCCGCCACCGGCACCACCGGCGGGTACCGGCTCGGGGTCGGGGCCGCCCTGCCGCCACTGCTGCTCGACGACGACGAAGCCGTCGCGGTGGCCATCGGCCTGCGCGCCGCCGCCACGGGCACGGTCACCGGGATCGAGGAGACCTCGCTGCGTGCTCTCGCCAAGCTCGAGCAGGTCCTGCCCTCCCGGCTGCGCCACCGTGTGGGCGCGATGCAGTCGGCCATCCTGCCGCTGACCGGCCCCGGCCCCACCGTGGACCCCGACCTGCTCACCGCCCTGGCCGCCGCCTGCCGCGCCCACGAAGGCATCCGCTTCGGCTATCAGCAACGCACCCGGCGCGTCGAGCCGTACCGGCTCATCCACACCAGCCGTCGCTGGTACCTGCTCGCCTTCGACCTCGACCGCGACGACTGGCGCACCTTCCGCCTCGACCGCATGGACCGGGCCCCGCAACCCGGGCCGCGCTTCACGCCCCGGCCCGAACCCGCCGAGGGGGTGCGCACCTACGTCTCCAACGCCCTTACCGCTTCCCCATACCGGTACCGCGCGACCATCCTGTTCCACGCGCCGCTCGACATCGTCGCCGAACACACGTCGCCCACCGCGGGCCGTCTCGAACACCGCGACGCCGACAGTTGCCTCTTCCACGCCGGCGGCGACTCCCTCGACAAAATCGCCCTCTTCGTCGCGCTCAAGGGCATCGACTTCGAGGTCCTCGATCCACCCGAACTCAAACACCACATCCGAGCGCTCGCCCATCGGCTCACCCACGCGAGCCGTGACGACTGATCGGCACGAAACCGTCTCGGGTCCGTTGAGCCGCCGAGGTCACCGGGCCTTTGGCGGATTCGGAGGCAGCCAGACGGCGACGGCCGTGAGGAAGTCGTCGAAGCCCGGACTGAGGCCGCCGGTGTTGACAGTCGGGCCTCCGGTCCGTCGTACGAACGCTCTCCACCGCGAGTGCACGTTCCGCTCCTGCGCCTCGGGGGTCATGAGCAACCTCAGAATCCGCTGGTGCTGGATGCGCTGGACGTAGTAGCCGTCGATGTCGTCCCAGGGGATCGGGTCGCGTGACAGGCGCCGATCGTGGAGACCGAGAGGTCCCACGCGGATGACGACCGGGTCGCGGCTCAGGATCTGCCGGACCCCCAGGATCCCGGCGAAGGAGAAGCAGACCATCGCCACCCAGCCGACGACTTCGACCGTGATGCTGTCGTCGTCACCTAGCGGGCCGAACGCCATGGCGGCTCCCACGGCGACGAACGCCGCGGCCCCGAGCACCATCAGCGACGTCTTCGGCACGGACCTGCGCCATTCCCGCACACTGTCGTCCGACGGCTCCATCGCGGCCTCCCGTTCGCTACCCAGAAGACGCCGGTCCCCGCGGTGTCCGTCTGGTGCCTTGTGGACCGATCGTGTGTTGGGTGCGGCGGTTCGTCAACAGCGCGTGGGGCGGCCGTTCCCCCGGCTGGGTACGGGGAGGGCCGCCCGCGACATCGGGCCGGCGGGCCCCGAGGCGGTGCTGTTCGACTCGCTCCAGCAATTGCTCAGTATCGTGTAGATCGTGTCATTCATGTTCGACCATGTGACTTTGGGGCAGCGCGTCCTGTTCGGCACGGGCGCAGCCGCCGACAACGCGGTCGCGGCGGTGGAGGAACTCGGGGCGCGGCGGATCCTGCTCGTCCATGATGCCTTCGCCGTCGCGCTCGCCGACGCCGTCGCCGAGCGTGCCCCGGTGGTGTGGCGCATCGATGAGATCGTGCAGCACGTCCCGGTCGAGAACGCCGAGAGGGCGACGGAGGCTGCGGTCGCCGCCGACATCGACGCGATCGTCGTCATCGGCGGGGGCTCGGCGACCGGTCTGGCGAAGGCGGTGGCGCTGAGGACCGGAGCCCCGATCGTGGCGATACCGACGACGTTCGCCGGGTCCGAGGCCACCGACGTGTGGGGGATGACCGAGGGACGGCGCAAGACGACGGGAACGGACCCCAGGGTGCTGCCGAAGGTCGTCGTCTACGACGCCGCGCTGAGCGCCGGCCTGCCGGCGACCCTGGCGGTGGCGTCCGGCCTCAATGCGGTGGCGCACGCCGTCGACGGGTTCTGGGCGCCGCGCGCCGACCCGATCAACCGCGCGCTGGGCACCGAGGGGCTGCGGGCGCTCTTCCCCGGACTGCGCGGCCTGATCGCCGACCCCGGTGACCTCGGCGCGCGCGAGCAGACCCTGTACGGTGCCTACCTCGCCGCGGTCGCATTCGCCTCGGCCGGCTCCGGGCTGCACCACAAGATCTGCCACACCCTCGGCGGGGCGTACAACCTGCCGCACGCCGAGACGCACGCGATCGTGCTGCCGTACGTCACCGCGTTCAACGCCCCCTTCGCGCCGGATGCCGCCGAGCGCGTCCAGGAGTCGCTCGGCGTGCGGAACGCCGCGGCCGGGCTCGACGCGCTGCGCGCTGAGCTCGGCGCACCGGCTTCACTCGCCGCCGTCGGGCTGGAGAAGTCCGATATCCGCCGGGCGGCGGAGCTGGCCATGCCCGCGGTGCCGCCGTCCAACCCCCGGCCGGTGACGGTGTCCGACCTGGAAGGCATTTTGCGTGCCGCATGGGTCGGCGAGCAGATCGTATGAAGGAAGCTGGAGACCATGGCCGACCAGATTTCGCCCGAGCAGACCGCTCGCGAAGAAGACCTCATCGCCCAAGTCGTGCAGTCGTTCGAGAACACCCCCGACGAGCGCATGAAATATCTGCTGCAGGAGCTTGTGAAGCACGTCCACTCGTACGTGCGCACGGTGCGGCTCACCGAGGCCGAGTGGAACACCGCCATTGAGTTCCTCACCCGCGTCGGCCACGCCACCACCCGGCACCGGCAGGAGTTCGTGCTGCTCAGCGACGTGCTAGGTGTCTCCATGCAGACCGTTGCCGTCAACAACGAGGTTTACGGGAACGCCACCGAGGCCACCGTCTTCGGCCCCTTCTTCGTCAACGGCGCCCCGCTCATCGAGAACGGCGGCGACATGTCCGGCGGCGCCCCCGGTGAGCCGGCCTGGGTCGAGGGCACCATCAGGGGCGCCGATGGCGAGCCCGTCCCCGGTGCCCGCATCGAGGTGTGGGAGGCCGACGCCGAAGGCTTCTACGACGTGCAGCACGAGGGCGGCCGCGTCTACGGCCGCGCCCACCTGTTCGCCGACGAGGAAGGCGAGTTCCGCTTCTGGGGGATCTTCCCGACTCCGTATGCCATCGCGGACGACGGGCCGGTCGGCGACCTGCTCACGGCCACGGAGCGCAGCCCGTACCGGCCGGCACACCTGCACTTCATGGTCACCGCGCCCGGCTACCGCACCCTCGTCACGCACGTCTTCGTCCGCGGCGATGAGCATCTCGGCAAGGCGACCAAGGACGCGGTCTTCGGCGTCAAGGACTCCCTGATCTACGACTGGTCCCGCCACTCCGCCGATGAGCCCACCCCGGACGGACGCGACCTGCAGGGCAAGCCGTGGGCCGGCCTCCACTTCGACGTCGTCCTCGCCCCCGGCCAGGCCGTCGACTACGCCGCCCTCATGGAATAGCGCGACCCGCACCGCCGTTCACCTTGCGCCCCCGCGAGGGGCGCTCACGGCCGTGTGGCTGATCGGCATCGGGCGCACGCCCGCGTGTCATGACATCCACCAGGATGTGCGCATGAATTCCGCCCGTGCCTTCTGGGAGCAGCACGCCTGCCTGCCCCTCACGCTCGACGCCGACGTGACCGACCTGCTGCGCTACCGCCGTGCCGGCGGGGCATACGTGTGTGTCAACGTCGGCTACGCGCCGCATTCCCGCGCGGACGCGCTCTCCTACATCGGCCACTTCACCCGCGCGATCGAGGCGCACCCCGACCTGACGCTCGCGACGAGCGTCGCCGACGTCGACGCGGCGGTGCCGGACGACCGGATCGTCGTCGCGTTCGACCTGGAGGACTCCGCCCCGCTGGAGGGGGACCTCGACATGGTGCGCGTCTTCTCCGACCTGGGCGTGAAGTCGCTGCTGCCGAGCTACAACAACGGCAACGCCGCCGGCGGCGGCTGCCTGGACGCCGTCGACACCGGCCTGACGGCCTACGGCCGCGACCTGGTCCGGCGGATGAACGAGGTCGGCATGCTGGTCGACGGGTCGCACTGCGGCACCCGTACGGGGCTGGACCTGTCGGCCGCCACCGAGCAGCCGATGATCTACTCGCATTCGGCGATGCGCGGCCTGTGGGAGCACGCCCGCAACATCACCGACGAGCAGGCCCGTGAGTGCGCCGCGACCGGCGGCGTCATCGGCATCCCCGGTGTCGGCATCTTCCTGGGGCCCAACACCGCGACCCTCGACGCGTTCATCGCGCACATCGACTACGCCGTCGAGCTGGTCGGCCCCGAGCACGTCGGCATCGGCAGCGACCATTCCTTCGACGCCGAGGACCTGACGGCGGAGCTGGCGGCCAACCCCGACCTGTTCCCCGAGGAGTACACGCGCTGGGGCGTCATCGGGTTCGTCGAGCCGGAGACGACGCTGCTGGTCGAGCGCGAGCTGGTGGGACGCGGTTACCCGGAGGAGGCGGTCTGCGGCATCCTCGGCGGCAACTTCCGGCGGGTGGCCGCCCAGGTCTGGAAGTGACCCTTGTCCGATCGCACAACCCCAACCGCCTGGGGTTGTGCGATCGGCTGAGTACGGGCTCCCCGGTGGCCATCTAGCCTCTGCGCATGACGTCGCGCTGTTGAGCGGCCGTACCAGAAAAGGAACCGCATGAGTCCCTTCCGCACGAGGGCCCTCACGGCCCTCGCCCTGGCCGGTTCGGTCGGCCTGACCGCCTGCGGCGGCGCGAGCTCCCCCTCCCCGAGCGCGGGCACGGCCGCCGCCTACGCCGGCGGCAAGACCTTCACCCTGGACCTGGCGTCGGATCCCGGCGCCCTCGACCCGCAGGGGTCGGCGGTCAGCGCCCTGTTCGGCATGACCCAGTACGCCTACGACAACCTGGTCGCCGTCGCCAAGGACGGCACGATCAAGCCGCAGCTGGCCACCGCGTGGACCGTCGAAGGCGCCACTCTCACCTTCGCCATCAAGCCGGGCGTCACCTGCTCCGACGGCACCCCGTTCACGGCGCAGACCGTGGTCGACAACATCGCCTACGTGGAGGATCCGGACAACAAGAGCCCGTTCCTGGGCGCCTTCATCCCGGCCGGCGCCACCGCCTCCGCATCCGGCTCGAAGGTCACCGTCAAGCTGGCGGCCCCCGCGCCGTTCGCGCTGAACGCGTTCGCGAACCTGCCGATGGTGTGCGACGCCGGCATGAAGGATCGGTCGAGCCTGAAGGCCGCCACGAACGGCACCGGCCCGTACGTGCTGAAGGAAGCGGTCCCCTCCGACCACTACACGTACGAGTTGCGTCAGGGCTACACCTGGGGACCCGGCGGCGCCACCACGGCCGAGAAGGGCATGCCGGCCAAGGTCATCGTCAAGATCGTCGCGAACGAGACCACCGCCGCCAACGAGCTGCTCGCGGGCACGGTCAACGCGGCCCTGATCAACGGCCCCGACGCCGCCCGCCTGGCGGCCGCGGGCCTGAAGTCCGTCGGCACACAGGCGCTGACCGGCGAGCAGTGGTACAACCACGCCGAGGGTCACCCCACCTCGGACCCGGCCGTGCGCATGGCGCTGACCCAGGCGCTCGACCTCAAGCAGCTTCAGACCGCCCTCACCTCCGGCAAGGGCGCGGCCGCGACCCAGCTGGCCGCCCTCCAGCCCACCGGCTGCAGCGGCGACTCCGTCACCGGTCACCTGCCGGCCTTCGACGCCGCCGCGGCCGGGGCCGCGCTCGACGCCGCCGGCTGGACCAAGGGCGCCGACGGCGTCCGTGTCAAGGACGGCAAGCCGCTCACGGTCTCCTTCGTCTACGACGCCGCGCTCGGCACCGGCGGCAGCGCGGCCGCCGAACTGGCCGCCGCGGCCTGGAAGGCGATCGGCGTCGAGGTCAAGGCCACCGCGCAGAACGCGACGCAGATCTCGGGCGCCCTCTTCGGCACCGGCGACTGGGACATCGCCTGGGAGGCCCTCAACCTCAGCACTCCCGACCAGGTCATGCCGTTCGTCTCCGGCCCCGCAGCGCCGGAGGGCACGAACTTCGCCGCCATCGACAACGCCGACTACGTGGCCCTGACCACCAAGGCGAAGGCCGCGACCGGCAACGCCGGGTGCGCGGACTGGTTCGCCGCCGAGCAGGCGCTGTACAAGGCCGCGGACCTGGTGCCGTTCGCCAACAACGTCATCCCCACCTTCCTCAAGGACGCGGAGCTGGACATCGTCGGCAGCATCATCCCCACCAGCATCCGGATGCTCGGCTGACGATGAAGATCCCGACCAGCGGCCGGTGGCCGCGCTTCGCGCTCCGGCGCGCGGCGCGGCTGCTGGTGTCGCTCTGGGTGCTGGTGACCGCCGCGTTCCTGATGATCCACCTGGTCCCTGGCGATCCCGTACGCGCAGCGCTCGGCCCGACCGCCCCGGCCGACCTCGTGCTGGCCCGCAAACAGGAGCTCGGCCTGCTGGAACCCCTCTGGCGGCAGTACGTCACCTTCCTGCGCCACCTGCTGAACGGTGAGCTGGGAGTGTCGATCTCCAGCCGGCTCCCGGTGGGCGAGACGATCGCCCAGCGGCTGCCCGCCACGGCCCAGCTCGCCGTGGCCGCGTTCCTGCTCGCGGTGGCCGTCGCGGTCCCCGTGGGCGTGGTGATGGCGATGCTCACCCGCCGCGGCCGCGGCAGACGCACGGAGCTGGCCTTCACCGGCACGAACGTCGTCGTCGGCGCGATCCCCGACTTCCTGCTCGGTGTCGGCCTGGTCTACCTGCTGGCGGTGCAGACGCACCTGTTCCCGGTGGCCGGACGCGACGGGCTCGACTCCTACGTGCTGCCGGTGCTCGCCCTGGCGATCGGCCCGGCGGCGGTGCTGTCGCGCATCGTCCGGGTGGAGATGCTCGCGGTGCTGGAGACCGACTACGTCCGTACGGCGCGGGCCAAGCGGCTCACGTCGCTGCGGGTGCACCTCGTGCACGCCCTGCCGAACGCGGTGACGGCGAGCCTGACGCTCGGCGGGCTGCTGCTGAGTTCGCTGGTGGCCGGGACGGTGCTGGTGGAGAACGTCTTCGCGTGGCCGGGGCTCGGCTCCTCGATCGTCTCCTCGATCGTCGCCAAGGACTACCCGATGGTCCAGGGCACCGTCCTGGTGTACGGCGCCGGCGTCCTGCTGGTCAACACCCTCGTCGACGTGGTGCTCGCGCTGCTCGACCCCCGTTCGGCGATCGGAGAGAGCTGACATGCGGGCGGCACGTGTTCTGCTCAGGCCGGTCGGCTTCGCCGGGTTCGGGCTGCTGACCCTGGTACTGCTGGCCGCAGCGTTCGGGCCCGTCCTGTGGGGCGGGCGGGCCGCGGCCGTCGACACCGGCAACCTGCTGGCCGGGCCGTCGGCCGAGCACTGGATCGGCACCGACAACCTCGGCCGCGACCTGTTCGCCCGGGTGCTGGTGGCCGCCCGGCTCTCGATCGTGCTCGCGGTGGCGGCGACGGCGATCAGCTTGGTGCTGGGCATCCTCCTGGGGGCCGCGCCGATGCTGCTCGGACGGCGGCTGGGCCGCCTGGTCACCTCGGCCGTCAACGTGCTGGTGGCCTTCCCCGGCCTGCTGCTCGTCCTGTTCTTCGCCGTCGTCTTCGGCGTCGGCGCCCGGGGGGCCGCGCTCGCGGTCGGCGTGGCCGGGGCACCCGCGTTCGCCCGGCTGTGCCACACCCTCATGGCCGCCGTCTCCGAGCGGGACTACATCGCGGTGGCGCGCATCGCCGGGGTGAGCCGCATCCGGGTGCTGCTTCGCCATGTGCTGCCGAACGTCGCCGAGCCGCTCATCGTGAACGCGACGATGGCGGCCGGCGGGGTGCTGCTGACCTTCGCCGGGCTGTCCTTCCTGGGGCTGGGCGTGCAGTCGCCGTCCTACGACTGGGGCAAGCTCATGCAGGACGGGCTCAACGGAATCTACGTCCACCCGCTGGCCGCGCTCGCCCCCGGCATCGCCGTCGTCCTGGCCGGCCTGGCGTTCAACCTCACCGGTGAGGCGTTCGCGGCGGTCTTCGGCCTCGGCGACCTGCCCGGCGGGGCCCGCTCCCTGGAGGAGCCCCGCGAACCGGTCGCCGCCACGCCTGCCGTCCCCGGGACGGTCCTGTCGGTGGAGGGCCTGCGGGTGACCATCCCCGGCCCGGCCGGTCCGATCCGTGCGGTGCGCGGGGTCACGTTCGCCCTCTCCGACGGCGAGGCCGTCGGAGTGGTCGGCGAGTCCGGCTCCGGCAAGTCGCTGACGGCGCTGGCGGTGGCCGGGCTCATCGAGCCGCCGGTACGCGTCGAGGCCGACCACCTCCTCGTCGCGGGCGAGGATCTCATGGCCGCCGGCGCCCACCGGCGCCTGGGCACCTCGCTGGCGATCGTCTTCCAGGACCCGATGACGTCGTTCAACCCGGCGCACCGGGTGGGGCCGCAACTGGCCGAGGTGAGCCGCTTCCACCAGCGCATGGGCCGCAAGGCCGCCCTCGCGCGCGCGGTCGACCGCCTGCGCGCGGTACGGATCCGCGAGCCCGAACGGCGCGCGCGCCAGTACCCCTTCGAGTTCTCCGGCGGCATGCGGCAGCGGGCGATGATCGGAATGGGCCTCATGGGCGACCCCCGGCTCATCATCGCCGACGAGCCGACCACCGCCCTGGACGTCACCGTGCAGCGGCAGGTCCTGGAACTGCTCGCCGAGGTACGCCGCGACACCGGCGCCGCCCTCCTGCTCATCAGCCACGACGTCTCGGTCGTGACCGACGTGTGCGACCGGGTGCTGGTGATGTACGCCGGCCGGGTCGTCGAGGAGTTGCCCGCCAAGGACCTGCGCACGCTCGCGCGGCACCCGTACACGCGGGCGCTGGTGGCGGCCGTGCCGGACATGGACACCGACCTGAGCCGGCCGCTCGCCGTCATCCCCGGGCTGCCCGCCGACCCCGTCCATGTTCCGGCCGGGTGCGCGTTCGCGCCCCGCTGCCCGCTCGCCGACGACCACTGCCGGGCGGTCGCCCCCGCGCTGGTGGCCGGCGTGGCGTGCCACAAGAGCACGGAGGTCCCGGTATGAGCACGCTCAGCTTCCATGACGTCCGCGTCCGGTACGGCTCGCACACCGTGCTGGACGACGTCAGCCTCGAGGTGGCCGACGGGCAGACCGTCGGCCTGGTCGGCGAGTCGGGCTGCGGCAAGTCGACCCTCGCCCGGGCCGCCGTCGGGCTGGCGCCCCTGACCGGCGGGCAGATCCTGCTCGACGGCAGACCCGTCCCGAACAGAGGCCGCCGCCCGGTGCAGATGGTCTTCCAGGACCCGTACTCCTCCCTGGACCCCCGCATGACCGTGGGGGAGAGCCTGGCGGAGGCCATGCCGGAGCGCCTGGGCAGGACGGCCCGCCAGGCGGAGATCACGCGCCTGCTCGCGCTGGTCCACCTGGACGCGGCCCGGGCCGCCGACCTGCCCGTGCGCCTGTCGGGCGGGCAGCGGCAGCGGGTCGCGCTGGCCCGGGCGCTGGCCGCCCGGCCGCAGGTGATCCTCGCCGACGAGATCACCTCGGCGCTGGACGTGTCCGTGCAGGGCGCCGTGCTCAACCTGATCCGTGACATGCGCCGCGACCTGGGCCTGTCGATGCTGTTCATCTCCCACAACCTGGCCGTAGTCCGGTACGTCGCCGACCACGTGGCGGTGCTCCACAACGGGCAGATCGTCGAATTCGGCCCCACCGCCCAGGTGCTCGGCGCGCCCCGCCACGACTACACCCGCCACCTCCTCGCCGCCATCCCCGGCGCAGTTCCCCTGAAGGAGCAGACGTGACCCTCGACCAGGCCCACTGGCAGAACCGCCTCGACGAACTCGCCGCCAAGCACGGCGTCCCCGGCGCCCAGCTCGGCATCCTCCGCCTCGGCGCCGACGGCGCGGACGACGAACTGCTCACCGCCGCCACCGGCCTGCTGCACGCCGGCACCGGCCAGCCCGCCACCACCGACTCCGTCTGGCAGATCGGCTCGATCTCCAAGGTGTGGACGGCGACCGTCATCATGCAACTGGTCGACGAGGGCGCACTCACCCTCCAGACCCCGGTCGCCGAGGTCCTGCCGGAGTTCCGGCTGCGCGACCCGGAGACCACCGCCGGGGTCACCGTCTGGCACCTGCTCACCCACACCAGCGGCATCGACGGCGACCTGTTCACCGACACCGGCCGGGGCGACGACGCCCTGGAGAAGTACGTCGCCCTGCTGGCCGACGTGGCGCACAACCACCCCACCGGCGCCACCTGGTCCTACTGCAACGCCGGCTACTCGGTACTCGGCCGGATCATCGAGGTCCTCACCGGCCAGACCTGGGACCAGGCGATCAAGGCCAAGCTGTTCGCGCCGCTCGGCCTGACCCACACGACGACGCTGCCCGAGGAGGCGATGGTCTTCGCCCACTCGATGGGTCACGTCAAGGGCGGCGACGACCCGGTGGTCGCCCCGGTGTGGGGGCTGCCCCGCGCGGTCGGCCCGGCCGGGCTGATCACGTCCACCGTCTCCGACGTGCTCGCCTTCGCCCGCATGCACCTGCTGGGCGGGCTCGCCTCCGACGGCACTCGCGTCCTGTCGGCCGACAGTGCCGAGGCGATGTCCGCGTACCAGACCGACTGCCCGGAAAAGCTCCTGCTCGGCGACTCGTGGGGGCTGGGCTGGTTCCGCTGCGACTGGCACGGCCACCGCGCCTACGGCCACGACGGCAACACCATCGGCCAGGCGGCGTTCCTGAGGATCCTGCCGGAAGCCGGTGTCGCGGTCGCGCTCACGACCAACGGCGGCCACACCCACGACCTGTTCGTCGATCTGTACGACGAGATCTTCTCCGACCTCACCGGGGTCCGGCTGCCCGAGCCGTTCGAGCCCCCGGCCGAGCCGGTGACCACCGACCTGGCCCCGTACGCCGGCACGTACGTTCGGGAATCGGTCCGCATGGAGGTGCTGGAGGAGGACGGCAAGCCGACCCTGCGCATCACGGTGACCGGGCCGATCGCCGAGCTGGAGGGCACCCCCGTCCAGATCTACGAGATGACCCCCGTCGCCCCCGCCCTGTACGCGGTCCGCCCCGAAGGCATGGAGTCGTGGGTCCCCGTGACGTTCTACTCGCTGCCCACCGGCGAGGAGTACGTGCACTACGGCGCCCGCGCGACCCCGAAGAAGCACGGCTGACCGTGCCCGTCAGCATCGAGACGTTCCTCGCCGACCTCAGGGCGCTCGTCGAGTGCGAGTCGCCCTCCGCCGACCGGGCCGCGGTCGCCCGGTCGGCGGACCTGGTCGCCCGCGTCGGCGCCGCGCGACTCGGCGTGGTGCCCGAGCGCATCACCCTGGACGGGTGGTCGCACCTGCGGTGGCGGTTCGGGGACGGCGACCGCCAGGTCCTGCTCCTGGCCCATCACGACACGGTCTGGCCCATCGGCACGCTGGCGGCCCGGCCGTACCGGCTGACCGGCGGGGTGGTGCGCGGCCCCGGCTGTTTCGACATGCTCGCCGGCCTGGTGATGGCGATCCACGCCGTCGCCGGCCTGCCCGAGCGCACCGGCGTCACCCTGCTCGTGACCGGGGACGAGGAGCTCGGCTCGCCGAGCTCGGCCGCCCTGATCGAGAAGGAGGCCCGCCGGTCCAAGGCGGCGCTCGTCCTGGAGGCCTCGGCCGACGGCGGCGCCCTCAAGACGGCCCGCAAGGGCGTGTCCCTGTACGACGTGCGTGTCACCGGCCGGGCCGCCCACGCCGGGCTGGAACCGGACAAGGGCGTCAACGCCACTCTCGAACTGGCCCGCCTGGCCCTGGCGGCGAGCGCCCTGTCGGACCCGGCGGCCGGGACGACGGTCACCCCGACGGTGTTCGCCGCGGGCACCACGGCGAACACGGTGCCCGCCCACGGCTCGTTCGCGGTCGACGTGCGCGCGTGGACCCACCGCGAGCAACTGCGCGTCGACCACGCGCTGCGCGCGCTGGCGCCGCTCGACCCCGCTGCCGTGATCGAGATCGGGGGAGGCGTCAACCGGCCCCCGCTGGAGGAGTCGTCCAGCCGGGAGCTGTTCGGCCGGGCCGCCGCCGTCGCGGCCCGGCTCGGCCTGCCGACCCTGTCCGGCACGGCCGTCGGCGGCGCCTCCGACGGCAACCTCACCGCCGGCGTCGGCACCCCGACCCTCGACGGCCTGGGCGCGGTCGGCGCCGGAGCCCACGCCGACCATGAGCATGTCGTCGTCGACCTGCTGGCCGGCCGCACCGCGCTGTTGCGCGAACTGGTCGCCGAACTTCTGGAGGACGAGTCGTGAGCATGCTCGACCTGGCGGCGCGGGACGCGGGCAGACGGGCCGAGAACGCGGGCGTGGCGATCAGGGAACTCCAGGACCTGGACGAAGCCCAGGCCATGATCGACCTGCTGCTGGAGATCTGGGGCCGCCCGCTGATCACGATGGAGTTCCTGCGCGCGCTGACCAAGGCGGGCAACTACGCCGCGGGCGCCTACGACGGTGACCGGCTCGTCGGCGTCTGCATCGGCTTCCACGAGGAACCGGCGGCCCGTACCCTGCACAGTCACGTCGCCGGGGTCGCCCCCGGCATGGAGGGCCGCAGCGTCGGCATGGCGCTCAAGCTGCACCAGCGCGCCTGGGCCCTGACCCGCGGCATCACGACGATCGAGTGGACGTACGACCCGCTGGTCGGCCGCAACGCCTACTTCAACATCGTCAAACTGGGCGCGCTGCCGGTGGAGTACCTGCCGAACTTCTACGGCGCGATGCACGACGCGATCAACGGCGCCGACGACTCCGACCGGCTGCTGGTGCGCTGGAGCCTGCTCGCGCCGAGGGTCGTCGCCGCCAGCGCGGGGACGCCCTTCGACCGCCCCACGGGCGGCCCGTCGAGCCGCCGTGTCGCCACCCCGCCCGACATCGAGGCCCTGCGCGCCGCGGACTCGGCCGCCGCCGCGGCCTGGCGCCGCGGGCTCCGCGCCGAACTGGAGCCGCTGATGGCCTCCGGGGGGCGCGTCGTCGACTTCGACCTCGGCCTCGGTTACCTCGTCGATCTGGAGTACTGATGAAGCTGCTCGGAATCGAACTCCGCCGTGTCTCGATGCCGCTGGTGTCGCCGTTCCGTACCTCGTTCGGCACGCAGACCGAGCGCGACATCCTGCTGATCAAGGTGGTGACCGACGACGCCGAAGGCTGGGGCGAATGCGTCGCGCTGGCCGACCCGCTCTACTCGGCCGAGTACGTCGACTCCCAGCAGGACGTCCTGCGCCGGTTCCTGCTGCCGCGACTGGCCACGCAGGAGAGTCAGGCCGCGCTCGCCCGGTTCGGCGCCGCCGCCGTCGCCGGCCTGCTGCACGCGGTCAAGGGGCATCGGATGGCCAAGGCCGCGGTGGAGATGGCGATCCTCGACGCGGAACTGCGCGCCCTCGGCCGTTCCTTCGGCCGCGAGCTCGGCGCCGTCGCCGACCGGGTCCCCAGCGGTGTGTCGGTCGGCATCCACGACTCGATCCCTCAATTGCTGGCCGCCGTCGAGGGTTATCTGGACGAGGGGTACGCCCGGATCAAGCTCAAGATCGAACCGGGCTGGGACCTGGTTCCGGTGGCCGCTGTACGCGACCGGTTCGGCGGGGACGTGCCGCTACAGGTCGACGCCAACACCGCCTACACCCTGCGCGACGCCCGTCACCTGGCCAAGCTCGACGCGTACGACCTGCTGCTGATCGAGCAGCCGCTGGAGGAGGAGGACGTCCTCGGGCACGCCGCGCTCGCGCGGGAGCTGGCGACGCCGATCTGCCTGGACGAATCCGTCGTGTCCGCGCAGACGGCCGCCGCGGCCATCACGCTCGGCGCGTGCCAGATCATCAACATCAAGCCCGGCCGGGTCGGCGGATACCTGGAGGCCAGGAGGATCCACGACCTGGCCGCCGCCCACGGGATCGCGGTCTGGTGCGGCGGCATGCTGGAGACGGGCCTCGGCCGCTCCGCCAACATCGCCTTGTCCGCCCTGCCCGGCTTCACGCTGCCCGGCGACGTCTCGGCGTCGGACCGCTTCTACCGGACCGACATCACCGAGCCGATCGTCCTGGTGGACGGACACGTCCCGGTGCCCGCAGGCCCCGGTCTCGGCGTCACCCCCGTACCGGAACTGCTGGAGCGGGTGACGACCTCGGTGGAGTTGATCGACTTCTGAGTAGCGCGCCTAAACTGCCGGGCGTGAGTCAGCGACCGCGTGCCAGCCTCGGCCGGGTCCTGGACGACCTGGGCTCCACCCTCCTCGAACTCGTCGCCGGCGACGTCGACCAGCCGGAGGGCATCAGCGCCCTGGCCATCTTCGACCCGCTCGACGAACCCGTACTCGCCCCCCGCTCGCTGGTGCTGGGTGTAGGGGTCGACCCGGCGAGCGGCACCCTGGCGCCGCTGCTGCGTGCACTCGGTGACCACGGCACGGCGGGCCTGGTCGTACGGGCGCCGGTCGCCCTGACCCCGGAGGTGCGCGCGGCCGTCCAGGACAGCGGCGTGGCCCTGATCGGACTGCGCCGGGGCGCCACCTGGGCGCAGCTCACCGCCCTCATCCGCGCGATGCTCGCCGAAGGCGACATCGGGGTCACCGGCCACGAGTCCCTCGGCGGCCTGCCGTCCGGTGACCTG
This sequence comes from Planotetraspora mira, assembly GCF_016863275.1. Lineage (GTDB taxonomy): Bacteria > Actinomycetota > Actinomycetes > Streptosporangiales > Streptosporangiaceae > Planotetraspora > Planotetraspora mira. The sequence goes on from NZ_BOOO01000043.1 coordinate 29,718, forward strand.
TTCGCGGTGGCCAACGCCGTGGCCGCCCTCCTCGACGCCCCCATCACCATCGAGGACCGCAACTCGCGGGTGCTCGCCTTCTCCGGCCGCCAGGACGAGACGGACCCCTCCCGGGTGGAGACCGTCATCGGCCGCCAGGTGCCCGAACGGTACGCCACCCGGCTCACCGAGATGGGGGTCTTCCGCGACCTCTACCGCTACCACGCCCCGGTCGTCGTCAGCCCCCTGGACCTGGGCTACGAGGGCATGACGGTGCAACGCGTCGCCATCGCGGTCCGCGCCGGTGACGAGGTCCTGGGTTCGATCTGGGCCGCCATGGACGGCGAGGTCGACGGTGAACGGATCCAGGCCCTGCTGGACGCGTCGAAACTGGTCGCGCTGCACCTGCTGCGGCTGCGGGGCGGCGCCGACGTCCAGCGCAGACTGCGGACCGACCTCATCGGCACCGTCCTGGAAGGCGGCGCCGGGGCGCGGGACGCGCTGGGCCGGCTCGGCCTGTCCGGCCGCCGCCTGGTCATCGTGAGCGCCTGCCTGCTCGTCGACGACGACCACGCGCACGCCGACCTCGAACGCCTGGCCGACGCCCTGTCGGTGCACCTGTCGGCGACCGTGCCCTCCTCCGCCGTCGCCGCCGTCGGCGGCACGGTCTACGGCCTGCTGCCGGTGGTCACGCCGGCGGCCGACCCCGAGCAACGGGTCGCCCGGCTGGCCGCCGACTTCGTCGACCGCGTAGACGGCAATCTGCACGCGATCGTGGCGGTCGCCCCGGCGGGTTCGGACATCAGCGCCATCGTCCACGGCAAGGCGCAGGCCGACCGCGTGCTGCGGGTGATGCGTGAGGGCCACACCGGCCTTCGGGTGGCCCGCCTCGACGACGTCCAGACGCTCGCTCTGATGTTGGAACTGCGCGACCTCGCCGCCGCCCGCGACGAACGCCCCGGCGGCGCGATCGCCCGCCTGATGGAGTACGACGAGCGCAACAACGCGGGCCTGGTCGAATCCCTCGAGGCCTGGCTGGACGCGCTCGGCGACGTGGGCAAAGCGGCGGCCGCCCTGTTCATCCACCCGAACACGCTGCGTTACCGTCTGCGCCGGGTCGTCGAGGTGGGCGAGCTCGACCTGAACGACCCGGAGCAGCGGTTCGCGGCGATGCTGCAACTGCGCATCCTGGGGCCGCGCTGAACGTCCTTGGCGGGGCCGCCGCTAGGAATCTACAACGTAAAAGGCGGCGGGCCGTTTCCGGCTGCGAGGCCCGCCGAGGCAGGCGCGGACGGCGAAGTGGCGGCGCATGCCCATCACGCCGAAGAAGGCGGAGCCCCGACGCCGCCGACAGTCACGAGACGGCCCGTGGCCCTGTATACGCGGCCCCACCCAGTGCGGCGCCCGGAGGTCCGCTTGACACGGGAAACGGCTGGCCACAGGCTTGATTGGAAGGCGAAGCAATGACCCGTCAATCTCGCGGCTCGCCGTGGGAAGCCCTAGGGGCCGCATTCGACACGGGGGTCACTGATGAGTTTGCTCACGACTTCTGCGGCATCCATCCATCAACTGGGGGCTGCCGCTGCTCTCGCTGGTAGTCCGCAGCGACCGCGCCCCAGCACGACAGGTCCCGCTGAAGCCAAAGGGCTGTGGACCAGGTACGACGTCGCGGCGAACACCATGCTCGCCGGGGGCTGGCTGATCGAGCAGCACACCCTGAGGACGCAACACCACCTCGATCAAGCGACCGACGACGCGGTCAGCCTGAAGGATCTCGCCGTCATCGGATCCGCGCTCACGAACATCGCCACCATCGCCGCGGGTCAACTCGTCAAGCGTGAGTTCCCGCAGGGGCTGCCGCTGGACGCGGAGGGCAATCTCACGTCCGACGCCTCCCGGCGCGGGAAGCGTTACTACCGTTGCCTCACGGTGATGAAGATGCTGAACCGCGCCTTTGCGGCCGGTGCGATCGGGCTCACTCCCCGCGTGAACTTCAACATATTGCGCGATTACCGGCCCGGAACGATCTTCCGGCTGTTCACCTGAGGGAACCGGCGGGGACGATTATGACGATCGTGCAGACCACGGCCGCTTCGATCGGCCGCCTCGGCTTGGCCGCCGCCGCGTTCGGCAGACCTACGGTCGGCCGTGCCGGGGGGCCCGGAGCCGGCGGCAGGTCCGCGGAGACGGCCACCGGCGCTCGGCTCAGCATGAGCGACTCCTTGTACGAACTGCTCGTCAACGCCGCCATCGCGACCGGCTGGCTGAGTGAGCGGAGAACTCTGTACGGCCGGTCCCTCGGCAAAGACGCGAAGGTCATGGTGACCGCCAAGGACGTGCTTGTCGCCGCCACGGTTGTCACCGGCGCCGCGGCCCTGGTCGGCAAGGTGGCCGCACGACGCGAATCCCCGGCCGACTGGCTCGTCTCCGAGGAGGAGCCCTCCCCGGACGGAGCCGTCGACGCCGGGGGCGACGGCGGTTACGTGCAGACGATGACCAAGCTCAACCGCACCTTCGCGCTGCTCGGAGTGGCCGCCACCCCCTTCATCAACTTCGCGCTGTTCGACTCCTACCATCCCCACCCGCTGCGCAGCTTCTTCTCGCTCTGGTAGGAGGGCGACGCACGCGCACGGCAGCGCGTGGCCGCGCGGGCCGATCCGGCCCCTGTCATGGCCGCAGGACGGCAACGCCACGACCGCATCCGTGCTCTGCGTGCGGCGGGCGCCTTCGAAGCCGACCGGCATGCGCCCTCCCCTGACTATGTGAATGAGTAGTTAGACGCTAGCCTCTGACTACTGAATCATCAAGTCAGCAGTGAGTCACACGCAGGCGCGCGCCCTGCGCCCGGGAGGAAGCCGCCATGAATGGCGTTGATGACGCTTATCGCACAGTGACCGAACTGACCTCCCTCCTCGACCGAGGCGAGGTGTCGGCGGTCGATCTCGCCGAGGAGGCGATCGATCGGATCGAGCGCCTCGACCCGGACATCAACGCGATCGTCGTGCGCGACTTCGACCGCGCGCTCCAGGCGGCCCGTGCCGCGGACGCCGCCCGTGCCCGCGGCGAGAGCGGCCGGCTGCTCGGCATCCCGATGACCGTCAAGGAGTCCTTCAACGTCGCCGGCCTGCCGACCACGTGGGGGATCCCGCCGTTCGCCGGCTTCGTGCCGGCCGAGGACGCCGTCGCGGTCGCGCGGCTGAAGGCGGCCGGCGCGGTGATCCTGGGAAAGACGAACGTGCCCGTCGCCCTTGGAGACCTGCAGACCTACAACCCGATCTACGGCACCACCAACAATCCCTGGGATCTCAGCCGGACGCCGGGAGGATCATCGGGAGGATCGGCGGCCGCGCTCGCCGCCGGATTCGGAGCCGCTTCCATCGGCTCCGACATCGCCGGGTCGCTCCGGGTGCCCGCGCACTTCACCGGTGTCTACGCGCACAAGTCCACCTTCGGGCTCCTGCCGTCCCGAGGGCACACCGCGCCGCCGAGCGCGCCGCTGGAGTACGGCCGCGACCTCAGCGTGATCGGCCCGATGGCACGCAGCGCTCAGGACCTCGCCCTGCTGCTCGGCGTCCTGTCTGAGACCGGCGAGACGGGAATCGGCATCGCGCGCCGAACGGCCATGAGGCCGGCACGGCATGACGACCTGGCCGGCTTCCGGGTGCTCGTCGTCGACGATCACCCGCTCATTCCGACCTCGACCGACGTGCGCGTGGCACTGGGCGAGCTCGCCGGGAATCTTCGGGCCGCCGGCGCCCAGGTGAGCCGGGACGGAGTTCTGCTCCCCGACCCGATCGAAGCGGCCCGGGTGTACATGCGTCTGCTGCTCGCCTCGATCGCGGCGTTCTATCCGCCTCCGGCGTACGAACAGGCTCGCGTCGCCGCGGCGGGTGTCGATCCCGACGACACGAGCCTCGCAGCGGAGCGGGTACGCGGTGCCGTCCTGAGCCATCGCGAATGGATCGAGACGGACGCGATCCGCGTCCGTCATCGAGATGCGTGGGCCACGCTCTTCACCGAATTCGACATCGTCATCTGCCCACCCTCCCCGACGGCCGCGTTCGCGCACGACCAGAGCGCCGACCAGTGGGCGCGCACCATCTCGATCGACGGCACGAGCTACGACTACCCCGACCAACTCGTCTGGGCCGGAATCGCCAGCGCCCCCGGGCTGCCCTCCACGGTCGCGCCGATCGCGCACTCAAGCGACGGCGTCCCGATCGGCGCTCAGATCATCGGGCCGATGTACGAAGACCTCACCCCCATCCGCTTCGCCGAACTCCTCGAGCAGAACTACGGCGGATTCATTCAGCCGGCGCTGGGCCACTCTCACGCAGACGACCAGTGCCCGGCTCACAGCGATCGCCGGCTGTAGGGCGGCGTCCAACCTCCACGGTGTTGCGCACCCTCATCGTGGTGGTCGGCACCGTGGCCGTCGTTCAGCTGCTGTACCGGTAACTCGTGTGTGGATGGCCGTCGGACACACGAGGCGGCGGCGCAACGAGACTCCACCGATCTCGGGACGGTTCAGCCCGATAGCCACTTCCCTGGCGATCTCACTTACCGGAGAATCCTCGGCGTATACATGCCGTTGAAAGGTCCTCACCGCACGAGTGAGCCGTTCACCTGCTCATCCGCGGCCCACGCCTGGTGGATCTCGCCGCCGAGTCAAGGGAGGCGCGATCCAGTGGGATCCAGGGAGAGGTATCGAACGCGATGAGTCTGACGACACGAGCCGCTCGCACTGAGGACATCGCGGCGTTGGTCGCGCTGGCAAAGGCGGCGCACGCCGGTGGCTCGCCGACGGCGCTGCCGCTGCTCGGCGACGCTGTCGCCCGCGGACTGGTGCGGGTGGCGGAGGTCGACGGGGAGGTCGCAGGTTATGTGGCCGTCGAAAAACCCCTGCCGAACCACGTGCGGATCGCGTCCGTCGCCGTCCGTCACGAGCGGCGCCGACAGGGGATCGGCACGATGCTCATCGGGGAGGTGCTGCAGGAAGCAGGGAAGATCGAGGCCGTAGGTGGGACCGTCGCCACAGTCATCGATGTGACGGACCTCGAGGTCGCGGGCCTGTTGCTCTCCTGCGGCTTCATAGCGACGAGGGTGATGAGGTCCAGCACCCCCGAGCAGGCTATGCAGCTCTACTACCAGCACAAGATCAAGGTGGAGTACGTCGACCCGGATGCACGGCATCTGGTGCCGCTCTCTCGTCCTGACCAGTTGGTCGAATCGCTGTCTCCGAGCGACCACGCGGTGACGGCGCTCGCCACGCTCTCCAGTGAACCCGCCTTCGAGATATCCCGGTTCGAGCAGGACGATCCGGCGTCCCTGCAGTCGGGAGAGGCAGCAGCGGGCATCGCCTTCTCGGGATCCATACTTGCCGCGATCACCTTCCTCCTCGGGTTCTCCTTCGTATCGTCGCGCTATCCCGACGACGTGCGCCTGCTGCTGATCGGAGCGACCTTCGCCACCACGATGTCGCTGATCATCTATGCGAGCGCGTCGGGAGAGCTCGCCCGCATCCGCTCCAACTCCTTCGGGAGGGTCATGAAGTGGGGGAACGTCCTGTCCGAGTACGGGGGCGTCCTTCCCTTCCTCGTATCGTTACCCATCACCTATGCGCAGGGCCCCGGGGTGCGCTGGTCCGCGGTCGTCGTCGGCGTGGTGAGCAGCACGGCCCTCGTCCTTTATGAGCGGTCTCAGTTCTCGATCGCACATCGATTCCGGTGGACCCGCACCACGGTGGCCCTCACAGCCTTCACGAGCATGGCGCCGACCGTCTGCGTCGTCATGCTTGCGGCCGGAATCACCAGTTGGCCGTTGACGGCTGCCCTGGCGATGGCCCTCACCGGCCGAACCCTGGTTTACCTCTACCGCCGTGGGCCGGAGGCCGGGGTCTCCGAGTTCCGGCGCACCTGGCAGATCAGGCGTTGAGGGCGATTTCCATCGCAGCAGGATAAGGACGACTCGTGGCGCAGCGCGGCTCCGCCGTTACGGCGGAACGGTCAGGCTCTGCGTGCCGCTTGGCGCGTCGCGCTGAGCCTTCGATCGGTCATGGTCCTGCCGAAGTGGGGGCCGTTCTCCACTTCATCGCCAGGGCGTGAGCCGAACTCTTGACGAACATCGGAGAGCTGGTCCGTTAAATCACTCTGATCCTCATTGTCGCCACATATGGTGACCAAAGATCAGATATGGCTCATTGCCATGCGGATTCCAGGGACATTCACAGGGGGCGTCGCGCGCGTGGACTGGTTGACCCCCGAGAACGTCGTCGCCGTGGTGGCGGCGCTGCTCGGCCTCGTGGCCCCCGCCGCCGGCGCCGTGTACCAACTCCGGACCCGCCGAGGAAAACACATCGGCCACCGCGTGCAGATGGACACCTCCATCGGTGGCAACGCCGGCGACGGACAGGCCCAGCCGGACGCGCCGCTCGGGCTCTTCACCGATCAACCCGGCATGTCCAATCCCACCCTTGCGCTCGTCCGCATCGAGAACACCGGCACGAGCAGCATCTCCGACGCCGACTACACCAACCCCGACAAGAATCACGGCCTCACCGTGGTCTTCGCCGAGCGCACCGTACGAAGCGTCGAGGTCATCCCCGACGCCAAGGCAGAGCATCTGCTGGGCCACTTCGTCCCGGTCGAGGGCAAGGGAGGGATGCAGTACAACGGCAACACGATCCGGCTGCCCCGCGTGCCGCTCAATGAAGACCAGCACTTCAAGCTGCTCGTGCTGCTGAGCGGAGGCCGCGCCGGCGACAAGATCGACGTCACCGGGGGCATCCAGGACGGCAAGGTGGAACGCACCCGCAGCATGTCGGTCGACGACAAGCCACCCCTGTTCAGCAAGCCCGCTTTGGGGACCACCATCGTGCTCGCCGTCTGCCTCCTCACGCTCGCGGGCATCATCGTCTTCCGGCAGCCGGCGCCCCCCATCGGTTGCGCAACGGGAAGACTCAGGGTGGTCGGCTCCACGGCCTTCGCCCCCGCCATGAAGGAACTGGCCAGTCGGTACGGCGCGGAGTGCCCGGGTTCAGAGATCACCGTGGACGCGCACGGCAGCAACGAGGGCGTGCGGGAAGTCGTGGAAGCGGGAGGCGCGGGCAACGGTTCGCCGGCCCTGCTCGCGCTCTCGGACGGCCCCAAGCCGGCAAGCTTCACGCAACTGAGGGAGGACCGGGTCGCCATCGCGGCCTTCGCCCTGGTGGTCAACGACAAGGTGAACGTCAAGAATCTGACGGTCGACGAAATACGCCGGGTCTATCGGGGCGATGTCGTCAACTGGAAGGACCTCGGCGGCCCCGACCTCCCCATCCGGCTCGTCAGCCGGGACGCCAACTCCGGTACCCGCGACCTGCTCCGCCGGCGCATCCTCGACGGTCAGGGCGAGCCCGCCTTCACCTCCCGGGACTGCGAGAACAAGAACTCCCCTCAGGACAAGGTCGTCCGCTGCGAACTCGGCAGCACCGGTGAGGTGCTCAAGACCGTCGCCCGGCTGGAGGGCGCCATCGGCTACAGCGAACTCGGGGCCGCCGCCACCACCAAGGGCCTGCACACGGTGAACATCGACGGCCACGAGCCATCGATCAAGGCCATCGGAGACGACACCTACCGCTTCACCGAGATCGAGTACGCCTACACCGACGGCGCACCGGCCTTCGACTCCCTGACCTCGAGCTTCCTCCATTACGTGATCAGAGGCAACGGCCAGGAGGTGCTGAAGGCCTTCGGGCACCTGCCGTGCTTCACGCCGGACGGCCTCAAGCGCTGCCAGTCGTGAGCCTGGTGCTCCACGGTCGGCGTTCCCGGCCGCTGCCGCGCGGGGTCACCCTGCTTCGTACGCGGGCGGCGTAGCCGGGCGACAAACCCGGCTTTCGGCGCCCAGAAACCCGGCTTTCGGCCGGTGGGTGACCGGCAGCGGAAGGGTCGGTGAATTGGGCCGTCTCGAGTTGCCGGGTGCGGAGCGAGCACTGCAGGGTTGGGAAACGACCGCCGTTCCCCCCACGACGGAAGTGCCTGCCTGTGCGTCTCCTGGCGTTCCTCACCGCCCTTGTCGCCGTGCTCCTCGTCGCCGCTCCGGCGCAGGCGCACGTCCGCGCGACCTCGGTCTCGGTCGACCTGCGCGGCCAGGGCGACGGCGTCGCGGCCGTCGTCGACGTGGAGTACGACGTCCTCGCCCGGCTGCTGAGTCTCGACGGTGCCCTGAGCCCGGACGCGGTCGGCGTGGACGGCGCGGCCCCCGAGGTGCCGACCGAGGTGCGGCGCCGTTCGCTGGACGCGCACACGAGCGACGTGGCGGCGTACGTCGGCGGGCGGCTGCGGCTGAGCCGCGGCGCGATCGGGTGCACCGCTGAGGACGACGCCCGCGTCGAACTCGCCGACTCCGGCGCGGCGCGGGTCGCGCTCGCCTACGACTGCCCGGCGTCCGGCATGCTCACCGTCCGCAGCGACATCTTCCGCGCCTCCGACGGCGTCGTCGACGAGACCACCACGCTGGTGGCCTACGACATCGATGGCCGCCGCGGTTCGACGTTGCTCGACACCGCCCACACCAGCGTCACAGTGGGGCGCACCGACCTGCTCAGCGAGATCCCGCGGTTCGTCCGGCTCGGGGCGGAGCACCTGCTGTTCGGGCTCGACCACGTGCTGTTCCTGCTGGCCCTGCTGCTGGGCGCGAAGCGGCTGCGCGACGTCGTCGAGGTCGCCACGGCCTTCACGGTCGCGCACTCGGTGACCCTGGTGCTGGCCGCGATCGGCTGGGTCAGCGTGCCCGGGTGGATCGTCGAGCCGCTCATCGCGCTGTCGATCGCCTTCGTCGCGCTCGACAACCTGCTCTCGCCGAAGACGAGCCACCGGCTGCCCGTGGTCCTCGGCTTCGGGCTGCTGCACGGGCTCGGCTTCGCGGGCGCGCTCAGCGTCGACGGCCCGCTGTCGGCCTCGACACTGGCCGACCTGGTCTCCTTCAACGTCGGCATCGAACTCGTCCAGTTGACGATCATCGCGCTCGCCTTCCCGGCGCTGCTGTTCCTGCGCAGGGTCGCTACCACGCCGGTCGCCGCCCGCGCCCTCATGCTCGGCACCGTCGCGGCGACCGTCGCCGTCGCCGGTGCCGGTCTGGTCTGGTTCGTCGAACGCTCGCCGCTCCTGACCTGACAGCCCCTCTCCCCACCCCGAAGGATCCCGATGTCCGCGTTCACCTGGACGCGCGCGCGCCTGCGCGTCGTCCTGTACGCCACCACGCTGGGGCTTGCCGCCAGCGTGGTGGCGGGCCCGCTCGCGTCTTACGCGGCGGCCGCCATCGACCCGCCGGAGGCCACCGTCAGCGGTGTCGCGTACGTCGACGCCAACGGCGACGGCCGGCGCGACCCCGACGAGGTCGGCCTGGCCGGCGTCCGCGTCTCCGACGGCAAGGTCGCCACCACGACCGCCGCCGACGGCTCCTACTCGCTGACGATCTCCACCGACCGTCGCAAGACGGACATCGTGTGGGCCGGCCAGCCGCGGGGCTACCGGTTCGGCCTGGACGAGTACAAGGAGCCGAGGTTCTGGGCCAACCTGGGCCAGCTCGCCGACGACGCCACGCCGACCGCGGACTTCGCGCTCGTCCGTGACGGCCTCTCAGACGGCGACACCTTCTCCTGGGCCAACATCGCCGACCCGCACGTCAACGCACAGCTGCCCGACCAGATCCGCGAGATCAACTCCACGGGCACCGATCTGCGCTTCATCGCGGTCAGCGGCGACCTCACCAACGACGCCAGCCAGGGGCAGTTCGACACGTATCGTCGCGGCGCCCAGCAGTCGGCCGTCGGCGTGTGGCCGGCCGTCGGCAACCACGAGTACGCGAGCGGGTCGGCGTACGCGGACAAGATCGACAACTATCGCAAGAACGTCGGTCCGGAGTGGTACTCGTTCAGCTACGGCAACCGGCACTTCGTGGTGCTCGAGAACAACGGCTCGGCGCCGTTCGACGAGGAGCTTGACTGGCTCAAGGCCGACCTCGCCGCGAGCGTCCCGCTCGACGACAACCCGAGGAACGACATCGAGCTCGTCGTCCTCACCCATCAGCCGATGAACGTCCCGTTCGGTTCGCCGTCGGAGTACGACGCCTTCGGTGACGTGCTCGAGAAGTACAAGGCGCAGCTGATCCTGGTCGGCCACGAGCACTCCAACCACGTCGAGAACAACTCGGCGTTCGCCTCGACCGCCAAGCACATCCAGACCGTGTCGAGCTCGTACACGATCGACAACGCGCCCCGCGGCTTCCGCTACATCCACATGGCGGGCCGGGGCTTCGACAACCCGTTCCGGATGTACGGCGAGAACGAGCACCTCACCATCGTCAGCCCCGCGCCCGGCTCGAAGGTGCCGGCCGAGAAGTTCCCGGGCATCCAGATCAACGCGTACGACACCGGCGACGAGGTCGTCTCGGCGCGTTACCGGATCGACGGCGACAAGAACTGGATGCCGCTGCACCACAGCGGCGAGTTCACCTGGCAGGGCGACCTGCCCCACAACCGGCAGAAGGCCGGCAAGCACAGCGTCGACGTGCAGGTGGTCGACGCGGCAGGCAAGACCTGGACCAAGTCGGCGGACTTCACTCTCACCCACGAGCCGGCGCTCAAGCCGGTCGCCGGGGGTGACTGGGACCAGCACCACGGCAACGTGGCCCACTCCGGTGTCGCGCCGGCGCAGGAGGCCGGCCGCCGCCTGGCCTGGAGTTTCCGTACCGAGGGCACCTTCCTCACCGGGTCGCCGGTCATCCACGACGGCGTCGTCTACGCGGGCACCCGCGACGAGAACGGCGACGGCAACAGCCGGATCTACGCCGTCCGGCTGAAGGACGGCAAGGAGCTGTGGAACGTCAAGGTGCCGCAGTCGATCCACGGCAGCCTCGCGTATGGTGACGGCCTGGTCTTCGCGCCGACCCTCGGCTCGGAGCTCTACGCCGTCGACGCGAAGAGCGGCGAGCTGCGCTGGAAGGCCGTGCCCGAGCAGGCGCCGGCCCCGAACAACCAGCGCACCTACGGCTACTACTCGCCGGCCGTCTCCGGCCACACGGTGCTCTGGCCCTACCAGACCCGCTTCGGCATCGGCAGCCAGGGCGTCCTCAAGGCGCTCGACACCCGCACCGGGCGGCAGATCTGGGCCTCCCCGATGTCCGGAGCGACCATGAGCGACGGCACGCCCGCCGTCATGGACGGCACCGTGTACGTCGGCAACGAGACCGCCGACCGCGTGCTCGCCTACGACCTGGCCACCGGCGCCCGCAAGTGGACCGGAACCGAGTCGCTCGGCAGCTGGCAGGACGGCGTGCCGACCGCGGCCGAGGGAAAGGTCTTCATCGGCGCCAACAACGGCATCGTCGCGCGTGACGGCAAGACCGGCGCAACGCTGTGGACGTACAACAGTTCGCGCTCCTCGCTCGTCTCGAGCGGCTCGACCCCGAGCGCCGCGGCCGTCAAGGACGGCGTCGTCTACATGGGCTTCCCGAGCGGCGCCGTCGTCGCCCTCGACGCACAGACCGGCAACGTCATCTGGGAGCGGGCGCTGCCCGGCGACATCTACCACGGTGGCGTCATGTCCAGCCCGGTCGTGGCCGGCGACACGCTCTTCGTCGGCGCCAACAACGGCAAGTTCTACGCCCTGGCCTCCGACACCGGCCAGATCCTGTGGAGCCACGAGATCGGCACCTGGGTGGGCGCCGGCCCGGCCGTCAGCGGCAACACCGTCGTGGCGGGCGCCTGGGACGGCAACCTCTACGCCTACGTGCCCGGCGGCGAGTCCGCACGGCGCTGGGCGACCGTGACCGGCACGGTCAGCGACCCGGAGACGGGCGCTCCGATCGCCGGAGCGAAGGTCACCGCCGTCGCCGACGGTCAGGACACCGCGGTGACCACCACCGACGCCCGGGGCCACTACCGGATCGGTCTGCCGGCGTCGACCTGGACCGTCACGGCGGCCAAGCGCGGCCTGATCGCCGACGGCCGCTCAACCGCCGGTGTCACGGTCCGCACCACCGGCAACGCGACGGCCGACCTGAAACTGATCAAGGTGGTCCACCCGGTCGCCGGCAAGTCGACGTACGCGCCGGACTACGGCAGCGGCAGCACGCGCACGGACGTCGTCACGGGCAAGGAGTACTACTACCTGGCCAACGACAAGATCCGGGCGTCCGTGACGCCGTACGCCGCCGGCGACAACGGCGTCGGCGGCAACAACCTCGCCGGTGGTCTGGGCCAGGGCGCGCTGACGGACCTCATGCTCAACGACGCCAACGGCGCCGAGACCCTCGACTGGGGCGAAATGCTGCTGCGTCCGAGCCTCACGCCGCCCGACTCGTGGGACCGGCCGAACGACCAGCTCGACCTGTCCGACCTCGCGGTCGACGGCGCCGCGGTGGTCGGCAACGGTCAGTACCGGGCGAACCCGGCCATCAAGGCGCAGGTCCGCTACGAAACCCTGCCCGATTCTCCGATCGTGAAGATGACGGTCAAGCTGACCAACACCGGCACGACGGGCTACCAGGGCTACTTCAACTACATGATCGACCCCGACAGCTCGGCCGACAACGGCCGGATCCCGGGGTTCAGCGGCGTCAACCCGGGTCTGAAGACCTCGGGCTGGACCGGGAACTACGTCTACGTCGGTGCTGACGCGGCCACCACGAACGGCCAGGCCGCCAACGGTCTCGCGTGGGCACTGGACACGCCGGCCGCGGTCGGCGCGTACGGCTACATCGAGGGTCTCTACTACGACGCCACGATGGCGCCCGGTGCCACCAAGCAGTTCAGCTTCTACCACCTGACCGACTACGCGACGGCCGGCGGCGACCCCACCGGCAACATCGCGAAGTGGGCCGACGAGATCGACCTGCACGACGCGGCCGTCCCGGACGCCGCTCGCGCGGCCGGCACGATCACCGCGGGCGGCGCCGCCGTCTCCGGTGCCCGGGTCACCCTCGAGCAGGCCGGCACGGCGGTCGCGACCGCCGGCACCGACGCCCAGGGCAAGTACCTCGTCAAGGCCCCGGCCGGTCGGTACGACGTCCGGGTGTCCAAGCTGGGCTACCAGACGGCCACCGGCACGGTCACCGTACCGGCGGCGGGCAGCGGCGTCGCCGACGTGGCGTTGAGCCCGGTCACGGTCGAGGCGAGCTACGGCAAGCAGATCGGCTCGGGTCTGGTCGAGGCGGGCTACGGCGACGTCATGCTCGAGAACGACAAGCTCTCGATGGCGATCGCCGACGCCTACAACGACTCGCAGCTCTCCGGCGGCACCCGCGGCAAGCCGGTTGACGTCGCCGTCCGCGGCATGGCCGACCAGTTCGACTGGATCAACCTGCCCTACGTCTCGGCGACCCAGCCGACCGGCAGTAGCGCGTGGGACATCCGGTCGGTGGCGGCGACCGACGTCCAGATCGTCCAGGCGACCGGTGACAAGGCCGTCGTCCGGGTATCCGGGCCGGTCAAGGGCTTCACGGGTCTGACGGCGGCGACGACGTACACGCTGAAGCGGGGAGACGACTTCGCCACGGTCTCGACGGAGCTGAGCAACTCCGGCTCGGCTCCACTCAGCGTGTGGACCGGTGACGCGATGGACCACGACGCGGCCGGCCAGGCCAGCGTCATCCCGGGCGCCGGCATCGTGACGCCGGGTGCGACGGCGGCGTACGCCCCGACCAAGCCGTACATCGGCATGACCGGGACCGACCCGCAGGTCTTCGGCCTCGTCTACGGCACGCCGGCCGGCGCCTTCGACGTCTACGCCGCGGGCAACTGGGTGATGAGCCGGTTCAACGTCGACGTGCCGGCGGGTGGCTCCTACACCCTCACCCGCAAGCTCGTCGTCACCCCGGGCACCGACGCGGTGGGCATCCTCGACGGCGTCCCCGCGCCGTAACGCACACCCGCCCCACCACACGGGGCCGGCCCGGACTCCAACCGGGCCGGCCCCGTGCGCCGAGCCGCCAGAACAACGCGGAGGTCGCGTCAAGTGGACGTGGCCGGCGTGCCGTTCGGGTCAGCCTCTGACCGGAGCGGCTGTCCGTCTGACCGATCCTGCCCGCGGTTGTCCCGTCGGGGGCCGTCCGGCGTTCAATCGACGTGTCGCGGATGTCGCGGCTGATGGAGCGTCAGGAAGGTACGGCAGATGACCGAGTTCGTGACTCTCGACGGCGGGCGGATCGCCTGCGATGTGATCGGTGACGGGCCATTGGTGGTGCTCTCGCATGGCATCGGGAGCGGGCGGCACGACTATCGCCATCTCGTGCCGTTGCTGGCCGACGCGGGCTATCGCGTGGTGAACACGGACATGCGCGGGCACGGTGAATCCAGCCTCGACTGGCCGTCGGTGACCGGGAAGGCTGCCATCAGCCGCACCGATGTCGCCGGTGACCTGCTCGGGGTCATCCGGCACTTCGGCGGGCCCGCGGTGATCGTCGGGCACTCGCTGTCCGGCGGCGCCGCCACCATCGCCGCGGCTCAGGCGCCGGAACTCGTCACCGCGATCGTGGAGATCAACCCGATCACCAAGTCCCAGCGACTGGATGTCGGCGCGTTGTTCACTGTCCGGAGGTACCGCCGGGGTATACCGCGGTTGATGGGGGCGCTGCTGTTGAAGTCCCCGAGGTTGTGGCGCAGCTACCTCGATGTCGCCTATCCCGGCAAGCCGGATGAGTGCCGTCGTCACATCGACGGCCTGATGGCGGCACTCCGACGGCCCGGCCGATGGGAGGAGTTCATGAAGACCGGCAAGACCGGTCCGGCCGACGCCGAGGCGCATCTGCCCGGGGTACGGTGTCCCGCGCTGGTGATCATGGGCTCCGAGGACCCGGACTTCTCCGACCCGGTGGCCGAAGGCGAGGCGATCGTCGCGGCCATGCCTTCCGGCATCGGGCGGGTCGCCGTCGTCGACGGCGGGCACTACCCGCACTCGCAGTTCGGCGATCGAGTCGCCGAACTGATCGTTCCCTTCCTGCGGAAGCATGCCGGCAAGCCGGTGCGGCAGGTGGGTGGTCGGCCCGGCCGGCCGGTCGCGTGATTGGCGGGGAGAGCTGTTCCGCCACGAGCACACGCGTGCGACGGTCATGCCGGATTACGGCAAAGCCCTTATAACCGCCAATATAGGGACATGCCAGTGCTTCGCACCGTTCTCCTCGTGGTCTACGACGGCATTCAGCTGATCGAGCTGGCCGGCCCGATGGACATCCTCGGTGCGGCGAACACCGCGACCGAAACCGCGGTCTACCGTCTGGTGACGGCGTCGCCACGCGCCGGTGTCGTCACCGTCGACAACGGGCTGACGATGCAGGTCGAGCACTCGCTGGGGGAGATGGCGTCCGGCGACGACGAGATCGACACGATGATCGTGATCGGCGGCAACGGGGTCTTCGACCCGGCGGTGTCCGCCGAGGTGGTCCGGGAGCTTCCGGCACTCGCTCGGCGGTCGCGCCGCGTGGCCTCGGTCTGCGCGGGCTCGCTGCTGCTGGCCGCGGCCGGGTTGCTCGACGGCTACCGTGCGACGACACATTGGGGGTCGACCCGGCTGCTCGCCGAGCGTTTCCCGCGCGTGCTCGTCGAACCGGACCGGATCTATGTGCGCGACCGGAGCCGGTGGACCTCGGCGGGGGTGACCGCCGGCATCGATCTCGCGCTGGCCCTGGTCGAGGACGACCACGGCACCGAGGTGGCGCAGTTGATCGCCCGCTGGTTCGTCGTCTTCACCCGAAGGCCCGGGGGCCAGGCACAGTTCAGTACCCAACTGCGTGCGCAGCCCGCACGGACCCCGGCGATCCGGGCTGTACAGCAATGGCTGCCCGACCATCTGGGAGAAGATCTGAGCGTGGCCGTGCTGGCACGGCGGGCGGGGATGAGCGAGCGGAGCTTCGCCCGTGCCTTCCGCGCCGAAACCGGCAGCACCCCGGGCGCCTTCGTGGAAAGCCTGCGTGTCGAGGCGGCCCGCCGCCTGCTGGAGACGACGGACCTGACCGTCGGCGCCATCGCCAGGATGGTCGGCTACAAACACGGCGAGACACTGCACCGGGTCTTCGCCCGGCACCTGACCACCACCCCGGAGCGATATCGGCAACACTTCTCGGCCGGCGCCTCAACCTGACCACCGCTGCCAACCACTCGGTCCAGGATCCGTTTACGGAAACGCGAAGAGGCTGCTGAAGCTCTGACGGTTACGCGCCGGCCGGTGCCTGGACAAGCAGTCGGCGGCACGCCTTCCGGCGGCTGACCGCGTGACGAGATCGCGAGCCCAGGCCGAGCGCACACGTCCGATTCGTTCAAGACGGGCCGCGGCACCCAGCGATACCGTCGCGTTCATGAACGATCGGTTCGCCGCTGGACGGAAGTTCCTCTTACACCAGGGCAGGCTTCTTGAACGGCGCCTGTTCGCCACCTGCTTCGAGGGCGCTCCCGGCAACGGAGTCGTCGACGTCCTGAGAGGTTACGTCAACGACGACGGCGGTTTCGGTCACGGACTTGAGCCCGACAAGCGCTGTCCTGCCAGCTTGCCCATCGACGTCGAGGTCGCTCTTCAGGCGATGACCGCGGCTCAGACCGTCGATCCGTCGCTGGTCCACGGTGCGTGCGAGTATCTCGCCAAGGTCGCCGCCGACGCGGACTGCCGCGCAGCCGTGCCCCTCGCGTTCCCGGTGATCGAGGCGTACCCGAGGGCGGCGCATTGGACGGAGTGGACCTATCAGCCGGGCCTCAACCCCACCGCGGGGATCGTCGGCCTGCTCTACCGGCTACGGGTGAACCACCCCTGGATCCCCGCAGCGGCGCGGTATTGCTGGGAACAGCTCGACAAGGCGGACCTGCCCACCGACGCTCACGCTTTGAGCGAGGTCCTGGTCTTCTTGGAGCACACCCCGGAGCGCGACCGCGCCGGTTCGATGGCAGCCAAGGTGCGCGAAAGCCTCGTCGAGGCGTCATGGTTCCGTTTGGATCCGGACGACACCGGCTATGGGCTTTCCCCGCTGACCGTCGCGCCTTTCGCCGACAGCCTGTGGCGCAGCCTGTTCGCCGACGAGGTCATCCAGGCGCACCTCGACCGCATGGAGCGCGACCAGCAAGCCGATGGCGGGTGGCCGATCGCGTGGGAGCCCCCCAGCCAGGCGGCGCTTCTCGAATGGCGAGGCATCGTCACGCTACAGAGCTTGCGCACCCTGGTGTCCTTCGGCCGACTCGATCCTCGGCGTTGACCGTGCCGACGCCACAACGGTCGACGTTGTGCCGGCACGCGTTCACGCGGGGCGCAGAAGGGCGGCCCAGCCGTCTGGGCCGCCCTTCCCGCGTGATGGGGTCGACGGGTCAGTGGGAGAACGCCTGGAACTCGGCGGCCCGGATCTGACCGGCGAACGCGCTGGCGGTGGCGCAGTCGGTAGTGGAGTTGGGGTCCTTGTCCTGCTCGCCCGCGTACAGCGGGTTTCCGGTGCACTGGCTGGACACCGTGCGCAGCATCAGGTGGGTCGCCTTGGTCTTGCGGACGTCGAACGACTTGATGATCAGATCGCCGCCGCGGGGACGCGGGACGCTGGTGTCGAAGGCTCCCTTGGGACTGGTGTAGATCCTGGTGTAGTTCGCCGGGTCGGCGCAGTCGGTCCCGTGAGTCGAGTCACATGCCAGGACCTCGAAGGCCCGCAGCGCGCTGAACCGGTTCTGGCCGCCAGGGTCGGAGAGGTCGCCGGTGTCCGGACGGAGCATGGCGCTGACCGCGACCTTGCGGATCTGGACGGCCTGAGTGCCCGCCAGGTCGACGACGACGGACCGGCCGGCCACCGGGGCGGTGAGCGATGCCCAGTTCGTCGCCTCGGTCTCGTCGATCAGCTTGGCCTGGTTGACTCCGTCGCCTGTCGCCGCCGCTCCTGCCGCGGCTGAGGCGTAGTTGCGGGACATCTCCACGCGCAAGTCCCTGACCTGGTTCTTCTTCACCGTGGACGTGAACCGCTTGTGGCCGAAGCCGGGACCCGCCGCGACGAAGGAGTAGGAGCCGGGCACGATCTGGAAGGTCGCGCCGAGGGCGGTGACCGGATCCGTGTCCGCGATCGGGACCGCGCGGCCCTCGTAGTCGCCCACGTACAGCCGGACGGGCGCGTCAGCGGCTTCCCCCGCCGGGTCCAGGGTCAGCGTCGCGTTGCCGCCGTCCGGGGAGGCGAAGCTGGGCGTGGGGTCGGGGTCGGCCGTCCCGTTGCTGGCCGCGCCATCGCCGAGGCCGTGCTCCGCGAACGCCTTCCACATGATGTCCTGGTTGGCGCCGCCGAAGCGGATCCTGTCCGCGGCGAGCATCGCGTCCCGCATGTCGACCATGCTGAGGTTGCCGGCGGCCGTGAGCAGGAACGCGTCGAAGTGCAACTGGACCCATCGCCGGTTGCCCGGGCACTTCTCGAGTGACTTCCTGCCTTCGGCGCAGGCCTGCTGGTCCTTGGACGAGCCCTTGCCGTACCTGTCGATGAACGCGTCGCGCACGTCGAACTGGGTGGCCGACCAGATCTCACCGTCCGCGTGCACCTGCTGGCCGACCAGGTCGTAGGCGATGTCGCTGTAGTTCAGCGGTGACTTCGACATGTCGTAGTTGCGGATGCCCCGCTCGGGGTCGCCGGTGACGTAGCCGCCCGTCACGTACGGCGTGTCGCCGCGCGGCCGGAAGCCGTTCTCGAAGAGGTACTCCATGGCGAACAGGTCGGAGATGCTTTCGCCCATCGCTCCGGCCTGGGCTCCGCTGAGTCCCGCGTTCGGCCCGGCCACCATGCGGTTGGAGATGGCGTGGGTGAACTCGTGCCCGATGACGGACATGTCGTAGTCGCCGTCGACGCACGGCGCGTAGAACGCACCGGCCTGCGGCTGCCACAGGTACATGTTGGTGATCGGGGCGACGCCGTCCACCGGGGTGATCTGGTTGGCGTTGTTCCTGACCGACAGGACCCTGGCGCCCGCCTGGGCGTTCCCGCGCTCGGGGTCGCCGCCGAGGCCGCCGCGTTCACCATTGCTCGCCTGCATGTTCCAGGCGGTCTCGGTGAAGCCCAGGCGGTACGACCAGTCGTGCATGCGGTTGTGCATCGCGTTGAGGTTGCTGATCGCGGCCTCGAGATCCGCCTCGCCGGGCTGGTCGAACGCGGCCGGGTCGCACTTCGCCTTGAACCACTGGTTCTGCCAGGGGAAGTCGTAGTTCCGGCTCGGGGTGAGGATGTTGGTGCGGGTGCCGACCGACGAGGAGGACCCGTTGGCGCGGTTCTCGAAGGTGCGTGCCGCGTTGCCGAGGCTGGTGTTCGTCGGCGTGTCCGTGCTGTGGTCGACGTCCCAGGCCTTGCCGGTGGCGGGATCCCCGCCGACGACGTAGTCGCACCCTCGCCCGGGGCTGACGCACCAGGTCTGGCGCGTGTCCTTGGAGGAGTAGTCCGCCGGCGGGTTGGCCGGGAAAACCGACCATGACGGACCATCGGGATCGAAGTGATCGACCAGGTTCTCCCTGAGCAGGATCTCGCCGGTGGCGGCGTCGACGTAGGTGGTGTACGCGGTGGGCTCGTCCTCGGCGTCGTGCCCCTCGTCGATCAGCGTGACCTGGTAGGCGCGGTGCACGCCGTCGGCGGCGGGGACGGCCACCTCTTCGACCTGCTTGGTCGAGGCGGCGCTCAGGTCGATCTCGCCGTCCGCGGCCGCGGCCTCAAGTGCCTGCTGCTCGGTGATGGCCGCGGCGGGAGGCGTCTGTGTGGCTCTCGACAGTGTCGATGAGGCGTACACGACCTTGCCTTCGTTCACGCCGATGGACGCGAGGCCGTCGTAGCCGGCGGGCAGATCGCCGAATCTCTGCCGCAGGAGCACGACATGTCCCTCGCCGATCGGGTTGACCGCGACCGTCTCCAGTGCGTCGACGGCTTCGGCCTGCAGGCCGAAAAGGCTGGTGTTGGCCTTCAGGTAGTCGCGTGCGGCCTGTGCGGGGTCGGCGGGGAGCCCTTCGGCGAGGGGCGCTTGCGAGGTGACGAGAGCGGGTGTGCCGAGGTTGTTCCATCGCACGGTCGCATTAGAGGGCTTCTTCGGCGAGGGCGGGGGCGCCACTCGGCCCCTCCTGTTGTCCTTATCCGGCTTGCCGTGCCCATCTCCGTGGACGGCCGGGAGTTTCCGCTGCTCCTGCTTCGATTCGCCTTGCGCGGTCCCGGCAAGGGGAACGGCGAGTGAGGCTGCGGCTAACGCGGCGATGACGATGCGTAATCGATGAGACGGCGACACACATGCCTCCAGAATGGGACGTGACGGGTCATTGGCAGCGTCCAACTTGATATTGGTAACACTCAAAAGAAATATTGACAAGATCGCTCACATCATGAAAAGTGAGCAGAAAATAGTCAGACACCCAAGGTGATATCGATCCGCCTGAAAAGGTCCGCCGCCGAATGGAACGCCAC
Source organism: Planotetraspora mira (assembly GCF_016863275.1). GTDB lineage: Bacteria > Actinomycetota > Actinomycetes > Streptosporangiales > Streptosporangiaceae > Planotetraspora > Planotetraspora mira. The sequence continues at coordinate 50,112 of NZ_BOOO01000043.1, forward strand.
CTTGATTGGGCCGGACCGTCTTGCCCGTCTTGATGAGATCACGGAGGCACCAGTCATTCCAGCTAGCAGGATGACGGGAGGTCATGCTTGCGGGGTCGGTGATGGACGCTGCCTTCACCATGGGATTCCGTGCTGCCCTCGGCGACGGGGAGCCTGTGCGGCGGAATCCTGATAGGGACCGTATCCGCAGGAAGGGGCAAGCCGGGATCGCGACGATCCCTTCTGCCGGCCGGTTCGAGATCGCGGCTCAGTCCTGATCTCGGTGGCGGCGATCAGCGGAGACGTTGCGGTGGTGGATGATCATCCGGGGAGTAAGTCAGAGTCGCTTCCCTTCCCCCAGAGCTTCGCGCGGTAGGAGGACGACATGTGCACGAAGAGTCCGTTCGGAGAGTTCCTCAGGGCGAGACGACGGCTCATGACCCCGGCCGAGGCCGGAATGTCCTGCATGAATTCCCGGCGCCGGACGCCGGGCCTGCGCCGCGAGGAGGTGGCGTTGCTGGCCGGAGTCAGCAGCGATTACTACACGCGACTGGAGCAGGGCAGACAGCGCCATCCGTCGGAGCAGGTCATCGACGCCCTGGCACGAGTCTTCCGCCTCGACGCGGCCGCTACCGCGCATCTCCACGATCTCGCGCGCCCCCGAGCGTGCCATCAAGAGCGCACTCATCGGCCCGTCGCCCCGGACGTGGTCCGGTTGATGGAGCATTGGACGCACGCACCGGCATTAGTGGTGAACCACCGCTTGGATGTCCTCGTCCGCAACCGGCTGTCCACCGCCTTATGGAGAGGGTACGAGTACATCGACAACCTGGTTCGGTTCACCTTCCTCAATCCGCAGTCCCGTGAGCTCTTCGTGAATTGGGAGGGGGAGGCCGCCTTCAAGGTCGCTCATTTGCGCACCATGACGGTAGTGGTCCCGGACCCCTCTGTGCACAAGCTCATCGAGGAACTGGCAGACAACAGCGAGGACTTCCGCCGACTCTGGGCACGCCATGATGCGGGCGTCACAACGCAGGCATCATGGCCCTTGCGCCACAGAGAATTCGGCGACCTGCGTCTCTGGCGCCAGAAATTCCCCATCGAGGATGCTTCCGGCTACCTCCTCTTCGTGGCCCAGGCCAAGCTCGGCTCCCCATCGGAGAGCACACTCGCCAGCATGGCCGATGCCGCATAAGCGGGCCCTGGGCAGCTACTGATGTGTCGACTCGCGGCCACCGGGCTCGCCCGCGACCATGGAATCTCCGCACGGTACACACCGGAATACAATGGGTTAGTGCAAGCGAGGCTGCCGTCGCTGCTGCTGCGCCAGACTCCATCCCGGACGGTCGGTGTCTTGGCCGGCGCCGCATGCGTCGCCGCGGTGACCCTGCTGCTCTTCCCGCTCCGGCAGTTTGTGCCCTCGAATTCGCTCGGCGTCGTTTATCTGCTCGCGGTGCTGCTGATCTCGACCGTATTCGGCCGGGGGCCTGGACTGGCGACGGCTGTGGCCAGCGCCGTTGCCTATGAGTACTTTCACCTGCCGCCCTTCTATCGGTGGACGCTGACCGGTAGCGGGGAATTGGTGACGATCTTGGTCTTTCTCGCCGCCGCGCTGCTGGCCGGCTTCGTCGGGGACCTGGCCCGGTCACGGGCGGTGGAGGCCGAAGAGCAGCGCCGCACGGCCGACCTCGCCGCCGACCTCGCCCACCTGCTGCTGCGTGCGGAGGACCTGCGTACGGCACTGCCGGCAGCCGCCCAGTGCCTGGCTCGGGCGCTCGAACTGCGCTACGCGGCGATCGAGCAGGCGGTAGTCGCCGCCGACGCGCGCTATGCGGCGCTCCCGCTGCGCGACGGAGCCACTCAGATCGCCACCCTCCTGATCCCCACCGATCTGCCGAAGCCGACGATGCTGCGGCTGCGCCGGCAGGTGGTGCCGTCGCTGCGGGCCCTGCTGGCCGCGGCACGCGACCGCGAGGCCGTCGCAGAGGAACAGGCCGCGCTCCGGCGCATCGCGACGCTGGTCGCCGGCGGCACCAACCCATCCGAGGTGTTCAACGCGGTCACCCGGGAGATGGGCCGCATCATGGGCACGCGATACACCGACATGAATCGGTTCGAGGCCGACGGCACGCTGACCATGCTCAGCCACTGGGATGATCATGGCGGCCGGGACCATTTCGTGCCGCTTGGCTCGCGCTGGCCGATCGAAGACATGCCTGTGGCGAGGATGGTGTGGCAAACCGGGAAACCGGCGCGGCTCACTACCTGCGACGAGGATGCCGGCGAGTTCCTCAGGCGCGCCCGCGACTGGGCGCTGGGGTCAGTGGTCGGTAGCCCGATCATGGTGGAGAACCAGCTGTGGGGCGTGATGATCGTCTTTTCGCGCGCAGAGGATCCGCAACCCGAGGCGATCGAGGAGCGCATGATGAAGTTCACCGAACTCCTCGGGACCGCGATCGCCAATGCGGAGAGCAGAGCCGAGCTCACCGCCTCCCGTGCCCGCATCATCGCGGCCGCTGATGAGTCCCGCCGCCGTATCGAGCGTGACCTGCACGACGGAGCACAGCAACGTCTTGTCACGCTCGGGCTGGAGCTGCGAAAGGCCGAAGCCATGGCGCCGCCCTACCTCAAGGCCCTCCTGTCTCACACGGTTGAAGGTCTGGCCGGCGCTGCCGACGATCTTCAGGAGCTCTCCCGTGGCCTGCACCCGGCGATGCTGTCCAAAGGGGGCCTCTGCCCGGCCCTCAAGATGCTCGCGCGCCGCTCCTCCGTGCCGGTCGAGCTGAACGTAAGCGATGTCGGCCCGCAACCCGAGCGCGTCGAAGCCGGTGTCTATTACGTCGTTTCGGAAGCACTCACGAACGCGGCCAAGCATGCAAAGGCCTCAATAGTTCACATTGACCTCACCGTCGACGACACGGCCGTACGGCTATGCATCCGTGACGACGGAATCGGCGGAGCCGACCCCCGCAACGGCTCGGGGCTCATCGGCCTCAAGGACCGCGTAGCGGTGATCGGCGGCGAAATGGAGATCACCAGCCCGGTGGGAAGCGGGACATCCCTGGTCGTCACAATTCCCTGCTGAGGATGGGAACCTGCGCGGTCCCTCGACTGAACCGCCCCGACGGCGATGGGAAGATCCGGTGGGTGAAGTGTGTGCGTCCGCGCGGGATGCGCTCACTCATTGCCAGATGGCCTGCGCCAGTGCGGCGCCGATGAATGCCGCTCCGAGGCCGGCGACCACGCTGGCGATGACATTGGCGGCGGCGAAGAAACGCGCACCGGTCTCGGCCAGCCGCAGCGTCTCATAGGAGAACGTCGAGTATGTGGTCAGGGCTCCGCACAGCCCTGTGCCCAGCAACAGGTTCAGAGAGGACGAGGCGGCTCCCGCGGCAACCGCGCCGGTCAGTACGCCGAGGATCATGCAGCCGATGACGTTGACGGTGAAGGTTCCCCAGGGAAAGACGGTGTCGTGCCTGGCTTGAATCGCCCGGTCGGTCAGATACCGCAAAGGTGCGCCCACGATGGCGCCGGCGATGACCAGCAGCCAGCTCACCTAGCGGCCTCTCTGCCCACGTGGCGGACGACCTCGACCTCGTCCAGGATCGCCAGGCCCTCACCGACCAACTCGTCGAGTTGCGGCAGGAACGCACGGATCGGTTCGGCGGCGTCCACGATCACAATGACAACGGGGAGATCCTCGCTCAGCGACAGCAGCCGTGTGGTGTGGATCCGAGAGGAGGCTCCATAGCCCTCCACGCCCCGAAACACACTCACTCCCGCGAGGCCGGCCTTGTGTGCCCGGTGCACGATCTCACTCGACAGCGGCTTGTGGTGCCACAGGTCGCTTTCGCCGATGAAGATCGTCAGCCGTAGTGCCGTCCCGGTCAGACTGGTCATCTTGCTCTCCATCCGATGAACCGGCGCGTCATCCTGGCAGCCGCCCAGACCGCCGCCAGAGCCGTGAGCAATGTCAGTGCCAGATAGGCGAGCCCCGTCCCGGCGTGCCCGGACGCCACGAGACGCTGGATATCGACGGCGTATGTGGAAAAGGTGGTGTAGCCGCCCAGGATCCCGGTGCCGAAGAAGGGACGCACCAGGCGGTGTGCCGCCCACAACTCGGTGATCACCACCATGAACACCCCGATGACCGCGCAACCGGTGAGGTTGACGAGCAGCGTCGTCCAGGGAAACGCGCCTGGCAGAGGCGGCCACAACAGCGACGCCCCGTAACGGGCACACGCCCCGATGGCACCACCGGCCGCGACCACGGCGACCACCGGCCCCTGACCGTGCCACAGTTCCCGCCGCCATACCGGGACCGAGAATTCGACATCGGAATCGATGGGCTCACCCGCCAACTCCGGCTGGGGTGCATCCATCCGTCCACCTCCTACCCGTGTGCGCGCGCAGGCGCATTCGACACCAGGTAGGGACCGTTGGCGGCATCACCTGCCGCGGTTCGGGTACGGCGGGCCCCACCGCCGCGCGGCACCCACAGAGGGGGTGACCGCTGTCTATCAGACTACCGGGGTCACGAACGGCTGCTGTCCTCGCGGGCCGTGCGCAGGAGGCGACCGATCACCACCGATCGGCGCTCGACCTCGCACCCTCCGAAGCGGAGCGTCGGTTTCCGTGCAACCGGCTGCGGCTGCACTGACGAAAATCATCCGGCGGTCGGCGCTGGTCTGGACGGGTGCGCCGGGGCGTCGAGCACGGTGTGCAGCAACCGGTTGAGCGTGACATCGTCGCCGGGCGCCAGCCCGACAGTCGCGGCGTCGATTCCGGCGACCACCGGCCAGGCGCGGGCGAGCAGCGCGTGCCCCTCGTCGGCGAGCTGCATCCCCGAGCGCCGTCCGCGACCCTCGGGACCGGTGCGGTGGAGCAGCCCTCGGTCGATCATCGCGGTGACCGCGTCGCGCGCGCTCTGCGGGCGGATCTGGAGCGCCCGAGCTAGTTCGGACTGGTTCATGCCGGGCCGGGCACCCAGATAGGCCAGCATCCCGAACTGCACCGGGGTCAGTCCATGGACGGCCAGGCGGTCCGTGACCATCCGTTCCACCCGCCGGCCCACGCGGATCACGGTCCAGACGAGTATGTCGTCGATGTCACCCTCGCTGGGCGCTGGTCGTCGGTCGAACGCTGAGTCCGGCACGGCACTCCTCTCCTCTTGCAGAAGCAGGTAACTGCATCTTACAGTTACAGGTACCTGTAATTCTGCTGCTCCCTCGGCGCAACGCAGGGCCTGATCGCACCGGCCACGGGGTCATCGTGCTCGACGAGCGTGGCGGACCTTCACAGGCCCGGGCCGGCGGCTACCGATTGCGACTCGGCTCGCGCGCGCTGGGCCCTGGCGCAGTTGCCGCCGGCACCGGGTGACTCTCGTCTATGCCGGTGATGCCGGAAACGAAAGACGGATTGGATCTGACCGGAATGAGAAGACTCGCGAGGACTTTGGCAGCGACAGTCGGCATTGGTTTGTGCCTCACGACTGGAACAGCCTGTGCCGCCGAGCGTTCGGCGCCACCGGCAGAGCTGCGAATCGACAGCGGGCCGCTGCGGGGAACTGACCAAGACAACATGCGTGCCTACCTCGGCATCCCCTATGCGGCGCCACCCGTCGGGAACCTCCGCTGGAAACCGCCCCAGCGGCCCCGGCCATGGACGACGACGTTGGATGCGACGAAGTACGGCAACTATTGCCCGCAGAACGCGGATCTCGGTGTCTTCGGACGGCCGGGCGGAGCCGAAGACTGCCTCAACCTCAATGTCTTCGTGAGCAAGAAGGCGTCACAAAGCAAGAAGAAGCTGCCCGTGCTCGTGTGGATTCACGGCGGATCCATGTGGGTGGGGGCGAACCGCGACTACGACGCACGCAAGCTCGCCATGGACGGTGAGACCGTCGTAGTGACCATCAACTATCGCCTGGGTCTGCTCGGTTACTTCGCCCATCCGTCACTCGATGGCGAGGGGCACCCGTTCGCCAATTACGGGCTGATGGATCAGCAGTTGGCCCTGGACTGGGTGCAGCGCAACATCTCAGCCTTCGGGGGCGATCCTGGCGACGTCACGGTCGCCGGCGAGTCGTCCGGCGGCGCCAACGTGCTCGCTCACGTCGTGTCGCCGCAGTCGGCGGGTAAGTTCCAGCACGCGATCGCCATGAGCGGCGCCGTGATCGCGACGAAGTTCCCGGCCTTCGCGGCACCGAGGCCACTCGACTTCGCGGAGCGGAAGGGAACTGATTTCGCGAAGGCGGCCGGTTGTGAGAACGGCGGCGCGGAGTGCCTGCGCAACCTTCCTCTCGACAAGGTCCTCGCGCTGCAGACTCCCTACTTGCACAAGCAGGTCATCATCGACGGGAACATCATTCCCATGCAGCCGAGCGAATCCCTGAAATCCGGGAAGTTCAACCGGGTCACCTTGATCGATGGAAATACCCGCGACGAAGGGTCCTTCTTCGCGGCGTTCCCCGAGAACGTGAGCGGTGCGCCACTGACCGCCGAGGATTATCCCCGCAGACTGGAGACGTTGATCGGAAGCCCGGCCCTGACTCAACAGGCCCTCAAGGAGTATCCGCTCGATGAGTACAGCAATCCCAGCGAGGCATTCAGTGCGGCACTGACCGACATGGCCTTCGCCTGTCCCGGACGGGCGATCAACCGTTGGGTATTCGATAAAACCCCTACCTACGCCTATGAATTCGCCGACCGAACGGCACCGTCTTATCTGGAACCCACAACGTTCGCAATGGGGGCGGCTCACACGTTCGAGCTCGCGTACCTCTTCCCTGGATTCCACGGCGGAGCCGGTGAACCCGTCGAACTGAATCGGCTCCAGGCCAAGCTCTCCGCGAAAATGGTGAACTACTGGTCCACGGCGGGACTCGCCGCCGAACGGGAAGCAGAATGGCCGCGGTACACGCCAGAACAGGACGACTACATGTCTCTGACGCTTCCTGAGCCCAGGATGACATCGAAAAGCTTTGATGACGTCCATGACTGTGGCTTCTGGGACAAGACCGGGATCTACTGACCAACCGGTAACCGTCGCGACCCCGCAGAGGCCGGCCGCGCACAGCCGTTGCCTGGTTGCCTCTTTGGTACCCGCCGCGGCGGCGGATCAGACCGTGATCAAGCCGTCAGAAGCAGGACGAAAGAGCTCTTTGTCGTCGTAGCCCAGGGCCTCAGTTCATGCCCCTGGCCAGCGGGGCGCGCCAGCCGTACCGCATCGCGAGAATGCGGAACGCGAAGGCGAGCACGGCCGAGGACAGGGTGGCGACGAACCCCCGCACGCCCAGCGTGTACAGCACGGCCATAGCCGTCGAGCCGAGCATCGCCGGCACGGCGTAAAGCTGGCGGTCGTAGAGCAGGGTCGGCATCTCGCCGGACAGGATGTCGCGGATGACGCCGCCGCCGACCGCCGTGCAGACCCCGAGGAACACGGCGTGCACCGGCGCGAGGCCGAAGTACATGGCCTTGGTGGTCCCGACCGCGCAGAACAGGCCGAGGCCCGCCGCGTCGAAGACCAGCACCCCGGGCATCGCCCGCTCGACCTGCGGATGCCAGAAGAAGGCGATCACGGTGGCTGCGACCGGCACGAGGAGATATCCCGCATCCCGGAAGGCGGCGGGCTGCACGCCGATGAACAGGTCACGTATGACGCCGCCGCCGACGGAGGTGAAGAACGCGAGCACCGCCATGCCGATCACGTCGAGTTTCTTGTGCACTCCCTGCAGCGCTCCAGACAGGGCGAACACGAAGATTCCGGCGAGGTCAAGCACGGGCGTCACAGCAGTGCAGTCTCCCATGAACCCCCCGAGCAGGGCCGACTGCCCCTTAGGGCCCAGATGACGACCAACCGGGCGGAAGCCGCAGTCGACCCACGCCGCCGTCGCTCAGCACCGAGACGAAAACCGAATAGCCCCCTGTTCAGCCGCTGCGTGGGGCCGCACATACCGGTGAGGATCGACCCCTGAGATCGTGACCGCGGTCAAACGGCCGGCGGCCGGGTCACGTCGTACATGTCCCAGTCCGACGTCCAGAACGCTTCGAGGCCGTTTTCTCGGATGAACTGCGATTCCACCTGGTGGATCGGATAGCAGCCCGCGATGTTGATGAGATCGTGGCCCTCGTGCTTGTTTGGGCTGACGTCGATGCCGAGGAAGTCTTCTCGGTCGAGGACCGCAGGGGCGAAGATCACAAATCCGGTCATCGCCGTCTCCTCGCTTACGGGCCCGCCGAGACGGAGCGTGTCGCCGTAGCTGAACGGGCACTGCCCGCGCAGGCTCTCTGCCAGCCATCCCACGGCCAGGGGCCAGTCGATTTTGTCGGAGCGGACGCTGATGCAGAGTTCCGGGCGGCCAAGGCGCCAGTCGGGGTGATCGCCGAGCGACAGCCCATAGGTGAATCCGGTGATGTAGCCGGGCTCAGGAAGGTCCTTGTAGATCATCACGGCGATGCGCTTGAGTCCCGGCTTGGTGGACTCGATGGGCTGGAAGAGGGGCTCCACGCCACCGGACAGGTGGTCCAGGTGGGCGAGGTAGCGTTCCACGCGACTGGGCACGTTCCGATCTTCCCAGAAGGCTCAATCCCACCAGAATTCCCAGGCGTTGAATCCCACGAGATGCTCGGCGTACGCGGTGCGTCTGGCTGCGATACGGCCCACCCACACCCCGGCTGTACTGATCACACGTGGCCGGCTGGTCGAGCAACTGGCCAAGATCGCCAAACCGTGCGCCGGACGGGGTCCGGCGCACGGACCGGGCTAACCGAGCAGGCCGTCGGCGAGGGGGCCGAGGGAGAGCGCGGGCAGGAAGTTGAGCAGCGCGACGATCAGCGCCACGCCCGTGGCCAGGGCCACGAAGCTGACGCCTTGGGTGCGCAGCGTGCCGGCGGTCACCGCCTGGGGTTGCTGTCGCACGAGGCTGCCGGCCAGGGCCAGGACGAAGGCAATCGGCAGGTATCGCCCGATGAACATGGCCGCGGTCATCGTGAGGTTGTAGAACATCGTGTTGCCGTTCAGCCCGGCCATGGCGCTGCCGTTGCTGTTGACGTTGCTGGTGTAGGCGTACAACACCTCGGTGAGACCGTGGGCCCCCACGTTGCCCATCGAGGACACTCCTGCCGGGAGACCTACAGCCAGGCCGGTGAAGGCGAGGATGAGGGTGGGCGAGACCAGAGAGTAGAGCACCACGAAGCGCATCTCGGTGAAGCCGATGCGCTTGCCCAAGAACTCCGGCGTACGGCCCACCATGAGACCGCCCAGGAAGATGGCCACCAGCACGACCATGATCAGGCCGTACAGGCCACTGCCCGTGCCGCCGGGAGCGATCTCGCCCAGCATCATGGCCGCGAGCAGGACTCCGCCGCCGAGACTGGAGAAGCTGTCGTAGGAGGCGTTGAGCGCGCCGTCGGCGGACGCCGTCGCGGAGACGCCGAAGAGCGTGCTCGCGGGGATGCCGAAGCGGGTCTCGGTACCTTCCGTCTGGGCGCCCACCGCCTGTGCGACCGTGCCCGTGTGGGCGGCCTGGGCGAGGTTGCCGGCGATGAGCAGCAGGCCGAACAGGATGCCGACCACGGTCAACATGGTCCAGCCCAGCCTGAGGTTGCCGGCCATCCGGCCGAAGGTCCTGATGAAGGCCGTCGGGACGATCAGCATGATCAGGATCTCGAGGGAGTCGCTCAGCGACGAGGGGTTCTCGAACGGGTGGGCGCTGCTGGCGTTGAAGAAGCCGCCGCCGTCTCCGGTCATGAGCTTGACCGGCTCCCAGGAGCCGACGGGGCCGCCGATCAGGGTCTGCGTGCCGCCCGCCACCGTGTTCACGGCCTGCGCGCCGTCCAGATTCTGCTGGACGCCCATGCAGATCAGCACGATTCCGAAGAGGACCGCCAGCGGCAGCAGGACACGGAAGACGCTGCGGACCAGATCGACCCAGAAGTTGCCGATCTCCGTGCCGCCCCGCCTGACCAGGCCGCGGATGAGTGCGAGGCCGACGCACATGCCGACGGCCGCGGAGGCGAAGCCCTGCACACCGAGCCCGGCCATGACGGCCAGGTGGCCCGTCGTGGCCTCGCCGGCGTAGTTCTGCCAGCTCGTGTTGGTCGTGAAGCTGACCGCGGTGTGCAGCGCCAGCTCCCATGACATGCCGGGGTGGCCGAGCGACCACGGAAGGGAACCCTGGAGAGTCAGCAGCGCGAACAGGGCCGCGATGCCGAGCACGGAGAAGGCCATCAGCGCCAGCAGATAGTGGCGCCAGTCCTGCTCACGGTCGGGATCGATGCCGCAGATCCGATAGAGGCGGCGCTCGATGGCGAGGTGGCGGCCGCCGTCCAGGGTGCGGGCCATGTAGTCGCCCACGGGGACGTGGAGGACCACCAGGAGGGTGAGGACGAACAACGCTTGCAGCCAGCCGTACATGATCAGGACTCCCGGTCCAGCGCGAGGTTGAGCGTCAGCACGTTCACGCCGGGCTCCCCGAGGAAGCCGAGCGCACGGCCGGTGGTGTTCTGCTTGATGACGTCCTCGACCCTGTCCAGGCTGAGGCCGCGCTCCCTGGCGACGCGGGGGGCCTGGAGATCGGCGTACGCGGGGGAGATGTGCGGGTCGAGGCCGCTGCCGCTCGCGGTTACCGCGTCGGCGGGCACCGCGGGGTGGGCGGGCGCGTCGCCGCGGACGGGGACCACGAGCGCCTTGCTGTAGTCGTCGCCCGGCTTGGCGCACTCCACGGCGACGCCTTCGTAGGCGGCGAGGAAGGGAGTGGCCGGGCAGGCCTGGTTCAGGCTGACCACGCGGGTCGCCCGACCGCTCAGGCCCTGCTCGCGGAACACGCCAAGTACGGCGCCCACGCCATCGGAGGTGCAGTACGGCCGGGCACCGCTGACCTGTTCCAACTCACCGACGGCCTTGCTCCGCGCGCAGACCTGGGTGAGCAGGCTGAGCTTGCCCGACTCGGGGTCGGCCGGGTCGGGAAGCACGTCGACGACGCTCTCCGAGCCCTGGTTGCCCGCCCCGGTCGCGCCCGGGTCGTAGCCGTCGCCGGCGGCCGAGGGACGGCTCTGGAAGTATCGCTTGATCGGTTCGCCGTCCGTGCCCGTGAAGGACTGACCGACGAGTTCGCTGCCGGCGATCTTCCCGTCCTTCTCCACAAGGGAGCCGCCGGCTCCGCGGCCGAAGACCGCTTGAGCGATGCCGGTCATCGCGAGTGGATAGAGCAGGCCGAGGGCGAGGGTGAGCACCACGACGACCCGCAGGGCGGCCACGTGGTGGGCGAGCCACCGTGGAAGACGGTTCATGATCATATTCCTGGGATGAACTGGACGACGAGGTCGATCAGCTTGATGGCCACGAAGGGCACGATCACGCCGCCGAGGCCGTACACCCACAGGTTGCGGGCGAGCAGCTTGGATGCGCTGGAGGGCCGGAAGCGCACGCCGCGCAGGGCGAGCGGGATCAACGCGACGATGACGACGGCGTTGAAGATGACGGCGGAGAGGATGGCGGAGAGCGGCGAGTGCAGGCCCATGACGTTGAGCCGGGACAGGCCCGGATAGATGGGCCCGAACATCGCGGGGAGGATGGCGAAGTACTTGGCGATGTCGTTGGCGATCGAGAACGTCGTCAGCGCGCCGCGAGTGATCAGCAGTTGTTTGCCGATCTCGACGATTTCCACGATCTTCGTCGGGTC